>NZ_CP020104.1:755000-1955000 GCF_002056795.1 Spirosoma aerolatum | reverse complement strand
CGACCCCGGCAAACTGTTGAAAGGCCAAAACAATACAGCCGTAAAACTTACGGTGCAACGGTACGGCGAGAAAAGCCCGGTAGACCTGAGTGTAGTTCGGGATGTGGTCAAAATGACGAATGTGCCTTATTACGGCATGATCTCCGAAGATGTGGGGTATATCGATCTGAAAGACTTTACAGCAACGGCTTCGCGGGAAGTCCGGTCGGCGTTTCAGGAACTGAAAGGTAAGGGCATGAAAAAACTCGTGCTGGATGTTCGTGAAAACCCCGGTGGGCTGCTCAACATGGCTATCGACATCTGTAATACGTTCATCCCCAAAGATTCGGAAGTAGTAACCACGAAGGGCAAAGTGACCGAATGGAACAAAACCTATACAGCGCTGAACCCTCCCCTGGACCTCGAAATCCCGATCATCGTATTAACCAACAGCCATAGTGCCTCAGCCGCCGAAATCGTGTCGGGGGTTATTCAGGATTACGACCGGGGCGTGTTGATTGGGCAGCGTACGTATGGCAAAGGACTGGTACAAACCACGCGCGAACTATCGTTTAATACAAAATTGAAAATCACCACGGCCAAATACTACATACCCAGTGGTCGTTGTATTCAGGCCATCGATTATAGCCATCGCAACCCAGACGGCAGCGTAGGCAAAATCCCAGATTCGCTGAAAACAGCGTTCAAAACCAAAGCGGGTCGTGTTGTATACGACGGAGGTGGGGTTCTGCCCGACGTAGTTATTGATGCTCAAACGCCAACGCCTATTGCGCTCAGCCTGACCAATAAGGGATTAATCTTCGATTACGCGGTCAAATACCACCACGATCATCCCACCATCAAACCCGCCCGTGAGTTCAAGCTGACCGACGCGGAGTATGCTGAGTTCACCAAATGGCTGGCCGACAAAGAATACGATTACACTACTCAGGTTGAAAAAGATCTGGGCACACTCGAAGCTTCGGCCAAGAAAGAGAAATATTTTGATCAGATTCAGGATCAGTTGAAGTCGCTGAAAACCAAGATGTCGCATAGCAAAGACGCCGACCTGAATACCTTCAAAACCGAAATTCGGACATTACTGGAACAGGAGATTGCAGGGCATTATTACCTGCAAAAAGGGATTAAGGAGGCATCTTTTTCCACCGATCCCGAGCTTAAAGCGGCCCTCGATCTGTTTAAAGATATGGGACGATACCAGTCAATTTTAAAAAGCAAGTAGAAAATGAAGAGTGCGGGATGTAAAGCGAAGAATAACGGCTGACGCAGCGGGTTGCTCTTCGCTTTACATCCCGCACTCTTCACTCTTTACATCATGCTGATTCTCTCCATCGATACCTCTACCGCTTCCTGTTCGGTAGCCCTTCATCAGGATTCACAGCTTCTGGCCTGTTACGAGTTGTTTACGGAGCGCACATCAGCGGCTATGCTCACTACGCTGATTCACGATGCGGTCCAACAGGCAGGTTACGAACTGGCTAATCTGGATGCCATTGCGGTTGCCAAAGGGCCTGGCTCTTATACGGGTCTTCGAATTGCTGTTTCTACCGCCAAAGGGCTCTGTTTTGCTCTTGACAAACCTTTACTGGCCATCAACACACTAGCCGCTATGGCTGAGCAAATTCGGGCATTTTATCCGGACGATCATCTGCTTTGTCCGATGATCGATGCCCGACGGATGGAAGTGTATTGCGCTTTATACGATACAAAGGGCCAGGAGCGGCAACCCACAGCAGCGCAAATCATCGACCACACTTCGTTCGGTGACTGGCTCAGGCAGAGTCCGGTGGTATTTTTTGGTGATGGAGCAGCTAAATGTAAGAGCCTGCTAAACGATCATCCCAACGCCATTTTCCCAGCGCGCGCTCTGGTTCCTTCAGCCCGCACCGTGGGGCAGTTGGCAGGCCGGGCCTATACCGATGGGCAGTTTGAAGATATGGCGACTTTTGAGCCGTTTTATCTTAAAGATTTCATGACAACGCAGCCTAAAAAGATCATACTATAAAATTTCTTTTGACAGGGTTAACCGGATGGTTAGGCTTAAGACAGTCAGAAAATCTTGTCCATCCTGCTAATCCTGTCAGAAATCGCTCTGAGAGAATGTGCGGGAATGTGCGGTTTTTGTCCTTATTTCGCCCCGACAACCGTCCATCTCCCATCCTGTGCAGATTATTGTTGATATTGGTAATACCGACGCCGTTTTTGGGCTTTACAACCAAACTGGCTGGCACACCATCTGGCGCACTCCTGCCCGAAAAGATGAATCCGCCGAATCGTATGAACGACGACTTCGGCTTTGGCTATTGGAAGCCGATATTCCGCTCAGTGCCATTAAAACCACAGTATTAAGCAGTGTAGTGCCCGATCTTACACCCACTATGCGGGGCATGTTGACGGAGTTATTCGGTTTTGCTCCTGTTGTGGTCGGCCCAGGGGTCTACCCTTTGTTACCTCTCGAAATTCTGCGTCCGCACGAAATTGGCACCGATCTGGTGGCTAATGCGCTGGCTGCTTATATGCAGTATAAACGCAATTGCGTAGTTGTCGATTTTGGCACGGCACTCACGTTTACAACCGTTTCGGACAAAGGACAAATTTTAGGAGTTGCCATCGCGCCAGGACTAAAAACAGCCATTCGTTCGCTGTTTGCCAATACCGCTCAGCTACCTGAAGTCCCTATTGAAGTACCCTCATCTGCACTGGGTACCAGCACAACCCATGCCATTCAGGCGGGAGTCGTACTAGGCTATGAAGGACTCGTGCGCTCGTTGGTCGCTCGCATTCAAGCAGAACTGGCTGGCGATTGCCTCGCGGTGGCAACAGGCGGTTTATCGCAGCGGATTCCATCCTTGAACGATGTATTTACGGCTATAGTACCCTCACTTACACTGGACGGTATTCGATTGATCGGCAATTTCGTTACTTCCTCCACCGACCGTTTGTAAAAGCCTCTAGGCGTCACTCATTCATACGTCACTTTGAAACCTGTTTCAGTGAACAGTCTTCGAGGTGACGTATTTTTGTATTATATCAAGTCAACAAAACTTACTCAAAAATTCAGGCACCATTAGATAAATTTAGTCAGCCGATCAAATTGAATCAAAATACAGAAAAATAGAACAATCTCTCTCTTTTCTTCTGCTTGTTCTATTGCAGCTATATATAATTAAAAAACGCCAAATTGCATTATTTTATATCGTAAAAGAATATATATATAAAATAATTAATTTCATAATTGAACGTAAGACCACTATTACGTAAGAAGCGGCCTTAGTTACCAGCAAATAAATCTCTCACCAAACATAAGAGGCTATGACCTATCGTTACTTAATTACGTCAATTATAGTAATTGTACTTTTTCAATCTTTTCTTAGCCAGGCTTCTATACCTAAACCCATCTGGCAAAACGGAAAGGTAATCTTCTGGGACAAAACCACGCTGGAAGGCGATATATGCTATAATTGGCTGACGGAGATGGTGCTGTTTCGCACCAAGGATGGACGAATGCACACCTATTCCACTAATCAGGTCAGCCAATTCGGCTGGTTCGACTTTAACCTCCATAAATACCGGGATTTTCAGACCCTAATTCATCAGAGTGACCAGGCTTCAGCTAAGCAGGCCTTTTTCGAAGTGTGTCAGGACGGTTCACTGGCCGTGGTCAGACGACTCAGGTCCAGGCGGGGCTTTCGAAAAATTGCGTTTACACACCCTGCCTACTATTCCGACCATCCAGCCATGGCCGACAATCCCGAATATTTCGAGTACTTTGTTAACGATGGGGATCATTTACGGGCACTCGACCGGTTTTATACCGACGTGTATACGCCCCTGATGACCCGTTACGACAAACAACTCAAAAAATATAGGGATACCCATAATATCAATGACCGCTTACTTTTCGGGCGGTTGGTGTTAATTAATCAATATAATCTGATGCTTGAACAAGACGCTAAAACGGCTTCTACCAAAGGATTGGACACTCCTCAGGAGGACTAGGACAGTGAAGTTGATGTAATGGCTTATTCATCGGAAGGCTTTACGTCATTATCCGGAATTTGCTGAGCACGTTTTTTGCGTTTCCGAAGTGCCTCATTGAGCAGATATTCAATTTGCCCGTTCACACTTCGAAACTCTTCCTGTGCCCATCGTTCCAATTCTTTTAGCGTTTCCGGCTGAATCCGTAAAACAAACGCTTTTTTTTCAGCAGCCATCTCTTTTCAGGAGTGAGACGTGAGTAGCGAGGAGTGCGAATAGTCTGGCCATTCGCACTCCTCGCTACTCACGTCTAGTACTTAATTATACAGTGTTCCCGCATTTACGACCGGGCTAACTGCTTTTTCACCACATAGTACAACCAGCAGGTTGCTCACCATAGCGGCTTTTCGTTCTTCATCCAGTTGAACTACGTCCTTTTCAGCAAGTCGGGCCAATGCCATTTCGACCATCCCAACGGCACCTTCCACAATCTGCTTCCGCGCCGATACCACGGCGGTTGCCTGCTGACGCTGAAGCATAGCCCCAGCAATTTCGGGTGCATAGGCCAGGTGGCTGATTCGCGCTTCCATTACCCGAACCCCTGCCTGCCCAAGACGCTCATCAAGCTCCTGCTCCAGAAATTTGTTGATCTGGCCGGTATTGTCGCGCAAGGTAACGTTTTCGTGTTCATCTTCCATGTTGTCGTAGGCATGGGAGCTGGCTAAAAACCGTACAGCCGCTTCGGACTGTATCTGTACAAAATTAGCGTAGTTATCAACATCGAACAGAGCTTTGGCCGTATCAGCCACCTGCCAAACCACAACGGCTGCAATCTCAATGGGGTTACCCATTTTATCATTCACTTTAAGCTGCTGTCCGTTCAGGTTACGAGCACGAAGGCTGATCCGGGTTTTACTGTACAGGGGATTCACCCAGCGCAAGCCCGTTTCTTTAATGGTGCCAACGTAGTCCCCAAAAAAGGTGGCAGCAATACCTTCGTTTGGGTAAATAACGATTATTCCTTTCAGGATAAAAATGCCCAATATTGCCAGAAAGCCGCTCAAAATAGGGGCATAACGTAATGTAAAGGGAGCTAAGCCAAAACAGACCAGGCCAATCAGTATAAACACATAGCCTGAAACGGAGGTAAGTCGTTTCTCTTCCATATTCGTAAAAATTTAGTTCAGATTTGCTATCAAAATGATAGCACAATGATAGTTAAAAATAAAGTATGTTGTTCAAAAACAGGAGGAGCGGTCAGGCCAATTGATCAACGGCCAATGAAGCACATGCTGTATAGCGGGTAAGCAGTATGGCGGGCCAAGGCAGAAATTTTTTAACATGGTTTCATAACCAGGCTTAGCTTATCATACCAACCATCCAGCGAAAACTCGTATATTGTAAGCCATATTTCAGGTCGCCACCTAATTATAAATAACAATCAAAGGCTAAGTAGTTATGCTTATCCCTTGATCTT
This sequence comes from Spirosoma aerolatum, assembly GCF_002056795.1. Classification (NCBI taxonomy): domain Bacteria; kingdom Pseudomonadati; phylum Bacteroidota; class Cytophagia; order Cytophagales; family Cytophagaceae; genus Spirosoma; species Spirosoma aerolatum. The sequence goes on along the minus strand of NZ_CP020104.1, from coordinate 1,949,545 downwards.
TTCAGAAGAAGCCCCGGCCAAAAAGGGAGATTGGTGATCTATGCTAAAATAGCTGACTATCCAGATAAATTTCTACAAAATATGGGCGAATAAATAGAGTTCCTTTGCAACGTAACCTTAACTGGATTTACAACTAAACCACAAGAAGTACAGTGTCTAAACCTACGAATCGTTTTGCCGTCGTCTTAATTACAGCACTCTTTTTTCTATGGGGATTCGCCTTGAATATGAATCCTATATTGATTCCACACCTGAAAAAAGCGTGCCAGTTAAGTGATGTTCAATCAGCGTTTATCGACTCGGCTTCGTATATCGCCTATTTTCTAATGGCTATACCTGCCGGGCTCTTCATGAAACGCTATGGCTACAAAGCAGGCATTACCCTGGGTCTGCTCCTATTTGCCGGTGGTGCCTTTTTATTCTATCCGGCTGCCGATTCGCTCCAGTTTAGCTTATTCCTAATTGCCTTATTTGTAATTGCCAGCGGTTTAACCCTACTCGAAACGGCGGCTAACCCCTATATCACCGTACTCGGCGACCCTGAAACGGGTACGCAACGACTCAATTTTGCCCAATCGTTCAATGGCTTAGCTGCTTTTCTGGCTCCACTGGCAGGTGGCCAGTTTATTCTGTCCGGCAAGAATCTGTCGGTTGCCGACAAACAGGCCATGTCGGCCGATCAACTTCAGGCTTATCTGAAAGAAGAAGCTTCGTCGGTCCAGGTTCCATTTTTGCTCATTGGTGGCTTTGTTCTCCTGGTTGCTCTCTTAATAAGCCGCACACCGCTACCGATTATCAGTGATGAAGACGATTCGCCGTCGGCCAGCCAGGAATCGATTCTGACCGAAAAGAATTTGATTACAGGCGTAATTGCTCAATTTTTTTACGTAGGCGCTCAGGTTTGTGTAAGTAGCTTTTTTATTCGCTTTGTTAGCCAGGCTGCCAATATTACCGAAAAGCCGGCCGCCAAACTGCTATCTATAGCGTTGCTGGCTTTTATGGTTGGTCGTTTCTTTGGCACCTTTCTGATGCGCTTTATAGCTCCTCCCCGTTTACTGGCCTTGTACAGCCTGCTCAATATTGGTCTATTAGCCATTGCGGTAACCGGGCATGGCCAGGTGCCGGTTTATGCCCTGATCGGCGTTGAGTTTTTTATGTCGATCATGTTCCCAACCATTTTCGCCCTGAGTATCCGGGGGTTAGGATCGAAAACAAAGCTGGGGTCTTCGCTTGTTATTATGGCGATAGCGGGTGGAGCGTTCTTCCCGGTTATTATGGGTCGGGTTTCAGACCTGACCACTATGCAAACGGCCTACCTGGTACCGGCCTGTTGTTTCTTACCGATTCTCTATTTCGCGGTAAAAAACTTCACAGTGAAGAATGTGACGTTAACAGCTTCGCACTAACACTAAGGCATCACAAAAGGAGTACAGAAATCACCGTCAAACGTATGGCAATGCTCACGATTAATAAACTTGACTTAACGAATAAGGATACGCTTTCCTTACTCAAACAGGCCCCGTTCCCGGTAAAACGTCTTTACTGGATCTATGGCGTTCCAACAGATGCCATTCGGGGTACTCACGCACATCGCGCTTGTCAGGAATATTTAATTGTTCTACAGGGAGAACTTACCATCGACTTAAGAAATAGGGAAGGCGAAGCTGCCCAGCTTCGGCTGACCGAAACCGGGCAGGCCGTATACATTCCTCCAATGCTATGGAAAGAGATTCGATTCACTACCGATACCATATTGCTGGTAGCCGCGTCGGAGTTGTATGATCCGAGCGATTATATCTACGAAGACGAATTCAATCAGTTGTGTTTTCAACTGGCTTAAGATGCACACGGAGTTATTTTATAGGTTGGTTTTCTGGAAAAGTCCCACCGAGTTGTGTGAGGACTTTCTTTTTGGAAATCATTTTCGATTCTGATGCTTCAGCTAGCCTGAAACACGAAACCTAAAAACACAGCCTTAACTTTACCGGCATTTCTTACCGAATAAAACAACATGGATTTACAACTGCAAAACAAGGTTATCATCGTTACAGGTGGCGCTAAAGGTATTGGCGAAGGCATAGTTAAAGTGCTGGCAGGCGAAGGAGCCATTCCGGTAATTATTGGCCGTAATGAAGCCGATAACCTAAAGGTGGTAGCAGAACTGGAAGCTGCCGGGCAACAGGCTTTTCAGGTCGCGGCCGAACTCACGAAACCCGAGGAATCGGAAAAAGCAGTAAATGCTGTCCTGCAACAGTTCGGACGCATCGACGGTGTGGTCAACAATGCTGGCGTCAACGATGGTGTTGGTCTTGAACATGGCAATTACGAAGCATTTATGGCTTCACTGCACAAAAATCTGGTACATTATTACCTGATTGTCCACTACGCCCTACCCGCCTTAAAAGAATCCAAAGGAGCGATTGTCAACATTAGTTCTAAAACCGCCGAAACAGGTCAGGGAGGAACGTCCGCTTACGCAGCGGCAAACGGTGGCCGCAATGCGCTGACTCGTGAGTGGGCCGTTGAACTGCTCAAATATGGCATTCGGGTCAATGCCATCATCGTAGCCGAATGCTGGACACCCCTATACGAACGCTGGATTCAGACGCTACCGAATCCCGAAGACAAACTAGCCTCTATTGTGGCAAATATCCCGCTTGAAAATCGGATGACCACAGCCGAAGAGATTGCCAATACAACAGTATTCCTGTTGTCGCCCCGCTCAAGTCACACTACGGGTCAACTGCTCTATGTCGATGGGGGTTATGTTCACCTCGACCGGGCTTTAGCCAACGCAAACTAACTCGGACAGAATGTCCGCATAGTTAAAACTGCGACAACGGTAGGCCACAGCTCTGTCTGTAATCGTATGGACCATGCGGACATCTTGCCCGCATTACGTTGCAGCAGTAACAATTCCCTATTTTATGCAAACATTAGTCTGTACAACGCCGGGCCAGTTAGACTACCAGTCAGGCGAAAAACCAAGTTTACAACCCGATCATAGTATTCTGCGCATTCGTCGGATCGGAATCTGTGGCACCGATTTACACGCTTTTGAAGGCACTCAGCCCTTTTTTAACTACCCCCGAATTTTGGGTCATGAACTGGCGGGTGAGCTAGTCGAAGCCGACAATGCACCGGGTTTTGAACCTGGCGAAGCCGTTACGTTCATACCTTATTTCAACTGTGGCCACTGCATTGCCTGCCGATCAGGGAAACCCAACTGCTGTGTCAATTTGCAGGTGTGCGGTGTTCATGCAGACGGCGGTATGGTCGAATACTTATCAGTGCCCTCTCATTCACTGGTGCATGGCAATGGGCTGAGTTTCGATGAACTGGCGCTGGTTGAACCCTTAGCGATTGGTGCTCACGGTGTTCGTAGGGCAGGTGTACAGCCAGGCGAATGGGTACTGGTAGTTGGCGCTGGCCCCATCGGGTTGGGCGTAATGGAATTTGCCCGCATTGCCGGTGGAAACGTCATTGCACTCGATATCAACGAATCGCGGCTGGCCTTTTGCCAGGACCGATTGAAAGTAGCTCATACAGTTCTGGCTACTTCGCCCGATGTGTATGAGCAGCTCTCGTTAATCACCAACGGTGAGCTGCCTACTGTAGTCATCGACGCAACAGGCAGCTTACGAGCAATTAACAATGCCTTTCGGTACATGGCCCATGGTGCCCGGTATATATTGATTGGTTTACAGAAAGGTGAAATCAGCTTTAGCCACCCCGAATTTCATAAGCGGGAAGGCACGTTGATGAGCAGCCGAAACGCGACCCGTGCCGATTTTGAACACGTAATTTCGTCAATGAAAGCCGGACTGGTTGACCCTACCACGTACATTACGCATCGGGTTGCGTTTGGACAGGTACGCGACGAATTTGCCAGTTGGCTGAATCCCGCTAATGGGGTCATTAAGGCGATGGTGTCCCTGGAGGGCTAAACACTGCTCCTAAAAATAACATGGCCGCAAACGATCTGTCTACTCGTTTGCGGCCATGTTATTTTTGACTTCATCCCGCATACTTACAATCCCTCATAATCTCTATTTTTCGCTCGAAAGAGGGTCTTGCCAGCCACTTGTATGAACAAAACTCAGCCCCTTCAAACGCTAACTCTGCAAACGCCAATCCTTTTCACTATTTTTGCGGGCTAAAATCCTGGTTAACCAACCGGTTGACTGACCATTGACAATCATGCTCCTGAGTGAACAAGAAATAAATCGCCGACAAAAACGCGAAGAATTAATGCGGATGGGGATCGACCCCTACCCTGCCGAACTGTTTGACGTAACGGCTACTATTGCCGGTATCCGGGAGGCTTTTCCGACCATTGAACCCGAACAGGATCTGTCGGGCGACAGTCATTGGGGAAATATCCAACTAGCTGGGCGCCTGATGGGTTTCCGCATTATGGGGAATGCCTCCTTTGCCGAAATGCAGGATTCGACCGGGCGAATGCAGCTCTATTTCCGACGCGATGACCTGTGCCCTGGTGACGATAAAACCCTGTACAACACCGTCTTTAAAAAATTGCTCGACATTGGCGACATTATTGGTGTGCGAGGGAATGTATTCTCGACCAAAACCGGAGAGTTGTCTGTTTACGTTCGGGAATTTACGCTGCTCAATAAATCACTACGCCCTTTACCGGTCGTAAAAGAGGTGGTCAACGATCAGGGTGAGAAAGAAGTGTACGACGCCTTTACCGATCCAGAGCAACGGTATCGCCAGCGCTATGTCGACCTGATTGTAAATCCGCAGGTGCGTGATGTTTTCATAAAACGAACCAAACTGGTCAATTCGATTCGCCAGTACCTGAGCAACAAAGGCTATCTGGAAGTCGAAACCCCTATTCTGCAACCTATTCATGGGGGCGCTACGGCACGGCCTTTCCGTACGCATCATAACTCACTCGACATGACGCTTTATATGCGGATTGCCAATGAGTTATACCTCAAACGGCTGATCGTTGGTGGCTATGATGGCGTATTCGAGTTTGCCAAAGACTTCCGTAACGAGGGGATGGACCGTACGCACAATCCGGAGTTTACGCAGGTTGAATTTTACGTGGCTTATAAAGACTACCTCTGGATGATGGATACCATTGAGGAAATGGTCGAAAAAGTGGCGCTGGATGTTGCCGGTACGACGAAGGTGACGGTTGGTACGAATGTGATCGATTTCAAACGCCCCTGGAAGCGCATGACCATGTTCGAGGCCATTCAGGAATATACGGGTGTTGATGTGTCGGCTATGGAAGAAGATGAGTTGCGTCAGGTAGCACAAAGCCGGGGCATCGAAGTAGACAATACCATGGGCAAGTCTAAACTGATCGACGAGTTGTTTGGCGAGGCCTGTGAGCCTAACCTAATTCAGCCCACATTCATTACCGACTACCCGGTCGAGATGTCACCACTGACAAAAAAACACCGAAGCAAACCGGGTCTTGTCGAACGGTTTGAAGCGATCTGTAACGGAAAAGAAATTGCGAATGCCTATTCAGAGCTGAATGACCCAATTGACCAGCGTGAACGATTTGAGGATCAGCTACGTCTGGCCGAACGGGGCGACGAAGAAGCGATGGCGCTGGACGAAGACTTTTTAAGAGCGCTGGAATACGGTATGCCCCCTACGGCTGGTGTGGGACTAGGTATTGATCGGCTAACCATGATAATGACCAACCAGCCTTCTATTCAGGACGTTCTGTTTTTCCCACAGATGCGGCCTGAAAAGAAAGTCGAACAATCGGGCGAAGGAGATTTTGTTGCTGCCGGTGTACCTGCCGAATGGGTGGCTGCTTTGCAAAAGCTGGGCATCCTGACTGTTGAACAGCTACGTGCTGCAAACCCAAATAAGCTTTTTAATGATCTTGGTGGAGTTCGTAAAAAACTAAAAATGGATGTAGCAATGCCTCGTATTGAGGAGGTTCGTGGCTGGATAGCAGAGTAATTCATAAACCAGAGTATGAAAGAGATAAAACCTTTCATACTCTGGTCCTCACAGACTTACCCTAGTCGGCTATTTTCTGCACCTTTACGGCGTTTAGTCCTTTTTTGCCGTCAATCACTTCAAACTGTACCCGGTCCTTCTCACGAATGGTAATTCCGTTTAAACCGGTAATGTGAACGAAAATGTCTCTGTTGGTACCGTCTTCAACGATAAATCCGTAGCCTTTACTCTCGTTAAAGAATTTTACTTCACCTGTTTGCATAAAACTTAAACAATTAAACAATTAAACATTTAAAGGGTCAGTTATTAACAAAGATTCAGGAAACAGATACCAGACCATCCCGTTACCAGGGTACTTAGTTGATAATCAACGAACTTTGTTAAAAAAATAGCTAAAAACGACACTTATGCACCGTCATAGCCGTTACAACACAAAGAAAACAAAAATGTTCCGACTTCAATGAGTTTACCAACACTTTTTAGCTAATTTCACTAAGTTTATATTGCTTTTTTATCCAAAGAGCAAACATTCTATCAAAAACCCAGTTTGTTCTTCGTCATATCATTGCCCAGATCTTTTAGGCACTTCATATATAAGAAAATGGACAAGATACGTTATTTCATTGAAAATCAAGCGTTTGGCGTATGCGCCCTCCTAGGTGAGAAAATGAATATCTCAGCTAGTAGTATCCGCTTATATTTTATTTATACGTCGTGTTTGACCTTAGGATCGCCAGTTGTGCTTTACTTGATACTCGCTTTCTGGATGGAAATGAACAAGCATCTTCGTCGGCATGCTCATCCAACTATCTGGGAACTGTAAATAATGTATGATATAGGATGTATGCTCTATGAACAAAAACAGGCACTTTACATCCTACACCCTACATCTTATATTATACATTATTCATATATCTCCTGAAACGTCTTTCTACCTTTAGCGAAGTATTGCCACACAATACTAGTGGGGTATACCTGAACTTCTTTTAGCTGTTGCCGCTTCAATTCGTTTCGTTGGCGGTGTAAGGTTGGTAGCTTACCATAAAAAGCGAAGTGCGCCCGCAAAATTGCCCATACATCAGGCCATTGCCCCTCTTTCATGAACAGTAACGACGATACGCCGTCCAGTATCAACCGTAGCAGGATTTTAGGCCATAACCAACCATCTGAGGGCCAGTTTTTATAGAGCATGAACAGGCTGTTCCGGTAATTAAGAAAGGTTTTGTGGGGATTCGATTTATGAAGTGTCCCACCACCTACATGGTATACAGTCGATTGGCCACAGGTCCAAACCGCATAGCCAAGCCGCTGAACACGCCAGCACCAGTCAATCTCTTCCATATGGGCAAAAAAAGCCGCATCGAATCCACCGGTTTGATGAAATACGGATGATCGGACAAACAGACAGGCACCTGTTGCCCAGAATACGGGGCTATTATCATCATATTGGCCCCGATCGGCCTCGAAGGTTGCAAAAACGCGACCCCGACAGAATACATAACCCAACCAATCGATAAAGCCCCCGGCAGCACCCGCGTGTTCAAACAAGTCGGGCTGGCTATACGACCGGATTTTGGGTTGGCAGGCTGCCAGCTTTGGATTCGCATCAAATAAGGATACCACAGGCGACAGCCAGTTGGGGGTCACATCGATATCTGAATTGAGCAGTACATAATAAGTAGCTCCTCCATAGCCGGATCGAATCTGGTCGAGAGCCCGGTTATACCCTCCGGCATAGCCTTCATTTTTAGGCAGTTCGATTACCCGAACGGTAGGGAAAGCAGTTCGCAGAAAAGAGACCGATCCATCCGTAGATGCACTATCTGCCACATAAACCGGATGTCCGTCGGCATGAGCCAATACGTTAGGCAGAAACTTCGCTAAAAACGGCTGACCGTTGTAATTCAGAATAACAATGGCAAGACTATCCAAATCCATTCAACGTTTGCGTCCGCAGTTTGACGTTTGTCATAGTTAACAAGGACCTATACCAACAGCAACCTACGAACGACAAACTTACAAACTCTTCCTCACATAAGCCCGTCCAGATTCAGGCCGGGAATATTGGGCAGTAACCCTTCTGTAGCTTTCCGGAGGTGTTCACGGGACTTCGTCTCGACATTGGCCATCGCCTTGTTAGTAGCCGCTACGACCAGATCCTGTAGCATTTCGCGGTCGTCGGGCTTAATCAGATCAGGGTCAATTTCTATTTTAAGAACGTTTTTTAGGCCGTTCACTGTCACTTTTACCAATCCAGCCCCTGATTCACCGACTTCGGTAACTGCGCTAAGCGTTTCCTGGGCGTCTTTCATTCGGGACTGAACTTCTTTCATCTTCCCGAACATATCCATCATATTCATATCGTATCTAGTAAAGAATCCACCTTCTATTTGTAAATATCACACTTCTGGCAACATGCAAAACGTTTACTGGGTTCACCCGGCATTTTTATTCGGTTTGCTTCTTACATTTTGCAACAGGAGTAATCGGACCATTTTAAACAGATTACCTACGCGCTATCTGATTACTCTGATCAATCCGGATTTGTTTCAGTATAGTCAATTGCCGATCAGACGTAGAATGCTAATGACGTGTTGGTTAAGCCGGATAAGGCTGGAGAAGTATAGCTCTCAGGGAGCAATCGCGTAAGTACGTTCTATACAGGATAGGCTTTGTATCGTCTGGATGCCTTCTTTGTCAGCGTTTACTTCGAACAAGCAGTACGCCCCCCGTTCGGACAGTTTTCAGATTAGTCTGATCAATCACTTCAATACGGTACAAGTACTGGCCCTCCAGCGCTCGCTGCCCATTTATGGTACCATCCCAACCCTGCTGTTTATCCGTAGTTGTAAATACGACCTCGCCCCATCGATCGAAAATGGTCATGCGGAACTGGTCAAGGTAGATGCCTCTTGCCAGAAACACTTCGTTCATCCCGTCGCCATCCGGTGTAAACGCATCAGGAAGCCAGATCTTAACTTCACTTCGGAAGGTGTAGAAGTTCGAATAACTAACCGTTCCGTCCGATGAAGCTGTAATAACCCGGTATTTTTGCGTTTGCGATTCCAGATCGGCGTCTGTCAGATCGAGGTGGGTGTTTGAGCTTACGCGTATTTCTCGTTTTGTATTATTGACCGAATCAATCACTTCAACAATGTATTCAGCTATTGTTGAGGGCGTAAATGGCGACGTGGCCGACCAGTCGATCCCTTTAGGCGAGTTAGATGTCAGGAATACGGAACAAACCGGCTCCGAAGGTTTTGATGTCAGTCCGCAGGCACTTAGATAACTTACCTGATAGCAATATGAACCAGCTGACGGATCAGCGCTCGCATCCACAAAGGAATTCTTATTCACTATGGTACCAACCTGCTGATAGGTTCCCGAAGAACCACTAGCACGGCTCACGACCAGAGTAAAGCTGGAAGAAGAACTGGTGGCAGGTAAATTGGCCACAATCCGGGGCCTGTTATTTTCAATGGATACCACAACTCCCTCAATATCCCCTGGCGTGCCATCATTGATTCCGTTTACACAAACCTGTTGCGATGTAATCGTGGTTGGACCGACCGTAGCTTCAAGCGAGTAGCAGTACTGCGTACCGCAGGTGATGTCACTGGCATCGGCATAGGTAGTTGTCGTCCGACTCGGTACCTGGCCATTTACTGCACCATTGCGCCGAATCCGATAAAACCGAAATTGGGTGGCCGTACCGGCATAGGCCTGCCAACTTAAATCATTCTGTTTATTGGCCGCTTTTGCATCAAGCACCAGGCTACACACTTCGTCCGATTTTACAGGGGTACTGTTGCAGGCATCCTGAGTAACCACTTGAAAACACTGTACCTGTTTAGCGTCGGTCTGCACGGTAAATGTACCTCCGCCTGTACTGGTTTTACCAGTCGATACATAGGCCCCATTTACCTTTTGATAAAGCTGTACCGTGATCCCAGTACTAACCTGATAGTCAATATCTATTGAATTATCGCTGGTAGTTTTCAATGCCGAAATCGTAGGCTGTGTGGCCGCGCCAATCAGGCTAATTGTTGCCACAGATGTTGTCGACCTACAATCGGCCGGAGGGTTATAAACTCCCTGAAGCTGGATGGTAAGTACTTGATTGCTGGAGTTGCTGTAAGTATGCGCGGGTTGATTCGTCAGTTCAGCCCGGGTTTTCCGCTCAACGGTTCCATCCCCCCATCGGATCTCATAGCTGTCATACTGACCTAGTGTCGAGCCATCAGGCACAAGAATGGCCCTACGTCCAGAACAAATGTTGACTGTAAACCTTACCTGATCCACAGGCAATACGACTACTTCTTTGCAGAAGATAGTTCCCGTACCGGCACCATTACCGGCACCGCTCTGAATAATTGTAAATGAACCGGGAGTCGAATACGTATGCGCTTTGGTTGGTGCAAGGGTCACTTTATCGATCGTGCTCTTGCCATCGTATTCAAAATTATATTGAGCGCTTATTAAGTTGGCTGGCACGCCTACAATATTAACCGACGAACCAACGCATACTTTTGCTTTATCAACCGAAAAATCGCCCGGAAATCGTGGGTTAGCACAGGCATTCTGCCCCCGTACGAACTGAGGGCTACCCAGTAGCAGGTATACGCCTAAGGCCAGGCTCAACCAGCCAGTCAATCCCTTGGTTTTCACCCCAGACTCCATCAACCACAATCGTAAGACTCGCACAGAGGGTAACTTTTTTAGCATTCTTATATAATTATCGCATCTATGCTTTAAACGGAATAACAGACATTTTCGCATCCTGCGAAACGTATCTTTCTAAAATTCAGTTTTCCGATTAAACAGGAGCCTGTGTCTCCCATTGAACTAGTAGGCGACCGGCTAAGCACTACCAAAGATAGTTTTACTGATACGCATAGACCAAAAAAGATGAGCAATAATAGTACCAACTCTGACGCCACACAGCAAGAATCTGCCTCTGGCTACGAGTTATCCCCGTCCGACGCAACACCGATTCGACTCAATACTATCGAAGAGGCTGTTGCGGATATTAAGGCGGGTAAAATTGTGATTGTCGTTGACGATGAAGATCGCGAAAATGAAGGGGATATGATCTGTTCGGCCGAAATGGTTACGCCCGAGATGGTCAACTTTATGGTCCGCGAAGCCCGTGGACTGATGTGTGTTCCGCTTACTCAGGAACGCTGCAATGAACTGGGCCTGGATATGATGGTTACCAGCAATACGTCGGTTCATACCACGCCATTTACGGTTTCGGTCGACTTATTAGGTCATGGTTGTACAACCGGTATTTCGGCTTCCGACAGGGCTAAAACCATTCAGGCGTTGGTCGATCCAACCATTACACCCGACGATCTGGGGCGCCCTGGTCATATATTTCCGTTACGTGCGGCCGAAGGTGGTGTGATTCGACGATCGGGGCATACCGAAGCGGCTATCGATCTGGCGCGGCTGGCTGGTCTTTCGCCAGCCGGTGTACTGATCGAGGTTCTGAATGAAGACGGAACCATGGCCCGCTTACCGCAATTGCGCGTCATGGCCGACCGTTTCGACATGAAACTGATTAGTATTCAGGATCTGATTGAATACCGACTCCAGACTGAGACACTTATTCACCGGGAAATTGGCGTCGATCTGCCCACTGAATGGGGCCATTTTGATCTGATTGCCTATAAACAAAGTAACACTGGCGACACACACCTGGCGCTCATTAAAGGCAGCTGGGAGCCTAACGAACCTGTTCTGGTACGCGTGCATTCTTCCTGTGTGACCGGCGACATCTTCGGCTCCTGCCGCTGCGACTGCGGTGCTCAGCTTCACGAAGCTATGAAAATGGTGGAAGCCGAAGGGAAAGGCGTTGTGCTGTATATGTTTCAGGAAGGTCGGGGTATTGGCCTGCTGAACAAACTCAAGGCGTATAAACTTCAGGAAATGGGCCGCGATACCGTAGAAGCCAACCTGGAACTAGGACTTCCTATGGACGCCCGCGATTATGGAGTTGGCGCTCAGATTCTTCGTGACCTGGGTATCCGCAAACTGCGGCTAATTTCCAACAATCCGAAGAAACGGGCTGGTTTGATGGGGTATGGCCTTGAAATTGTCGACACTGTACCCATCGAAATTCCCTCCAACCCGCACAACAAACGATATCTCCAAACCAAACGGGATAAAATGGGCCATACCATTCTGAACGAACCGGTGAATGAGGAACAATAAGGCAAGTTTAGCGTTTTCGGTTTACGTTGGCAAGAAGCGGACTTTTACGGCCCGGCTCTGAAAATCGCAAACTGAATACCGAAAATCGTAAATCAACACCACTATGAATAAGCAATCGTTTAAAGACCTGATCAACGGCGATAAACCCGTGCTGGTCGATTTCTATGCCGACTGGTGTGGCCCCTGTAAACAACAGGCTCCTATCCTCAAGCAACTCACCGATCGGGCAGGCGATAAAGTCCGGGTTGTGAAGATTGATGTCGATAAAGCACAGGCAGCCGCCCAGCAATATCAGATTCGCAGTATTCCAACCATGATTTTATTTAAAGACGGGAAAATTGTCTGGCGGCAGTCGGGCGTTCAGCCTTTACATACGCTGGAAGGCCTGGTTAAGCAGTTTGCCAGCTAAGCCATAATGATCTATTTACAAAAGGCCCTGTTTGCAGTCATCTATCTGCAAACAGGGCCTTTTCTTATGAACTGACATCTGCTACAATATCCTTACTCAAAAGCAGCCGTTTCTAAACCAACTTCTTCTTTCATAGAAAGGTCAACTATATCCGAAAGACACCGTTGACAATACGTCGGCTCTACACCCAATCGTTTACCCATTTCCTGAGCGGCCTCTAAAGCCAGTTCGAAGCTGGCAAAACCTCCCCGCCAGCGCCCTGTCGAACAACTACACTTGTTAGGCTGCATGCCTTTACCCTGATTACAAAATCGACAAGCTGCTTTATGAATAGTAACCTTCGGATTTCGATAGTATGCATAAAAATAATAAGTATCCATATGGGACGTTGAGTTAGAATTTTTAATAGTTAAAATCTATTAAGTAATTTAATTAAATATGCCTGAGTAGTTTAACTGAGTATTATTACGTGCGTTAAAAAAAATATACTCAATTAAAATTTCTTAAGTCAATTTAATTAGTTATTCGGGGACTAATTTATAGAGAAATAAGGCAAAAAGTTTACCGTTAAAATCAAATTTAATTTCTATTTAATTTTCAAGAAAAAACTTAATTTTATTAACATAATTTATAGCGTAAATATTTGATTAACAATGTATTAATCCATATTTAATTTAATTTTTTCAATAAATTACACCTTTTTAATTCAATTTCTTAAATAGAATTATCACGATCCCCTTTTGAAATATAATTTAACCAACTTAATATTGGTCCGCTTACTTTAACAGTAAAGTGTTTACTCATTTTTTTTCAAACCAACCTAAATTTCATGAAAGCATCGTTCTACAGGTTTCTGCAGACCGCTTTTCTGGGTGCAGTCCTGCTGCTTTGGAGCCTCCATGCTTCAGCCCAAGACCGTCGGGTGACGGGAACAATCACGGGGTCGGATGGAGCCGTACCCGGAGCCAACATCGTCCTGAAAGGGACCCAGGTCGGAACCTCTTCCGACGCCAACGGTAACTTCTCGTTGAATGTCAGAGGGGCAGATCCCGTACTGGTAATCTCGGCCATCGGCTTCAAAACCCAGGAAGTCAATGTGGGCAATCAAAGCAGCCTGAGCGTCCGTCTCGAAGACGAAGCCACCGCGCTGAGCGAAGTCGTCGTTACCGGGTACTCCACCGAAAACCGTCGGGATGTGACCGGAGCCGTTTCCACCGTTAAACCCGCTCAGTTAAAGGTCGTTCCTTCCACCAACGTCGAACAGCAATTGCAGGGTCGGGTAGCCGGGGTCACCGTCATCACCAACGGACAGCCAGGTACTTCGTCCCAGGTTCGGGTTCGGGGCTTTGGTTCGTTCGGGGGTAACCAGCCACTTTATGTGGTCGATGGCGTACCCGTTCAAACAACATCCTTCCTGGCGCCTGATGATATCGAAACGACCACCGTCCTGAAAGATGCCGCTTCGGCTTCGATCTATGGAGCCCGGGCCGCTTCCGGGGTGATCGTTATCACCACCCGCAAAGGCCAGCGTCGGGCTCAAAAGCTGAGCGTAAGCTACGATGGTCTTTTTGGAGCTACCGATCCAGGCAAGAGCCTGCCGATCCTCAACCCCCAGGAGCAGGCTGACTGGACCTGGCAGGCTCGTAAGAATGACATTTATCAGGGCACCTACCCCACCAACGATTTCAAAGGCTTAGCCGGAGGTCAGTATGGGGAAGGGGCTACGCCGGTGTTACCGGATTATCTGCTGGTGGGTAGCCGTTCGGGCTTATCGGCTTCGCAGGTGGATCTGACCGCAGAAGCAGCCAAGTACAACGTCAACCCAGCCAACGGGGCGATCTATAACGTCATTCCAGCCAACAAAGCGGGTACCAACTGGTACAAAGAGATCACCCGGGTGGCTCCGCTGATGCGGCACAACATTGGTTTTTCGGGCGGTACCGAATCGAGCCGGTTCTATGTAGCGCTGGGTATGCAGCGGCAGGCGGGTATCGTTATTTATAACGATTACTCGCGCTACACGCTACGGGCCAACACTGAGTTCGACATCACCAAGAAACTCCGCTTTGGCGAAAACTTCCAATTAGCGTATATCCGCACCAAAGGCACTCTGGGTGGCGTTGGTAGTATTCTGGGTAACTCGACCAACAACAACTCGTCTTCATCATCCGACGAAAACGAGGTGTTAACGGCCTTCCGTACTCCTCCTATTATTCCGGTGTATAACTCCTTTGGAGGGTATGCCGGTACAGCTGCTCCGGGTTTCAACAACCCTCACAATGCAGTTGCCGATCGCCAACAACGGGCTAACGATAGTAACTTCAATATTTTCGGATTCGGTAATGCCTACCTGGAGTATGATGTGATTCCATCCCTGACCCTGCGCAGCAGCTTGGGGGGTGCCTATTACACCAATTATTATAATAGCTATGGTCGGGTGCAGTATGAGAACTCGGAAAACAACACCACCTATACCTACAGCGAAGGATCTGGCTACGGCTTAACCTGGACGTTTACCAACACCGCTCACTTCAAGCAGAAGTTTGGTATCCATGACATCGACGCCCTGGCCGGTATCGAAGCCCTCAATACAGGAGCCGGACGGAATATTTTTGGTTCTGGCCAAAACCCCTTCTCGACCGACCCCAACTACGTAACCATCAGCACCACCACACCAGGGGCTACCCGGCAGGTCGGTAGTGGTTACAGCCTGGGAAACAAGTTCTACTCGCTGTTTGGTCAGGTACGCTACACCTACAATGATAAATATATCATTACAGGCGTTGTTCGCCGGGATGGTTCATCGCAATTCGCGGCCTCAAATCGGTACGGGGTTTTCCCAGCCGTGTCGGCCGCCTGGCGTTTGTCATCCGAAGACTTCATGAAGAATCTGCCCTGGGTATCTGACCTGAAAATTCGCGGTGGATACGGTACCATGGGTAACTCCAACTTCCTAAGTGCCACCAACCAGTACAATTTATATGGTGGTGATGCTAGTCAGGGATATGATATCAATGGAACCAACAATACAATTGCTTCTGGTTTCTATCGTACTCAGATTGGAAATGCTTCGGCTAAGTGGGAAACTAACGTGACCAGCAACATCGGTATCGACGGAGCCTTCTTCAACAACAAACTCGAAGTCGTGCTCGACTTCTGGCGCCGGGATACCAAAGACCTGCTCTACCAACTGGCTCTGCCCGGTGTAGTAGGCGTTCGTTCAGGGGCCCCATTCAAAAACCTGGCCAGCATGCGTAACGAAGGGATCGACATCCTGGTCACCAACCGGGGCAACATCAACAGCGATCTGAGCTACGAAGTGACGGCCATTGCCGGTTTGCTCAACAACAAGATCATATCCATTGACCCGCTGGTGCCTTACTTCTACGGCGGGGGTACGCGTCTGAGTGGCAACGTAGTACGCAACGAGCCGGGTCATGATCTGTCGTCGTTCTACGGCTACAAAGTGATCGGTCTGTTCAACAGCAAGGAAGAAGTGGCCGCTGCTCCCACCCAGGAAGGCGCGGGTCCAGGTCGGTTCCGCTATGCCGACACCAACGGGGATGGCAAGATCACGGCTGATGACCGACAGTATCTGGGCAGCCCGATTCCGAAAATGACAGGTAGTATCACCCTGACGCTGAAGTACAAAGGCTTCGATCTGAACACTAACCTGTACACCTCGCTGGGCAACAAGATCTTCAATAACCAGCGTTGGTTCACCGATTTCTATCCCTCCTTCACGGGGGCGGCTGTTAGTGCTCGGGTAAAAGATTCATGGTTGCCAGATCATACGAACACAACGGTGCCCATTTTCGAGAGTGCGTCGAACTTCAGCACCAACACCCAGCCCAACTCCTACTACGTAGAGAACGGTTCGTATGCCCGGATGCAGTACCTGACCCTGGGGTATACGCTGCCCTCGACGATCCTCAACAAGATCAACATGAATCGGCTGCGTATATCGTTATCGGCTACCAACCTGTTCACCATCACCAAGTACTCAGGACTTGATCCAGGTGTAGGTGGCTCGGCGGATACCAACTTCGGTATCGATATTGGTAACTACCCCGTTCAGCGTGGCTACAACGTTGGCTTAAGCTTCGGGTTCTAAGCCTAGGCTAGATACAACCCAGCGACTCTTGTTCGTTAATAGACTAACTAAACATATTTACGAATACTAGTCGCTGGGGATTTGACAAGACACTTATTCCTTATCATTTCTAAGGCATATACGCATAATGAAAACACTGATTACCAAAGGCACACTGACCGCCACGCTGCTGATGGCCGTCTCTTTTGCCTGTACCGACAAATTCCTGGAAGTGCCCGCCACTGGACAGCTTTCTGGAACCCAGCTTTCTAGCAAAGCGGGTCTGGATGGTCTGCTGATGGGGGCCTACGCCCAGCTCAACGCCCGGGGCTTCTCCCAGTCAGCCAGCTCTTTCAACTGGGTGCGGGGTAGCATTTCCGGGGGTGAAGCCAACAAAGGCTCCAACTCCGGCGACTTTAACGCCCTGACTCCCTACCAGACCTACCAGCTCCTGCCCTCCAGTGGTGAAGTCAACGCCAAATGGAATGCCATGTATGAAGGGGTGGCTCGCTGTAACTCCGTCCTGCGCTCGCTCGCATCAGCCGGTTCCGATGTGACGGCTGCTGACAAAACTGAATTACAGGCTGAAGCCCGCTTTCTGCGAGGGCATTACTACTTCGAACTGAAACGGAACTTCAACATGGTGCCCTTCATCGACGAAACCGTCGATTACGGTGCCGGCATCGAGAAAGTAGCCAACAATGCCGACATCTGGCCCAAGATCGAAGCCGACTTCAAGTTCGCGCAGGATAACCTGCCCGCTACCCAGTCGTCCGTGGGTCGGGCCAACAAGTGGGCCGCGATGGCCTATCTGGCGAAGACCTACCTCTACGAGAAGAAGTACACGGAGGCCAAGGCCCTCTTCGATCAGGTCATCGCCAGTGGGGTTACCAGCAATGGCCTGAAGTATAAATTGCTGGATAACTATTCGGACAACTTCAATGCCGCTAAAGACAACGGTTCGGAGTCCGTGTTTGCCATCCAGGCCGCTGCCAACACGGGTAGCTCGGATAACGCTAACCCCGATCTGGTGCTGAACTTCCCTTACAACACGGGTTCGAATGGTCCGGCTGGTTGCTGCGGATTCTTTCCCCCCAGCTTCGATATGGCTAACTCGTTCCGGGTCGACGCCAAAGGCTTACCGCTGCTGGATGGTTCCTATAACACGGGCGCTAATCAGCTGAAAACCGACCAGGGGATTGCCTCTAGTGCGGCTTTCACCCCCGATGCGGGTCCGGTCGATCCTCGTCTGGATTGGTCAGTTGGCCGTCGGGGTATCCAATACCTGGACTGGCAGCCTCACCCTGGTCTGGACTGGATTCGTGACCAGAGCTTTGCGGGTCCTTACTCCCCCAAGAAGTTCGTCTTCTACAAAGCGCAGGACAAGACTCTGACCGATGGTAGCTCGTGGACGGATGGTTACTCGGCCATCAACTACAACATCATCCGGTTTGCCGATGTGCTGCTGATGGCGGCAGAATGTGAAGTCGAAGTAGGCAGTTTAGCAACCGCCACCAACTATGTCAACATGGTGCGCACGCGGGCAGCTAACCCTGCCGGTTTTGTGATGCAGGATGGCAAACCAGCGGCTAACTATGTGATCAGCAATTATCCAACGTTTGCCGATAAAGCGACGGCTCGTGCCGCTGTTCAGTTCGAGCGGAAGCTGGAGCTATCGGGAGAAGGTCACCGGTTCTATGATCTGGTTCGTTGGGGCACGGCGGCCACGGTACTGAACGCCTTCCTGGCTTATGAGAGCAAGCTGTTGCCGACGGCTTATTCGGGTGGCAAGTTCACGGCAGGACGTGATGAGTATCAGCCCATTCCGCAAACCCAGATCGACTATCAGGGTAAGGATGTGCTGGCACAAAATCCTGGTTATTAATATAATCCATCAGTATTCCCTCAAAAGCCCGGTCTACGTTGTAGACTGGGCTTTTTTCATTTCTCTGCAAACGCCAGCGCCAACGATCTACTAGTTATACGTTTTTAGGACAATTCCAGGTTATAGCATGTAGCCAACCTCCTCAAACTAAGTTGATCATTAACTAGAAAAGTAACTACAAATACGCATCATATTGTACTTATCTCATAATTTTAAAAATTATTTAGGGATTTCAGCTACTTAATTGACTATACATAAACAGCGAAACTCTAGTCAATGAATGCACAGGTAACCGACACTGAATTGACTTGTTTTCTCAAGGCGAGCGACAAAAAAGCCTTTGAGGAAATATATAATCGCTATTGGTATAAGTTATTCTGCGTGGCCTATCACGAAACAGGAAGCCGGGAAGATGCGGAAGAACTGGTGCATGATCTGTTCGAATCGCTTTGGAACAAACGTCAACAAGCGACTATTCATCACCTAAGTTCGTATCTGGTTGTGTCCATCAAGCACCTGTCAACAAATTACATCAAGTCGAAAATCACCCAACGGCGTTATCAGGAGTACCTCATTTTGCACGAATTGCATCAGGCTGAGTTGACCGATGAAACCGTACAGTTTTCCGATTTATCGAAAGCAGTAGAGGAAGTCATGAAAAAGCTACCGGAAAAAACCTGCGAGGTGTTTAAGTTGAGTCGTTTCGAGCATCAACCCGTGAAAAGCATTGCCCGGCAACTCAACCTGTCGGAAAAGGCGGTCGAATATCATATCACCAAGTCGCTCAAAGTCCTACAGGAGCAACTTCGGATTTATCAGAACTGATCCGCACAAACACACCATCCTATGAACCAATATGATTTCGATAAACTGATCGAGAAATACCTTGCCGGAGAAACCAACCCCGACGAGGAAAAGCTGATGCGTGAGTGGTCGGACCGAATGATTGAGCAAAGCCAGCTCACCATCAATCCTACCGAAAAACATACGCTTCAAACCCGCTTATGGAAACGCATTTACGCCAATACATTAGGTCAACAACCTTTTCTGATACGGTATGGTTGGTTCCGAATCAGCGCGGTTGCCGCTTCTATCCTACTTTTTATCCTTGCCGGGCTCTTCGTCAGCCGTCAGCTCAATACGCAGCAGGTAGCCCGGTCAATTACTCGCAAAAGCCCCGAATCAATAGGAAATATTACGATTAAGAACACATCGAATAAAGCTGAGAAGATCAGCCTGAAAGACGGCAGTTATGTATTGCTTAGCCCGCGAAGCCATCTGAGCTATCCTGAACAGTTCGGCACAAAAACGCGGGAAATATACCTCCAGGGCGAAGCTACCTTCGATGTTACCCGAGATACTTCCCGCCCCTTCATTGTCCATACAGGCAATCTGGTTACACAGGTACTGGGAACACGATTTACGGTAAAATCCTATGATCAAGACAAGTCGATTGAAGTACAGGTGAGTAAAGGCAAAGTATCTGTGTATGAAGACACCCGAAAATCGGATGGCAACCGCAACGGCGTTATTCTGATTCCGAACCAGAAAATAACCTTCGACAAAGTCTCACAGAAACTGACACCTGGACTAATCGAAACCCCACAAATGGTGCTACCTCCCAACAACAAAGCCCAGTTCGTATTTGATCGGGTTCCACTGGGGCAGGTACTCGCTACGCTCAGCAAAGCCTACGGTATTGAATTCATTGTCGAAAACCAGGCCTTGAACAAATGTGCGTTTAATGGCGACCTCAATGATTTACCTCTTTATCTACGGCTTGATCTGGTCTGTAAGTCACTTAATGCCAGCTACGAACGGCGCGGCACCACCCTTTTTATTAATGGCGAAGGCTGTCAAAACTAGAAAAACAAATTTAATAAACCATCCTATAGAGTTAATATACTGGTAATATAGACAACCCTACTTTTGCGGGATAAAACCATTCGTTGCGCTTTCGATTGCCCTCCAACGCTCAATTTACCCAATTACTCATCTCTCTTTTTCATGAACATCGTATTATTATGACGAGACAATTTTACCTAAAACAGGTTTTGTGGAACGCCATGAAGACAACGGTTGTGCAGCTACTGCTCTTCGCTCTCTGCTATGGTCTGTCGTTCGCCCGCGACACACACGCTCAGGAAATTCTGAATAAGGAAGTCACGCTGAAAATGGAATCGGTCGAGATCTGGAAAATCCTGAACAGACTTGAAAAACAGACGGATGTCAAGTTTGTGTACAGCACCAACAGCATCCGGGCCGACCAGAAAATGTCGGTCAATGTGGCCAATGGTAAACTTTCTAAAGTGCTGGACGAACTGCTCAGTCCGCTCCGCATTTCGTATGAAGTGGTAGGTACCCGCATCCTTCTTCGTAAAAAGACGATTGAAAGTACCTCATTCACACTTCCTTCCATCAACACGCTGTCGGTACCAGTTGTTGCCAGTGCTGACCTCACCATTACCGGAACCATCAGCGACGACAAAGGAGAAGTCCTACCGGGAGTAAGTGTTGTGGTTAAAGGCACGCAGCGTGGTACAACGACCGACGCCAAAGGGCAATACCGTATTTCGGTGCCCGATGGTAAGGCCACCCTTATCTACTCATTTGTCGGTTATCTGAGTCAGGAGGTTCTGGTAGGCAATCAGAGTGTAATCAGCCTGACGCTCAAAGCTGACTCCAAGTCATTGGAAGAGGTCATTGTGGTGGGTTATGGCACACAGAAGAAGGTAAACCTGACTGGTGCCGTCGACCAGGTGACCAGCGAAGTACTTGAAAACCGTTCACTGCCCAACTTATCGCAAGGCCTTCAGGGGACTATTCCAAACCTCAACTTAACGATGGGCGACGGAAAACCCATTCAGTCGCCTACCTTCAACATTCGGGGTACCACCTCGATCGGTCAGGGAGGGAGTGCACTGGTGCTGATTGATGGTGTAGAAGGTGATCCGAGCCGTCTGAATCCGAATGATGTAGCCAGCGTGTCGGTATTAAAAGATGCCGCTTCGGCTGCCATTTACGGAGCAAGGGGCGCGTTTGGTGTCGTACTGATCACAACGAAAAGCCCAACGAAAGACCGTACTAGCGTAACGTATTCGGTGAATCGCTCGATCAAAAGCCCGACCTCAGTTCCTAATTTTGTAACGAACGGCTACACATTCGCCAAGATGTTCAACGAAGGCTGGTCGGCCTGGAACGACTATGCACAAACTCCGCAGAATATCAACAAGACGGTCAAATTCTCGGCCGCTTACCTGGCCGAACTCGAACGTCGGAACAACGACCCCAGCCTCCCAAAGACCATAGTAGACCCCACTACCGGCGAATATGTGTATTACGAAAACACCGACTGGTATGGCGAACTTTACAAGAAAAGCCTCAGCGCTACGGAGCACAATCTATCGTTCTCGGGCAGCAGCGGTAAGGCTGATTTTTACGTAACCGGTCGCTATTATACCCAGGATGGTCTGTTCAAGTACAATTCGGACGATTACAAGATCATGAGCCTGCGGGCCAAAGGCTCCATCCAGCTCTACCCCTGGCTGAAAATCACGAATAATGCCGATTTTTCGTCGATGAAGTACCATAACCCATTGAACGTGGGCGAAGGGGGCGGTATCTGGCGGAACATTTCCGACGAAGGCCACAATAATGCCCCGATGTTTAACCCGGATGGCACATTGACCTACTCGGCTGCCTACACCGTTGGCGATTTCTGGTACGGCAAAAACGGCATCAATATGGACCGACGCGTATTTCGGAATACGGCCGATTTTGCTACGACGTTTTTCAATGACAAATTCCGCGTCAAAGGCAATTTCACGTTTCAGACTACCGACAATGATGAGTTTCGGACTCGGGTGCCAGTGCCCTACAGCCGCAAACCGGGCGTGATCGAATACGTAGGAACCAACTACAACGACCTGCAAAACCTGTACCGCCAGACGATCTACACGGCGACGAACTTATATGCGGAATACGAACCTCGCTTCAGCCCCAACCATTACCTGAAAGTGCTGGCGGGTTATAACTACGAGCACTCAAATTTCCGTCGGCTAGAGGTGGTTCGAAACGGGCTGATTTTTTCTGATGCGCAAGATATTAGCCTGGCGCTGGGTCAATCGATTACGACCAGTGGTGGTATGGAAACCTGGGCCATTCTGGGCGGCTTTTACCGATTAAATTATGCGTTCAAAGACCGGTATCTGCTCGAACTGAACGGCCGTTACGACGGTTCATCGAAGTTCCCATCCGATCAGCGGTATGCCTTCTTCCCCTCCGTATCGGCAGGTTGGCGCGTATCGAACGAATCCTTCTGGAAAGTATCACCCAAAGCCATTACCGACCTGAAAATCAGAGCGTCGTACGGTTCACTGGGCAACGGTAGCATTGCCTCCTATGCATTTCAGGAGCAGTTCAGCATCGCCCAGTCGGGCCGTATCCTGAATGGGGTAAAGCCGCAGAAAACCGGCCAGCCAACCGTTCTTCCCGATGGGCTGACCTGGGAAACCTCGACTACATCTGACCTCGGTATCGATCTGGCGATGCTGAACAATCGACTGACGTTTACTGGTGATGCTTACATCCGTAAAACAACGGGCATGTTTACCGTAGGGATGACCCTGCCAGCTGTATTCGGTACCGATGTGCCGAAAGGCAACTACGCCGACCTAACAACCAAAGGCTGGGAGGCCGTTCTGACCTGGCGGGATAAACTCTCTGTAGGAAGCAAGCCGTTCAACTACGAAGTGCGCCTAACCATGGCCGACTACTCAGCTACCATCGACAAGTTTAATAATCCTAACCGACGGCTTTCCGATTATTATGTAGGTCAGAAAGTTGGTGAAATCTGGGGGTATGAAACAGCTGGTTTCTTTACCTCTACCGATGATGTAGCTCAATCACCGAAACAAAACCTATACAAAGCCTCCAATACCGGCCAGTGGCTCCCAGGCGACATTAAGTTCCGGGACCTGAACGGCGATGGTGTGATCAGCTACGGCGACAATACAGTGGATAACCCAGGCGACCGACGCATTATTGGCAACTCAACTCCTCGCTACACGTATGGCATCATGCTGGGAGCCGACTGGAACAACTTCTTCTTTTCGTCGTTCTTCCAGGGTGTTGGTCATCAGGACTGGTGGCCAGGTGCTGAAGCCAGCATTTTCTGGGGTCAGTACAACCGCCCCTACAACAAATTACCGGAGTGGCAACTGGGGAAAATCTGGTCGCCAGAGAATCCAGACACCTACCTGCCCCGGTATCGTGGGTATGTATCGCAGAACAGCGCGGGCGAACTGTATCAGGCACAGACCAAATATTTACAGCGGGCGGCTTATCTGCGTATGAAAAATATCCAGATCGGCTATAACCTCCCCCGGACGCTGATTCGGAAGATCGGGATGAACAGCGGACGCGTGTTCCTGTCGGGCGAGAACCTGCTGACCTGGTCACCTCTGTACAAGCTCACGCGTGACATCGACATTGAAAATATTGGCCGGTCAGATGCTGTT
This sequence comes from Spirosoma aerolatum, assembly GCF_002056795.1. NCBI lineage: Bacteria > Pseudomonadati > Bacteroidota > Cytophagia > Cytophagales > Cytophagaceae > Spirosoma > Spirosoma aerolatum. The sequence goes on along the minus strand of NZ_CP020104.1, from coordinate 1,925,468 downwards.
TTAAATCCACCTACGAGTAGCGATCCTAACAGTAACAGCAGTGGTAACGGTAACAACTACCCGATTCTGAAAAGTTACACCCTGGGTATATCGGCCACTTTCTAACCTAAAAACGACATGACAATGATTACTCGATATAGCTGGCTTTTTCTGATAACTCTGTTTCTGGTTGGCTGCAATGAGCTGGAGCAGGTTCCCCAATCGACGGCCTCAAAAAGCGCTGTCTTCAGCAGCACCAGTGGTTTAGACTTATACGTAAACTCATTTTACGACGGCTCGACAACGGCTGTTTTTCCGGGTGCCAGCGACATCCACGAAGGTGATCAGATGGCCGATTATGCCGTCCGGACGCAGGTTCCTGATTTTTTACGCCCCGGTGCCTATGGTCCTCAGCAAAGTTCGGGCTGGGACTGGCGTCAGTTGCGCAACATCAATTACTTCATTGCGAACCTGAATAGTCCGTCCATTTCCGCTACCGATCAACGACATTACCTGGGTCTGGCCCGTTTTTTCAGAGCCTGGTTTTACTTTGAGAAAGTGAAGCGGTTTGGCGATGTACCCTGGATCAACAAGGCGATGGGCGTTAACGATCCTGATCTGTACGACACGCGTGACCCTCGGGCCATGGTTATGGACTCCGTACTGGCCGACCTGAACTATGCCTGTGAGAACATCAAAACCACCAATGATAACACCCGTAGTCTGGTCACAAAATACGTCGCTTATGGGTTCAAATCGCGTGTTTGTCTGTTCGAAGGAACCTTCCGGAAATACCGTACCAGCTACAACCTGGGGAGCACAGCCGATAAGTGGCTGAACGAGTCCGTCAGTGCGGCCGAGAAAGTGATGAAAGAAGGGGGTTTCAGCATCAGCGAAACGGGCGGTACTGATAAGTCGTACCGGCAGTTGTTTACCAGCACCACACCCGTCACCAGCGAAATCATGCTGGCTTACATCTGCGACGCTACGCTGAGCGTGTATAACGATGCCAACTGGTGGTGGACCAGCGCTACCTATGGGGCCCGGGTCAGTTTAAACCGTACGTTCGTCAATACCTATCTGAACATCGATGGTACGCCTTTCACGTCGAAGCCGGGCTATGAAACAATGACGTTCATGCAGGAAACCAAAAACCGGGATAAGCGCTTGCAACAGACTATTCGGACCCCAGGCTACACCCGCACCAACGGAGGTGCTGTAGAGCCTGGCCCCCCGGTTTTCTCCTACACCTACACTGGCTATATGCCAATCAAATGGTCGCTGGATGACGTGTATTATGATGGTGGATCACGGAATATCAACTCCATCAGTATGATGCGCTACGCCGAAATTCTGCTGAACTATGCCGAAGCCAAAACGGAATTGGGCACCCTCACCAACGATGACTGGGCCAAAACAGTAGGGGCCCTTCGGAAACGGGCTGGCATCACCGCTGGATTAACAACCAAACCTACAGTCGTTGACCCCTATCTGCAAGCCAATTATTTCCCTGGTATTTCAGACCCGGTTCTGCTCGAAGTACGTCGCGAACGGGGTATTGAACTGGCGCTGGAAGGGTTTCGGTTTGCCGATATTATTCGCTGGAACCGTGGTCAGCTAATGGAACAGCAATGGAATGGTTTCTACGTACCAGCGCTCGACACTCCGATGGACCTCAACGAAGATGGCAAGCCTGATGTGGTGTTCTACAAAGTGAAACCCGCCACACAAATTGCGGGGGTCACCTATGTCAACGTCGCCGAAACGGTAAACGGTGTGGCGAATCCACAACGGCTCAAAAACGACACCTATGGCGAGCTTACCTGGCTTACGAACATTACCCGTAAATGGGACGATAAATTTTATCTTTACCCTATTCCCTCGAACGACCTGCTGGTTAACCCCAAATTAGGTCAGAATCCGGGTTGGTAGTTTACTTCAGGCGTTTACCTCACGGCAGCGTCAGCCGACCGTTGCCGTGAGGTAAGTTTATGTACATTTAAAATTCACTCGTTTTCATGCGCATCATTCTTTTTCTTCTGGGTACTTTCCTGATGACTCAGCCTGTACTTGCCCAAAAATCGGAACCCATTACGGTAGCCACGTATAACCTTCGCTACAACACCAAAAACGATGGCATTAATGCCTGGCCCAATCGGAAGGAGAACGTAAAGGCACTCATTCGCTTCCATGAGTTCGATCTGTTTGGTACACAGGAAGGACTTCGCGATCAGTTGAACGACATTGCCGAACTACCCGAATATGCCTTTATCGGCGCGGGCCGTGATGATGGGAAAGAAGCCGGTGAACACTCAGCCATTTTCTACCGGAAAGATCGTTTTAAAGTGCTTCAGTCAGGCAACTTCTGGCTCAGCGAAACGCCCGATAAACCCGGTAAGGGTTGGGATGCAACCTGTTGCAACCGCATCAGCACCTGGGCAAAGTTCACAGATCTGAAAACCAAAAAGGACTTCTACTTTTTCAATGTCCATTTCGATCATCAGGGTGTTGAAGCGCGTCGGCAATCAGGGAAACTGATGGTGGCTAAAATCAAGGAGATCGCCAAAGCAGAGCCCGTCATTCTGACAGGCGACTTCAACTCGACGCCCGAAACCGAACAGATTCAAACCATCAAAACGCTGTTGAGCGATGCTCATGATGTAACGGCCACACCAGCCTATGGCCCTGAAGGCACCTTCAACAGCTTCAAATTTGATGCGCCGATGAACAACCGTATCGACTATATCTTCGTCAGTAAGCCGTTCAAAGTCTGGAAGTACGGAGTCCTGACCGACGCCAAAGAACAGCGTTACCCATCCGACCATCAGCCGGTTCTGGTCAAAGTGACCATGAATTAAGGCTCGATACCGATTGGTTCTTATAGCGTTTTTGTCCGGCTGACGAAGAAGCATCTCCGGTAGTTACTAATACTAAACTACCGGAGATGCTTCTTCGTCAGCCGGACAAAATGCTTTTCAGGAGAAGTATAACTCTTCAAAAATCAATTACTTACCCAGATTATCCAGACGACGGATGGATTGAACCACCGAACGAACGGTATGGTAATTGATCTTCCAGGAATGGCTCATGTGCGTCCAGATTGGAACGCCCTGTCGGGTCATCAGGGGCCACCACTCCCCTACCGGATGGTTTATCATCTTATCCATCAGAAACCGATGGACGTTCTCGTAAGCTCTCCAGTATTTCTCGTCGCCCAAAATCCGATAGGCATCCAGAAAGCCAATCAGCACTTCGGCCTGCTGCCAGAACTCCTTTTCCCGATCATAGACCTGCCCACTGTGTGACCCTTCCACAAAAACGCCCCCGTGTTCCCAGTCGACCCCGTGATCGACCGCATGCGAAAATGACTTAAGCAGTTGATCGTGATAGGTATCGTACGGGGTTTCCAGGATGTCCAGGGCATGAATTAGCAGCCAGGCAAATTCGGCATTATGACCATAGCTCGTATTGTCTTCAGCTTCCCGCTTGATGCCGTCTTCCGTAAACCGATCCCAACCCCAGATAACGTCGAATTTGATTTGAGGAGCAACCTTCCAATCGGCCCAGAACTGTGGTATACCCGTTCCATACTCCGGATGCATGATCGTACCCACCAGCAAGGTTATAACTTCCAGCAACTTCCGACGGTGGAGCGGCTGACGGGTACATTCATACAGGGTCGTAAAGGCCTCCATCAGATGCATATGTGCATCGAGCGTTTTGCGATCACCTCCGGCGGCACCAGGGCCTTTGAGTGTCCAATCACGTTCAAACATCTCGAAATAGCCCCCATAGCAGGTATCGGCCGCGTATTTCTGCAACAGATCGAACACCTTTTGCGCGTACTCAACCCCACGCGGATCGCCGGTAGCCAATGTGTATTCGCTCAGGCAATAGATGGCGAAACTCTGCCCATACACAATTTTCTGGTCGTTTAGTACGTCGCCTTTACGGTTGGTCATCCAGTAAAATCCGCCATGCTCCTCATCCCACATACGGCTCAACAGATAGTCTACGCCATGCCGGGCCATAGCGGCCAGTTTGCCCTCGCCATAACCAGCCCGATGAGCCGATGCATAGGTATAAATAGAGCGGGTCTGGGCAATGAGTGATTTTTCGTCTTCGCCCGAATCATTGCCAAACTGATCAAAATGAGTGATAAACCCTCCGTTCTGCGCATCGACGGCCCGATTGATCCAGAAGGGTAAAAGTTCGTTAGTCAGGTGATTATGAAGCTCCCGACGATATTGCTGTACAACTTCGTTAGTCATTGGAATGGTAGGTATGATATACATCAAGAATTTCTGGCAGACTGGCCGTTCCGGTCTGCCCTAGTTTTTGCACGGTAACAGCCGCTGCCAGATTGGCGAGTTCAAGGGCCTGCTTGGGTGTAGCTCCTGACCCCATACAGGCCGCCCAGGTAGCCACCACGGTATCACCCGCCCCAACCGTATCGAGTTCGCCTTGCAAGGGTAAGCCTTCTGCCGAATACACACCGGAATCATCGAGGTAGAGAATCCCTGCCTGCCCGCGTGTGATCAGCACAGGGCCACCTATCTGTTCCCGCAGGATCTTCCCCTTTTCAATACACCACTGAATGTCAGCCTGTTCAGGTAGATCAACGTCCAAAAAATAAGCTAGTTCAGCCGTATTTACTTTCAGGGTGGCCCCCCGCACCTGTTTGCCCACCGTACGCATATCGGCCACAAACCGAACCGTAGGAAAGCGTTCGATCAGGTGATTGAGTCGGCCGAGTCGATGTTCCGTCAGCAGGGGGCGGGCAAATTGCTGGTTGATGATCAGTACATCGAGATTTGGTAACAGGCTTTCCAAACCCGTCAGTAATTGATCGAACAGGCTCTCTTCCAATTCATTGGCTGTCCCGAAATCGATCCGATTGGCTTCCTGGCCTTCGAACGGTTTTGTATACAGGCAGGTATCCCATCCGTCCGAGACCACCTGCAGATGCTTCACATCGATGCCCAGGTTGTGAAACAGATGCTGCATTTCGCGGCCAAACAGATCATTACCTACACAACCGATCGCATACCCCTGCGACACGCCGAGGGCGGCCAGATTCTGAATTACATTGCCGGCAGCTCCCAGCGAAGCCCTGGGCCGACTTCCCCAGAATACATCCAGGCCCGTCTCGATGGATTTTTCGCCGGTTTGGGTTTTAAGGTTGAAATACAAATCGATGGCGAAGTCACCGATAACACCCACCTTCAGCGTGGATATCTGTTCAAAAATTGTCTGGATGTCGGTAGCGGTCATTAGAACTGTAAAGCATTCAATTTTCACTCTAAACCCATAATAGTACGGGTACTACTCACTTCGGGCTATTTATCAAAGAAGATTAAACGCTTAGGCTACATTTCTTACACCGCGAAGGCGCAAAGTCGCAAGGAATAAGGTCCTGACTTATAAATCTTTGCGTCCGTCGCGTCCTTGCGGTTTCTTTGAAAAGCATATGCTGACTAACTAGTTGAGTAGTAAAACGAGCAAATTACCCGCTTCCTAAATCAATGGCCCTTAGCCGTTATTTTAGATTGACACCCTGATCGTTCGTTAAAAACTTTTCTCATGACTGTTTCTGCTTCGCTCGATTTAGCCCCGATTACGCGCCATTTACGAGCCATGTTTGGCTCCCGGTTGTTGATTGCCGCCGTTCACCATTTACCTGTTTTTGAGGAACTGGGTACCGAATCCCTATCTATAGAGGCTCTGCGTACCCGGCTCAATCTGGCCGAACGCCCGGCTATGGTTTTGTTTCCAGCGCTTTGCGCCATGGATTTACTGGCTTTCGATCAGCAAGGGCGGCTGTATATAACGGAGTTAGGCAAATACGTTACTCAGGCTAATACGCCTAACCTGACCGGATATCTGGGTCTGGAAAAAGACGATGCCGGTGTTTTGGAAATGGCTGCCCGGCTTCGGAACGATGGGCCGCTGGAAGCCGGAGAGGGCATTTCGTTCGTCAAAGAAGGCGAAGGTCCCTCGCCCATGGATGACCCTGAACTGGCCCGTTTTCTGACACTTGGGCTGGCCGGGCGCGCTCGTCATCTATCACCCCTGGTAGCCGCCAACATGACCAAACGCGATGGTCATCTGCTCGATGTGGCAGGTGGCACTGGCTTTTACACCTACGAATGGTTACTGGCCAATCCAACGTCAACAGCCACCATCCTGGATCGGCCCGCCGTATTGACCGTTGCGGCCGAATTGCTGGATGAATTTGCTCAAAGTGGCCGTCCGGGCGCGGCTGAGGTTAAAGAACGAGTAACGTTCTTACCAGGCGATATGCTTACGGATAGCTTGCCCCAAACCGACATATTACTGGCCGCCAGCCTTTTCCACGACTGGCCAACGCCTACCTGCCAGCTCCTGACCCAACGCTTCGCCGACGCCCTGCGACCCGGTGGCGAATTATGGGTTCATGATGCGTTTCTGACCGATACACGGGACGGGCCACTAGCCGTTACGGACTATTCGGCCCAATTATTCTGGAACACGAAAGGTCGCTGCTACAGCCGGGCCGAATACCGAAGCTGGTTCCAGGAAGTGGGTCTGCAACCTATGCCTGATAACCTCCCAACCCAGATGGATTATGGATTGATCTGGGCAAGGAAGAACAACACGAAAGACTTATTTTTTACCCAATAGGCAGTAAAGTTGCTGTCCCGTTCAGCTTTCCCAAACAACGAATCATCGCCCCTTCCGACTAACCAATGAGCCAGACACTTGCTAAATCTCGCTGGTACCGACTACTGCCCATCGCGTTTATTACGTATAGTCTGGCGTATCTGGACCGGGCCAATTTCGGATTTGGGGCCGCCAGTGGCATGGCGGCCGATTTACAAATTACCCCGGCTATGTCGTCGTTGCTGGGTTCGCTGTTCTTTCTGGGGTACTTCTTCTTTCAGGTGCCCGGTGCAGTATATGCGGAGAAAAAAAGCGCGAAAAAGCTGATTTTCTGGTCGTTGATTCTGTGGGGTGGCCTGGCCGTAGCAACGGGTGTCGTAAGCAATGTCAATCTACTGATTGTGATCCGGTTTATGCTGGGCGTTGTCGAAAGTGCGGTGATGCCCGCCATGCTGCTTTTTCTGAGTCGGTGGTTTACCAAAGCCGAACGTTCGCAGGCCAATACATTTCTGATCCTGGGCAATCCGGCTACGATTCTCTGGATGTCGATCCTGTCGGGTTATCTGATCAAATCCGTTGGCTGGCGGTGGATGTTCATTGTCGAAGGGTTTCCGGCTGTTATCTGGGCCTTTTTCTGGTGGAAACTCGTCGACGATAACCCCAAAGACGCCAACTGGCTGACCGAATCTGAGAAAGAAGCCGTGGCGGAGCAGCTTCGGCAGGAGCAGCAGGGTATAAAACCCGTTAAAAATTACGGCGAAGCATTCAAATCCCGGATCGTTGTTTTGCTGAGTCTTCAATATGCTTTGTGGAGCATAGGCGTGTATGGTTTCGTGATGTGGCTACCCTCTATCATAAAGGCCGCGCCCAACATAACCATTGTCGAAACGGGTTGGTTATCGTCCGTGCCCTATGTACTGGCCATCATCGGTATGCTCGGAGCCTCCTATTATTCCGACAAAACCCTGAACCGGAAAGCCTTTGTCTGGCCGTTTCTGTTGCTGGGGGCTATTGCCTTTTATGCATCGTACCTGATCGGCGTCGACCAGTTCTGGACCTCGTTTGTTTTGCTGATTATTGCGGGTGGTGCCATGTATGCTCCCTACGGCCCCTTCTTCGCCATCATTCCTGACCTATTGCCAAAAAACGTAGCGGGTGGCGCTATGGCCCTCATCAACAGCTTTGGTGCCCTGGGTTCGTTTATTGGTGCCTATGTTGTGGGCTATTTAAATGGAGAAACGGGTGGTTTTGGAGCCTCCTACATTTTCATGGCGGGTTCACTATTTTTATCAGCCATTATCACCTTAGTAGCCGTTAAGTCCCCCACTCATCAACGGACTCTCAAGTCTGAAAAACTTACTCTGTAGGATTGCCTTGTCTATCAGGTAGATCTTTCAGACTAAGCAGCATTCTAATACGTTTGTAACCCACGTAGTTAACCCGTTTGAACTAATGAAGTTGCTCCCATTCGTCATTGTTATATATATATCAATTGGAAGCGTGTTAGCGCAATCTAAAGGCGAAACCTCCTCTCAGCATGCCTCCAACAGCGTTCCGCTTACTATTCAGGCTGGGAAGAGCGTCTGGATGCTCACCTACTTTCGTCAGCGTTACCCAACTCGAATTGAAATCGATGCAAAGGGGAATACAGTCGAAGTTCCCCTACCCGATCCTATGTTAATCAACAAACTCCACATTGCTTTATCGACTGACGGACTTCATTGGACGCCCTTAAACGGCAATAAACCCGTATGGGATCAGCACGTTCGCGATCCTTATGTACGTCGCGGACCGGATGGGCTTTGGCGCATATTATCAACGGGTGGTGGCAGAGGTAACGACCACGAAAAAGTTGGGCCGAGCTGCCTTTACATAACATCCAAAGACTTGATTCACTGGCAGGTTGAAGGTGCCTTGCCCTTGATGAAAGACGTTCGAAGCGAGGCAGGAACGTTAGCAGGCAATATATGGGCTCCCGAATGGTTTTACGACTCGAAAACGGGTGATTATGTCTTAATCTGGTCATCATCGTTTAAAGAGGCAGGCTGGAAAGAAAGTCGGCTTTGGTCCTGCAGAACGCGGGACTGGAAAACATTTACTCCGGCTAAAGTCTTTTTCGCCCCTCCTTACTCCGTGATCGATGGAACGTTGCTGGAACAGAATGGGACTTTCTACCTCTTCCATAAGGAAGAAGAATTTGGTGCCAAAACTGGCGAACGGCGAGCCATCCGATTAGCCACCTCAACCAATCTGGAAGGTCCTTATACCGTTGTTGAAGGCCCTTTGAATACGGGTCAGATTGTTCCGGTCATTACCGAAGGGCCAACTGCCATTAAGGACCCACTCCGCCCCGGCTGGCTATTGTTGTATGATTACTGTATGACCAACCGTTTTGGTGCGTCTTACTCGCCGGATCTAATTCATTGGACAGTTGAGGAAGACGTCCGCTTCCCCTCCGAAGCCCGGCACGGCTGTATTTCGCAGCTAACCGCTGATGAAGCCAAAACGTTGCTGAAAACCTATCCAAATAACCCCTGACCAGGCTACTTATCTGTCGTTGCAAGTTGGAGAAAGCCCAAAAAAAGGGATATGGTTGCCCTTTTCTCACAATTATCCAATTGAGTAAGATAGAATAAAGTACATTAATGCTCCTTCCCAAACACTTTTTCTCCCGCTTCGATGGGGATGGTAAGCTCGTTCTCTTTGGGTGGAATGGGGCAGGAATAGCCATCCTGAAACGCACAATACGGGTTGTAGGCTTTGTTAAAATCCAGCGTTAGTTTTCCATTCTGAATATCGCCGGTACGCAGGTCCATATAGCGGCCTCCACCGTAGGTTTCTTTGCCCGAGGTGGCGTCTTTAAACGGCAGAAACAGGTAGTCGCGGTATTCGGGGATGCGCATCAGGTTCAGACTTCGGTACAGGGTCAGTTGCTGGGGTTTTCCGTGCAATACAAATGACAGGCGCGCGTAGGCCACATGCTCTTTGGTTTTACCGCTATAGGTCGGCATGTCGAAGGGCTCGGCTTTTGTAATCCGTTCAACAGTAGCCGTAACCCGGTAGGTTGAATCAGGCGAGTAAAACTTAACGAACGCCAGATCGTCCGGTTTCAACGGGCCGCCCGCTGTGGTTAGTAAGTCTTTTTTGTACGTTTCGCGGTGTTTGGCGATCTGCTCGGCAAAGGGCGTTTGCGCCAGTGCCACCGTCGTCAGCAGACTCATCATCAACAACAGCCCCTTTGCCATAGTCATTCTTCTGCGTAATCGATCCATCCTCACAACGGCGTATTTAAAATAGCCAGACAGGTTTTAATACCTGTCCGTAAATTACCGAGCCGCAGGTTTTCATTCGGGCTATGCTGGTTATTGTCCATATTCACCAAGGGAACCAACACGGCGGGTACGTTCAACTCCTGAATGAACGGTACTACAGGTACAGTTCCGCCCATCATCCGAATTATTACCGGGTCTTTACCAACGTTTTCGGTGATCGCTTTACGCAACCAAACACCCATGGGCTCGTTAATGTTCGTTCGGAAAGCGGGCGTACCGGCACTTCCTTCAAAAAAAAACGATTTGGGAATACGTTAACCGTTCTTCGGGCGTCGGAGCATGGTCCAGTACGGTAAAGCCCTGCTTCTCAATATGCTTCCGAACCAGATCGATCATCCGCTGGCCGTCGGTTTCGGGTACCAGCCGAATATCGAAACTGGCAACGGCCTCCTCCGGTATAACGGTACCGGAACCTTTCCCTACTACGGCGGCTTTCATACCCCGAATATTGAGCGATGGATACTGCAATGATTCCTGATAATTATGCCCTACTTTTTCCTCATCGGCAATCAGCAGGGTTTTATTGATTTCCTCCTTTTTATCGGGTACGGCAGCCATGATCTTCTGGGTTGCTTCGTCGAACGAAATACCATCGTAGAAACCCGGAATCAGCGCCCTCCCCTGCTCATCCTTCATCGACGTAATCAACCGAGCCAGCCGAAAAGCCGGATTCGGCGCATAATTACCAAAATGACCACTGTGCTGCTGCGTAATGGGGCCGTAGGTCGTTATGGTAAATCCAGCATTTCCCCGACATCCAAACGTTAGCGTTGGAATATTCGATGAATGCATCGGGCCGTCCATCACAATCATATAATCGGTCCGCAGCTTGTCCTTATGAGCAGCCAACGCGCCTTTTAGCCCGGAAGATCCTTTTTCTTCCTCCGTATCAATAATCACCTTCACATGATAAGGTGGCGTTTTGCCTTCTGCCTGAACAATGTCGAGGGCGGTCAGCAGCATAATGATTGGTCCTTTATCGTCGGAGGTGGAGCGACCAAACAATCGCCATTCATCGTTGACCGTCGTTTTGGGGAGATCACCAGCCAGCGCTTTGTACTGACCAGACCCGTCTTTCTCCTTCAGCACAGTAACAAACGGATCTTTCTGATTCCATTCATTCGCCCGTACCGGCTGTCCATCCAGGTGGAAATAGAACAGAACGGTCTTTGTTGCTTTGGGGAATGTTTTTTCGGCCAACACCACCGGCAAGCTATTCGTTTGCAGCACACGGGTCTGAAAGCCGCGCTTCGTGAATGCTCTCTCGGTCCAGGCTATATTTTTCGTGATGTCAGCTGGATTGATGGCATCGTTGGGAAGTGCCACATATTCGCTAAGTTCGTCGATGGCAGGCCACATCCGCTTATCGACCAGCGCATCCATTTTGGCGGCTGTCAGCTTTTGGGCGGATAGGTTACCTGAAATCAGCGTTAATGCAAGCCAGCATACCCATGATAGAAATGGCATAACAGCCAATAGATTTCGCTGGGCTATCTTCGTGAATGTAGGTTTATGTTGGGTAGTCATTGAAAGAGGCCGTATCAGTATGTACATTAGCGAATGTACGGCAACCAGACGACCAATACCAATAATCTAGTATAATTACCTCTTTATACCATATAAAACAGCAGATAATTCCTGAAATTCGCAATAATATACCTCATTCTACTCTGTTATGATTGCTTCGTCAGGGCGCCCCCTATGCCTTATTGGGAATGTTGTCGATTCGCAGGGGCACGAATCACTTCAGACGATTCTGGTCCAGGGCGGGCGAATCACAGCGATTCAGCCAGGCAAGGTGCCGTTCTCACTGCCCGATCTGATCGTTCTCGAACTCGCGGATCATGAGGTACTATTTCCGGGACTCATCAACTTACACGTTCATTCGGAATACAATATTTTCCCGCTCTGGCAAAGTCCGGCAGTCTGGAGCAATCGTTTTCAATGGCGGAATAACGAACAGTATCTGCGTGACATCAAAAGCTTCAAAGAGTACGTCGAAGCCAATTGGGTAACGGATTATCTGGATTTTACCCGGCCATTCATTCAAACCCTAAAAGAGAAAAAAAGCACTATACTAACCCCTGTTATGCTGGCGTCGGCCATCAGCGAAGTTCAGAAAATGCACGGGGTTATCACTGAATTACAGGCCGTGGCCGGTGGTACGACCCTGGCCCAGCAAACCATCAAGCTGGAAACGAATGCGAGCTTGCCGAACTTTATCATCCGCAACACAGGGGCCGCAGCCGAACTTGGCCTGCCAATCACCAAAAAAGTTTTTTCGGTAGTTGATTTCGTCAGGCCGGGGCCTAATTTCGACCCACCGGGCAGCCCTATACGCGCTCAGGAAAATACATCGGCCTGGCCAATGATGCGCCATACGAGCTTCAATGATTTTCTGACTTCCGTGCAGCAGGGCAACAATCGATACTATGCGTCTATTGCCCATATTGCCGAAGGCCGTGCGGGGTATCTGCAACCAGGCAAACCGGATGGATTTAGCCGACGAGAGTTTTCTGCATTTCGTCAGGCACTTGCCAGCCTTTCTAATAAAGACGCCTTGAAAACGGCTCATCTGACACTCACCCACGCTTGTGGGCTGGATTATTCAGATCCATCGACGATTGCTTTTTTGCGCGACAATTACATCAGTATCGTCTGGTCGCCGGTATCGAACCTGATTCTGTATCGTGATACTATTCCGGTAAAAACGCTGCTCGACCAAGGCATCAATGTCTGTCTGGGATCGGACTGGGCGCCGAGTGGCAGTAAACACGTTTGGGATGAACTGAAATTTGCCCGTCATTTCTGCGATGCGGTCGGGCTGGCGGTTACCGATACTCAGTTGCTCGCTATGGTAACCCAAAATCCGGCATTGGCTTTAGGTAGCATACCGGCCGGACGCATTCAAACTGGCTACAACGCTGACTTCTTTATTCTACAGAAACAAACTCCGCAGCAACCTGCTCTGAGTGCCTTACTTACTCAGGATGACCGTTCGGTCCGGTGTACGATAGTGAATGGGCGGGTGCTCTACGGCGATCAGGATCTATTCACGAATACGCTTTCGGTCGATTATCAACGCATTCCAACTGAAGAAGGTAACGCGGCTGCTCAAAAAGTGGTGAGCATCAACTCATCGCTCAACTTCGATCTTTCCAGGTCACTAAAGCAGGTCGATGCACTAATGTATCGCTATGCGTCAGCGTACTTGCATTCGCCCAATCTACATCGAACCCGATTACTCTCCGCCGATGATTACCTTTATCAGACTCGCATCAATATGGTAAAAATGCATCTGGCCGAATTGATACAAAACCTGAAAAGGTAATGCTGACCAGGCTCGATCCAGCTTCTAAAAACTAAATCGGAACCTGGCCAGCCTCCATTGCTTACGGCATCAGCACCGTATCGATTACGTGAATGACCCCATTCGACTGGAAAACGTCAGGAATGGTTACCGTTGCCATACCGCCTTTTGCGTCGGTCAGTTCAATTTTCTTCCCTTTCTGCATAGCGGTCAGTGTACCACCCGCCACCGTTTTCAGGGTCGCTTTGCCACCGCCTGCTTTAATGGCGTCCATCAGATCCTGGGCGCTCATACGGCCCGATACAACGTGGTAGGTCAGAATGCCTGTCAGCGTTTGTTTGTTTTCGGGTTTCACCAGTGTTTCAACCGTACCCTTTGGCAGTTTATCGAATGCTTTGTTGGTAGGGGCAAATACCGTGAATGGACCAGGACCGGATAAGGTTTCGACCAGGCCAGCCGCTTTTACGGCGGCTACAAGTGTCGTGTGATCTTTCGAATTAACGGCGTTCTCAATGATGTTTTTGGAAGGATACATGGGAGCTCCACCCACCGTTACTGTTTTCTCTTGAGCAAATGAAACCTGACTAACAGCTACTAAGCTGAGTATAGCAAATGCGATTTTAAGCGTCTTCATTGTTGTTTGACTTGGTTGATGTGTTTTGAAAAATTATTGTGTGTCGACAACAGGCAGACTTACGCAAACAAGGGTAAACTTGGATTGAGGCAAATTAAAAAATTTTACAATTTGCTGTATATCAATAACTTAACAAACGAGTTTCAGATAACCCAATGTGTAGAAGCGATGCGAGGGCAAAAAAAAGCCGGACAGAATCCGGCACAATCTCATTAACCAGGAAGGTGATGACGTGATAGAGGAGGAAAGCTCAACAAATATGATAGATATCCTACTAAATAAGTAGGGGAAATACCCCCATTATCAAACGAGAAAAATACGGTATTGAATACGGGAAAATTCCCCTTTCTGAAGTAAATCAATTTAGCGTCTTTTGTATAAAAACATATCTAAAAAGAGACTAATTAGGCAGCACACTTACAATAAGTACACACATAGTTACTTGGTTTATTTCACATCTAACTTCTTACGCCCATGCTGGAATTTGTTTTTAAGAAATCTGAGCTTAAAAATTTCATAAACGAATCCCCCATTCCCGATGAAGGCAATGTGGTAGTCAGGCTAAAATTTGACTATAAAGTGGGCAATGCATTTCCAGCTCGTGTAACGGCCTTTTGCGAACAACCGGGTCAACCCGTTGCCGATCCAACATCCGAGATCGACGGTTGCCCAAGACCACCCGGCTGCGATTAATCGGCAATTATTGTCGTAAATTGCTGAGCTTGTTCAGCCAACTATGTGGCATTTTATACGAAAATTCATTGATTATCTGGACACGGTCCCTCCTTTCCTACTGCTAATTGTAGCCTTTGTTACAATCGGTCGGATAAGGAGGGATTTTATTCTATATTATCTGGCGTGTCAGTTCTTTTTTAATGGGTACGCTAACCTGTTAAATGAATTGATATTTGATAATCTATTTGTTTATTCCCTCAATTTTGCCTGGTCTTATTTTATACTCTCCCAATATTTTTCCAAAATTTACGGGTCCCGGCGGCTCAGCTGGCTCATTTCTGCACTGATTATACCCATTCAATGGAGCTTGGTCGAAACGCTGCAAACATCCCGGACGATAGCCTTTTTCGATAGTACTTCATTTGGGATCGTTAGCCTGCTTATAACCCTGGCCTGCCTGATTTATTATGCACGTCAGTTAGCCACAAAACCCCAGGAAGATATCCTGACCGTACGGGATTTTTGGTATGTAAATGGAATTTTTACCTACTATACGAGTAATTTCTTTATTTTTCTGACCTATCGTACGCTTACCTACCTACAACCATCAAACATTAGCATCATCTGGAGGATTCATAATGTGGTTTTCCTGATTATGTGCATTTATTTTTTTATCGGTTTCCGATGCAAGACCTCACCGGAGAAATCGCCATCGTTAGTATAGCTACTATTTTTTTGCTACTCATTTCCGGGGCACCTATTTTGTTCCTGTTCATGCATCGTCGGCAGTACATCCGATACCTGACCGAACAGGAGCAAACCCGAAACCTACATCAGCGCGAACTGCTCCAATCCCAACTTGAAATACAAAATCAAACCCTGCAGCAAGTTGGCCATGATTTGCACGATAATATTGGGCAATTGCTCACCGTGACTCTCATGCGTCTGAACGCGCTCGAAGATGAAACCGAGCATTCAGACCTCCAGCCTTCAATTCAGCAAACCCGCGATTTAGTAAACTCGATTATCACTGAAGTCCGTGCACTTTCCAAAACCCTCGATCATGATACCGTTAACCGATTTGGCCTTCTCCCCAGCCTACAGTTTGAACTTGATCGGATTCAGCGGGTCGGTAAAATACAAACGCAGTTGATTCCCCTGGGCAATTCGTATTCGCTCGGGGAACAGGTCGAAACGGTGCTTCTACGGATGACTCAGGAATCGCTCAACAATGCGCTCAAACATGCCAGGGCACGTACCATCAAGATCAGGGCTGAGTATAAACCAGACAAGTTTTTACTCAGCATTGCCGACGATGGACGGGGATTTCAGGTCGATGAAGTTATGAATCGGCCACTGACTGAAGCAGGTGCCGGGCTCAACAATTTGTACCGTCGTGCCGGTTTATTTGGCGGTGATTGCCAAATCATCAGCCAGCCTGGAGTCGGCACTCGAATCGAAATTAGTATGCCTCGTATTCAGCCTATCTAGCTTATCAACTAGACTATTTACATAGTAAACAAAATAGTAAATAAAATTTTAACTAATTTACTAAATAGAAAGCCTGTACTGGCCTCATACGTATACTTTTAGCCCCAAAAAATGGGTAAGACAGCTCAGTCTTTAGCTTAGTACCCAATTAACTTATACGTTACGAAATTATGCCTGCTTATATCGCCATTGCCGACGATCATTATCTGGTAGCAGCCGCTTTAGCTGATTTAATTAAAAAGTTCGACAATTATGATGTGTTACTGGTGGCAGAAAATGGCCGCGATCTGCTTGAAAAATTAGAGCATAGTTCTCAATTACCTGACATTGTATTACTAGACATCAACATGCCCGAAATGGACGGTTTCGAAACCGCTAGTCAACTCCGACAACGGTATCCAACCGTACGTGTTCTGGTTCTTTCGATGAACGACCGGGAAGATCACCTTATCCGAATGGTGCGGAATGGCGCCCGAGGCTACTTGCTGAAGGGGTGTCGACCCAGCGAGTTGAATCTGGCGTTGAATGAGATTATGACTAAAGGGTTCTACTACTCTGAATACTTTACTACGCAACTGATTCGAAATCTGACCGGCCCCAGCAGCAATGGCACCATTTCAGTTTTCAATCTTAATGAGCGCGAGTACGAGTTCTTAAAACTTGCCTGTAGCGACCTGACTTACAACGACATAGCCGACAGAATGTCTGTTAGCCCTCGAACGGTTGACGGCTATCGGGAAGCGGTTTTCCAAAAAATGAATGTCAAAAATCGAGTTAGTATGGCTATTAAAGCGGTCAAATATGGCCTGATTGACTTGTGATTGGAGCGTTCGCTCAATTACACACTTAACCTATTACCCCCTCAACCCTTCCCTCACTTCGCTATCTTTGCGAAAATCCTTCACACGAATGCAATTGCATGTTCATCGGGTCGACCTGCGCCTGAATCATACATTTACCATTGCCCACGATAGCCGTGATGTACAACCCTCCCTGATCGTTGAACTTCGGGATGGCGATCATCGTGGCTTTGGCGAGGCTACGGCTACCAAGTATTACGGTATTACGATAGATGGTATGATTGCCGCCCTGGAAGCCATCCGTGAGCCGATCGAAGCATACGAGCTGGCCACGCCCGAACAGTTCTGGGCCGATATGTACCCTCATCTGGAGCAACATCCGTTTGCCCTGTGTGCGCTCGACCAGGCGGCCTGGGATTTATGGGGAAAACGCCGGGGCCAACCGCTTTACAAACTCTGGGATCTTGATCCTGCCAGTAGCCCGGTTACCGACTATACCATTGGCCTCGACACGCCCCAGCGAATGGTCGAAAAGATGCAGGAACGCCCCTGGCCGCTCTATAAAATAAAGCTGGGCCGTCCCGACGAGGATATTCGTCTGGTACAGACATTACGGCAACATACCGATGCCTTGTTTCGGGTCGATGCCAACTGTGGCTGGAGCGCCGACGAAGCCATCGCCAAATCCAGACTCCTCAAGGACCTGAACGTTGAGTTTATCGAGCAACCCCTTCCGGCTGCTGACTGGGAAGGAGCTAAGCGCGTTTATAAGCAAAGCGCCCTGCCCGTTATTGCCGATGAAAGCTGCATTATCGAAAGCGACGTTGACCGCTGTGCCGGGTATTTTCATGGTGTAAACATCAAACTCACCAAATGCGGTGGCATCACGCCCGCCCGACGCATGATTAGCCGCGCTCGGGAACTGGGCTTACAGGTGATGGTTGGCTGCATGACCGAATCAAGTGTCGGTATTTCGGCCATTGCGCAATTGCTTCCCTTACTGGATTATGCCGATCTGGATGGCGCTATGCTCATTGCCAACGACCCCGCTATGGGTGTTACGTTCAAGTATGGGCAGGTTGTTTACGCCACAGAAAATGGAACTGGCGTGCGATTACTTAATGACCAGGAATGATCGTAGCAAAATGAACCCATTTTTTGACATCGATCACCTGCCCAACCGGACGATTCGTTACAACAGTCAGGACTATTTATTCTTCAGCGGAACAGCTTACCTCGGGCTACCCCAACGCGAAGACTTCCAGCACCTTATGCAGGAAGCTATTCTTCGGTACGGCACTGTTTTTGGCAGTTCACGAAATGGCAACCTGCGTCTGAGCATTTACGAACAGGCCGAAGCCAGACTAGCATCGGTGGTGTCGGCAGGGTTGGTAGCGTCACCGATAGCCCTAACCCTATCGTCGGGTATGATGGCGGGTCAGGTAATCATGAACTGGCTTCGCCGACAGGGTGTTACGTTCATTTATGCGCCCAATGCTCACCCGGCTATCTGGCACGAGCCAGCCGTTGCGTTACCAAGTGTGTCGTTCAACGACTGGGCCACACAATTACCCGAACAGGTACGCGCAACTCCTCCCGGCCCAATTGCTATTCTGACCAACTCGCTCGATGCTGTTTGCTCCGACTATTACCCCTTCGAGTGGATTGATGCCTTACCCAACGACCATCCGATTACACTGGTCGTCGACGATTCGCATGGGTTGGGCGTATTAAACAATGGACGAGGTATCTGGCCGCAGCTTTGCAACAAATCTAATGTGAATCTGCTGGTTACGGCTTCACTGGCCAAGGCAATGGGACTGCCGGGCGGTGTCGTTCTGGGCAGTGCCGACACAATCCAGTCTATTCGGCAGACTGCTTTTTTTGGTGCCTGTTCGCCCATGCCACCCGCTTATCTCGATGTTTTTCTTCGGGCCGAAAACCTGTATGCAGATGCCTTCCAACGGCTTTGTCAAAACATTTCGTTGGCCGAAAAACTACTACTTCCCACGGGTATTTTCCATCATGCTGAGGGCTATCCAGTCTTTTTTACTAAACGAGATGATCTCTACCCGTACCTGCTTGATCAGTCTACTCTGATTTATTCGTTTGCCTATCCGACAGCCACCGACCGGGCCAACACCCGCATTGTGATCAGTGCCTTTCATACACCGGAAGATATTGAAACACTGGCCAGGCAGGTTCAGGCCTTTAACTGATACAACCGCCCGGGCGGTTGTATCGCTTATTTTAATCCTTCCAGAAAAGCTACACTTTGGGGCACCTGCTCCATTGAACGCGACGATTCATCTTCAATAAAGAAGTGCTTAACACCTGATTTTTTGGCCTGCTTCATCAGAGCGGCTATGCCTACATCGCCCTGCCCCAGCGTTACATTCGATTCTATATCCGAATGGCCCGTCTGGCTATCGGGAGTGCCGGGTTTACGATCTTTCAGGTGCATCAGAACGAACCGTTTAGGGTATTTCTGCAACAAGGCAACCGGATCGTAACCGGGCGATTTCACCCAAAACACATCCATTTCAAAATTCACTACTTTACGGTCCAGGTTATCGGCCAGGTAATCGAAAAAGGTACCATCCTGATAGGTTTGGAATTCGTAGCCATGATTATGGTAGCACAGCGCAATGCCATTTTCAGCTAAAAGTTTTCCGGCCGTATTAAACACATCGATAGCCCGGTCGGCATCATGAACCATAAACTGATCGCCAGCGTGGGGGATCCAGGTGCAGACCACATATTTCGCCCCTAACGCCTTGGCCTCGGCCAGTACTTTCGGAACATTTGAGTCCAGATCCTCAAAACTGGCACCTGTACTGATGGCTTTTATGCCATTCAGATCCAGCAGTTTGCGAAAATCGCCCAGACTCATTCCGTAGGTTCCGGCTATCTCTGCCTCACGAAATCCCATTTGCTTTACCTTCGCCATCGTTCCCGGTACATCTTTCGCAAACTGATTCCGAAAACTGTAAAGCTGAATACCGACGGGCGCGGGCTTCTGCGCCAGCGAAACCAGACTGTTCAAAAGCAGCCCAGCGAGTAGAAAGGAGAGTTTCATGAGGGTTTAGGGTTTGTAAGCAATGAATTACTTACCAGTTTGTGTTGTGAATGTACTCTCAAAAATCTTGTCGGCGTTGCCCGTCTCGAAACCTTCGCGTCGATGCTGACGGGTGATTTGATCGGCAGGCAAATCCCGAAACGGGGGAAGCACCCGACGTTCGGCAAACTCAACATACGACCCGGCAATCCGATAGACGTCGCCACCCGCAAATTCAGCATCGATCATTTGGGCCACCGTTGAGGCCTGACGCAGGTCGCCGTCGGGGCTAACTTTGATGGTTCCTCCGGCCGTATTGAGTCGAAAACCCCGTCGTTCCAGAAACGCTACGTACTCATCGATGGTATTATAGCCCGGTTTAAGGTTATGCACACTAATCGTAAAATGATTCAGGTAATAGCGGTTGAAAATAACCCAGGCAGCATACTCGCTTTCGTCCAGCAGCCGCTGGTAATCCGGCAACGTGGGCGTTGTCCAGAGTGGCTGGTGCAGGAACTGATCGACCGCAGCCGCATCGTCCAGATCCAATGCATCGACCGGGTCGCTGGTAACGGTATTGGTATACCGATGAATAATCTGTTGCGCTTCTTCCGAAAGCTCATGTACCCGCAACTCACTAACGAAGATGCGCGGATAGTGCGGTTCGGGCGGGCTAAACCAGTAGGCGGTCAACTTTTTCCCGGTGAAATTGAACTCATCCCGTTTTTCATAGCCGTAATGCAGGAAAATCTTCTCGAACGACGCAATGCCCAGATTGGGTACACCCATGGTCCGAAACGCAATGTGGTCATTTTCAATGTCACTAGCGGCTCCAATAATACCTTCGTCAATCATGGCATCGATGACTTTCTGTACATCAGGAACGCGTTCACTATATCGTCGCATCAGGCCACCCAATACGGCATCGAGGGTCTGCGTAGTTGTTTGTTGATTGGTTAGCATGGGCAATGAATCGTCTTTTCAGGTTTTGTGGCTCAATATAACCGTTTATTGAACCGATCAGCTTTTCAGGACCAGACTGGTAGGCCAACCCTTTATAGCCATGAAATTATTTCTATTTGATTAAAAAAAAATACCATAACAGTTGATTTTTTCTTTTTCAGGCTTATATCTTTGCATACACTAACTTAGTGCGTTAAGTAAAATGCAAAAGCACCTGCGCTGGATGATTGTTTTCCTGCTTTTTATAGCCACAGGACTCAGCTTTCTGGACCGACAGGTGCTATCTATCGCTATTCTGAAAATTCAGGAAGAGTTTAAGATTACGGACGTTCAATATGGCCTGATCAACACCAGCTTTCTGATCAGTTACGCCATCATGTTCACGCTGGGCGGCTGGCTGATCGACCGGGTAGGTGGAAAACTCGGCCTGGCGTTGTCAGTCGGCATATGGTCGGTAGCGAATAGTCTTCATGCCGTGATGAATTCGTTTACTCAGCTATTGACCTTCCGGTTCTTTCTGGGGATGGGCGAAGGCGGTTGCTTTCCGGGCGCGGCCTGGACAGTCTATCGCTGGTTCGACAAAAAAGAACGGGCCCTGGCCAATGGTATAGCCATTGGCGGATCAGCCATTGGCGCGGTCGTAGCCCCACCGTTAACCATCTGGCTATCGGCTAATTACGGCTGGCGGGGAGGATTTTTAATACCCGGTCTGATTGGCATTGCCTGGGTGATTATCTGGTTATTCATTCCCTGGAAAACAGAAAATCTGATTGTCGAAAAAGCCAGTGAGCCCCACGAAACAATTCCTTTTTTACAACTGCTCAAGCAGAAAGCAACATGGGTATTCATCATAATCCGTTTTCTGCTCGATCCAGTTTTCTACTTCATGATGTTCTGGATTCCGAAATACCTGAGTTCGGTGCGAAATGTACCTTTCGAGCAAATTGGAAGCCTTTTCTGGATACCGTTTCTGGCGCTGGGCATTGCCAACGTGCTCGGTGGGTGGTTTTCAGGACAACTGATTGCCTTTAATTTTTCAGTCAATAAAGCCCGCAAAACAGTCATGGGCATTGCGGCCATTTTGACTTTGGCAGCACCAGCCATCGAGTGGGTTTCATCCGTCAATGTCGCTGTTGCTTTAATGGCCGTGTTCATGTTTGCGCATGGCTTCTGGATTACCAATTACATAACAGCCATTTCGGACATGTTCGGTCAGAAGGCGACTTCTACGGTTGTTGGTCTGTCGGGAACAGCGGGGGCCGTTTCGGGTTTACTGCTTAATCCGTTGATGGGTGTTGTGATTCAGCAATATTCGTACCGACCGTTATGGATTGCCTCGGGCTTGCTATACCCATTTGCGTTTGTGCTGCTACTCGTACTGATTCCCCGAATCGAAGCTCTGTCGCTCGGAACCAAACGAGTTGCCCACAAACAGGGGCTAAGCGAAATAGGGGGTTAAGATACTGATTACAAACGTTATAAAACTC
Source organism: Spirosoma aerolatum (assembly GCF_002056795.1). Classification (NCBI taxonomy): domain Bacteria; kingdom Pseudomonadati; phylum Bacteroidota; class Cytophagia; order Cytophagales; family Cytophagaceae; genus Spirosoma; species Spirosoma aerolatum. Next base: position 1,903,097 of record NZ_CP020104.1, on the reverse strand, counting down.
TTTTCCTTCAGTAGTTCAGCGTGTGTAAACCTGGGCAATGATGGTTGGTAATTTGTCCAGGTAACACGCTGATTATCGAAATATCTTAGGCTCTTTTTGTCGTCCCGACGCAGGAGGGATCTCGAATGTCAGGACGATTAAGATCCCTCCTGCGTCGGGATGACAGAAAAAGTGTAGGGTCATTACACGCAAAATCAACTTAGTGCACTAAGCTGATTATACAAAGGCATAAAACTGAATATTATGAAAAATCCATCTCCAAATGGTTTGGCAGTGCAGCAAGCAGAATGGGTAAAACGGAAGAAAACACGCCCTCGCATTGGGGTTTTCGGCGTAGGCTATTTCAAATACTGGGGGCAATTCGAGGGCTTGCTGGACGACATGATGCGGAAACAAGCCGTTTTCATCAGCAAGATTGAAGCGCTCGATACAGCCGAAATCATTGATCTGGGGCTTGTTGACGATGCATCGAAAGCGTATGAGATGGTTCTCAAACTTCAGGCGGCCAATCTGGATCTGATCTTCTGCGACATGTTGACCTACGCTACGTCGAGTACGTTTGGCATCATTATCAAAAGTATCGATGTTCCGATTGTTCTGGTAGCCCTCCAGCCCGATAAGGCGATGGACTACAGCCGGGCCTCCACGTACATGCAATTGTACAACGACGATATCTGTTCACTGCCGGAGTTTGCGGGCGTAGCCGTTCGTATGGGAAAAAAAGTACCCCAGATGATCATCGGAACGTTACACGACGACCCGGCTGCCGATGCCGACATTGAAGAATACTGCCGGATCGCTACTGTATTGCATGACCTGAAAACCGCCCGGATCGGCCATATCGGTCACCCGATTGAAGCCATGCTCGACATGCATTCCGATTCGACCATGCTTACGGCGCATTTTGGCGCACACATCGTCCAGTGCGAAGCACATGAGATCGTTTCGCAATACCAGAAAGCAACAGAGACTGAAATTGACGCGATTAAAGAGCGGATTCTGGCGTATTTCGACACACCCGATCCCGTCTCGGACCCTATTTCCGAAAAACTCCGCGATTCCGATCTGCACATTGCGGCCCAGGCGGCCGTGGCGCTGGAAAAATTCATCAAAGCCAAAAAACTCGATGGACTGGCCTATTACTATGATGGCCCGGAAGGCAGCGACACGCGGGTCGTGATGTCGAATCTGATCGTTGGCAACTCCCTCTTGCAAGGTGCTGGCTTTCCAATGTGTGGCGAATCAGACCTGAAAACCTGTATTGCTATGCTCATCATGGAACGACTGGGTATTGGCGGCAGCTTCGCGGAGTTTCACCCGGTCGATTTCAAGGAAGATTTCGTCCTGGTCGGCCACGACGGACCACATAACATTGCTATTGCAGAAGGCCAGCCAGTATTGCGCAGTCTGAAAAAATACCACGGCAAACCCGGTTTTGGCGCTGGTGTCGAATTCAAAATTAAGGAAGGACCGATTACCATGCTGAGCATCAGTTCGACCTACGAGGGCAAAATGAAGTTCGTGATTGCCGAAGGCGAGTCGATAGCCGGGCCAATTCCTCCAACGGGTAATACCAATACGCGTGGCTTCTTCAAACCCAACGTTCGCACCTTCCTGAAACGCTGGATTAGCGAAGGGCCAACGCACCACTTCGCACTGGGTGTCGGGCACCACGCCAAAACCATCCAGAAAATCGCCGACTACCTCAAAGTCGAATCAGTCATTATTTCTAATGAATAATGGATAATGCACAATGGACAATGTCGGGTGGCGCCCTATTTGAATACCACACAAGCAGCCCTTTACAAGCTCATTCATGATCCATTATTCATTACAACCGTTCTTAAACCTTAATTTTTAACTCATGGACCACTTTTTATTCCATCGACTGCGACTCTTAGTGATTGGCAGTATGCTGAGCCTATTGGCTGTTACGGTTGGGGTTGCCCAATCGGCCAAAGTGACGATTAGGGGTAAAATCACCGCGTCAGAAGACAGCGACGTTCTCGTAGGAGCCACCGTAACCGAAAAAGGAACTACCAATGGAACTACATCGGACGCCAGCGGCAATTTCCTAATCAACGTTTCTCCCAATGCGACGCTGGTTGTCAGTTTCATCGGCTATGCTCCTCAGGAACTCGCCGTAGGCAATCGTTCGCAAATCAATGTAGCGCTTAAAACCGACCAGCAACAACTTCAGGATGTGGTGGTAGTGGGTTATGGCACCCAGCGAAAAAAGGATTTGACGGGCTCTATCGTCAATCTGACCAGTAAAGATCTGGTGCCAGTCCCCTCGGCCACCAGCGTCGATCAGATGATGCAGGGAAAAGTAGCGGGTGTGCAGATTACCCAAACCTCGGGCGCACCGGGTGGAAACGTCAACGTGATTGTGCGGGGTATTAGCTCCATTACAGGTGGGAACTCGCCGTTATATGTGGTCGATGGTTATGCCATTGGTACGGGCGGTGGCGGGTCGGATTTGAGCAACTATGCATCCAACTCGTATTCGGCCAGTGGGATTGCCAGCAGCAGTTCGGTCAACCGGATTAATCCGTTGAGCATTATCAATCCGGCTGATATTGAGTCGATTCAGGTATTGAAAGATGCATCGGCAACGGCAATTTACGGTTCACGCGGCTCCAACGGGGTCATCATTATTACCACCAAACGGGGCAAACTCGGCAAACCCACCATCAGCTTCGAGCAGTCGACGGGTATGCAGGAGGTGGCTAAGAAACTGAAATTACTCACCCCTCGCCAATACGCGGAATACGTAGCCGAAGGGCGCGACAATGCCTGGGTGTTTGCTGGCGGAAAAGCGTCGGACCCTAACAGCGTTCGAAGCACGGCCACGCAGGTAAAACCCGAGTTCCGTAACCCCAGCCAATTTGCCGATCAGGGTTACGGCACCGACTGGCAGGACGTTATTTTCCAGAAAGGCATGGTGCAGAACTACCAGCTATCGGCCAGCGGAACGGGGAAAGATGTGAGCTATTACGTATCGGGTGGCTATTTTACGAACAAAGGCATCATCATTGGTTCCGATTTCAACAAGTTTACCCTTCGCACCAATATCGACGCCCACCTGACCGAGAAACTTAAAATCGGCGCTTCGTTTTCGGGTGCTCATTCTTACGGCAATTTCGCCAGGGCCGAAGGACACCTGCAATACCGGGGCCTGATTTCGGCAGCCCTCGCCAGCGACCCGACAATCCCGGTGTACAATGCCGATGGTACGCCCTATTCTGAATTTTCCAGCCCGACGGGTATTCCTGTCGAAAATCCGGTGGTGATCGCTGCCGAATTTTCGGACAAACGTAATAACTCCAACGTATTCACAAACAACTATTTGCAATACGAACTAATGCCAGGGCTGGTATTGAAAACGTCCGTCGGCGTCAATTACTCCAACAACGTTACCCGTTTGTGGAAATCATCGAAGGTAGGGCTGGCGACGAGTCGGACGGGGGCAGCAACTGCCGGGGCAACTGAAATTAAGAGCCTGAACTGGCTGAACGAAAACACGATCAACTACCGCCATAAGTTCGGACAGCACGATATTGACGCACTGGCAGGGTATACGATTCAGAAAAGCTCCGATGAGATTTTACAGGCAGGCGCTACGGGATTTTCGACCGACTATGTTCCCTTCCTTTCGGCCGGAACGGTATCAAACGGCACCAACTACGTAAGCGAATGGGCCATTATGTCGTGGCTGGCACGGGTCAACTACGGCTTCGCCAACAAATACCTGCTCACGGCGACCATTCGAACCGACGGCAGTTCCCGGTTTGGCTCCAAGAATCGATGGGGTACATTCCCTTCGCTCTCGCTGGCGTACCGGCTGTCGGACGAAGCCTTCATGAAACCCATTTCGATTATCAGCGATCTGAAACTCCGGGCAAGCTATGGCATCGCGGGTAACAACCTGATTCCCAACTACGCTACACAGGGATTGCTGGGTGTATCGCGGACGGTATCGAACGGACAGATTGTCTCCGGTATCGTTCCAACCAGTCTGGCCAATGACCAACTGACCTGGGAACAATCGGTTCAAACAAACCTTGGCCTGGACCTCTCGCTGTTCCAGAACCGTCTGTCATTCACCATCGATGCCTATCGGGCTTATAAAAAGAACCTGCTTCTAAACGTCACGTTGCCAGCGGCTTCAGGTTTCGGCAGTTCGGTCCAGAACATTGGTGAGGTCGAAAATAAAGGGTTGGAGCTAACCGTCAATTCGCAGAATATTGTGAAAGGGCCGTTCCAGTGGAACACCGATTTCAACATTAGCTGGAACCGAAACAAAGTCACAGCTCTTAACTCGGATGCCGCCCGAATTGTGACGTCCGACTATCAGGTAGCGCAGGTCGGTTATGCCATCTCCAGCTTCCGGCTCCTGAATATTCTGGGCATTTTCCAAACGCAGGAAGAGATCAGCAAAAGCCCGATCCAAAACCCACGCGTCCAACCCGGTGACTACAAGTACCAGGATGTGGATGGCAATGGAACCATCAATACTTCGGACAAAACCATCGTCGGAACACCCTGGCCGAAGTTTACCTGGGGTTTCGGCAACCGATTCAGCTTTAAGAACTTCAACCTGAGTGTAAGTCTGAATGGCTCGTACGGCAACCAGATTTATTTTCAGGGGGGTGAAGTTTCGCTCAACGACGCAGGTGTGCAGAACCAGTTAGCCGCCATTGCCAACCGCTGGCGCTCGCCGGAAAATCCGGGCGATGGCCTTTACACGCGGGCGATTCGCAACGACTATGCATTCGGTTTCAGCGCTGGAACGACCAAATACCTGTTCGATGGCTCCTATACCCGAATCCGGGATGTGAATTTATCCTACACCTTCCCTTCAACCGTGATTGGCAAGTTGAAACTTCAGGCCCTCTCGGTCTATGCCGACGTAACGAATCTGTACACCTTTACCAAGTATCCGGGCTACGACCCCGAAGGCAGTACAGGTGGCGACAATCTGGCAAAAAGTGGTGTCGACTTTTTCTCCTATCCGAACCCCCGGACGTATACAATTGGCCTGCGTGTGACCTTTTAAATGAGCGAAAGAGTGAAAGAGCGAAAAAATCGTTAGTCACTCTACTTCGGTGCGGGGCGGCCCGTGACGTCCAATTTCACTCTTTCGCTCTTTCACTCTTTCACTCTTTAGATCTCATGAAAACGAAAATCCTGGCCATACTTTTCCTGACGGCCACGTTAACCTCCTGCCATGATTTTCTGAATCTGAAACCAGCCTATCAGATCAGCGATCAGAGCTTTTACCAGAATCAGAATGACTTCGAAACGGCGCTGACGGGTGTGTACAGTACTTTCCGGGGTCTCTACAGCACCAGTAACATCCTGTACATGACCGAACTAACGACCGACAATACCGAGATTCAGTGGTCGTCGCCTTCGGCTGATGAGATGCAGATGGATCAGAACGCGGTTACGCCAACCAACGCCTTTGTTCGGGGCGTCTGGAATACGTGCCTGTATACGATCGCGCAGAGTTCAAACATCCTGAACCGGATCGATGCCGTAAATTTCGATCAGACGGCCAAGAACCGGATAAAAGGTGAAGCGCAGTTTCTACGGGCGTTCAGCTATTTCTACATGGTGCGGCTATTCGGCAATGTCCCGATCACCAACACGACTTTCACCAGCCCGGCCCAGGTAGCCTCGGCCGATCTGACGCTGAAGCCTAAAGAGGACGTTTACAAACAGATTCTGGCCGACCTGACCAGTGCCGAAACCCTGCTGCCAGCCACCCTAAACGCCGACAAAACCCGCGCTTCGCAGATGACCGTGAAAGCCTTACTCGGCAAAGTGTATCTGACCCAACAGAACTACGATCTGGCCGGTACGAAGTTGAAGGAAGTGATCGATTCGAAGTACTATTCGCTGGTAGCCGATTACAAAACGCTGTCGACCAACGGCAATACGAATCTGGCCGAAACGATTCTGGAAGTAGATTATCTGTCGGGGCAGTCACTGGGCAACAACTATTCGGCGCTGTTCACACCAGCCATCACAAGCATGGCCATCTTCCCGAACAATTTGCAGGGATCGGGCCGGATCGTGCCGACGCTGGATGTCATTAAAGCCTATGAATCGGGCGATGTGCGCAAGGCCATTTCGGTCAATGACTCGGTAACCCTCATTGGCGGCAAGAAATCGTACAGCCGCTACGGATTAAAATTCGTTGATTTCAAAGCCGTTGACTTATCAGACGGTGCGGTTTCGTTCACGATTCTCCGCTATGCCGATGTGTTGCTTATGTATGCCGAAGTGTTGAATGAACAAGGTAAATCAGCCGATGCGCTGCCTTATCTGAATCAGGTACGCCAACGGGCTAAGTTACCAGCGCTATCTGGACTATCACAAGCGGATACCCGGCTGGCGCTGGAACGCGAACGGCGAACAGAGTTCCTGTTTGAAGGCCATCGCTGGTTCGATCTGGTTCGCACCGGACGCGCCCAGACCGTTTTGAACGCCCACTATGCCAGTCAGAAGCTGAACTTTTCGGTACAGGATTTCGAGTTACTATTCCCGATCCCGCAGGCCGAAATCGACCTCAATCCGGCTTTGAAGCAGAATCCGGGGTATTGATGAAGCCTTACACCATTGCTGCCTGAGTCTATTTTTTGTCATGCTGACGAAGGAAGCATCTCAAGTCCCCCTTAATTGTGGGTTAGTATGCGTTGAGATGCTTCCTTCGTCAGCATGACAAAATCCGCAATGACTTACAATCTTTTCAACCCATGCGTACTCAACTAGTTATCATACTTAGCTTCGTCCTGTTGGGCTTTACTTACGACACGCCCAATCTGGACAATTCGACGCTGCGGGGTAAGCCCTTTAACAACATCACGCTGGAACTGTCGATGAAGCCATTCAAAAAAGCCGACAAAGCCTATATCGGGCAGGTGGCGACAGAACTCTTTACCCAGTGGTCGTCGCTACTGCGGCATACTGACACGGTATCGGTGATGCTCTGGACATCCGACGGCTCCGAGATTCTGGATTATACCGGGAAGCTGAATCAGCCGCTGGAGTGGGCGAAGTATATGGGCAATCCGAACACCGAACATGAAGTGGGTTCAGGCCCGGCCGACCTGTCGCTCCACCAGCGTGCGCTCCTGTACATGGACAACCCACCCGCTTTTACCTACGGCGACCTCAAATACATCATCCAGTCACTGAAAGAAGCAGGTAAGCGCATTACGGGGAAACCCATTCGTATCGGCGCTACCTTCGATCCGGGGCCAGAGTTTGCTCACTCGGACTTCAAATACAAAAAGCACCCCGAAATTCTGGGTGGTAATGCGATGGGCCATAAAACGATGGTCAGCTGCTACTCAACCCTGAACGCCGACAACCAGGCCTATGCGGGCTTTCCGAAAGGCATTCCAGCTAATACACCTTTTGGCACCTTTCTGGGTCGCCAGAGCCAGCACTTCCTGACCGATTTAGGTTATGATTACCTCTGGCTCAGCAACGGGTTCGGCTTTGGTGTAGAAGGCTGGTCATCGACGGGTGCCATTTTCGACGGGAAAGCGTTTGCGGCCGAAAAATTAGCAAACACCCGCGAGTTGATTGCGGGTTTCTGGAATCTGTTTCGGAAAGAATGTCCTGCTTTTCAGATTCAGACTCGGGGTACTAACCTGTCTACGGGTGCCGATCTGGCCCGCGATGGGGTTGACCTGAAGCAGATTTACAGTGGCCACTACAACATGCTGCCTCCCCCCAACTCGCCCTGGGCGGCCCTGGACGGTGATTTTGGGCTCGAAATGGTAGGGTATATGTCGCGGATGGCCGAACTGCCCGACGAACGCTACCTGTTTCGCTACTACACGCACGATCCCTGGTGGGTAAACAGCCCCTGGCTTGACCGCTACGGACAGGAACCGCACGACATTTACCTGCCGATGGCCGTTGCCCGAATCAATGCAAAAGGAGAGATTAAATTACCCACACACCTGAATTTCCTGACGGCCGATAACACCTATGGGGAAATGCCAGCCCAGGTGCCCGACGAGGTAACACCACACATTCTGAAAGCCCGGTATGATTCGCCAACGGCACCGGGACCACTCGTTTGGGTGTATCCGTTCGAGGAATACCATACCTGGGCTTATAAGGATGGGAAACGCCTGCCCGAAATTTATTATGGCGACTGGCTGATTCGTCAGGCCATCAACAACGGCTTTCCGCTCAACACCATCCTGTCGACCAATTCTTTCCAGAACGTAGTGGCGGCTAAACCGACCTATTTCAATGAGTCTGTATTGGTGTCGATTGTGCCTGAAGCCAACTCATCGCTCGAAAAATCACTGATCGACTTTGTGCAGAATGGCGGCAAACTGCTGGTATATGGTCCTGCCGATCACGCGGGTGCCGCCTTCATGAACCTGCTGAATCTGCAACATACCTCAGCACTGGAGGGGGACTTTCAGGTGAGTTCAAGCATCAACTTCGACAAGCTGGACAAGCCCTATCCTGATAAGATTACCCATCGCGCTTTGTTTTCGGGCGGTGGCATCGCTACGCAGGTAAAGAACAAAGCCGACGCGGGTACGAAGGTACTGGCGAAAATGACGCAGGGCAGCCATAGCCGTGATGTGGTGTGGGTACGCGAAAAACCAGAGTGGAAAGGCGGCAAAGTAGCTTATGTACGGGGCACCAATTCCAGTAAGTTCACCGGCGGCAAACTCCTGACTCCCGACGATCCAGAACAACTGTTTACCGGCCCATTACTGATGCGCTACGTCCTGAACGAGTTTGGATTGGACTACCGCATCGATAAGAAAAACCCATCCGTTAAGAGTCCAGTTCTGGCTATTTCCCGTAGCAGCAACGGTTTTTTCTTCTCCGGCTACTGCCCGAACACAACCGTTACGCACCGCTTCAAAATGCCGCAGGGCGCTCCACTGCTGACAGGCTACGAAACCGAGTTAACGAATGGATACTCAGTCTATAACTTGCCGAAAGCCTGGCATAAGGAAAGTCGATTTTTTGTAGAGCAACCGGATGGCATCGTCTCCTGTCAGGAAATGACGTCCGGGGTTCAGCACATGAAACGCTGTATACGTCTGTCGGGCCTCAAAAACGCTACGGTACGTATTTACCCCGACGAAGGCGTTACGGAACAGGGGCTTCATGTGTATGCGAATACGGGCTATCCGTGGGGTAAAAAGCCACAGGCAGCCTTCAAACCCGGCGATAAGAAGTACGGTAATCACTATGTCGTTGAACACGCAACCGGCGATTTAGTGGTGTTCTGGTGATACCTATAGAATACGATTTATTATGATTCTTATGATTTACACAGATCATAATAAATCATAGGAATCATAACAATCTTTGTTCTATTCTATACCCTCATACCTTCATGAAATTCATTTTTACACTCCCGGTCATTGGATTGTTCGCGGCTATGGGCTTATTGCATACGCCTACTCCTCAAGCCGATACAATCACTTATGCGTCTCTAAAAGAAGGGTTTAAAAATCCACCCATCCACGCCCGGCCCAAAGTGTACTGGTGGTGGCTCAACGGGTATGTCGATACGGTTCGGTTGAAAGAAGAGCTACAAGCCATCAAAAAGGCCGGCATGGGTGGTGTCGATATTTTTGAGATCGGCCTTCCCCCGGCCAGCGACGCTAATCAGGTGATTCCGGCAGGGCCAGCTTTCATGGGCGAAGCTTCCGTAAAAACCATTGCGATGGCCATCCGGGAAGCCGGTAAGCTAGGCCTGGAGGTCGGGCTGAATCTGGCCAGTAGCTGGAATGCGGGTGGCACCTGGGTGAAACCACAGCATGCAGCCAAAACCATTTACTTCTCGAAAATGGCCTTAAATGACGCAACCCAACAGCCAGTTAAGCTACCCTTTCCAACCATTACCCCTGATCGGCAGGGCAACAAGCGTCCTATCGTGTATGGGCCAGATGGCAAGCCTGATTACTATGAAGAAATTGCCATAATCGCGCTGCCTGCTGGGCAAACTGCCCTATTCGATACAACTAACATCGTCAACGTATCCTCCTTTTTCGATCCTAAAACCGAACAGCTTACCTGGAAAGCACCCGCTGGAAACTGGGACATCTATCGGTACATCTGCTCCAATTCGGGCGAACAGTTGATCCGTCCTACACCCCACTCGGTTGGCCCAATCATCGACCATTTTGATTCAACAGCAACCCGGATGCATGTGATGTACTTCATCGACAGACTGAAACCTTTGCTCGGCGATTTCAGCAAAAGTCCGCTGAAAAACCTATACCTGGCCAGCTACGAAGCCAAGGAATTTACCTGGACGCCAACCTTACCAGCCGCTTTCAGGAAACTGCATGGGTACGACCTCTATAAATTTCTGCCCGCCATTTTCAATAAAGATGGGTATCGACCCGAACTCGCGAAATCGTTTCAGTTCGACTTCGACAATACGCTGTCGGAACTAATGATTAATAACCATTACCGGAAGGCGAAGGAAATCTGTAATCGGCATGGCTTACAGATCATTTCGGAATCGGGCGGACCGGGACATTTGCACCATATTCCGGTCGAAACACTGAAAGCGCTGGGGGCGCTGGACGTCCCTCGCGGAGAATACTGGTATAACCGGGAGTTCTTTATGGAGTCCGATAAAGATAGCCTGGTCGACATGATTTATCTGGTGAAGGAGATTGCAGCCGCGTCGCACATCTACAAACGCGGCATCGTCGAAGAAGAGTCGTTTACCAGCTACTGGGACTGGCAGGAAGGCCCTGCCGACCTTAAACCCCTGGCCGACCGTGCGTTTTGCGAAGGCATGAACCGGCTGGTTATTCACGGATTTACGCACAATCCGTCGGGTATGGGCTATCCGGGCATTGCGTATTTTGCGGGTACCCATTACAACGACCGCAACGGCTGGTGGCCCAAAGTCAAACCGTTCAACGACTACCTGGCCCGTGTCTCATACATTCTGCAAAAGACGAATTTTGTGGCCGATGTGCTTCATTATTATGGCGATGCTATCCCGAATCTGATTCCACCTAAAAACACCCGCTTTGCCGTTGGGACGGGCTATGACTATGAGGTAATCAATACGGAAGTCCTGCTACGAGACCTAACTGTTGAAAACGGGAAATGGGTACTACCGGGGGTTGGCCAATATCGTGTTCTGCACATTGGCAACGAAGGGAAAACGCCACCAGCCGTACGAGCCAAACTTAAGCAGTTGGCGGCTAAAGGAGCCAAACTGGTGGAAGCAACCGACTCTCCGTTTGAAGCCCTTCAGAGCCTAGCTATCGTTCCCGACTTTAGCTATGCCGGGCAAAAAGCCGACCAGCGGCATACGCCCATCGACCATATTCATTATCAACATAACGGCCTGGACTTTTACCTGATCCGAAATACGACCAATAGCTGGGTTTCGAAGGACTGTTTCTTCCGACAATCGGCCCAAACACCCGAACTCTGGAATCCCGTAACAGGCGAAGTCAGTGCCATTTCTGCGTATCAACAAGAAACAAATCGCATCAAAATTCCGGTTTCGTTACCGCCTTATGGCGCCTATTTCGTCGTCTTTACGCCAACGCCCACAGACGCCAAACCCGTGGCTACAGAACTACAACATCCAGCATCCACAACTTCCATCATGGCGCTGGATGGCCCCTGGCAGCTTAGCTTTCCTAAAGGCTGGGGTGCTCCATCATCGACTACCTTTCCAAAACTAATTTCCTGGACCCAATCGGAGCAAAAAGGTATTCGCTATTTTTCGGGCATTGCAACGTACCAGCAGACCTTCCAGTATAAATCTGTGGCGAGTAAAAAACAGCGACTTTATCTGGACCTTGGCCGCGTTTCGAAACTTGGTGAGGTGTGGCTGAACAACAAACCGCTGGGCATCGTCTGGACACCCCCCTACCGCGTCGATATTACGGATGCGATCAAACCCGGTTCCAACGTACTGAAAGTCGAGGTAGCCAATACCTGGTCGAATCGATTAACGGGCGATGCTATAACGGGTGAGACGTTTACAAAGACCAACATCACCAAAGCCAATAAAAACCTGGTTCCCTGGGGAAAACTGCCACTGATTGAGTCGGGTTTGCTAGGGCCGGTTAGGATATTGATGGCAAGAATTCAATAAAAGATAGCTACCGGCATTGCGCCCCTACGGGGCTTGGTAGGCGTGTAGGGTCATGAAAACTACCGACATTATGCCCCGCTGGGGCTTGTACATAAAAATGGACATGGCAGCTATTAGCATTAAACTCCTCTGGCGCTTAGCACATAACATACCAATTATTTTCGTCGACATTGTATTCTTCACGAGCCATTGATACAAACTATAAGTCTAAACGACAAAGTTAAGCCCCGGAGGGGCACAATGTCGGTAGCTATCGATATTACGCCCCAACCTAAAAGCCCCAGCGGGGCGCAACGTCGATAGCCTTAAATTAATTATAAAACCCAATAAAATATGGCCAATACATATACACAACTTGACATCCAATTAGTATTCGCAGTGAAAGGTCGTGAGAGTCTGATTGAGAAAAGCTGGAAGGAAGAATTATACCGATACATTACCAGTATCGTGCAAAACCATAATCATAAACTACTGGCTATCAATGGGATGCCCGACCATATTCACATTTTCATTGGTTATAATCCTGCTCAGTTACTACCCAAATTGGTGGAAGAGATAAAGACGTCATCGAACAAACATATCAATACCAACCGGCTATCCCGCTTCCCATTTAGCTGGCAAGCAGGGTATGGTGCATTTTCCTATAGTCGTTCGCAACGCGCCGATGTGATTCGCTACATTGATCGACAGGAAGAACATCACCGACGAAAATCGTTTGGCGACGAATACCGACTCATGCTGCAAAAATTTGAAGTGGACTACAAAGAAGCCTACCTGTTTGAGTTTCTTGAGAACGTAGCGGAATAAATATGACAGAATTTATAATGAAAACACTGCTTCTGATCGTAAGCTTACTCAATCTGTCTATCATCAGTTTGGCGCAACAAGCTGATTCAACGCAGTATTTAGCGACTGTCAAAAACGAATTAAATGCCGTCTGGCCGAAAAACCGGACCATCAACCTGGTCTTTCATGGGCACTCAGTACCAGCCGGTTACTGGCACGACCACGAAGTACATACCCTGGAATCGTACCCCAATCTCCTGCTGGCTAAATTGAAAGCCCAGTATCCATATGCCGTCATCAACGTGATTGTCACAGCCATAGGGGGCGAAAATTCCATTAAAGGACAATCCCGGCTCGACTCGGATGTACTCGTTCATAAACCTGATGTGCTGTTCATCGACTATGCTCTCAACGACCGTTTTTCCAACATCGGTAAAGTTCGGGAGGCCTGGGAAAAGATGATTCAATCAGCTCAGGCCCAAAAGATACCCGTTATTCTGCTTACCCCCTCCCCCGACCAACGGCTAAACATTCTGGATGATAACAATCCACTAGAACCTTTCGCACAACTCATCAAACAATTGGCTGATCAATACCATACGGGCCTGGCCGATCCATACTCAGTCTTTAAGCAGATTGCTAAACGGGGCGAGTTGACGAACTACATGTCGCATGTGAACCACCCGAACAAAGCCGGGCATGAGGTTATTGTGGGCGAGCTGCTGAAATGGTTCAGGAAGTAATGGAATTGGACGGGCGCTGAAGCTGTTCGGGGTTGGCGATAACGGCAAATTTGTACTTATCGCCATGATAATACGACTGCTCAATCTCTACGATTTGATCGCCGGTACAGATTACCGCGCTATCCAGCACAAAAACAGGCGTCGGTTTACTCAGGTCAAAATTGGTGGTGTTGGGTTCCAGGATTTTTACCCCCAGCGTTTGCTGCACCTCGGCAATGTTCAGCCGATAATTGTCTTCGTAGACTTTGAAATACGAAATCTCGGTAGGCAACCGATTGATTTTAGGGCATAACGTCAGCGAAATGTATTTCACCTCATCCTTAATCAGCAAATCGTCGGCATAGCGAAGCTGGTGCAGCTTCATCACCGGCCCGTCGATAATAAAATGACGTCCATTGATCTCCGACGAAATCCCATCCTGTAGAATCGTCTTTTCCAGTACAATATTCTTAGGCGTAAATCCTTCGGCAATCAGGCTATCGTGAAACCCGCGCCGGGTCGCGTAGATGGACCCCAGCGTCCGTAGCAGGTGGTGGTCTTCCGTGCGATTGAGCACATACGTACCCTTGCCCTTGATACGCCGGGCCCAGCCTTTGGATTCAATTTCGAGCAGGGTTTTTCGAGCCGTTGTATTGCTGATATGATAGGTTTTAATCAGCTCGTTTTCCGATGGAATCTGGTCGCCCGGCTGCAATTCGCCCCGTTTTATCTTGTCAATGATGCTTTCGCTGAGGGCAATGAATTTTGCCTTATGCGTTTCGGGTTTAGCAACTGTTCGTTTCGTTTCCATTCGGTGCAGCAATACCTACGTTTTCTGGTGCTAAGGCTAAAGTTTCTGTAACTAATGTTGAATCTGGTTTTGTCACCCCTCCTGCGCCGGGATGACGAAACCATTATCCCGCCACCGGCTTCGTGCCAATAGCACTTCTTTACCTGACTCGTACTGGCTTATCCGGTGTACCAGCGTATCGGAGGTTTCCGTTGCCAGCTCGATTCGAAGCTGGTCGCGCCAATGGCTTTCGGTACGGTAAACTAAATCAATTTCGGCTAATTCCCGCGTCTGTAGCCAGGAATCTGTAACGGATTCGAGCAACCAGCCTACATAAGCTACATTATTGACATGGTGATTCTGATCAATACTGAACCAACCGACTTCAACATCCTTTTCGAGATGAGCGACAAACGGCATCGTCTGAAAGTCTGGTTTTAGCGAAAGTTTAGGTAATGGGTCAATACCCGTGGGTGTTTTTAAATTGCGAATAAATTCAGGCAGCGGCACCATCGTCCGCTTTTCGATACCAAACACTAGCCAGATACTGCTAGCATCGGCCAATAGGGTATCGTCTTCGGCACGAACCTGAAAATCACGGTAGATAAAGTATTTCTCAACGGCAGTCGGATAGGTCGTCAGCCGAATGGTCTGTCCATATCTTGGATATTGGTGAATGCGCAGCCGGAACCGCATCAGCATCCAGCCAAAGCCTTGACCCACCAAATCGGCAATGCCAATACCATAATCCAATGCATTTCGGTTAGCAGACTCCTGCATCTGGTTCATCAGCGCCGGAATACTCATACGCCCAAAGGCATCGCATTCATAGCCACGCAGGGTGAATGTATCGGTTTGGATAAAAGCCATGTTGCAAAGGTACAACGGTACCGAATCCCACCAACTATAACTATTTACGGAAATACTTATCCTATTCTGCTAAGTTGCTATATATTTGCTAAATTGAGATAGATACTGTGTATGGCCACTCCTAAATGCCCCAAATGTAATTCGACCGAAGCCGTTCGTAACGGAATCGTTAACCAACGTCAGCGCTTCCGTTGCCGACAGTGCAACTACAATTTTACGGTCGATAAAGTTGGAAAAGGTATCAGCACCTACTATGTCATCAAAGCCCTTCAGCTATACATTGAAGGGGTGAGTTTCCGCGAAATTGAGCGATTATTGGGCATCAGCCACGTTTCGGTGATGAACTGGGTCAAGAAATACCAGATCAAAGTACCCGAAAAAAACACCTATCATCCGACCTATAAAATCCTCAATCACAAAGAACTAGCCGAGTTTATTACGAACAAGGATAACGTAGAAGGGGCCGGCATGATCATTACTGAATTGGGCGATAAGTTCATGCTCATCAAGTGGGAACGCTTCCGGGATTAACTACGCTGGCGCTACTTACCTACCCTAAATTAGTCGATTTTAACGTACCACAGCCATTTCTATAGAAATTTAGCATATCCACATCACTGAGTTGCGTACATCGGTCAATCAGAAGCAGTTTTGAATCGCTTAACCTAAACTTCTTCCTGACCTAATGAATACATTGTCAAACCTTTTGCTGTGGGCTGGCGCTACTGCACTGGCAAGCGCCAGCCTCACGCAACCCGTCCGGGCTCAGACCAATACGGGTCCACAGTCAACGGGAAGCACAACCATGATTCCCATGACGTCGTCGGTGGCTAGCCCTCCTGTTACCGTACCAGCAACGACGACCCCGGTTAGTACACCCACATCAGCCAAACCCGCCGAAACGCCAGTCTTCTCCGTTAAGTTTACCGGCTTCGTGCGGAACGATGTATCCTGGGATTCGCGCCAGACCGTAAACCTGCGTGAAGCCTCGGTCGACCTCTGGGCCAAGGACAAACAACTCGACATCAACGGCAACGACATTAATGCCGTATCGAATTTAAACATGCTGGGTATCAACAGCCGATTGGGCGTTACGTTCAACGGGCCCGATGCCTGGGGTGCTAAAACATCCGGTTTACTGGAAATGGAATGGTTCGGGCCGTCGGACGCAGCCGTTGGGGGAGTACGGCTGCGCCACGCCTGGGCAAAGCTGGACTGGGCCAAAACGCAACTGGCGTTTGGCCAGTTCTGGCATCCGCTGTTTGTGACGGACTGTTTTCCGGGCGTTGTCAATTTCAACACGGGCATTCCCTTTCAGCCGTTTAACCGAAGCCCGCAGGTCCGCCTGACCAAACACCTGAATGCCGACTGGCACCTGATCGTAGCAGCCATTGCTCAGCGCGATTTTACCAATTCAGGTATCAACGGCAGTTCGTCTGAATACCTGCGCAATACCGCTGTCCCGAATCTGCACGCCCAACTTCAGTTGAAACGCGAGAAAGTGCTGGCCGGAATCGCTTTCGATTATAAGGTGATTCGGCCCCGGTTATCGGTAGGCAGCGGCACTACCCTTCAGGAATTGAACGCTACTGTGGGCAGCACCGCCATCATGGGTTACCTAAAAGTAATAAGCAGCCGGGCCACCTTTAAAGCCGAAATTGTATCGGGTGCCAACCTGACCGATCATGTGATGCTCGGTGGATTTCTGGCCTACGGAACCAACGGCATCGAATCGTCGTACAAACCCGTCAAAATCACCTCGATGTGGGCTGAAATTCATGGAAATGGCAAAAAAGTAGTACCGGGTCTGTTTGTGGGTTACTCTAAAAATGCGGGCAACGATCCAAACGCTATTGCCGCCTATGGCCGGGGAATTGGCATATCAGGTCGTGGTGGTATCGACAACCTGATGCGGATTGCGCCCCGCGTCGAGTTCATTGCGGGCAAGTTCAAGCTAGGCACCGAATATGAATACACAGCCGCCGGGTATGGCACCTCTACCTCAGATGCTCGGGTAACCAGCGTTGAGACCATTTCCAACTCGCGTCTGCTACTGACTACTACGTTCGCGTTCTGATCTTTGGCAGAAAATAGAACAATTTCCGGCAATTGTTGACTCTTTCCCAAGGCTTTGCTAATTCGCATTCGGAAACTGCTTAATCAATAGCCAGCCTCATTCTCAAATCCAATTCGAATCGTTCCTTAACCCCTAACATTCGTTACTTATGGTTGCACCTCCTGCATCCCAAAAACCCTCGACCGCCAGTACCCGCTCGCTGGTTAGCATTATTGGCGCATCGTCGGTTGGTACCCTCATCGAGTGGTACGACTTCTACATCTTTGGCTCACTGGCTACCGTGCTGGCTACCAAGTTTTTTCCCGAAGGCAACCCAACCGCGGCTTTTCTCTCGACACTGGCTACGTTTGCTGCTGGTTTCGTGGTACGTCCTTTTGGTGCCCTGTTTTTTGGTCGTCTTGGCGATCTGATCGGGCGTAAATACACGTTTATGGTCACGCTTCTGCTGATGGGTGGTGCCACCTTCGCCATTGGCCTGATACCCAGCTACGAGACCATCGGTTTTCTGGCTCCGACATTGGTGCTGATTCTGCGGCTGTTGCAGGGGCTGGCTCTGGGTGGTGAATACGGCGGGGCCGCTACCTACGTTGCCGAACATTCGCCCGTTGAAAAACGGGGTTACTGGACTTCCTGGATTCAGACAACGGCGACGGCGGGGTTGTTCATTTCGCTGCTGGTGATTATGGCTACCCGCGTTTCGCTGTCGAAAGAAGCGTTCGATGATTGGGGCTGGCGGGTTCCGTTCTGGGTGTCGATCATCATGGTAGCCGTGTCGTACATCATCCGCCAGAACATGCACGAGTCACCCCTGTTTGCCAAAGCAAAAGCGGAAGGCAAAACATCGGCCAACCCCCTGAAAGAGAGCTTTGGCAATAAATACAACTTTAAATTTGTGTTGCTGGCACTTTTCGGGGCAACAATGGGGCAAGGTGTGGTGTGGTACACGGGTCAGTTTTATGCCATGAGCTTTATCAAGACGGTTTGTAGTGTCGATGCCATGCAGTCGGACGGGCTGATGTCGATTGCGCTGCTGATGGGAACCCCATTCTTTGTGGTCTTCGGCTGGCTGTCGGATCGGATTGGTCGTAAACCGATCATGCTGGCGGGGATGCTGATTGCCATTCTTTCGTACCGGACCCTGTATGAAAACATCTATCAGACCACCAACCTCAAAAACAAGCAGGAGATCACCGAAAAAACGACCTCCGAAACGACCGTAACCGCCGACCCAAAAGCCGCTGGTGTGTCGATCAATACCCTGACTGTCAAGAAAGAATATACCGACGGCACCAAACTGACGGAGGTTACCAAAACAAAAACCCTGGCCGACCCATCTGCCGAGCCAGCCAAACCGGAGATCAAGAAAACCATTACCATCAACGATAGCGACCGCTGGACCCTGATCTGGCTGGTATTTGTTCAGGTTATTTTTGTGACGATGGTCTATGGCCCAATCGCGGCCTTCCTGGTCGAAATGTTCCCGACTAAAATCCGCTACACCTCTATGTCGCTTCCGTATCACATCGGGAATGGCGTTTTTGGTGGATTGCTCCCGGCCGTGGCTACCTATCTGGCCACCAAAGCCAAGGATGCCAATACGGCTGCCGAAAAAGCGGGTGAACTTATCCCCAATGCCGCTCCATATCTGGAAGGGCTTTGGTACCCAATCATCGTAACGGCTGTTTGTCTGGTTATTGGGGTCTTCTACATCAAAGACAAACGAGTAACGGATTAAGATTTACCCCTCCCCAACCCTCCCCTAAAAGCAGGGAAGGGCGACTTTCCGATATTGTCAACCTAGTAGCTGGATACTTTTTTTTTAGCCCAGCGTAAAGACATTGATATTAATGACTATCAAAGCGTTTTACCCCTCGCATCTTTGCGTCCTCGCGGTAAAAAAATAGATCCAGCTACTTAACTTATACAACGTCATTTTCAGTATCCTTCACAAAGATTAACATCATGAACGCGATAAAACGAATTCTGGGTATTGTATGGCTGGCGATTGCTGCGCTGGCTGGTTATTTCGGCATTTTTCAGTTTGGGCTACCCAAGCTGGCTACCGGCAAACAGGAAGACCTTGTCTTTGGTATCATTATTCTGTTTGTACTGATGCCGATCATTGTCGGCGGCCTGGCTGTATTCGGCGTTTACGCGCTCCAGAACGAGTACGCCGACAAAGCGTAGTTTACCGATACATTACCTCTCTCCATGCTCCCCTCTCCTAAAACTAGAGAGGGGAGCTTAGGAACTGGTTTCTGCTAATCCAACCTTAGAAACTACGGAATCAGTCTTTCCTGCCCACCGTGAAACGAGCCCGCCTTATTTTTTTAAGTCTGCTATTTGTGCTGCTGTTCAATGAGCCGGTGATTTCTATTGTCAACAGGCCCGTTCTGGTAGCCGGACTACCTATGCTGTATGCCTATGTGCTGGGCGTTTGGGCTTGTATGATTGGATTGATTGCTCTGGTACTATACCGTTCGCGTTCGGCCGACGACCCGTCCAACTCCGATGAATAGCCTTACGATTGTTGTCTGCTCGCTGTTGTATCTGGGGCTGCTGTTCGGCATTGCCTTCTGGGCCGAACGCCGGGAGCGGACACTGGTCGCCCGGCAAAAACAGAGCCTCCTCAACAATCCCTACATTTACGCCCTTTCGCTGGCAGTTTACTGTACGGCCTGGACGTTCTATGGGAGTGTGGGGCAGGCAGCCACGCAGGGCATCAACTTTCTGTCGGTCTACATCGGCCCAACGCTGGCGGCTCCACTCTGGTGGATTGTGCTTCGGAAAATCATTCGAATCTGCAAGGTTCACCGGATCACCAGTATTGCCGATTTCATTTCGGCTCGTTACGGTAAAAATCGGGGGCTGGGGATTCTGGTAACCGTTATCTGTGTGGCTGGAATCATCCCTTACATCTCCATTCAATTAAAAGCCACAGCCGTCAGTTTCGCCCTGTTGTCGGGCCAATCGTCGGGCGCGCACAAGCCGTCCTTCCTAACCGATCAGGCGTTTTACATGACGCTGCTGCTGGGCGCATTCACCATTTTGTTTGGTACGCGGAAGCTTGAAGCCACCGAACGACACGAAGGACTCGTAACGGCCATTGCCTTCGAGTCGCTGGTCAAGCTAATTGCTTTTCTGTCTGTGGGGCTGTATGTCACGTTTGGTCTGTTCGATGGGCCAGGGGACATTTTCGGACGAGCCAGCCAACAATCTGCCTTACAGGCCAGCCTAACCTTTGGTCCGGGGCATTCGTCGGCCGACTGGTTCTGGTACACGCTTTTATCAATACCCGCTATTCTGTTCCTGCCCCGGCAATTTCAGGTGGCGGTTGTCGAAAACGTGGAGGAACGCCACCTCAATAAAGCCATGTGGCTGTTTCCGCTCTACCTGTTTCTGATTACGCTGTTCGTATTGCCCGTGGCGTTTGGCGGTAAATTATGGTTTGGCAATACAGGGCTCGATGCAGACGGCTATGTTCTTTCGCTCCCGTTGATGACGGGCCAGAAAGGGCTGGCTCTATTGGCCTACATCGGAGGTTTGTCGGCTTCTACGAGCATGATCATCGTTGAAACTACGGCCCTTAGTGTTATGATCAGCAACAACGTGGTGATGCCCTGGCTGGTTAGCCGCCCGGCCTGGCAACTGAAACTGGGCAATCAATCGAGTCGGTTTGTGATGTACACCCGGCGGCTGGCTATTCTGACCCTGCTGCTGATTTCATACGGATATTACCGCGATGTATCGGACCGGTTTTCGCTGGTTTCGGTGGGTATGATTTCCTTTGCGGCAGTAGCTCAGTTTAGCCCGGCTATTATTGGGGGCATCTGCTGGAAAAATGGTGCTCAGGCCGGGGCACGGCTAGGGCTTATTGTCGGTACGGCAATCTGGTTCTACACCCTGATTGTGCCCACGCTGGTCCCGGTTTTACTACCCGAATCGTTGCTGACCGACGGCCCGTTTGAACTAAGTTTTCTGAAACCGCAGGCTCTGTTTGGCCTAAACAGTCTGACGCCCATTGCACATTCGGTGTTCTGGTCGCTGTTTTTCAATGTGGGTTGTTATGTCTGGGGGTCTATCAACCGACCTCAAACAGCGCTCGACCACAATCAGGCCATCCTGTTTGTCGATGTATTTCAATTCAACCGCCCGTCCGAAAATACCGCCATCTGGAAAGGGAAAGTATCCGTCGATGCCTTACGCAAGCTGCTGATCACATTTTTCGGTCCCGAGCAAAGCCAGAAAACGCTGGAACGATTCGCCCGGCGTAACCGCCTGATTGATCGTCAGTCGTATGCCGATCCAGGGCTGGTAATGTTCACCGAGAAAATGCTGGCTGGGGCCATTGGTACCGCTTCGGCCCGGATTCTGGTATCGTCTATTGCCAAAGAAGACCCGATTACGGTCGATGAAATCATCCGAATTCTGAAAACATCGCAGGAACTGATGACCGTCAATAAAGAGCTGGAACGCAAATCGAACGAGTTACAGCAACTGACCCAGCAGCTTAGCGAAACCAACGAACGGCTGAAACAGATGGACCAGCAGAAAGACGAGTTTCTATCGACCATCACCCATGAGATTCGCACGCCCATCACCTCCATTCGGGCGTTGACCGAGATTCTGCACGACAACGACGATGTCGATACCGCCACCCGACAACAATTTCTCGGAACGGTTATCAAAGAATCGGAACGGCTTACCCGGCTCATCAATCAGGTACTGGACCTCGAACGATTCGAATCAGGCCGAATGCGGCTGCATCTGGAACCCCTGCTCCTGCGCGACGTAATTAAAGATGCCGTTGAAGCCACTGCCCAACTCGCTTCCGAAAAAGACGTAACCGTTCAGTTTTTGGCCGATTGCCCGCCTACGCCCGTCGTGGCCGACCGTGACCGGCTCATGCAGGTGCTGATCAACTTATTATCGAACGCCATTAAATTCTGCGAACCCGAAAAGGGCCACATTATTCTCCGGCTGATTGTGGAAGGGAATACTTGTAACGTGAGTGTGTGCGACAATGGCGCGGGCATCGACCCAGCGCTTCATTCGCTCATTTTCGAGAAATTTTACCAGGTGCAGGGCGATCATCGAAAACCGAAAGGCAGCGGACTGGGATTGGCGATCACGAAAAAAATCATAGAATTGCATAACGGTAGTATCGATGTAGACAGCCAGCCCGGACACGGTTCGGTGTTTACCTTTCAATTGCCGTTATCCACAGGGTAGCCCTTACGGTTTTCGGTACCAGTCAGCGTAGTAACGCCCTGTTCCTGACTACCGCCGGGAACCGTAAATCGAGCGTTATGGCTAATGTACTAATCGCCGACGATGAGCCGAATATTCTGCTGTCGCTGGAGTTTTTGATGAAAAAAGAAGGGCATAAGGTATTCATTGCCCGCGATGGTGGCGAAGCGTATGAGTTACTGCAACACCACAAACCCGATCTGTTGATGCTGGACATTATGATGCCCCGCATGAACGGACTTGAACTGTGTACGTATGTGAAAAACACAGATGGGTTTCAGCATAGCAAAATCATTATTCTGAGTGCGAAAGGAAAAGAGATCGATATACAACGCGGATACGAATCGGGTGCTGACCTCTATGTAGCCAAACCCTTTTCGACCCGCGACCTGGTGACCAAAGTAAATCAACTCCTGTCGGCCTGACCCCTGCCCGGTTACGTCTGTTTGTTATGGCGTTACATGGGGAAGCAGTCAGAAACTAAACCCCAATGACCATGGAAACGCAGACGCTTTCCTATATCAACGAGTACCGGCGGAGCCTCGACGACCCAGCCGCCTTTTGGACCGAGCAGGCCGGTGAAATTCCCTGGTTTCGCAAGCCGGGCCGCATTTTATCGACCGACTCAGCCGGTCTGACCCGCTGGTTTGCCGGGGGGAAACTCAACACCTGTTATGCCGCCGTCGATTACCATGTCGAAAATGGCCGGGCCGATCAAACCGCTCTGATTTATGACTCGCCCGTTACGGGCACAGTCCGCCAATTTACCTACACCGAACTCCGCGACGAAGTAGCGCAACTAGCTGGTACGCTAAAGCGACTTGGTGTCCAGAAAGGCGATACGGTCGTCATTTATATGCCAATGGTGCCCGAAGCGGTGTTTGCCATGCTGGCCTGCGCCCGTATCGGCGCCATTCATTCAGTGGTGTTTGGCGGGTTTGCCCCGCACGAACTGGCCTTACGCATCGACGATGCTCATCCCAAAGTAATCCTGTCGGCATCCTGTGGCATTGAGTTCGACCGGGTCATTCCCTACAAACCGCTGCTGGACGAAGCCCTGCGGCTGGCCTCTTTTTCGCCCGGCCATTGCCTGATTTTACAACGTCCCATACTGGAAGCAGAACTAACCCCCAGCCGAGATCTGGACTGGGAAACGGCGGTTCGGCAATCGCTTATGGCTAATGTTGTTCCGGTTAATGCGACCGACCCGCTGTATATTCTATACACATCCGGCACTACGGGTAAGCCTAAAGGCATCATTCGCGACAATGGTGGTCATGCTGTGGCGTTGACATACAGCATGCGGGCTGTGTACGATGTTCAACCCGGCGATACGTTCTGGGCCGCTTCGGACCTGGGCTGGGCTGTTGGGCACAGCTATATTGTTTATGGGCCTTTACTGCACGGATGCACGACTATTCTGTTCGAAGGCAAGCCCGTTCGCACACCCGACGCGGGTACGTTCTGGCGGGTGATCCAGCAACATGGCGTTAAGGCTTTTTTTACAGCGCCAACGGCGTTTCGGGCGATCAAAAAAGAAGATCCAGAAGGCTTACTTCGCCAGCAATACGACTTATCATCCCTGAAATATGTGTTTGTGGCCGGTGAACGATGCGACCCACCCACGCTGCATTGGCTGGAACAAACGGTAGGCGTTCCGGTCATCGACCACTGGTGGCAAACCGAGTCAGGCTGGCCGATGGTTGCCAATCAGATGGGTATTGAATCGGTTCCGGTCAAGGCTGGGTCCTCAACTCGTCCGGTAGCGGGGTTCGATTTACAGATTCTGAACGAGCATGGTCAGCAACTTGGCCCCAACGAAGAAGGATACGTTTGCCTGAAACTGCCGCTACCGCCCGGTTGCCTCCCAACGCTGTGGAACGACACGCCCCGTTTTCGTCAATCGTACCTCAGTCGGTTTCCGGGTTATTACCTCACGGGTGATGGCGGGTTTATCGATGCTGATGGGTATGTGTTTATCATGGGCCGGGTCGATGATGTGATTAACGTAGCCGGGCATCGGCTATCGACCGGCGAAATGGAAGAGATTGTGGGTAGCCACCCTGCCGTTGCCGAATGTGCGGTAGTCGGCATTGCCGATGAACTGCGCGGCCAGCGTCCGATTGGCCTGGTTGTGCTCAAAGACGGCGTCTCGACTGACGATGGCACGCTGGAGGCCGAACTGGTAACCATGATTCGCGATACGATAGGGGCCGTTGCGTATTTCCGACAGGCAACCATCGTCAAGCGATTACCCAAAACACGCTCAGGCAAAATCCTGCGAAAAACTATTCGCCAGATTGCCGATGGCGACCCATTTACAACCCCCTCGACCATCGATGACCCGGCTATTCTGGACGAAATTCGGAACCGTTTATCCGAACGGGGCATCGGCAATGCGTTTGCGTTTATCGGTTTGTGACGACAGAGAAAGGCTTTTCCAGACTCATTCTATCAGACTAGTGACTAATCCTATCAAAATGCGCCTATCTATAGCAATTTAGCAATTTTAGACTTCAAAAACTCCAACCGTTTGGCTGTATCTTCCTACTTTTACCTGTCCTTAGTTATTCCGGCTAGACGGTATCCGTAGTGTTGATCGACCAGCCAGCATAAACCCTTTTGTACCCATGCGTATCAGAACCTTTGACGAATATCAGTCGGCATACAAGTATAGTGTTGAAGACCCGGAAAGCTTTTGGGCCGAAATTGCTCAGGAGTTTCAATGGCGTAAACCCTGGAAAAAAGTACTGCAATGGAATTTTGAGCAGCCCGATGTAAAATGGTTTTTAGGCGGTAAACTCAATATTACCGAGAACTGCCTGGACCGTCATGTGCACGAAAAACCAAACTATCCGGCCATCATCTGGGAACCGAATGACCCCGCCGAGCCAAGCGTTACGTTTACGTATAAAATGTTGCACGAGTATGTGTGTCGTTTTGCCAACGTCCTGAAACGCAATGGTGTCCAAAAAGGCGACCGGGTTTGTATCTACATGCCGATGGTGCCCGAACTGGCTGTTGCGGTACTGGCCTGCGCTCGAATCGGCGCTATTCACTCCGTAGTGTTTGGCGGGTTTTCGGCCCAATCCATTGCCGACCGCATCAATGATTCACAGTGCTCGGTGGTGATTACCTCCGATGGCGCATTACGGGGTAACAAAGCCATTCCGATGAAAGATACGGTCGATGATGCGTTGATCGGTTGCCCTTCCGTAAAGCGTGTTATTGTACTCACGCATACGCGCACCGCCGTATCTATGCTGAAAGGCCGTGATGTATGGTGGGAACAGGAAATGAAGCAGGTTACCTCCGACTGTCCAGCCGAAATCATGGACGCCGAAGATCCGCTATTTATTCTATACACCTCAGGGTCAACGGGTAAGCCCAAAGGAGTCGTTCATACCTGCGGAGGCTATATGGTCTTTGCAGCCTACACCTTCCAGAATGTGTTTCAGTACGAGCCTGGCGATGTTCATTTCTGTACGGCCGATATTGGCTGGATTACAGGGCACAGCTACATTGTGTATGGCCCCCTGCTGAGCGGAGCAACCTCGCTTCTGTTTGAAGGCGTACCGACCTGGCCCAATGCCGGACGGTTCTGGGATATTGTCGATCGCCATCGGGTCAATATCCTGTACACGGCTCCCACAGCGATCCGGTCGCTGATGGGATTTGGACTAGAACCCCTCGAAGGTAAAGACCTGAGTTCACTCCGGGTATTAGGCTCGGTTGGTGAACCCATCAACGAAGAAGCCTGGCATTGGTACGATGAGCACATTGGCAAAGGTCGTTGCCCGATTGTCGATACCTGGTGGCAAACCGAAACGGGGGGCATTCTGATTTCTCCACTGGCGGGTATCACCAAAACCAAACCAACCTATGCCACGCTCCCCTTGCCGGGTGTGCAACCTATTCTGGTGGACGAAAATGGCAAGGAAATCGAAGGTAATGGCGTAAGTGGCAACCTCTGCATTAAATTCCCCTGGCCGAGCATTATCCGAACAACCTGGGGCGATCATGAGCGGTGCCGCACCAATTATTTTGCCACCTATCCGGGCTTATACTTTACCGGCGACGGCTGCCTCCGCGACGAAGATGGTTATTACCGCATCACAGGCCGGGTCGATGATGTGCTCAATGTATCGGGCCACCGGATTGGTACGGCCGAGGTCGAAAATGCCATCAACATGCACACAGGTGTGGTGGAAAGTGCCGTAGTCGGCTATCCGCACGACATCAAAGGACAGGGTATTTACGCCTATGTGATTACCGAAAGCGATCCCGACCATAGCTCCGACCTGATCCGCCGGGATATTCTGGCTACAGTAAGCCGCATTATCGGCCCCATCGCCAAACCCGATAAAATTCAATTTGTGACGGGACTTCCTAAAACCCGTTCGGGCAAAATCATGCGTCGAATCCTGCGCAAGATTGCCGAAGGCGATGTCTCGAACCTGGGCGATACATCTACCCTACTCGACCCATTGGTCGTGGAAGACATCAAAGCGGGGGCGTTAATCGAACTAAAAGCCTGACCGATCCGGTATCGGTGCGACGAAGCTTTTTTAAAAAGACCATTCCTTGTTTTGGGCTAATAGGAAAAGTTAAAACTTTATTTCAACAGCTTTTTTGTCCTCCCTCCTGCGACTACGTGTCCCGGTCGGGAGGACAAAACGTATTTATTATTGCCTGATTATGGAAAGTTTAAAACAGATCCAATATTAGGTTTACGTTTCTGATTTAAAATACATTACTGATTTTCAATAAATTAAGCGCCAGCCATCAAACTCAATGTTGCTCAATTACTAATTTCAGCGTTTGTTTGCAACTTTACGGCTTTCTCAGACGAGCCCATGCAAACCCGATTTTTTTTACTGTTTTTTCTAGTCTTATTCGTTAGCGGCTCTGCCCTTTCGCAGCGAAATCCTTCCAACACTGTTCGCATCGGCATTTGTGCCGATGTTCACCTGCCCACCATGCATGATGCCGAGTACCGCATTACGACGTTTATCGATAGCATGAAGATCGCCAAACCCGATTTTCTGGTAGATATGGGCGACTTTGGCACACCTGCTCCTAAATACGCACCCTACTTTGCCATCTGGAATAGCTATCCCGGCCCCAGATATCATGTGATCGGCAACCACGAAATGGATGGTGGCTATACGTTACAGCAGGCATTAGCCTACCGCAACATGACCTCTTCCTACTATTCGTTCCGTCGGAATGGCTTCCACTTTATTGTACTGGACGGAAACGATAAAAAAACACCCGATGCCAAAGGCTATCAGGAACATATTGGGACACAGCAGTTGGAATGGCTCAAAACCGAACTGACAAAAACCACTGATCCGATAGTTATTTTCTCTCATCAGGGTTTGGGCAAAGATGGGGTTGATAATTCCGCAGAGATCAGGCGCTTACTCGAAGCCCACAACCAACAGGCCAAACGGAACAAAATTCTTGTCAATTTCTACGGACACATTCATTATGACCGGGCCGAAGCCATAAATGGCATCTGGTACGTCTGTATCAATTCAATGTCGTATAAGTGGCTGGGCGAAGAGTATGGCCATATTCGGTATAGCCCGGAGGTCGATAAAGAGTTTAAATGGATTAAATACACAGCTCCCTACAAAGACCCCCTTTTTACGGTTGTTGAAATTTCGACCAACGGAACCATTAAAATTTCCGGTAAAAAGTCGGAATGGGTGGGGCCAGACCCGTGGGCATTAGGGTATCCCGAAACCGATAAGCCGTACATTAAGCCTGAAATAACAGAGCGAGTACTCCGGTTTAAGCGGATACGATAACGGGTTCTGTTTACTGAAAACCTTTATCCAATAAGCGGGTTCATTCTGTCCTGTAGTTTGATAAACATCTCATAAAAAAGGGGAGTTGAGATCGGTCTCAACTCCCCTTTTTTATGATCGTAATTCCCACTTTTACGGATTAGGAATAGCCTTTACCTCAATTTTAGCACCACCGGCCGTCGAGAATCCGTATGATTTAATAAGAGCCAGCCAGCTCTGATCACTTGGATCCGTAGAATTCCCTGCAATCTGGCGACTGAAGTTCAGATTGGTTTCGGTCAGGTTATCAATGGTCCAGGTATCGACCGCTCCTGACGTGCTGGTAATAATAAATGCCGTCTCACCGGTGTTGAATTTCCAGGTTCCGGTTGTTGTAGTACCGGGTAGGATCACCTGCGAAAACGATTTATCAGCCTTGAAGTTCATGTACGACGACGAGAAATCAACCAGATTACCAGCACCGCCCCCTTTTGTATAGGCTGTTACGGGTATCGTTCCCAGGGTAACCGACGCCGTCTGGAACTGCCAGTTGCGTGCGATCAGATCCGATTTTGTTTTCGCGGCAGGTGTATCATCTTTTTTACATCCCCAAAGAAGTGTTGCGCTTACGAAAAATAGGGCAAAAAGCTTTTTCATAATTTGGTTACCAAAGAGAAGTTTAGTGAATTCTTTACCCAAAGTAAGTGAATAAATAGGAAACCTACTGTGCTTTAGTGAGTAAAAAAATAGCCGGGCTTCCCAAAATAGGCTACTACTAGTTTAGAGCCTTCATTATCCTATTGATTATGAACCTTTTTTCATACAACCCACACCCTTAGGCAGCCACTAATTCACGCGGTTTGTGCGTGGTGTTCTGGCGGTAGAATATCCGGTAAATGATTGGAAAAATCAGCAGTGTGAGAATAGTGGCCGTAATCAATCCGCCAATTACTACGATGGCCAACGGCTTCTGCGTTTCAGAGCCAATACCAGTCGATACAGCCGCTGGAAGCAAGCCAATGGCGGCCATTAAGGCCGTCATCACGACCGGACGAATACGCGTCTGCACCCCTTCGCGAATGGCGAGATCAAGCGGCATTTTCTGCTGGCGGTTGTTATTGAACACCGAAATCAGGATAACACCATTTTGCACACAGATGCCAAACAGCGCAATAAAACCTACGCCTGCTGAAATGCCAAAGTTCATTCCCGTAACGTGCAGGGCCAGAATGCCGCCAATCAGGGCGAAGGGCACGTTGAGCAATACCAACCCAGCGTCTTTTGCATTGCCAAAAAGAACAAACAGAATGACAAAAATAGCCGCCAGGCTCAACGGAACCACCTGACCGAGCCGCTTGGTAGCCCGAACCTGATTCTCGAACTCACCCGTCCAGTTGACCGAATAACCCTTAGGCAGACTTTTCAGGGCGGCATTGACCCGCCGTTGTGCATCGGCAATCGTACTACCGAGGTCACGCTCACGTACCGAAAACTTCACCCCGATAAAGCGTTTGTTATTGTCACGGTACACAAAGGCCGGGCCGGTAACTTCCCGAATCGTGGCAATTTCCCGCAAAGGGATTTTGTTACCGCGTAGGGTAGGCACCATCAGTCGCATGATGTCGTCTTCGGTTTTCCGATAGCTTTCGCCATAGCGTACCCGAATATCAAATTTGCGCTCTCCTTCGTATAGAATCGACGCGGTTTTACCACCAATCGCCATTTCGATCACGGCCTGGGCATCGGCCGTCGAAACGCCGTATAAGGCCATTTTCTGATCGTGAAATAAGACACTGATTTCGGGCTGACCAATGTTGCGGAGAATACCGACATCTTTTACACCGGGGACATCGTGGATAGCGCCCAGAACGGTGTTGGCCAGTTTGTTCAGTTCGTTCAGGTCATCACCAAAAATTTTTACGGCATTGCTGGCATTCATCCCGGCCACGGCTTCGGCTACGTTATCGATGATCGGCTGGGAGTAATTGTAGTTGATCCCCTGAAACTGTTTCAGTTTCCTATCCATTTCTTCGATCAGTTCATCGGTCGTGAGCTTGCGTCCGGGCCGACGTTCGGTCCACTCGTCTTTGGGCTTCAGGTTCACCTGCATCTGCACATAGTAAAACCCCGACGGATCGGTGCCGTCGTTGGATCGCCCTGTCTGCGATAATACCCCATTCACTTCAGGAAACTCCATTAGTTTCTGCCTCAGCACCCGCACCATACCTACCGTTTGATTGAGCGAACTACTCATCGGCAATTTGGCTTCCACCCATAATGCCCCTTCGTTGAGTGTTGGTAAGAATTCGGTGCCCAGAAAGGTAGCCGAGAAAAACGTAGCCACCATAAACGCAATAGCCGCCAGCAGACTTACCCGACGATTGGCATAGCATTTGGAAAAGCCAGCCATGACGATCCGGTTGAAGAAATTGACCAGCGGATTATTTTTCTCCCGTACGTTTTTCTTCAGCAGTATCGAACAGAGTAGCGGTACCAGTGTCAGGGTAAACAGAAGCGCTCCCAACAGCGCGAAACCAAGTGTCCAGGCCAGTGGAGAAAACATCTTACCCTCTACTTTCTGGAACGAAAAAATGGGCAATAAAGCGGTGATAATGATCAGCTTGGAGAAAAACACGGCCTTCCCCAACTCGCCACCCGTTTTCTTTATAAGCCCCAGCTTACTCATTCGATTGAACCGGGTCATGCCTGCCTGATGCGCCAGATGATCGAGTGCGACAAAAATTCCTTCGACCATCACGACCGCCCCATCAATGATGATCCCGAAATCGACGGCACCCATCGACAGCAAGTTGGCCGACATACCCCGCATCCGCAGACACATAAACGCAAAGAGCAGAGCCAGCGGAATAATGATCGACACAATGACTGTAGTTCGCCAGTCGGCCATGAACAGGAACACAATGACCGTAACCAGAATAATCCCTTCAGTGAGGTTATGCAAAACAGTCTTTGTACAGAAACTGATCAGGTTATCGCGGTCGTAAAACGTCACCATTTTCACGTCCGATGGCAGGATACGGGTGTTCAGTTCTTCGATTTTGGCCTTGACCCTTGCCAGCACCTCACTCGGATTTTCGTTCTTCCGCATCACAACGATCCCTTCTACCACATCGTCATCGTTGTTAAGACCGACCTGACCAACGCGCGGAAAATTTGATTCAGCTACTTCGGCCACGTTTTTGACCAGTACCGGGTTGCCATCCAGATCCTCCACAATAAGGTTTTCAATGTCCTGAATGGAGGTAAGTAACCCAATCCCCCGCACTACATATGCCTGTCCGTTTCGCTCGATGACATCGCCCCCTACATTGATGTTACTGCGCGTGACAGCCTGATATACTTCGAGTGGCGTAATGTCGTATTTAGCCAGTTGCGTTGGGTTAACCCGGATTTCGTAGCTCTTATCCCGTCCGCCAAAGGCCACCACATCGGCCACGCCCGACACCGAACGCAGTTGCCGGTCGATGACCCAGTTGTGAAGTGTGAGCAGTTCGCGGCTGTCGCGCGTTGCCGATTTAAGGGTAAACCGGAAAATTTCGCCCGTTGGTCCATAAGGTGGCTGTACCTCTGGATCAACCCCATCCGGAAGGGATACGGTACGAAGCTGGTTGTTGACCTGCTGACGGGCAAAAAAGTCTTCGACATCATCTTCGAAAATGATTTTGATGATGCTCAGCCCGAACATGGTAATGGAGCGCACGTTGGTTTTGCGTTGCACCGAGTTCATCGATACCTCAATAGGCACCGTCACGAATCGCTCGATTTCCTCCGCAGAACGTCCTTTCCACTCCGTCACGACAATAATCTGGGTGTTCGTAACATCGGGGAAGGCCTCAATGGGCGTATTCAGATAGCTGGCTATCCCCGCCACCACCAGCCCAAAGGTCATGAAAAAGATAAAGAAGCGGTTCTTGAGTGAAAAACCGACAATATTGCGGATGAATTTATTCATGAACAGCTTTTAATCGTTTATAGCGTCGTAAACCAGAAGCTGGTTCTGAGAAATGACCCGTTCGCCAGGTCTCAGGCCGGTTTTGATATAGGCAATATCCCCGATAGTCTTCAGCACATTGACCTCACGGGTTTCGATGTCGGAGCGGCTTTTGAACACCATAACAAAGTGTTTCGACTGATCGAAAATGACCGATCCTGCCGGTACAGTAGCCAGTTTACCCCCATCCTCGTAGCGTAAGGTAACCGTTGCATGCATTTCGGGCCGGAGTTTCAGCCCTGTATTCGCCAGCCGAATCCGAACGGTCATGGCTTTGGTTCCAGGGTCCAGCACGGTATAAATTTTATCGACCTGCCCTTTAAATAACTGATCGGGATAACTCAGTGTCTGAATGGATGCATCCATACCAATCCGCACCCGACCGATATCGCTCTCGTTGACATTGGCCAGCACCCATACTTCGGAGATTTGCCCGATGGTGAACAGGTTATCGGCATTGTCGGAGCGAAGCTGCATACCCCGATTCACATTCTTTTCAATGACGTAGCCGTCGAGGGGTGCTTTTACGGTATAAATCGACGTTTTGCCCAATCCATAAATGTGAGCGACTTCTTTTACCCGGTTGGCCTCCGCCTGCGCCTTCTCAACCTCCTTCTGAGCAGCCACCACTTCACGCTGGGAGACCAGTTTGGTTTCGAACATATCCTGCGCCACCCGCAGGTTTTTCTCCGCCAGCAGCAAATCTGACTGAGCCTGAATACCTTGACGCTCAATATCAGCCACTTCACCCGACCGAATCGACGCCAACGTCTGACCTTTACGGACGTAATCACCCAATTCGACTTTTACATCCTCCACATTGCCACCTACCAGCGGGAAAACTTTGATGACCCGGTTTTCATCGGCCACTACCTTGCCCACCAGCGTCAGTTCGCTTCGCACCGGCTGCATAACCGTGCTATCCAGGCGAATTCGATGCATCATGGTATCGGACAGCATAAAGGCTTTCTGTTCTTCCTGTGCAGGTTTGGGCGCACAGCCCACCAAAGCCGCTAATCCACTTAGTAGCAGGAAACTAGGGCAAATACAGCGATTCATAGATAGTCTGTGGTTTTGTTGTGTTGGGATGCCGACCGTATTCTCTTTTATCTAAACAAATCTGTTCCGACCAGATAATTCAACTCTTCATAGGCACTAATTCGATCAGCCTTCAGTCGGTTGAGCTGGCGAATGCTATCGTTGTATGCTTCGATCAGGTCAACAAACTCAATCAGGGTAAGATTACCTTTCTGAAAACTGGTAATGACACCCCGATTCAGCTCGTCAAACTGATTGGTAAACTGTCCTTCCACGGACTGCACCCGACGCTCCACTTCCTGTACTTTTTGCAAGGCAGTAGCTACATCGTTAGTCACCTGAACGGCCTTCTGCTGATGCAGTTGTTTCTGGTAGCTGATCTGGCTCCGAGCCGCCCGAATGGCCCCCTGATTGCGGTTAAAAACCGGCACGTCGGCCGAAACAGACAAGCCAACATAATTCTGGATATAACTCCCCGCCTGATCATAGGTGCCACCTACACGCAGATCGGGCTTTGCCAGCGCGCGTTGCAGGTTGTAATTTAACTCAGCCTGACGGGTCAGGGACTCAGCGGCTTTCAGGTCAGGTCGGTTACGGAGCGCCATTTGCTGAAGGGTATCCTCCGACTGATTGGGCAGGTGATAACGCGGTAATGATTCGTTAAATACGCGTGGACGAATGGGCTGATCGACGGACAACAAGGTTCTGAGAGCGCGCTGATCATCCGCTAACTGAAACACGATTTCGGTCCGGTCGTTGTTGAGTTGAAAAAGAAGCGCTTTCAGACGCAACAGTTCACGAAGCGATATATTGTTCCGTTGGTACTGCTGTTCATACGCTGATACGGTCGTCTGAAGAGTAGCAATCTGCTGGTCGAAACGTGCTAGTGTCTGTTCCTGAAAGTAAATAGAGAAAAATCGGCTTCGGAGATCGAAGCGCAGGCCACGCAGTAGATCAAGCAATTCAAATTCGGTCAATCGAGCGGCTTCCGATGCTAAGGCAATTCGTTTATTACGCTTTCCGGCCGTATAGAGCAGTTGCTGAACCGAGATAATTTTCTCCCCCTGCTGCCCCACATCCAACACACGACGGGCTTCGTTGTTATAGGCGCTGAGTTCAAGCGTTACATTTGGATTATCGTATAAACTGGCCTGCAGCACCTGCGCCTGGCTGGCGTCGATCCGAAACCGTTCGGCCAGCAACAGCAGATTATTTTTCAAAAACAGACTATCAGCCTGTCGAAGACTTATCCTGAGCGAATCCTGATGGGATGGCGAAACTGTACTAGGTTGGGCCTGAGTAAATTCCGCAGAAACGAACACTAAAAAAGAAACGAATGTCAGTAGCCGCATACATTGACTGAACTTGGGCTACAAAGGTCTTTAATCCAGATTAAGACAGAATTAAA
The DNA here is from genome assembly GCF_002056795.1 of Spirosoma aerolatum. NCBI lineage: Bacteria > Pseudomonadati > Bacteroidota > Cytophagia > Cytophagales > Cytophagaceae > Spirosoma > Spirosoma aerolatum. The sequence continues at coordinate 1,868,210 of NZ_CP020104.1, read as the reverse complement.
GAAGGATTAGAGCAACTTTAAAAAGAGATTAGAAAAACATTAGAATCGTACTGTATCTAGTTATTTTTACTCTGGGCCTATTTAGTAAAAAGACATTTTTTTAGAATTTCCGCATTGACAATCAGGCTATTTTTTGCGCATCGTTTTTTAATACCTCCGGCTAACCAACTGCTTGATTGCTATTAAAAACTCTTTTAACAAACTTAACTGTATACTTTAATAACTTAATCAATAAGATAGGTAGTCTTTATCTCAATAGCCTAGTGGGGTTTCAATCTGATTACAAATGAGGCAACGAAATGGTAAATGTACTCCCTTCTTCCACTTCACTCTCAACCGTCAACGTCCCCTGGTGAAGCTCAATTAATTTGGCACAAATCGACAAGCCAATACCAAAACCCTGATAATCAAGCGCATTAGACGCTCTATAAAAAGGCTCAAAAATATGGGCTATATCCTGCTCCGAGATGCCAATGCCAGTATCGCGGACTGTAATCCGACAAAAATGACTATCGGTGCCTATACGAACCTGGGCCGTTTGATTTTCTGAATACTTGCAGGCATTGTCGAACAGGTTCACAAAAACCAGTTTCAGCAGTTCCTCATTACCTTCAATCAGGGTTTCTGTTTCGGTTTCCGGTATGTTCTCATAATCAACACTAATCTGATAGTGAGGCTTGGCGCTTACCAATTCATCCTTCGCTAAAAAAATCACTTCATCGATTCGAATGGGCTGTCGGGTCACCTGATTACTGGTTTCCAGAGCTCGCGCCAGAAAGAGCAAGCCATTGGTTAAGCCAATCAGGCGATCCGTATCCGATAACAGATTGGTTAGAATATCCTGGTGCTCGGCTACGGTTAAAGGCCGACGCAGCCCCAACTGAATCTCTGATTTGAGCGCAGCCAGGGGTGTCCGCAATTCATGCGATGCGTGTGATACAAAACTTCGTTGCTGCTCAAAGGCTTGCTCAAGCCGGTACAGCACGTCGTTGAAGTTCATCGCCAGCCGCGCAATCTCATCCTGACGATTTCCTTCATCCAGCCGCTGCTGGAGATTACGAGCCGTAATTGTGGAAACCTGCTGGTTAATCTGGCTAATCGGTTGAAGCGACTGCCCGGCAAAGAAGATACCCAGGCCAATGGTTATACTAAGCCCAACCAGTAGTCCCCAGCCAAGGGTAAGTTTGAGATTTTCGAGTTTGCTTTTACCAAACTGATCGTAGGCCGACGCTAATACGACCAGATCACGACCATTTTGCTGGTACAGCAATCCAACCAGTTCGTTGGGGCCACTATGCGTTTCGATTTCTTTTTTCTGCCGAACCTCATTCAGGAAGGTAGATCGATAGTAAATAACCTGATCATCGACGCTGGAATAAATCAGGTGGTTTTGCCCATCGAAAATCAGAACTTTCTCATCGAACAGGGCTGTCAGGGTGTTATGGTCAATGATTTTCAATAGCTCTCGATCTACCTCTTTTACCTCGATCAAAAAACGCACCGTGGTTCGTGCTTTATTTTTCAATCGTTCATAAAATTCCTCCTGCCGATACGTAGCCGACACCCAGTAAATCAGAATTGAAAAGAAAATAAGGATCGACGCTACAATTAGCGAGAACTGAAGGGCGATGCGGTTACGGATGGTCATACAAAAGCGGATTTTATTCCTCTTTTAACACATAACCCAACCCCGGACGGGTGTGAATTAGCTTTGGCTCGAAATCGCGATCTATTTTCTTACGAAGGTAATTGACGTATACTTCAACCACATTCGTTCCCGGATCGAAGTTAAGACTCCAGACGGCCTCAGCAATATCGGCTTTCGACAATACTCGGCCCCGATTGCGCATGAAATAGTCAAGCAATGAAAATTCACGAGCCGTCAGGTCAATGGGTGTTGTACCCCGCCGAACCTCTTTGGTCGTTACGTTAACGGTCAAATTAGCGACTTGCCAGATTTCCTGGCTCGACGGATTAGCACTGAGTGCCGTCCGGCGAAAGCAGGTAGACACGCGAGCAAGCAACTCCCTGAAATCGAATGGCTTAACCAGGTAATCATCGGCACCTAAGGCCAGTCCTTCTACCTTATCTTCAATTTCGCCCAGGGCCGTCAGCATAATGATGGGCAACTGGGGTTTCTCCGCCCGAACACTCCGGCATACTTCAAACCCACTTAGGCCGGGCAGGTTAATATCCAGGATGATCAGATCGACACCCGGCTGTAAGGCCAGCTGCCTCCCATTTAGGCCTTCATAGACTACCTGCGTAGTATATCCTTCTTCCTGAAGGCCCCGACTAATATTCTGGGCAATGCGCCGGTCATCTTCAATGATCAGGATATTCTTCATAGTATCAACGGCGTAATCAATCGAAACGCTCTTACGTAAAAGTATAAAGAAAAGCTCCTCTGCCACGGTGGTCGCAACAGAGGAGCTTTTGATAAAACCGTATTGGTTCAGCCTTACTTGGTACCGTAGCGCTTGCGGAACTTGTCCACACGACCAGCGGTATCGAGCAGCACATTCTTACCCGTATAGAAAGGGTGCGACTGCGAGCTAACTTCAATTTTTACGAGTGGGTAGGTTTTCCCTTCGAACTCGACACTATCTTTGGTTTGAACTGTAGAGCGCGTCAGGAATTTATAATCGCTCGACAGGTCGTGGAATACCACATCGCGGTAGTCCGGGTGAATGCCCTTTTTCATGATAAATCGCTGTTTCTTGTCATCTTCTCGGTTTCCGACCGAAAAGGACTGCAAAGGTAAGGCCTTTTACGGGGATTACAAAGACTTTTTAACGCATCTTTAAACCTGACGAATCAATATCCTAAATTGGTACCGTTGGGTAATAATCGTGTACTAAAGACTTGTTTTTGAGGCCATTTTTTCATATATTTCTACACCATTACGCTTCTTCTACGGCTTAGCCAGACCAATAATCGGTCGTGCAAACCGCCAAATAAAAATTACTTTTTTTATTTCTTAGAATACTGTTGCAGTAGGGTATTGTTAAGTCATTCAGGATGATGGCTTAACAATTTCTTAACCTACTTAGCAGAGTTGCACGTTTCAATGATTCCGTAAAATGGGCGAACCTTCTTGGTTGCTTTTCCGTCTATTTCAACAGAACTTTAAAGTCTCATAACAGGCCCACTTCCGGATAAATGGATAGCTCAAAGAAGCGATTCATTATTCTCCATCGGGACAAGCCGACCCTTAGCACCGTAACTGAGTATAGCGATTCCGTAACACCACGTTCACTTTCATTTGTATCAAATCATCTCTCTTTACATAACTAGCCCAAACTTATCATGTTCGTAATCAAACGTGATGGCCGCCGGGAATCTGTCAAATTCGACAAAATCACGGCTCGAATCGAGAAGCTGTGCTATGGCCTCGATCCAGCTTATGTACAACCCGTTGAAGTCGCCGTAAAAGTTGTTAGCGGCCTTTACGACGGCGTTAAAACGACAGAACTCGACAATCTGGCGGCCGAAACAGCCGCTTCGATGACCACCAAACACCCGGATTATGCCATTCTGGCGGCCCGGATCGCCATTTCTAACCTCCACAAAGAGACCAATAAATCATTTTCGGGCACGATCAAAAAACTTTACCACTACGAAGACCCAAAAACCGGCGAGAATGCATCGCTGATTTCGCGGGAAGTGTATGAAGTCGTTCGCCAGAATGCGGCTCTGCTGGACTCTACGATCATCTATGATCGCGATTATGGCTATGATTATTTCGGCTACAAAACCCTCGAAAAATCATACCTGCTGAAGATTGACGGACGTATTGCCGAACGCCCACAGCACATGCTGATGCGGGTAGCCGTTGGAATTCACCAGGAAGATATTGATTCGGCCATTGAGACCTATAATCTGCTGTCGGAAAAGTGGTTCACCCACGCAACCCCGACGCTGTTCAATGCCGGAACGCCCAAACCCCAGATGTCGAGCTGTTTCCTGCTGACGATGCAGGACGACTCCATCGATGGTATTTATGACACCCTGAAGCAAACGGCCAAGATTTCGCAGTCGGCTGGGGGAATTGGTCTGAGCATTCACAACATCCGGGCAACAGGTACTTACATTAAGGGTACCAATGGCACGTCGAACGGGATCATCCCCATGCTGCGTGTGTTCAACGACACGGCCCGCTACGTAGATCAGGGCGGTGGTAAGCGCAAAGGTTCGTTTGCCATTTATCTGGAGCCCTGGCATGCGGATATTTTCGAATTCCTCGATCTGAAAAAGAACTCGGGCAAAGAAGAAGTTCGCGCCCGCGACCTGTTCTATGCACTCTGGACGCCCGATCTGTTCATGAAGCGGGTAGAAGCTGATGACGTTTGGTCGTTGTTCTGTCCGCACGAGTGCCCCGGTCTGGCCGATTGCTATGGCGAAGAATTCGAAGCCTTATACGAGCGTTACGAGCGCGAAGGCCGCGCCCGTCGGACGGTGAAGGCGCAGGAATTGTGGTTCAAGATTCTGGAATCACAAACCGAAACTGGCACGCCATATATGCTCTATAAAGATGCGGCCAATAAAAAGTCGAACCAGAAGAACCTGGGAACCATCAAATCGTCGAACCTCTGCACCGAAATCATCGAGTACACGGCTCCCGACGAAGTAGCGGTTTGTAACCTGGCGTCGATTGCGTTACCAAAGTTTATCAAGCGCGATCCAGACGGTATCATGCGTTTCGATCACCAGAAGTTGTTCGAGATTACGAAGGTGGCTACCCGCAACCTGAACAAAATCATCGACATCAACTACTACCCGGTCGAAGAAGCTCGTCGGAGCAACATGCGCCACCGGCCAATTGGCTTAGGCGTACAAGGTCTGGCCGATGCGTTCATTATGCTGCGGATGCCGTTTGAATCGGAAGAAGCGCGTCGCCTGAACGAAGATATTTTCGAGACGATCTATTTCGGCGCCATGACGGCTTCAATGGAGGCCGCCAAAGAATTCGGACCCTACGAAACCTGGAAAGGCTCCCCCATTTCGCAGGGGATCTTTCAGTTCGATATGTGGGGAGTAAACCCAAAATCAACCCGTTGGGATTGGGAGAGCCTTCGTAAAGATGTGATCGAACACGGAGTTCGGAACTCGCTGCTGCTGGCTCCGATGCCTACCGCATCGACCTCGCAGATTCTGGGCAACAACGAGTGCTTCGAGCCGTACACGAGCAACATCTATACCCGTCGTGTATTGTCAGGCGAGTTTGTCGTCGTGAACAAGCACCTGCTGAAAGACCTCGTAAAACTGGGTCTGTGGAACGATACAATGAAGAACAACCTGATTCTGGCCAACGGCTCTATTCAGGCGATTCCGGGCATTCCGCAGAACATCAAAGACCTGTACAAAACGGTTTGGGAGATCAAGCAGAAGCACATCATCGACATGGCGGCCGATCGGGGTGCATACATCTGTCAGTCGCAGTCGCTGAATATCCACATTCAGGATTCGAACTTCGGTAAGCTGACGTCGATGCACTTCTACGCCTGGAAAGCGGGCCTGAAAACGGGTATGTACTACCTGCGTACGAAAGCAGCTACCGATGCGGTGAAGTTCACCGTAGTACAGCCTCAGGCCGAGCCTCAACTCGAACCCGTTATGGCCGAAACAGCACCCGTCGAGAAACCACTCAACTACGTACAGTACGCCAAAGAGCACGCACAGAACGTAGCGCCCGCCCCTGTACCAATGGTGACTGACCTCGAACAGCAATATGCGGCCATGACCTGCTCTCTGGACGATCCAGAAGGTTGTGAAATGTGTGGTTCCTAGTAGCGTTTTAAACTATATGGTTAAGTTTTCGCTCCCGGCTGTGGTTAACATGGCCGGGAGTTTTTATTCTTATTATTTCAAAATTATTGTATCAAGGCTCATCCAAAATCCTATCTGTTTCTTCAGCTATCCATTCTAAGAGCCTGTTTAAAAACGGCTTTTAACTGTTGAACACATCATGGAGATGTTCATTGTTTGGGTTATTTAGCAAAAGCCGACTCCCATCAGACGCAATGTATGTAAGCTCAAGAGCCCCTTTGCTTTCGCCATCTTCAATGGCAGTGACTCCATCAAGAACACATAGAAAGGAAAAAGTTGTTTGTGCAGTTGCTTCTTTGATAATCTTGTTCACGTTATCTTTCTCTATATCGCCTAAAGAGTTATACCATTGAGATAGAGCCAATTTAGTGCCGTCAGGCTTACGGCCTGGAACTACTAATAAAGAGCCAATTGTAGCTTGAGCGCATTGCTCAGTGACAACTTTAATTACTTCTACGAATTCTTCGGTGTTCATGGTAAACTCCTGTCGAAAGAATCTTTTGGGTAATCAATTTGTATGCTAATCCAACAACAGATGTATCCCACAGATCTGACAGATTCTGCCTGGCAAGTTATTGAAGAAATACTGGCCGACAAACGTAAACGCAAGTATTCCCTTCGTACTATTCTAAATGCCTTATTATATGTAACAAAAGCTGGATGCCAATGGCGACTTTTACCCAACGATCTGCCACCCTGGCCCTTATGCTACTATTACTTTTGGAAGTGGCGCAATAATGGTATGTGGGAAAGACTCAATAAAGAGTTGGTCGAACGTCGACGAAAGAAAGCCGGGAGGGAGGGCTCACCCAGCGTGGGTGTCATTGATTCACAGAGTGTTAAGTGTAGTGAATGGGGCGTCGTTCCCAAAGGCTATGATGGGCATAAGAAAATCAACGGACGCAAACGGCATATTGTCGTTGATACATTGGGCTTAGTTTTAGTAGTGGTGGTCCATGCTGCCAATCAGCATGATAGTCCGGCAGCACGAGCAGTGTTAAGTCGTTTAGCGGATCAAGGATATAAGCGAATGAGTAAGATTTTAGCTGACAGTGCCTATGGCAAAAAGTTAGCCCGCTGGCTTAAAAAGTCCCTTGGGTTAATTTTAGATGTGGTGAGAGTAAAAGAGTTGGCCGGTTTCCAGGTGGTGCCTATGCGCTGGAAGGTAGAGCGAACCTTTGCTTGGATGAACTGGTCGCGACGGCTCAGCAAGGACTATGAATGTGGAGTTGCTTCCCATGAATCGTTTGTGTATTTATCCAACATCAACCGAATTCTTAAGCATTTTTAAACAGGCTCTAATACATATAGAATATTATTACCAAAAGGAGGCAATAAATATGGGTAACGTTTCTCAAAGAATTTAATATCAGATTTAAATGTATATTTTCTTATTTCATCAAAAAAATAAGTATAACCAGGCGGCTTGAGCGGTTTGAATTTATCATCAATCTGATATGCGTATTTTTCATTAAGATGAAGATCTTCTGGCTGGAGAATGTTTCTCCTAGAGAGTCCTACCAAAGTCATACCCATAGAGCGTAAAAAAGTCATCTCACAGCTCTCGACATAATCTTTTTCATTTTCCCTTTTTACCGTTATATTTATTTTTTCATCAACATTTCCATCGTAGTGAAGCTCCCTTAAGTTTTCAACTCGAACGATATCTGTTAATTTATCCCATGATACATTGAATAAGGATAGAGCTTCTAACAAATTCGACTTACCAACATTTGGCCTACCTATAAACAAATTAATTTTCTTAAACTCTTTTAACTTCAAATGACGTATCGATTTGAAGTTACTAATCTCGACATAGTTAATAAAATTACCCATATACGGCTGACGATTACGTGTTAAAGTTAATAACAAAAAAGACGGTCGCTTACACAACCGTCTTTTGCACTATAGATGTTTAACGCTAGGCATCATAACTAAGGACAGGAGCCAACCATCTTTCTACCTCGTCAACCGGCATATCTTTCCGTTGGGCGTAATCTAATATCTGGTCTTTGTTGATTTTACCAACGGCAAAATACTTCGATTCGGGGTGCGAGAAGTAGAATCCACTGACCGACGAGGCTGGGTACATGGCATAACTTTCGGTCAGTTCGATACCGATCTTACCAGCGTCCAGCAGTTCAAACAACGTGCCTTTTTCGGTATGATCGGGACAAGCTGGATAACCTGGTGCGGGCCGTATACCCTGGTATTCTTCCTTAATCAGTTGATCGTTCGAGAACGTTTCTCCTGTCGCATAGGGCCAGAATTCCGTCCGTACGCGTTCGTGCATACACTCAGCGAAGGCTTCGGCCAGACGGTCGGCAATGGCTTTCACCATGATACTGCTATAGTCGTCGTGATCGCGTTCGTATTTTTCCAGCAACGCTTCGATACCGATACCGGCTGTCACGGCAAACCCACCCAGGTAATCTTCGCGGCCGCTTTCGAGGGGAGCCACAAAGTCCGACAGGCAGTAGTTAGGCAAGCCCGGTGCTTTCTGGTTCTGCTGACGCAGGAAATGCAGTACCGTTTTGGTATCGTAAATCAATTCACCAACCGGACTTACCGCCGTCTGCGACTGCGTTCGACTGATTTTATATTCAATATGTCGGTGCGATCCATGCCGTTCGCAGGGAATTTCGCGAACCTGTTCTTCAAACTCATGCAACAGTACATCATCGTCGGCAGCGTTGGCCGGGTAAAATCCAACTACAGCCTTCGCTTTCAACAGCTTGCCATCGATAATTTCCTGCAACAGTCGGTTGGCATCATCAAACAGTTGCCGAGCTTCTTTACCCACCGTGGCATCCTCGAAGATGGCGGGGTATTTACCATGTAGCTGCCAGGTTTGGAAGAAAGGTGTCCAGTCGATGTAGTTTCGCAGCTCGGCCAGATCGTAATCCTCAAAATAGCGATTACCCAGGAATGTGGGTTTGACTGGCTCAAAATTCCGCCAGTCGATGGGTGCCCGGTTCTGGCGTGCTTTGTCAATCGTCAGGCTGGCTTTCTCCTGCCGACGACGGGCGTGGTCGTCACGGAGTTTGCTATACTCAGCTTTGATCTGATTAAAAATCTCGTCGCGGGTTGCTGCCTGCTCACTTGTCAACCGCCCCGCCACGGGCACACTCCGGCTGGCATCCAGCACATGAACAACTGGTCCGGCATAATGTGGATCGATCTTAACAGCCGTATGCGTTCTTGAGGTGGTAGCACCACCAATTAGCAGCGGCAGTGTAAAGCCCTGTCGCTGCATTTCTTTAGCCACACCGACCATTTCATCGAGCGACGGCGTAATGAGTCCGCTCAGGCCGATAATATCGACATTATGTTTGCGGGCTTCATCCAGAATTTTCTGTGTCGGCACCATTACACCGAGGTCGATGATCTCGTAATTGTTACAGCCCAACACAACCCCGACGATATTTTTACCAATATCATGGACGTCGCCTTTCACCGTTGCCAGCAGAATTTTACCCGCCGACGATGAACCTTCGCCCGATTTTTCGGCTTCGATGAATGGGGTCAGATAAGCGACGGCTTTTTTCATCACCCGTGCCGATTTGACCACCTGCGGCAAAAACATTTTACCCGCGCCAAACAGGTCACCGACCACGTTCATACCATCCATCAACGGCCCTTCGATCACATGCAGCGGACGTTCGACCTGTTGGCGAATCTCTTCCACATCTTCATCAATGTAGTCGGTAATCCCCTTCACCAGCGCATACTTGAGCCGTTCGCGAACGGGTTCAGCTCGCCAGCTTTCGTCCTGCACCACGGCTTTCCCCTTGGCTTTTACGGTTTCCGCGAAATTGACTAACCGTTCGGTAGCATCGTCCCGACGATTCAACAGTACGTCTTCACAGCGTTCCAGCAGATCTTTCGGAATGTTGTCATACACTTCCAATTGGCCCGCATTCACAATACCCATATCCATACCTGCCCGAATGGCATGATACAGAAAAGCCGAGTGCATGGCTTCGCGCACGACATCGTTGCCGCGGAAACTGAACGAGATGTTCGACACGCCACCACTTACCTTCGCTAACGGCAGATTCTCCTTGATCCAGCGAGTGGCGTTGATGAAATCGACAGCGTAGTTGTTATGCTCTTCAATACCCGTTGCAACGGTGAGAATGTTGGGATCGAAAATGATGTCCTGCGGAGGAAAATTCACTTTATCGACCAGAATGCGGTACGCCCGCTCACAGATTTCGATTCGTCGTTCGTATGAATCGGCCTGCCCGGTTTCATCAAACGCCATCACAACCGTAGCAGCACCGTAGCGCTTAATAAGTTTTGCCCGTTCGATAAACGCTTCTTCGCCTTCTTTCAGCGAAATGGAGTTAACGATGGCCTTTCCCTGTACGCATTTCAGGCCAGCTTCAATCACTTCCCACTTCGACGAATCGACCATGATCGGAACACGGGCGATGTCGGGTTCGGAAGCAATCAGGTTCAGGAAGGTGGTCATAGCTTCGACCGAATCGAGCATGCCTTCGTCCATGTTCACATCAATCACCTGAGCCCCTCCTTCAACCTGTCCACGAGCGATACTCAAGGCTTCGTCGTAATTTCCCTCTTTGATCAATCGGGCAAACTTCTTCGAACCGGTTACGTTTGTACGTTCACCTATGTTCAGGAAATTGGTTTGTTCCGTTACTTTCAGGGGTTCCAGACCACTTAGTTTCTGATAGGGTTCAGCCTGTGGGCGCTGCCGTGGTTTGTGTTTAGCGGCTGCCTGCGCAATGGCCTGAATATGATCAGGTGTAGATCCGCAGCAACCGCCGACGATGTTCACGAAACCATCCCGGATGAAGCCTTCGACTTGAGCCGCCATTTCGTCGGGCGTTTGGTCATATTCCCCAAATTCATTCGGCAAGCCAGCGTTCGGATAGGCCGACGTAAAAAATGGCGCTTCTTTCGCTAACGTCTGGATATACGGACGCATCAGTTCGGCCCCCAGTGCACAGTTCAGCCCCACACTCAGTAACGGTAAATGCGAAACGGAGTACAGAAAGGCCTCCGTCGTCTGTCCGGAAAGGGTTCGTCCACTGGCATCGGTAATCGTCCCCGAAATCATAACGGGTAAGTAGTTAGGAGGGTTCTCACTCCTCGCTCCTCGCTCCTCGCTCCTACTACTAAAATATTTGTCGATGGCGAACATAGCCGCCTTCGCATTGAGCGTATCGAAAATCGTTTCAACCAGTAATAAATCAGCCCCTCCTTCAACCAGGCCACTTACCTGCTCATAATAGGTATCGACCAGCTCATCGAACGTAACCGCCCGATACGCTGGGTTATTGACATCGGGCGAGAGCGAGGCCGTACGGTTCGTGGGACCCATAGCGCCCGCAACGAACCGAGGTTTATCGGGGTTCTGACGGGTTACTTCTTCCGCCACTTCCTTCGCAATCTTTGCCGACTGGTAGTTCAGTTCATAGACTAGGTCCTCCATGTAATAATCGGCCATGGCAATGCTCGTGGCACTGAAGGTATTAGTCTCGATAATGTCGGCACCTGCATCGAGATACTGGCGATGAATTGCCCTGATCACGTCTGGTTTCGTGATCGATAACAGATCGTTGTTGCCTTTTACATCGTGTGGAAAATCCTTAAATCGCTCACCCCGGTAATCGGCGTCAGTCAGTTTGTACCGCTGGATCATGGTGCCCATTGCACCATCAAGAACGAGAATCCGCTCGTTCAGAAGTTCATATATCGTTTTCAAAGGCAGTTGTATAGTGCGATTGTCAGGAATACCAACAATCCGTGTCCTTAAAAAAGTCCAAAACCGCAAAAAGCTTAGGCACAGAAAGATGGATAGCGGGGAGCTAACTTATCTGGCCCGGTCAATAAACCGGGAGGAAATTGGCACCGAGTCTCAGTAACTGATTGGTTCTGAAAGGGTTGCCAAGACTTCATCGGGTCCGTCCCTCCGTCTTTCTGGATAAGCCTAAAACAAAAATAGATAAAAATAGGGTACACTGCATAGGCGTGTACCCTAAGATTTGATGAATCTGGTAGTTTTTATAGATTGGGAAACGCCTTTATCCGTTCACCCATCCATTTACGACTGCCGATCAATTACCAGGTTTGTTCTAAATCTTCTTTGGTGTACTGGTGATTTCGTTCGTTGTAGAACGACTTTTGGTCGGTTCGTTTAATAGCCAGCGGATTCTTGGCACTTAGCCGATAGAGCATTGCAATCGGCCACAGAAAGACGAAAAACAGAATGGAAAGAATGATCTTGCCGTTGATGTTTCCCAACACCTCCGCCAGTTTAAACCATGCTTTCACGATCAGATCACCTGCCGCCGGAATCGCCAGACTCAAAATACCAACCGCTGCGGCAGCATAAAGCCACCAGGGCGATTTAAAAATGAAATACAGTACAACCAGCCCAGTTACAATAACCAACTGGGCTTTTACCTTCTCAGAAACGTCCATGCCTAGAACAGCGTGTAAATGAACGGTGCAACGGCCGATCCGCCACCAATAACAATCAGAATACCAATCAGCAGCAACAGAATAATCATTGGTGCCAGCCACCATTTCTTACGCTGCTGCATGAATTTGATAATGTCCTGCAAAAATTCCATGATTTACTTTACGTTTATTTACTTGTTTATCAAATCAATAAGTAAAAAATCTAAGGTTTAGCTGTACTGTCGGACGAGGCAATATGCCCCGTACCTGGGTTAGACTGAACAAGTTTGAACAGGGCCTCCCCTACGCGCTGATTCACCAATGCACTGGCATGACCATCATTTCGTCCCACTACCCGGTCCTTCGGGTCAATATCGCCCATCAGCTTACCAGCTTCCAAAACCGGCACGTTGTTCTTTTGAAAGAACGAAACCACCGGCTTGACGTATTCCGTTGTTTTTTCCAGATTGTGCGAGAAAGGGAATAATACAACGTAGAAACGAGCATTATGCTCCTTGGCATACGTTACAAATTTAGCCAGATCGCTCAAATGATCGTTAATAATCGCCGGAGTTCCATAGGCTGTGCGAGCATAGGTATCGAACGGCGCAAAATTACCATGTGGAAACTGCCAGTATAGATAATTGAGCAAATAGGACTTAATAAACAGCGATTGAAACATCCGGGGTACATCGGAATAGGGCTCAAACGAAGCTGGTACCAAACCGTGGTCGTGGGCCACCTTTTCGATGTCGTTCGGAAAATACTGTAAAACGAGTATATCGGGCTTTTTGCCGAATTTCACCAACCGTTCGTATTCATTACGGGTATCGGAGCCTGATATACCCAGATTATAGGTGATATACTGATTGCCTAACTTTTCGCCCAAAATGTTTCCGTATCGTTCTTCTGCCCGCTTCAGACCGTGCCCCGATGTAAACGAATCGCCCACAACCAATACGACTTTTTTGCCCAGTGTATCCGTTCTGGGCGTATCGCGGTAATCGCCAACCATGGGTGGCCAATACCGCTCGAACCAGATGTGCGAAGCTAGTGTAAGCCCTCCCTCCTGGCTCTGGGCAATGAACATGAAAATAATTTCAACGAACACCAACAAGAGCGCAGTGGGCACCAGCAGCGTCGCTAGATTACCGATTAGCTTAGGCGGATTCGGGTTCTTAACCACTCCATAATAATACAACCGGACTAGTTCCATCATCACCAGAAGCAGCATGGCGATTTTAGCTAGCCGAACGTAAATATTATCGAAAAGCCCTCTGTGTGGGTAATCCAATACCACATGGATTCGATCTCCGTAATACAGAAGAAAGGCCAGGAACGCCAGGAATAGTAAACGAATACCACTCGAAACAAATTTTGATTGCATCAATTCAGCCCATTCGGCGGTAGGCGCCCGTTAGTCTAAAACAAACTCTTCTTTCCAGTTATCAGTATCCTGCCATTCGGGTTGCTGGCGCTTATCGAACAGGTAGTTTCCGACAACCAGGTAATCCATTTCGGTACGCATAAAGCATCGATACGCATCATCAGGTGTAGAAACGATGGGTTCGCCCCGCACATTGAAACTGGTGTTAACAATAACACCATAGCCCGTAAGTTGCTTAAACGCATCAATCAACTGGTAATAACGCGGGTTGGTATCTTTATGTACCGTTTGAATCCGGGCTGAATAATCGATGTGGGTAATCGACGGCAAGTCGGACCGCTGGTAGTACAGTTTTTCGCGCAGGGGGAAACTGGCATAATCGGCCGGTACGGGTGTACGGCGTTTTTGCGCTACCGGATGAACCAATAGCATATACGGCGAAATCCCATCGTAATCGAAATACTCGGCGCAATCTTCGGCTAGTACCGATGGCGCAAACGGCCGGAACGACTCCCGGTACTTAATTTTCAGGTTTAGTTTTTTCTGCATCTCGGCATTTCGTGGATCGCCCAGAATGCTGCGGCCACCCAAGGCCCGGGGCCCAAATTCCATGCGTCCCTGCACCCAGCCCACCACATTGCCTTCGGCCAGCAATCGGGCCGTTTCCCGACTCAGTTCGTCGAAATTATCGAAGTGTTTTCCAACTGCTTTATATTTCAAAGCCATCAGTTCAACGTCCAGATCGGAGAAGGTTGGCCCCAGATACGAGCCCCGCATGGCATCCCGTTCTTTCGTAACCTCACGTTCTTTTCCGAAATAAATATGGTAGGCGGCTAAAGCAGCTCCTAAAGCACCACCTGCATCACCGGCAGCGGGTTGGATAAAGAGATCTTTGAACAATCCAGCTGCCTGAAGTTTCCCGTTCGATACACAATTCAGGGCTACACCACCGGCCAGCACCAGCGCATCGGCATTAGTTAACCGTTTGGCTTCTCGGGCCATGTTTAGTACCACCTCTTCGGTCAGGTATTGAATGGCCAGGCCCAGGTTGCAGTGATGTGCCTGAAGCTCATCTTCAGGCTGACGTTTCGGAAAGCCAAACAGTTCGGCCCATTTCTGTTCATGCACCATGGTGAGCCCAGTGGCATAATCGAAATACTCCTGATTGAGCCAAACGGAGCCATCGGGCCGTAAATCAGCCAGTTTATCCTTAATTATCGCCATGTAGCGAGCTACATCGGGAGAAGTCGGATCGCCATACGGAGCCAACCCCATCAACTTATATTCACCGGAGTTCACCCGGAAGCCCAGGAAGTAGGTAAATGCCGAATACAAAAGCCCCAGCGAATGCGGAAACCGTAATTCTTTCAGGATCGAGATGTTTTTCCCTTCACCCAGGCCAATAGACGCCGTTGCCCATTCGCCAACACCATCGATGGTCAGGATAGCCGCCCGCTCGAACGGCGACGGATAAAACGCACTGGCTCCATGCGACAGATGGTGCTCAGGAAACAGCAGCTTTACTTTGCTGGAGGACTTATACCCTATCTTTTCCAGTTCCTCCCGAATCAGTCGCTTGAGAAACAGCTTTTCCTTGAGCCAAACCGGAATCGACATCAGAAACGACCGAATGCCTTTGGGTGCAAAGGCGTAATACGTTTCGAGTAGCCGCTCAAATTTCAGCAGTGGTTTGTCGTAAAAGACAATGGCATCTAATTTATTGAGGTCTGCCCCACTATATTGAAGGCAGTATTGGATTGCGTGAGCCGGAAATCCTGGGTCATGCTTTTTACGTGTAAATCGCTCTTCCTGAGCTGCGGCAACGATACGGCCATCTTCGATTAGCGCAGCCGCTGAATCGTGATAAAAAGCAGAAATACCTAATATGGTCATGAACTATAGTCCTGTTCAAACAGGGGCCAAAATTAACTGATTTTTTGGTAAACGTATTATTAAGCTTCCCACGACTTACTCAGTGGTCAATCTACATGCACCGGCAAATAGGCTGTAGGGTGGCAAAAAAGCGTATCTTTGGCCGGTCATAAAGAGTGAAAGAGCGAATGAGTGAATGAGTGAAATGATCTGTAGCGGTCTTTTTACTAAACTTAATTTCGCACATTCGCTCTTTCACTCTTTCGCTCTTACTGAATGAAACTGGCAGCTATCGACATCGGTTCTAACGCAGCTCGTCTGCAAATCTCAACGGTATTATACAACGACAATCTGGTTAGCTTCAAACGGGTAGAATATGTTCGTTTTCCGCTCCGATTGGGCCATGACGTATTCAATTTCGGCGCACTTACGCCGGAAAGTGAAGCCCGAACCACCAAACTCATGCAGGCTTATAAGTTGCTGATGGAACTGCATGAGGTAGAAGATTATATGGCCTGCGCCACATCGGCCATGCGTGAATCCTCGAACGGACATGAGGTAGCTAAACGCATTGAAGCCCAAACCGGGATTAAGATCCACATCATCGATGGTCGGAAAGAGGCCGAACTGATCAATAACGTTGTGGTACAGGCGCTTGATGATAAACAGTACCTACACATCGACGTAGGGGGAGGTAGCACCGAACTGAACGTCTATGAAAATCGGCAGAAAATCAATTCTAAATCGTTCAAAATAGGGTCGGTTCGGTTGCTGGAAGGCAAAGAAACGAAAGGAGCCTGGCGCAAAATTGAGGATTGGGTTGAAGAGAATATTGACTCATCGCAGGAAGTTGTGGCGGTTGGCACGGGCGGTAACATTAGTAAGTTGTTTAATCTGGCCTCTAAAATATCAGAGACGGAAACCACCCGCGACGAGATTGAACGCATACGAAATTATATTGCCGGGTTCAGTCTGGACGAACGCATCAACCGACTTCGCCTGAATGCAGACCGCGCCGATGTAATCGTGCCAGCTTCCGACATTTATATTTCAGTGATGAAGTGGGCTGGTGCCGATCGTATTATTGTACCAGATCTGGGGCTAAAAGATGGTATTATTCAACTCGTGTACGCCCACCTGGGCAAGCGGAAACCAATTAGTTACTAAACTAGCTATCTATATATCCCTTACTGATAACTTATTTTCGAGTATTCGATCACTTAACTTATCATTAAGTTAGCGATTAACTACTTTCAGTTTCCCTTATAGTTCTATTTGGTTTATTTTTTGCTTATACTGCACATCGAATGCCTATCCTCGATACACTCTAAAGCAAGCTTAACCAAAACGCCATGGACGTGACCCCCACCGTTCCGTTACAAGAACAGATCGACACACTTATCCGGGAAAATAGCCGACTGAAATCACAGTTAGAACAGCAGGAAGTTGATCAACGATTCCTGATCGAATTCTCCGACAAGTTTGCTACGTATTCAGTTGGGGACGAATTTTTCCACTCCTTGGTCAGGTACATTGCTGAGCAAACCCGGCTGGATTTTGTTTTCCTGGGCGAACTGATTGAACCCGCTCCGAATCATTTTGCCATTCGCACCATTGCCCTCACCGCTTTCGGCCAAACCGTCGGCAATATTCAGTATGACTTACCCGATGGCCCCTGTGAGCAGGTCATTCAGGGACAATTGTCAAAATACCCGAGCCAATGCCGCCGGCTGTTTCCCAAAAATCAGACCTTGGTTCAGTTCAATGTAGAAGGTTACATTGGCTATCCATTGTATGATACAAAAGGTAATGCGTTTGGGATATTAACGGTTATGCACCAATCGACCATCGATCAGCCCGAATATATTGCCTCGCTATTAAAGATTGTGGCCAAACGAGCTGAATTTGAGCTGGAACGCACAAAATACGAAGCCGACCTGAAGGCTGTCAACGAAGAACTACTGGCCAAAAATCAGGAGTTAACGAACCGGAATGCCGAACTGGCCTCGTTCAGTTACGTAGCCTCGCACGATTTGCAGGAGCCACTTCGCAAGATCCGCTCCTTCGGCGACCGATTGAAAGTAGCTTATGCACCTAATTTAGATGAGGAAGGTGCCGATATTATTGATCGGATGGTGCTGGCAGCAAAGCGGATGTCGCTGTTGATCAAAGACCTGCTCGACTATTCCCGGCTGACATTACAATCAGATACATGGCGTCCTCAGTCGTTAGGCGAGATTGTCGAATCGGTCGCGAATGAACTGGATATTACTATTCAGGAGTCTGGTGCTCAGATAGACATTGACGAGTTGGTCACTGTGCCCGGCGATGAGAGCCAGCTTCGGCAGTTATTTCAGAATTTACTCTCCAATGCGCTCAAATTTACAAAGCCCGATTGTGCTCCCCACATTCGGATTCGGAGCAATCAGATAAAACGATCCGATTTACCAGCCGAATTTTTACTACTGGCCGCTCCATCCGACTACGCATTGATTGAAGTGACCGACAACGGGATTGGTTTCGACGCACAACATGCCGAACGCATCTTTGGGACCTTCCAGCGATTACATGGTCAGGGAAAATATCCAGGGACAGGTATTGGGCTGGCTATTGCTAAAAAGATTACCGAAAATCACCGTGGGTATATTAAAGCCAGCAGCCAACCTGGTAAGGGCGCTACGTTCTTCGTATACCTACCTACGCAACACATAGCCTGACGACAGCATCTGCGGGTTGAACGTTCGTTCTGACGACCTGCCTTTATTTTCCAGCGCGTCCACTTCTTATTTTACGAACGACGATCAGTACACATTTGGCAGGTGAACAGGCACAGGAGGTATTTGCCAATGTAATAGACCGTTCGACGAAATCAACTCACCCAACGATACACCACCCTTATAAGGATTTACCTGTGGGCTATCAAAACGCACCAATTCAAGTTTATCTGGCCAGAAAGCGGTCGTTCTAACCTGTAAGCTGTCGACAAGAGAACCCGAGCAAACTGTTACCAATGTCTGAGTCGTATTGGTACTTAACGGGCATTGTGCCTTCATCTTTTTTGTAAGTAATAAACAGATAAAAGCCAGCCCAAAGAGGATGGTAACCCGACGAAACGTAGTATTACAACTATGTCTCTAAGCTTACCTGTATAAGCTGATTTCTTCTTATAAACCATTCCTCTGTCCGAACATCATCAACTAAGTTACATTTGATTCATAAATCAAAACAGCCAGGCACTAAAATTCTAATTCGTTTGCGCCAGGTTACTTTTTCTATGCAGCCTGCGTCTTGATGATCCAACCAGTCGCTGCATGGAATCATATCATTTTTTACTTCAGCACAATCCGCATCATGTTGACACGCCGGAATTCCATCAGGAAGGCTTTTTCTTTAACGAAATAGATCACCTTCGGCAACAGGCCAATGGTCCTTTTTACCTACTAACAGCCGTAAACCAATTCACGCAACGGGCCGATATTCGGTGTGCTTTTTTTAGTCAACGTAGTCAGGTGGTCAGTCCGGCAGAAGCTTCGTTTGGCTCGATCGAATTTAACGAAACGCTCCCCGATGCGATGCTGGATCAGTTTTTAGACGTCCTTCTTTCGTCAGCCAGGCTCCTCAAAAAGCCCACCTTACGACTTGTAAATTACCCTGATTGTTATGCCCCCTCACAAGCAAACCGACTTACTGCCAAATTGTTCAGGCATGGGTTCCAACTAGTGGCAAGCCATCAAAACGCTTATTTACCCATCAGTAATCGATCTTTCGAACAAGTTATTCAATCCCAGGAACGCCGACGGCTGCGCGCCTGTCAACGAGCTAATTTTCATTTTCACCAATGGGTCAATCCTGTACTAGCCGACGTGGTAAATTTTATCACCGATACCCGACAAACACTGGGCTATCGCTTAACCCTATCACCCGAACGACTCGCCAAGTTATTGCATACGTTCCCCGATAAATTCCTGGTTTTCTGCGTTACAGATGGTTCAAAGCTGGCAGCACTTGCTATAACGGTGCGCGTTCGTCACGACATTCTCTATTATTTTATGCCGGCTTCAAATCCCGCCTATCGTATATTCAGTCCGATGGTTATGCTGGTGAACGGTTTGTTTACCTACTGCCAGCATAACCACATTCAACTGCTTGATCTGGGTGTATCGCTCGACAACTTCCACAATCCTAAACCGAGCCTGATGCGATTTAAGCGAAATCTGGGCGCTTCTGAATCACCGAAACTGATTTTCGAGAAAGCACTTTAGCTTATCTTTCAGAATGGTTGACTGGTTTAGCATGTTGCGAGTCAATCATTCTAATATGTGCGCACATAAGAAGTTGTTTGAGTTCGTCAACGTACAGCTTTTTCCCATTTAGGGTGAAGACAGGTTCTTACAACCTGCCACCACGAACGCAAACAGCTTCTAAGCCAACTGTGTCGGTCTGCTATTTTCTTCGTTATTTTACAGGAAAAAAGGAGCCTTCGCCCCGAGCCGACGGCATGATTGAAGCAGTTTTTAATTCGGTTAGTCAATTTCTGAATGCATTATTCGCATCGCTGGTATCGCTGCTGAAAGTGGCCATGCGTTTCCAACATGCCACTCGCCTGCCCGCGCGTCAACGGCCGGTTTGTTCGGTTTTAGGCAATGGTCCATCACTAAACGAATCACTGGCCGACCAATTTGATTTTATCAAACAAACCGAAATTGTCTGCGTCAACAACTTTGCCCACGCCGACATTTTTACCCGATTACAGCCGCAGGACTACATTATTTCGGACCCAAACTATTTCGTTTTTACGGAACAAACCACCGACCGCGACGACATTCGACAGACACTAACCGCTTTCCGCGAGCGCGTCAACTGGCCCATGACGCTATACGTTCCCCATTTTGCCAAAGGTTCCTATCTGCTGAAAATCATTGAGCAGAGTAATCCGGCTATTTCAGTCGTTTATTTCAACTATACCGTTGTGCGGGGCTTTCGGAAGCTGGTTTACTGGCTGTATGCCAGAGGCTTAGGCATGCCACAGGCGCAGACGGTTATCATTGCCGCATTGGCCCTGATGATCAACCGAAAGTTCGAACGGATTTATCTGTTTGGGGCCGATACATCCTGGCATGAACAAATCCGGCTCAATGATCAGAATCAGTTACTGATTAAGCAGATTCACTTCTACGATAAACCGAAAGATGTTACGCATCAGCCGGTATACTCCGATGCGCAACGCCAACGTACCTTTTCAATGGCTTCGCAGTTTTTATCGCTGCATAAAGTATTTCGGGGCTATGAAGTTCTTAGGGACTATGCCGATGATCAGGGAGTAAAAATTATCAACGCCAGCGCGAAAAGCTATATCGACGCTTTCGAGCGTGAAAAGCTTTCCCAATCCGTCACTAAGCCATGAACCAGCGCCGTTACCAACAACTACTATATCTGTGCTTCAACATGTTCTGGCTGATTAGCCTGGAAGCGGTGGCCCAGCAAAAACCGAATATCGTACTGATCTATGCCGATGATCTAGGCTATGGCGATCTTAGTTGCTATGGGGCCACTCAAATTCAGACACCCAATATTGACCGAGTTGCCCGCGAGGGACTTCGCTTTACCAATGCCCACGCATCTTCGTCGACCTGCACGCCCTCACGCTATACACTGCTAACCGGTTCGTATGCCTGGCGGAAATCGGGAACGGGTATTGCACCCGGCGATGCTGCTTTATTGATCCCAACCAATCGAACAACACTGCCTGGTATTTTACAGAAAGCAGGCTATAAAACAGGCGTTGTGGGCAAATGGCATCTGGGGTTAGGCCCTCAGGGTGGCCCCAACTGGAATGGCGACATCAAACCCGGTCCGCTCGAAATCGGCTTTACGTATTCTTACCTCCTCCCTGCTACCGGCGACCGGGTGCCTTGTGTGTATGTAGAAAATCATCGGGTGGTAGGGCTCGATCCTAAAGACCCGATTCAGGTGAGTTATACAACACCTATTGGAAGCGATCCGACTGGCAAAGCACATCCTGAATTGCTCAAAATGACCTATTCCCACGGCCATGACCAAACCATTGTAAATGGCGTCAGTCGAATTGGGTATATGAGTGGAGGCAAATCGGCCCGGTGGGTTGATGAAACGATGGCCGATGTGCTGGTTGGCAAAGTGAATCAGTTTATTGAAACTAGTCAAGAAGGGCCGTTTTTCGTTTACTTTTCAACCCACGACATTCACGTGCCGCGTATGCCGAATCCTCGATTTGCGGGCAAAAGTGGCATGGGCCCACGGGGCGATGTGGTTCTGCAACTGGACTGGTGTGTAGGCGAAGTCCTGAAAACACTCGACCGATTGGGCCTTAGCCAAAACACGATGGTCATTATAAGCAGCGATAATGGTCCGGTCGTGGATGATGGCTACAACGATCAGGCGGTTGAAAAACTGGGAAATCATAAACCAGCCGGACCACTTCGCGGAGGTAAATACAGTGCTTTCGATGCCGGAACGCGGGTACCGTTTATCGTTCGTTGGCCAGGCCAGGTTAAGCCGGGAGTTAGTGATGCGTTGGTAAGTCAGGTCGATCTGATGGCATCGTTTGCGGCACTCACGGGTCAACCGCTGTCTAAAATCGACGCTCGGGACAGTTTCAATTCACTGGATACGTTTCTCGGAAAATCGAAAAAGCATCGGGAGTATGTGGTAGAACATGCATTAAATGGAACACTTTCGATTATTCGAGATGACTGGAAATACATTGAACCCCACAACGGTCAGGTACATATGCCCGAAGTCAATATTGAAACCGGCTACGCACCAAAACCACAGTTGTATAATTTAAAAGCGAATCTCGGCGAAACGGACAACCTTGCTACTCAGCAGTCAGCCCTTGCTACCGAACTGGCAGACCTGCTGAAAGCCGTCCGCGAAACCGAAGGGTATAAAAATGGGCAATGAAAAATGGGTAATGCACAATGGCTGTTCCGCATTATGCATTACCCATTATTAATTATGCATTAATTAAAAACACGACTATGCTTGATCTAACCAATAAATCGATTCTGATTACGGGTGGTACTGGCTCATTTGGCAAGAAGTTTGTCGAAATGATGTACCAGCGACACCCGAATCTCAAACGCTTAGTTATTTACTCCCGCGACGAACTAAAACAGTTCGAAATGTCGCAGCATTACCCACATGGTAAATACAAATCCATCCGGTTTTTTATTGGGGATGTGCGCGATGCCGAACGGCTCAAACGGGCCTGCGAAGGGATCGACATCATTGTTCATGCTGCTGCCTTAAAACAGGTACCAGCCGCCGAGTACAACCCGATGGAGTGTATCAAAACAAATGTATTCGGTGCCGAAAATGTTATCAATGCCGCGCTTGACAATGGCGTTCAGCGCGTTGTAGCCCTTTCGACGGACAAAGCAGCCGCCCCTATCAACCTCTATGGTGCTACCAAACTCTGTTCCGACAAGTTGTTTGTAGCTGCTAACAATATGAAAGGGAGCCGCGATCTGCGGTTCTCGGTTGTTCGCTACGGCAATGTAATCGGCTCGCGGGGTTCGGTGGTGCCGTTCTTTCTTGAAAAGCGGAAAGAAGGGGTGTTACCGATTACCCACCCCGACATGACCCGTTTCAACATTTCGCTGGAAGAGGGTGTCGAAATGGTGTTTCATGCGCTCGAACATGCCTGGGGTGGCGAGATTTTCGTACCGAAGATTCCTTCGTACCGGATTACGGATGTTGCCACAGCCATCGGCCCCAACTGCGAACAGAAGTTAGTAGGTATCCGTCCGGGCGAAAAACTGCATGAAGAAATGATTACCGAAACCGACTCACTCAACACCGTTGAGACGGCTAAGTATTACGTCATTACGCCTTCAACACCCACCTGGAGCATTGACGACTATATGAAAGCATTTAACGGTCGCCAAGTCGACATGGGCTTCAAATACAATTCCGGCACCAATACCGATTGGCTTACCATTGACCAGCTCCGGGAACAGATTCGGCAACACGTTGCCCCTGATTTTGAGGTGTAATACGGGTGGAAACCCGCAATCCGTTGCCAACTAAAGCGGGCTTCCACCCGCATTACTGATTTATGACTCCAATCCCCTACGGCCGCCAGCACATTACCGACGAAGACATTGACGCCGTTGCCAACGTTCTGCGTGGCCCTTTTCTGACCCAGGGGCCACATATTGCTACATTCGAATCGGCCTTTGCGGCTTATATTGGTTGTCAGTATGCGGTCGCGGTCGCCAATGGAACGGCGGCATTGCATCTGGCCTGCATGTCGCTGGGTGTCACCGAAGGTACACGGGTCATCACAACCCCTATTACGTTTTCAGCTTCGGCCAACTGCGTTCGATACTGCGGGGGGGAAGTATACTTCGCCGACATCGACCCCAAAACAGCCGTACTCGATGTAAATGCTGTACGCAAATTACTTGATCAGCATCCGAAAGGTTATTTTTCGGGGATCGTTCCTGTTGATTTTGCGGGATACCCAGTCGATCTGGCTGCGTTTCGAAAGCTGGCGGATGAATACGGTTTGTGGATTCTGGAAGATGCCTGTCATGCACCGGGAGGTTCGTTTACCGACGCTAAAGGCACTGTGCATCGGTGTGGCGATGGGTCGCTGGCCGAACTGGCCATTTTTAGTTTTCATCCGGTCAAACACATTGCCGCCGGTGAAGGCGGTATGATTACCACCAACGACGAAGCGTTGTATAAGCACCTGCTTCGGCTCCGAACACACGGCATTACCAACAAACCAGATGAACTGATTGAACCCTACCTGGGCGAACCTGAACGGGGTGGCTGGTATATGCAAATGCAGGAACTGGGGTATAACTACCGACTAACCGACATGCAGGCCGCTCTGGGAACGAGTCAGCTTAGTCGTGTTGATGAGATGTTGGCCCGGCGACAGGAAATTGCCAAACGCTACGACGAAGCCTTCGCGGAGACCGTTATCACGACAATAGCTCCGCCTATCGACGGAAGCCATGCGTATCATTTGTATGTGATTCAGGTAGACGACCGGAAGGGCTTATACGACTTTTTGCGAACTAAACAGATTATGGCGCAGGTCCATTACATACCTGTACACCTGATGCCCTACTATCGGCAGTTTGGCTGGAAACCGGGCGATTTCCCCAAAGCCGAACACTACTATGCCCGCTGCCTTAGCCTACCCATGTTCCCGACGCTGACCGATTCGGAACAGGAGTATGTCATTGCCTGCGTCAACGAGTTTATGGGCTTATGAGCACGGTGGCTATCATTACGGCCCGAGGTGGCAGCAAACGTATCCCACGAAAAAATATTCGTCCGTTTCTGGGCAAACCGATTATCGCCTATGCCATTCAGGCAGCACACGAATCCGGTTTGTTCGATGAGGTGATGGTATCGACCGATGATGATGAGATTGCTGCTATTAGTCAGGAATACGGTGCATCGGTTCCCTTTTTACGTCGGGCTGAAACAGCCGATGATTATGCGACAACAGCCGACGTGCTGCGGGAGGTCCTGAATCAGTATGCCGAACGGGGGCGTTCGTTCGAGTATGCCTGTTGTTTATATCCTACAGCCCCTTTTGTGACACCCAGGCTGCTTAAACAGGCATTTTCAAAACTTATCGATCATCCATTCGATACGGTCTATCCGGTTCAGCCGTTCAGTTTTCCCATTCAACGGGCAGTCCGGTTACACGACTCAAAAGTGGCTTGGTTTCAACCTGAGCATGCCCTCACCCGCTCGCAGGATTTGGAACTTGCTTATCATGATGCTGGCCAGTTTTATTTTTTCAACGTTGCTTCCTTTCTGCAAAGCCGTCGACTCATCACCGAAAACGCAGGAGGTATTGTCATTTCAGAACTGGATGCCCACGACATTGATAACGAAGCAGACTGGCAAATCGCCGAAATAAAATTTAAAATGCATAATGAACAATGAACAATGTGATGTTAGAATTCTCTCCATTATCCATTATCTATTGTCCATTATGCATTGATTTATGAGTCGACTACTTTTTCGAGCGGATGGAAATGCTCAGATTGGTCTTGGACATGTGATGCGTTGTCTGGCCTTGGCCAACATGCTCAGAGACGATTTTTCAATGCGTTTTGCCATTGCGGAGCCAACTTATACCATTGAAAACCAGATCGAAGCGACTGGCCTTGCCGTTTTGTCGCTGCCAGCATCAGGCTCCCAGTTGGCATTTATCAACCAGATTGCGACAGATGAAATAGTCGTACTGGACGGCTACACATTTGATGAAGCCTTTCAGCGTTCAGTACGTTCAAAAGCCCGTAAACTGGTGTTTATTGATGACTTGGTTACAGGCCATCAGGTAGCGGATGTAGTTATCAATCATGCGGGTGGTGTTTCGGCTGATGAGTACGATGCTGAACCATATACTCAATTCTGTCTGGGGCCGCATTATGCCATGCTGCGGCCCGAGTTTCTTAGACCAGAAGGGTTTGCCAAACCCTCCATCGATGGGCCTATTTTTGTGAGTCTGGGAGGTGCTGATCCTGAAAACCGATCACTTGAAGTATTGCAGGGCATCCAAAAAGTAGATCGTCATTTACCTGTTCAAATCGTTTTAGGGCCATTTCACCCTAATCGACCAGCGATTGAAGCGTTTCAGTCGCAGCTACCCAATCTAACCGTTCTGCAAAATCGCAGTGCCAGTCAGATGGTTGACACGTTACAAGCGTGCAGTCTGGCAATTACGGCTAGTAGCACAATCAGTTATGAAGTGTGCGCTATCAACCGCCCATTGATCACTGTCGTAACAGCCGACAACCAGATACGTCTGGCCCGGTTCCAGTCTGAAGAAAAACTAGCCTTGTCTGTGCTGTTTACCACCTATCTGACAAATCAGATTCCTGTTCTGGGTCTGGACGAGCAAATTCGATTAGCCATTCAGTCTATCCAGCCGACCAGTGAAATCGTTAGCGATTCTCTACTGGCTCAACGTCATTTTTTCGATGGGCAATCACCCAGCCGTTTTCGTGCTTTATTTCGAAATTTAAGTGCTTAATTCGAGCAAACGTTTGCGAATCAGCTATGCTAACCTATCGCACTGCCCGCCCTACCGATGCCCAGCTTTATTTCGACTGGGCCAATGACCCTGATACCCGGCGGCAGTCGTTCAATTCAGCCCCGATTTCACTGGAAACGCATACGGCCTGGTTTACGCGTAAATTAGCCGACCCCAATGCCCTGTTGCTCCTTTTTTTGAGTGATACCGGACAAGCAGTTGGTCAGGTGCGCTTCGAGCGAACGCCCGTGGCCGATATGCCCGACGAAATCATCATTAGCCTTTCACTTGACGCGAACTACCGGGGGAAAGGCCTGGCCCCTCAACTCCTCCGCCAAGCCTGTTTTATTTGCCGGGAACGCTGGGAAGCCGTTACCATTCATGCATACATTAAACCGGATAATCAGGCATCCATACGAGCCTTTGAACGAGCCGGTTTCAGATTGTCAGGTGAAAACGGTAAATTTGGGGATTCCAGCCCATCTTCATCAGGCCGGATCACATCAGGCCAGCCAACGCAAAGCCTGCTTTATATAAACAGTCAATGAGTAGCACACAACCGATTCAGGTTGCCCACTATACCATCAGCCCCGAACATCGTCCGTTTGTTATCGCCGAGATGTCGGGCAATCATAACCAATCGCTGGAACGAGCCCTGGAAATTGTCGATGCGGTAGCCGATGCGGGTGCCCATGCCCTTAAGCTCCAGACCTATACCCCCGATACCATCACCTTCAATGGGGCTTCTGAGGAGTTTTACATTCGAGATGCCAAATCGCTCTGGGCCGACAAAAATCTGTATAAGCTGTATAAAGAAGCCTATACGCCCTGGGAATGGCACAAGCCTATCTTCGAACACGCCCAGAAGCGAGGCATGATCGCGTTCAGCTCGCCCTTCGATACGACCGCCGTCGATTTTCTGGAATCACTCAACGTACCGCTGTACAAAATTGCGTCGTTTGAAAATACCGACCATATCCTGCTCAAAAAAGTAGCGCAAACGGGTAAGCCAGTCATTATGAGCACAGGTGTAGCTTCGGTGGCTGATCTGGATGAATCCGTTAACGTACTCCGGGCCAATGGTTGCAAAGACCTCGTGTTGCTCAAATGCACCAGTACCTACCCAGCTACGCCCGAAAGTACCAACCTGCACACGATACCACACATGCGTGATCTGTTCGATGTACCAGTAGGGCTTTCAGACCACACGATGGGCATTGGTGCAGCCGTAGCCGCCGTAGCCCTCGGAGCTGTAGTCCTCGAAAAACACGTTACGCTACGCCGGGCTGACGGTGGTGTTGACTCCGCTTTTTCGCTGGAACCCGACGAGCTAAAAAACCTGGTCATCGAAACCGACCGAGCGCATCTGGCAATGGGGCAGGTGAGTTATACCCTTACACCCAAAGAAGAGAAAAGCCTTCAATTCAAACGGTCGCTGTATGTCGTTCGTGACATAAAAGCTGGCGAAACTTTCACCCCCGAAAACGTCCGCAGTATTCGTCCGGCAAACGGCCTGCACACACGCTATTACGAAGCCATCCTCGGCAAAACCGCCACACAAAACATCACCGCAGGCACAGCCCTTAGCTGGAATTTAATTGCGAAAGAGTGAAAGAGTGAAAGAGCGAATTGCTGCCGGATGGCATTTCGCTCTTTCACTCTTTCACTCTTTCGCTCACTGAAAAATGGGTATCATCAAACGGCAGACCATTCAGAGTTCCATTTATGCCTACGCGGGTGTGGCCGTTGGATTTTTGACGCAGGGGGTTTTCTTTCCGAATATATTTCAGGGGACGCAGGTTGTTGGGCTGTTAACATTATTAATTTCGCTATCGCAGGTTCTCGCTCAGGCCTCTAATTTGGGATTGAATGGAGCGGGAGGCCGCTATTTTCCTTTTTTCCGAAATGCCGAGCGCCAACACAATGGGTATCTGCTCATCGCCTGTCTGACTACACTAGCTGGCTTCTGTCTTTGTGCATTCGTCCTGTGGCTGGCTCGTCCGTGGGTCATTGAGTGGTATCAAAAAGATTCGGCTCTGTTCGTCGAATACTATTACCTGTTGATCCCACTGACACTGTTTACCGTATACTTCACCGTATTCGACAACTATGCCCGGCTGCTGTACGATCCGGTTACGGGCACTATTCTGCAACAGTTCGTACAACGGATTCTCATCCTGCTGGCCGGGGGTTTATATTGGTTAGGCTGGGTTACGTTACCGCAATTTTTGGGTGTGTGGCTGTTGGCGTTTCTGATTCCCCTACTCGTCATGATGATCAGTATCGCCCGCGACGAAGCTCTGTTTTTCAGTCGTCGGTTCGTCGCTTTGGATGCAACATTGCGCCGAAATCTGATGCGCTATGCAGGTATCACGCTTACATCGGCTCTATCGACTCAGATCGTCTGGACCATCGATAAAGTGATGATTAACAGCAAACAGGGGTTGGGTGATACAGGTGTGTACGGAACGGCCTCGTATTTTGCGGCTGTGATCGCGATTCCGGCTACGATGCTCTACAAAGTTTCAGGAACCCTCATTGCCGAATCCTGGAAAACCAATGATCTACAAAACATTGCCATGATTTACCGCAAAAGCTGTCTGAATCAGCTTATTGCGGGTTGCTTGGTGTTCGTTGGCGTAGCCGCTAATCTGTCGAACGTGTTCCGGTTTCTTCCCCCTGATTATGCGGCTGGTTACTACGTAATCTTGTGGTTGGGTCTGGGTAAACTGATCGACATGGCTACGGGTGTAAACGGCATTATTCTGAATACATCGCGCTTTTACGCCTACGATTCGGCTTTTATGGCGCTACTAATTTTTATAACGATTACTGCTAATCAATACCTAATACCCAGTTACGGCATCAACGGAGCGGCTATTGGGGCTGCGCTGGCTACGTTTCTGTATAATTTTGTTCGGACCTTGTTTGTCGGCATCGCCTTTAAATTGCAGCCTTTCACCTGGCGAAATCTGGTCGTTATTGTCCTGGCGTTGGCCGTTTGGTGGGTATCGGTGCAAATCCCCTACCCAACTGCCGATGCGCCCAAATGGAAAGTCATTCTCGACGTTGCCTGGCGTTCTGCGCTGATTACTAGTCTGTTTGGCGGATTCGTTATTGGGTTGAAGTTATCGACGGATATCAACGAAACAGTAACCGGATTACTAAAGCGATTTATACCTAAGTAAATGTTATAACACGGAGATTCATCGAGAAAAGGAGATACACAAAGAAGCCTGTGCTTCTTCCATTCCTAAGAGAATCTCTGTGCAACCAGATAGCTTATGTGGTTTTTTAAATTCTTACTCACCGAAACGGCCCGACTCCTACGCTCAGTTGAAGGTCGTCGGTTACTGTGGCTGGCCATTCAATATGGCGACCGACCGCGTAATCAAGCCGTCGATGTAACGTTTGGCCGATACCATTTTCGTGTCCCTGATGCGCTGTCGTTCGTCTGGCAGTATCGGGAGATTTTCGTCGATGAATTTTACCGATTTACACCGTCAACACCCAATCCGGTCATTTTCGATTGTGGCACCAACATCGGCACCAGCGTTGCCTATTTCCGCGAACATTATCCGACAGCCCGTATCGTCGCATTTGAAGCCGACGAGCAGATCAGCGCTACCCTGCAAAACAACCTGAGCCGGAACCAGATTTCGGGCGTTGAGGTCATCACG
The DNA here is from genome assembly GCF_002056795.1 of Spirosoma aerolatum. Classification (NCBI taxonomy): domain Bacteria; kingdom Pseudomonadati; phylum Bacteroidota; class Cytophagia; order Cytophagales; family Cytophagaceae; genus Spirosoma; species Spirosoma aerolatum. The sequence goes on along the minus strand of NZ_CP020104.1, from coordinate 1,837,960 downwards.
AAGGCCGTCTGGACCAGCGAAGAGGGCATCTGGTTTGGTAGTGACCAGGCCGACTCGGCGTCCATTTTCTCGCAGACCGACCGTAAGCTTGTCCCCTCCGTTCGGCTTCGTGACTACCTACTCCGTGAAACCCGAATCGATATGCTCAAGATGGACATCGAAGGAGCCGAAACCGCCGTACTGACCGACTGCCATGATGCACTGGCTCATGTTCAGAATCTGTTCGTTGAATTCCACGCTTACCTCGACCATCCACAAACCCTGGCCGACGTAATGAACGTACTGGAAGACAGTGGTTTCCGGTATTACATCAATACCAGCCAGTATCGCCCGGCTCCATTGGTCAACCATCGCTATAAAGGCAACGACAGCATGGACTTACAATTGAATATCTTTGCGTACAGAAACTAGTCATAGATCGTCATTTAATGGTCGTCGGTAGTCAGTATTTGTAAGCAACAAATGACAATCAATGACTACTGATGACAATCAATGACCATTACTTAGATGATCGACAAAATTCTTTCCCGTCCTGAGTTTCAAACCGAACCACCTGTGCTGGTGGATATTGGTGCATCGGGGCAGCTACATACACGCTGGAAATCATTTGCCAAATACGCCATCTGCATTGCCTTCGATGCCGACGACCGGGATTTTGGCTATGCCGAAAGCGAATCCAGCCATTTTCGGAAGCTGTATACGTTTAACCACATTGTTACGGAAACCGATACGGAAACCGCCAACTTCCACCTCACGGTTTCGCCACACTGTTCCAGCTTATTAAAACCCCGGCCCGACTGGATTCAGGAATACGCGTTTGCTCCAAAGTTTGAACCAACCAAAGTTGTTCAGTTGAAAACGCGCAGCCTACGCTCTACCCTCGACAGTCTGAATATCGGTCAGGTCGACTGGTTCAAAACCGACTCGCAGGGAACCGATTTACGACTGTTTCGTAACCTGGGCGAAGATCGGGCTCGTCGGGTACTGACGGCCGAATTCGAACCCGGTATTGCATCCATTTACGAAGGTGAGGATAAACTCTACACCGTTTTGCAGTACATGGAAGAAATGGGTAGCCACTGGCTGGCCGAATTACTGCCGAAAGGTTCCCCACGCATCACCCCTGCCCTACTCGACAGTTTTACGAGTCAGCCGCTGGTAAAGAAATTCGTTCTCTTTTCATTGAAAAACAGTGCGGTATGGGGCGAAATGACGTACCTGAACCGCTTTGCCGATGAGGCCACATTAACGCAGCGAAATCTGCTCCTGGGCTGGGTATTTGCGACCACCCTCAAACAGCATGGGTTTGCCTTAATTCTCACTCAGAAAGCGAAGAGTCGTTTCAAGGACCCAATTTTCAGTGAGATGGAAGCCTACTCCCGTCGGCGAATCTGGGGGCGGATTTTTGGATTGGGCTTTTGGCCCGAGGTAGTGAAAAAGTTCGATAAACTTTTGGGACGGTGAGAGTTACGCACCTGAGCACGTATCACTTGTTTGGAGGAGCAGCCGTAGCCGCCACACGACTTCATCGCGCCTTACAACAGCAGAGTTGGGGCAATGTTCCGGTCGAAAGTACTATGCTTGTCGGCACCGCCAATCGGCTTGAAACGCATCGGGCCGAATCAGGTGTACTCTATCTGGCCAACAACTTTCTGGCGGAACAAACAGCATTTGGGCGGTTTGTAGCCGAACGGCTCTACTTTCTGCCTCACGAACGAGATCACTCCGTGCGCTTTCAGTTTTCGCCCGCCAAATTTGGAGCCGCGCTTGATTTTCATCCGGCCATTCAACAGGCCGACATACTGCACCTGCACTGGATTAATTTTGGCTTCCTGTCGCTTAATGGCCTTCAATCGCTTTTCAACCTGGGTAAGCCCATTGTCTGGACACTACATGACCAATGGGCATTTACGGGTGGATGTCATTACTCGCGCGGCTGCGATCATTTTCTAAGTAATTGCCATCGGTGTCCGTACCTAAAAAAGCCATCTGAAAACGATTTATCACACCGGATCTTTAGCCAGAAGAAAGCTATCTTTGATAAGGCTCGTATCCATTTTACCCCACCCAGTCATTGGCTGGCTACCGAAGCGCAACGGAGTGCGCTCCTACGTGAATTCCCATTTACGGTAATTCCATACGCCATCGACCAAACCATTTTTAAGCCCATCGATCGAGCCGAAGCCAACGCTCATCTCGAATTACCAACTACAAATCAACCACGGTTGCTGTTTGGCAGTGCCAATGTGACCGATGTGCGTAAGGGCTTCAGGTATTTTGCGGAAGCGTTAACCCTACTTCATCAGCAACACCCCGATGTAACCCCCGAAATTCTGATATTTGGAAAAGGACGTTCGTATCTCTTTAATGAACTCCCCTACCCAGTTCGGCATCTGGGTGTATTGACTTCAGCAGAAGACATTGTAGCGGCCTATAATGCAGCCGATGCGATGGTTGTTCCTTCATTGGAAGATAATTTACCTAATACGGTTATCGAAGCTATGGCCTGTGGAACACCCGTCGTCGGATTCCGAACGGGTGGCATTCCCGAAATGATTGATCATCAGCAAAATGGCTATCTGGCCGACATCGGTTCAGCCCAGCAACTGGGCGATGGTCTGGCCTTTATTCTGGAACATGGTTCGCCTGAAATCCTTCGTCAGAACGCACGACAATCCGCCGAAAATCGTTTCTCCGAAGACGTTGTAGCGAAGCAACATATAGAATTGTATCAGACGTTAATGAGTGAAAGAGTGAAAGAGTGAAAGAGCGAAATGCCATCCGGCAGCATTTCACTCTTTCACTCTTTCACTCTTTCACTCTTTCAAACTATGCCATCTGTTTCCATCATCACCATCACCTACAATGCCGAGCGGTTTCTGGAGCGCACGATACAGAGCGTGCTGGCTCAACAGGCGACTGACTTTGAATACATCGTGATTGATGGAGCTTCAACGGATGGAACACGGGCCATTATTGAGCGATACGAACCGCATATCGCCCAATGGATTGCCGAGCCTGATCGGGGCCTTTACGACGCCATGAACAAAGGGGTTCATCGGGCAAAAGGCGAGTATGTCTGGTTTATGAATGCGGGCGATGAACTGTACGATTCCCAAACGCTGCCGAATCTACTAAGCCGAATTAAAGCCACCAAAGCGGATGTGTATTATAGCGATGCCCTTTTTGTGCAGGACGATGGCGGCCGGCGTTCTGGAACAGCTATTGGCTTACGAAGTCAGGTAACCCCGCATACACTCCCGCAACACATAAGCTGGCAGGATATGCAGATGGGCATGAAAATTTGCCATCAGGCCTTTGTAGCCCGACGAGCCATTGCGCCTGATTATCTGGTTGATAACTTAAGTGCCGATTTGGATTGGGAAATTCGTTGCCTGAAGGCGGCCCAAAAAATCGAGTTTCTTCCTTTTGTTCTTTGCAAGTATCTGGTGGGGGGCTTATCGGTTCAGCAACATCGGCGCTCCCTGATCGATCGGTTTCGTGTGCTGGTCACTCATTTTGGCTGGCTAAAAACAATACGTAACCACATTCAGATCTTGATCCGTGCCCGGCGCTTTCAACAGCAATCATTAGCTGCCTCCGAGTGAATTGCAGATAAAATCTATCGTAAAAATTGAGTAATCTAAATGATCTGAAATGCTTTCACTGGCAAAAAATCTATTTAACTATTTTGTAAAATTTAGCTGGAAACAATGGGATTATTACCAGTTTAATGCCTTTAGATTGCGAAATGCGGATAAATTTGCGGGGTTTATTTCGATACCCTACCAACCTTTTTGTGAAATTCCGTTAAAAAATTGTTCTAACCTATGAAACGAATAGCTGTTTTTACCTCGGGTGGCGACGCACCGGGTATGAACGCCTGCATCCGGGCCGTGGTCCGGGGGGCGGTCTATCACGGAATCGAAGTATTCGGTATCCGCCGGGGGTACAGCGGTATGATAAATGGCGATATCTTTCAGATGACCTCTCATTCGGTCAGTAACATCGTACAACGCGGTGGTACCATTCTGAAATCAGCCCGCAGTAAAGAATTTATGACGCCCGAAGGCCGCGCTAAAGCCTATGACCAGATCAAAAAATTTGGCATTGAGGGTCTGGTCGCCATTGGTGGTAACGGTACGTTTACAGGCGCAACGCTTTTCTTCGATGAATACGGTATCCCAACAGTTGGCGCACCCGGAACCATTGATAACGACCTCTATGGTACCGACTACACGATTGGTTTCGATACGGCCGTAAACACTGCGCTGGAAGCTATCGACAAAATTCGGGATACGGCCGATTCACACGACCGGATTTTCCTCATCGAAGTGATGGGCCGCGACTCTGGGTATATAGCCATTCAGTCGGGTATTGCTGGTGGGGCCGAGATGGTGATGGTACCCGAAGTACTGACGCCAATTTCGGAGGTGGTAGAAGCCTTGAAATCAGGTTGGAGCCGTCAGAAATCGTCGTCTATTGTCGTCATTGCCGAAGGCGAAGAGGCTGGTAATGCCACCGAGATTGCCGAAAAAATTCGTCAGCAGGTCGCGTCTGACATCGACATGCGCGTCACCACATTAGGCCATATTCAGCGTGGGGGTATTCCAACAGCCTACGACCGTATTCTGGCCAGTCGTTTAGGCTTGGGAGCCTTAGAAGGACTTATGAACGGCGAGAAAAACGTTATGGCAGGAATTGTCAATAACGAACTGGTTTATACGCCCTTTCGCGACACCATCCGTCTGCCCAAGCCTATCAATGAAGATTTACTGAGAATGGTGAAGATTTTAAGTGTTTAACCAGCACTTATCAGATGCCTGATTGAAGAGGTTTTCAATATCCCTTCAATCAGGCAATCTTTTACTCAAAGGTGGCTTTCATCAGTCTTTTACCGTGCGCTGGCCTTTTTCATTACGTATACCAGCAACGATTAAAGGCTTAATTATCGATTTTTTTCGCTTCCCCACTAACAGCCCGCCCGGTTGCTTTTGCCGCCTTAGTAACAGCGTGGCCCGTTGCTTTTGCACCTTTAGCAACAGCTTTTCCGGTTGCTCGGCCAGCCGTACCAACAGCGTGCGCTCCATCGGCAACCCCGTTTTCGACTTTATCACCAACGCGCTTCACATCTTCTCTGGTCTTTTCTTTACGGGCTGCACGCGTAGCCGCTGGGTCGTCCTGTGCCAATGCACCCGTTGTTAAGGCTGCACATAGGACAATCGATAAAAGCGTTTTCGTTTTCATAACGTTTTTGTGTGATGGTAAAGGAGCCCTGCTCCAACTATGTTAAATACTGTCACAAATAACCGCTTCTCCGACAATTTGTTTTTTAGAACTACGAGTCCACTTCTTCCCTTCACAATTTCGCTTCGGTTGGTTCCACTCTTGAACTACCTCTTAACTTTAGCATTATACCTATCATCAAATGTAGCCCGCTGCCCAATAGGCAACGTAGCCTACCAGTTCGCGGGTCAGGTAATAGGCATTGAAGAACTCTTCTTCGTGCGGCAACAACCAGTCACCCGGCGCAAACGATCGCTTATTGCTCAGAAAACAGGCCGGGAACGGTGTAACCCGTACGCCCTCCTTCTGAAAACAGGCTACTGCCCGGCGCATATGCCAGGCCGATGTAATTAATACACACTGATTTTGCCGAAAATCCTGGCGTAGCATTTGGGCTGTAAAAACTGCATTTTCGTGCGTGTTGCGAGATTTATTTTCCAGTATAATATCGTCGGGCCGAACACCGCTAATAGTCAGAAACCGGGCCGTCATTTGACCTTCGTCGTTTACACTGGCGGACCGAAAAGGTATAGCCGCTACACCTCCACTAATCAGAATCTTTTGCACAGCACCAACCTTATACAGAAACAGCGCCTGGGCGGCCCGGTCGGCTTCCCGCCAGAGCATAAATTGAAGGGTATGCGCTGGATCGGTTTTAGCATCTGGAATTTCTTTCCGGCCATTTGTTATTCCACCAGTCAGTACTACAGCCACCCGCATTGCTGAATCGGTAGAGACAGCCGGTACTTTCTGAATCGGATATTCCCACCACAAGGCCAGTTCATTCGTCAGAAAGGGGTTTCCGAATACCCAGAATATTCCCAGAGCTATCCCTACCAACCGGCGTCGGAGTTGCGATTTTTTTGTAAAAAAGGCCCATGCCAAGGCCAATACAAGCCAACCGGCAGGAGTTAATACAAAAGAGATGGTTTTAGAAAAGAAATAAAACATAGACTACGAAAGGTGTGGCAAGCGTTTTGTATAGGTTGAAGTCGGTTGAAAGTCTTCGGTTTACGGTTCTTCAACAGCCAGGCATAAACTGAAACCATCAATGGCATACCGAATTCTTGCCGTAAATTTGTCTTTATTCATTTGCGAAGATACGCACCCATTTTTATGAAAAACCCTCTCCTGACCGCGCTGCTTGGCTTATTTCTGCTCCCGGTTGCATGGGCCCAGTCGACCACCGATACGCCTACCAACGGCTTTAAAATAACGGGGCATATCAAAGGATTGAAAGATACAACCTGCATTCTGGCCCACTATTTTGGCGCTACCCAGTACATTCCAAAAGATACGGCTCGCGTCGATGCTGCCGGGAATATGACCTTTGAAGGCAAAAAGAGCCTGCCCCAGGGATTATACATGGTGGTGGTTCCGACAAAAAATCCATACATCCAGTTTTTGATCACTGCCGATCAGGAATTTTCGTTCGACACCGACACGGCTGGTGTTGCGAAAAACATGAAGATAGCGGGCTCGAAAGAAAATGAACTCTTTTATGGCTACCAGCAGAAAATGGGGCAGCTTTCCGAGGAAGCTCAGGTACTGAATCTTCAGAAAAAAATAAAGAACGATGCGGTTTCAGTAGCTCTGCTCAACAAGCAAATGGGCGATCTTCAAAAACAGGCAGCTGATTACCGAACGCAGTTTTTAAAAGATAACACGGGTACGTTTGCCGTTAAATTATTTAATGCAACAGCCGAACCCGACGTCCCCACAGCACCGAAGGCAGCCAACGGCCGCCCCGATTCAACCTGGGTATTTAATTATTTCAAACGCCATTTCTGGGACAATTTCGATTTTGCGGATGAACGCTTTGTCAGAACTCCATTTCTGCAACAGAAAATCGAGCGGTATATCAAAGAGTTAACGGTTCAGGTCCCCGATTCGCTCATTAAAGAAGCTGATTTCCTGGTCAATAAGGCAATCGCCGGAAAAAACACCGAAGTAAAATACTACACCATCTATTATATCACTAAAGAATACGAACAGCCTAAGGTGATGGGTACTGATGGCCTGTTTGTACACATGTTCGAGAAATACTATGCCACCGGCATCATGACGGTTTCGGATTCATCGACACTAAAGTCGATTGGTGAACGAGTAGCTACGTTAAAGCCGAATCTCGTTGGCAAAACGCTTGTTCCACCCGTTATGAGTGATACCCTTCGGCGACCTGTTAACTTCTCGGCTCTGAGATCCGATTATACCGTTGTATTCTTCTATTCACCTACCTGCGGCCACTGTCGCGAAAGTGCGCCAAAGGTTCAGAAACTGGCAGATACCTATAAAGGGAAAGGTGTCGACGTAGTTGCCATTGCGATTGACCAAAGCCCTGAAGACTGGAAGAAGTTCATTAAGGAGTTCAAACTCGGTAATGCCATCAATGGCTACGATTTTACCTATCGAACGGATTATCGCCATCAATACGACGTCTGGACAACGCCAACGATTTATATACTCGATAAGAACAAGAAAATTATTGCCCGTAAACTTCCTGTCGAGCAAATGGAAGATTTCATTCAATTCCACAAACGCCAGCAAGCCGCACAGGCTGCTAAAAGCCCTGTAGCAGCACCCACTAATGCGAAAGCGAGTGTGAAGAAATAGTATTAGAAGCGAGGAGTGAGAAGTAAGAAGGGCTGACGCATCAATAGATTTCATGCGTCAGCCCTTCTTACTTCTAATTACTTCATTTTTGTTCTTTTCACCAGATACGCTGTTAGTATCTGATCGAATCCCTGGGCGATATCGGCTTCGATAAAGTCGATTTTATACTGACCGCATCGCATTTTTAATTCCTGGAAATACGATTTTACGGCCTGCTGATAAGTTTCGCGTACTTGCCCAGGCTGGAGTTTCACCTTCTCTCCCGTTTCGAGATCTATAAACTCATAAGGCCGTTCGTCAAACGCAAAGTCTTCTTCTGTTTTCTTATCGGTAACGTGAAACAGCAATACCTCATGTAAGTTATGGCGCAGGTGCTGAAGGGCCGAAAATAGTGCATCCGACTTTTCGCGGTCCGACGGGTCGGCACTTTCAAACATATCACTGAAAATTACGACCAGTGAACGCTTATTAATTTTTTCGGCGACCTGATGAATCACATCAGCCGCCGACGTTCGACGCAGCGGTTTGGGCTGCTGCATCAACTGGTCTAGTTGGGTAAACAGTTTATGTACGTGCGAGGGAGTTGACTTGGTAGGCGTTTGCAGGTCAATCTGATCGGCAAAGGTAGTGAGGCTTACCGCATCCTTCTGACGTTGCAGCATATACGCCAGGCAGGCAGCCGCCATTACGCTAAACGTTATCTTGCCATAATTGGCATCGGGATAGTACATGGATGAGGACGTATCGACCAGCAGATGACAGCGTAAGTTCGTTTCTTCTTCATACCGTTTCACGAACAATTTTTCCGTCTTGCCAAAGACCTTCCAGTCGATATGGCGCGTTGTTTCACCCGTATTATACAAACGGTGTTCGGCAAACTCCACCGAAAAACCATGAAACGGCGATTTATGCAGCCCAGTAATAAATCCTTCGACCAACTGACGGGCCAGAAATTCGACATTACCAAACGAACGAACCTGACTCAGATTAAGGGGTTGCTTCATGTATTAAAGAGCGAAAGAGTGAATGAGCGAAAGAGCGAAGGGCCGACGCGTCAGCAAAAACCATCCGGTAGGTTTCCACTCTTTCGCTCACTCACTCTTTCACTCTTTAGATTTGCTCATTAAACATAACGCAAAAACCGAACCGTTTGACATCTCCCACAGGAATTGCACAGGGAAATTCAAACGGTTCGGTTGGTACAGCTACCAGATGGGTTAGAGTACAGGTTCCAGCATAAACTGGTAATCGATAGGGGTATCGAATGCTGTAGGCGCCAGCGCAATGGCATGGCCTTTTCCTACAACCCGAAGCGACACATTAGCGATTCCTTTCGAAACCATACCAAGTGCACGCGCTGCCGCATGGGTGAGATCGATGATTCGCCCTTTGGAAAAGGGGCCTCGATCATTGATTCGTACAATTACCGACCGGTTGTTGTCAAGGTTTGTAACTTCAACCAGGGTATTGAGTGGCAGGTGGAGATGAGCGCCTTCGAGAGCTTCAGCGCTAACGCGCTCACCATAGTAGGTCTTCCGACCATTAAACTTCTTGGAATAAAAAGACGCTTTGCCTTTCTGTATGAGGCCTGGAAGGGCCTCCGCCGGTTTTATGTTGCTAAAAAACAACATAATGGACATGATCAAACTCATACAGCTATTGGTTACGTGAAAAAAATAAACGGGGCATATGCAGATAAGCATCTCATACACCACCCGTCCCCAAAAAGTGCAATTCCTGTATAACAAAGATAGCTCACATGGACTTAATAACCAAGTGTTTAGCGAAAAAACTGTGGAACGGCCTCCACAACCTCTGTTTCATTTTGTGGTAATTCTACCCCAAAATATATTTGTTGGCTTTGTTTTTGTTCTTTGGTTTATGACCGTACTTTAGTGGTTGTGAACTCACTAAACCTATTTGATTGTGGACGACAGAGACCGCGAGAAGATCTATTCCAAGCGTGTTCGGGCGGGAAAACGAACCTACTTTTTCGATGTTAAATCGACCCGCACTAACGATTATTATTTAACCATTACCGAAAGTCGCCGACATCCGCAGGGCGAAGGCTTTATCTATGAGAAGCACAAAATGTTTCTCTACAAAGAAGACTTCGACAAGTTTGTTGAAGCCTTGCAGGAAACCGTCGAGCATGTGAAAACCGAACTAATGCCTGACGTAGACTTTACGCAATTCGTCCAACGCGAACGTGATGAGCAGGACGACTTCGCCAGTGAACTGAAGTGGGAGTAAACCAACGATTTCCAACAATCCACCGTTGCTGTTATGACTGTTGCCTTACACGCTACTGTATGACGTAAACTTTACATCTCAAAAATCTTCGGCCTACTGCCCAACTTACCCTTAGCCATCGGCACTCCGCCGAAGGCTTTTTTTGCGGTCCGCTATTACCAGTGTATTTTTGCAAAAAAACTAAAGAGCGAAAGAGTGAAAGAGCAAAAGAGCGAAAAGTCCAGATGGCTTTTCGCTCTTTCACCGCTCCGGCGGCCCGGTCTTTCGCTCTTTCACATTTGATCTATGGGTTTACAATGTGGAATCGTGGGTTTACCCAATGTGGGTAAATCGACGCTGTTTAATGCGATTTCGAGCGGAAAGGCCGAAGCCGCCAACTATCCGTTCTGTACAATAGAACCAAACGTCGGTGTGGTAACCGTCCCCGACGAACGACTGGATATACTCGAAGGGCTGGTAAAACCACAGAAAGTGGTGCCAACCATCATCGAGTTTGTTGATATTGCCGGCCTCGTAAAAGGAGCAAGCCAGGGCGCTGGTTTAGGCAATAAGTTCCTGGCCAATATCCGTGAAGTCGACGCCATTGTGCATGTGATTCGCTGCTTTGAAGACGACAACATCGTACATGTCGAAGGCAAGGTCAATCCAATCGCTGACAAGGAAATCATCGACGCTGAATTGCAACTGAAAGATTTAGAATCCGTTGACAAAAAAATTCAGCGTATTTCGAAAGCCGCTCAGGTTGGAGATGCTAAAGCCAAAGCCGAACTGGAAATTCTGAAGCACTATAAAACTGCTCTGGAAGCAGGCAAAAGTGCCCGTACGGTGGCCCTGTCGCCCGAAGAACGTGAAGCGGCCATTGGCGATATTGCGCTGCTGACCGTCAAGCCGGTAATCTACGTGGCAAACGTTGATGAAGGCTCCTTGCCAAACGGAAATGCCTACTCAGATGCCCTTCGCGAGGCCGTGAAAGACGAAGGTGCCGATGTGGTTATTATTAGTGCGGGCATTGAGTCGCAAATTGCCGAAATGGAAGATCCCGAAGAACGGGAGATGTTTCTGGGCGAGTATGGCCTGACCGAATCGGGGTTGAGCAAACTCATCAAAGCATCGTATAAGTTGCTGGGCCTGATCACGTACTTCACGGCTGGGGTAAAAGAAGTTCGGGCCTGGACTATCCACCGTGGCTGGAAAGCCCCTCAGGCAGCGGGGGTAATCCACTCCGATTTTGAGAAAAAATTCATCCGGGCGCAGGTTATGAAACTCCCCGATTTTCAGCAATTTAGAACCGAATCGGGGGTTCGTGAAGCTGGCAAACTGGCCGTTGAAGGGAAAGAATATGTTGTGCAGGACGGCGATATTATGGAATTCCTGCATGGGGCGTGAGTAAAGTAAGGCGGGTGGAAACCCGCCTTACTTACGTTTATTGATCCCTAACCGCTGATAAGCTACCAGTTGATCGGCACGGGAGGCTGGCGGGCGATGGTAAACCAGAATCTCGTAGTCATTTTCGGTTGACGAATAGTTTCCTTCTACAAAATTCTCATCCACGCGCGGGTTTGCTCCGGTAGTTTTAACGATATAATCGTAATTATAAACGCCCTGTTTCAACAGAATCGACGCCCGGTAAGCACCCAGTAGGGCATCATACTCCATCCGGTTTCGGTCGGTTAGCTGCCAGAAATTGAATGCCCCATTTACAAACATATCGACACCAGGAACTTCAGGGGTTTTTAGGGTAAAAATCGTTTCGATATAATCCGCATTGGTAGCCCCGTTGCCGGTTTCCCGATGGTCAATAACAAACATGCCGTTAAAATCGTCGCTCTGAATATACGCTCCGCGACTACGCGGCTGATCGACCTGCACATAAGCAATATTGCGGTCGGCATTGCGGTCGATACGGTCGATGTAATTAGCGCGGGATAAGACCGTTCGGGTATCGAAAAAACGAAACTCATTACCGCCAGGCATCGTATTACTGAGGTCAATCAATCGGTATTCAAGCACTTGGTCGAAAGCCTGCACATTGGTTGGCCGTAAGCCACGAAGCGTCCGGTCGTCGCGATAATTCTGCCGAATCACCACCTTAAAATCGTCTTGTGGGGAAATCACCTGATAACCCCGGTAATTGATCGTAAAATCGATCTGCTGATCGGCAAACTGACGGCCTGGATCACTTGAAAAACGCGCCGACGCGGCTACATTAAGCCGATTCTGGTAGGTAATGAACCGACGAGTCAGGATAATATTACTTCGGTTGCGCTCATCATACACAACGAGCACATAATTGCCCGGAAGCTTCACCTTCGGCAGCGTAAACCGATAATGAAAGTAGGGAATCTTGGTATTGACCGAAATTTGATACTCGGTAATTGGGTTATCGTTATACTCATAGGTAAATTCAATGTCATTTAGGATGGACCGTTGCCAATCAGCATTGCAATGCACCAGCCGAGCCCGAAACGAGCGATAGTTTCCCGTCAGATCGTCGAATTCCAGTTGGAGCGGCACTTCCTCATCCAGCGAAATCACAGGCGGATTCAACGTCAGGGCAGGGTCGTTCAGATTGGCGCTTACCTGCGGAAACAACAGCACCGTTTGCACCCGCGAATCGTAAATGTGGTCGATGGTCTGGAGTTGCTGGGCAACCGCCAGGAGGGGCATCCACCAAAATAAAAAGGTCAAAACCGGGATACAAACACGCATGAGCGTTACTTTTAGGGTCATCATTTACAAAGTAAATGAACAATGGGGAATGAATAATGGTGGTGTCCATTTAGCATTATTCATTGTTCATTATTAACTCAACGCAGCATCGTTATGGTCAATTATAACCCGAAAGAATGGATTCGGTTTATCCTTGCGTTTAATCGGGCCGATACGGTTCGGCAACTAACCCCTGCCCTGATCGGAATAGGCGTTTATTCATTTATAATCGTTCATCTGCTCGAATTATTCGATCTCAGCGAAAATCCTCACCTGAAAAACTTTTCGCTCATGCATACCTTGCTGAGCTTTGTGATCTCGATGCTACTGGTTTTTCGGACCAATACGGCATATGATCGCTGGTGGGAAGGCCGGAAGTTATGGGGCAGCCTGGTCAATAATAGCCGAAACATGGCCTTGAAGCTCGATCAATTGCTGGGTAGTTCGGAAGCCGAAAGCCGGGCGTTTTTCCGAGCCATGATTCCCAATTTCGCCTTTGCCCTTAAAAACCACCTTCGCAGCCGACCAATCGAACCCGAGTTTACCAATAGCACCGTTTTTGATGCGCAACAACTGCACATGAACGAACACGTTCCCCAACAAATTGCCCTGGCTATTTTTGGAAAAGTAGTTGATCTACAACGTCGGCAAGTCCTGTTGGCCGAACATTTACTTATTCTCAATCCGGAAATTCAGTCATTAATGGATATTTGCGGGGCTTGCGAACGAATCAAAAACACACCTATCCCCTTCTCCTACAGTTCGTTTATTAAGAAATTCATTTTTACGTACTGCCTTACATTACCTCTTGGGTATGTATCGAACCTGCATTATCTGGTTATCCCGCTGGTCGTATTCGTATTTTATGTACTGGCCAGCCTGGAAGTCATTGCCGAAGAAATTGAAAATCCATTCGGTAGCGACGAAAACGATCTGCCACTCGACACCATCTGTAAAGGTATTCACAAAACCGTAACGCAATCGTTCGATCATAAACTAACCCTGGAGCAGGCCGAATCGTCAGACAACCCTAAAACAGGATTTCGGTATGATCGGTAATGTAGCCCTCTAACCACGTTACTCAAACAGCCCGATCTGACCGGCAGGCCGAAACAGGGCTGTTGTCAACGACGGCATTTGGCGGTTGCTCAGGTATTTCTGACAGGCAATACGATGCAACTGGGAAATCTGATGCGCATACTGCCCCTCGCCCGACATACGGGTTTTGAACCGCGAATCGGCCAGTTGACCACCATGACAATCAGCAATCTGGTGCAATACCCGCTCGGCCCGTTCGGGAAATGTTTGGTTTAGCCAATCGGTAAAAAGTGGTCCCAGAGCACCATTTAAGCGCACAACCGTATAAGCCGACCAGCAAGCTCCCTGCTCGGCAGCCTGTTCAATCAGTTTTGGGATTTCATGGTCATTGAGGCTAGGGATGATTGGGGCTGTCATAATCCCAACGGGCACTCCCGCTCGATGCAAGGCACCCATCGTTTTTAGCCGCTGAGCAGCCGTAACGGTTCGGGGCTCCATCAGGAGTCGCAGATTTTCGTTTAGGGTCGTCATGGAAATGGCAACATTAACCAGATTGAGCTCCGCCAAAGGCTTCAGTATATCCAGATCCCGCAAAATCAGCGCATTTTTTGTGATAATCGTAACCGGGTTTCGGTAGCGCAGACAAATTGCCAGCATCTGGCGGGTAAGCTGATAGGTTCGCTCAGCGGGTTGGTAGCAGTCGGTATTTCCAGAAAAGTGAATGACAACCGGTTTGTACGTACGCGCCTGAAATTGTTTTTCAAGCAGGGCTGGTGCATTCTTCTTGACCATGATTTTACTCTCAAAATCAAGACCAGCCGAAAAACCCCAGTATTCATGCGTTGGGCGAGCGTAGCAGTAAATACAACCGTGTTCGCACCCCTGATAGGGATTGATAGAGGCCATAAAACCAATATCAGGGCTATTGGGGCGACTAATGATCTGCTTAGGCGTTTCTTCAAAAAACTGCGTTTTTACCGCCGATTCAGGAAAATCATCATCCAAGGATTCGTCACCTTCCAGGGGCTCATATTGATGCCTGGCAAACGAATTAGCCGTATTAAACTGCGCCCCCCGCCCTTTTTTAAAATCGCCCATACACGTACAAGTAAAATACAATTATATTTCATTTATACGATATAAACAATGATCGGATTATTGACTGATTGAATAGCTTACTTGTGTGCTTTATTCAATCAGTCAATAATCCGATCACTCAATCATTTAGCTAGTCTAGGCTAATTTCTTCTCCCATACTTCGGCCTCAAGCATAGCCGCTTCCCACTCATCCTGTAGCTGGCTAATCTGAGCCACTACCCGGCGGTATTCGTCGTTTTTAGCCTGCATAAGTTTATCATCGCCATACGTAGCCGGGTCAGCCAGTTCGTTTTCAAGCCGCTTTTTACGTTCTTCCAGTTGCCCTATTTTGGCTTCGGATTCTTCAACCTGCTGGTTTAGTTTTTTCAACGTCCGCTGCCATTCTTTCCGCTCATCATCCGATGCCGGGAGCGCGGTGCGAGGTGCGGGGGTCGCAACAGCCTTAGGTTCCTGTGCTCCCTGCCCCTTACTCCCTGCGCCCTGCTTTTTCTCTTCCATCCACCACTCGTATTCATCGTAGGTACCAGGGTACTCCTTGATCTGCTCGTCTTCGATATACCAGATCTTGTTGGCAATCTGTGACACAAAATAGCGGTCGTGCGATACCACCACATACGTACCCTCATACTGCTCCAGCGCCTGAATCAGAATATTCACCGACTGCATATCGAGGTGGTTGGTCGGCTCGTCAAGCAGCAGAAAGTTAGCCTGTGATAAAAGCACTTTTGCCAGCGCTACGCGCGACTTTTCGCCCCCCGACAGCACTTTGATTTTTTTGAACACTTCCTCGTTCGAGAACAGAAAGCAACCCAGTACGCCCCGAAGTTCGCCTTCTGTTTTGGTAGGGTTAGCGTGTTTCAATTCGTCGAGCAGCGTATCTTCTACATTCAGTGATTCCAACTGGTGCTGGGCATAGAAGCTAAAGGACACATTATGCCCCAACTGCCGACGGCCATCATTGAGCGGTTCCGAACCCGAAATAATCCGTAGCAATGTTGATTTACCCCGTCCGTTTGCTCCGATCAGGGCTACTTTATCCCCCCGTTCGAGCCGAATATCGGCATGGGTCAGAATTCGTTTGGGACCATAATGCTTCGTAATATCTTCCAGATGCAGAATATGCCGACCCGGTTGGGTTGAGAACTGAAACTTGAAATTTACCCGCGCCGTTTCGTCGATCACGGCATCGACCAGTTCCATTCGGGCCAGTTGTTTCACCCGGCTTTGGGCCTGCTTAGCTTTCGTAGCCTTGGCCTTAAATCGCTCAATAAAGCGTTCAGTCTGACGAATTTTAGCCTGCTGATTCTCGTAAGCCCCCTTCTGTATCTCGTTGCGTAAGGCTTTTTCTTCCAGATAGAATGAGTAATTACCCGGATAATAATGCAGTTTGGCACCTGATACTTCCACCGTTACATCGATCACATTATCCAGGAACTCACGGTCGTGCGATACCACAATTACGGCTCCTTCGTAGGTCTGAATATATTTTTCCACCCATTGGATCGATGGTAAGTCAAGGTGGTTGGTTGGCTCATCGAGCATAAGCAGCGACGGCTTCTGCAACAGCAGTTTTGCCAGAATAACGCGCATACGCCAGCCTCCTGAGAACGTCCGTAGAGGTTTCTGAAGATCATCCGTCGAGAAGCCAAGCCCTTCCAGTATTTCTTCGGCCTTTGCCTGTACCGAATATCCATCCAGGGCATCAAACTCCTCCTGCACTTTACCCAGCTTATCCACCAGTTCATCCCGGTAATTGGTCTCCATCTCGTGGAGCAGGTCGTCGATTTGTTTTTGTAGCTGATTTTGCCGTTCAAAAGCCTGCATCGCTACGGACAGAATCGAATCATCAGTCTGGTACGATAGCAAGTCCTGATTCAGAAATCCGATGGTTACATCGCCCGCTTTAGAGATTGTCCCGCCATCGGCCTGGTATTCGCCATTGATAATTCGTAGGAGGGTCGATTTTCCCGTACCGTTCAGGCCAATCAGGCCGATTTTCTGTCCAGGTTTAATATGCAGCGAGGCATTTTCATAAAGAGCCCGGCTACCGAGGTAATATGAGAGGTTTGTGATGGAAATCATGGCTGCAAATTACCAAAAAGAAGCCGGATACTTGCATTCTTAAATTACATACCATTATATTTGCACCCGCAAAAGCCTCCTTAGCTCAGCTGGTAGAGCGACGCATTCGTAATGCGTAGGTCGCAGGTTCGAATCCCGTAGGAGGCTCTATTTTTGACTAAAGGCTAATCAGTTTAAGAGCGAAAACGCTCTTTTTCAACTGATTAGCCTTTTTCTCTTTATGGTACTTTACAACTTATAATACGGTTTAGTAAAGTTAATCCGTCAACTATTCCGTCAACCGTATTTCAATTATCTGTAACTTGGTACTGACCAAACCAAGTTAATCCGGGTTAGCTCATGACCGTAATTCTCACAGTAGTATCACAGTAGAACAGCCTGAACAGGACCAAACTAGGGTAGTAATTACCTGCTTGGTTACAGGCATTGAAATTGAATACCCGCGACCAAATCAACGGTTTATTTCGGCCGTTCAGCTAAAAGCCCTATATACTAACGACCGGGCAACGTTTGACGACCTAGCAGGTCAATTTCTGACTGCAAAACACGCTGTAGCCACCCTCGAACGCCAATGTTATTACATGGCTCATAATATCCGAAACGCCTATACAAATCGGTTCAATAACCCGCTACGGCGCATCAAAAAATACCAGAGGGGTAAGGAAGGACAACTACCATTACTCTTTTCAATTAGTACCGCTCAGTTGACCGAGCGAATACAGGCCGGAATTGAGTACAGAAAAGGAACGCGGTACGAAGTAGGATTTTGATCCATTGTCCCGAATCAGGCAAATGCAGGATGCTGTTTATAGGCGTTCAACTGTTCTACGGCTATGGCTACGTGGCGTTCCTTTATTAATCGTTTCTTACGGTCTGACCAGTTTTGGAGACGTGCAAAGACTTCTTCAACAGATGTAATCCCTTCATAGAACTGAATAAAATCGACCGACGCTAACACTTCCAGCGATAGAGCCGACTGAAAACCAGCAATTAACGTCAGTAGATTCTTGAGCCGTTGACGCTGTTCGGGCTGTAGGTTGTTATTAACGTAATCCCTAACTTCATCTAATTTATCATAGCGTAGCTGGAGCGATTCAAACGCCTTTATTTCGTTTTGCTCCATGCCCATCATATAAACTCCGTTCAACTTGTATAATACGTGCCCTACTTCATTGGCGTAAGGCCCGTAATGATGAGGTTTAAAGTTGAGCCGCAAATTTTCGCCTAACCGTTGAAGAAAATAGGCTAATTTGTTGGCTACAAACAGGCTCGCGTGTTCTCCCATACTTTCATATGAAAACAGCGCATAGAGCAACATGGCCCGCGCGGGCGAGAGTTGGACCGTTTTTGGGGTTTCCTGTTTCTGTAAGACTTGTTTAATGGCTTCGTTTGGCTCGAAAATAAATACCTCAATCGGTAAACTACCTAAGTACTGTTCCATCATAGGGCGTACTTTCTCCCACTTTAATCCACCATTGCCACACCCTAACGGCGGAATAGCAATGCTTTGAATCGTTTCCTGTTCAATAACACGAACCAATTCCTGTAGACCGGCCTCAATGTATGCGTAACTCGAACGCTGTTTCCAATCGGTCTTGGTAGGAAAATTAATAATTATCTTCTCACCATTTATTGACGTTTCCCGCACTAGCAATAATTTCCCCGGCTGAAGTTCCCCCGTCTTACAGGCATCTTTATACCGTTTGAAGTTGAGTGGGAAACGTTCTTTAAACTGTAAGGCAATACCTTTCCCCATGACCCCCACCGTATTAACAGTATTAACGAGTGCCTGAGCATCGGAGCTTAATAGATCGCCTGTTATAAAATGAATCATTAGTAGTAAAACCTGTTATCGGGGTTGATATGTACGCGAATGGAACGCCCTTCCTGGTTCAATAGCCCGTTTACAAAATCAGCTTTTTCCTTATTGAAAACAACAATTGCATCAATCAGGTTTGCCGTAACTTTCTCATAAACAAGAAATTCAGCCTGTTTACGTCGTTGTCTGTCCCAATCGTCTTCTGCATTGTACCAATATTTTGCTTTGACAACGTCCCAATCTATCTTATCTAAATCGTTGAGCGATTGATAAAAGACGGTCAGCCTGTCTTTGGCCTGTCCATCGGTAAATACAAAACGTAGCCCGGCCTTTACTATACTGTCTACTTTGCAGCTTATGTAAATTATTTCCTCCTGTGGTCGTTTTGTAATGCCCCTATGCCCCGTTTTAATGTTCAATAACATTGGCGATAGAGGGCCAAAATAGAACGGTACGTAGTCACCCAAATTGCCGTAGTTATCCAGTGGTATCGGGTGATCATGTCTATCCTGAGTTAGTTGATTATCGCCAATGAAGATATAATTGGGGTCTGCTGGAATAGCCCGGCGGCAAAACATACCGTGACGTATTATGTCAGGCAAATTCTGTTCATGCACTATACGATGTATCCAGACAGGTTCAGGAACCGGAAACGACATTATACCTTATGACCAATTCAACCGCTAAATTAAGACTCTTGCCCCATATTGAGCGTATAACCTATCCAACAGGGCCGGAATTGAACGCGCTACGCAATCGGTCTGTATATACTATCTACTACGTTGTTTACCTCCCCTCCACTATCGCAATTTCCTCATCCGTTAGGCCATAGAGCTCATAAACCAACTTATCAATTTCAGATTCCGGGGCTGACGTATCGGCAGCAGGATCGGCGGCTTTGGCGGCTAGAATTTGATTGACTAAATCGTTCAATGGCTCCTGATAATCAACAAGCCGTTGCGAAATTGGGATTTGACCAAAGTATTGAAAAATGAGTTGGTAACCGTTCTGAATCGCTGTACAATAGTTTGAAATTAAATACCAACCTAGTTTTGAGTTCAATAGAGCAAATAAACCTTTATCCGCTTTAGGAATTATCCACATTGAATTATTACAATATAAGCCTTGCTCGTCATATATAAATGCTGGTCTGACTTGAAACACTTGATACATAATTTTAGGCTTATCGAACTCTGCATAGTAATCGCAGGCTCGCAATTCCCACCAATAATCCCCTTTGTCGGTTCTAATCTGTGCTTTTTCTTTATGTGTAATCAAATGATTGTAAACAGCCGGATAAGTTAATTTCAACCATTTTTCTGCATCAATATCTTTCCTTTTTTGGTTAGAAGTGCCTTTCTCAAACAGAATCAAAAACTTATTTGCTTTAGGAATGGAGATTTCGGAGATAGAGACCATCTGATTTCGGTACAAGCTGACCACCCGATTCCGCGACTAATTGACCAGGTGATTTCGGCCTAAACTGACCACCTCGTCTTGATGAAAAGCTGGCTGTAGAAGTACCCATACTTTTGGAAGATGAACTACCAACTTCCAAACCCGTATGGCTAACTCGACAATCAGCATGAGCAAGATTCGACACATCTTTCGGCTATTTAGCCAGGGACGTAGCAAACTCTCCATCGCCACCCAAATTGGTGTTTCCCGGAACACTGTCAAGCGTTATTTGACCGCCCTGGCCGCTAGTGGACTTACCTATGAAGATATCCGTACCCTGACCGACAAGGATCTGGAAGACTTATTTGGCAAGACCCCTGAGCCCAAGCCCGATCCACGCTTGACTATTCTGCAAGCTTACCTGCCTCAGGTCGATAAAGAACTCAAACGAAAGGGAGTCACTCGACTGATGTTGTGGGAAGCTTACCGCAATGACCATTCTGATGGCTTTCACTACACCCAGTTCTGTTTTTACTATAACCAATGGAAGGCTCGGGTACAACCCGTGATGCATCTGGATCATAAAGCAGGCGACAAACTATTTGTCGATTTCGCGGGTGTTAAGTTGAGTCTAGTCGATTTAACAACGGGGGAAGAAAAGCCCGTTGAAGTCTTCATCGCCATTCTAGGCGCTAGTCAACTGACCTATGTGCAGGCGGTAATGAGTCAGCAAAAAGAAGACTTCATTGCGGCTTGCGAAAACGCGCTGCACTATTGTGGGGGTGTACCAGCCGCCATCGTTCCCGACAATCTCAAAACGGCCGTCACCAAAAGCAGTCGCTTTGAACCGACTCTGAATGAGACGTTTGCCGACTTTGCCGACCACTACGGCACTACTATTTTACCCACCCGAGCTTATCGACCACGGGATAAAGCCCTGGTCGAAGGGGCGGTCAAGATTGTCTATAATCGGATCTATGCACCGCTACGAAAACAGCGCTTTCACTCATTAACCGAGCTCAATGAGGCTATACTAGCTCTCTTAGAGCAACATAATAGCCGACCCATGAAAGGGCGCAACTATAGTCGTCGACTTCAATTTGACGAAGTTGAACGCGAAGTACTCGCACCTTTACCCCTGCTACGCTACGAGTTCAAAAAGCAATCCCATGCCACAGTGATGAAAAATGGGCATGTGTGTTTAGGGGCTGATAAGCACTATTATAGTGTACCCTATCGCTACGTTGGCCGAAAGGTCAAACTGCTTTATTCCAGCTCTACGGTGGAGATTTTTGTCCGCTATCAACGCGTGGCCCTACATCGACGGCAATATCGTCCCTACAGTTACACCACCGACAAAGAACATCTGGCCGCTACTCATCGCTTCGTAACGGATTGGTCGCCCGAGCGTTTTGTCGACTGGGCGGCTGATATCCACGAGGATGTGCGGCTCTACATCCTCAAAGTGATGGAACGTCGTCAGCATCCTGAACAGGCCTATCGCTCCTGTATGGGCATCCTGAGTCTGGCCAGTAAGGTAGGCAAAGAGCGGCTCACCAACGCCTGTCGGCGGGCGTTAGGCTTCGGCCTCTACAACTACAAAACCATCCAGGCCATCTTGGAAAAGGGGATGGATAACTATGATGAAGACGAACTTCTAGCTGAACAACCCACCATGCCTACTCACGAGAACATCCGCGGAGAGAACTACTATCAATAACCCTAAATCAATGCACCAATGAACAACAATAGCTTAGAGAAAATGCGTAAAATGAAGATGTTTGGCATGTTCCAGGCCTTCAAAACTAGTCTGGAAAGTGGCCAGCCCATCGGGTATACGATTGATGAGATGATCGCCTATCTGATTGAAGCTGAATGGGATGATCGACAGAATCGGCGGATCGAACGCCAGATTGTCAATGCCCGTTTCCGCTATAAAGCCTCTATTGAGGAACTCTCTTACCAAACGGAACGGAATCTGGACCGCAATCAATTGTTACGGTTAGCCGACTGCAACTTCATCAAACGCAATGAAACGTTGCTGGTTACGGGTAGTACCGGCATTGGCAAAAGCTATATCGCATCGGCGTTAGGTCATCAAGCCTGCATTCTGGGTTATCGGGTCCTGTATGCCAGTACGCCTAAACTATTTGCTCGGCTAAAAATGGCCAAAGCCGATGGATCGTATTTGAAAGAGTTAACTCGAATCGAGCGTCAACAACTACTGATACTGGACGACTTCGGGCTTCAGCCGTTTGATGCCCAGAGTCGGGCTGCGTTAATGGAAATCATCGAAGATCGGCATGGCAAGAGTTCGACCATTATCACCTCTCAACTACCGGTCAGCAAATGGCATGAAGTGATTGGGGAAAAAACCATTGCCGATGCTATCCTGGATCGGCTGGTACATGATGCACATCGGCTGGAGTTGACCGGCGAATCCATGCGCCGGAAACGGAAACCGCAAGTAGAAATCAGTTATCAATAAAGGGAAAATAACCGTAGTTTTACCACCGCTTCTACAGCCTCTTTTCGCGGGTCGTTTGCGAGTCAACTAGGTGGTCAATTTGCTACGGAATCGCCTGGTCACTATCTCCGAAATACACACACTTACAAGCCATTCAGTATCCGGGCATAGACATTGTTGGCCGGATTGCCATCATAACTCCCACCAGGATCGTCGGCTACATTCACCGTCATGTTGGAGACACTGCCCGAATTAGCCGTCGTCCGGCTCAGTGTAAAGCCAAGTACCGATTGGCCATTGGCATCGATTGACTGGCCCGGGTTAAGCACCAGGCGCAGTTGCTGACCCGCTACATTGCTCCACACCGTCCACTTTCCATTGTCCACCGCGACCGGATTCGCTGTTCCGCCCGATACATTGATACTAGTCAGCGAGGAGTTGAAGGTAAGGCTATAGCCAGTCGGAGCCGACAGGGTTAGCGTCACACTGCCCATACTCGTCGTTTTTCCCCCTACCTCAAACACATTGACTACAAACTGCCGACTCGCTTCGGGGCCACTGGCCGAAAAGTTGGCCTGCGGTAAGGACAAGGTCGGGGACAGATCCGGTAAGGCAATGACAGCGACCGTAACCGAAGAAGGGGCACTGATGCAATTGTTGGTGGTGCAGGTAGCCTGGTAGACAAATGAGCCGGTCAGGCTGGTGGAAACGGGAATACTGCTACCCGTGCCACTGACCCCACTGGAGCCGCTCCAGTTGACCGTACCGTCGCAGTATTTACCCAGCAGCATCACAGTAGCCGTGTTGCGGCCTACGGTTAAGGAAGAAATGCCAGTGGTGGTTTGCAGGTACACGTTGGGATTGGTTTCATCCGGGCCGATGTCGATACGGCCCTTCTTGACCCGATCGGCCAGGCCGGGAATGTCGACCAGATCGGACCAGCGCTCCAGGAGCGTGTTGTCACCCTGATCGGTGAGCAGCGTATTGCAGGCGGCCACCGTCGGGCTACCATCGGCCAGGTTGACCAAATGGCGGACCGGATCGCTGGGACACCCATAAAGCACATCCCCGTAGCGGTGGATATAATGCCCTGACTCCTGGATGGTGGTCAAGTTCAGGGTAGCCAGGTTAGACACCCCATTCATGATACAGTGCGACAGCGTAACACCAGGGGTAAAGCCCGCTGGAAGCCCAATGTCGGTATGCCAGTGACTGGCATGCGTACTGGTGACCTGGCAGTTGACCATATCACTCGTCGCTCCCCTCAAATTGGCGATCAGATAAAACGCCGATAGCGGAATGGCAGGACTACCGGGATAAATGCCTACATCCTCAAAACGGCAATTGATAATCCGGCAAGGATTACCGGACTCCACGTTGACAATCAGGGCCGAGAGCATATCGGTTACGGTGGAGAGGCCGTTGTCATAAGGGGCATAGTTAGGGATTATATCCACCCGGCTCCAGGTGGTATTATACAGCAGCAGATCGGCTTTGGCGCCGTCATAGCTCCGATTCATGACGGCTGAATTAACCATTTTCGTCCCCGTCAAATTGACGAACATACAGCCGATGACACGCAGGGCCGCCAGGCCACTTCCCCCATCGGCAATGTTACCGATAATCGCCCCTGCTCCTCCGCAAACCGCTTGGTCCAGCTTGCAGTTCGTTACTGTTGGCCTGGAGATGCCATCGGAGGCATAATTAATAATCTCTCGGCCTACATGGGTAGTTCGAAGCGAGGTACTGCCGTTGGTAACTAGGCCATCATCTCCATCGATGGGGGCTGTACTGGCCTCGATGCGTACCCCATCCAGCAGCGTCCCTTCCGCTACATTCTTGAAGACAACGGCATGATACACAAACGGCATGCAGTACAGATGCGTCTCCGCGCCATGCCGCTGGTCAAGCGTGGCCTCATCACCGGCAAAATGGCCATAGACTTTCACGCCACTGGGAATCCGATAAGACCGACTGACATAAAACTGGAACTGGGCTTCCGTGGGATCGGCATTAAAGACAGACCAGGGATAATTGAAGTAGAGGCCTGCAGCTAGCCAGACCTGATCGCCCGCCTGAGCAAGCCGTAAGGCTTTGTGGAAGGACGTCGCATTGGCCCAGGTGGTGCCGGTATTGCTAGCGGAACTATCCACTTTGACGAACCAGATGCTAGCTTGAGCGGGACTGGTATAAAGCCAGGTCATTAACAGCAGCAGAATTGCTGGTGATGACGAACGTGAAGGCGAACGAAGAAAACGGTGCATAACAAGCGCGTATTGATTGACTACCTAAGCCGTTAGATTGGCCGTCAAAGGTGGACTGAGTCGCTCGGAAAGGCTATAAGAATCCTCCCAATGGCTATAAGAATTCTCCCAACGGGGCCAGTAAAGGCCGTTATTGAGCAATTTTCTATGCAATTTCTATTGGGGGCCCCGACTTCTGTAATCTTGCTCACTCCATCTGCTGCCGATTCGCCGGATTAATCTGTGCGGCAAACTCAGTTGGGGTAAGCTGGTAAGCTTCCCGGAAGCATTTGGAAAAATAAGCGGGGCTATCAAAGCCGACGCGGTAGGCGGTTTCTGAGCTGGTGTAGCCTTGGCTCAGAAAATCAGTTGCTCGCCGAAGCCGGTAGGCACGAATAAACTCTCCCACTGGCATACTGGTTAAGGCTTTTAGTTTACGATGCAGGCTCATGCGGCTTAGGTGGGAAGCGGCAATCAGCTCGTCGGCCCCAAACGAGGCATCGTCCAGGTGGTCTTCCAGTACGGCATACAGCGAAGTTAGAAACGGATTGGCTGTGGCTGCGGATGGTGCCTGGTTGGCAGTTGGTAGTTGGGTCAGCGACGCCCGGATCCACTCCCGTAACCGATGCCGCTGGGCCAGTTGGTTTTGCACCCGCAGTTGTAATTCCTGGATCTGGAAGGGTTTGGTGAGGTACTCGTCAGCCCCCGCCCGTAAGCCGGTCAGGCGGCTGTCGTGAGATGACTTGGCGGTCAACAGAATGAGGGGAATATGACTGGTTCGTGGATCGGCCTTGATAGTTTGGCTGAAGGTGTACCCATCCATAATGGGCATCAGTACATCGCTGATGATCAGATCCGGCATGAGTCGAATGGCCTGCTCAAGGCCATCCGCTCCCTGGCTAGCTCGGCAAATCTGGTAGGAAGTCGGTAAGCTTTCGGTGATAAAACCGGCCAGCTCGTCATTATCTTCCACCAAAAGAACTACGGGTGATTCGGTAGACCGATCCGCTACCTCTGGGGAAAGCCGGGCAGGCGCAACGACGGGAACCGATGGCGAAGCGGGAGCTGGCCGATAGGGTAAGGCTAGGGAGACGGTGGTGCCCCGGCCCACTTCACTGCGGATCCTAATCGTCCCGTTTTGCCGCTCAACCAGTTCCTTGACCAGGGTCAGGCCCAGGCCGGTGCCGGCCGGTTGGCCAATACTGGCCTTATCAACCTGATAAAAGCGATCAAAAATATGCGGGAGCTGATCGGCTGGAATGCCGACACCTGTATCGGAAACGGTGATGGTTACCGCTGGCGTGAGCTCAATGGTAATGTGCCCCCCGGCGGGGGTAAACTTGAGGGCATTCGCGATCAGATTATACAGCATGCGTTCCAGCTTGGGCGCGTCAAAGTAGTAGTCGGTGGTTAGCTCAGCCGGTTTATACACGAATCGGATGTTTTTGGTTTCAGCCTCGGCGGTAAAGGACTGATAAATCTCCCGGATAAACTGGACCAGATCCCCTCGCGATTCGTCGACCGGCATGGCCCCGGCGTCCAGCTTCGATAAGTCCAGCAACTGATTGACCAGTTGCAGTAATTGATGCGCGTTACGATCGATGATCGCCAGCCGACGACGATCATCGGGGTCCTGCAAGTTCCGTGCTAACTGCTGGGCCGGTGCCAGAATTAAGGTGAGCGGTGTGCGAAACTCGTGGGTGATGTTCGAAAAGAACCGGGTTTTCAGCTCGTTAACAGCTTTCAGTTGCTGGGCCTGCTGTTGCTGCCAGTACGACCGAACCAGTGTTCCGGCTACGGCTAAGCTGGTGGCTACGTAGAGCAGGTATGCCCACCAGGTTTTCCACCAGGGTGGGTGAATCACCACCGTTAGTAACCTGACGTGCGGGCTCCAGATTCCAGATGTGTTCGACGTATTGAGTCGCAGCGTATACGTTCCAGGACTCAGATTGGTGTAAACCGCCCGCGGCTGGCTGGCTACAACCCATTGGTTATCAATCCCCTCAAGTTGGTAGCGGTAACGAAGTTTAGCCGGGTTATTAAACTGCAGGGCCGCAAATGCTACCGACAGAAAATTCTGCCTATAATCCAGGTCAAGCGTATCCAGTAACTGTACAGGCAGTGAGTCCCGCCCGGCAGCGCTAAGCGGTCGGTTGTTGATCTGTATATCGATCAGCTCAACAGCGGGTTGATAGGTATCCTTGCGGAGTTGGGCCGGATCAAAGGCGGTGATGCCCTCCAGCCCTCCTAGTATGATTCGGTCAGTCGGCAAGTGGACAACATGAAAGCGATTGAACTCGTTAGCCAGTAGGCCATCCCGCTGGTTATAGGTTTGCATCGATCTGTTTTTGCTGGCGCGTCGATCCATCCGGCATACTCCCTGATTAGTGGCGATCCATAAGCTGCCGCTCCGATCGGGAATGGTTGCGTAAATAACATTGTTGGGTAGCCCGTTTAGTTGGGTAATTCGTTGGCAGCGACCTGTCCGTTTGTCGAACCGGCACACCCCTCCGCCAAAGGTACCAATCCAGAGCGTCGAGGGATCAGCGGGATCACCCGATAAATAGAACAGCGTATTGGTACTCAGCGAGGTAGTATCACGGGGTTGATGCCTAAACTGACGGATGCGGCCGGTCAGGCGGTCCACCCGGTAAAGCCCCTGCGATCCCGTCGACAGCCAAAGCGCCTGGTCATCGATCACCGCCTGAAAGATGGTCGTTTTATCGTTGAGCCGCGAAACCATGGGCCTTACGGGGTGCGAGAACAATTGCCAGCGTTTCGTGACGGCATCCTGCCACATGGCGACCGAATCGCGTATGGCCCATACCTGTCCTTGCGGGTCAGTGGCCAGCGCAATCGGATAACGCTGGTCGATGGGTCGCAAGGGAGCTGGAAGGGGGCTAGTGGTTAGCCGCCTGGTCAGTAGATCCAGTTGATACAAGAAAGGAGTGCCCAGGGTGAACCATAACTTCTGGTGCCGATCAAGGGTGTAGCGGAAGTCATAAGCGGAGGCTGTGGTGGGCAACGACCGGAGCTGTTGCCTGGGCACCTTGAACTCATGGGCCAGCAAATCCAGGTAAAAATTGGTGGTATACGGATAGGTATCAAACCGGGTCGATTGGAGGTTATAGATACGGACTCCCGCACCCGTGGTTCCGATCCAAAGCACATCGGATCGGTCAATCAGCAGACTTTGGCTCCGCCAGGATTCCGGTTGGAAGACCAGTGGCTGAATCCCGGCCTGCTCATTGAATCGGAGCACCTGATCATGGTAGGCGATGTAATCGTTTCCCTGACTATCGGTAGCGATTCGAACCACATCCTGCAGAGCAACCCACTGGGGTAATGGAAACGTACGCAGTTGACCCGTTTGCGGGTTTAAAACCATAACGTACTTTCTGGAGACGATCAGAAGGTGGCCATTCACGCGTTGGTGAAGACCATATAAATCGTCTTCAGCCAGGACGCCGGAATGACCACGCTGGGCATAGCGCGTAAAGCGGTTTGTATGGGCATCCAACCGCTGAAGCCCCCTGGCAGTGGCTAGCCAGACCGTCCCCCGTCGATCGTCAAGAATCGAGCGGACCTGGTTGCTGGCTAGCGTTGACGGACTACGGCCCTCTGAGCGATACGAAATAACCCGGTGCGTTTGTAAATCAATCGAGGCTATCCCCTGATTGGTAAATAATAGCCAAAGCCGATGCTGATGATCGGGATAGATATCATTAATTCGATACTCCGCAAAGGGACGATAAAATGGTTGCTTCGAAAAATGGGCAAAGGTCTGCCGGACGGGATCAACTAAATCAATACTACGTTGCCCTGCCACCCAGAGTTGCCCCTGCTGAGCGGGTTTAATGCTGATCACGCCGGCATTCGATAATGACGGGCGCCCCTGGGTAGTGGGTTGCCATACGTTGATCTGCTGGCCATCAAAGCGACATAAACCATCTAGTGTCGCCAGCCAGATAAATCCCCGTTGATCCTGTACGATGGCCGGAACAAAGGCTTGGGGCAGCCCCTGCTGCTCAGTCAATACGTCAGGGACAGGCAGTTTCCTCGATTGCGCATACAGCAAGGAAAAACAGCTATGGGTTAGCATAAACAGCCCCCAGCGCACCCAGCTGATCCGTTTTGATCGCTTATTCCGCAACGTAAATCTGATTTAACGTTCTTCGCTTAAAAGCACGAATAAACTAATCAATATCTGATCAACTAGTCCGTTAGTCGATATTTTTTTAGCCTATGGCCTATGCGGTCAGCTAGTCAGCGACAATGACTTCTCGATATTAGTGTCGGCCCTTCTATTCTGGCTGTAAAATTTAACCTATCTCAGCCACTTTGTGCTTGAGCAGCATGTAGGCCTGACCTTTAGGGCCCTTCGTACCAGATACAATGCTACAAACCATCTATAGTCCTCCTTAATGGCACCCTACGTGTATGAACTGATGCTACGCAGCCTTAGCTAATAGAGTAGATTGGCTTTCAAGACTGTTAAGCTCCCTCATTGGGGTGGTCCTATGCTACTGATTGAGGTGAACAAAAAAATATCCGTTGATGCACTTGTCCACTTCAAAGAGCAAGTACACAAACGGGTATTCGTCTCGAATTGGAGGGTATTATGAGATAAACAAATAGCTGTTCCATTACAGAACCCCTATTGGTGGCATTCAGGATAAATTTAGCATTGGGATAAACTACAAATCGCTATGTTTAGCCATAAGATACATCGTTATGAAGACGTTTACTGGGAAAGTGCTCATTACTTCAGAAGTGGAAATCACCAAACTGGATGAATACCAAATTTCCATGCTGCGGAAAGGAACCGCCTGGGGGTGGACGAAGAGCCATGCTGAAAACGCATAGTAGATGGAGGATCACCTCCCTATACAAACAGTATCCATAGCCGACAACGTAAGCCGTGTTTTGTCATTTTGGATACAACCAAACTCAATATGGCCACATCGTGCTGAATCCTTCCGGCCAATTTTGCTCCCTAAACAATCGTCAAATGAGCAAGACAATTTTTATCACCGGCGCGTCCTCGGGTTTAGGGAAGGCCACAGCAATTTTATTCCAAAAGAAAGGATGGCAGGTAATCGCCACGATGCGTACGCCCGAGCTGGCAAATGATCTGAGTAGACTGGACAACTTAACTCTTTTACCGCTGGATGTAACAAATACCATCCAGATTAGTCAGGCGGTTAACCAGGCTATTTCCAGGGGGCCTGTAGATGTCGTTTTCAACAATGCCGGCTATGGCCTATCAGGACCGCTGGAAGCCACCACGGACGAGCAGTTGATCCGTCAGATCAATACGAATCTGATAGGGGTGATCCGAGTCACGAAGGCGTTTATTCCTTACTTCCGGGAAAAAGGCAGCGGGCTTTTCATTACAACCACCTCACTGGGCGGATTGGTTGGTTTTCCCTTTTCTTCGTTATACCATGCCACCAAATGGGGATTGGAAGGCTGGAGTGAAAGTATGGCTTATGAGCTGAAAAGCGTCAATATCGGCATTAAAATCATCGAGCCGGGAGCCATTCAAACGGATTTTATCAGTCGGTCTTACGATAAGGCGTATCATCCTGCTTACAATGAGCTGTTTAACCGCTTTTTTTCAAACGTTGACCAGGTCACCTTCAGCCCGGCCGAAACGATAGCTGAGATAGTCTACGAAGCCGCCACGGATGGGAAAGACCAATTGCGTTACTTGGCCGGAGAAGACGCCAAAGCGATCTACGGCCAACGCTTGCAGCTAGGGGATGAAGGATTCAGGCATTTTATGGAAACAGCGTTTTTAGGGAAATAAAACTGGAATGTAGGTAGATGAAAAACAAGTTGAATCGCCCCACTACCATTCGTACACCCGTTGACTTGCATCAGTTACTGGACTTACCAAGGCCTTCCCATCCCTTGGTAAGTCTGTTTGATAATACGCAGACCCTCGTCAATAAAGGCCTATTACCTCAGACATTTCTCTTCGATTTCTATACAATTTCGTACAAGAAACGGCTAAAAGGACGAACAGGCTATGGACAGAATTACTACGATTTTGACGATGGCACCATGGTCTTTACAGCACCTGGCCAATTGATTTCGACCGAAGGGGATGCCAACTATTTTGGTATTTCACTGCTTTTTCACCCCGATTACATCAGAAACCATCCGCTAGGTCGGCGCATCAGGCAGTACGGTTTCTTTTCGTACGAAAGTAATGAAGCCCTGCATCTCTCGGAGCCAGAACAGAAAACGATATTGACGATTTTAGGGAACATAGAGGAAGAACTGAAACGCAGCCTGGACGATTTCAGTCAGGATATCCTTATCTCGCTACTTGAGGCCTTACTCAATTACAGTAATCGGTTTTATAAACGGCAGTTCATTACCCGTAAAACGGTCAACCACGAACTATTGACCAAACTAGAAAAGCAACTGGACGACTATTTCCTGGCTGAACAGGGGTTACAAACTGGCTTGCTGACAGTCGAAAACCTTGCTGCTCAGGTTCATGTATCTCCCCGCTATCTGAGTGACATGCTCCGCACGCTTATCGGACAGAATGCGCAACAATACATTCACCAGAAAATGGTTGAAAAAGCAAAGGACTATTTGTCGGGAACGGATATGACCGTCAGCGAAATAGCTTATCGGTTGGGATTTGACTATCCCCAGTCGTTTAATAAACTCTTCAAAAAGAAAACGAGCTTAACCCCAATTGAATTTAAGCAAAACTTTCACCCGAATTAAAAACAGAAAGTCATATTAGTCAGCCCTGTGTGACATAAGATCACCTAACACCTTGTCTATAGCATCGGCTAAATTATCGTCTCTTTAATCGCCCCAATAAAGTAGCAAATACAGAAGCTTCCTTTCGTCTCACTTATGAGCATTTTCTGAAACTCTCCATCTATCACCTACATGACTGGGGTGGTTCGATTTATCGGGACAGTTTAGTACTTAGTTTTTGACAAATTTAGATAATACTCATTTTCAAACTGTTCATGGCTTTTGTAGCCAAATGATGAGTGCTTCCGTTTCCGATTATAGTAGCATTCAATGTACTCAAATAACTCGGTACGGGCGTCCCCAAGATTCTGAAAAATACCATCCTGAATCAACTCAGCCTTCAATCTCGACCAACAAGACTCGGCACCGGCCGCCCGGCATAAAGGCGTTGTCATAGGGATCATCAGGACGGCTGGTACGCCAGCCCGGTCATACTCTGGCGTAACTTGTGGTCTCTCAGCGTTAAGCGAAAGTCTTTGTCAATGTATTGACCGCCACGGTCAGACCGGGTCGCCGGAGCGATGAACAATCGCTTGTTCCTCAATTGAATAAGCCAACAATGCCTGTTTGAGTGCCTTGTGGACTAAGGACGCTTCCATATGTTTTTCTACCTGCCAGCCTTTAATGCGTCGGCTAAACAGATCCATCCAGGCCGCCAGGTAGGCCCATTCGCCACCCCCTAAAGCAATGTATGTAATATCCCCTGCCAATACTAATCCAGGAGCCGTTGGCAACGGAGCCACCAGCAGCCAATTAGGGCTAAATGGCCCCTGGTGGCGGCTATCGGTGGCACGCGGCACAAAACTACGGGGCTGAATAGCTCGTAACCCCTGTTGACGCATGAGTTGCTGTACCTGATAAGGGCTTACTTGATGACCTTGATCGCGAAGCTCTTCGACTAATCGACGGCTTCCGTAGCGACGAAAATGAGCAAGAAAGCTTTCTTCAACTGATTGGGCCAGCTTTTTCTTTTCCACAGTGGGTTGATAGGTTTCACCCGCCTGATACCGATAAAATCCACTCCGACTAACCCCCATTATGATACATGAACAGAATGCTCATTAACCTGCTGACTAATAAACTGATAAATTAGTCTCAAGTCTGACGGCTGAAAATGGCTAAGGCTTTTTTTAAAATCTGCCGTTCCTCTTCAAGTTGGCGAACTTGATGGCGCAATCGCTCATTTTCGATGACTAGTGGGCTATCTGTTTTTTCTTTCCCCTTTGTTAAGCCCATGGCCGATTCCTGTTGACTGCGCCAACGATAGAGTAAATTTTTCCCAACCCCTAGTGCCTGAGCAACCTGAAGTACACTACGCCCGTTGGCGATCATCCGTAAGGCTTCGTTTTTGAACGGGGCCGCCCGAGCGGTCCTGGTCATACTTCCGTCGGGAAGCCGATTTGGTGTTTTTTTGTTCTTTCACGACTCTGCGAAGTTAAGCACTTGCAGTGTCCCGATTTGTTAGACCATCTCACGCATGTCCCAAAAGTACCTGCGTGCGACAACAAGTTATTTAACACTTTTACCAAAATGAAGTTTATCTCATCATACTAATAACTAATCATATTACTGGATTGTAAAATGAGAACCTCGTATTTATCAATTTTGATAGCCCTTCTGTTAGGGCTCGTGACGGTGATCTCGTGCAAAAAAACAGAAACTGATTTAACGCCCTCTTCGGCATCAATTTCTGGCTTTACCTGCGGATCAGCCACCTTTTCTGCTTCTGCCGTTAGTGGTACTTCTTACACCGCTACCGCTACAGTGCCCTATAGGGGTGGCAATGGAGCCTCCTATGCCACTGGCAGTGCCATCCCATCAAGTGGTGTGACAGGCCTGAATGCGACCTTAATATCAGGTAATCTGGCCAATGGTGATGGGAGTATAGTCTATAACATCACTGGAACACCATCGGGAACGGGTACAGCTAATTTTGCCCTCAATTTTGGCGGACAGACCTGCACCCTGTCTCTACCCGTCACTTCTCCCGGTTCGACTACTGTATCCCCAGCTATTTCTGGCTTTACCTGCGGATCAGCCACCTTTTCTGCTTCTGCCGTTAGTGGTACGGCTTACACCGCTACCGCTACGGTGCCTTATACAGGTGGCAATGGAGGATCGTATGTCGCGGGCAGTGCCATCGCATCAAGCGGTGTGACAGGCCTGAATGCAACCTTGGTACCAGGCAAGCTGGCCAATGGTGATGGGAGTATAGTCTATAACATCACTGGAACACCATCAGCAGCTGGCACAGCCAATTTTGCCCTCAATTTTGGCGGGCAGGCCTGCACCCTGTCTCTACCCGTCACTTCTCCCGGTTCGACTACCGTATCCCCAGCTATTTCTGGTATTACCTGCGGATCAGCCACCTTTTCTGCTTCTGCCGTTAGTGGTGCTTCTTACACCGCTACCGCTACAGTGCCTTATACAGGTGGCAATGGAGGATCGTATGTCGCGGGCAGCGCCATCGCATCAAGTGGTGTGACAGGCCTGAATGCAACCTTGGTACCAGGCAAGCTGGCCAATGGTGATGGAACAATAGTCTATAATATCACTGGAACACCATCGGGAACGGGTACAGCTAATTTTGCCCTCAATTTTGGCGGACAGACCTGCACCCTGTCTCTACCCGTCACTTCTCCCGGTTCGACTACTGTATCCCCAGCGGTTTCTGGCCTTACCTGCGGATCAGCCACTTTTTCTGCTTCTGCCGTTAGTGGTACGGCTTACACCGCTACCGCTACGGTGCCTTATATAGGTGGCAATGGAGGATCGTATGTCGCGGGCAGTGCCATCGCATCAAGCGGTGTGACAGGCCTGAATGCAACCTTGGTATCAGGCAATCTGACCAAAGGTGATGGAACGATAGTCTATAACATCACTGGAACACCATCAGCAGCTGGCACAGCCAGTTTTGCCCTCAATTTTGGCGGGCAGACCTGTACCCTGTCTCTACCCGTCAAGTAAAGGGATTGTGATTTAAGCAGGGCTGTTGTTTTTCAAAGCCAGTAGCCCTGCTTAAATCACTATACTTAAGTACGGGTTATATTAATTTGGGGCTGAAAAAGTCAATTGCACGTTTCCAGGCTAACTCAGCCACCAGTAATCGCACCGCATCGGCTGATCACCGGCAACCCGGTTGTTTCACCCAAACCACATTTATATTTGCACACAAGGACGACTGAAGCCACTTTCGTCTCAAGCGGGAGCGTTTTGAGAGAAAAAATCAGAGTTAGCAGTTAGTTAATTTGGCGCTATTTTTTCTCTCAAAGCCGTTCCTCAACAATAAATCACATTATTTTCTCTTGTAAAGCCTGATAAACTGTCCTCACTGTTGCCTGGAAGCCCAGACTACGAGCCAGCGAACTATCGCTAAGCAAGTACCAAGGATTAACGAGCGGCTCGGAGGAGGAGTCTAGGGATTCACCGACCAGGCGGGCTAATTCGTAAACTGATGTTGGGGCTTCATCCCCAATATTGACGATGCGACCGTCCATCACACCATCCAAGGCCAGATGCATCGCAGTGGCTATATCCCGATGGTGGATAGTACTCATCCGCATAGCAGGGTGCCAATTACCGGCAATTGCATACTTTGGTAGCGCTTCCAAATGCCCATCCCCATCACCGTAGACAAAGGGGAACCGCAGCACGACCCAATTCAATCCACTGTCGCGTAACTCTTTCTCAGCCGCAACCTTGCTGGCGGGATAGGCTTGTTGAGGAGTAACTTCGTCATCCTCACGACCGGGATGCGGATTCGTTGCGTTGTAGACGTTGGTCGTACTCGCAAAAATGAAACGTGCGTTGGGCGCATGGGCTTTTACTGAAGTGATCAGGTTGCGTGTCCCTTCCAGATTGCTTTTCCAGATCAGCTCCGTGTCTTGCGTGCGAAACACCGCTGCCAGATGAATGACCGTTGACACACCCTGTACAGCCTCGGTAAGCGATTCAGAATTGAATAAGTCACCTTCAACAGCTGTTACACCTAGTGGCACACTCTTTCCGGCTCGCACCAGTGCCCGGCAATCTATTTCCGCATCTACTAGACGTCTCAACAAGCGCTCCCCAACTAGACCGGTCACACCGGTTACCAGAATTTCTCCTACTTCTCTGTTCATACTTTACCTGATTAATGAGAGGAACAAAGTTTGCTAGAGGGAGCTAAACAGAGCCGGACGAAAACCGTCATGTTCAGGACAAATCCTGAATAAACTTGGCGACGGTTTTCCCGGTTACTTTTTTAAACAAGCGGGAAAAGTAGTCTGGATCATTGAACCCAAGTTCAAACGCCAACTCTTTAACTGAAGTGCGCTCGCCATAATATATCCGGCGTCGGGCTTCCAGAATAAGGCGATTCGTCATAAATTCTTTTGGTGAGTAGCCCGAGTAGTGCTTAACAAGTTGGTATAAACTATCGGTACTCAGCGCAAGTTCTTGGGCAATATCCTTAATAGTTGGATGATCGGTTAAGTTGTTTTCGACAAAAACCTTGAAGCCGAGGTATTTGGTGAGTCGGTCTTCAACGGGTTTATTCTCACCGGTAAAATAAGCCGAATCGATTTCGGTCAGTAGGCAATTGAGATGAGCCAGGATAAGTTGAGGATCCGTATCTGAAACGGTTAACAAACCTTTGAGTAGTTCAAAAACCGCTTGAATCCTTTTAGCGGCAGTGGGTGAAAACCTTATTTTTTGCTGATTGAGCGGATTAAGCAGGAACGGATATTGTCTGGGTAATCGAGACAGGCATTCATCATCAAATCCTAGTTTGAAGTAGTCGTTTCCGTCTACAGAAAGCGGCAAATGCTGTAGCTGGCTCGGCAAGGAGAAAAGTAACTCATGTTTACCAAGGACGACCGTTTCTCCATCAATAACATAGTGGATCTCTCCCTCCCGCATAAATAGAAAGAAGTAATAGGGTAAGCGGTGAGTGAGGTTATAGCCAACTATGGTTTTAGCAGCCAAATGACCGAAATCCGGAGAAACGACCCGAATAGGCAGTTGGGCATTTTGGGTGAACCCTTTAGGAAATACATTGCCACTGCTCATAATGAATACTAACCCAAAATTTACGATGAGGATTCCTTAACTACCTGGTACAGGTAACATGAGTAGAACGTAATAGGCTGGGGTGGGCCGGTTTAGCGGGACAGTTTAGTGCTTGGTTTTTGACAAATTCAGATAATACTCGTTTTCAAACTGTTCGGGGCTTCGGTAGCCCAACGATGAGTGTTTTCGTTTACGGCTATAGTAACATTCACTGTACGCCAATAACTCGGTTGGGGCATCGTCTGAACTGATCAATGCAAAGATGGTTATACTTCTCTGAAAATCAAGCCATTCCTGATTATTTGAGAGCCTGTAGCTGTGCGACCGCATCCTAGCGAGTTCAGCCCTGATCCTTTTACCAACTGTTACGAGTACCAATACTATAACTTACTTCTGCCGTCTTTCGCTCCTCAATAGTCCAATACTTTCCTCAATGAGTATACCAATTAGACGCATTGCCGAAGGCTATAAGGCATTGCCCCATCATACATGAAAAAAGTAGTTTACCTTCTTTTTCTTTTTCTAGTCACTGACCAATTCTGTTTGGGCCAGGAGGCTAACCCGGCCATTGTTCGGCAAACCCTCATCTTCCCTGCCCAGGATAAACATGTACACGGCAGCAGCATCGTTAGTCTGCCTAACGGCGATTTTCTGTCCGTATGGTTCTATGGCAGTGGCGAACGGTCGGCCGATGATGTGAAGATTATGGGCGCTCGTTTGCGAAAAGGGGAAACCACATGGAGCGAACCCTTCGTAATGGCCGATACACCCCATTTGCCCGATTGTAATCCTGTGCTGTTTCTGAATAGCCAGGGAAAGTTATTTCTGGTCTGGATTACGGTCGAAGCCAATCAGTGGGAATATTCCATCCTTCGGTATAGAACCTCAACGGATTATATGAAAAGCGGGTCGCCAATCTGGAACTGGCAGGATAATATCTTTCTCAAACCTGGCGAGACTTTTGCGCAGGAGGTAGAGAAAAAATTTAAAGATCTCACCAGAAATACGGCAGGCTGGGGTGGGTATGCGCCCAAGTACGATAACATGATTGTTGAGGCTAGCCATGACGCCGGCAAACGCTCTATTGGGTGGATGACCCGCATCAAACCACTCCTACTGGGCAATGGCCGCATTGTACTTCCACTTTATTCCGATGGGTTTAATTTTTCGCTCATGGCTATTTCCGACGATGACGGAACCAGTTGGCAGCCTAGCCTGCCAGTCGTAGGCCGGGGCCCAATTCAGCCCGCTCTGGCCAGGAAAAAAGATGGAACCTTAGTGGCTTTTATGCGCGACAGTGGCGACGAACCTACCCGCGTTCATTACAGCGAATCGAAGGATAATGGCGAAAGCTGGAGTGCTACCACCAAAACCGATATTCCTAACACGGCTAGTGTCGAATTGCTTGTATTAAAAGACGGTCGCTGGGCTTTTCTGGGAAATGATATTGACGATGGTCGCTATCGGCTCAGCCTATATTTATCCGACGATGAAGGCAAAACCTGGACGTGGAAAACCCGCATTGAAGATCATAAACCGGGACAAGGTGGTTACTCATACCCAAGTTTGATTCAAACCCCAGATGGCTTACTTCACATGACATATTCACATCATGACGGCCGTGCGAATGGGAAGTCTATCAGCTACGTAGTCGTCGACCCAAAACGAATTGGCAATTAACACAACAAATGTTTTACGGCAAGCAAGACAACGAGTTAATTCCTGCTCATAAAGTATCCACGCTAAGTCCATAAAAAAAGCTTGAGATACCGACTAAGGCCGATATCTCAAGCTGTATGGCCGTCATTGCGATTACAAGGTTAGGGTCCAGCCATCGCGGTAATCGCGCTTCACAAATTGGTTAGCCAGATCGTAGTTCGTAATTTTCATATTCGGGGCGTCGTAGTACAACTTCTTGCGTCCGTTATATCGCTCAGACGACCGTTTGGCCGATGGGTTATCGCGGAGCATCCAGCTACGAAGCGCCAGGTTACCGATCAGAATGCTTTCGGTAAACGGGGCCGCATACTCGAACGGCGAACTGGTTACGCCTTTGCCATACCCGGCAATGCAGGCATCTACCCATTGCAGGTAGTGGTCTTCGTTCGGAACCCGTGGAATCGTTTCAGGAATGCTAAGCAGTTGATTATCTTTCAGGGGCAGCAGCCGTGGATTTGCGCCATAACAGTCGGCCATTAGTTTTCCTTTCGAGCCAATAAACAGTACGCCACCATCCGAATTGCCAAAGCTTTCGCCCGGTAGCAGTTCTTCGGGAAGTTCGGGCAGAATACCACCGTCATACCAGCTCACTTTAATGTTTCCCTTGCTATCCTTACGCGGGTAATCGAGGTGAATAGAGGTTGAAAATGGTGTCCAGTCTGGATTATCATCCTGTGGGCGAAGCGTAAATGTCCAGGTACCAGCCACGCTACATTCAACCGAAGTGGGGTAGTCGATGGGCAGAATTCGGAACACAGGGTCCATGATATGACAGGCCATATCCCCCAGCGCGCCCGTTCCATAAGGCCACCAGCCGCGCCAGTTCCAGGGCAGATAGGCTTCGTTGTAGGGTACTTTTTTGGCCGGTCCAAGCCACAGATCGAAGTCCAATTCTTTCGGAACCTCGTAGGTCTTGTCGGTTGGAATGGCCTGGGGCCATACTGGGCGGTTGGTCCAACAGAGCACGTTATGCACCTCACCAATGATTCCCGAATCGTAGATCTCCTTCATCCGACGAACACCATTACCCGATCCACCCTGATTACCCATCTGGGTTATTACTTTATATTTTTTGGCAGCCTGACCCAGAATCCGGGCTTCGTAAATATCGTGGGTAAGTGGTTTTTGC
Source organism: Spirosoma aerolatum (assembly GCF_002056795.1). Lineage (NCBI taxonomy): Bacteria > Pseudomonadati > Bacteroidota > Cytophagia > Cytophagales > Cytophagaceae > Spirosoma > Spirosoma aerolatum. Next base: position 1,798,268 of record NZ_CP020104.1, on the reverse strand, counting down.
GTATACACGTGCTTGCCCAACTGCATAGCAGCCAGCGTTGCTACCGCGTGGGTATTGTCGGGCGTTGAAATTGAGCAGGCATCGATGTGCTTATGCTCTTTTGAGAGCATTTCGCGGAAATCTTTGTAGTAGGTAGCTTTAGGAAAACGCTTCCGCGATTCGACCGACTGGCGATCATCGACATCGCAGAGGGCGACGATATTGACGTTGGGGCTCGCCGAAAACGAAGCCAGATCGCTTTTACCTTTTCCGCCTGCCCCAATGCCAGCAATATTGAGCTTGTCGCTTGGTGCCACGAAGCCTTTACCGAGGACATGACGGGGGACAATAAAAAAGGAAGTAGCCGCCAACGATGATGTTTTCAAGAAATCACGACGGCTGTTTGCCGGGGATGCCGTATTCGTTTCTTCCATAATCTGATAGTAAAGTTAAGCGTTTAGGAATAGTGAGCGGGACCAGTTTGTCATCGACTCTGTATACATACTGGTTTATGGGGTAATCGTACCTACAGCAAGCCGTTTTTTTGTAATTCGGGCAAGATGTCCGCGTTACGCTGGCCAGTACTCAGCTATTTTTCGGCGAAGGAAAGCCACACTCCGTTCCAGCTGTGCCATGCCATCGACCCCATCTTCAATACTGATCCAGCCATCGAAGCCTACACGTTTCAGTTCTGTAAAAATGGCATCGTAATCGTTCAGCCCTTTGCCGATTTCTCCATGACTGAGCCGTTTGGCATAACCAGCCGCTCCCCCTTCTTCCCGGCGCAGATCGTCGATAGTTCCTTCGAGCAGGTAGCGGTCACTGGCGTGCATGGTCACCACCCGATCCGACACGCGGTACAGGAGTTCGAGCGGGTCTTCACCAGCCAGATAGGTATTGCTGGGATCATAGTTGACGCCAAAATTTGGATGGTGAATCCGGTCGACAAGCTTACAGAACACATCCATTTTCTGAGCAAATTCGGGGTAGGTCCAGAAGTCGTCTTTGTAGTGATTTTCGAGAATCAGCGTAATGCCCCGCTCCTGCGCATAGGGCAAACAGGCTTCAATACATTCGGCAGCCAGCGACACCCCTTCGTCAATCGACAGTTCTGGTCTACGCTGGCCCGACAATACCCGGCAGTATGAACCGCCCAGTATATACGTCATATCAATCCAACGTTTTTGCTTCTCGACCTGCTGCGCCCGGAAGGCCGGATCAGGATGCGTAAAATCGGGCGAACAGCACATCATCGGAATAACGTTGCCTTTGGCTTCTACCTGCTGGCGAAACAGTGGCCAATTGGCTTCGTCGGCCATTTCCAGAAATCCGGCATACCATTCTAACCCATCAATATCTAGTTGAGAGGCTAACTCAATCCATTCCGAAACCGTCATGGTTCCGTCTTTGCAAAGCTGCTGCATAAAGGCCTTCGGAAAGGCGGCTAGTTGAGGCATAGGTTTAATGAGCGAAAGAGTGAAAGAGTGAAAGAGTGAAAGAGTGAAAGAGCGAAAGAGCGAAAGAGCGAAAGAGCGAAATTGATGCGTCAGCCACTCTTTCGCTCTTTCACTCATTAATTTTTAGGTAAGTTTCGTCCAATAAACGGGAATTGTTCCAGGTCGACCACCTGGCCACTAATGGGGCCGCTTTCATCGGCCAGCCAATACACGGCAGCCGCTGCCATCTCAGTAGGCATCAACAACCGACCTGCCGGTGAAAGCTCGGCTGGCAACGATGTATACCAATCGTCGGGCATTCCCTGTTCGCGTTTTCGCTCGATTTCGCGCTCGGTCAATATCCAACCGGGATTGATCTGATTGACCCGGATCCCATAGGCCCGATGAAGCGAATCGCCCAGATTGCGGGTCATGGTCAACAAAGCGCCCTTCGAAATGCTGTAGGCCATCAGACAGGGTTCGCCACTCCAGGCATTTACCGAGCCAATGTTCAGCACACAGCCGCGCCGTTCCTGCAAATGCGTCAAAGCGGCTTTTATCAACGCAAAGGGCGCCAACGTATTGACATCGAGCACCTGGCGAAACAAATTCAGGTCGGTGGTTTCAATAGTCGATGAAGGTACCATCGCTGCATTGTTGACAATCGCATCCAGACGCCCAAAGGAAGCCAGTGCCAGATCGACCAGATGCTGCGGGGCATTTTCAGCGGTGATTTCTTCGATATGCAATACGGCACGGTCTGATCCCAACTCCGCCACCACAGCCTCGCCCAGCTCGCGCTCAAGGCCATGCACAACGACCCTGGCCCCCTCGGCCACACAGCGTCGGGCAATTGCTTTACCAATTCCTGTGCAACTGCCGGTTACAATCACCACTTTGTCCTGTAATCGCATGCTATACGGGTTTAAGCACACTTTTTACTACCTCGCCCCGGTGCATTTTTTCAAAGGCTTCGTGCCAGTCGGTAATCGACCAAACCCCACCTATAATGGGTTTTACATCCAGTTGACCACTGGCCAGCAAAGCGATAACACGCTCCCAGATCGGCCAATTGTGGCTAAAACTTCCCTGAAGGGTAACGTTTTTCTGCACCAGTGGATCGAGTGAGAATCCTAGCGGCTGCGGCCCCCAGCCAACTTTAGTAATATACCCATTGGGGCGCACCAGTTGCATGGCTATTTTCAGTGTAGCACTGGCCCCAGCCGCATCAATTACACAATCGGCACCAAGGCCATCCGCTTGTTTGGCCCATTCGGAAGCATCGCCAACAATACCCGTACAGCCATATTGTTCGGCAATTGACAGCCGATGCCGATCTGCCTCCAGACCCACAACGGCGACATCGGCCCCGCAAAGTTTGGCAACAGCCGCACACAGAATACCGATGGTTCCGGGGCCAAGCACGACGACCCGGTCACCAGGTTTTAAGCGCGTATTTTCGACGACCGCATTGAACGCTACACAGCAGGGCTCGGTTAGGCAAGCCTGCTCAAACGCCAGTTGATCGGGCACCTGATGCAAACAACGGGCCGGAACGCGTACATAGCGGGTCATGGCACCATTAACACCGTAGCCAAATCCTTTACGAGTCGGGTCCAGATTGTAGAGCCCTCGGCGGGTCATGGGGTTAGTTGGGTCAATCACAGCCGCCGTTTCACTGACTACCCGGTCGCCTTCGCGCCAGCCCGATACACGACTTCCCAACTCAACAATATGGCCGCCAAATTCATGCCCCAGTACAACCGGGTAATTAACAGGCCAGCTATGGTCGGCGGTCCACTGGTGTAAATCGCTGCCACAAACGCCCACATTAGCCACCTCAAGCAATACATCCTCTTCGCCAATGGTAGGGCGATCAAGTTCACGAATCTCAACGGAGCCTTTCTCCGGAGCATAATTTATTACCGCAGCAGATTTCATGGAATAAAGAGTAAGGAATAGGCAATCGTCTCTTGCTTATACTATCGGAAGGCCAACCGCCACATCGCCATAGGCATGGATCGCTCTGCAGATTAGCCGAAGTGAGTCTTCCAGATTTCCACCGGCCGTCTTAAAAGCGTCGGCATCAATCGTCAATGGAGCACCAAGTACAACCAACGGGGCACCATATTCCGGGCAACGAATAGCCTGTTCGAGGCTAAGCCCACCCACCGCCTGAACCGGCACCCGAACGGCCTGCACAACTTCCCGAAGCTGATCCAGTGGACTAGGCATACGTAAACCCTGAGCGGCAATACCCCGCCGTTCGTCGTAGCCAATGTGGTGAATAATGTAATCGCAGCCCAGATTTTCTAGCCAACGGGCTCCCGCTACCATATCGGGGCAAACCATATTATCGCCCATGACTTTTACACCGAAGTCATGTCCTGCCTGTACAACACACTTGATGGTTTCGGCATGGGCCCGCGCCATGACCACCACATGTGTGGCACCCGCTTTAGCCATCATTTCGGCCTCCAGGTAGCCGCCGTCCATTGTTTTTAGGTCGGCCACAATGGGAACGTCCGGAAAAGCTTCACGTAGTTTGCGTACGCCATGTAGACCTTCGGCCAGAATTAAGGGTGTGCCCGCTTCGAGCCAGTCGACCCCCGCGCGAAGTGCCATTGCGGCTGTTTCAAGCGCTTCGTCAATATCGGTCAGGTCTAGAGAAATTTGAACAACTGGTTTCATGGAAACATCAGAACAAATCCGCAAAAAATGGGATGTTAAGTATATTGGTTGAGGCTTCAAACGTGAATCATATCCACGATCAGACTCGACCTATACTACTTCTTCACATGAAAATCAGACTATTTAATGTGTTAATTTCTTAGCGATATAGCCGTTTATACGCGAAAGAACGTCGACATGTTAGATCCCCACTGTGGTTTCCTAACAGATTGATCGTTGGAAGAATTGCTGGATAGATAGGTGATTCAACCAATACTTCCAGCGCATAGGCATTATTATTGACTTAACCGGCTACCCCCGAAGATACATACGTTTTCGGGGGTCAACAAGATTGAGTAAGTTCTTTTTATAAGCACGCCCGATGGGGATGGATTGCTGGTTAATTTGCACGGTTGACTCTAGAATTCGTTCGATATAGTGTATGTTGATAATGTATGCTTTTTGCACTTGAATAAAGCGATCTGTCAACTCCAGCGCTAGTTTACGCAATGATCGTTTCAGAACATATTTTTGATCGACAGTATGGATAATCGAATAATTGCCCTCCCCTTTAATCCAGTAAATTTCATCTAACGGTATATCTATACGTTGCCTGCGTTTATCGGTAGTCGTAATGCTATTGATAGCTGGAAAAAGGTTAATTGGTTTCTGAGCGAACAATATTTCTATGGCGGCCTTTAGGCTAAACACTTCAAAAGGTTTTACCAAGAATCCTATATTGGGCATCGTGATGGCTCGTCGCAAATAATCATCTTTAGTGTAGGCGGTTTGAAAAATAACAGGCAACTGCTTATAGTTTTGCGTAAATAAGCCCAACGACAAGCCATCTGGTAAAACAATATCGGCGATCACTAAATCAGGAAGTTGCTCATGAAGCTTCTGGTTAGCCTCGGCAATCGACCCCGCCAGACGAACGGTAGCCACATTCAATTGGCCAAACATGGTCTGAAGACTAAACTGCCAGATGGGATCGTCTTCAATAATGAGGACATTTAAATTAGTCATATCCCGCCACGGTAAGTAGTTCTGAATACACCTGTTGAGCCGGAAGCACAAGAATTTGCGCAAGGGTCAATAATGCCTTTTATTCTACCCTACTAACGGGCACCAAAATCGGTTACCCAATAATACTTAAACGTACTTTTTGAATTATAGGAATAGCCTACCCCCAGATTCCGATACTCGGGGTTCATAATGTTTTGGCAATGCACCGTTGAACTTAACCAGGCATCGACAACCGACCGGGCTGTCGGATAACCGGCGGCAATATTTTCGCCTGATGAACTCCAAATGTACCCCTCTCTGGTCATCCGATCCCAGGGTTGTGAGCCGTCTCGGCCAGTGTGGCTAAAGTAATTGTAGGTAGCCATATCTACAGCATATTTATCAGCAGCTCCATTTAGCCTCGAATTCAGCGTTAATAAAGTGACAGGCGGATAAACCGTAGTGCCGCATAAACACGTCTGCGAACGAGCCTCATTCACATAGGTGAGTACTTCCAGCTGTAGGGTCAGGGCGGCATCACGAGCCCCTGAGTGTTGTAAAGCATTGGGTTCTGGTTTGCCAATACCTCCACTCATATGCACCGACGAGGTAACTCGGCCCGGAATTTCTTTGATGGCCAGCTCCGACTGGCAGGAGACAAGTCCCAGCATCAAAAAAAGAAAGCCCACTAAGTAAGAGTTTCTCATAAAAGGTAGGTTTAAAAGGTACGGTAGTAAAAACAGAATAAACAGAAAGGCACAGGCACTCAGCTATAATCAACTGAAAACCAACCGCTATTCTCTAATTTATTTATATCATTTTATGTGCCAAATCACATATATTATGTATAAAATATATTAATTTATGGGTATATTAACTTTACAAACTTGATGATCCACTTCGTATCCTACTAGAGACAATTTCTTCTACTCTTATAAGCTAGAAAGTCCGGTTGCCAACCGTTTCCTTTTTGTATACCGTGAAACTCTGGATGAGCCTAACCTGTGAACATCTAATCCAAATCAGATTACTTGCCCCGGATTGGTTTTCTGAATGGAACCAATCCGGGTGGCAACTAGTAGGCCCTATCAATCTTCTGATTTCAATCGACCTTACAAAACTGCTTACTGCTCATGTACGTGGCAAAACAACATTAAAAATACCTCGGCGTCAGGATGCGACTCCGCCCAAACCCAAACTCATAGCGAATCATGATCTCGTGCGAACTCGGCGCTACACTCTGCAACCCGTTCATCGTCCGATCATACGCATACCCGAACCGGAACTGATCCGTCAACTGCACCTCCAGCATCCCTACCACCGCATCCGTCGTGTAGGTCGACCAGGTCGAAAACTGATTCCGACGAATCGAGGCTCCGATCGCAATCCGGTCCGCAAACCAGAAGTTGATGTTCCCATCAAAACCCAGAGGGGCCCCTTCCGAATACTTCACCAGCATCGACGGCTTCATCTTCACCACCGGGCTGAGGCCTACCACAAAACCAGCCGCCAGATACGCATGACGAGCCTGCACCGACCGGTAATCCCCCACATTGTACTCACTCAACCGGTTCTTGATCAGCCGGGGAACCGATAAGCCCACATACGCCTTGTCGTTGCTCAGATAAAGTCCCGTCCCGAAGTTGGGCAGTATCTTGGAGATATTGCTGGCAAAGGCCGGATCAATCTGGTTATCCGGAGACGTCCGTACCTCCATCAGGTTGGCCTGGTAACTGGAGGCCCCAGCCTGTAGACCCAGCGCCAGGGTGCTTTTCGTCCCTACCTTGATGCGAAACGCATAGGAGGCAAACGCACCCGCTTCCTGAATCACCCCGGCCTTATCCCCGTACAACTGTAGACCCACCCCGACTCGTTCCCGATTCAGCGGCATGTCCGCCGTGAAAGTCGCCGTTTGGGGAGCCCCTTCGACGCCTGTCCACTGGTTGCGGTACAGCGCCGACATACTCAGTACATCCCGGCTACCGGCATAGGCCGGATTCAAAGCCATCATGTTGAACATGTACTGAGAGAACATCTTGTCCTGCTGAGCCCGCACGGGGCGGCTGCTGATGCCCAGCATCAGCAGCACAACTCCTGCGGCCCATAGTTTACTTCTAAACTGGTTTGCCATCCGAATTAGCGGTTAATAGTCATGTATCGAACAAACTTGCGGCCATCGCTCAGATTCACTACGTAGTAGTAGGTGCCATCGGGCACGCCGTTGGAGTCGGCCGAGCTGAGCACGATACCCGTGTTCGGCTTGCCATCCCAATCGTTCTGGTAATCCTCGTTTTTGTAGACCAGATTACCCCAGCGATTATAGACTTCCAGACTGACCGTCAGCCCATTGGCGCCCCGGATCACGAACCGGTCATTGATTCCATCGCCGTTTGGTGAGAAGCCCTGCGGGATGAAAATCGCCTGATAAGTCGGCAGCAGCGTCAGCGGAGTGGCTTCGCGCTCGTTGGGATCGGTCGGGTCACCATTGCCGTTGAGGTCCGGATTCAACCCACTCGTCGATACATCGCTTACCGTACCACCTGTATACTGGGCCAGACCGTAGGCCGAGTTGAGGAAGCTGGTCGTCGAGCCATCGGCGATGACGTTGATCACCATTCGAATCGTATCGACTTTACCCACCGCCAGCGCGCTGGTGCTGTCGCCCAGGACGATGACCGGATCCGACACCCCGTTGTAGTTGGGGTTGAGCTTGAGGGCGCTCCCCGTCGAGGTGATGAACGGTGCCTTCACCAACGTGAAGCTCGACCCCGTCTGGCTGTTGAACACCGTCGACAGTGTATCGGTAACCAGCACATTTTTCAACGGACTGGGCCCGTAGGCTTTCACCACGATCTGGTAGGTGACGTTGTAGCTACCATCCGACTGACGGACCGTATCGGCCACGGTCATGGCCAGACCAATGTGCGCATCGGTGGTCAGCCCATTGAGCGATACGGGCGTCGACTGGCTGTTATTACGCGGATCGAGGTCATTGTCCGGGTCCGTATTCGCACCCGCCGTCGAGGTATCGGCCACCACCTGATTATCCGAGGCCAGGGCCGTACCATAGGCCGTGTTGTAGAACGTCAGCGACGACGACTGGGGAGATGCGCTGCGTACATCGACCCGTACCGTAAAGCCCAGCGTAGCTTTCGCACCCACCGCCAGCGTACTGGCCGTATCGACCAGCATCCTGGTGAGCAGACCCTGACCCGTGTACAGCGTATCGACCGTGACCGTTCCCGTTCCCGTCACCCGGATGCGGTTGCTGACAATCAGCGCACCACTACCGAAGGTCTGGGTGAGGTTGTCAACCACCTGGATCTGCCGCAGGGGTAGACTACCCATGTTGGTCAGCGTGATGGTATACGGAACGTCGTATACCCCAGCGGCTACCATTATCGGTGTACCCGCTTCTTTGGCTATACCCAGCAGGCCTTGAGGCAGGTCGAAGCGAACTGTGGTCACCACAGCCCCATCAGCCACCGGATCGATTCCGTTATTGGAAATATCCATTACCGTCTGCGAGGCATCTGGTGTCGTACCAGTTACTGTAGCACTGGAGTAGAACGGACCGTTGTTGCCATTGGGCTTCACATTCACCACAAACACGACCTCATCCTGCGCCCCGGCAGCCAGGGTGCTGGCCCCTGTCAGTAAGTCGGGTTGCGTATGGCCGTTGAAGCTGGCATTGGCAACCAGGGTGCTACCCGATGCCACGACCGGAGCGCCGACCACGCTATACGACGCGGGCGAGAGGAACACCTGACTCAGGCTATCAACCAGACTCAGTCCCTGCAGATCAATACCACCGATATTCTTAATCGTCCCTTTGTAGGTCACGTTATACGAATTATCGGGTTGGGCTTCCACCTTCACAACGGCCAGGGCCAGCCCCAGACCTGCTGTGCCGGTTTGCGAGGCAGGCGCTGTGGCCGTATCCCGTACCGTAATACTGGAACTGTTGTTGCTCAGGTTCGGATCAACATGGTCCTGATAGGTGATCTCGGCCCGGTTGACTACATCCTCGCCTTTCTTCACCAGTCGGGCACTGAACACGATCTGAGCCGAAGCACCGGCTTTCAGGCTATCGATGCGTTTGGTAATCACCCCATTGACGAAGGAGTACCCTGCCGAGGGCAGCAGTTGCAGCCCACTCGGCAACACATCCCGCACATCCACGTTGTAGGCCGTATGCGGACCCGCGTTGCTGACCGTTAGCGTGTAGGTAACGGGTGTACCGTTCACCACCGTATGGTTCACCGTCTTGGTGATGCTCACGTCCGAACGCAGCGTATCGCTGGCGCAGTCGAAGACCTTCACCACCACTTTCGACGGATGGCTTACGCAACCCTGGGCCGTTTTCTCCACAATCCAGTAGGTACCTTCACACACCGAATCCGGACGAATCACAATGTTGGAGGTGACGCATTCACAAATCCGGTAGCTATAGCTGCTTCCTGCTGTCGTCGTCGATAAGGCTTTGGTCAGATCGACGATTTTCGACGGACAGGTGTTGCGCAGGTTGGTCACCAGCGGTGGCAGCACCGGATCGGCTACCTTCACCGTTACCTCGGCCGATTTGACCGATACGCAGCCCTTATCATCCATCACCTGTACACTATAGATACCACTTTGTTTGACGACGATACTCCGCGTGATGGCCCCTGTACTCCAGCGATAGCCCGAAGCCTCGGAGGCTTTCAGCGTCACCGAATCGCCATAGCAGAGCTGGGTAGCTCCTACTATGGTGATTACCGGCTGGGTTTTCACCCCATTCAGGGTGAGCACCATCTGGTCGGTCGCAATCGGACAATTCACATTGGTGGTACTCACCGCCAGCGTCAGCGTTACCTGGCCAGCCGCTACATCTTCCGCACTGGCGGTGTAGATCGCACTGAGCGAGTACGGGTTATCGAAGTGGCCACTACCACTGGTGGTCCAGTGGGCGGTTTGACCACCGCCCCCCAGAACGCCACGCAGTTGATAGCTCGTTGTCGAACACAGGTTCACATCCGCACCCGCATCGGCCGTTGCCGGATTCACCCCATCGCAGGGTGTTGGCTCGGTACAGGTCGTAATCTGCACATGGATGATGGCTGGCAGACTCACGCAGCCATTCACGGTCCGCTCGATCACGTAGTAGGTACCCGCACCCACCGCAGCCGGGTTAGCCACTTTACTGGTCAGCGTAGCATCGGTGTAGTACTCGAACACACCACCCGCCGTGCTCACCGGACTGGTTACCCCCGTCGACAGATCGACCGTCGTGATGGGACAGGTATTGGTCTTATCGACGACCGTTGGCACGGCCACCTTGGGCAATACCGTCAGGGTGATACCCGCTGACACATCGCTCCGGCAAGTTCCTGCAGCCGACGCGCAGTAGGCCGTATACGTTTCGGTACTGGCTGGCGAAAGGGTGATCGACGAACCCGTCAGGTTATTCGACCAGATCACTTGTTCACTGGCCGAGCATCCTGTAGCGACCAGCGTTACCGGCATGCCATAGCAAACCGTAGCGCTACCCGCTCCCTGTAGGGAGAGTGTCGGTGCCGATGGTTTGCCCACACGCACCGTGGCCGATGCCGACCAGTCGCCTTCGCAGGCACCCAGTTTGCATTTCACCCGGTAGGTAACATCCGCGCTCGGCGTTACCGTCAGGATGGCTCCGGTTGTGGAACCGTCCGACCACAGATACGCCCCGTCGGCACAGCCGGTAGCCGTCAGCGAGACGGTTTCACCGACACAAATCGATGGCGTACTCACAATGACCGGAACCGCCGGACTACCCAGTGTAATGCGTACCGGGGCAGAGGGTTGACTGGCGCAGCCAGCTACCTCACAGATCGCCGTCAGCGTCCGGTCACTATACACGCTGGTTTCGTATACCGCGCCTTCTTTGCCATCCGACCATTTCACACTGCCGCTGCAGCCCGTGGCCGTCAGGGAGACCGTCCCCCCGTTGCAAACCGTCAGCGCGGTAGCCGACAAGGTTGGAGCGTTCACCACACCGACCGTCAGTTTTGCCCCCGTTGCATCCAGGGCCGCACACTTGCCGCTAATCAGTTGCAGCACGTCCGTCGTGCGGCTCAGCCCCGATTTGATGTAGGCCAGATTGAGGTAATTGGCATCGCCCGCCTGGCTGTTATAGACCAGCGTATGGATCACGTACTGGGCCACAGCCGACGGCACACTGAACTGCGGTGTCGTACCCACTTGTTGCACCAGACCATCTTTCGTCAACAGATACGCGACCGAGTAGCCGCTAGGCTGAACCAGCCCACCACTTGGGGTGGCCGCCACGATAACGGTGTTGCTACCCGACCCACACACCGTGGCATTCACTGGCGTCAAGCCACCGGCTTTTGCCACACAGGTACCCGGGTTGACCACAATCGTGATCGATGGGTCGCTCAGACAGGTCCGGTATTTACACTGAGCCGAATAGGTCTGGGTTCCTTCCGGACGGACGACGATTGAGCTACCCGTGTTGTTACCGTGAATGTCGTTTGCCGACCAGATCACCGTACCGGGGCAACCCGTTGCTGTCAGTGTCACCGTTCCACCGGGTTCTACCGCCGTAGCCGAAGCCGTAATCGTTGGTTCAAGAACCGGCACTACTGTAATCAGGTACGACTTCGAGGTTGGGCTCGTACAGCCATTCAGGCTACAGTACACCGTATACCCCGTCGTTACCATTGGCTTGACGATAATGCTCGGCGTGGTTTCACCGGTACTCCAGTGCGGAGTGCCCTGACAGTTTTGTACCGTCAGCGTCACCTCTTCACCGGCGCAGATCGAATCGGTACTGCATACGGCCACTGGGGTTTGCATCGTCGTTACGGTTATGGTAATCACGTTCGACTTGCCGGTACCACACTGACCAGCGTCCTTGCAAAGCGCATAGAACTCATGGCTGGCTTCGGTAGCCGTTACCGAGACAATGGCACCGGTTTGTCCATCCGACCAGATGACCGTACCACTGCTGCAGCCCGTAGCTGTCAGCGATACCACACCGCTGGTGCACACCTGCTGGGTCGAAGCCGTCACGACCGGAATCGTACCGGTACCGGTATTCACCGTCACCGTCACCTTATTCGAAGCTGCACTGACACAGCTACCGACGTTGCAGGTGGCGTAGTATTCAGTGGTCGAAGTCGGATAGATATCGATGCTCGCACCCAGTCGGTTGATACCAGACCAGGTCACCGTACCCGCACAGCCGGTAGCTGTTAAGGTTACTTTCTCCCCGCTGCAAACCACGTTACGGCTAGCCGTAATGGTCGGTGCTGCAGTGGGGGCCAGGGTTATCGACACCACATTGGATTGTGGGCTACGGCAAGACCCTCCCGTCTGACAGATGGCCGAGAAGTCATGGCTGGCGGCCGTCGGGGTTACCGTAACGACGGAGCCCGTCTGACCATCCGACCAGGTCACCGTACCCGTGCAGCCCGTAGCCGTCAGACTCACGACGCTACCTGAACAAACCGTCAGGCTCGACGCAGTCACCACCGGAGCCGGAGCGGCTGGGGTAACCACCACCGTTACTTTGCTGGACAGCGCACTTTCGCAGGCACCCAGACTACAGGTTGCCTGGTAGTCGGTGGTCGTTTGCGGACTCACCTGGATCGTAGCGCCAAGCTGTCCGTTCGACCATTTCACACTGCCGTTGCAGCCACTGGCCGTCAGCGTAAGCGTTTCGCCAGCGCAAACCGCTGTGCGGCTGGCCACGATACTGGGCACGCCAGGCTGAGCAACGCTGATGGCAATCACATTCGATTTAGCACTGCCACAGGCCGTACCACTGGTGGGTACGCACAGGGCATAGAACTCCCGGTTGGTAGGGGTCGGGGTTACCGTAACGACGGAGCCCGTCTGACCATCCGACCAGGTCACATTGCCATTACAGCCTGTAGCGGTCAGACTCACCACACCGCTGTTGCAAATCAGGGTTGTCGAAGCAGTCACCGTTGGGGCGGTAGCCGGCGAGGTATTCACCGTCACCCGAACCGTGTTCGATGCACTGCTTTCACAGGTACCCTGCTTACAGGTAGCGTAGTATTCTTTGCTTTCCGTTGGGTAGATGGTAATCACCGAACCGACTCTGGCCACGCCATGCCACTGAACCGTGCCATTGCAGCCAGTCGCTGTCAGCGAAACCGGTTCTCCACTACAGATCAGCGTCTTGCTGACCTTCACGATCGGTGCCTGCGGATTGACTACCGCAATGGCTACCGGGCTGGATTGATTGCTCAGACACGTACGGAATTTGCACTGGGCATAATAACTGGTATTAGCCGTTGGCCTCGCCGTAATGCTGGCTCCGGTCTCACCCGTCGACCACAATACGCTGCCGTTACAGCCGCTAGCCGTCAGTACCACCGAGCCACCCAGGCAAACCGTATCGGCGCTGGCCGAAAGGGTCGGTACCTGTGGGGCTACCACCTCAATGGTGTATACGTTCGAGGACTTGCTGGTGCAGGCGCCATTCTTACAGTATACCCAGTAGCGGTTGCTACCCAGAGTGGGTGTTACCACAATACTGCTGGTTGTCGCCGTCGTACTGTTCCAGATGGGTGTACCCACGCAGTTTTCCGCCGTCAACGTTACCGTTTCGCCGGGACAAACGATGGTCGTGCTACAGGTCACGGTTGGCGTTGGCAAATCCGTATTCACATTGATGGTAATCAGGGCTGGTGCACTCAGGCAGGCACTCTGACGACACTGGGCCGTATAGGTCGTTTTCCCGTAGGGAGCCACCACAATCGAGTTACCCGTCTGCGCTTTATCCGACCAGATCACCGTACCCGATTCACAGCCGGTAGCCGTCAGTGTGACCGACGTGCCGGGGCACACATTGTCGGCACTCGCCGTCAGCACGGGTGTTTTCACATCCAGTACCGTCACGGTAATGGCGTTCGATACCTTGCTGACGCACGTACCGATCACGCAGCTGGCCGTGTAGGTCGTTGTCACCGATGGCGTGGCGACGATGGTCGCGCCCGATTTACCGTCCGACCAGATCACCGTACCCGATTCACAGCCACGCGTGCTGAGCACCGTCGAACTACCTTTACAGATCTCGGTAATGGCACAGGTGACCACAGGGGGCTCGACCTGACAGCCGCAGTTAGCCACCCCAACCGTGACGGTCTGATCCTGCCAGCAACCTGCCCCATTGAACAGGCGGATCGTGTAAGTCTGACCACCGACCAGATTCGAGGCCAGCACGCCATTGGCGGGTACGGCCTGAAGGGCTGGGTTCGTTGTCGTAAAGCTACCACCCTGACTAATCGCATAGCGGTAGGCCGTATTGGCCGCCGATAGCCCACCGATGGTCACCGTACCATTGGCCAGTGGCTGACTGCCATTGCAGGTCGGAGCCAGAGCGGCCAGTGTAAAGCTTACCCCCACTTCCTCTTCGATCACAATCGGGCAGCAGGCGCCATTGGGGCATTGCCCACCGTTGACCTGTACGGTAAACTCTCCATACTGGCTAGCCGTATAGGTATAGCTGGTCGCTCCCGCGACGGGAACGCCATTGCGGTACCATTGATAGCTGCCATAGCCTGCCGGAGCCGACATATCGACCAGGATAGGAGCGCCTTTGCAGACTTTCACCGGAACAGTGGTACATACACTGACCGTATCGCCAGGGATAGCGGCCTTGTTGTAAACGACACCGACCTGGGTTACACTGGCCGAGAAGGTCAGCGTCGTGGTTGCCCCGGCAGCCAGACTTGGAATCGTCCAGATACCGACCGGACTGGTAGCCGCGTAGCTGCCCATCGTCGTAGAAACAGACCCTGGAACGATTGCCAGTCCTGCGCTCATCGACTCCTGAACCTCCACATTGGTGGCAGCCCCTGTGCCTTTGTTAGTCAGCGTGAGGGTGTACGTGACGACCTCACCCAACGCGGCCCGTGTCTTGTTGACTTGCTTGGTCAGCTCCAGCAGTGGTTGAGGAGTTTGCCCACACACAATACCTGGGATGGTCACCACCTTATCGGCGCAGCCAGGCGTACTGACGGTCACACTGAGCGGAACGCCCGATGGGATACCGTAGATCCAGTGGCCGTTGGCATAGCCAGGGTTCACCCGAACTGTGGCACCTGCCGTCACCGTGTAGTTCAGATAATAGGTAGACGTACCCTTATCGTCACAGATCGGACCACTCAGGCTAATGGCCGGATTTTCACACACATTCGTGCACGAAGCCGGACTCATCACCATCACCCGCGTGAAGCAGCTACCATCAGTGGCCGAGATGAGCAGGTTCGTACCCAGCGGAATATCCACCACATTATTGCCTACGATACGGCCCTGACTAATCTGGACACTACCCCGCTCAGCAGTAAAGTTGACCGAGTAGTAGCCCGTACCCTGACAGATCGGCTGACCCACCGTCAGTTTAGGCTGGGTGCAGGACGGATTCGTGAGGCAGGAAGCCGGACTATCCACGCTCAGCACCTGGAAGCAGCCTGCACCATTGCTGGCCGTCACGCTCACGGGGGTACCGACCTGGATATTGCTGATCAACCCGGCCGACAGATTCATGGAACCCGCACTGGCTAGTACACTGGCCGTACTGCTATATACGCTCACACTGTAGGTACCGTTGGCTGGGTTACAGACTGGATTACCTACCGTTAGCACAGGCTTCTCGCAGACCGGAGTCACTGGCGTTACATTAATTACTTCAACATCACTATCATCCTCATCCTGCGAAGGATTGTGCTTATGATCCCCGCTGATGTCGTCGTTGATCGGCGTACCATCGTTATCAGGATTGTTATCCGGATCCGAATCGACATCGGGCAGATTCTGGGCATTGCCCGCACTGCTGATCTCAGCCGTGTTGGTCAGGCTACCCGTTACACCCGAACCTACCGTAAAGACGATGTTGCGCGTGGTGCTCTGACCCGCTGGCAGACTGATAATCACACTGTTGAGCGTGGCCAGACCATTGCTCGCACTCCAGCTGGCATCGTTCAACGTCAGCCCGGTCGGGATGTAATCCGTCACCTGAACATTGGTCGCATCCACATTGCCCTTGTTGTAGACCGTCACCGTGAAGGTTACGCTGCTACCCGCCGTAACATTGGCCGACTGACCACTGGCCAGTTTCTTGGTCAAGGCCAGGTCGAAGACCGGGGTGCTACAGCCCGTCGGGGTGGCCAGAATAGCCACCGGCGAAGCCACACACCCGTTGGCATCCTTGATGGTCAGCGTATAGGTGCCACCACTCAACCCACTGAGGCTGCTGGCCGTGCTGCCATTGCTCCAGGTGTAGCTGTAAGGTGTGGTGCCACCACTAATACCAATCAAGCGCACACTACCCCCCGTCAGACTCGTACAGGTTGGCTGCGTTGGCTGGAACACCGCTGCAATCTCGGTGGGCTGGCTGATGGTGAAGCTCTGAATGGCCACACAACCATTGGCATCACGAGCCGTCACCGTGTATACGCCAGCCCCCACATTGCTCAGGTCTTTAGTCGTGGCCCCGTTGCTCCACACATAGCCTATCGGTGGGGTGCCACCCGTTACACTCAGTACCACACCACCCGTCTGGGTGCCGTAGCAACTCACATTCGTCACACTGCCCGCCAGTTGAGGACCTGCCAGGTTGGAGATGTTGGCCGAAGCCAGCGCCGTACAACCCGTCGCATCCGTCACGATGACGGTGTAGCTGCCGGGAGAAGCATTGGTCAGGTTCTGACTGGTGGCCACCACACTGCCAGCCGCATTGCGCCACTGGTAGCTGTAAGCCGGGCTACCCCCGCTTACCTGCGCACTAACCGAACCCGTGGCCTGCCCACAGACCGCGTTCTGCACACTAGCCACTACATTGAGCGGTGTACTGTTGCCCACCACCACGCTGGTCATGCTGCTGCAGCCGCTGCCATCACTCACACTCACCATGTAGGTCCCCGCCGACAGATTGCTGATACTTGCTGTGGTACCAACCACCGCACCGCTACCATTGGTCCACTGATAGGTATAGCTACCACTACCACTGGTGACCTGCACGCTGGCGCTGCCATTGGCCAGCCCACAGGAGGTCGAGTTCACCTGGGCCACGATCAACGGCGCACTCGTCGAGGAAATACTCACCTGCTTCTGACCCGTACAACCCTTGCTGTCGGTCACACTCACCGTGTACACACCCGGTGCCAGTCCCTGAGCCAGACTGCTGCTGGAAACCACACTACCCGATGCGTTGGTCCACTGGTAGGTGTAGGGGGCCGTACCACTGCCGGCGTTGACCACCACCGTGGCAATGCCATTGGCCTGACCACACTGGGCCAGGGTGGTACCCGTGTTCAGCCCCAGGGCTACGCAGCTTGGCGTTACATTAATCACTTCGATATCACTATCATCCTCATCCTGCGAAGGATTGTGCTTATGATCCCCACTGGTATCGTCGTTGATCGGCGTACCATCATTATCAGGATTGTTATCCGCATCCGAATCGACATCGGGCAGATTCTGAGCATTGCCCGCACTGCTGATCTCAGCCGTGTTGGTAATACTACCCGTTACACCCGCTCCTACCGTGAAGACGATATTGCGCGTGGTGCTCTGACCCGCTGGCAGACTGGCAATCACACTGTTGAGCGTGGCCAGACCATTGCTCGCACTCCAGCTGGCATCGTTCAACGTCAGCCCGGTCGGGATGTAATCCGTCACCTGAACATTGGTCGCATCCACATTGCCCTTGTTGTAGACCGTCACCGTGAAGGTTACGCTGCTACCCGCCGTAACATTGGCCGACTGACCACTGGCCAG
Source organism: Spirosoma aerolatum (assembly GCF_002056795.1). Lineage (NCBI taxonomy): Bacteria > Pseudomonadati > Bacteroidota > Cytophagia > Cytophagales > Cytophagaceae > Spirosoma > Spirosoma aerolatum. The sequence continues at coordinate 1,780,386 of NZ_CP020104.1, read as the reverse complement.
TTTCTTGGTCAAGGCCAGGTCGAAGACCGGGGTGCTACAGCCCGTCGGGGTGGCCAGAATAGCCACCGGCGAAGCCACACACCCGTTGGCATCCTTGATGGTCAGCGTATAGGTGCCACCACTCAACCCACTGAGGCTGCTGGCCGTGCTGCCATTACTCCAGGTGTAGCTGTAAGGTGTGGTGCCACCACTAATACCAATCAAGCGCACACTACCCCCCGTCAGACTCGTACAGGTTGGCTGCGTTGGCTGGAACACCGCTGCAATCTCGGTGGGCTGGCTGATGGTGAAGCTCTGAATGGCCACACAACCATTGGCATCACGAGCCGTCACCGTGTATACGCCAGCCCCCACATTGCTCAGGTCTTTAGTCGTGGCCCCGTTGCTCCACACATAGCCTATCGGTGGGGTGCCACCCGTTACACTCAGTACCACACCACCCGTCTGGGTGCCGTAGCAACTCACATTCGTCACACTGCCCGCCAGTTGAGGACCTGCCAGGTTGGAGATGTTGGCCGAAGCCAGCGCCGTACAACCCGTCGCATCCGTCACGATGACGGTGTAGCTGCCGGGAGAAGCATTGGTCAGGTTCTGACTGGTGGCCACCACACTGCCAGCCGCATTGCGCCACTGGTAGCTGTAAGCCGGGCTACCCCCGCTTACCTGCGCACTAACCGAACCCGTGGCCTGCCCACAGACCGCGTTCTGCACACTAGCCACTACATTGAGCGGTGTACTGTTGCCCACCACCACGCTGGTCATGCTGCTGCAGCCGCTGCCATCACTCACACTCACCATGTAGGTCCCCGCCGACAGGTTCATCAGGCTGGCACTGCTGCCCACCACAATGCCCGCAGCGCTGGTCCATTGGTAGCTGTAATTGCCACTGCCATTGCTGACCTGCACGCTGGCGCTGCCATTGGCCAGGCCACAGGAGGTCGAGTTCACCTGGGCCACGATCAACGGCGCACTCGTCGAGGAAATACTCACCTGTTTCTGACCCGTACAACCCTTGCTGTCAGTCACACTCACCGTGTACACACCCGGTGCCAGTCCCTGAGCCAGACTGCTGCTGGAAACCACACTACCCGATGCGTTGGTCCACTGGTAGGTGTAGGGGGCGACCCCGCTACCGGCGTTGACCACCACCGTGGCGATGCCATTGGCCTGACCACACTGGGCCAGGGTGGTACCCGTGTTCAGCCCCAGGGCCGTACACACCGTACACGAGGCCGGGGGAACAATCACCACTATCGGCTGACAACCATTGTTCGGGGTGACCGTCACACTTACCGGAATCCCCGAAAGAATGCCACTGATCAACCCGTTAGCAGCCACACCCTGGTTCACCTGCACACTCGTACCGGCAGCAACCGTATAGCTCACTTCATAAGAAGAGCTACCCGCCACACACTCAGGACCACTCAGAGTGATCGCCGGGTTCTCGCAGGGGTTGGTGCACGAAGCCGGACTCACCACCGTCACCCGCGTCACGCAGGTGCCGCTGCCTGTGGCCGTCACCTGTACATTCTGCCCCACCGGGATGTTCTCGATCACCCGGGAGACCGTATTGACGTTACCTACGTTGCTGCTCACACTACCCGTTCCCACCAGTCGGTAGCTCACCGTGTAGAAGCCCGTGCCCTGACACAGTGGCTGACCCACCGACAAGCGGGGGGGAGTACAGTTGTTGTTGCCGTTATTACTACAACCCGTCGGCGAATCGGCCGTCAGCACGTTGTAACAGCCTACTCCGTTGCTGGCTGTCACGCTGATCGGCGTACCGATTGGGATATTAACAATCGACGCTCCACTCACCTGGCCTGCACTAGGAATCAGATTGGCGGTGCTGCTAATCAGGGATATGCTATAGAAGCCATTGCCCGTACAGATCGGATCTGCCAGGGAGAGGATTGGTTTCTCACAGACGACAGGACAGGCACTAATGGTAACCGGACAGCACAAGCTTAAACTACAGCCCGTGGTAGCTTCGATAGCGCTGTAACTATACAGCCCGGCCATCGTTGCCACATACTCCATCCCCGTAGCTCCGGGTATGACTACCCCATCCTTATACCACTGCACATTTGTGTATTCACTACCTGCCGTCAGGGTAAAAGATGTTTTGGTACCACAAAGCGTATAACTGGCTGGTGGACACGTACAGGAGGATATGGTAACCGGACAACACAGGCTTAGGCTACAGCCGGTGGTAGCTTCGATAGCACTGTAACTATACAGCCCGGCTATCGTCGCCACATACTCCATCCCCGTGGCTCCCGAAATTATGGCACCATCTTTGTACCACTGTACATTCGTATAGCCAGCCCCCGCCGTTAAGGTAAAGGAGGTTTTGCTACCACAAAGCGTATAACTTGTCGGCGGACAGGTACAAGACGCTATACTGACTGGGCAGCATAAACTAGTACTACAACTGGTAGTGGCATCGACAGCGCTATAACTGTATAACCCTGCCTGCGTGGCTACGTAATCCGTACCCGTAGCTCCTGGCAATACGATGCCATCTCGGTACCATTGCACATTACTGTAGCCACTCCCCACGGTTAGTGTAAAGGAGGTCTTATCGCCACAGAGTGTATAACTCGTTGGGGTACAAGGATCATCTGCACTAAGTTCAATAACTGAACGCGTCGGATTTGCCGGTATAGTCGCTGTCCGATTTTCGTTATCGGTTCCAACGACAGGCAGATGTTTTACCTTGCCAGATGAGGCAAATTTTGCATGCGTACTGGGACTGGCCAATCGGGTGCGGTTGGCTCCCCCTGTCGACACCGATGGCTTCAGAGGCTCAGCACCGACCGCACTCGATCCTATTGTGACGTAGAACAGGACCAGCAGTTGTACCAAAAAGCGGACTCCCCACGGAGGTGAGCTACCCACATCCTGCCATACTGAGCCGGGTAATGGTAGATACTTTTTCATAGATGACTGTGTATTTGTGTATTCCATGGCTTCGGGTGGATTCCATTACCGGGATTCATCAAAAGCAATCAGGCCGGAAGACCTTTCGGCTACTCCAATGACCTGATTGCTCTGATAAATGCTCCGCCAATCAGGCGGCCTCTTTTATTTGACGGTAATACTCGTCGTACAGGTCGGACAAATGGGGATCAAACCGGCATCCTGGGTCGCTGTCGTCTGCGACTGCGTCAGGGTAAATCCAGCTGTTTGTCCATTCGAGCCAGCGTCGCTATCTATGGCATCATTCGCGCCTACGTTCGGTGTTGTATAGGTCTTACCAGCAGGAGTCGTAAACTGTACATAGTAACTACCCGGACTTACATTCGAGAATACATAGTGCCCGCTGGCATCCGTTACAACCGAACTCACCGGCTGACTGGTCGTCGCATTGTACAGCGTTACGGTTACCCCGGCTACGCCTGTTTCGCCACTGGTTTGCAGACCATCCTTGTTGGTGTCGTTCCAGACATACCCACTCACCGTGCCCACTACCGTTTGCGGCTGCACCAGGATGCTCACCGTCGCTTTGTCGCACTTGTTGGCACTGTTGCACACCGTGTAGGTGAAACTGTCAGGACCGCTGTAGCCCGTCGTCGGCGTGTAGGTATAGCTACCATCCGGGTTCATTGCTACCGTGCCGTGGCTGGGCTGTCCGCTGGTATAGGTCAGCGGCAGGTTCTGCGGATCGCTGTCGTTGCTGGCTACTGTACCCTGCTTGGGTGTGTTGACCGGCGTTAGCAAGGCGTCGTCCACCGCGACCGGCGGCAGAATCGTACCCGCTGGTGGGGTAGGCTGCACATTCACCGTCACCAGAGCCGTGGCACACAACGGTGGGGTGCCCTTGTCACACACCTGGTAAGGGAAAGTAACCACGCCCGTAAAGCCCGTCGGTGGCGTGTAGGTGATGCTGCCATCAGGATTCACACTCGCCGTACCTACCGGAGGCTGACCCAGCAAGGTCGGCGTGTTCAACTGACCGTTGGGCGAGGTGCTACTGTCAGGATCGGTGTCGTTACCCAAAACCACAATCTTCACCGGCGTACCTGCCGTCGTCTGGGTGGCATCCGGGTTGGCAACCGGCGTGTTGTTGGTGCCTGCCGGAGCCGGATCAGGATTGACGTTCACCGTCACGCAGGCCGTGCTGCTCAGTCCTGAAGTATTGGTCGCCTTGTAGCAGAACACCGTCGTGCCCGTGAAGTTGGTCGGTGGCGTATAAATGTAGCTACCATCGGGGTTGAGCGATACGGTGCCCACTGGTGGTGGGGTGATCAGCGTAAAGGTCAACGGCTGATTCTGGGGATCGTTGTCGTTGGTCGATACGTTGCCTGGCACCGGCGTGTTGGGTCGGGTGTTGGCAATGTCAGGTGTAGCCAGCGGAGGCAGTACCGTTTCGGGCTGCACTACAATCGTCACGGTTGCCTTATCACACTTGTTGGCGCTGTTGCAGACGGTGTAGGTGAAGCTGTCGGGACCCGCATAGCCTGTTGTCGGCGTGTAGGTATAGCTACCATCGGGGTTCATTGCTACTGTACCGTGCTGGGGCTGACCACTGGTGTAGGTCAGCGGCAGGTTCTGCGGATCGCTGTCGTTGCTGGCTACCGTACCCTGTTTCGGCACATTCACTCGGGTCAGTAGGGCGTCGTCCACCGCGACCGGAGCCAGTGGCGTACCCGCGGGTGGCGTGGGCTGCACATCGACCGTTACCAAAGCCGTGGCACACAGCGGTGGGGTGCCCTTGTCGCACACCTGGTAAGGGAAAGTAACCACGCCCGTGAAGCCCGTCGGTGGCGTGTAGGTGATGCTGCCATCAGGATTCACACTGGCAAAGCCTACCGATGGCTGACTGACCAGCGTGGGATTGTTCAACTGCCCGTTGGACGAGGTGCTGCTGTCGGGGTCGGTATCGTTGGCCAATACCACCACTTTTACAGGAGTACCCATCGTCGTCTGGGTGGCATCGTTGCTAGGCACGGGTGGGTTATTCTGACCCACTGGAGCCGGATCAGGTAACACATTGATGGTAGCACAGGCCGTGCTGCTCAAACCTGCCGTATTGGTCGCCTTGTAACAGAACGTAGTCGTCCCCGTGAAGTTGGTCGGTGGGGTATATACGTAACTACCATCGGGGTTGAGCGATACAGTGCCCACTGGTGGTGGCGAAATCAGCGTGGTGGTCAGGGTTTGGCCCTGCGGATCGTTGTCGTTGTTCAATACATTACCCGGTACTGGCGTATTGATGCGGGTATTGGCAATATCGGGCGTAGCCATTGGTGGCAGGTAGCAACTGGCGGCTGGCCCCGTAATGTTGGCAAACTGTTCCAGCGGAATCTGATTGCCTCCGGCGGGTTGGCCCGATGCCGAATAAAAGCTATTGGCTACGTTGAACGAATAGGCATCCAGAGCGGCCTGAATAAAGGGGTCGCCGGGGGCCAGGGGTTGAATGGGGCCAAAGCAGCCATTGCCTTTGAACGTAAACAACGCAACAGGCTGACCCACCACAAACGCACCCAGATTTGACTCCGAAGGCGACTTACCCAGCACATAATAAGCGTAGGCGGGGTCCAGTGCGGCCGGACTGTAGTTCTGGGTAAAGGTCGTCCCGTTGGTGGCCGTCAACGACAGGCCAGGGCCCAGCTTGGCCGGGTTCTTGTCCCAGATCTGGGTACCACTGGCATCGGTGATGTTGCTGATGGTAAACCCAATCGGCACTTTCAGCGTAAACTGAGCCGTCGAGACCAGCTCGGCGGTTGCGCCGTTGTTGGTGTTGGGCGTGGCATAATCCGGCACAGCCCAGGCGGTGTACGTCTGGGTAGTCGCATCATACGTTACCCGGTATTTGACTGTATTAGGAGATTGTTGGGCGCGGACAGTTAGAAAACTAACGATACTCAGCAACCAGAACAACCCCCAAGTGAGTTTCCGTTTCATGTTACATGTTTTTAGATTACAGTTCCACTGTTCAGTTTTTGGGATACCTCTCCTGCCCCGGCCGACCAGCAGCCGAAGCCGGAGAGGTACCTACTCGTAGTTAGGGTAGTTGTTCGGGGATGACAAAGAAGTTCTGACCCGCCACATTACCTGGGTGATTCTTGGTTACGTTCAGGTAGATGTAGTTCACATCGTTGCCCGTACCCTGGTAAATAGCCTGCCCGTCCATGTTCACATCGGCCGTGTTATAGCCCTGCAGGATGTAGTTGGCGGTGCCGGTCACATTGCCCGTGGCGCCTTTCACCTGCTGCGAGATAGCCGACACATCGTTGGTCGTTCCCTGATAAATCACCGACTTATCGTAGAGCACATTACCGGCCCACAGCGCCACACCCTGCGCTACCGTTACCTCCGGCTGATTTACCGCGCTGGTACTGATGCGGTAGGTCGGCGTCGAAGGCGTGCGGAAGTCAACCACCGTACTGGTGAAGCTCAGCGGAATGGCACTGGCCGTCATCACACCCAGGTGATTGCGGTGGCGAACCGCTACATAATAGCTTCCCTGAGCAGCCGTGAACGATACGGGCGACTGACCATCCAGATCGACGATGTCACCATCGCGCTGAATCAGGGCGGCCCGGCTATCGATAATCTGCGACGGATTAGCAGGATTACGCAGTTCGACAAAGACCCAGTCGACGATGGCGTTGGCACCCGTTACCCCAAAGACCGTGGCCGTGTTGCTGATCGGACCCACCGGCGTGATGGGATTCAGGCTGGCATACGGACTGCTGGCGGGCAGATACCCTTTCACCCGCAGGTCGTCGCGCATCAGCCCGTTCGGATCGGTGACCCCGAAGAGAGCCCCCTGCAACCAGGCTTTCGGCATCAGCAGCAGACCCTTCGGTTGCTGGATCACAATGTATACCGTCGCCTTGTCGCACTTGCTGGCCGTGTTGCATACCGTGTAAGTAAACGAATCAGGACCGCTGTAGTTGGTCGTCGGCGTGTAGGTATAGCTACCGTCGGGGTTCATCGTTACGGTACCGTGGCTCGGCTGGCCGCTGGTATAGGTCAGCGGCAGCGCCGGGTTGTTGGGATCGCTATCGTTGCTGGCTACCGTACCCTGCTTCGGCGTATTGATATTGGTCAGCAGAGCATCGTCTACCGCTACCGGAGGCAGAATCGTTCCGGCAGGTGGCGCTGGCAGTACCGTTACCGTTACCAGAGCCGTGGCACAGAGCGGGCTGCTGGCCTTGTCGCACACCTGGTAAGGGAAGGTCACCACACCCGTGAAACCAGTCGGCGGGGTGTAGGTCACGCTGCCATCCGGGTTGAGAATGGCCGTTCCCTGCGCAGGCTGACCCAGCAGAACAGGCGTGTTCAACTGACCGTTGGGCGAGGTGCTGCTGTCGGGATCGGTGTCGTTGCCCAGAATCACAATCTTCACTGGCGTACCCACTGTCGTCTGCGTGGCATCGTTGTTGGGTGCGGGCGGATTGTTTTGCAAAATCGACGGATCAGGCAAGACATCGACCGTGACACAAGCGGTGCTGCTCAGACCAGAGGTATTGGTGGCCTTGTAGCAGAAGCTGGTCGTACCCGTGAAATTGGTCGGCGGGGTATAGACGTAGCTACCATCGGGGTTGAGCGATACCGTACCCACTGGTGGTGGGGTGATCAGCGTGAAGGTCAACGGCTGATTCTGGGGATCGTTATCGTTGGTCGATACGTTGCCCGGCACCGGTGTGTTCACCCGTGTGGTGTTGATGTCCGGTGTCGCAATCGGTGGCTGAATCGTTGGCGGCAGAACCACAATATAAACTGTGGCTTTGTCGCACTTACCAGCCGTGTTGCAGGCGTTGTAGGTGAACGAGTCAGGACCGCTATAGTTGGTCGTTGGCGTGTAGGTATACGTACCATCGGGGTTGAGCACCACCGTACCGTGGCTGGGCTGGCCTCCGGTGAAGGTCAACGGCAGCGCCGGGTTGTTGGGATCGCTATCATTCGAGGCTACCGTACCCTGCTTCGGCGTGTTCACCAGTGTCAGCAGGGCGTCATCAACCGCTACCGGAGACAGTGGCGTACCAGCCGCTGGTGTAGGCAGTACCGTTACCGTTACCAGAGCCGTGGCACAGAGCGGGCTGCTGGCCTTGTCGCACACCTGGTAAGGGAAGGTCACCACACCCGTGAAACCAGTCGGCGGGGTGTAGGTTACGCTGCCATCCGGGTTGAGAATGGCCGTACCCTGGGCAGGTTGACCCAGCAGAACAGGCGTGTTCAACTGACCGTTGGGCGAGGTGTTGCTGTCAGGATCGGTGTCGTTGCCCAGAATCACAATCTTCACCGGCGTACCCACTGTCGTCTGCGTGGCATCGTTGTTGGGCACCGGTGGGTTGTTGCCCACTCCGGCCGGAACCGGATCGGGAACGACCGTGATGGTGGCACAAGCGGTGCTGCTCAGACCTGAGGTATTGGTGGCCTTGTAGCAGAAGGTGGTCGTACCCGTGAAATTGGTCGGCGGGGTATAGACGTAGCTACCATCGGGGTTGAGCGATACCGTACCCACTGGCGGTGGAGAAATCAACGTTACTGTCAGCGACTGGACCGGACTATTCGGATCGTTGTCGTTGGTCAGTACATTACCCGGCACCGGTGTGTTCACCCGTGTGGTGTTGATGTCCGGCGTGGCAATCGGTGGCAGCACCGTTGGGCCATATACTTTGATGGCGCGGTTACCAGCTATCGATGTTGGCTTGGTACAGTTGAGCGGCAGACTACCGTTGGTAGCAATGAACGTAACGACATAATCGCCCGTCTGGCTAAAGGTAATCGTGGCCGAGCTACCCGTTCCGCTCACGCTCGATACACCCGTGGTGGGGTATACCTTCCAGATGATGCTCTGACGGGGTACACCGCCAACAGCATTGAAGGTAGCCGTGGTGCCAACCAGGGTCGAATCTTTGCCACTGGCTTCCAGCACATCGATAGGCGACGGCGCTGCGCAGGGGTCAAGACCCACCGAAATCAGTCCGGCACTCACTTTCTGAACCGGCGTACAGGTGCCATCGCCCAGGTTGGTCATCGTAAACACCGCCCGGAACAGCCCTTCCTGGCTGAAGGTGATGTTGCTGGTAAACGCACCACTGCCTGAGTTAGGTGTAGCGCCAGCCGAGGGGATAATCTCCCACTGCACGTTGTTGTAGGGCTGACCACCCACCAGCGAGAAACTACCCATCTGGCCGATTTTGACGGCAGCTACCGTCGGCAGCGTCGTTACAGTGCTCGATCCGGGATAGGCGCAGACAGGAGTCGGCGATTTTACCAGGTAGTCGAGTGTCGACTGCACCGTGCTGGGGATATTACAGCCTGCGGGGCTGGTGCTGTTGGTCTCTTCAAAAATAATCTGATAATAGCCCGGTTGCAGGAAGGATACCGACGGAATGACGGTGCCCGTGCCCTGGTTGGGCGATACGGTGTTCGACGGCGAGATAAACCAGCGAACGGTGCTGCCCTGCGTTTTACCAACGTAGGTAAAGGAGGTCGCATCGCCCACCAGCACACTGGCCTTACCCGGCACCACCTGCCCCGGAATCAACGGTGCGCAGGGGATAGCTGGTGTGACAGGTACGGTTGGCGTACAGCTATTGCCCGCCTGTGGCGAACTGAGCGACAGACTAACAACCCCTGCCGAACCCGATCCGTCGTACTGCACCGGAATGGCAATGGCCGTCTGGCTGGCCGTCAGCGTAGTGACGTAGGGCGATGGCGTGGTGCTAAAGCCCGTACCCGACAGGTTGAGGGTGAACGATCCGGCTTTAGCTCCCGAGATGGGCACGGTAAGCGTACCCGACGAGGGGAAACCAGCCACAAATTTACCGCCAACGGTGATGTTGGCGCAGTCGAAGCAGGCTAGTACCGATGCCGACACCGGCGCGGTTGGCCCATAGCAGGTGCCATTGGTGAAGGCCGCATAGTAGGTACCTGCCGTCAGAGAATTGACACTGCTCAGTTTGTTGGCCGCCGTAGCCGGTGTGCCACTGAACCAGGCCAGGGTATAGCTGGCGGGTGTATTGCTGGCCGTAATGGTGCTCAGATCGACCGTGGTAATCGGGCACACATTCGACTTGCTGGTGGCCGATAGCACAGGTGTCAGTGACGTACAGCAGGCTACATCCTGTTGAGTAGCGTCCTGGCTGGTGCCAATTAATTGCCCACTTGCTCCAGCTATTGTTGGCACACCATTCGCATCAACACAGGCTGCGCTTGCGCAGAGATTAGTGGTAATCGGATTGGTTGATGTACCTGTATAGCCAGCACCGCTGTTACCACCCGGCATCGACGAAGCCACCAGGTTTGCATTGGTAAAGCTGGCTCCACCTTCCAGAGCGTCGGCACAACCGTCGCCATCGGAGTCGAGGTCTAAACGGTTTGGTATGCCATCGCCATCTATATCATTATTACAGCTTGCCGGAGTCACATAAATATCATCGACACCAAAATCATTGCCGCTGATTGCGGTTCCGATGTTATACATTTCCAGGCGGTACGTGCCAGGCGAAAGCGTTACCGAAGAACCTACCTGTTGCCAGGTGCCGCCTTCGGGCAAATTGCCTGAAGTAATATTGCTTACCTGTGCCGACGTAGCCGTATTGATTATTCGTACGCCTACATTGGGCAAGCCAATATTCGTTCCTGCCTTGACCATGTTAGCCGCCCAGCAGCCGAAGTTATACGTATTAGCCGTGGTTACGGTGAATTGACCGGAGTAGAAAACCCCCACTGCCGACGAACCATTCACCCACATGTAGGCATCCGTTGCAGCCGTTGACGAGTGACCGTTCAGGGCCTGGAATACCGGATTGTTCCACGTAGGCGGAATCGACTGATTCAAAATCGTGTATTGTCCTGCATTGGGCTGGCACGCAAACGCATAAGATGTGACACTAGACGTAGACGCCCGACAGACCGATGTCTGCCCAAACGTACCCTGAAACTCTTCGGTTACTAATGAAGCCGTACAATCTTCATAAATATCCAGAATGCCATCATTATCATCGTCCAGGTCAATATTGTCTGGCAGACCATCGCCATCCGAATCGGGGACGCGATTCACCGTGATCGTTACCGTAGTACTTGAGCAATTAGTCGTACTTTGAACTTCACAGATTGAGTAGGTAAAGGTAGTAACGCCCGTGAAGCTACAGGCAGGTGCAAACCTGATTGTCCCATCGGAGTTGACCGTGGCCGTACCGTTGGCGGGCTGCGAGGTCACCGTTACCTTCACATTCGAGGTAGTTGGCGTATTACCAGCGTATGTATCGTTGGTCAGTACTGGCACGTTCACCGCCGTACATTGCGTAGTTGTCTGTGAATCGGGGTTAGCCGTGATTTCAGTGGTGCAATAAAACGTACCGCAAACAAAGGCAAGACCTTTAGCTCCGGCACCTGACACATAAGGTATATAGGTCGAAAAGGTATTGGTTGTTACATCAAACTTTGTAATACAATCCCCTTTCATCGTGCCAATATATAGATTACCATCAGGCCCAACTGCAATATCCCATGCGCTTACGCTAGTACCTCCGGAGGTGCCATTAACTACAGGAACGGGAAATGAGTAAGTACCTAATACCGCACCAGTATTAGCATCGTATTTAACTAATTTATCCGGTCCACTAGCAGGGTCAGGCGACATAACTGCCCATAGATTCCCGGCGGCATCGAACGTGATTCCTCTATAGTAATACCCACTTGGGGCAGTCACTAAATTCGTAAATGAACCGGATAAAGAAGGCGCTATATACGATATTGTTGACGTACCGCCACTCGAATAATACTGCTCCCAGCCTCCACTTACATATACATTTCCAGTATTAGGATTCACGGCAACCCCCCAGTTGAAAGACCGGCTTGTATTAGTAGTTAAGACAGTATTTGTTGTAGTGCTTATTTTCGATACTCCACCTGTACCTGCAACATAGGCATATAATCCATCAGGCGACAGAGCTATATCAATAGCCAAACCGGGCACAGTCGATATTCTTGTAACAACTGTACCTGTAGCATAATTGTATACAGCGATGTCGCGATTAGGCCCAGTACTGTTTGCTTCTAATAATACAATATAAGCTAAATTAGTCGTAGGATTGGTTACAGCCCCTTCTCCACCAAAGTTGGATCTAGCGCAGGTAAAGGTTGCACTCGATTGTCCATAATTAAAGACATCAAGTCGCTTACCAACATACTCACTTACCAGCAGGCTATAGTTAGAACAACTTACATTTACACCTACCACAGCCCTACTACACACCGTCGGCGAGGTTTTGTCGCAGATGGTATAGGTGAAGCTGACGGGTCCTGAGAAACCCGGCGGTGGCGTGTAGGTAAATGTGCCATCAGGATTCAGCGTGGCCGTACCACTTACTGGCGGATTCGTCAGCGAAACCGTCACGTTGGTGTTGGTCGCCTGAGCGCCATTATTGGTGTCGTTGGTCAGCACCGGAATGTTAACGGGCGTGTTCTGCGGTGTAGTGGCTACATCGTTGTTGGCTTTTACCCCTACCACATTCACCGTTACGGTAGAGGCCGCACAGTTGGTGGTGTTTTGCACCTCACAAATCGAGTAGGCAAACGTCGTTGACCCCGTGAAGGTACAGGTCGGCGTAAACTTGATGGTACCATCTGAATTGACCGTGGCCGTACCGTTGGCGGGCTGCGAGGTTACCGTTACCTTCACATTCGAGGTAGTTGGCGTAGCACCCGCATAGGTGTCGTTGGTCAGTACTGGCACATTCACCGCCGTACACTGCGTAGTCGTCTGCAAATCGGGGTTAGCCGTGATTTGGGTCGTACAATAGAATGGACCACAGAGAAAAGTTAAAGCTTTTGATCCTGTTCCCTGTGCATATGGAACAAATGTAGAGAACGTGTTAGTGTTTACGTCGAATTTTGTTACACAATCGCCACCTAAGGTAGCAATATACAAGTTTCCATCTGGCCCTACTGCTACATCGAATGCTACCTGGCTACCATTGGAAAGGCTACTAGGATTTGGGACAGGTAATGTATAGGTACCCAGTACAGCACCCGTAATAGCATCATACTTTACTAGTTTATCAGGGCCACCAGAGCCTAGTCCAGAAGTCGACATGACAGCCCATAAATAACCCTGACTATCGAACGTTATACCACGGTAATAATATCCAGAAGGAGCCGTCACCAATGTAGTAGTGGCCCCTGTCATCGAGGGTGATATATACTGAATAGTTGACTTATTGCTGTATGTAGGTCTAAATCCAGCCGAAGTATAGACATTTCCTGTAATTGGATTTACGGCTATTCCCCAAAGTTCGCCTACTGATTGTAGATTGGCATTAGGCGCACTTGCTACTAACGTATTTGTTGCTGTACTATATTTTTGTACAGCAGACCAAGTAGCAACATAAAGATAAGCTCCATCGGGAGAAAGAGTAAGATCTGGAGCCCGATCACTCAGAGGAATTTGCGTAATTAGTTGGCCTTTCTGGTAATTGTACACATATACAGACAAAGCATCCTTTAAGGCGTACAAAATTCCAGTGGGTTGGTTTGCAGCCACCCCTTCACCTCCTGAAGCATTTATAACACACGTAAGTTTGGGTCCTGTTGATCCAACTTTAAATACTTCCAATTGTGATGTATTAACATCGCTTACAATCATCGAATAATCTGAACAACTCACATTAATTCCTACCGTAGCTGTACTACACACCGTCGGTGAGGTTTTGTCGCAGATAGTGTAGAGAAATGTGGCTGTCCCAGAATAGCCCGGTGGTGGCGTGTAGGTAAACGTGCCATCTGAGTTCAGCATGGCCGTACCCACGGCCGGTGGAGTAAGCAGCGAAACCGTCACATTGGTGTTGGTCGCCTGAGTGCCATTATTGGTGTCGTTGGTCAGCACCGGAATGTTAACGGGCGTGTTCTGCTGCGTAGTGGCCGCATCGTTGTTGGCATTGATTACACAAACAGCCGCTTTAATCGCTGCATTCTGACTAGTTCCTGCTGTTTGGCCGCTTGTTCCAGCCAAAGTTGGTACGCCATTAGCATCTACAGCATTACCCAAATTCTGCGTTATAGGTGTGGCAGATGTGCCCGTATACCCGGTGCCGCTATTGCCTCCCGGCATTGATGAAGCAATCAATTTAGCTTGCGCGAAGCTGGCTCCGCCTTCAAGAGCGTCAGGGCAGCCGTCACCATCGGAATCTAGATCAAGACTATTTACCAGCCCATCACCGTCAAGATCAGCATTACAAGGTACAGGTAGAAGATAGACATCATCCAGCGCGAAGTCATTACCATATGCCCCAAGAGACGAATTATACATCTCGATTTTATAAGTGCCAGGTACCAAGCTCAAAGTAGTTGACAATTCTTGCCAATTGCCTCCTTCTGGCAAATTGCCGGATGTAATATTACCTACTTGGGCAGATGTCGCTGTATTGATAATTCTAACACCAAGATTTGGAGTTATGAAGTTTGTACCAGCCTTAATAGGATTTACTACCCAGGCACCAAACTTATAGCTCCCTGTTGTGGTCACAGTGAATGTACCTGTGTAAAATATACCCTGAGCAGTTACATTTCCATTCACAAACAAGTAGGCATCGTTTGGATTAGAAGTTGAATGCCCCTGAATATTGCGCCACGATTGGTTCCATGAGCCCAGTATAGATCCATTCACGATAGCATATCCCCCTTCTACAACTCCACTCGTTACACCGCACGAGTAGACGTAGTTTGTCACAGTTCCACTACTGGGTCTACAAGCGCTTGTTAGCCCAAATGTTCCTTGATACTCGTTCTGTATCAAGGATGCATTACATCCTTCGTTCACATCCAAAATCCCGTCGTTGTCATCGTCAAGATCAACGTCATCGGTTACGCCATCCCCATCGGAGTCGGGAGCAAAAGCAATAGTAGCTTTTGTCTCCACGCCCTTTCTGGGGAGAGCTTTGTCTTTGCTGTTATGGCTAGCTGGCACAGAAGGAGCCGCTTTCACCACTTTATCAAGCGTCGGCAGAGCGGTGTTGGTCAGGTAACCATCCCCAACAAAGGCCAGAGCCGTATAAAGGGAGGTAGCCACTAACAGCAACGCAATGCCATACCGAAGCCAAAGCAGTTGCCTCATGGCTCGTAGCGTGTGTTGCATTCGTGTTAAGTATCGTGTAGTTGTCTGTTCCATAGCGTTATCGGTGGCTAGAGTGATGGGTACAAACAGGTATTGGGTTGCTCAGGCGCAACCGGTTTGGGAAGCAGCCCACCCTGCCCGTTCGGGCCGTAGGGGGGCCAGTGTGCGGCCTATGCGTCCGCACGGATATGTGTGTACTTGTCTTGTTCATAATGAATTAGGGATAAAACGCCCCCTTACCCCATCCGGTGGCGGGGGAAAACGAACTCATTTGTCAGAAAAAAAACAGGAGAACGCGCTTACATCACCTATCCATCATGCCCTCGTATGCGCACGCAACCATGGAGGTCTTCATACAATCGGATAATACACTCCCAGCCTCGGCTATCCTGGCCAATGCCGTCGGGGCGTTGTTGTCGGCCGGGGTGTTGGGGGTAGCGGCTGTCGCCCAGGGTAAGCCGGAGCAGCAGCTCAAGAAGGGCAAAGGCCCAGCCCATTGGGTGGTTTAGTAAAAAAGGCATCGGTTATTGGTCGTTAAAATGGGGTTGTTCGTTGTTGCTTCGTGTTGGTATCATTGTCACTCGTTTTATCATCCTTCTCTTCTTTTGTCATCCTGACGCAGGAAGGAGGGTGCCTGTAGAATAGGCTGGCTTTCAGATGCTTCCTGCGTCAGCAGGACAAAAGTGTTATCATGACAAAGGCGGGGTAGGTAAAAGCGGCAGCAAAGGGAGAAGGAAGCGTCATGATAAAAAAGCAGGATGACGACCCAAAAGCTGGTGTATACCCAAAAACCCATACGCCCAAACTCGACTACCTGCCAGTAAGGGCTGGCAGGTCATTAGTTGGTCAGGATGTGTCGCGCCAATCGACATGGCGATCAGGTCGACTTCGGCTGTAAGACGCTGATTACAATGTGATTCGCAAATGTGGCGATACCCTAGAGCGGTGTTACCCCAACCTGTATAGCTAGCCAGCGCCCGGTCAGTATCGGGTTGGTGCCAGTTGGTAGTGCGACGATAACGGTCACGAGCCCAAGTAAACAGAAGCTTGTTTTCGGCTGAAACCACCTGCGCCAGAGCAGGACTCACCTGGTTTTCAGTGCCAGTCAAGTCAGGCCGGGCACAAGCCAACTGAGGTGACTGTAAACAGCCACTAACTGAATACAGACAAAGTAACAGGCCCGTCAGTAAACAGGCCCAGCTTCGCTGGCGATCAACGGGTATACTAATGGTTTGTTTCATCGTTTATTCATTGAAAACTTATTCTCCTTTACCATTCTCTCTTTTTATTATCCTCTTGTCATCCTGAGGAAGGAAGGATCTTCTGGATCCCCTCAAACAGACTGACTCTCAGATGCCGCTTCGGCGCGGGGGCGCCCGAGCGGTCCGATTCGTTCCACAGCATGACAAAGGCAGGGCGATCCCGTCGCTCGTCTGTCACCCTTCCTCTTTTGGCATCACCCTCCTCTTTTGTCATCCTGACGAACGAAGGATCTCAGGGTGCCCCTCGAACAGGCTGTCCATCAGATATTTCCTTCGTCAGCAGGACAAAAGCACCAGTAACAGACCAACATGGGGGCAATCCCTAAGACCAAGCTATTGTTATATAGAATCCTCATCGTAGGGTTGATACCTGTAACGATACACAGCGATTCGTACAGATCGGCTCGGTAATCATCAGAAATTGATCTGAAGCAGGGGTATCGATTCGGCTCCGCTGCCCTGATGGCCATTGAACCTCGATCCGACTGATACTGGCCGTAGGGCCTAAACCGATCAACTGGGTATAGCTGTTGGTGATGCCATAACTCTCGCCACTACGCACTTCACGCAGCAGTTGAACGCCATCTGACCGATAGACGATAAGCTTTGCCCCTACCCCATTGCTGTTCGATTGCATACCCTGCAAGGTCACGCCCAGAAAATGGTTCCCATTCGGAGTCCCCAGCCAAAGCTCATCCTCAGCATCGGCTCTTGGGTAATGACTCGTATACACATCCAGAAAGCCATCGTGGTTCAGGTCACCCAAGGCAAAGGAGGTCGTCTTGATGGTTCCCAGGGCACCGGTCTGGAGTGTAAAGGTCTTGTTGCCATTGTTGCGCCATAACTGAGCAGCCATATCGCCTGTGATCAATACATCCACATAACCATCGTTGTCAAAATCCCGCATCAGCCCCTGTAGTGGCTCCAGCACATTCGCAAGGCCGCTCTGGGTGGTGATGTCGGTGAAATGGCCCTTTCCATCATTCTCCAGTAGCATGGTTGGGCTTTCGTGGTTGGTTACCAGCAAGTCCTGATCACCATCGTTGTCGATGTCGGCAAAGTCGGCCGTCCACGACTGACCACTGATTTTCGCATTCGTTCCGGCGGCCGCTTCACTGAACCAGTTGGTTGGATCAGCCGAAAAATTGGTTGTGTTCTTCACCAACTGCCCATTGATACGGTCGTAGGTATGGTTGATAAACAACTGGTTGATGCGCCGGGGATCACTAGCATTTTGGGGCCCTACGGCATATTTCGAGCACTTGGCCAGGTAGAGGTCCAGATCACCATCGTTATCGATATCGGACCAGACCGAGCCATAGTTGCCCGAGTTGTCGGAGGTTGGTACGGTACGCATATCGATCCAGTTGGTAACAGGTGCAAAGGCACCCTGTCCGTTATTCTTCCATATTTGATTAAGCCCTGCATCGTTGCAGCCAAAGAGATCCAGCCAGCCATCGTTGTCGATATCGACCAGGTTAGCCCCCTGCATCCAGATTTTAGGGCTATTGATCGTATCGGCCAGCCAGCCACTGCTTTGGTTACGGCGCACCGTTACGCCATCGTAGAAGCCAGCCGTAATCAGGTCGTTGTGATGATCCTTATCCACATCCCCAACCAGGGTGGCAATGGGTTCTTTGCCTAGTGTACTCAACAACGTGCTACTGAAGGCATGAGCCGATGACTGGGTAAGTACTGACAGTTGCTTTGTACGGGAATGGGTGCGAACAATATCATCGAATCCATCGCCATCCACATCAACCACCGCCTTCGATAAAAACCCGACGAAGGGACGATCGGGTAGCTTATCGGTGGCATTGATGAAACTAATTTGCCCATAGACTATGCTTTGAGCAGACGTAGCGATCATCATCGTGAGCAGCCATGTAGAAAGAGGAATTCTCATAACAACTGTTTATAGGCTTATTGAATTTGTTTCACAAACCCTTTCTTCCCTCTACACTGAAGAGAGCTAATCAGCAGAGGTTTATTGATGTTAAAGTAAAGTTGGATAAAGCGCAAAAGCTCTAACGGAGCACCATATACGTCACGTTTGAACTAGCTCGTTAAACGAAATAGTCGAAAACGGGTAGAACGCAATTACCGGTTTAGCTGTTGCCGACAGATACATATAGCCGGGCGAACATCCTGGCCTGGCTTTTGCCAGTTGTTGGGTGTAGGAAACGGAGCCTTTCGCTACAGGGTCCAGATTCACGTTGTTGGCCATTTGTCTGGAAGATGTCAGCCTTTCTTTACTAAACGTTATTGTCCACCCAGCCTGGGAAATGGAATAAAATCGAGTAGCAGGCACTTTTGATAATGCATACTTACTCGTTATCAATAACCCAGGCAATCCTTGAATCAGTAGTAAGTAGAGTTCTTTTGACATAGTTAACAAGGATGTTTTGCTAATTCATTCAGACCATTGCAGCCAATAGACTGATCATATACTCTGAATAGCAAAAACTGAGGCATATTAGGCTATTCGCTCAGTTCAATCTGGCCCCTTGCTGGTTATTGCCAGTTTCATGCTGGTTACTGATGATTGAACTAGGGTTAACTGCCAACTAAGCGTTAATAAGCATAGGCAGAAATTCACTCCATTTTTTATTCGGGCAAGTATCAGGGCAGATTACACATTAAAGCCAATTTAGTACTATTAACTAGCTATTGAGACCCTATTAATTGTAATTTCCACCCTGTTTAGCTCACAAAAGCCGTGGGATAAAAACTGCTCGTTGGCAAACATTTTGCTCACTGTTTACCCATCTCTACCTGAGACTAATCTCATTTTTTAGCACGCGTTAAGCGACCATAGGCCCGTTCTATTGAATTGAAACCGTACTGATTGCATTGCTGACAACACCCCGTCGAATACGGTCAACAATAGGATCTTTTTTAAGTATCAAATTGAATTTCAACCACATAGCTATAGTAGCCTGATTTAGAACTGGATCGCTTATGTCTGTCCACGTAAACAGGTTATTTTCAAGGCGAAGGAGTATTTTCCTGCTTCGGCCTTTTGTAATCTGTAATTCCAGCTTATACTGTCCGTAAAGAATCTCTTTCAGATGGTTTTCAGAGCTGGCCAGGTGAACATCCAATGCGTCGAACAGGGCCCTTCGGGCAAAATTCAAATAATGCGTAAATGTCTCTAAGGGTTGATCGTCTGTCTGTCGTGTAAGGTAGGGAGGTTTCGTTAACCAAATCGCAATTCTGAGCGCCATCATCTGGTTGATTCCCCATTTCATTTCATTATCAAATCGTTTGAGCAAAAATGGCACATCGTGCAATATATGTACATTCATGCCAGAGGATGTAGGGGGAGCAAAAACCACACTCGCTATAGCCGTCTCCTTCCAGCAAAACAAGCAGTATCGAATAATGGAATACCACTGGGTTTCTTTGATGCCAAGCGTTGGCGAAACCAGTATATCGAAGTGCTCCATCATACTATCCCGGTCATTCCCGAATGTGCACAATTCGTCGTAAATTTCTTTGTAGTTCATCCCCGAGAGATTCTGCCGAAAAAACACGCGCATATGATCGGTCTCTTTGGGATTGAGTCCGGTTGTACGAATAATCATGCTCCGTAAGGACATGTACATAGCGTCTCCCCGATTCATCCGGGAGGATATGCTTACTAGATTTGTCATTTTTTTCGGATAAAAAATAGCCCGGATTATTTCCGCTCATTGAGCGGAAACATACTCTCTTCTCTTGGCTTTCAAGGCATTTACACTGTTTTACTAAACTTTCCTGCACGGCGCTATTAACCCACCCGATTACTGTGGATTCAATAGGCGTTTTTCATCAGCGTTTAGTATATTCCACGGCAACAGACGACCGTCCCTCCATAGCAGGATGGGGCAATAGCAGATTTTGCCTATAGCAGTATAGGCAAAATCATGAAGAAGAATGAATTATGTGTAGCTACTGTAGCTTATTCATCTACATATTTACTATCGGTAACCTCCAGGAGGTTTAATAAGCCTTCCAGCTTCGACCGATAGGAGACACCAATAGGAATTTTCGTTGTACCAATGGACAACGCAGAGCGGTCAAAACTAGTTATCTTGCTAATATTCAAGATAAAAGACTTATGTACACGCATAAAAAAATGGGCGGGCAGTAATTTCGACAAGGATGCCACACGCTCATTTACAATTTGATAGCCATCGGACATATGGACTTTTGAATAAATTCCATAGGATTCGATGTAATCAATCGCCTGGTAATTAAACCGCTGAATTTTACGGCCCGTTTTCAGGAAAATAGAGTCTAAATTGGCAAAGCTATTCGACGCGAATTGCTGCCTGAAAGTCCGGCTCATTGCTCTTAACAGCCGTTCAAAGCTAAATGGCTTCAACAGAAAATCGGCGGGGGTTCCAATGTTGTAACATTCTAAGGCTTCCTCAGGCCGCTTACTGGTCACAATTACCGACGGCAAGTTTATCCCACATTTAAGGAGTGTTAGTCCATTGTCGTTTCCCAGGTCTGTGTCCAGAAATATCAGATCAATATTTTCCTTGGCTAACACATCAACAGCCTCTTCAAGTGTGGAACAGACTTTCGCGCATTCCAGCAGTGGGAACTTTAGCAATTTGTCTTTTAGGTCAGCAATGTCAGTCTCTACGACATCAATGATAATGTACTTTCTTGCTTTCATGTTACGGAAATTTTTGTGAATGAGAAGCTTGGTTAATTACGAATAGTGCTGTTAATACATAAGCCTTATTCGTGTTTATGGCAATGGGAATTGATTAGAACAAGCGATGATTAACGTACTCGAACCGGCAAATAATCGTTGATAAGCAGCTTACTAAAAATAGTATGCCAAATAACTGACTTCCTTAGTTAACACGACACTAAAAGGTGACGAACTGCATACTAAGTACACATTCAGCACTGATATTATCATCATTATATCTAACGATATATAAGTACTATTTCTAGTTACTTTTACCTAATTGCACAACCAGATCATTTAACCAGTAAACGATTTACTTCCGAATGAGAATGTGTACGGGCGTCATCTGACCCTCTTAAATTTTATCGGCAAACATCGCACCTCCTGGCAAGGCTGCATGTTCAGGGCTACAAATTCGACGGACCGGGAACGTTGGCACCCATTCTTCCCCGTTGCAGTAACCATGTAACTGCCGGGGATTGTAACGATGGGATTGGCCTCTGTACTGGTAAATCCATTAGGGCCAGTCCATTGCAGGGTAGCTTCTCCAACTTCAGCTAAAAGCCTGCCCTGGCAGTTCACGCAGGATTGCATTGCCCCCAGTGCTGTTAATGAAGGCGGAATCGTATCGGCCATGACCGTAACAGTTGCCGTCACGTAGTCACGGGCACACTTCGTATCACTGCCCGTCAGGGTATATGTCCCGGCAACTGATACCGTAGGGTTCTGAACAATGCTGGTAAATCCATTAGGACCGCTCCAGTTAAATCCAACATGTTGCGCCGAAACACCGTCTCCGTAGAATGCCTCCCCCTTTAATTGTACACTCTTTTCGGTACAGGTCAGTTGGGCAGCCGTAGCTGAAACCGATATCGACGGAGCTATTGAAATAACGGTTACACTGGATTGACGGCAGGCAGGATTAGCCGGAATTGGGTAAACAAGGGCATATACATAGAGTCGTGAAACATCCGAGGTTGCGTTGATGGTAGGAATCCCCGGATTAACAACGACGGCCCGTCCAGTCGATGGCTCAGGTTTAATCGTGCCCAGGTCGATTCCTGCATTGGCATACATAGCCGTGCCAGACTGCGGGCTGCTAAACAGAATAAATCGTACGGAATCAACCTGACTCAGATACGAACCAGTGGTCATGATGGAATCAATAACAACCCCTGAACAAAGAGCAATACTATCTTTTTCGTTGGCTAATTCAGGACAGGTGTGAATCGAAAAATCATAAGTGAAGTCATTTTGGCCAGCGTCGAGGGTGGTCAACGCAATGGTAGCCGTGGTTCCATTCAGTATGGCATCCGAGTCGCGAGTATCCGAATTGGCATAGTTGGACTGGTCCTTTGGTGAAAGGAAATACTGGCGCGGGAGTCGGCTCGTAGCCTGACGAGCCCCCCGGGCAGCAACTCGCCCACCTGCCGATGGTATTAGTCGACTCCCATCCAGCGAAATATCCCAGGATGATAGCTGGTTCATATCCATTCGAATTTCGTAAGAATGGTTATACAAAACACCCCCTGAAACGGTCTCATTGGTAAAGTAAAATTGCCCTGCATCATGCGTGGTTTGAGAAGCTACCTGTTCCCCACCATTTTCCATATCATGTAACGTTAGCACAATACCATCGATACCGGGCTCATAGGGGTCCTGAATGCCATTCCGGTTATCATCGAACCAGAAGCGATTCCCGATTGATAAGGGAGCAGGATCGCAAAGGACTTTGTTATCGCCCAGCCCCGACGCTTTCCCAAATGAACCAGGGCTCTGCGTATACAATACATAATCCCGATTGGAAGCACCTGTTCTTGTATTAAACACTTTCAACCCGCCCGACAAATAAACATTGGCTATGGGATCGTAGGCGGATGTAATGATTTCCCGTCGGCCAGGAACGAGCGACAGGGCTCCGTTGGTCACTTCTGAATGGGCAATGTTGTTAATAAAAAACCAGTCGTCTTTGCCAAAAAACTCACCACCACCTGGCCCTTCCTGATTTCCAACTCCTGTTCCGGTAAGTGAGCCAGATCGACCGTTCTGCTCTAATTCAAACTGGCCGTTATGACTACTGGCCCTCAACAAATCACCTCCTGTAAATCCATTATACTGTCCGTTACCCGCCGGATCATGATTGGCCATGCCCGATAATTGCCCAAAACGATCTGTAAAACCAATCAGCATACTGCCGTCATCATCAAATTCCAGGTCGGTCAGTATTGGCTGCGGATACATAACAAAATAAGGCTGATTCCCGACACCGCAGGGCGTTGGCCAGGCATCGCTCCAGGGTAACCAGTGATCATACTGAATACAGGTGCCGGTCAGATCGGTCGCTCCCCGGTGGAAATCGAGCGGAAATGCTAGCACTTCTGTGAACACTGCATTTTCGGAGGTCGGATCGATCTGATAAATCGTGGCTTTTAGATCCTTCGTCTCCTGCGATGTTTCGGCCGAACAAACGACACCCACATACAGCTTGCCGTGATACATCTTAAGCGCCCACGGCCGAAAATCACCAAATGAACAGCCGGGGTTAGGGATATTCCAGGAGCGTAAGGCAGTAGGAGACGTGGGCGCAACTGCCGGAGAGCCGATTCCTAAACTATACAACTTTCGGTCTTTCAAATTGATAAAATAGAGCGTTTTATCATCTTCCGATATATCCATACCGCCGAAGCTCATACGTCCTACCGCTGTCATGGCAGCCGGGTCGGTGCTGGCCTGAGTCATATCGCCAAACAGATTGGCCAGGGGGTCAGTGTGGGGGTCATCACCAACATCGATGCCTATTGAACTGACAGACATAAACGGGGTTGTTTTGCCTGAAGCAATGTCGGTGATATAGATACCGCCGGGTCCGGCAGGCCCAAAACTCGTATGTCGTTTTACAACGGCTGCACTAAAAATCTTTTTTGTACGGCGCTGGTAAGACAACGCCCAAATGGCACCGACTTCGCCCGCATGCGCCAAATCGGCAGGTGGAAAATTTGTTGCACTGGCAACGCCAGCTGCTTCATAAGGGAACTTGACCAGAGCAGGTGATTGAGCCGCCTGTTTATCGGCGGGTACTGGGTTTCCATCGCTATCGGTTGTCGATTGCACATTACCATTGACATAGCAGGGTGTAACCAGTTGAAGGTCGGTACGCTGACAATAATCGGCTGGATAGTCTATACCTAAATTAGCCTGATCGGTGGGCGCTGTAATAAACTGTACACTGGTTCGACTGGCAACGCCATAGGGGCCATTATAATCGCCGGGCAGGAAATTAGTGAATTCAAGCCGAATTCGTTTTCCGGCTGGTATGCTGGCTTCGTTAAACGCAAAGGTACCGTCGGCAAGGGTGGTCGTAGAGATAGGCAGGGTACTTTGCTCGACAAAAGCCAATACCCGTATTCCTTCCACTCCTACCTCAACTGGCAAGGTATCCGACCGAATTCCATTGGAATCAAAGTCCCGAAAAACGATCCCTTTCACTTGTCCGTTGACAGCATCCACCCGGCACAATACCAAAAGAATAACTATCAACCCGGGGCAAACTAACCTGACTATCAGTGTATAGATTTGTCTCACGAAGTAAAACGTTAAAATGAGCAAATGAATCCTAACCTGTTCGCCGTCATCGGTATCTCACTCTTTTAGTATTAGAATAGAGTCTATAGGACAACCGGATATAAACCAATCGACAATACCATTCCATGAGCCGTAAGCTCAACGAGAAGTACAGTAGACAAAAGCCCTGTCTTTTATAACTTGCTTAAAAGGCATGAACTTCAATCTGCACGCTACTATGGTGCTTTTTTCACGATAGCCCTGCGCCCACTAACTGAACGAGTAGGAAAGGCAGCATTACGCTCAATTGATATGCTTAAACGTACCCACTGAGAATTTGCCTCTTGAATGCGATGACGTTACAGGTAAACGGGTAAAAGCTGGCCAAACTTTACCGTCTTACGGATGAAGAGGAGACAACAATAATGCCTTAGTTGACCAAAATTTAACTAGAGGTGATGATCAGCTTTTTTTGTACACGAAATGCATTTATCACTCTTTTTTCATAAAAATTACACTTCCTACAAAGCAACGCTTCCGGTAAGCCCGTAAGATTAGCTTTATCAAAAGTTAAACTGGCAAAGGAAATAGAAGCCCAGAACCTCTACGCTTGTCCAGTCGTAACCATCTTATATAAGCAAAAAGTCGTATGTCGCCTGATAGAAGCAGGCAGCATACGACCTTGAATCAAAATTGGTAACCGAGCAATCCCTACAATACCATATTTCAATATAAAACCCTGTAAATCAATAGTTTAAACCCAAGAAGCGATGCATTGTAAAAATGATTCATAGCCGTGAAAAGTAAGGCAACTTGTCAGTATTTATCCCGAATAGCTTCAAACAATACTTTTCGATATTTACGTCCGATAGGGATAGACTGACGATTTATATAGACTTCGGCTTCCCCAATGCGCTCTACATAATTAACATTTACGATGTAGCTTTTATGAATCTGAACAAAAGAAACAGTCAGCTCATCACACACTTTCCGTAACGATCGTTTTAGAACATATTTTTGGTCAACTGTATTGATTATCGAATAATTACCCTCTGCCTTCACCCAATAAATTCCTTCTAAAGATAGATCGATTCGGTGCTTGTGCTTTCCAATAACACTGATACTGCTGGATGGCAGGGATGTATTTACGCGAACTTTAGAAAGTAGTACTTCAATGGTTGCCTGTAAAGCAAACCGCTCAAACGGTTTCATTAAAAAGCCGATATTAGGCATCGACAGGGCTTTTTTCAGGAAGCCCTCCTGCGAGTACCCTGTTTGGTAGATAACAGGTAGCTGTTTATAATTTTTAGTAAGTAGTGAGAGTACAATCCCATCGGGCATCACAATATCCGCAATCACCAGATCAGGTAACTGAGTGCTCAACAAATTTTGGGCTTCAGCCAGCGAACTGGCCAGCATGATTGTCCCAATATTGAGTTGTTCCAACATCATCTGGAGCTTAAGTTGCCAGATCAAATCATCTTCGATGACCAGAATTTTTAAACTATTCATACAATTACGGGTAGCTCTCTTAGGGTTGGGACGGAAATTATCTGAAAAGTAATTTATAAATACACTAAAATATATACATGCCTTTTAATAGGTATAAAACCCCTGTTATTATAAGCTTCTAAATAAATCACAAGTAGACTGCATAACAAAAAAACAACTACCAGAATAGCGTAAAACGTTGCTGTTTAATTCGCGCTGGTAATGGGTCAAAATCGGCGAATTTGGTTTTTAAAACCAAGTATTATTGATGACGTGTAAAGGGTCTTTTTGACTGCTTCGTGGTGCCGCATCATTGGTGTGAAAGTTAAGCAAGTTTACTGAGTTGATTTATAAGTTCCTCTCGATCAGAATCAAAATAATAACAATAGAGGGTTACAGAGCTCCAACGGTTTAAGATCGGCCCTCCAACTTAGCACTAGGGAAATCTAGTTCAAACGTTGTTCCTTCGCCCAGGTTACTCCTTAGATCAATAGTGATATGATTGCTTTTTATAAAACGTCCTATCATAACCATCCCAAGGCCACGGGATAAATTTGAAGGCGCCAATCCTGCCAGAATATTCTTAATGGAAGCTATTTTTTCAAGGCTCATTCCTCGGCCAGTATCTTTGATAATTAATCGGGCTCGATTGGTTTCTTTTTCTACAACTGCCTTAAGCGTGATTTTACCTCCTGGCTGGATATTTTTCAAGGCATTGTCGACCAGATTTCGTAGAATCAAATCACAGGCATTTGCATCCATGTAAACGCTCAGGTTTTCTGGACATTCGGTTAGTATATGTACCTGTAGGTGCTGGGCAACTGATTGATAGAGTTGGACAACGTTACGGATTTTCTCATTCAGGCTTACATTTTCTGGATTGTAGGGCACTTCATCCCGCTGTGTTAAAGCCCAACCCAATAAGTTATCCAATAAGAGTAATGTATGCCTTCCCATTTCATCAATCGCTTGAGAAATCTTTTCCAACTCAGCATAACGCTGTGCAGTCAGATAGTATTTGACCAAGGCTGCCAAATCCTTAAAGCTTGTAAAAGGGCGTCGTAGATCATGAGCAATTACCCCAAAAAAATAATCTCTGGCTTGATTGATTTGAACGATTTCAGTTAAAGCGTTTTTCAGTTTTTTGTTTGTCAAGCGCTCGCGATAGATGAAAAATCCGGTAATAAAAAGCCCAAGCGTGGCACAAATCCCAATCCCAAAATAGAGCTGACTCTGTGCCTGCGCCAGTTTTTTTTCCTGCTCTAATAGTTTATTTCGGGCATCTTTTTTTTCGACCTCATAGGTCACTACGGTTTCCTGTAGCTTCGTTTTAACATTTTCGGCATCAAACTCTTCTCCATATGTATAGATACTATCTGCCCATGTAGCAGCTTCCTTATATCGTTTCAAGCCTACCAGCGCGGCATGGATTCCAGCACTGGTTTGCCAAAGATACCGTACCGACGGTTCATTCGACTGGTGGGCTTTTTCCCAGGTTACCTGATAGGTCTGTAAAGCTTTATCATAGTTTTGCAGCATTTCGTAATAAAACCCAAGGTTATACAGGTGGGCAATGGGTACGCTCCGCTTGTGTTGTTTGATGAGATTAATAATTTGAAGTGTGTATTCCTGTGCTTCCTTCAACTGTCCTTTACTCCAGTATAGCAAAGTTAATATGTTCAATAGCTGAGGTTTGTAAGAGATATATTGAGGATGCTTATCGATTAAAGCGAGTCCTTTCTGCACTTGGGGCAAGATTTGATTTCCAGCCTTACCCAACAATTTCAACCCAGGCATACGCCCCAAGGCATAGGTATAAAGTATCTGTAGTTCTGGGTTAGAGGAATGACGACTTAGGGCTATTGCATCTTCCAGGTACTGATGGCCAAAGTGAGGTTTATCGGAGGAACTTTGTTCATCACGTTCCAGTATAATAATTCCCATATTCGATAAGGCCGATACCATTCCGGTTGAATCGTTCTGCTGTTTATAATACGCATAGGCAGCCTTAGCAGCGGAAAATGCTTTATCTGAATGAGTTTTAATCCTTTGTTGCCATGAATTAAAATACCAGTAATGCCCCTTGGCCTCTGGATAGTTCGGCAAGTCTTTCTTTATCTCATCCAGGTACGTAGAATCTATTCGCATTTCCCATAAAAGAAGACTTTTCTCCAGGCTTAGTAGTGTTGAAAAGCGAACGTGAGCAAGTTGGCTGGGTAAGATATTTTGTAAACTATCAATATTAGCCGTAACAGGAATCTGGCTAAACGAAGGACCCTGAGCACCAAGCCCAGTCTGATACACAAGAAAAAGAGGAAGGAAAGCAATCCATTTCATGCATGTAGACAAGTTAGGGAGGGAAACGGGAGGTACGCAAAAGATTATGGGAAGACAACCCCATGCATTGCAAACCACCAGGCAATTCGTTTAACTTCACTAATAGGATTATCTGTCAAGGCATATCTTACCAGAAGCAAGTATAATTCAAAACTGGTGAGCAACTCTTTTGTCCGTTAAATGCCCAAGCATTAGCAACGGCACTTTACTTTTTGTAGCAGGTTTATCAACAGGAAACACTAATGTGAATGAAGTACCAGCTCCCAACGAGCTTTCAACGGTTATACGTCCCATATTTTTGGCTGTAAACTGACTAACCAGTACCAGCCCTAAGCCCAAACGGGCTTCATCACCATGCACGTCAAAAGGGTAACGCAAGGCTTTTTGCACGGCCAGTAATGTTTCTGAACTCATGCCAATTCCTGAATCGCTGATTCGAATACTAACCTGAGCATCGTCGTAAGCCTCAGCTTCCAAACGAATATATCCCGTCAGGGTATCCATCGCTTTATACGCATTTGCCAATAAATTCCGTAAAATAAGTTCAAGTCCGTTCGGGTCGACATAGACCTGTAGTGAATCAGGGCAGCTAATTGAAAAATGTAACGGATGCTTGCTGGGTAGCCCTCTAAAGACTCGTGCAACTTCTTCTAATTTAGGATGCACATAGAGCTTCTGAGGATTATACGGCAAAGCCTCCCGCTGACTAAGTGCCCACTTCAGCAAATTATCAAGCATGGACTGGATACTAAAACCAGCTTCGTCGATTGCTTTCGATAATTGCTCAATAGCGCCATAATTTTGCTTTTGCAGATTATAACTCACTAGCTCGTTCATGCCCTGAAACGCAAATAAGGGTCGACGCAAGTCATGGGCTATGATACCAAAGAAGTGCTCTCTGGCCTCTGTAAGCTTTGTAAGCTGCCGATTTGCCCGAAAGAGCTTGTAAGAAAGAGCCCCAACAATGAGTAACCCCACAATAGCGATGATCAACCACTGCCGGGTCTGCTGTTGCATTGTTTCTAAATAGTGAATCTGTTGTTGTTTCCGCTCCGTCTCGTATCGGGCTTCCAGCTCAAGCATTTTTTTATCATTCTGAGCCGTCGTGATCAGGTTACTGATCACCCGGATACTATCTGACAGTAGGTCGGCCCCGGCATAATCACCTTTCTGCTGAAGTAAGGCGCGGTATTTTGTATAAGTAGCAGCCAACTGGCTATAATTCGAAGGCTGGTATTTAGAGAATAAAGCCAGGGCTTGCTGGCAAAGCGCAATTCCTTCTTCCGTTCGCTTAAGTAGGTAGCAATCCAGAACTAGATTATATTGTGTATACGCTTTTTCTATGACTTGATCTGGTTGTAAGTGGGTTAGAATCTGCCTGTTTAGTTCATAAGACCTCATTGGCTCGCCAAGCAAATAATAACTGATCGCTTTTTGCCGCCTGAATCGGTAGGCAGCATACGAATAGACCTGATTTTGGTTGATACGTCCAATTGCTCTCTCGACTATTTTCAGCAGTGTATCGCCTTTACTGCCAATTTGCCCTTGTCCATACTGGTAGCGAGTATACGTCAACTGTAATGTTAGAAAATCATGCCCATCGTTGGTTCTGGCCAGGATGTTCTCCATATTACCCAAATAGGCCAGACTCCGTTTGTTACTAGAGGCCACTTTAAAACCAAGTGGTGTTGAATTGACCATTACAAGTAAGCTATACGCATGTAACTGACCTGATTCGTCACTCAAACGAACAAATTCGTTGAGAGCTCGATTGGCATACAACGCTGTTTGATTACGTCGATCTTCGTTAAGATACTTCCAGGCAAGTATATAATCATAAGCAGCTCTGGCTATTCCACTCTTCTGGGAATCGGCATAGCGCTTAATTTCAGGCAAATGGCTGCCAAGTTTATTCAGAAAATTCCAGGAATAGGTACGTTCCAGCCTGATTAGGTTCTTCAAACGATCCTGAGAAAGTTCTTGATGCTGAGCTACCCATCGTTCCACACTATCCGAATTATTGACAGGATATGTATCGGCAAAACGTAACCCCTGAGCATACGTGCTACCCGCCAGGAATACCCAGCACAGGCAAAAAGCGATTCCGATGGTTTTAAAGAGGAAAGGGACGGCAAGATTCATAAAAGAAACAAGCTGATTGATAAAGACTTACCGAGACCAGGATTTACTTGCCCGATTCATTAGGAAGCGCGAAAACCCTCGTCAATTTTTTTGCCATTACATGGCTTACCGCAATTACTATAAGACTCGCATTCTGATAGAACGTCATCGCATCGGTGCTAAAAAACACAAAAAAGTCCGTTCATGTACAAAAAAAGTCATTCGTGTACCAAAAAAGCCGCTAAAAGCAGATATGTATCCTTGTGGCCTAATTTTGGATTAAACATATTAACCTTTAGTGCTTTATCGCTTACTAACCGATGGCACTTGGGCAAAGCCGATAACTTGATGAACTCTTTTTTGCCAGTATAATTCTGCTGGTCAACATCTAATCTCTGAAGCAGATCATATGATGAATGTAAAGACACTGGCCATCCAACCTATTAATGCAGAGTAAACAGCCTCGTTGGTCCGACTAATATGACCCGTCCCTTTTAACCCTGATCGATTAGTTGATACACTAGTTCCGTAACAAAATGATGAAATCCAATCAATTCTCTTCCCTTCTTGTAAGGTCGCAAGGCGCTAACACACCAACGTCAAGTTCGTTTGATGACATTTACCAGCAATACATAGAAAAGGTATACCAGAAATGCCTGACGATGACCAACAATCCAATAATCGCGCAGGATTATACGCAGGACATTTTTATCAAGGTATTTTTAAAATTGGATAGTTTTAAGCAACGTTCCGATATATATACCTGGCTTTATTCCATTGCGCATAATTATTGTGTGGATCAACTGCGTGTGGAGAAACGAAAAAGACACCAACTCTTTTCGCTCGACTTGGGGATGGACTATAGTGAAGGAGAAAGCAGTACATTAGATGATAAACTAACGATTTTAGATCAACTGATTGGCAACCTGTCGGAAATTGACCAGCAGATGTTGCGGTTACATTATCAACAGGGTGTTAAGCTTGAAGCAATTGCCCGTCAGATGAACCTGAAGTTGAGCGCAGTGAAAATGCGGCTATTACGAAATCGAAGAACAATATATAAGAGATACCAACAGGTTGTCGGTGAAATGGATTGGGCTGATTAGTAAGCCAGCGTTGGCTATGAGCTTATAGCCAATGAGCCGAATCGGATTCGGCTCATTGGCTTATTTAATCGATAATATCCTCACACTACCCAGCAGGCCCGATGGCAGTAAAGGGGAGTTGGCCCGGTAGAACGGCATCGTAGTAAACGTAATTTTGCTAGTTACGCCAGGCTGCGCATCGCCAATCAATCGGTTTACCCACAGATTGGTCACCTTCACCTGAATCGTATTGTTTCCCGGTTTTACAGCTTCAGTGATGTCCATCCGAAATGGTTTTTTCCAGAGGATACCCATATTTTTTCCGTTGACGACCAATTCAGCTATGTTCTTCACATCACCTAGGTCGATCATATAGTGTTCGTTCTTCGATAAAGCGGGTAACTCAACGGTATTTTCGTACTCGGCGGTACCCGAAAAATACTTGATTCCGGCATCGGCCTGCTCGGTCCACGAAGTCAGCTTAGCGAATGTTGCCTGTTCAGGTGCGCCCCTACCCGCCTGGAAACGTACGGTCCATGGGCTGTTGATCTGCGCCACTTCAGTGGTTGTAGCGGCAGGTTTGGTATAGGTCGTTGCCGTGGCTTTATCCCGGAATACGATGAAGTAAGCTTCCCAGGACTCAAACTTAAGCGGAACGGTAGTCCGGCCGTCTTTGATCTGGTACGAAACTTTCTCGGTTTTTCCCGTTTGTGGATACCATAGCTCGGGCACTTTACCCACAACATGGAAACTGATTGTAGCCTCATTGGAAGCATCGCTGCGGTTGTCGAGCCAGTATATATCTGCATTTCCCAATTGGCGATGTACGTACAGAATCTTTGCGTTTGCCCCGACAACGTCTACGTCCTTTTGTATACCCAATCCAGCCAGCGCATCGTTCAATGGCTTAGTCGATACGGTTGGATAGCGCCAGATTTGGCTAGCCAATGCATTAAATTCAGCAGGATTATCGCTAAAACTGGGTGAACGCTCCGGTTTTGCTCCCACCACCTTCATACCGGCTTTAACCAGTTCGCCCAACTTTTTCAATACGGGCAAGGTCATGGTTTTAGCCGATGCATCAAGAGCCAGAACACGGTACTGCTGGCCACCCGTTGTAATAATATTGCCGCCCTTGACCTGTAAGGCTTCTTTGACAACGGTCGAATTGGCAAAATCAAATTCATAGCCAGATGGGACAGCCGGTAATTTATCGGCAAATGCCTGGGTGACATTGTAGTTTTCGCCATAATAATACAACACATCGACAACGGGCTTTCCTTGTTGCAGCATATAACAGCTACGGCTCAGATAATCGGTCCAGGCTTTCGCCTGCTCGGCCCAGGTTTCCTGACGGGTAAAGTACTGCCCAAAAGGGCCGAGTGAAAAACCGGGCTTTTTATCGTCCAGCGGCTGGTGTACAGACGTATGAATTACAAACCGATTCAGCCCCGAAGCCATCTCAAGATCAGCTGTTCGCTTTAGTTTTTCGGGGTGCCAGCTAAAGGCATCCCGGACCGATGTCATCGACTCGGCTGCCACAAACGGTTTACCATAAATATGGGCTACCGAAGCAGCTTCACGAATGTCGGCTTCGCTACGCACTTCCTCGTCGTTTCCACCCGCCAGACTTCCGGGCGTCCACATAGCCGACATGGGAATCTCCGCCTTTCGCTTCACATCCATGCCATCTGCCAGGTAAATCCGGCCGTTTTCGTGCGACTCGGTGTACCGTTTCATGCCCCGTTTGTTCAGTTCTTCCCCGATCACCTCGTAATGGCTTTCGACAATGAGTTCACCGATCGTTTTGCGGAAATCCCACAAAAATTTCTCACTGGCTTCAGCACTCTCAATCACCCTTCCCGTCAATACCGGCAACCAGGGCGTAAGGCTATACCCCCGCCGTTTCTGAAACTCAGCGGGCATATCCTGTGTCCAGGTCATATGACCAGCTTCGTAGCTATCCAGCACCATATACTGCAAGCCCTGATTGCCCATTTGCCCACCCGTAGCCTCCTTATACATATCCAGGTACGTATTGATGTACTTCCTGACGGCTTCTTTATCCAGCTTGTCGACTTCAAGGCCGGTAGCTTCGGGAGAGGCCGGATGATTTTCCCGACCTGTGATGGAATAACCCAATCGCACAACGATCCAGTTGCCAACCGGTGGCGTCCAGTTCAGGGTTCCATCGGCTGCCATTTTCGAAGAAATGTCTAGTACATTCGTCGTTGGGATGGCATCGTTATCATTTTTTACGAGCGAATGAGTAGTTTCTTTCCAGGCAGCAAACCCGGCTTTTTGTTCAAACAGATCCACCCGATTTGTATTGTGCAGCACCAGTTCGGCTACGGGTACACCCTGGGGTTTACCTGGTTGCGAACTACCGCCGAACATCTCGCCAAAGGGGTTACCTTCCGGCTTCTCCGTCTTAAAGGTAAACCGGAACACTTTAGCCGTGGTGGGCAAAATTCCCATCGTACTCTGCGGAACGGTGCTTCCTCGGATGATCACCACATCCCGGAAGTTAACCCCATCGTCGCTTACTTTCAGGCTCCGGTTGTCGGGCATACCTCTGAATTCGGCCAGTTCACCGGCTGCGGGTGCCCCCACAATGGTAAACGCTTTAAACGTCTGGGGCTGATCGAATTCAAACTGAATCCACATATCCTCACCAATTTCCTTTGGCGGTAGCAGCGTCGTTTTAGCCAAATCACCATCCGTAAGGTCGGCCAGTGTAAATGTCCCACCACTCGACGTAATTTTGGGGTTTAATGCTGCCAGTGTTTTCTCGGCTTCGGGTAAGCGATAGGCAATAACAGCGGCATCGGCGTAATAATGGGGTATCGCTTTCGGGGCTCCCCCCATCAGACTGGACGAAGCCAGCGGCACATTCTGGAATTTCCCGGCTATATCTGGCGGTTGTGGTAATTTTCCGGAAAAGGCTTTACCACCTTCCAGCCGCGTTTCGGTCCAGACGTACTTTTTCATCCCATCTTTGGGCGCTACCCAGGGCCCTCCCGTAACACTCCAGCCCGGCGAACCGGCAATGGCCATTTCGAGTTGAAGCCGTTTAGCCGTTTCGGTTGTGTGGCGGAATGCATCTTTCCACTCGGGTGTCATAAACACCAGTTTTTTGGGAACTACTACGGGGGTAAACAAACTGGCGTCGAAGTTTTGAAAGCCCCCGATACCGACTCGCTTCATCCATTCCAGATCTTTGGTAATGCCTTCTTTGGTGATGTTCCCATTCATCCAGTGCCACCAGACACGGGGCTTAGCCGCATCGGGCGGGGTCTGAAAACCTTGTTGCAGCGAAGTTTGCCCCATGCTATACAGCACAGTCATTGATAGAAATGAAGCAAGTATGTATTTCATAAATCAGGAAGGAAAGGAGAAAGAATCATGCAGCATGAACAAGGCGACTTCGTCAAATTACTCATTCTCAATAAGATAACTAATAACTTAAGCCATGACCAAATCGGAACCGGGCGTAGTTGCCACCTTCCTGAAAGCCAGGAAC
The DNA here is from genome assembly GCF_002056795.1 of Spirosoma aerolatum. NCBI lineage: Bacteria > Pseudomonadati > Bacteroidota > Cytophagia > Cytophagales > Cytophagaceae > Spirosoma > Spirosoma aerolatum. Next base: position 1,745,237 of record NZ_CP020104.1, on the reverse strand, counting down.
GTCAGACTTGTTTTCGGCAACCGCTTTTTCAGAAGCCGGAATCGTAAACGGCAATTTGCCCGTTGGTTTATACACGCCCCGAACCACATCCAGCAGGGCATCGGGCGTAGTGCCGAAGGTAGCCAATACGGTTTTAGCAGCCGATACATCCAGTTCGTCGAGTACCCACGGGCTCGAAAAATTAATAGCCAGAACAGTCGGTTTGCTTTTCAGTAGCTCATTGACATGGTTCATATCGACATGGTGTCTCGACAAACGCAACTCAATGGGTTTCCCGGCCGCCGTAAACAAACTTCCACCCGTAGGAATCAACCAAAGCAGTACCACATCGGCTTCGTCTTTCGACGACACAAATTCAAGATTACTGTTCGACTGGGCTGGCTTATGGACATGCACCGCATTGCCACCCCGGCCGTTATCATAGTATGTTTCAAAATAAACCTTCGTTTTGGCCTGTATGGGTAACTGTTTTGCGTCATTCTGTAGCAGCACAATCGACTTACGATGCGCCAGGTCGGCCTTTTTCTGCAACGGTTCGCTACCAACCAGTTGTACGGCTCTGTCAACGTCTACATAAGGGTTTTCAAACAAGCCCAGCAGGAATTTTTCGCGCAACAGGCGGCTAACCGATTCATTAATTCGGGCTTCGGAGACCAGCCCTTTTCTGGCCGTTTCGAGTAGTACCGTTGGGTCGGCCGTTCCTGAAAAAATATCGACACCGGCATCCAGCGCTTTTTGGTATCGTTGCTGTAGCGTCAGGTTCTCTACCCCCCAGGGCATCATATCGATGGGGCCGGTATCAGAATTGATGATTCCCTTGAAACCCAGCTTTTTTCGCAGTAAATCCTGAATGATGGCCTTATTATAGGAGAAACCAACCTCTTCAAAACCGTTGCCTTTGGGCGCTGAGTAATACGGCATTATGGCCGATGTACCGGCATCGATAGCCGCTTTGAAAGGCTTAACATGATAGTCGAACATACCGCCTGGATAATGGGCAAACTTCCCCCAGTCGAAATGCGAGTCCTGTCCATCTACCTGAGGTCCTCCACCCGGAAAATGTTTGGTTGTCATGGCAACCGACAACGGATTGAGGGCAGTCCCCTGAAAACCCAGCACGATTTCCCGGATCATACTGGCAGTCAGGTCGGCGTCTTCGCCAAACGTACCTTCGATGCGTTGCCAGCGGGGTTCCGTAGCCAGATCGGCCATGTACATATACCCTTTCCGAAGCCCGACAGAGGCCCATTCCTGAGCCGCAATCTGCGCAAATTCGCGGGTTAGTTTCAGATCACGCATGGCGGCAAGACCAAGCTCGCCCGGCCATTTCGAAAAAGCCGTTGTGCCCACACTCAACCCAATTGAGGCATCGATGGTCACATGATTTCTGGGGTTGGAGGCCACAATGGCCGGAATTCCCAGTCGTGTAGTTTCGCACAGAGCCTGTAAGTTGTTCGACCACTCGGCTATGGTGCGTGCCGATGGATTTGCCCGCAGAATGAAATGACGCAGGTGAAATTGGGTTACCCCTTTCGTAGTACCAGCCGCCGACAGCATGGGCACGGGCAAAGGCTTACGGGTAAACATATTGTTGGGCTGCACCAGGTCTTCCTCATTGAACCCACTGCTTATTTCGGCCTTCGGCGCATTTTGCTGGAAAGAATAGTCGCCCGCCATACGTGTAGTACTGATGAGCATGAAACCAATCTTCTCTTCCAGCGTCATCTGCGCCACCAGGTCATTGACCCGTTTCTCTACCGGCAATCGCCAGTCTTCGTACGGATCAAGCTTACCGTTTTTGTTAAGATCCTTGAATTGTAACGCGTTACTATTCAGTAATGCCACACTGCGCTTACCCAGCATGGGCTGCTTGGGGGTTTGGGCAACCACACAGGTCGTAAAGAGAATGCCGGTAATTATACTCAGCGATAGATAGTTCATGGATTGGATTTAGAGTTCTTTACTGTAAGACAGTTGACGCTCAATCATCTAAAGAATAGTTGTGCAAAAGCCCGCAATTTCTGCACTAGGTCAGGAAGATAGGCTCCCCTCCCCAGTGTAATGGGTATAGTTAATGCCGACTTTCAGGAGTTTTCATGAAACCCTGAAAGCTAAGCCAATCGCCAAAACGTTCATACCACGTATCGACCGGGAGATTCTGCTTCCGCATGCCAAAGCCGTGACCACCTTTTTCATAGATATGTAGCTCGGCAGGTTGACCGGCATCGAACCATTTTTTGTAGATGCTGATGCTCATGGGCATCATGTTCAACTGGTCGTCTCCAGCTACTACGATAAAAATGGGCGTTTTAGCTGTTGGAATCGTCGAGCCAATAACAGCGGGTTCGTAGGCATAAATAGGCGCTACAAAGTTGGGGCGATTCTTGTCAGTAGCGTTGTACACAACCGACATGGTCAACGTCCCACCTGCCGAAAATCCCATAAACCCAATCTTTTGCGGGTCGATGTTGAGGCCCTTGGCGTGATCGCGTACATAATTTACGGCTGTAAGGCCATCGGCCATCGCCAGTGGTATAACGGGCGCGTTTTCTTCGTCCAGCTTCTTGAAATCCTGCATTTTGGGCATCAATTCCTTGACCGGATCATCGGTCAAGCTATGTACAACCCGATATTTAAGTACAAAAGCCGCTATACCTTTGCTGTTGAGCCATTTGGCAACATCGACACCTTCGTTGTTGATGCTCAGAATATGAAAAGCTCCTCCCGGTGCTACGATGACGGCGGTACCGTTCGCGGCTTCTTTAGGCGGCAAATAAGCCGTTAAGGTCGCTTCCGACACGTTGTACACCACCTCTTTATTCGTGCTCGTTCCCTCGTTCCATGTCCAGCTTTCGGAACCCTTGGGCCTGCCTTCGTAGAGTTTGAAAACCTGCTGGGCGCTCACAATGACTGTGTTAATAACTAGACAGACACAGGCTAGAATAGAGAAACGGATCATAGTGGCTAAATGGAGAATGTAATTAGGGCTTTGGCCACCGACCAAAGCCCTAATTAGGTGTGCTCAGTTAAACTATATAATTCATCAAAAGAAAGTACGCTCGCTTCTACCTGCAGTTATTATCAACCACGCTGATTTAGATCGACGAAATCGGACAAAGCTAATAGAATGATAGCCGGAAAAATTAGCACAATACGAGGCAAACCATGCAAAATCCGGCAATTCTCAATCCTGATTATGTAGGAGTAGTTAAAACCGTAAAGCCAACGACCAATTAGCTAATAGCCTGACGGCGGTATTCTTTAGGCGTCAAACCCGTTTTAGCTTTAAAAAAGCGGGCGAAGTCACTGGGATTTGTTTCTGAAAATTTGAAAGCTATCTCACTGACCGACAGAACCGTTTGCTTTAACAAAACTTTCGCTTCCAATATGATCATATCGGCTAGTAATTCCTGTGCTGTTTTGCCCAATGTCGATTTAACGCATTTATTCAGGTGATCCGCTGTAATGGCCATCATCGAAGCATAGTCCGTTACCTTATGATGGCTATAGATATAACGGGATAGCAGATTCGTATACTTCTCCGTAAAGCGCAGCGCTGAGTGTTGTGTGGCTACGATGGGCGTTGGGTTTACCGTGCTTAGTTCCGTAAAGAGGGTGAATAAATAAGCCCCCAAAATAGTCATATTGGGCGACGGGTTGGATTCATACTCATCAAGAAGCCGATTCAGAATATTCAGAATCGGCTCACGCAGGGTATCATTTACCGTAACAAGTGGATTAGCCGAAAACTGCCAAAACGGGAACGTATCATAGAAGGGGGCCTTCGGAAAGATGGCATTGATCAGGTCGGCATCAAAGTGACAAAAAAAGCCTTTTGCATCCGCGCTCATATACTCATGAGCTGAAATCTGTAAGGCGGGCAAGAAAAAGAAGGTATTACGTCCAAATTCAAATCGATATAGGTCTTTGCTACGGGCCGTTGTTCCTTCGGCCAGAAAGATAAAATCATAAACCGTTTTGCGATGTGGTGCAAGCGGAAATTTGATTTTCGCAACTACATCTTCAATCCGATTGATGTGAAATAACAACTGAAAATCAGACAGATTTAATACCCCTTCGGCCCCAAAATGGTGTAGGCTCAACTCCTTAGGGGAAAGGGGCATTAAATTTCTGAATGGATGCTCAGCCATATTGCACACATTTTCACTGGCTTACCTGTATTGACCAGTTTCATCGGACGAAACTATATAGTGTATTCCTAATCCGCCGGTATGTAAAAATACAAGGAAGAACGATAAAGCGGTGCCCTTATGTTTTCCTAACCTGGCCAGGGCACATAAGTCTTTCATAACAAAGCCATTACCAGGGACTTATTCCTGTATCAGGGTCATTGTCGTCACTAAAAAACTGCCCTGTTGGCGCGTCTGATTCTAGCGTAGCTGCTTTTACCAATCGGGCGGCTGCATCAGCCACAGTACCCGGCCCACGGTGGTGATTGAAGTCGGTAGCGGTATACCCTGGATCGACTGCATTGACCTTAAATGGTGTGTCGCGCAGTTCATAGGCCAGTACAATGGTATAGGCATTCAGGGCGGCTTTAGAAGCTGGGTAACAAGCCCCTTTTACATGATAATACTTCCAGTTAGGGTCGCTGTGCAGCGTGAGCGACCCCAGACCCGACGTAACGTTGACAATCCTAGGCTCTGGCGATGCTTTCAGCAAGTCGATAAAAACCTGTGTGGTGCTGACAACGCCAAATACGTTGGTTTCAAACACCTGTCTGAATACACTGATATCTGTGTTCAGGGCTGTTTGAGGAAAACCACCACTGATGCCGGCATTATTGATAAGAACGTCCAAAACCTTAATCTTCTGTCCCAATGCCGCACGAGCGGCCTTTAGAGAGTCAGGATTATCAACATCAATCGTGATTGGCTCGACGCTGTCCCATCCTTCCGACTTTAATTGCTCAACTGCCTGTTCGCCTTTTTGAGGGTCACGACTACCCAGGTAAACGTAGTAACCTTTTTGTAACAACTGCCGGGCAGTTTCAAAACCGATGCTTTTGTTCGCACCAGTAATCAGTACTGTTTTCATGGTTCATCTGTTTATGATGGGGCAAAGCTACAGCGCACCTCACAGACAGTTGAAACACATTCTTCGGTATTACTGGTACATTTCACGGGTCATTGTCCGATGATCCGCCGGGCTAACGCTGTTTTCTGTTTGATGAACCGACTGAAATAGGAAGCAGCGGAAAATCAATGAAACGCTCCTGGCAATGCTAGCGGCCGATCAATGGGTCCGTCGGACGCGGAATACATCCCGAATATCGACCGTACCCAGCAGATTACTCGACTGCGCCATGTCGAACCTACCCGCTGGCTGAACGATGAACGTACCGTAAATCCAAGTTTTATCGTCGAAGTCAGTCACGCGTAGATTTCCTCCACCGACCGAAGGGCCTTTACCATAGAGACAGGCATAAAGTAGTTTTCCAGTAGCTCTTGTCAAGAGCCTGTACCGAAATGGTCTGGGTGGACGTAAGTGCTGCTACTCTAAGTATTTGCTGGCGATGTACCAGAAAAGCGTGATCGAGAAAGCGATGACCAGAAGCCAGGGATCAAAACGAAGCTTTCGCTTTGGAAGAGAGCGTTTCATAATACGTTGACGATTAAGAGTTTCGCACGAACATATCAAATGAAACTAATATTTCAAATTTCAACCACTAAAAGTTACCGAAATTTAAATAAACAACCAATTGATAAAATTACTTTATCTGACCTAGAACAGTTTTAGCAAAAAGGAAATGAAAAAATAGAACAGGGCGAGGGAGATCAACAGGACGACGGTCCAGGGGCCAGGCAGGGGTAGCCAGTTTTTACGCTTCATGGTATGGAGAAACTAGTCGTTATCAGCTTGATAGATGCTAAACTAAACAAAAACCAGGATAATTCATACAAGCTTTGCCAATATCATGCTGGCTCGTTGGAGGTCAGAATGCGTAAAGCCCGAATAAGCAGTATAAAAAATAGCAGGACGATTACAGGTAGATAAATGCCGAACCGCACCCAGAATAGCAAAAACAACAAAAATGATTTCATAAAGTACAAGTAAACGGCTCTATACAAATGCTAGTATGTGTTTGACTTGACTTTTTAAAAAAGTAACAAAATGTATCATATTAACCCCAAACCCTATCTAGGTATCAAAAACACGAATGGTATCGATAAAGTAAGTTATGAATAAGTTATCTAATCAGCTAGTGACTAACCCTGTCGTGTAGCCTTTCAATTATCCGGTTAGAAACGTGTAGCGATTGGGGGCTTCTATAAAACCAAATAGCCCCAATAAAGTCGACTTTATTGGGGCTATGTAGTATGCAACACTCACTAGAACTAGCTCAGTGCGTTCCGGCAATACTCAACGCATTTTTTCACTTCTTTCACAGAGTTTGAGCCCTCTGGAATTTTGTATTCCAGCTCAACAGCTGCCGGGAAGGAGTACTTTTGCTCACGCATCAATTGTAATACCTGCCGTAACGGCGTGTCGCCCTGCCCCCAGGCCAGATTCCCTTTACCATGATCGGCCGTTTGGCGGTCTTTGATGTGCATACTCGCAATTCGGTCATGCTTTTGCTTCAGGAAGATCAAGGGATCAGGGTTACCAGCTGCCACGTAATGGCCCAGATCGAAGTTAATGGCATTGGCGGGGGATTGAGCCAGGGCAGTATCCCAGAACGTTGGCGTTTGCTGCTCATGCCCGTGATACCCGACTTTTATACCATGTTTTTCGGCCAGTTTGCCTAATCTCAGCGTGTGAGCGTCATTAGCAGGATGCTCGAGCGTTACCTGATTGGCACCCAACAACTTAGCTGCTCTCATACCGTATTCAATTTCTGCATCGGAATTTTGCATACCAAAAGCATCAGGCTTGAAGCCATAAATTTTCACTCCAGCTTGGTTATACATTTTCCGTAATTGCTCAAACTTAGCCATGGGTGCCGAAAGCCGCCACTTGGCTACTTCGGCCTGATACGCTTTTCGCTGCGCATCGAACTCAGCCAGTTTTTTCTGCTCATCTTCGGTAAGTTCCTGTTTCTCGGCACGTTTCCGCATTAGTGGGAAAATAGACCGCATATCAAGGGTATTTTTTGGAGCACCCGCAAACGATTCGGCTGGTCCGCCCATCAATTCAATGGCACTTATCCCGGAATCCAGCACATATTGGAGCGTAGCTTCGGCACTTTGGTCGGGCATATCCCGAAACGAATACGTAATGGTCCCGATCTGTACACCATCGATCAGGGAATTAGGCTTATCTCCCAGGCTACGTATAAGAGCCGGAGCCCCAAACAAACGATTACTACCAACAGTAGCCCCTGCAACAAGCGTAGCTGCGGCTCCTAAAAACTGACGACGGGTTGACTGATTTTTCATGATTAACAATCGGTTAACGGCTTTGAAAGAAAAAGAAAACAGAGGCTTTATTTACTGTGCAACTAGTTTTAATTAAGTCGACGACCTTGCTATGCTCCTTTTAGGCTATCCGTTAGAACCAGGGTATAACACTACCTATCGACTGAGGCTCTGTGCTGCTGAGGCTAAAAATACCTCCGGACAAACAGTATGCTTTTATCAGGTAATGAACACCAGCCATTGCAGGTATCACCTCATCATTCGGGCAGGAACGCATAACTAAAGCAATACTTTTTCAATCGAATGCACAAACCGTATAGATGATTGGCTAGTAAACACCGATCAATGAGCCGTTTCGATCGATAAACAACAAAGCCTGAACTTTCCTGAATAAACTCAGTAAGTTCAGGCTTTAGCCGTTGGTGTTCGGATAAGCAGTACCCTTAGTTTTTGAGCGATACACTTCCCTGATCGGGTAAGCATCGCTGGCAATAGGTGGGTTCTACGCCCATCTGCTCGCTGAGGAGCCGGGCTGCTTCGACAGCCTGCTCAAATTGCGAATAGCTACCTCGCCAGCGGCCGGTTCCGTTATGCGAGCGTGCAGTTTGCATCCCCTTGCCTTTCTTACAAAAGCCGCAATCGGCCCGATGAAGTGTAATTTTAGGATTACGGTAATACGTATAGAAATAGTAAGTCATAACCTGGATAGAACGTTGAATAGCCTCTCTGGTCATCTGGACAATTCCATCGAATCAGAGATTGAGTCAAAGTTCACAGGTTGCTATCCGGCCTCTAAAAAAAAGATGACTAATGACGGGTTTGCTGGGATAGACGAAGGATTTCCGGGGTTAAATCGGCATAGAAACAGCCATAAAAATGGTTCATTTACCCATCCATTCTTTAAAACTCGTTACCCGATCAATACTGACAAATACCTCCTGCCGGGGCTGTGGGGCCAGTTCTACCTTCAGTTTACTACCCGAATACGCATATACCGACTTGATTCCGGAAGCACTAACCAGATAGGACCGATTGACGCGAAAAAACTGATCGGGATCGACCAGTTGACCCAGTTTATCCAGACTATAGTCGATCGACACCGGCACACCCGTATGCGGCATCACGTAAGTAGCTTTTTCTTCAAAAAAGAAATAGGCAATTTCCTCAATTCGAATGCTTCGCAATCGAGGGCCTACACTCACCATAAACCGATCGCGATAGGTGGGCGTCTCCAGCTTTTTGATCAACTGATTGAGTGCAGTCGTATTCATCGTTGCGGATGCCTGTCGAACCATTTTAAATTTATCAATAGCTGCAGCCAGTTCATCACTTTCGATGGGCTTTAACAGATAATCAATGCTATTTGCCTTGAAGGCCTGTAACGCATACTCATCAAAAGCGGTGGTAAAGATGATCGGGATCGTTAGATTCAATTCTTTGATAAGGTTAAATCCCAGATCATCTTCCAGATGAATATCCAGAAAAATCAACTCAGGTTCAGCCGACAATGGATCGTTGAACCACCGGACTGCTTTCGACACCGACGGCAGTTGAGCCAGCACCCGAATCTGTGGGTCGTACTCAAACAAAAGAATTTCCAGCCGCTGGGCCGTTAGTGGCTCATCTTCAATAATTAATACATTCATTCGAGCAATGGAATTTTAACCGTAAACACATCAGCCTGGTCATCGATCAGTACCGGTCGATTGGTCAGAAGCTGATAGCGTTTGGTAATATTTTTCAGACCCACTCCCGTCGACGTTTCCGTTTTGGGTCGCAGTCGAATTGCATTCGTTACACAGATATAATCCTGCTGAATAGCCAGTGTAACAAGAAGCGGCTCTTCGGCCGACATCCGATTGTGCTTCACCGCATTTTCAATCAACAACTGAAGCGTAAGGGGAGCAATTCGAAATGCAGACACCTTTTCTGAAGGAATGTCGGTTACAACGCGGAACTTGTCGCCAAATCGTATTTGCAGCAAAAACGTATAGGCTTTCAAAAACTCCAGTTCGTCCTGAAGATTTACACATTGAGCCTCATACTGATCCAGCACATATCGATACGATTTAGCCAGTTGTCCCACAAACTGGATAGATAGTTTGGGATTTACGGCAATCAGTGACGACAGAATACTAAAACTATTGAACAGAAAATGGGGGTTAACCTGGTTTTTGAGGGCCACGAACTGTGCCTGAGCGGCTTCCTGTTTAAGTTGTTCAGCTTTCACCCGGATGTCTTCAAGCTGCTGATGCCCTCGTCGATTGGCGGCCAGGTAAAAAGCCGCCAGCATAGCCATGATGGTTAGGCCATTATAAAACTTCTGCTCCTGACTAGGATATCTAGGCCGATTTACTTTCTGCACAGTTGCCAGCATGTGCGTAGATGTTGTAAGGCGAATCGGCTCGAACTCGGCCATTGCCAGCCACAGTCGAAAAAAGCCCATATTAAACAGGACAGCCAATCCGCCCGCCACAAACAACGTAATCAGTTGCGCTGGCAGGTCAAATTCGATCAGAAATCCTTTGTGAAACAGCTTAAAAATCCGTTGCTGAAACCAGTCGGTCACGGTGAGCCACAACCCGAAAAAAAGAATTGTAACCGTTATTTCCATGATCCAGAATGGCCATATCCGTTCCAGAAGGGCGAGCGAAAAGTGATTAACCGCCACATAAAGCCGGATGGGCCAGTAAATAGCAAACACAGTTGTTGCCAGTTGCCATCGTTGGCGGTTGGTAAGATAATTACCAGCAGAATTGACCCTACGTTCGGATTCGTTCACAGGTATTTGTAATGAAGCTATAGTCCAAAGGGCGCATAAGTTTATGACCTTTCTGTAAGCCTGAAAAAAAAAGATGACTAATGACGGGTTGCGCCGGTTGAAGGCAGGATTTCAGCCGCTAAATCCGACCCTGACCCTACCAACACAGGGCTTATGCCTGATTGATAAGCCCTACTGACTCCCAACGTTGAGGCACTTAAGAAAGTCTGCTGGCAGGTCACGCTTTTCATGGCTAAGATCAACAAAAAACGCCCAATCCTGAGGGCTGGGCGTTTCTAACTACCTAACATTACTTACTCAATGGAGTAATCGCTAAGTAAACGATACCTGCGTTTCATTCGTTCATCCATGCTGCTTTGCCTGACCCAATCCAATTCTGTGAATTTTTCTGCAAGAATCGGCCACGCCAGGCCACATTTCTGGCACTGGTTTTGCGCTGGAAGGATACGGTATACAGGGTCATTTTGACACTTGTGCCGGGTTCAATCAGCTCAATCGTTTATGGTTTGCAAAGCACACAAATTTCAACATTATCAAACCGATTCGTACTACTTCTCGTCGGGTCGGCATAGCCAGACGTTTGTGGAAACCGTCAAGCTCTACTGCGAGCGATGTGGCGACCTGAAAGAAACAACCCGAACGGCCTTTTGCGGCTATACAGACTATCATAAGCTACCCGATTGGGCCAAGTCAATCACAAACCGCGCCTGGCATCTGGATGCCTAGTCCCTTAACTGGCAACATGTAGCTTTTTATAATCGGCCCGATTGATTATAAACGCTGTATGGCATAATCAGCCTACGAGTCGGGATCTACTGTTTCGGCAACCAAACTCGATACGGATAAACACCCCGGTTCCCGAATGTATAAAACGGAACCGCCGTAAACTGTACCGCTTTCGCCGATTTATCCATTGCTCCTCCTGTAATAACATTAACGCCATTTAACAGATTAGGCTTATAGGTCAGTTTGAGCGGGGTATTAGCTGGCAGAACATACTCGTTTAACGCGGCATTGTCGACACCTTCAACTCCATAAATAATAGGACCCGACGCCAGGGCTACTTTCCCTTTAATGGTTTGTATCGAATCATTGGGGGTAACGACCCTGGGCTGCATGGGTAGACTCAGTTCGATCCGATCCCCTTTTTTCCAGGTTCTGCGAATAGCGGCATACCCATTTTTCGGGTTCACGGGTATGGATTTGCCGTTCACTTTAAGTACAATTGGTTCGCTCACCTTCGAGTGGTATAGGCCGAATGGGTTCTCGACGCTATGCGCCCAACCGGGAATGCGTACATTCACAGTAAATGCCTTACTCGACGTTGGGTCGACTTCAATGAGCGATTCACCTTTCCAGGGATACTGGGTCATCTGTCGGATGCGGATCGTATTGCCCGTCTGATTGATGGTTGCCTGACTACCAATAAAGAGGTTCACATAAATGGCATCGTTGTCGTACGCATAAATAAATCCAGGCATGGCCGATACCATTTTCAGAAGCATGGGTGGGCAACAGGGGCAACTGTGCCATGCCCAGCGTTTGTGATCACTGGCAACCAGCGGATTCTCGTAAAAATAATGGCTCCCATCGAGCGACACACTCGACAGCAGATTGTTATACAGCACCCGTTCCAGTTCATCGATATATTTGCCGTCGGCTTCCAGTTGATTCATCCGCTGGCTGAAAAAGGCTGAACCTATGGCCGCACAGGACTCCAGATAGGCCGATTCGGGCAGGAAATGATTGGCCCCAAATCGTTCGCCATCGGCTATGGCGCCCTCGCCCCCGGTAATGAACATCCGTTTGCCAATCATATTGTCCCAATAATTGTTGGCGGTTTCAACATATCGATCGTCCTTATTTTCCAAAGCCGTTGCCGCCACCCCCGTTGCCAGTAAGGTAGCCCGCACAGCATGTCCTTCGATGGTTTTTTGGCTAAAAACCGACATGTGGTCCTGATTATACGACTCGTCGCTTTTACGGGCATGGCTACCATCTTTCTCACCATAATTGCCTCTGTTTTCGATCCAGAACCGAGCCATGGTGTAGTAGTGGTTCGCATCGACCGGAACGCTCATTTTTGCCTTCAACGCCGGTTCATCCCGAAACAACCAATACAGTTTCAGAATAGCCTCTTCGGGACCGCCATGTCCTGGAATGACGTTTGCTTTGGGAGCCGGGCCAATTTGCTGGTAGATATAATTACTAAACCTGGTGGCTACATCCAGCAGCTTCATTTTGCCGGTTGCTTTGTAATAATGGACTGCCGCTTCGATGAGCATCCCGGCATTGTAAATATCGTGTTGCCACTTATCGTCGCCCCCGTTGGTTCCCCACCGTTGATCAGGTTTTACCAACGTTGTGTAGGTGTTAAGATAGCCGTCAGGGTCAGCCGCCTGCGCAGCCGCAATGCGATCAATGTAGCCATCTATTTTTTGTTCCAGCTTAGGGTCAGGGTATTCGACCAGCAAATCGGCGGCTCCTCGGATGGTTTCGTAGACTAACCCATCGTACCAGGGCGGACCATCGTGCTCACCTGTATTTTTCTTTCCCTGAGCTACCCAATCGAAATTTAAAAAGGCATTCCGGGTCCGGCCCAGCTTCGCTTTTTCGTCAATCAAGTCTTTTCGGTCCGGTTCGTATTTACCTTCCAGTTTGTCAAACACATCGTACACCGTTTTCGAATCCCAGACCTTTAGTTTGGGACTCCAGAACTGGTCATTGACCCGAACCTGTTCCAGACTTAAGGGATGAATAATGCGAAGGGTATGGCTTGCCGACTGGGCAAACGACACATTCACCGACAGCATCAGCAACGAGGCTGCCACATTCCGAATCGACTCAATTGGGATGGTCCGTTTCATAGGTCAGGAGCTTAGGCTACACTGGATTGAGTAGCCATCTGTAAAATGCACGTACCGCTCGATTTCTAATAACCGACGGGTAGATATATCTGCCATTGCCAACCTGATAAACGAGTAGAACAATATACCCTAACGGTGGGTTTTAGTCGTTGATCATCTGAGCCCTGGTTCTAACCCAACGAAATGGCCGATACCAACTCCCTAACGATCCAATTCTGATGGATGAACACGAATCTCCCGAACTGACAGAAGACGAAAAGCGACTGTTTGCTGACCTGATGCCCGAAGACCTGAACGAAATTCTCGATACAGGTGTCAATCGTCGGCATTTCCTCAAACTCATGACGCTGGCCGGCGGTGGAATCCTGGCAGCTCAATCGGCCGTAGCCGAACAGCTATTGACTCGTCCATCAAACGCTCCTTCACCAACTGAACTGGCCCCGGTCAGCCTCGATAACGCGGTCAATGTATCGTTTAAGGTCAACGGTACAGCCCGAAAACTCACCGTCGATTCGCGCATGACGTTACTGGATGCGCTACGCGAACGGCTGGACCTGACTGGCTCAAAAAAAGGTTGCGACCACGGCCAATGCGGAGCCTGTACGGTGATGGTGAATGGGCATCGGGTGCTATCCTGCCTGACGCTGACGGCCTCCTGCGAAGGCAAAACCGTACAGACCATTGAGGGCCTGGCCCAGAACGATAAGTTACATCCCATGCAGGAAGCCTTTCTGAAGCACGACGGATTTCAATGTGGTTTCTGTACGCCCGGTCAGATTTGTTCAGCTGTCGCCATGCTGGATGAAGCGAAGAAAGGCCAGGTTAGTTACGTCACCGAAAACGTTCGCCAAACAACAGGTCCGGCGAAACTATCAAACGAAGAAATTCGGGAGCGGATGTCGGGAAATATCTGCCGATGTGGAGCCTACCCGAATATAGTGGCTGCAATTCAGGAAGTTTATAATGGTAAGCCTGTCGAACAGATTTTCCGCTCGGTTTAATACTTGACCTCAATCCAATGCGACCTTTTACCTATACCCGAGCCACCGATGTTACATCGGCCATCAGGCTGCTGAGCCAGAATCCGAACGCCAGATTCCTCGCTGGTGGTACTAATTTGCTGGATCTGATGAAGGAAGATGTAGAACGCCCCAGCACCCTGATCGACATTTCCGAACTAGGCCTAACCGATATTAAATCCATTGCCAGTGGGACCAATAAAGATGGAGTTACCCTTGGCGGACTGGGTAAAAACACCGATGCAGCCAACCATCCATTGATTCGCCAGCATTACCCATTGCTAACCCAGGCGATTCTGGCAGGTGCATCGGGGCAACTACGAAACATGGCAACCAACGGAGGCAACCTGCTGCAACGAACGCGCTGCCCCTACTTCTATGAAGTGGCTATGCCTTGCAACAAACGTGAGCCGGGAACAGGCTGTGGAGCCAAAGACGGCATAAACCGGATGCACGCCATTTTTGGCTGGTCAGACCAATGCGTAGCTGTTTATCCCTCCGATATGGCCGTAGCGCTGGCGGCTCTGGATGCAGTGATCATTGTTCGAAATGCAGGTGGTCAGGAACGACGGATTCCTATTTTGGATTTTCATCGACTACCCGATAACCAGCCTGAAAAAGATACGAACTTGGTACATGGTGAACTGATCACAGCGATTGAATTGCCTCAGAATCGATTCGCAGATAAATCGTACTACCTCAAAGTTCGTGACCGGGCCTCCTATGCCTTTGCGCTGGTATCGGTTGCAGCCGCTTTGGAAACAGAAGGCAACACCATTAAGCAGGCCCGTATTGCGATGGGTGGCGTAGCTCACAAGCCCTGGCGAGCCCTGAAAGCAGAAACGATGCTGGTAGGCAAGGAAGCAACCGAAGCGAATTTCAAACAGGCGGCTGACGCTGTCATGGCCGAAGCCAAACCCCTGGCCCACAATGCGTTCAAAGTAGAGCTCGGCAACCGGAGTATCGTTCTGGCTCTACAAATGGCCATGAAAGGCGGCAAAATATAATATTAGTCATTGATCGTCAATTACCTACGACCTCATTGGTGGCCATTCGTTTTTTTCAATCAATGACCACGAAGCAATCAACAATCTCATGAAGGACACGAATAAAGCAGTCGGCTCCCCGATTAGTCGTATCGATGGTATAGCCAAGGTAACCGGCAAAGCGCCGTATTCGATGGATCATCCGGTAACAAATCCGGCCTATGCCATTCTGTTCAAAAGTACCATTGCTGCTGGAACCATTCGGGAGATCGACAGTACTAGCGCCGAAAAAGCACCCGGTGTACTGGCCGTTATCACCCACAAGAACGCGCCAAAACTAAACGTCAAGGGCGGATTGCGCGGAGGAGCTCTGCTGCAAAGTCCAGCGGTTGAGTTCTTTGGGCAAAATATTGGCATCGTAGTGGCCGAAACGTTCGAGCAGGCACGCTATGCCTCGCGGCTCATCAACGTTACGTATGACAAAAAAGAGCCCAAAGTCGACTTCGATAAAGTAGCCGATCAGGCTCGCATGCCAAAGGATAAAGAGAAAGCCGATGCCAAACGGGGCGATGTACAGGCTGCACTCGGCCAGGCTACTTACAAAGTCGAAGAGGTCTATGAAACGCCCATCGAACACCATCACCCCATGGAACCCCACGCGGCTATTGCCGAATGGGACGGCGACAAGGTGACCTTATACAGCAGTGCCCAGATTGTAAACGGTGCGCAAAGTGCAGCAGCCGCTACCCTGAATCTGAAGCCCGATCAGGTGCGTATCGTATCGCCCTACATTGGGGGTGGGTTTGGCTCGAAGGGGGGACAATGGGCAAATCTGGCGCTGGCGGCTGTAGCGGCTAAACAGGTCAATCGTCCGGTCAAGCTTGCGCTTACTCGTCAGCAGATGGTCAACTCCGTAGGCCTACGGCAACACAATCGCCAGAAAGTGAGTCTGGCAGCTACTGCCGATGGCAAGCTAACGGCTCTGGCCCATGAGATTACAACGCACTGCGCCATCAACGATGAGTTTGTCGAGCCCTGTGGAGACTGCTCAAAAATCATGTACGACACACCCAACTCGCTCATCACGTATCGGGTAGCGCCCATGAATCTGATTGTACCGACCTACACCCGTGGCCCCGGCAAATCGACCGGCAGTTTTGCCCTCGAATCAGCGATGGACGAGCTAGCCTATAAGCTGAAAATGGACCCGATTGCGTTTCGAATTAAAAACGAACCGGAACGCGATCCATCCAATGGCAAGCCCTGGTCGTCACGGACTACAGTACAATGTCTGCGCGAAGGAGCAAAAGCCTTTGGGTGGGAAAAACGCAAACCCGAACCCCGCCAGAATTCACAGGGCAATTACTGGATTGGGTATGGTGTATCGGCCGGAACATACCCGGCTCATCAGCGTCCAACCTCGGCTTCCGTCAAGCTAACCCGAGCGGGTGAAACCGTAACCGCCACTATTGAACTGGCGGCTGCCGATCTGGGTACGGGCACGTACACCATCCTGACGCAAACGGCCGCCGATGCGTTGGGATTAGCCGTTCAGCATGTGAAGGTAAAAATTGGCGATTCCGATCTGCCTCCCGCTGCGGGGGCTGTAGGTTCGGTGGGCGCTGCCAGCTACGCCAACGCGGTGAATGATGCCTGTGAGAAGATTACGCAGGAGCTACTGACCAAATCGGGCAAGCAATTTTTTGTTCGTCCGACAGCCGCACAGTTGATGCGATCCGAGAAATTGAGCGACTACCAGACACGCGTTGACAGCAAGCCACCCGAAAATGCCGAAGACTTTTCAGCTCATAGTTTTAACGCCAATTTTGCGGAGGTGGCCGTTAACAAATCGACAGGTATGATACGTGTCAATCGGTTTCTGGCCGTAACGGGGGCGGGAAAGATTCTGAATCCCAAAACGGCTCGTTCGCAGATCATCGGTGGCAACGTCTGGGGCATCGGCATGGCCCTGACGGAAGAGTCGGTTGTTGATCCGCGCTGGGGCAATTTCGTAACCCGTTCATTAGCCGATTATCACGTCCCGGCCAACCTCGACATAGGCCATCTGGACGCTATCTTTATTAATGAGAACGATAAACAAGTCAACACGCTGGGAGTGAAAGGCATTGGCGAAGTGGGGATTGTGGGCGTGGCAGCCGCTGTAGCCAACGCTGTTTTCAACGCCACCGGCAAACGGGTTCGGGAGTTACCCATTACGCCCGATAAGGTACTGTAAGAAGCCGGACTTTGATGAGATCGTGATGTACGGATTACATACCCGGCTTTTTAGCAGAACCCAGTAGTGTAACATCAACCAGTTCCAGAGACTTCACCATATCCTTTACGGTATCCTTGTATTTCGTAAAATGAGGAGTCGTAATATGTGCCTTATAAGCGGCTGTGTCGGCATATATTTCGAGGATGGTGATGTGTGCCGGATCGTTTTTATCCGCTACCGCATAGTAGGTTAACACCCCCGGTTCAACACGAATAGCGGTAGCCATTTGCTCTTTCAAGGCTGCGTTATACCTTTCGAGCTGCGAAGGGTCAACATTAATCTTTGCCAGCCTAACCATTTGCTTTTTCGGCTGTGCCACAGTTTTTGTCCCAAAAAAACAGACTAACAGGCATACGGTAATCAAAGCCATTACTGACTTGGCCAGGTTTGTTTGGCGTTTGCGAGCCGTATTGATCATACGCATACAATTTATCCGCTTTAAGCTGGTCGTAAAAGAAAATATGATTTTTTCGCCTGCGCATCGTCATACGTTACAGGCTTTCTCTGCCTGTTTTCATAAAAATAACTTACCAACCCAAAGTCGCCAAAGCAACCACCCGTATGCAAAAGTAGTGCACCGAACAAGGTGTAAAATAAGGCCGGCGATACAAAAAACAGCATTGCAATCAACCCCGAATTGATCATAAGAAATGGGGTGAGCGCAACCACTAAAAACGATTTAGCATCGGCAACAAAGTTATCGGCTAAGCAATAAAAAACAAGCGTTCGCCAGTGTGCCGTAAACTGTACGTTCTGCGCACCAGCGACCTTATAAAAGAATCCATGTATCAGTTCATGAATAGGCAATAGGATAACAAAGAAAATAAAAACCCCTAGAAACAGTTTCGTAATCGCTTCCGATACAGGTAATCGCTTTTCCTGAATAAGAAAAAAGATCAGCGCAACAACGACGACGATATTAAAACCCCAATAAAAAATAGAAACCGGGTTTATCCGTTTCAAATTCGTTTTCACAAACGGTACCAGTTCACTATGGTCAAGCTCCTGGTCCATGTGATACCCCAGTGAAATCAATTCTTGTGGTTTCACGTTCATGGTTACTCCTTGCTACCTTTATTCGTGTCGGCTCAATATTAGTAAAATAGTACGTGTATCCTATTAGATAGAGCGTCTCACCAACTTAAATACCCATTTGCTCCCTCAGTTTTGGCTCAGTCAGTAACCCTTTTGTGTAATAAACCAGGCATTTGCTTCGTCCAGTTGAGGAGGTCTATTGGCCATGGAAACTACATGTTCTGCCACCTCTTCTTTCGACTGAGCCAGTCTCATGCGGGCTTTAAAATCGGTTTCCGAAATGCCACTGTAGGCGGCATAAGCCGGAATAACTACCTCACCCACTCCTGTCCCCTCCATCAATCGCAGGGAAGCAAAGGCCAGAAAGCGCAGCCCTGGATTCAGCCGATTCGAGGCTTCTTGTGCGTAGTTAGCGAGAAATCGCTGCGTTCGTTTTGAGCCTGCGTACCCACCCGAAATCGGGGAGCCGAACAGGGCGGCTCCCCTCGCAATAAAAATGATTAACATACCGGGTTTAACGGGTGCTGTCAGGGCATGATGGGCTATATCAAAAGCAGCTTTTACATCTGTATTCCAATTGATGCTGAATGTACCTCAGTCCAACAAATGCAGACCACTGCCGCTAAAGAAGTTCCGTTTCGGGCCACAACCAACAGATTAGCCCCTTCCTCAACCAGGCATTCGTGATTGCCAGCCCCGTACCACGACTACGGCCAATAACTACCGCTTTTTCCCTTCCAGTTTTTTCATGGTTATACTTCATTTATGGCTAGAATTCCGTTTCTACTTTCCAGTCTGGCTGTCCTTGGCCTGTAGTGATCAAATTGAAGAGGCTATTTCGGATATAACCACCCCAGGCATTCGAGCACGCGCCATAGCATTCGATCTCAGGCTTCAAGCCCTGGTGAGTAAAGCGAAGCTGCGTTTGTCCGCCATTTTCAGTGATATCAAAAACAACACGAGTTCCTGTCCACTCACTTTTATCGCTGATGAAACTAAGCTGACTATCGGTAATAAGCCACACAACTTGTTGGGCCGGAATAAACTCGATTAGTTGCTGTCGGGAATAATGTACGTCGCCGAAGCGCACCTCAAATGCATCGTTTAGATGATGCGAATCACCTTCAACATTTTCTGTCCACCAGCCAGCTACGTTATTGACAGCAGCAAACACAATTTCCGGGTCTTGGTCAACGAGGAGGGTAACCGTAAAATCAGAAGAAGTCATCGTATTGTTGTTTTTAGATGTAATTAGAAAAAATGAACAGGCAAAACTAGTGGCGAAATTGAGGAGTAAGAGGGTGTAAAATGGACTTTGTAATGGGTTGATCTGGACATTTTTCCAGGTTTTTTGCCTTAAAAAGGCCGTGAAACACATTACCATAGTTGTACCCGACGGTCAGCAAAACCTAAGTAGTATTGTTGGGGCATATGAATTGTTCACCGAAGCAAACGCCTACTGGAAGGCAATCGGTCGAACCGACTAGTTCACCGTCGTTTTAGCGGGTATTTCGCCATCCGTAGATTTTGAGGACTATTTGTTTACGGTGGAACCACCACACACACATATTGGAGCGCTGGAGAAAACCAATCTCATCCTTATTCCACCATTGAATCACAATGCGCAACAAGCCACAACGGGTAATGAGCCGCTGATTGACTGGATTGTCAAGCAGTATAAAAACGGGACTGAAATAGCCAGCATCTGTATGGGGCCTTTATGCTGGCGTCGGCTGGTTTACTCGACGGTAAAACGTGCTCTACCCATTGGGCGGCTGCCGACACGTTCCGACAGGCGTTCCCCAAAGTGAAGCTGCAACCGGTCAAACCGCCATTTACTGCACCAAGCTCTTTCAGATCGAGATCGACCGGCAAAGCCAGTCAGCCCTTACCATCTTTACCGGCCAGAAACAGCATGGCGATGAGGTAGTTAGAAAGGCGCAGGACTACACAGAAAGTAATCTACAGGAAAAATATCCATAGCGTATCTCTCCAGTCTAGTTGCTGTAGGCCGACGAAATTTTGACCGACGCTTTATAAAAACAACCGACAATACAGCCATTGAATATGCTCAACGGGTCAAAATTGAATCGCCCCAAAAAGCGCTCAAATCCACGCGAAAAACCATCAATGAGGTTATGTATGAAGTTGGCTATTCGGAGGCAAAAGCGTTTCGGGAAGTATTCCGAAAAATTACGGGTATGGCGCCGATCGACTATAAAACGAAATACAATAAGGAAGCGGTAGTCAGCTAAACAGATTGGCTTCAACGCAAAAGTAACCGTTCCTCTTCATGATCCAGGTAGTAGAGGTGCTTGCGGACAATGTCTTCATCGAGGGTCATGGTCGTTCGGTTTTTTTCAACCAGCCATCGCCGTTGCCGGTCCAGAATATGCCGATACAATTCTTTGATGGGTTCACTGAAAGCCGATGTTCCTTCGGACGACAGTCGGTAAGCGCTGGCTTTCATTAGTTTCTGATAAACGGGCTGGGCCAGTTCAGCCTCGCTCAGATTTTCGCGCATGTATTGCAGGGCCAGTGCCGCAAACTCCTTTTCAATAAAGGCATCGACCTTCTCCTCAGGTTTGGTATAATCCTGCTCGGTAAACCCAAATTTCCGGATAAAGAAGGGCAACGTAAGTCCCTGAACTACAAGTGTCAGAAAAATGACAACAAACGTGATGAAGAGAATAAGGTCTCGTTGTGGAAACGGTGTACCATCAGCAAGACGGATAGGAATCGATAAGGCAGCAGCCAGCGAGACCACACCACGCATACCTGTCCAGCCCAGTAGCAAAGGCGTTTTCCAGCCCGGATTACCTGTATCGGCCACGGTAATGAAGTTCCGCATAATGAGCGTGGTAATGACGGCCCCGTAGCAGGATAAAATCCGGACTACCACTAAGGTCACTGTAATAAGTACTCCATATCCAATGGCTTCGCCAAGGCTGGTTTGCCCAAGCCCTGAAACAATTTGCGGCAAGTCCAGCCCAATCAGCACAAACACAAGTCCGTTCAGAATGAAGGAAACGGTACTCCAGAAATTATAGCCCCGTATGCGAGTCTGGCCATTTAAAAAACTGAAACGGTGGTACGACATCAGCAGCCCTCCGCTTACCGTCGCCAGTACCCCTGAACTGTGCGCTTCTTCGGCGCCTATATACATGGCATAGGGACCAAGAATAGAAAACACCTGATGAATATCGACATGATCGGGAAGCCATCTATGGACCTTCATCAGTAGCCACCCAACCAGCAAACCGATACCGACACCCCCAAATACCATCCACAAAAACGTTAACAGCGCATCCTGCACCACAAATTCTCCGGTCGAAACGGCGATCACGGCAAACTGAAAAATAATCAGTGAAGAGGCATCGTTCAACAGGCTTTCGCCCTCCAGAATCGACGACAGGCGCTTAGGTACCTTAACAAATTTCATGATGGCTCCTGCACTCACCGCATCCGGGGGCGACACGATTCCGCCCAGCAAAAAGCCCAGTGCCAGGGTAAAGCCAGGAATAAAACGATAAGCAATCAGAGATACACTGAAGGCCGTGACAAAGACAACCAGAATAGCAAACGAGAGAATTATCCGTCGCCATTTCCACAACTCTTTCCACGAGGTCGACCAGGCGGCTTCGTACAGGAGCGGTGGCAAAAAGATGATGAAGATCAACTCAGGGTCCATGTTGAGGACGGGTATGCCCGGCATAAAACTAATGGCGAGCCCCGCCACAACCAGCAATACCGGATAGGCAACCTGTATTCGCTGAGCCAGAATGATCAGAAATATCATTACCAGCACCATCCCCAGATAAAACGTAACCTGTTCAATCATGTTTCGTGAAAAGTAAAGAAAATTACTTAGCCTTATCTAGCCTAACCGCCAAGCAGGCAAAGGTGTTCGTAAACCCACCAAAGCACTGACTGGTAACAGTTGTTGCCATAGCGAATCAATTACATACCCCTAATCTGCTGGCAAATACGGTTTACCAATAACCAGCTTATCACCCGACAAATCGGCTTCGAACAGATGCGGCACCCGAACCGTCCGGCCGTTTACACTCTTATGACTATGCATGGATAGGAGCAGCTTGCCATCCAGCGTACGAAACAACATCCCATGCCCATAGTTTGGCGGGGTAATCGGCTCTTTTTCCTGTATCCAGGGCCCATCCAGCGTACCGCTTTTTGAATAGGCTACCCCCTGGGTATACACGTCATAAATCCAACTGGTCCAGATCATTCCCAGCCGTCCGGTTTTGGTCTGAAACAGGTAAGGCCCGTCCGTAACTTTATTCGGTTTGTCGTTGCCCACTTCGTCCTTCTCCCGACTCCAGGGCGAATCGCTGGCCCGAAACAGTACTTTGGCTTTACCAACAGTACCACTTAAATCGGGCTTTAGTTCAATCGTTTCGATAGTCCCATTCAGGTTTTGCAACCATTCGTAGCAATATACCAGATATGGCTTCCCGTTTTTATCGACCCATAACGTTCCATCCAGCGTAGGCATATTAGCAGGCAGATACGTCGCATCCTGCATAGGCACATACGGCCCATCGGGTTTATTGCTGACCAGTACATGACAGGCCCGTCGTTCAATAGCCCTACCTTTGACGGTGTCAATCATGACAGCCCGGTTGGTGAACGTAGCAAAGTAATAGTACTTGTTTTTATAGGGGTGAATTTCGGCAGCCCAAATCATCGGATTGGGACCCATCCACGAGTTCGGATCGGTTTGGGCAACCTTGTAAGGACCATCCCATAGGTTCAGATTTTTACTTTTCCAAAGCATACCTCCCGTACCGGTCATATAATACATATTGGTTTGGCGATCGGCCAGAATAGCCGGGTCGCTCAGGCGAATGGAATCCAGCGGCACATTTGTTCTTATCTGCTTTGGCTGATTATTCTGCGCCTTTAGCGGCAACGAAACGAACAGACAGCCAAGAAAAGTTAACCAATACGTTTTCATACAGGCTCAAAGGATTAAGATCGACTTAAGTTAACAAAACCACGGTGATGCCATTTTCTAACAATACACCAACTTACAGGCTTTAGATGATACCGATTCAATGACGGGCGTTCAGTACGAATGATCCTCCAATTTATTCTATATTCAAGAAATTTTTGACTCATAACGTTTCCAGCCCATAGGCTGTTGGCCTGACAAACGCTATGTAGACTTACCTATGATGAGTATGCAACAACCCATAAGCACCCCAACCAGTTGGTCAGAGACTGCCTCCGATGCGAATTTCTGGTTGACGCTATCCCAAACGGTACTCCCCCCCTATGTAAACACCTGCCGATGGTTTGCCGGGAAAGCCCGGCCGCAAACAGGCTTTTCCGTAAAAACCATCCATACCCTTTCGCTGACCGATGGTGATGTGGCTTACTTGTTGGTTCTGGAAGCCTCCTATTCCGATGGTGTGCCCGAACATTATTTGCTGCCGCTTTCGTTCATTCCCGATCAGACCGTCCCACAGCTTTCCGTTCAGCGCGCCGATATACCCGAAAAAGGCCGTGTAGGTGAGATCGCTCTGAACGGACAATCAGGGATACTGATCGATGCTATTTACGATGAGCGGTTCCGGCAGGTGCTGTTTACATCCATTTACCTGAATCGGATCATTCCTCAGGCCGTCGGCCAGATAAGCTTTCAACGGGGTAAGGGGCTGGACGAAGGCGACGAACTGCTTAACTCACGCGTGCTACCCGTCGACTCTAGCAATTCGGCCATGACGTTCGGTGACAAATACTTTCTGAAACTGTACCGTAAACTGTTTCAGGAAACTAATCCTGAAGTTGATATGGTGGCGTTTCTGACGGACGAAAGCAGTTTTCCGAACATTCCGGCTTTTGGCGGCAGCATTGTATGGCAACAACCCGACAGCCCCGATATTACGCTGGGCATGGTGCAACGCATGGTTCCGAACGACAAGGATTCGTGGATGCAAACCGGCGACTACCTGAATGATTTCTTGTATGGTGTGCCGAACCGAATGTTTGCCATTCGGGAAGATG
This sequence comes from Spirosoma aerolatum, assembly GCF_002056795.1. Classification (NCBI taxonomy): domain Bacteria; kingdom Pseudomonadati; phylum Bacteroidota; class Cytophagia; order Cytophagales; family Cytophagaceae; genus Spirosoma; species Spirosoma aerolatum. The sequence goes on along the minus strand of NZ_CP020104.1, from coordinate 1,720,861 downwards.
TATTCGATAAAGTGGAACTGCTGGGCCGACGAACGGGCGAATTGCACTGTGCGCTCTACAAACCCGGAGCCGACCCTGCCTTTGCGCCTGAACCCTTTACAGACGAATACCGCCAGTTTTTGATCCGGCGATTCGAAGATTTGCTCGAACGCCGGTACGCCCTCCTGATCGATAATTACACCAAACTCGATCCGCAGGCGCAACGGCTGGCCTGGGTGTTTATGGAAGCCAAAGAAATGATCGACACGTTCATTGCCGACTTCCGCACCCGGCCACTTCAATCGCTACGCATCCGTATTCATGGCGACTACCATCTGGGGCAGGTACTGGCCGTAACGAATAACCAGGCAGGTGCCGACTTTGTGATGATCGACTTTGAAGGGGAGCCCGAAAGCACCATTTCCGAACGGAAGATCAAACACTCTCCCCTGAAAGATGTGGCGGGTATGATCCGATCGTATCACTACGCCGTTTCGGCTAAGCTCTTTAATTCGACGGAAACAGCTGGTATTGAGCCTGACCATTTACAGCGCGTATCGGACCGCTGGTTTTACCTCATCCGAGACACGTTTCTGGATGCCTATTTAGACGTGTTCGGTGCCCCGCATCCTTTGTTCAAAAACAACAGCGAGATCAATTTTCTGCTCCTGATTTACCTGCTCGAAAAGGCGGTTTACGAGTTAGGCTATGAAATTAGCTACCGCCCCTCCTGGGTAAAAATTCCGCTGAAAGGCATCATTGATGTGGTGCGTGAGATCGAAAAAATCCGATTGAGCGATGGCGGTGTTGCGCATGATGTACCGATGCTGCAAACCGGACTACTGCAAGTGAAACCAACCGAATAGATCATTCAGGGCGCTTGTTCAGGGTCTGAATCGTTTACAATCTGAATGAAGACCTTTGAGCGTCCCACTTTTTTTCTAACTTTCCGACTCTGATTACGTTCACTAACGGAAGCTTATCAGGTTTAACCTATGGCAAAACGAAAAACTACGACGGACTCGTCGCCTATACCCGACAATAACCAACCGGAAACATCAACGCCCCCAAAATCACCCAAACCGAAGCAAGCACAGGCAGCCCCTACCCCATCCGTTCCGGCCGAACAACCTGTTTCGACAGGGCCTTATTCCCGCTTCACTGATTTCGACATTTACTTGTTTCGGTCAGGCAAGCACACCAGGCTCTACGAGAAATTTGGCTCTCATGTCGTTGAGTATAGTGGCGTAACAGGCACCTATTTTGCGGTTTGGGCCCCCTCGGCCCGTTATGTTGCAGTTATTGGCAATTTCAACGGATGGGATAAAGGAAGCCACCCGATGAATGTTCGCTGGGACTCTTCGGGCATCTGGGAAGTATTCATCCCGCACATTGGCCGGGGCGAAACCTATAAATATTTTATCGTTCATGAAAGTGGACGTGAGCTGGAAAAAGGCGATCCGTACGCTCACCAGTGGGAAGTTCCCCCCAAAACGGCTTCGGTCGTCTGGGATACGTACTACGAATGGCAGGATCAGGGCTGGATGGCAAACCGCCATACAAAAAATGCCCTCAATGCACCTGTTTCAGTCTACGAAGTACACCTATCGTCCTGGCGACGTGATCCTGGTAACCCCGAACGCGAACTGAGTTACGGCGAAATTGCTGATGCCCTGGTTCCGTATGTGCAGGAGATGGGCTTCACCCATGTGGAGTTTATGCCCGTTATGCAGTATCCGTATGCCCCCTCCTGGGGCTACCAGATTACGGGCTATTATGCACCCAGCAGCCGGTTTGGCACAGCACAGGATTTTATGCGGCTTATCGAACGACTGCATCAGGCTGGCATCGGTGTCTTGCTCGACTGGGTTCCCTCCCACTTCCCCGGCGATGCGCATGGTTTGTACGAATTCGACGGTTCGCATCTGTACGAACACCCGGATATGCGGAAAGGCTACCATCCCGACTGGAAAAGCTACGTATTCAACTACACCCGGCCCGAAGTACGCTCTTTCCTGCTCAGTAATGCCCTGTTCTGGCTCGATCGTTGTCATGCCGACGGGCTCCGAGTGGATGCTGTAGCGTCGATGCTGTATCTGGATTACTCACGCAATGCGGGCGAATGGGAGCCGAATATGTTTGGTGGTCGCGAAAATCTGGAAGCCATTTCGCTCTTTAAGGAACTGAACGAAGCGGTTTATAAAGAATTCCCGGATACCCAGACGATTGCCGAAGAATCGACCGCTTTCCCTGGTGTATCGCGTCCGGTCTATACGGGTGGTTTAGGGTTCGGCATGAAGTGGATGATGGGCTGGATGAACGATACGCTTCGGTACTTCGAACGCGATCCAGGCTACCGCAAATACCATCAGGACGAACTAACGTTCAGCACAATTTACGCCTTTACCGAAAACTTCATGCTGCCCCTGTCGCACGACGAGGTCGTGTATGGTAAGCAATCGCTGGTAGGTAAAATGCCGGGCGACGAATGGCAGCGTTTTGCGAATCTACGGTTGCTGTTTGCTTACATGTTTACGCACTCAGGTACCAAATTACTGTTTATGGGTGGCGAATTTGGACAAACGGCCGAATGGAAGTTTGATACCAGCCTGGACTGGCACCTGCTGGAATACGCCCCGCATAAAGGCATGGCCGCCTGTGTAAAAGCCCTCAACCAGCTTTACCGAACCGAGCCCGCCTTATACGAACGTAATTTCTCTGCCGATGGCTTCGAATGGATTGATACCACCGACCGTGAAAACAGCGTGATCACCTATAGCCGGAAAGGCAATAACCCCAACGATACGGTACTGATTGTGCTGAACATGACGCCCATTCCGCGCGCTCATTACCGGATAGGTGTACCAGCGGCAGGTTCGTATAAGGAAATTTTCAATAGCGATGCTACGGAGTTTTACGGTAGCGGTGTGTTGAATGCAACGCCTATTGCCAGTGAGCAGGAAGCCTGGCATGGCCGCTCTCAATCGATCCAATTAAATATACCTCCGCTAGGTGCTGTTGTGCTCAAAGCGGTAAATTAGTACAGAATGCTGGAGTGAAACAGACGCGTCTTCACTCCAGTATTTTTCTGTTTGGATACCTCCGCATAAAGCGGGTCTAATTCCGTCGTTTGCTAAAACCGCTTACTCGAAAAAACAACAGAGCCTTAAGTCGGGTTAGTAAAAAACTACCGTTTGCCGTTACCGTAGGGTATGTTTAGGAAGACCCGGACACGATCAGATTACCTGATAACGGCGAATCCATCTAACTTTGCCTGCTCGAACAGCCTGATTTGTCTGCATGAAGAAAGTTCTGATTCCGCTTTTACTGCTTATTTCTACCTATAGCTTCGCCCAATCGCCTGTAGCAGCTCGTCTGAGTAGCGGATACGATCTGGGAATGGCTTACTCCACTAATCATTACAATCCATCCATTGCCTACTACCAAATGCTTAATGTAGGCGAACGAAAACTGTTTTCGCTGGGCTGGAACCTGCGACTGGGTGCATTTTACGGTGATAATCTTGACTACTACACAGCCCCAGCCCGACTAACTCGCGAAAAAACAGGCTTTGCGGCTCTGGGCGCTCCGCTTGTCATTAAAAATATCGATACTATCCGGTACGATTATGTGACCATGACCTCACTCAATGTGGGCATTCGGGCGCAAATCAATCTGGGGAAAGTCGAAATAGGGGCCAGTGCCGATCTGTTGGGATTGACAATCGGGAAATCACGCACAGGTCGTTACAAATCCTCGACGGGTCAATTTACGCTTCACTCGGCTTCGGGTGCCGACTCGGTAAATGTATACTTTCAGGGGAACAACGTTTTTCAAAAAGCATCGCCCAGTCGGTTTAATGTGCGGTTGTTAGGCGATAATGACATTGGCACACTTGCTACCGAAGTTTATGCCCGGCTTCATCTTACCCAGCGTTTAGCCGTCAAAGCAGGCTATCAATGGCTTGTTACCGAAACGAAAACATCCAATCGCGATGTCGTCGCCGATAATAACCGTTTTCGTCACCGGGCTGGAATGGCCTATCTGGCTTTGACATTTCCCATCTTCTACTAACGAACCTGCTTAATGCAGGCCCCAAATAATCGGTTGTATTATACTGAAGAAGGAAGAATCTTAACGTAGCCCTGCTTGTGAGCTAAGGTATGAATAAGATTCTTCCTTATAAACCGATCGCAAACGCTTTCGTTTTACACCTCAATCGGCTTTAAATCGAAGTAGGTTTGAAAGATAGCGTCGCCAACAGTATTAGTACGCGTCTGGAAGTTATCGAGATATTGGTGGAGGCCTGTCTTAAAAATATCGGCCGTTTCGGTAAACTCAATATCGGTTCTTAGCTTAGACAGCATGCGTTCGGCAGAGTTCCCAAAACCTTGTGTAATGTTATTCCCTGAAATTTCGTAGAGCGATAATTCAGCCTGCCGGATACAATGCGCCACAGCTCGCGGAAACATCTTATCTAAAATCAGAAATTCGACAATACTGGCCGGTGTCAGCGACCGATACTGCTGACGGTGCATATTATACGCACTAACCGATTTCAGAACCGCTGACCAGATCATCAAATCGATGGTTGATCCAACCAGCTCTATTTCGGGGAGAAGTGTAAAATACTTCACATCCAGAAACCGGGATGTTTTATCCGCCCGCTCTAAAAAACGCCCCAATCGCCCAAAGTGCCAGGCTTCATTACGGGTAATTGTTGCATCAATGATTCCATAAAAAAGCTGTATGCTATTCCGAATTTCCGTAAAAAAGTTTTGCGTCTGCGTCTGCTCCCACTGTTGCTTTGGCGAAGTATCGCGTACCATTAGATAGAACGTATTCAGGTGTTCCCACATCTCTTTGGAGATAACTTCCCGAATAGTTCGGGCGTTTTCGCGAGCATCGCTCAGGCACGACACGATTGAATTCGGATTTCGCTTATCGAACGTCATGAAATGAATAACATTCTCACGCGTAGGCTCCGAATAATATTTCTTAAACCGCTCATTATCAGCCGTCGCTGTCAATAACGGCTCCCACTGCTGATCAACATTGGGTGGCAAATCGAGGGCCAGGTTGAAATTCACACTCATGAAACGAGCATAGTTCTCAGCCCGTTCAATATAGCGGTGCATCCAATAAACTGAGTTAGCAACGCGACTTAGCATAGCATATAAAGTTGGGGTAAAATCGGGTATTGCCAACAAAAATAGGGACCTTAACCGATTAATCAAGACACTGTTACCAATATACGATAATTTCACCAAATTATCATCTATCAGCGGCAGACTTAAGTTGGCTCGCCCTTGATACTCAAACAGGCTAAGGCCAGAAAGTATGTTGCCCACTATTGCCTACCCCAACCTACTAATTCATTGGCAAATAGAAGTGTTTTGATTGGAACGAGTAGATGTAGATTATAGAAATAAGCTGCCGCCAGAAGGCTCTTAGAAAACAGTGCATGGCTAGATTAGGTTTACGCACACGCTTAAAACTTGTAATCAGTGCCCTATGCTTTACTGGATTTACCTGTTTAATGATAAAGGACAGGCAAAAATAAATAGCCTCTAACTCTGTCCGACTAAACTCGTTGTCAAAGGTGCGAGGAGCAATTCCCGGAAAAATAGCCTCGGGAGCTATTAAGGTGGTAATGTACTGTTTAAGTAGATTAACATTGGGTTGAGTAGTCATTTTATTTTAAGGATCTTGGTGAGATAATAAGTAAATATAATACGCTTTGCCTATACATACCTAAATGTTGGTACACTGTAAATCAGCTTATTTTCTTTTTGGCATATTAGAGCTATACTATGTTAATCTTTGCATACAAATGAGTAAAAAGCTATTTTTTTTATGTAGATTAAAATAGAATGAGAGGTATTGGGCCTATCCCGCTTATTTATTTTTCCAGGAAAAAGGTAAACCCATAAAGGCTGTATTTTTACATTTCCGCAGAAAAGCGTAGTTTTGTGCGCTTGGCTTTATGGTGTAATGGATAGCATCACAGTCTTCGGAACTGTTGGTTGGGGTTCGAGTCCCTATAAAGCCACGAAGCATACAAAAAAGCCAGTCCTCAACGTGGGGCTGGCTTTCGCGTTTTCTTAACCTAAACTAAGTCCGTAATTATGTAGGATGTATGAGATAGGATGTGTCTACTGGTCAACTACTTCATATATCATACATCGTATATCCTATATTCTCTATCAGTTCTGCCCGCCTACCCGGTTTTGTTCGGACGAGGTAGCGGAGTTGCGTTGACGAGCGTTTTTAACGTTTTGATTGCCGAAGCGGTACGAGAATGTCAGCATAATGCGACGGCTTTCCCAACGCGACAATACCCGGAAGTTAATGTCCTGAACGACCGCCCGACCATTGAACTGGTTCAGCCAGAATGGATCGCTCACGTTCAATTTCAGACTACCCTTGCCGTCCATCATTTTCTTCTGTACGCCCACATTGAAAGCGCCCATGGGTTGTGCCCGGTAGAAGCCATACTGCGATGCCGAGTTGTACCAGCCCGACACTTCGGCCGACACACTTTTGCTCAGGGTAAAGTTTTGCGAGGTATACACATTGTAGGCCCCGATTTTCACTTCGTAAGGAGCGCCCGAATAGTAGGTCTGGTAGTGCTGGTAATAGGCATTGATATTGTTCTGCATCCGCCACCATCTCGTTACCGTTACGGGAAAACTCAAATTCAGGCTCAGGTTGTCCATATTACCCAGATTTTCGGGGGTTACGAACGTGATGTTCTCCGAAGCAATCTGCCGGGGCGTTTCGCGGTTGATGAAATCCGAGGTACGGCTGAAGCTTAACGAGGTTGTAAAGGCATTTTTGTACACGTGGGTCAGTTCAACCGCGTTGGTGTACTGTGGCCGCAGGAACGGATTCCCCTGCTGGTAGGTATACGGGTCCAGATAGAACACGAACGGGTTAAGGTTCTGGTAATCGGGGCGATCGATCCGACGGCTGTACGAGAAGTTCAGTACGTTGTTGGTATCCAGTTGGCGCGACAGAAACAGGGTTGGAAACAGATTCAGGTAGTTCCGGTCAACGGTTTGGTTCAGCGTCACCGACGTACCAATCGAGTGCGTATGTTCGGCTCGTAACCCCATCTGTACCTTCGTTTTGCCCAGTTTGCCAGCGTAGTTAATATACCCAGCGTTGATATTTTCGTCGTACTTAAACTGGTTTGAGCGGCTGGCATCGGGCAACCATTTTTTGGTTTCCTGCTGCAACGTATCGTAAATGCTGTTATTATCGGCCTGTACGTAGCTGCTTTTCAGCCCTATTTCCCACTTACCTGTCTTCGTTGGCAGTACATAATCCGTTTTGAAAGCCATAATGTTGATGGTCGACGGCATGTTGTTCCGAACATCCTGATTCAATCGAGTGGGAAGGTTTGCTGCATTGGTATAGGCGGTACTCAGGTTATTGGTATTCATACCACCATAGTGCACGTAATCGGCGTCGACAGTCCACTCACGGCCTTTTCCCATATCGTATTTATAGTTGAGGTTCGTAGTGATGTTCGACATTTTATTGCCCATGCCGGTTTGTGTAATGGCTTTGCTGGTCAATAGACGATTTTCGTTGCTGATCATGGTATTGTTCTGCCCAGCCGATTCCCAGTCGTTCGAGAAACCGTTGACCAATACCCCAACAGTGCTTTTCTGATTGATGAAATAATCCATCCCTGCCTTATACGAATGCCCTTCAAACTGGTTCGGCCGAAACGATATCTGGTCGAAGTACGTATTCTTGCCCTCAAAGGGAATTACTCGGTTCAATTCGTTGCTTTGCGAACTTTGGCGGTTTGTATAGCTATAGTTACCAAACAGGTTGACTTTACCCTCGCGGTGGTTCAGATTGATCGAGGTATTGAATTTCGGCAGATCATCACGAGCACCGGTAAGGTTTTTCACCCAGCCATAACCCGCCCCTATGATCACATTACCATTGGTGCCGAAGTTCTTGTTTTTCTTCATCTTGATGTTGATGATCCCTGAATTACCAGCCGCATCGTATTTAGAACCAGGATTTGTGATAATCTCAATCGACGCAATGTTGTCGCTGGGCGTATTTTTCAGCAGATTCGATACTTCCTGTTGCGAGAGGTAGGTCTGTTTTCCGTCGATATAGACAATCACGCCTGCCTTCCCTTTTAACTGAATCTGGTCGTTCTGACGGTCGATGGTAACACCGGGTGCTTTCTCCAGCACTTCCAGGGCGGTGTTGCCACTAGCTACGATGCTGTTTTCAACGTTCATTACTGTCCGGTCGACTTGCTGTTCGATGAATGGCTTTTGAGCCACCACTTTCACCTCAGTCAGGTTTTTGGTTTCATCAATCATGGTCAGCAGTGGTAATTCGCGTGCTGGAGCTGCCTCATTAATTTCGAACGGTGCACTATACGTTTTACGATATCCGATCTGTTGAGCAGCCACCAGATACCGTCCAGCACCCACATTCTGGAAAGTATATTTCCCATCAACATCGCTGATGGATCCTTTTACCAGGGTAGAATCTTTCGCTTTCAGCAGCATCAGGGTTGTAAATTCAAGGGCTTTCCCAGCCGATGTACTAACCTGGCCATTGACAGTGCCCCGTGTTAAGGCCTGCCCAAAGGTTGTTGCCAGGGTCAGTAGGCTAAGTAAGAGGAAGGAAAATATCGTTTTCATAGTATGTGTTGTTAGAAGGTCGCTTGTTTCTTGTGCCTCAGTACAATGCAAAGGTAGGTAGTGGGCATCACAAAGTACCTGTTCTTACACAAGCGGTCTTAACAGAAGGATGAGTGGAATTTTATTGGGGATTGGTGTCTTGAAGAACGATATTCAATGAAAAGACACCCGTAGAGAGAGAAAGTTGCATACTGGAAGCAGAATTTAACCGATTTATGAATTAATCTTACTTTGTCCCTATTTTCTCTTGGAATAGGATTAAACCAATTCATAAGTCGGTTAAATTTCTGTTTCAGGAACAGATCAGAATTTCAGGCCGACCGTCCAGACACTGGCGTCAGGGCCTTCACCCGCCTTGAACGGGCTATTTGGCTCATATCGGCCAAATAATTTGGCATGGCCCCGGTAACCCAGCTCGGCGGTCCATCCCCAGCGGACCGGGTTCAGATTGAACGAATTGTGCGTGCGTACGGATGAGCCACCTACAGGTTTTACTTTCGTATAGCTATCAAGACGAAGGCCTGCATATGCACCTGCTGCAATCGAAAATCCAGATTTGAAGGACAAATTCAGCATCATGGGCAGATTGAGTTGCGTGGTTACCAGTTTCGACCGGTGCAGGTCAACATCCGATTGCTCAATGGTCAACTGGTTGTTCTGCTTAACCAACATATTTCGCCCTTCAAACATGAAGTTATTCCAGGCTACTTCCGGGCCAGTTACCAGACGAAGTTTTGTCGCTCCGCCAACCGCTACTGGAATCCGCATCTGCCAGCCAAGAGCAATGAACCGGGAGCCAATCGGCCGAAATTCGTAGCCTGCCGGGAGCGTACCACCCAGGCCATTCAGGCCAACATAAATACGCAGATCGGAACGTACCCGCTCGTAAGAACGGTACGAGGTTGATTTGATAGTAGGAGCGCTTACAGATGTTGAATCAGTTTGCGCAAACGAAGCCGTTGACGTAGCAATCAGGGCAGTGGCGAGGAGGTGTTTGAACGTGTTCATAGTGGTTGTATTGTTAAAGGTTCAGGGTTTAGGAACAGAATTTGATTAAGGGTTCAGACGATGGTCCGCAGTTGGTTGTATTCGTTTTTTGGAATTTGACTGGTAGATGTCAAAATCCGAAAGGCAGGTTGCATGAGGTTCTGAAAATTTTGGAATTATTTTTTCAAGTCGCCCACCAGCCAAGATTATACACTGAAAATCAATATATTACCTTAGGCTTTAAATTAGAAATAATTAGTCGGTTGGCAGTTGGGCAAGGCAAATACGAAAAATCGTCCAGCAAAAAGCCACCCGCTGCATTGAGGCAAGGGGTGGCTTTTCACGGCAAAAAAACTATGAAATGTGACAGCTAATGCTGTTCTGCAAAAACAATAGGCAGATAGATAATAAATGTGGCTCCCTGCCCAGGCTTACTATTGGCTGTAATGACTCCTCCATGATTGGTGACCACTTTCTCACAAATCGCTAATCCAATACCAGTGCCCGCAAATTCATTCCGGGTGTGCAATCGCTGAAATACCTGAAAAATTCGGTCGACGTATTTCTCATCAAAGCCAATTCCATTATCCGACACCTTAATTTGGTGATAATTGGCCACCAATCGCCCTGGCCGAACCGACGCAGGTAATTCCTGTGCCTTCACCTGTTCGGCCTGAATCTGTATAACAGGAATCGTTTCGGGCCGCCGGAATTTAAGCGAATTACTGAGCAGATTCTGAAAGAGTTGACGTAACTGCGATTCGTCGCCCGGTACTCTGGGCATCGTAGTTACCTGTATCTGCGCACCTGACTGTTCAATAACTACTTCCAGCGTATCGAGCACTTCGGCAATCACCTGATTCAGGTTGACCGAAGCCGTCATTTCCTGACGAGTCGATATTCGCGAAAACGTCAGCAGGTCTTTTATCAGTAACGACATACGGGCTGCTGCTGTCTGCATCCGTTCCAGGTAGTCGACTCCATCGCCCAGTTCATCGGCATACTGCGCCTTCAGAATATCCCCGAACGACTGTATTTTCCGGAGCGGTTCCTGTAAATCATGACTAGCTATATAAGCGAACTTCTCCAGGTTCTCATTAGATCGACGTAAGTCATAATTGGAGGCCACCAGTTGTTCGGTACGGGCCTCTATCTGCTCTTCCAGGCTGACGGCCAGTTGTTTCTGCTCATGAATATCAGTAGCCGTCCCTACCCAAAGCATTACATTTCCCTCTTCATCATGAATGGGAAGGGCACGATTCAGATGCCAGCGATACATGCCATCGGCACCACGTCGATACCGATTTTCAACCGCGAATATTGTACCCGTAGCCAGTGCCTGCTGAAACGTAGAATGGGTAAGTTCCCAATCGTCGGGGTGTACAACGGCTTCCCAGCCCTGTTCCTTTGACTGATCGAAAGTAAGCCCCGTGTAATCATACCATCGCTGGTTGAAAAAAGTAAACTCGCCTTCGGATGTGTTGGTCCAGGTCATCTGTGAAATGGCCTCCAGGAGCGTCCGAAAACGCAGTTCGTTTGCTTCGATAAGCCGACGGGCTTCTACCTGCTCGGTTACGTCGATGGCCATATCCATAATCGCATAGATTTCTCCAGCAGCATTACGTATAGGCTTATAGGTAAAGTTGAAATAATACGTCCCCATCTTACCATCGACCAGCAAATCGGCTTTAGCCTCCTGGGAGCTGTATTCGACCCCTGTTGTATAAACGTTATCCAGAATCTCCAGAAAAGGCTGTCCTTTCAGTTCTGGCAATGCCTCGGCCAAAGGTATACCTGCTACATCGCCTTTCCCCCAGAACTTCAGCATAGCCTCGTTGGGCATGTCGATAACCATATCCGGTCCAACAAATAAGCTGATGGCTACCGGAGCCTGGGCAATCAGATTACGAAACCGTTGCTCACTTTCCTGCAACGCAATCTTTGCTTTTACCTGATCGGTCACCTCTGTAGCAACAACCATAATGCCGCTCACTTCTCCTGCCGAATTATGAATAGGCGCGTATACAAAGTTGAAATAGCCCTGTTCAAGCTTACCTTTTCGATGCAGTAAGGCCAACGTTTCTGTCCCATAATGAGCAACCCCCGAATCATACACCTCTTCGAGTAATTCAGTAAAGCCCTGTCCTTCCAGTTCGGGAAGCGCCTTTATAAGCGGCAAGCCAATAATGCTATCGTCTTTACCCCAGATTTCGAGCATGGATTTGTTAGCCGTTTCGACAACCATTGTACGGCCATTCAATATACCGATAGCAACCGGGGCATGCGTAATGATATTGCGAATGCGGGCTTCGTTGGCCCGAAGTCGGGCTTCGGCCTCTACGCGTTCGTTGATGTCGTGGGCTATGATGATGATACTCTGGGTTTCGTCCTGAGCATCGGCTACCCGCGTCACGTTCAATTGCACCCACCGGATCGACGAGTCTTTATGAAAATACCGCTTCACCAGGTTGAAGTAAGGCCGTTTACCCTGCACCACTTCTTCAAACAGATGACGATTCCAAGGACGATCTTCGGGGTGAGTGAGTTCGAAACTGTTGAGCGTACATAACTCTTCGACCGAATAACCCAGCAGCCTTGTATAGGCTTCATTCACTAAGGTAAAATTGGCCTGTGTGTCTACGAAAGCAATGCCCGTCGAAGTATTGTTGAAAGCGATCGAAAAGCGTTCTTCAGCTTCCCGAAGCGCTTTAGCTTTCTCCGTCTGTTCCGTCACATCCAGTACAATACCTGTTACACCAATCGGCTTTCGATTTATATCGAACTGATACTGACCAATTATTTTCACCCAATGAACGGATTTATCAGTCCATACAAATCGGGCTTCGTAGCTAATCGTTCCGGTCTGCATAGCTACTTGATGCGCTTTATCACGAATTGGCTTATCCTCAGGATGGATATGTTTGACAAAAACGCTCCATCGGATGTTTTCGCTTTCATCGCCTAAAAGGATACGGGCAAACGCTGGGGAGTATCGGATTTCACTCGTCAGCAGATCGATCATAAATGCCCCTGAGCCTGACCCCTCCAGTGCAATCCGGGCCTGTTGTTCAGAAAGAGCCGCCTTTTCTTTTGCCAGCACTTCCTCAGTAATATCTTCGGCAACGCCCGAAAATCGATGCGGCTGGCCTTCATCAGTGAAGTGCGTTTGTCCAATAAAACGTACCCATCGCAGCTTTTGGTCCTGAACGCCGATTGTCCGAAAGCTCATATCGTAAGTTCCGCCCGATTCGGGGTTTAAGGCCCACTGCACTGCCTTTTCAACCCGTTCCCGGTCGGCAGGATGAATAAAGTCCAGCGTTCGTTCGTAACGGATAGCACTTTCGTCGGTAAGTCCACAAAGCTCCTGACATCGGCGGTCCCACTTAACCACGCCCGTCTGAGGGTCTAGTTCCCAGGTACCCAACTGAGCCGATTGCAGGGCAAAGCGCAATCGTTCCTCACTTTCAATACGTGCCTGCTGCAACATAACCTGCTCAGTCACATCCTGCATAGCCCCCACCATGCGTATGGCTTTACCGTCCCGCCAGAGCACATAGCCCCGATCGAGTACAATAGCATGTGAACCGTCGGCCCGCTGGAAACGGTATTCGGCCGACCAGTTTTTGCCTCCCTGGTCGATAACCTGTTGAATACCCGATACAACACCCTCCTTATCGTCAGGATGTACATGTTTCGACCAGGACTCAAACCCATCCGCATCTTCTCCCTTCAGATCATACCCAAAAAGTTGCGTATAACCTTCGTTCCACCAAATCGAGTTGGTTTCGAGGTCCCAGTGCCAGACAGCATCACGTGTGGCTTTAGTTAGTAGTTCGAACAGCTCACTGGTCGTTACTAAGTCGGTATTTAATGGTAAATTTCCCTCAACCTTGTTAAGCATCCCCGTACTAAGTAATTGACCAAACAGCTTGCTCGGCACGTTTTATAGAGTCGAAATTGTCGTCAGGTTTTATTTGTAGAAAATTTCTCATCTAAACAATTTCATTTTACCTAGTCAACCCAAAAGTCACTGATTGTGTTATTCCTAACTTAATAGAACAATAGCTGCGCTGAGTGTGAATCTGGCCCGCAAGTACGCAAATTACTCAACCGATAAATTGAAGCAGCTCAAATCGATTGGCAAATGGATCACGGAAGAAGAACCGATCCCGTCCATCGATATCAGATGAATATTCGATCGCCAACCCTTTCTGCCGAAGCATTTCCTTTGCCTCACTGAGATTACCAACTTCAAAAGCCGGATGTCGTTTGGAAAAGCTGGTTCCTGCTTCTTCGCGAACATGCAACTCAATATCGCCCATCTGAAACCAGATAGCCCCGCCCGGATGGTCGCCCGGAATTTCGGTAAGCCCTAAACTATCTGTATAAAACGCACGGGCTTCGGCCGTAGCGCCCTCCGGGATACAAACCAGTATGTGATCTAGTCGCTTAAATTGAATCATGGCTGTGTGTAATTGAGCGATTGAGTGAATAAGCTGACGCCTGTTTTTCGCTCAATCGCTCATTCACTCAATCGTTCAATAAAACTTGGGAAGCGGATTTAAGGTCAGATTTTGTCGCTGATGCCAATAGGGATAAATGGGGGGCGTTTCGCTGGCTTTGTCCAGTTTTTTCAGTTGCTCGACGGTCAGGTGCCAGCCAACAGCGGCAAGGTTCTGTTTGAGCTGTTCTTCGTTTCGGGCTCCAATAATAATGCTCGATACCGTAGGACGTTGCAACACCCAGTTGATGGCTACCTGAGCTATTGACCTGCCGGTTTCGGCAGCGATCTCTTCCAGCGCATCGGTGATGGTATAAAACGTTTCTTCCGAAACGACGGCCTGTGGCACGGGGCTCCCTCCTTCCACGACCCGCCCTTCAGTTGGTTTGGGTTTGCTACGCCCATATTTACCACCTAAGCGGCCACCGGCCAGCGGACTCCAAACCAGCGCCCCTACCTGCTGATTGATACCTAATGGCATCAGTTCCCACTCATATTCGCGATTCACCAATGAATAGTACACCTGATGGGCCACGTAGCGATTCCAGCCGTATTTCTCCGAAACGGCGAGTGATTTCATCAGATGCCATCCCGAAAAATTAGAGCAGGCAATGTACCGTACTTTTCCACTTTGAACCAGATCGTCCAGGGTCCGCAACGTTTCTTCAACAGGTGTATTGCCATCGAATCCATGCATGTGATAGATATCGATGTAGTCAGTTTTGAGCCGCCTAAGGCTACTCTCACACTGCCGAATCAAATGGAAACGCGACGACCCCTGGCTGTTTGGACCTTTGCCAAAGGCGAACGTTGCTTTGCTGGAAATCAAAACTTTATCACGAAGCCCGATCAGGGCTTCCCCTAAAATTTCTTCAGAAAGGCCCTGCGAATATACATCGGCGGTGTCGAACAGGTTTACCCCTGCATCCAGGCACAGGCCAACCAATCGTTTGGCTTCATCGACCTGCGTGCTTCCCCAGGCTTTAAAAAACTCGGTACCTCCGCCAAAGGTGGCCGTTCCAAAACTTAATACCGGCACGTTCAGGCCCGATGCCCCTAATTGTCTGAATTCCATAGCTACTGACTATACTACGTTTGATTACTTATTCACTCTATTCGTACCTGCAAGTTGCAAACTGCTTATTGTTTATAAAGAGAAAGGTATCAAAATTTAACATATGGTTTTTTACGGTTAGTCTACTATACCATTTGCACTTCCTTTCTTATGAACCTGGTACTATGCTTTTGGTCGAACTACTATGCAAATTAGTATTATTTCTATTTACTCTTTCAATAGCACACTGATTATCAGACCGCTACCTCACATAATTATTTAAAGAATTGCTTAAACAATTTACGTTTTTACTGCAAAAAGGAAGGCACTTTTTGTACTTTACCAATATTAGCAAACTATCTCAGGGCTTCCTTTAGTTATTTAGCATAGAAACCAGATGCATTTTACGAGTCGAGTTCAATTTGCTTACCAATTAATATTAGTTTTCATCTGTTTCGGGCAGCTTCTCTAGATTCTACTGGCTGTCAATAACTTACTCCGTACCTCAGGCTAAGACAGGCCCTCAGAGGCATCCTGACAATAAGGATTTAACGTACAGAAATCATGAAATTCCTATATACATCAACCCATTCCAATACAACGACTTCATTCTGGCCCAATCGCTGGAATGCCATCCGTTCGGCCCTTATTCGTTTTATTGATCGACATGCGCCAACTTTCGTGGGCTTATCCCGCAGCGCTACACCTTTTGGCGGCAACTGGCTCATGACCAATCGTTAAACATTCTTCAGCCTGTTTAAGCCGATTTTATACTGCCTTGTTCAGTCATAGTAGACCGAGCCACTAGCTCGAAAAAGTAATCGATGACCTATCCTGAACCAACACAGTTGACGGGTTTAACACCTGGTTGCGGGATTCAGGAAGGGGCTAGCCTATGATGTTTACCGTTAACACGTGCTTAGAGGAGCATACCGATTAGCTATTGGGTCGATACAACCCGATAGCTTGGCCCGAGTAGCAGCCAACGGCTACTCTCCCATTAAACTTCACAACACATGAATCGTTTTTCAGTCATTTATCTGCTTAAAAAGCAGTACCATCATATTGATTGCGCCACTCATGCCGAAGCCGATGCATTACTAGCACAGTTGCTTACGCAGGATGGCTACCGACCTATTGGCATATACGACGCCAAAACCGAACTTTTTTTCTGGGAACCTACCCGCCAGCATCAGTACGACAAAGCCAGTATTGAGAAGCAGGGCAAACAGGGAAACCAGATGATTCGAATTGCTCAAACGCTGCGCCAACGCACTGAAAATCAGGAGCAACATAGCAATTCGATAGCCCAGTTACACATGTAGGTGAATCGTCACACGTATTCCCATTCATCATGCAAACCAACACACACGAAACATTGAATGCCCTGCCAACCTTATTGGCCTATCCAGGCTTTCTGGCAGGTTATCGAACCATCGATGAAACGATCAACGACCACTTATTCAGCAACTACCTTCGTGCGCTCATCCAGCAGGATATGCTGGCATCGGCTGGTATAACCGATCAGCCGGAAGAGTCGATTGAAGCGTTTATCCGTCAGTTTACAAGCAATGCCGATTCGCTGGCCAGCTTATGTTCCGACGGTATTTCGAAACTCCCTTTGCTGCTACTACCAACGCTGCTGGATGCGCTGACCAAAAACGGCGATGTTCATCGGATGGCTTTCTTACTGGCCGCTTATGGTCATTATCTATCCGCCACTTGTGATGATATAGAAACAGACAATCCGATAGCGGAGTCCGGCTTTCCGCAGGGAGACTGGGCTAAAATCACCAGCTCAGATGCCCTAGCTTTTTTACATATTTCAGCGTTTGCCTCGGCCCGTTTGCACAACTACCCCCATTTTGTGGCTATGTACAAATCGTATCGGACGCAGATTGACAAATACGGGGTTGTTTTTCTATTAAAACAAATGGCCTATAACCAGTTAGCGCTTCAGTAGTATAAGTATAAAAAACAGAGCTATGATCAAACAAAAATCGGTACCGAAAATCTCGGTACCGATTTCGAACACGTCTGAATCCCTTTAAAAGGCTTTTCAGTGCTTTTCATCGTCTATCATAGGTTAGCATAAGATTTACGGTCATTTCTGCTGTTTGTACAGAAATACATAGGATTTATATTGTCTGTCGGAGGTAAAGTGGGGAGTCGCCAAATCCAGGAGAGCTCCCCACAATAAACCATATTACCAACCTAAAAAGGTTCGGCAACTTGCGGCCGACTTCATTAAAATTCACTTAAATCTGACGCCCAATGGTAATCTATTTATTAGGCATCCGGTGTCGACTCAGATCAGCTCGGCCGGTCGTGTGCTTGACTGACGAATTTGATTCAGAAGCTGCGGCTCCGAAACGCTGGGCGTAGCACCACGCTGGGTAGCTACATAAGCACCTGTAGCACAAGCAAACTCGAGCGTTTTGGCAGCCGTCTCACCCTGTAAGGTCTTGTATAGGAAAGCAGCTAGAAACGAATCGCCGGAACCGATCGTATCTTCTACGTTTACCGGAAACCCCGGATGCTCTGTAAATCCTTCGTCATTAAGCAAAATCGCTCCGTTTTCGCCACGTGTAACACAAACGGATTTCAGTTTGAAGCGATCGCGCAGAAACGTCATTGCTTCGCGTTCGGAAAGGGGCGATGAGAACCAGCCAATGATCTCTTCCAGCTCGTTGTGATTGATTTTCAGAATATCCGCCTTTTGAAGCAGATACGAAACCTCCAGCGGATTGTAATGTGGGGCTCGCAGATTCACATCAAACACACGCAAGGCAACCTGATCGAGTAATTGGTGCAATGTATTGCGCGAGGTCTGACTCCGGGCTGCCAAACTACCGTAAACCAGAATTGATTTCTGATACAACGAACTCAGCGAAGCATCGTACTGAATATAATCCCAGGCTACGGGCTGCAATATTTTGTACACGACTTCATTCCGATCAGTCAGATTGGCTTTGGCAATACCCGTCAGGTGGGTGGCTCCTAATTGCACATAGGCCGTGGGCAGATGTTTCTCCCGCAAAAATTCCAGCAATTCGCGACCCAGATCGTCGTTGCCAACACGGCTGATGAGCTGGGCATTCATGCCAAAATTACGCAGGTGAACGGCCACGTTCATGGGGGCTCCCCCCGGTTGTTTGCTGTTTGGTAAAACGTCCCAGAGTATTTCGCCGAAGCAAAGAATAGGCTGATTCATGGATGAAAAGGTTTAGTGGACAACAAATGTTTTTTCAATCTGCTCCAGGCTTGTGCCTTTCGTTTCAGGCATCAGGCGTAAAACGAATACCAGTTGCAATATCATCATGGCCGTAAAAAACAGGAATGTATTGCCACCGCCAACCTGTTCGGCCAGATACGGGAACGTAAATGTAATGATAGCCGCCATCAGCCAGTGTGTAAAACTACCCAGTGCCTGTCCGCTGGCCCGTACTTCGTTCGGAAAAATTTCGGAGATAAACACCCAGATAACAGCCCCCTGCGAAAACCCAAAGAAAGCAATGTAGCCAAACAGCAGGAGCGGTACCGTCATTCCACTGAAATCCTCCGTATAGAACGCCCGCGCCACCAACGCCAGGGTAACGATCAGGCCCACCGAACCGATTTTCATTAGAGTGCGCCGACCGAATCGGTCAATTAAATTCATCGAAATCATGGTAAAAACAAGATTGATGAACCCGATACCTGCCGACGACAATAAAGCCGAACTTTTACCCAGACCCGTCATTTCAAAAATTCGGGGTGCGTAATAAATAATGGCGTTGATGCCCGAAACCTGATTGAATACAGCAAATAACACGGCGAGTAAGATAGGTGTTTTGTGCGCAGACGAAAACAAACGAGTCGAACCATCGGTATGGTGATTGCTTTGCTGAATAGCCACCATCGTTTTTTCGGCAGTGGCCGGATCGATCATACGAAGAACATCAAATGCTTGTGCAACATCCCCCTTCTTCAATAACAGCCAGCGTGGACTTTCGGGGATATTGAGTACGGAAATCAGAAAGATCAGCGAAGGAATAGCCTGTATGCCAAGCATCCAGCGCCATGAATCAGCGCCGATACCCTGTAGTAAGAAGTTTGACAGATAGGCAATCAGAATTCCCAATACGACATTGAACTGGAATAAGGCAACCAATCGGCCTCGCGATTGGGCAGGCGATATTTCGGTAATGTACATGGGGGCTGCCACTGATGAAGCACCGACGCCCAAACCACCCAGAAATCGAAATAGAAGAAAAACGCTCCAGCCTGTTGCCAGGGCTGTTCCGAGCGAAGCAGCCAGATACAGAATAGCAATCCCGAGCAGCGTTTTCTTCCGGCCTACTTGCTCAGCCGGAATGCCACCCAACATCGAACCGAGTACGGTCCCTATCAGGGCAATGGAAACAGTAAGGCCATGCTCCCAGACATTCAACTGCCACAACGACTGCAATGACTGTTCAACACCAGAAATGACTGCGGTATCGAAACCGAAGAGAAAACCACCCAACGCAGCCGTAATTGACCAGAGAAAGATGCGCTGCTTTTGACTCATGCTTACTAATATGAATCGGGTTTAGGAGCGATTCATGAGTCAAAGGTAGAGAGGAGTAATCGTGGCTGGCTTTCAAAATCTGTTCAAATAATTACAATTCACAAGCCAGTAGACAACCAATTCACCATCAAATAATTAGCTAAATAAAACAAAGAAGACTATTATAAATATGTTACAGTCATTTTAACTTTTGTTTCTGCAACGATTCTCTGTCAACTAACTACTGAAAATGTGGGCTATACCTGTACTTCGAACCGATACCCTACGCCATGAACGGCAACGATTCGAACTGCCGAATCATCCTGAAGTAGTTTTCGCAAGCGGGATACAAATACGTCGACGCTACGGCCTACAAAAACCCCTTCATCCTCCCAAACCGATTTAAGAATGAAATCTCGTTCGGTTACCTGATTCGTATGGTCAATGAAGAACTGAAGCAATTTGGCTTCACGGTATGTCAGCGTATGGTGGTTCGTACCCACGTGAAGCATGAGTGTTTTAGGACTGAAACTCGATGTACCAAATCGTAGTAACCCGTCCGAAACTGAATCTGGATTGGGGACTTCAGTTGATGTCTGTTCGGATGGCCACTTTTTCCATACCACATATCCCAGCCCAGTGAGGCAGGCACTCAGCGCTAGTACCCACCAGACCATTACCGGCTGAGGAGATTCGTCCTGTAATGTATTGAAGGTAACCTGTAAGGTATAACAACCAGCTTTCTGCTTCCGTCCGCCACAGGGAACCTGCCCTGTTCCGACCAGATCGTTAATATTGTATCCAAGTTGTAATTCTCCACGAGCGCAATCCAGCACAGCTACATCGTAGTTATCTCGAATGGCATGAACAGCAAATGACTCTTTTAATAATTGGGGGAGTTGATCATAATCGAACGCATGATCCAATCGAATTAAAAACGTTTGTGCATTCGGCTGTTGTACTGGAGCAATTCGTGACGTATCATCTCCGGCTTTATGGAGTAAATGGTGCGCTGTGCGTCGGAGTGCCAGGTTAACTTTCCGGACAAAATGCGACTTTTCTGTTGTCGGAGCAGATGGGGTTAATCTGGCAAACAGGATTATCAAAACGCCCGAAAGCATTAATGCTATAGTTGTAAATAGCCGGACTGACGTACGCATTTGTTTGCTTGTTAAATAGGATTTACGGTTTCAGGTATACAGTTACGGTGTGCGCCTTATAGGGTTCGCCTACTATAAACCGTATAGCTAAAACCGTAAACTTCATCACTCAACACCCTGGCGACCAATTAAAAAACCAACTAACACCTTGTAGTCGAATGGCTCGCCGAGCTGCTTTATCCATTGGTCGAACCGGGTCAATCACCAGATCATCGCCGGGCCGGGCCAATTCCATCATTGGAGCAATATCATATAGCTGTTGGGCCTTATCCGATTCCTCTTTGTGAATAAGGACTCCATTCCGATAAAGATACATACGAAACGGAATTTTGACGGCCTCATCCGACGTTGGGTCACCTGAAACCAAAGCTAGACGCCCGCGGCTATGGATGGAAAATACAGCTAAGTTCAATGGTTTATTATTCAACACAAGCGGATTCGTGTAAAATTCCGGCTTTACTTCAACTATCGATCTATGAATAGCTGCAGGTATAATCTTCCAGGAAGTAAGCCCTAGCACAGAACCTAGTATAACGAATACAAATCTGTAGGTTTTCATGATAAAATGGAGTGAGGTGAATTAACGAACAAGGATTTCATTGTGAGGTAATGCATACTGATTGCCAACCGTCAGCAACACAATATGATCACCTTTTCGGCATTTGGCCAATACATTCTGGATGTTTACCCGTTTGACTTCCGCTTTCGAATACCTTGTCAGCGTTTGGCTGTTCTTATCGCGTATCGCCACCATAAAAGGTATCGGCTCCACAGCTTTACTTTTGGCAGATGATAGCTCGACTATATGGACGGTCAATTCGCCCGTGGCCGTAGTCGGAACACTACATTTCCCTATCGTGGTATACTGGTCAACAATCATTTTATTGCCCAGAAAAGCAGCGGAACAGTGGCTGAAGGTTTGCTGGCTCCAGCCGATGGTTGAGGAGGCATAAACCAGTAATGCGGTGATAAGTGTGTTTTTCATGCTGGCTAATTTTTTATCCGTACCAAAGCAAATCTAGAGCCACCACTCACACAGGCCGGTAAAGCCTTGTAAAAGCTTGTAAACGAATTGTAAAAGTTGCTTTCTTTGGAAAAAGTGCAACTTTTTATCCTACAGCCTCCTGTAAAACCTGCTCTTA
The DNA here is from genome assembly GCF_002056795.1 of Spirosoma aerolatum. NCBI lineage: Bacteria > Pseudomonadati > Bacteroidota > Cytophagia > Cytophagales > Cytophagaceae > Spirosoma > Spirosoma aerolatum. The sequence goes on along the minus strand of NZ_CP020104.1, from coordinate 1,698,823 downwards.
AAATCGAAAACCTGTCTATCTGCGGAGGTTACGCAGATAGACAGGTTTTACAATCACTTAGACGCAATTACTATTGAGGAGACGACTTTACATAGACCTGCGGCTTTGGTGTAATGCACAAGGTGAGCCATGTACGGCGAGCCAGTCGGAAAAAATAAGGCGTCAACAAAACCAGCGACGGCAACATGCCCATCAGGTAATAATCCAGATCGATCTGAAAGCCCTGTACGACAATAAAGAAGGTCAATAAAATATAGATGGTATAAAACGCATAGCTCACAAACATCGACGTCCAGTAAAACCCTGGCTCAGGCATGAAATTTTCACCACAGTGTGGACAGTGATCGTGCATTTTATCGAAGTTTTTGCTGAATGCGCTGTTGGTGACGAAAAAATCGCCCTGATGGCAACGTGGGCATTTATTAAAAGCAATGCTATAGAATCGGCTATTGGCAAACATAGTAGTGGAGCAGAAAAGCAGTCAACATACGCCTGCTTAGTAGCTGTTGCTCAGGCAGTTTTTATATTACAAAGGTAGAGATCAAACCAGTCAGCCCCCAATACAAACCATGCAACGTATGGCACAAATCAACGATCTGCCAGAATCGCCTGCCGAAATTCAGCGGGAGTCTGCCCCGTATGCTTTTTAAAAAAACGAACAAAGTATGAGGGATCATCGAAGCCTAACTGAAAACCAATTTCTTTTATCGACTGTGTCGTATGCGTCAGTAATCGCTGGATTTCGATAACGATGCGTTCATGAATGAGTTGGCTGGCCGTTTTTCCCACTACTTTCTTACAAATGTGATTCAGGTAATTGGGAGTCAGGTGCATTTGATCGGCATAGGCACTTACTTCCCGAACTGTCAGAAACTGGTACTCAATTAACTCCTCATAAGCCCGAATGCGATCATACAAATGGGCCTCCTGACCTACCCATTGCTGGTTATAAAGCCGATTGGCCGTTTCGAGTACAATGTGCAGGTACGACAGAAAAACCTCCGACCGATTGGGCCGACGTTGTTCATATTCGTCGTAGGCATACGTCAGCAGGTTACTAAATAAGGGCTGCTGTTCGGCAACTTCCAGCAAAGGCTGGTGCTGATGCGAATGATAAAACGGGTATTGCTGTAACCGATTTCCAAAGCGGCTCCGAAAAAAGTTGGCATCGAAGAACAAATTATAGCCTCTTGCATCGTCCGATAGGTTCCAGCTATGTACCTGTCCCGGCGTTAGAAAATAAAGTTGATGAGCCGCCACCGTATAGGTCCGAAAATCGATGGTGTGCGTGCCGCTGCCCCGAATAATCCACATCAGGAGGTAAAATGTATGCGAGTGAGACTTGTCGATACCTTTCACCTCCTGTACTAGTTTTTCCAGACGGGCCATGTAAAAAAGTGCTTCAGGTTCATGGCGTGGAAATGAATGAAGCTTATAAACCGGAACCAATACGGACATAGTCTAAATTTTTTGGAGTAAAATACAGAAGACCCAGCGTTTTAATCGTGTTTTAACCCAACTACACAGGCAGTCTTCTTAACGAGTGTTTTGGTAGTCTTATGCTATACAGTTACAAGTGCTCCTCCGCCCGCTGGCTCAACGCAATTATCTGTTTTTTACTGATATCGTCTGCATTTTGCCAATCTACCCAGAAAACATTCAGCCATCTTACAGTCGATGAAGGGCTGTCGCACAGTAGTGTTTATACGATTACGCAGGACAACCGGGGATTTATGTGGTTTGGCACCCGCGACGGGTTAAACCGCTATGACTCCCGCAATGTAGTGGTTTATCAGAACCAGTCCACGCGTAAAAATAGTCTGGCCTCCAATACCATCAACAGTCTACTGGTCGATAAACAAGGACGCTTATGGGTGGGCACGGCAAAAGGGCTGGCCCTTTACCGACCCGAACAGGATGATTTTCAACGCATGCTGACAGGTGGCCCGGCCAACCACGGCCTCCCTGATTCAACCATTAACTGGCTGCTGGAAGATCATCAGCAAGCGCTTTGGATCGGTACACAAGGTGGATTATACCGACTCAATCGCCAACAGCAATTCGAGCCTTTGGCCAAATTGCTTCAGCATCCCAAAAAATTGCACAATCGATCCGTCCGCACGCTGTATGAAGATTCGGACCGGACCCTATGGGTCGGTACAACGAATGGGCTACTGAAACTTCGGCCAACTGCTTCCGGAAAATTCCAGCTTACCAGCTATTTTCTGGAACCAACCGATTCGGTCTATACGAATGCCCTCAATACCATCAATACCATTGCCGAAGACCGGGCCGGTCGCCTATGGATTGGCACTGAAGGAAACGGTATCGCCTTATTTGATAAGCAACGTGGACGTGTGACGTCCTGGAATCCAGTTGCTGGTTTAGACCTCAATACGCTAACCGTTCGAACCATACAGCCCGATGGTCGGTCAAATTTCTGGATTGGAACCATGTCGGGCTTGTACATTGTCGCACAGGATGGCAGTCATTTTCAAACGCTTAGTAATCAACCAACTGATCCGAATTCGTTAGGCGACAATTCCGTACGATCTATCTTTCGAGATCGTGATGGTTCCTTCTGGGTTGGCACCTACTACGGTGGGGTCGATATGTATAGCCCGTTGGCCCGACAGTTTGGCTCCTACCACCTGCTCGATAAACATGGCCGGACACCCTTTAAAATTGCCGGACCAATCGTACCGGCCTATACGCCAAACCAACTTTGGGTCGGCACGGAGGATCGCGGGCTTCTATTGATCAATTCCGATAAAACGATCCTCCGTCATTACACCCACGACGCAAGAAATACCCGCTCTCTGTCGAACGACAAAATCAAATGCCTGCTCGCAGATGGACCAAATGGCCTTTGGATCGGCACGATTAAAGGCTTGAATTACCTTGATTTTCAGCGACGGACCATCACCCGGTACCTGCACGATCCGCACAATCCCCACTCGTTGCCCAACGACCGGATTTACGACCTCAAACGTGACGCTCAGGGGGCCATATGGGTCGTTACGAACCTGGGTGGTATTTGCCGATTCGTGTCCAAAACGCAGTCGTTCGAGCGGATAGGTGCTACCCTGCCAAACATGTTAAATAATGGAACAACCCTCTTGTTCGATAGTCAGGGGCAAATGTGGTTCAGTAATGCAGGTGGCCTATTGCGAAAACGGGCGGGCGAGCATAGAGTCGTTCGTTTCTTTCATGCCGATAATGATCCGGGCTCGCTTAGCAACAACCATGTGATGTGTTTGCTCGAAGATCGCAAACATCGACTCTGGATCGGTACTCGCGACGGAGGATTGAACCTGCTTTTACCCAATAAAAACGCTTTTCATCATTTTACAACGGCCCAGGGATTACCCAGCAATACGATTTTCAGCATTCAGGAAGATCAGAAAGGCAGTTTGTGGGTCAGTACGGATAAGGGACTGGCGCAACTGGCAGCCGGCCAATCGACCTTTACGGCTTATAATGTACACGATGGGTTGGTTTGCCGAGAGTTCACCTCCAATTCAGCCTATCAGGACGCAACGGGTCACCTGTACTTTGGCGGGTATAATGGTATCGTTTACTTTCATCCCGATAGCATCCAGCGGAATACCACGGTCCACCCGCTGGCATTTACCGGCTTGCGCCTGTTCAATGAACCCGTTACCAGCCTTTCGTCCGACCAGTCGGGTATCGACTATCAGCAGGGCATTACGCTTACCCATCGACAGAATGTTTTCTCGCTCGACTTTGCCAGCTTTAATTACATCAATGCTGCAAAAAATCGGTACGCCTACAGACTCATCGGGTTCGATCAGTCCTGGAACTATGTAAGTGAACCGAGGGCGATGTACATGAACCTGCCTGCGGGCGAGTACCTGCTACAGGCCAAAGGCGCCAACAACGATAGCGTCTGGAACAAGCATCCGTTAGAATTGAAAATTACGGTATTACCACCCCTCTGGAAAACGCCCTGGGCCTATGCCCTCTATGCGCTGACCTTTCTGGGGCTTTTACAACTTTGGTCACGATTCAACCGAAACCGGCTGCAACTGGCGCATGAACTGGAAGAGGAACATAGGGAGAAGGCCCGTCAGCAGGAATTACACCAGATTAAACTGAACTTCTTCACGGAGATTGCGCATGAAATCCGTACGCCACTTACGCTGGTAATGGCACCCATTGAGGTATTGAACGAACGATACGCCACCGATCCGTTCATTCGAAAACAGCTTTCCATTATGCGGGGTAGCACCGACCGATTGCTGCGGCTACTGAATCAGCTACTTGATTTCCGTAAACACGAAACCGGTAATATCCAACTGCAATGGCGGCAAACCGACCTGGTCGCTTTCCTGAGTAATAGTACCGATTCGTTCCGCGAACATGCCCGTGCGCACCAGCTCACCCTCACCAACGAATCGGATGTTTCGACACTACCGGCCTGGTTCGATGCCGGAGAGTTGGAGAAAGTAGTGCATAATCTTCTTTTCAATGCGGTTAAATTCACCCCGGCTGGGGGCACCGTTTCGGTTCGTTTACGGCGAGATTTTCCGTCCGCACGAGCCAGTGAACAAGCCGTTATAACCATAGAAGATACCGGTGCGGGTATTCCGGCGGGTAATCTGGATTATATTTTCAACCAGTTTTATCAGGTTGGCCATGCCCCTACCCGAGATTCTGGATTCGGTCTCGGCTTGGCGCTTAGCAAACACATTATTGAACAGCATAGAGGACAGATTACCGTTGAAAGTCAGGAAGCAGAATCCGGGAAACCGGGCTTTACCCGATTCATAATCCGTCTTCCACTCACACCTCGTGAATCAGTCATACAAACGCTGGCCAAGTCGGACAATAATCAACTACCTGCATCGTCCCCACTTGCTTCGCCTTTACCGACCGAGTCTACAAGCCTGCTCCTGAATACGGTCGAGGTATCGGAAGCTGGACAACCCCTGATTCTGGTGGTAGACGATCAGGAAGATATTCGGGCGTACATCCGCGATTTATTTTCGGTAACCTGTCAGGTGATGGAGGCTGCCGATGGTGCCGAAGCGCTGGAAATGGCCACTCAACTACTTCCCGACCTGGTTATTGCCGATGTAGCCATGCCGATTATGGACGGTTTCTCGCTCACGCACCGCATCAAAACCGATGTACGCACCAGCCACATTCCGGTCATTTTGTTAACTGCCAAAAATGCGGTCGACAATCAACTAACGGGTTTACAAACAGGTGCCGATGATTACGTAACGAAACCCTTCCACCCGATTCTGCTCCAGACGCGGGTTCGTAACCTGCTCCTGCTGCGGGAACAGTTACGCGCTAAGTACCACCAGATTGTCACCCTCCAGCCCCAGGTGCAGGAACTGGATCACCCCGACGAGAAATTCCTGAATCAGTTGATGACTACTCTGGAAACGCACCTGAACGATGCCGAATTTAACGTGACGCGATTAGTGATCGAAATGGGGATGAGCCGTCCAGTGCTATTCCGCAAAGTGAAGATGCTCACGGGCCTCTCCGTCATCGACCTGATCCGAACCACGCGTCTGAAAAAAGCTGAATTATTGCTCAAACAGCGAAAAGCATCCGTTGCCGAAATTGCATTTGCCGTTGGTTTCAGCGACCCCAAATATTTCAGCCGAGCCTTCCGGGCGCAGTTTGGCGTAACCCCAACCGAATATAGCCATCAGACTGCCGAAAAAGTGGAAGAAGCCGAAGTTGTCTAGTACAGTGTAATGTAAGTTTTCTGTCATTCCGACGAAGGAGGAATCTTTAGATAGTATAGTTTTTCTCCCTTACCCGAAGATTCCTCCTTCGTCGGAATGACAGAAAATAATTAAAGACTTAAATTACAGTGTATTAGTTGTTGGAAAACATTTGTCAATCCAATACCAACTCGTTCAAAACAACGGCTTCTTTTCATTCAGCTTTTTGGACCGAAGCAATGCCTCCAGAAAATAATAGTCGGCATAGACCAGCGGCACATCAATTTCGCTGGTTTTTGAGCCGGTACTATGCGCCAGCAAAAAGCCGTGATTTTGTCCCATTGGTGATCGATAGTTCTTTGCGAGACTGGCGATCACCTGGTCTGCTTTGGCGCGATACGACGCTTTGGGCACATACGTACTTAGTTCATACAAGGCTGAAGCCATGATAGTAGCCGCCGATACATCGCGGGGTTCAGACGGAATACCCGGTGCATCGAAATCATAATAAGGCACCAGGTCGGCAGGCATATGCGGGTGGCTGAGCATGTAGCGGGCAATGGCTTCGGCCTGTTTCAAAAATTGCGGATCTTTCGTTTCGCGGTAGCACATCGTGTAGCCGTATAACCCCCAAGCCTGCCCCCTCGACCAGGCCGATTCGTCGCTATAGCCCTGGTGCGTATTTTTCCTGATCACCTTCCCGGTTAGGGTGTCATAATCAACCACATGGTACGAACTGTTGTCGGGCCGATAATGGTTTTTGATCGTTGTTTTGGCGTGGGTTACGGCGATTTTATAAAAGGTAGAATCGCCCGTAAGGCGTGTGGCAGCAAACAGCAGTTCCAGATTCATCATGTTGTCGATAATGACCGGACATTGCCAGACATCCTTATGGTGATCCCAGGAACGGATGATTCCGGCCGTTGGTTTGAACCGCTTTATGAGCGTCCGGGCACCCTGAATAATAACAGTTTTGTCGTTTGTCTCGCCGGTCAGTCGGTAACCATTGCCATAGCTGCAATACAGCTTAAAACCCATATCGTGCGTTCCAGCGTTCATTTTTTCACTTTCCAGATTGGCCGTGTACCGCCGGGCCAATTCAGCCCATTCGCGCTGACCAGTGTATTCATAAAGATACCAGAGTTCACCCGGAAAGAAACCACTCGTCCAGTCGCGGGCAGGTACAAGTTGCAAGGCACCGGCTTTGTCCAGCGTCCGTGGCGATACCAGAGCTGGTTTCTTATTGGCCGATTCCTGAGTTGTTTTAGCAACCTCCGCCAGCATCAGCCGGGTCTGCTGTTCCGCATCCCGGAAAAGTGATTTGATCAGCGTATCCGGCACAAAGCCCGGTAGCAGAAGTGTCGTAAAAAGTAGAGCAAGAAATAGTCTAGTTGTTTTCATAAGGTTTCGGTTAACCAGATAATCGGATTACGGATGGGCAGATTACGAATCACTTCGTCCACTTGCGGGTTATGGTCCAGCTTTTTCCAGGTCCCAAGCCAGGTTTTTTGATCGAATGCAACCGCGCCAAATACCAGAAACGGCTGTGCTACCGGCCAGTCGTTCCAGTACATCACATCGGGCTTCAACGGCCAGTTCGACTTATCCTCAATAAACGGATATAGGTACGCAATACCTTTCCGGATTCCCCGTCCATCGGTTGTTTGATAAGCATAAAGGTTATCCGTAGATGTCGATAAAATCTGGCAGATGGTGGTCATGGCATCCAGGTTGAAAATCGAATAGCCATACGGTTTGGTCCGGCGAAGCTCCAGCGGGAAACTCCCATCGGCTGCCATCTGATCGGGAAGCAGCACAGTTTTGTACCGATTCCGACAGACGGTCATCAGCGAATCATTCCGGGTCAACCGGGCAAAAGCCGCCACCTGCATCACCCAGCAGGTGCCATGATTATTTTTGGCGTTCATTTCGTCTTTCCCATACGGATGCGTGGTCAACCAGGTCAGGTAGTCCGCAAACCAGCGCCGGATGGCCGCAACGGTTATCTTATCCGCACTTTTGGCCTTTTCCAGTACCCGAACGCCCTGCGCCACTTCCATCAGGTGAATGGTGTCGATAATGCCAATCCCGCGCCCTGTGAATCGCCCTTTAATTGCCTGCGCATACAATAAGGATGGATTCATCCGCGTAGCCGGATCCACAAACCAGGCCGTCAAATGCCGAAATGCCTGCCGAACATAGGTTTCATCGTTTGTAATGACATAGGCCGATGCCAGTACCCCGACAATCCGACTGAACCGAATCATTGCCTGCCGATGAGCCACAAAATTATCGGGGTTGGTCATGCCGTCGCGCTGGATGTAAGGCCCCTGTGGGTTGGCTGTATCGGGCCACCAGTAATCCCCCTCTGAAAAGAAGTCATGCTTTCCACCCGCACTTCGGGCCGACGTTTGCGCGGTTACAGTTATCGGTTGTTGCTGCATGGCCCACCGAACTTCTGCCAGTACAACAGGTTTCAGCGTAGTCAGTACCAGCGCTCGTTCTGGCGACTGAGCGTAAACGGGTGCCATCAGGCACGACCAACTAAGTAGAGCAAAAAGCCGGATCAGCGTATTCATAGCTTCTTTATAAACAATCTGATAAACCAATACAACTACAGCATCAGCGACAGCATATAAATAAGGAGACTGATGAGTAACATCAGTGACCCAGCCTCGGCTATTGTTATGGTAAACTTGTCTTTTTTCACCCGCCTTTACATCGCATCATTTTCCTGTTGCAAGTTTAGCATCACCCACTGGTTTGCGAATTACGCTGAATGTTCAAAAAAGAGGACAAATCGTTCGGTAGGGTTAAAAAGCGTTCAAAGAGGTGGACAGACCGTTCGATTTAGATTATTCCCATATTTTTTATTCACATGCCGTCTAATATTGCCCCATCAAGCAATTTTTAAGCATCCTTTTATTGCTATGCGTAAACCTTTATCTTCCAAATTTCTGCATTTGGTAATGTATGGGTGGCTGCCTCTCCTGCTGCTGTATGGAGACGTTTGGGGGCAGGCAACTCAAAGCTACCGATTCAATGGCCGCATTCTCGACGAAAAAGGAACCGGTCTGCCCGGTGCCACCGTCGTGCTGAAAGGCGATGCCAAGTCGGGAACCACTTCCGATGCCGACGGCAAATTCACGATCAATCTGCCGACTGGCGGAGGGACATTGGTGGTATCGGCCATCGGTTATCTGGGACAGGAAGTCGCCGTCACCAGCCAGACCACGCTCGATATTACGATGGCCCCCGACATCAAAACCCTGAACGAAGTGGTGGTCGTCGGCTATGGCACGCAGAAGAAAGAGAACCTGACGGGGGCCGTTGCCGCCATTACCATCGACGACAAAATTTCGAGCCGGGCGGTTGCCAACGTATCGTCGGGGCTATCGGGCTTAGTACCGGGGCTATCAGTTCAGCAGTCGACGGGGCAGGCGGGGCGTAGTGGGGCCGCGCTGATCATTCGGGGATTGGGTACCGTCAATAATTCCGGTCCGCTGATCGTGGTCGATGGGATGCCCGATGTCGACATCAACCGGATCGACATGAACGACGTGGCCAGCATTTCGGTCCTGAAAGATGCCGCTTCAGCGTCGGTTTATGGGTCACGGGCATCGAACGGGGTAGTGCTGATCACAACTAAAAACGGGTCGCAGAACAAGAAAGCACAGATCAACTACACGGGTACGTATGGTCTCTCACAGCCAACCAATTTCTACAATTACTTTGCCGACTACCCCCGTTCGCTGACCATGCACCTGCGGGCATCGGGAGCCGGTGCGTCCTCGACCACCTATCGCTACGGAACCGTTGAAGAATGGCTCTCGAAAGGGCTGGTCGACCCCATCAAATACCCTAATACCGACTGGTGGAAAACCATTCTGCGCGATCACGGCCGGATTCAGACACACAACATTTCGGCATCGGGCGGCAACGACAAGATGAACTTTTACCTGTCGGCTGGGCTCTACGACGAACTGGGTGTCCTGATCAACCACGACTACAAACGGTTTAATACCCGTTTCAATCTGGACTACAAAATTCGCGACAACGTCAAGGTGGGTATCCGAACCGATGGTCAGTGGTCGAATCAGAAGTATGCCAACTCAGAAGGATTCATTACCTATACCGGCACGGCAGGTTATGATATTCGCTACGCCGTTGCGGGGATTCTGCCCTACAACTCAGCCACTGGCCAGTATGGAGGTATTATGGCGTACGGCGAAGATGCCTTTGCCCGCAACATGCTTTCCCAATTCGAGGTCAACCACAACTTCCGCGACCGGCAGGAGTTCAACGGGAACCTCTATGGCGAATGGACGCCCATTTCAGGTCTGACCGTCCGGGGCGATTATGGCCTTCGTTATTACAACCAGTTCACCAAAAGCTACTCCGATCCTACCGACGAGTGGAACTTCCAGACGGGCCAGTTGGCACGAACCCTGGTAGCCGCCAGCGCGGGCATTAGCAATGCCGTTAACTCAGGCTATAAAACGCTGCTTCAGGGCCGGATCACCTACAACAAAACTCTGTTTGGCAACCATCAATTGAGCCTTTTAGGCGCTTATACCGAAGAATACTGGTTCAATCGAAACCTATCGGCCAGCCGCCAGGACCGAATCAACCCACTCCTGAGCGAAATCGATGCCGCCTTAACGACAACCCAATCGGCGGGGGGGAACTCCGATGCCGAAGGGCTCCGGTCGGGCATTGGCCGTATCAATTACGTAATCAACGACAAGTACCTGTTCGAAGTCAATGCCCGCTATGACGGTTCCAGTAAGTTTCTGCCCGGATTCCAGTACGGTTTCTTTCCATCGGCATCGGCAGGCTGGCGTTTCTCCGACGAGTCGTTCTTCAAACGGTTCTCGTCGGTGGTATCGTCGGGTAAACTGCGGGCATCAATCGGTAAGTTGGGAAATAACTCAGGCGTAGGCCGATACGAGCAACGGGATATCTTTAACCTGACCAACTACATCTTCAACGGTAAGATTGTCAAAGGCTTCAGTTCGGCAAAGATCATCAACGAAGATTTCTCCTGGGAAGAAACCAACGTGACCAACGTCGGTCTGGATCTGGGCTTCTTCGGTGGCCGGTTAACCAGCGAACTCGACCTGTACCAGAAGTTGACCACGGGTATGATCCGGCCGTCGTCCTTGTCGACCTTCCTGTCGGGTTATAATGCACCACGGGTAAACATCGGTAAACTCCAGAACCGTGGGGTTGAACTAAACGTGACCTATCGCTCCAAAATCCGGGATGCCAACGTAGGGGCTACCCTGAACTTTGCCTACAACCGGAACCGATTGCTGGAGTGGAACGAGTTTCTGAGTAAGGGCTATACCTACCTGAACCTACCCTATCACTTCGCCTACAGCCGGGTATCGACGGGGATTGCCCAAAGTTGGGAAGACATCGCCAATGCGCCCTTCCAGGGGCAGTACTTCGCACCCGGCGATATTCTTTACAAGGACCTGAACGGCGACGGACAGATCACCGACGAGGACCGACAGGCGCAACCTCAATTTAACCGCGATCAACCCGTATCGACCTATGGGCTGAACCTGTTCGGCAACTGGCGCGGCTTCGATGTCAGCATTCTGTGGCAGGCGGCTACGGGACGGAAAGACTTCTGGCTGGAACCGTTCAATCAGGTCAACGTTCCCTCGGCCCGGAACGCCTTTCAGGATTACCACTGGTACAACTCCTGGAGCCTGGATAATCGGGGCGCTACCCTTCCCCGGCTCCTCACCGGATCGGGCGGAAACAACCAGGCGGAGTCGACATTCTGGCTGGACGACTTCAGCTACCTGCGACTGAAAAATATTCAGGCGGGTTACAATGTCCCCAGCAAATATGCCAGCCGCATTGGCATGAGCCGGATTCGGGTCTACGTCACGGCCGAGAACCTGCTAACCTTCACCCGATATCGGGGCGTCGATCCAGAAAAAAGTACCAGCGTGACCGATGCCGATAATAACGATGACCCGTTCCCACTGCTGAAATCGTATTCGTTCGGCCTAAACCTCAGCTTTTAGTTTTCACGCATGAAACGACTGACTTCTTTATCTCTTCTGCTGGGTCTTGCCTTCCTGATAACGGCCTGTACCGAGGACTTGCTTGAGCAGGTCCCCACCACCCAGCTTTCGTCGGATTTATTCTGGAAAACGACCGACGATGCCATTTTCGCTGTTAATGGTGTGTACGAAGCCAACCGGACTACCTTCGACCGGGACTATTATTTCGATGGAGCCGGGGAGTTTGTTCACACGCGGGGCACCAGCAACAACCAGGGCTCGTTTAGCCCTGGTGCGATTGGCTCAAGCGGCAATTTTGGCTTTTTGTGGAGCGACTGCTACCGGGCCATCAACCGGGCCAATTACGTGCTGGGCAACATCAATACCTTACGGGCCAATCTGAAATCGCAGTCCGATCTGGCGCTGATGAACCGCCTTGTTGGTGAAGTACGGTTTATCCGGGCTCTGAATTATTTTCGACTCATCGACCTGTGGGGCGATGTACCATTCTTCAACAAGAAACTGGACGGGAATACCGAAGCCTATTCGCTCACCCGCACGCCAAGGGCAGTTGTGAAAGATTCGGTTCTGGCCGATCTGAGTTTTGCAGCCAACGTATTACCCGAAAGCTACACGGGTGACAATCTGGGTCGGGCGACCAAACTGGCAGCCTGGGCCTTCAGTGGCAAAGTCAATCTGTTCTGGGCCTGTTGGATGAAAACCGCAGGTAACAGTGCCGATGCCCAAAAACATTACACAGCTGCTGCCGCTGACTTCAAGAAAATCATCGACAAGAACATCCCGCTCTTCCGGGGTGGCGATCCGGGTCCGATCGATAATCCAAACTACTGGCACCTGTTTCAGTATTTCAACGAGTATGATCCCGAAATCATCTTCTCGGTACAGTTTGGCGGGCCTCTGTTGAGCCAGGGCGAGGAACTGATGCGCGACTTTGGCACCCGCAACACGGGTAATGCCCAATGCTGGGTTGCGCCCACCTACCGACTAGCCAACCGCTATCAGCTCATCAGCACCGGCGATTTTGCCCCACCACTTATCCTCTCGAAAAATACCACACAAACCAATAGTGCGACTAATCCAAAATCGTACGTTGGGCGGGACTACCGCATGCGGGCCACCATGCTGTGGGATGAACAGAAAATGCTCCGACTCTCGACCGATGGGCTGACGGTGCAGGATAGCATTCCCTTCCGCTTCGGTAGCCGCGATGGGGTCACCTACATCAACTACGATGGAGCTCCGGCCGGGTATATCTTCCGCAAGTGGGTACGGCAGACGGGGGGCATTGGACGCAGCGACGGTCCGCAGGACATTTATATGATGCGCCTGCCCGACGTTTGGCTGATGTATGCCGAAGCCGTCAACGAAGTCAACGGAGGGCCAACGGCAGAACTGTTTACGCTGCTCGACCGCATCCGTCGGCGGGGCAACTTACCCGCGCTGAATCAGGCCAAGTTTGCCACGAAAGCTGATTTCTTTAAAGCCATCGAACAGGAGCGCATCGTTGAACTGGTTGGCGAAGGCCACCGCTTCTTCGATATCCGTCGCTGGCGCAAAGCCGAAGAAATCTGGCCCGCCCCCAACGGACAGGTTCTTTATGATTCGCAGGGCACCCGTATCCGCGACGAGTTTGTGAACGCCCCCGACCGGAACTACCAGCGGTATTACATTTTCCAGATTCCAACCGGCGAAATCGAAGTCAACTCGAAAATCACCCAGAATGAGCCGTGGCTTTAATCCATTGTAAGCCAATAACCTTATCATTATGAAACCAACATTTGTCTATAAATTCTTTGGTATTCTGGCCTTGGTCGGGCTGCTCTCCTGCGGCAAAGAACCCATCGACGAATCGGGTTTACTGATCACGGGCCGTAACCAGTGTTTCATGACCTTTTTTGACCTGCTCGGCTCCGATCACCGGACGGTACTAGTCAGTGGTCAGACCGTTATCGACACCACCGCACTGACTGTTACGGCAGTGGCCCGGTTTGGTACCAACATGCAGCGGGTGAAGCCCTATTGCAGTGTTGTTACCGATGCGATTGTTGAGCCAACGATGGGCATATGGACCGATTACACCCAGCCGCAAAAGTATACAGTGGTGTCGGGCAATCGGCAGGTTCGGAAAACCTACACCGTGACGGTCACCCTCCAGAAATAACCCATACCCTTCTTACAGACTATGAAAAAGATAACATACTCCGTTTTAGCGGTTTTGGGAATCTGGATTAGTATGGCAGGCTGCCAGACTAAAGACGTAACGCCGGATTCGCTTCGCAATGACCTCCTCAAGAAAACCACCGGCCCAGCCGTTGTTGGTGACCGAATAGAATTTGCGTATGCGCTGGGTACCACCGAAGGCGACCTCCAGAATGTGAAGGCCGAAGCGACCATCGCGGGAGCTAAGGGAACGGGTTTCAGTGGGTATTCCTGGTATACTAACCGCAATACAGGGGTCGATCAACCCGTTCAAACGGCTACAGACACTGTAACAAACGGAACCGTCTCAAGTGCCAAAATCATTGATGTAGCAACGAACAAGGCCGTTACACTTCGCTACTATTACTATCCGGGCGAAGAAGCCAAAGGGAAAGATGTGTCGTTTCGGTTTAGTGGTACCTCCTCGAATGGCAAGGAAGTCAGCTATCAGTCGCCAACGTACCGGATCAGTCGGATGGATATGAAACGATCACTGACTCTGGTCGATGGTGCGAAAGCCTACGTTTCCGTAGCCGACATGGCCGTATACACTAAAGCTGAAGTAGAGCAGAACAATCTGGCGAATAAAATCGACTTCGTATACATCTACCGGGCCACGCTTGGTACAGGCAACTATGGATTTGGCCACGCGATTGTAGCGCCCTCCAATGCTGATTACCTGAAAGACGTAACCCTACCAACCGGCCTGGCCAAAACCCGTACGGCCATCGATAAACGCGTGGATGTAAAAGACGCCCAACTCCGGGGCACTACCGGCTTCGACGTGTACATCGATGATCTGGATTTGCAACAAACGACTTTCCCCAACGCAGCCGATTATGCCTATGGCTTTGCTGCCGACCAGGGTGCATTCGTCAAAACGGCCGACGGCGCTTACGCGGCCTATGTATATGTCAACTCAGTCAACAATGGCAGTAAATCCATGACCATCAGCATCAAACGCTTAAAATTAAATTAATTGTAGGTTTAGAACGGGCAACTTCCTGAGGGTGAAATCTTTCAGGAAGTTCTGATTTTTTAGCGTTTTTACACTTCCGAGACTTTTTGTCATTTCGACCGTAGGGAGAAATCTCAAAGTTCCTAAATAGTAGGATTGAGATTTCTCCCTACGGTCGAAATGACAAAAAGTCTCTATAGAGCCTAGTAGTATTATCAATACCTTCGTTATGAACTGTTCCTCTTTTTTTCTCGGTTTCACCCTCTTTATCCTGGTATGGGTTCGTACGTTAGCCCAATCTACACCAGCCCCTACTACCTTCCTGAATGCCCGACTCTTAAAGGCAAATAAAGAGGCCATTCAAAAAGGAGATCAAGCCCTAAAAGCGACACAGACCCAACTCCTTAAGCTAGCCGATCAGGTACTAGCCGAGAAAGCGCATTCGGTCGTTGAAAAAAGCAAAACACCACCTAGTGGCAACAAGCACGATTATATGAGCGTGGGCCCTTACTGGTGGCCCGACCCAACCAAGCCCAATGGGCTGCCTTATATTCGAAAAGATGGGCAGATCAATCCCGAACGATTTGCTATTCAGGATGCAGAATACCTGAAAGACCTGTGTCGCAATGTGGAGATTTTGGCCGCTGCCTATTACTTCTCTGGAAATGAAACCTATGCCAGCCGGGCTGCGGAGTTGCTGCGTATCTGGTTTCTGAACCCCGATACCCGGATGAATCCGAACCTAAACTACGGGCAGGCCATTCCGGGTATTACCGAGGGGCGGGGCATTGGCTTGATCGATACGAGGGCTCTGGCTAAACTCGTCGATTCCGTTCAACTACTGAAAGACTCAAAAGCCTGGTCATCAGCCGATCATGCTGCTTTACAAAACTGGTTTCGGCAATTTCTGGGCTGGATGTTGCATAGCCCGATTGGCAAAGACGAAGAAGACGAGCATAACAACCACGGCACCTATTACGACGTTCAGGCCATTGCATTCGCCCTGTTTCTGGATGATAAAAAGCTGGCTAGAGAAATCATCGAACAGAAAACAATGAAGCGCATCCAGAGCCAGTTGAAAGATGATGGTAGTCAGCCGCATGAGCTGGCTCGTACACTTTCCTGGGGTTATTCAGTCATGAATCTGAAAGGCTTTTTTATTCTGGCCCAACTAGCCGATACAGTCCCAATCGACCTGTGGCACTACGAAACGTCTGATCACAAGAGTATCAAAAAAGCCTTCCTCTGGATGCTCCCCTATGCCGAAGGGAATAAAGCCTGGACACACCCGCAAATTAAAACGCTGCATCCCGAAGAATTCCGGCCCCTCATGGTCGTAGCCTCGTCGGTATATTCGCCCAGCGAGCTACCTCCCTTACCCAGTCAGGTAAACAAGCCCGACGACTGCCTTTTTGTGTTGACGCATTCTCTGTTTTAAAATCGGTTCGCTATGCCCATCAAATTTCTCATCGCGCTGCTCATCACGTTAGCAGGCAGTGCCTATGCGCAAAATCAGAACCTGTTGAGTGGAAACTACTCAGCCGATGGCCTCAAAAAAGTCCTGATTCCACAGGCTCAGTGGGCACCCTTCCCGAAACGGGATGACCGGGCAGGCTGGGCCAAAGCCGATCAGGCAATGCTAAACGCGTATGTCAAAAAAGCCGAATCGTACCTGACCTATCAGTGGCCGAGCATTCCCGCTACCAAATCCCTGCTGATCGAACGAACGGGCAACCGAACCGACTACGAAGCCATTAGTTTCAAAAAACGGGAAGTGCTGGGCACGCTGCTCCTGGCCGAAATCGCTGAAAATAAGGGACGCTTCATTGACCCGATTGTCGATGGCGTCTGGTCCATTTGTGAAGAATCGTTCTGGGGTGCGTCGGCTCATTTGCCCAAAGGAAAGGCGTATCTGGGTCTAGTCGATGTATCGCAGCCGTTTGTCGATCTGTTTGCGGCCGAAACCGCTACCTATCTGGCCTGGGTCGATTATTACCTGGGCGATAAACTCGATGCCGTTTCACCACAGATCCGCAAACGCATCTATACCGAAACCAATTACCGGGTTTTCCAGCCCCTGATGACCAAACCCCACGGCTGGATGACCAAAACCTCGGCTGGTCGGCCACCCAACAACTGGAACCCCTGGATTTGCTCCAACTGGCTCAATGCAGTTTTGTTACTCGAAAAAGACGATGACAAACGGGCCGCATCGGTGGCGAAACTCCTGCATGTGCTGGATGAATTTCTGAATCCATATCCACAGGACGGCGGTTGCGATGAAGGGCCAAGCTATTGGGGTGCCGCAGCCGCTTCCCTTTTCGACAACATCGCGATGCTCAATACAGCCAGCAATAACGCCTTTCAGTACGTGTATGCCGACGAGAAGTTTCGGAATATGGGGCGGTTTATCTACCGCGCCCAAATCAGTGAAAAATACTTCCTGAATTTTGCCGACGCCGACCCTCAACCGGGCATGGCTGCTACCATGATTTACCGCTATGGGAAAGCCATCAACGATCCTGACATGATGCGCTTTGGTGCCTATTATCGCCAGCCCGAAGACGGCAATATCGGCCGTTTCCACTTCTTCCGCAACTTCTACGCGCTGTTCATGCAGGATGAGTTTCAGAAAGCCAACCAGGGTTTACCGCTCCCTAACGATGTCTGGTTGCCCGATCTTCAGGTGTTTGCGGCCCGCGATCAGGCTGGCACCACCAACGGATTTTATGTAGCGGCCAAAGGGGGTCATAACGACGAAAGCCACAACCATAACGACATCGGCAACTATGTAGTTTATTACGATGGCCAGCCGCTGCTCATCGATGTAGGCCGGGGCACATACACGGCGAAAACATTCAGTAGCAAGCGATACGACATCTGGTATAACTGCTCCGACTACCACAACCTGCCTACCATTAACGGGCAGAATCAACCACCTGGTATGTCGTTTAAGGCTACCAATGTGTCGTACAAAACAGATAAGATTGGAACGCAATTTGGCGTCGATATTTCGAAGGCCTATCCGAACGAAGCGGGGGTTAATCGCTGGCAGCGGAGCATCCGTCTAAACCGGGGCAAAAGTGTACAGATAGACGATGCGTTCAGCCTTCAACAGGCTACCCAACTCACTCAACACCTGATGACCTGCTACCCGGCCGAACCCGGAAAACCCGGCGAACTCATCATTCACTATGCTCCCAAACAAGGTACCTCACGCGACTTCGTGGTGAAATACAACCCAAAGCAGTTGCGGCCATCGGTCGAAAAAGTGAAGCTGGATGCTCCCGAAGACCAGGGCATTATTACGAAATGGGGCGACACCATTTACCGAATTAATTTTACCGCTCTCACGCCCAAACCGTCGGACAAGCTCAGTTTTGTAATTGCCCCCCAGTAACAAATCCTACACCCCAGCCCTTAAAGAGGCTTTACTACTGTCAAGTCAAAGCGCCTGTAGGGGTTGGGGTGTAGGATTTACAATCCGGCAAGATGTCAATGAGGGCACGAAGGTGGTATATTCCCAGCAACAAGTACCTTCTACGCATTCATAGCGGCCAGGGCATCGGCGGGTGATTTTCGGGCTAACTCATATACCTGAGCCGTGAGCCCGACGTGAATTTCATACTCGTTGTTTTCAAGGGCATGGAGCAGATCAGCAGCTACCACCGATGGCGCGATACCATTGGTAGCTCCGCCAATTTCCTGCGAAAAGTCGGTATCGACCAGCGGGGGCATCAATTCAAAAACTTTGGTGGTTGAACTCCGTTCCAGCGTAATCCGTAACGACTGGGTATACGAGTGCAAAGCGGCCTTACTCGCTCCATAAGTTGCCATCCGATGACTGGGGGCAAGCGCCACAATTGACGTTACATTGACAATAGCGGCTTCTTCCTGCCTATTCAATAGATCGACTAGTTTTTCCGTCAGCCGAATAACCGACAGGTAATTGGTCAGCATCTCATCGCCCGCTTTTTCAAACGCATTGGCTTGAGCTGCCTGTTGATAATAGAACGCTTTACCCGCATTGTTAATCAGGATATTCAACTTCGGAAAGTCGGCGTAAAGCTGGTTAACCAGACGGTTCACATCGGCCTCATTCGTCACGTCACTCACAATCGCCGTAACGTTCTGGAGTTGAGCAGCCGCTTTTTTCAAACGGTTTTCATCCCGACCGGTGATAATTACATGGTTGCCTTTCTGATCGAACAGTTTAGCGATTTCAAAGCCGATACCGGCGCTTCCTCCCGTAATCAGGACAGTATTCTGAGTCGTTTTCATGTCAATTTTTCTTCGTTATCAATTTCAATTAAAATACCGATCGGTATATTTTAGTTCAAAAAATTTTAACTTTTTAATTGATCTACGAGCAGCTCTACGGTTTTTAGGACTTTCGCCAGGCTGGACGGATTATTCGTTGCCTTGGCAATCATAATACCTCCTTCGATCAAAGCAATCATCGACAGGGCCGTTTGTTCGGTTGCTATATCTGGCTTAAACTCCCCCGCGTCAATACCGCCCCGAATCAGATCAACCAGACGTTTTTTCCAGGCTTCAATAGCCTTGGCAGCTTTATCTTTCAGCAGATTATTTGTATCGTCGGCATCGATGGCAGTATTCAAAATAGGGCATCCTCCTTCAGGGAAGGGCATTCCAGAGTACTTATGGTAGATTTGGGCATAGACCAATAGTTTCTGATAAAACGTCGTTTCCTGAGCCAGCCGCTGCTGAATCACCTGATTGATTTTAGACAGGTTATAATCAAAACAGGCCAGTGCAACATCTTCTTTACTCCCAAAGTTACCGTAAATACTGCCCTTCGTCAGGCCGGTCGCTTCGGTCAGATCCGACAGCGATGTTCCCGCATATCCTTTTGTATTGAAGATACCGGCTGTCGTTTCGATAATAAACTGCCGGGTTCGTTCCGCTTTTGACAATTCATTTTTCATAGTACAAATATACCAATTGGTATTTATATTCTCTACATTTGTGCAAACTTTATGCGTCAGCCACAAAGACGTTCTTATTCAGGGCCGATACCGACCTGGCTGACAACTATAACTACTATGTTACACCGAGTTGTTATTACCGGATTAGGTGCATTGACTCCCGTAGGCAACGACATTCCTGGTCTCTGGCAGAATGTTCTTGCTGGTCGCAGTGGAGCCGCACCGATCACCCATTTCGACGCTTCGTTATTCCGAACGCAATTTGCAGCTGAACTGAAACAATACAATGCCTCCGATTATTTAAGCCATGCCGACAGCAAACGAACTGACCGATTTACCCAATACGCCTTGATTGCTGCTGATCAGGCCATAAACGATTCCGGCTTTGAGCTATCTCAGCTAGACCCATTCGATGTAGGTGTTATTTGGGGAAATGGCCAGGGGGGTATGGATGTATTTGAAGAGCAGGTAACGGAATACGTCAAGGGCAACGGCCAGCCTCGCTTCAGCCCGTTTTTTGTACCGAAACTCATTGCTAATATGGCATCGGGCATGATCTCGATCCGCAATGGCTTTATGGGCATCAATTACACCACTGTTTCGGCCTGCGCCACCTCCAATACCGCCATTATGGATGCCTTCAACTACATCCGGCTGGGCAAAGCGAAAATCATCGTCACCGGCGGATCAGAAGCACCCATCACCCCGGCCTCGTTCGGAGGGTTCAGCGCCATAAAAGCCATGTCGACGCGTAACGACAACCCCGCTACAGCGTCTCGTCCGTTCGATGTGGAACGCGACGGCTTTGTGATGGGTGAAGGGGCAGGCGCTTTGGTACTGGAAGAGTACGAACATGCCGTCAGGCGGGGAGCTACAATATATGGTGAAATCACCGGAGCAGCCATGACGGCCGATGCCTATCACATGACGGCTACTCACCCCGAAGGACTGGGTGCCGCTAAAGCGATGCAACTAGCTCTAGCCGAAGCGGGTTTAACTATTCAGGATGTGGATTATCTGAATCCGCACGCGACGTCTACGCCCGTTGGTGATTTGTCCGAAATCAAAGCGATTCTCCGACTGGCCGGGACGCCCCCACCCACCTTACACATCAGTGCGACCAAATCAATCACGGGCCATTTGATGGGGGCTGCGGGGGCTATTGAAGCGATTATTTGCCTGTTGTCGATGCGCGACAATGTTATTCCACCGACCATTAATACGACGGAATTAGACCCGGCTATTCCTAAGGATGTATCCATTGTGCTGGGTGAAGCCAGATCCGCCCGTGTCAATACGACCTTAAGCAACGCCTTTGGCTTTGGTGGGCATAACGCAACGGTCATATTCCAGAAAGTGTGAGCAAGAAAATAAAATATAGTGCGGGCGGGTTTAAGAAGCCGCCCGCACATAGCACAGGACTACACCATACCCTAGCCCTATACCGTTAAATCGGTTATCAATAACCCTGCTTTTATTTCTACTCCACAGTTAAAGCAGCAGGCCATACGATAATACGCTCGTAACGTCAACAGATTGCCATGTTTATAGTAACTTTGTGCCCTTTTTCCACAAAAAATGGCATCTATTTCCTGCGGCATTGATTTTGGCACATCGAACACAAGTGTAGCGATTGCCCACAACGGCACGATTAACCTTGTTCCTGTTGAGCAGACACACGTTACGATTCCCAGTGCATTGTTTTTTCAGCGCGTCGATAATCGGCCTTTCTACGGACGAGCGGCTGTCCGAATGTTCTTCGACCGGGAGGACGGTCGTTTCATGCGGAGTTTGAAGCGGGTGCTGGGCACATCCCTTATGAAACAGGGAACCCTGGTGAACGGAGCTTCCATGAATTTCTCCATCATCATCAGCTCATTTCTGCGGCATATAAAGGCCAAAGCGGATGCAGAAGCCGGGCAGGAAATCGAGCATGTCGTTATGGGGCGCCCGGTTCATTTTGTCGATAACGACCCGGATGCGGATACCCGCGCCCAGGCCGAATTACAGACTATAGCGCAGCGAATTGGGTTCAAACACGTTGAATTTCAGTTCGAGCCGATCGCAGCTGCTTTTGCGCATGAAGTTCGGATCAAGGGCGAAAAGCTGGCCATTGTGGCCGACTTAGGGGGTGGTACGTCTGATTTTACGGTTATCAAACTATCAGATCAATATATCCATAAACCAGATCGCTCGTCGGATATTCTGGCGAATACGGGCGTTCGGATCGGCGGTAACGACTTCGATAAAGAGCTTAGTCTAACAGCCATCATGCCCGAAATTGGGTATCGGACTACGTACGGGCCTAAAAATCTGGAAGTACCTCTAAAACCATTCTATGACCTGGCCGAGTGGAGTAAGGTCAACTTTTTGTATACCCCGAAAACCATCATGCAGGTTCGGCAATTACTTCATCAATCGCACGATAAAAAGCGATACCGAAGGCTGTTGCAGGTTCTCGAAGACGAAACCGGCCACTCGCTGCTGGCAACTGCCGAAAGTGCCAAAATTGCCCTATCGGCTCAACCCATTCATACAGCTACCTTCGATTTTATAGAAGAAGACTTTTTCATCCCGATCAAGCGAGAACGTTTTGAAGCGGCTATTCAGGAGGATGTCGACAGAATAGCCGCTTCGGCCCGGCAGTGTCTTCAGGAAGCCGGTGTTCGTAACGACGCCATCGATTTAGTGATCCTGACGGGAGGTTCCACCGAAGTTCATTCCGTACAGGTAGCGTTCAAACAGCTTTTTCCCAATGCCGCTATTGCCGATCAGAACAAACTCTCCAGCGTCGGGCTGGGCTTAGCCTACGATAGCCAGTATAAGTTTGGGCACAATCAATAAACCGGCTCGTCTACAATTGTATCACGGACGAGCTGTGAGCAACGATCTGTCACTGTTTCAAAATTCGTTTGGAGAATGTACGGCCATCTAGCTGAATCTGGAGAATATAGGTGCCGGTCGGAAAAGTACTGAGCTGGAGTGTCGACGTATCATTTTTAAACTCCTGCTGCATCAGGGATTGCCCATTCATATCCGTTATTCCTACAGATGCCTTGCCTTTCAAAACAGGATACCGAATACGAGCCGTAACAGCGGTAGTTGCAGGCACCGGAAATACGTCGACAAATCCATCCAGCGATGCCTCGTCAATAGCCAGCAACGGCATTACCGTTACGACAGCGGCAGTTGATGAAACACTTCCCTTACACCCGTTACTGACCGATACCAGTCGATAGGCTGACGTTTTTAAAGGCTTCACGCTGATTGTGTAAGGGCTTGTAGCCGCTTGTACCGTTTGAACAGCCCCTACCCCTGTAGCGGTACTATCTCGTTAAGAAAACTCCCAGGGACTATCGGCGGTGAGTGTTACAGACAATGAAGCCGACTGCCCTTCCAGAACGGTTTGACTTCCGACCAGCGTAGCCGTTGGTGCCGCAAGCACATTGACAGGCAACGTTGCTGTAGGCCCTTCACAACCAAAGAGTGTCTGACTGACCAGAATGGTAAAGGACCCGGCTTTATCCGTATTAACCGTAGGCACAGTGGCCAGTAATGTACCGCTCTGGTCGTACCACTTCAGATTTACACCCGTAGCGGTCAGCGACGGAGGTGTCGTAAACTGACAGACATCTTTCCGGCTGACCGTTGGGGCTGCTGGTAGGGCCTGTATGGTAACGGACAACATCGATCGTGAACTTTCGCAGCCGTCGAGTGTCTGACTGACAAAGTAATTCGTTTGGCCCGCCTGCGTTGTACTAACCGTAGGGGCAACCGATGAGCCTGTACCTACCCCCGAACTCTCATACCACAACAGGTTATAGCCGCTGGCCTGAAGTGTAGGCGCCGATGCATGCTGACATACCATAAGGGGCTGCACAGTTGGGCTGTTGGGCACCCGCTTTAGGGTAATAGGTAACACGTCGCTTTCAGCATAGGGCGAACTACTGACCACCTTAACCCTAAAACTCCCCACCAAAGGCCCGTTTACGGATACAGCCCCTGATATAGCGGTTAAACTCGCTCCCTCCTGAATGGCAATACGGGTTCCACGAGCAAAGTCACCCGTTATGTCCGATAGCCACAACGTGAATGTATTATCCGCGTGCATGGTGCCATAGGTCGTAAAGGGCACTGTAATCACTTCGCCTGAGCAAAAGCTGGTTTTAGGAACATTGCCCAATCGAATAGTCGCCACGTCGACATCCGTCGTAACAATAAATTCGGTTGTATACACAGCATTCGGTCCTGCTTTGAAATACAGGTTCTGCACATCATACAGTGGCATCCATTTGTAGAGAACCTGGGAGCCATAAGTCACTTTGATCAGGAAATTGCAATATCGCATCGTCCAGGGGTAACCGTTCGTTGCAGGCTGAAACGGGTTCGAGAGGAACGTATACGTTCCCGAAGCATTCGTAGTCGCATTCAGGATTGAGACCGAAGACACTGAATCGGAAAACCAGTTAACCGGATGGACTTCGATAGCTGCATTTCTCAAGGGAATCCCCTGTTGATTGATCACGTTTACGCCGATGGTATTCGGAAATGGCCGTATAATCCATTGGTCCCCATTGATTGGTCCGTCAGCCGTTGAGTTTAACAAGTTCGTGGTGTGTTCGTCCCAGATTATGTTGCCATAAGGGTAGTTCATGATCGAACTGACTGGCTCGAAGGTTTGTCTGTTTACCGGATTTTTAGCCCCTTCTACGTGTAAACCGTAGATATCAATAGCACCACGGGCATGGCCAAACTCATGCGTCAGACCATCGGTAGCGGTAGACGCGAACGGGCCATCCCAATCCTTCCACCCCCAGCTATGATAAATCGTCTGGTAACTCCCATACCAGCCTCCTCCAACCGTGGGCTCCGTAAACTTACCATCGACAACAACGCAGTACTGAAAGCGAGGATGGCTACGGAAAACTTCATTTTGCGCAGCCCCATCAAACACATACACCGAATCGACACGAAAATTATAGATTCCATTAAAGTTGGGTGAGCTATTGAAATTGGCGTTAATGGTCGTTAGTTGAGCCTTCACAATAGCATCAATCGAGTTGCCATACGCTTTTTGATAATAGTCGGCCGTTTGTTTTTCAACAGCAACAACCACACTAAATGCCCAGGTTGGCTTTGCGTAGACATAACTGATTGAACAGGCCGCCAACAGGCACATTAGCATGCCGATCAGGCGAAAACGAGTGTGGATTGATACGTACATAAAAAATACTTGCTATAACGTAACCGTGGAAAATGGCTCTACATGCTGATAAATCCGGCCGAAAATTACGGTCAAACCGGGCAACTGCCTGCGTCTCAGCATCCGGGTGACAGACTATACCCGAATCGGCGGTTCAAAGATGGAAGAGGCTGTCGTATGACTTACTGATACCGATCAAACAATGAACTGATTATCATCAGAGTACAGCCAGAAATCTACCCAACAAGTCCATCTAAACCTCCTTGGCAATGTCATCTGCCTGGAATCTTAAAATTCGCCGATGGGCATGAGTAGGTTAGGGCCATCGACGATTTTTCTTCCAAAGAACAACCTCATGACCAGCCTGAACTCTCCCCTATTCCGTTCTTTTTTTGCCGCCAGCCTTTCCATCGCTATACTGTTTGTAAACCCTGTTCATGCCCGCATCATCCGTATCGAGATCACAACCCGCCAAACGCCAACGTTCGACGGGAAAGTGTTTAGGAGCGTGGGGGGCTATGAAAAACTTCGGGGAAAAGCCTACGGCGAACTTGACCCAAACAGTCCACAAAATGCACTGATTACTGACCTCAAGCTGGCTCCTCGCAATGCCAGAGGGATGGTCGAGTATGCAATGGATATTTATATTCTGAAACCGATTGACCTGTCAAAAGGAGCGCACAAGTTATTTCTGGAAGTAAACAACCGAGGAGGGAAGTTATTCGGCGGATTCAACAAGAGTAGTGGCGGTAATGACCCAACAACAGCCACCGATGCCGGCGAAGGCTTCCTGATGAATCGAGGCTACACGCTGGTCTGGAATGGCTGGGACCCATCAGCCGCCCCCACAAATAACAACCTAACCTTGACCGTACCCATTGCGAAACAGGCAGATGGCTCCCCAATCACGGGCCCATCCTACGAATACATTGTGTACGACAATGCGATCAGTACAGGTTATACCCTGGCGTATCCAACGGCTACACGCGCTAAAAATCAGGCTACGCTTACCGTTCGTCAGCATTTGTCAGATCCGCCAACAGTAGTTCCGGCTGAGGGCTGGGAATTTGTGGACGACCGAACCATTCGGCTCTTACCAGCCGGAACCCCATTCAGACAGAGTGCCATTTATGAGTTCAGCTATACCGCCCGCGACCCTATCGTTGCTGGTATTGGCTTTGCCGCTACCCGCGATTTTGTCTCGTTTCTACGCTACGCCACTACCGACGATGCCGGAAATCCCAATCCACTCGTCAACGACGTACAGTTTACCTACTCGTTCGCTATTTCACAACCCGCCCGCTATCTGAATGACTTTCAAACGCTGGGGTTTAACGCCGATGAACAAGGGCGACGGGTTCTGGATGGTATCGAAAACTGGCTGGGTGGCGGCAGTGGCATTGGCTTGAATGTTCGCTTTGCGCAACCCTCCCGAACCGAACGAAACCGGCAGAACCATCTGTATCCTGAAGCCCCGTTCCCATTTGCCTACCCCGTACTCACTGACCCATTGACAGGTAAAACTGCTGGTCGGCTGGGAGCCTGTACAACCAGCCATACGTGCCCCAAAGTCGTTGAGGTCAACTCGGCCAACGAATACTGGGTGAAAGCCGCATCACTACTGCATACTGACCCGAAAGGTAATGACTTACCCGACCCCGATAATGTTCGATTCTTTCTGGTATCGGGCGCGCAACATGGCGCCGGGAACGGGTCTTCGCGGGGGATATGCCAGCAATTTCAGAATCCGACCAATGCCGAACCACTGCTTCGGGCCCTATTCGTGGCCCTCGACAACTGGGTTACGAAAGGGATTGCTCCTCCTCCAAGTGCTGTACCACGCCAATCGGCCGGAACGGCGGTAGTAGCCGTTCCTCAACCCGGCTCCCAAACGGGGCTGATTCCGCAAGCTACCCTAGGCTGGCCAACCATACCCGGCGTTACCTATACTGGCCTGATAACCACCCGCTATCAACTCGATTTTGGCCGGGCAACCGAACCGGGTATTCTCGCTATCAATCCTCCGACACTAGACGGGCGACCTATTTACACCAATTTTGTGTCGAAAGTTGATGCCGATGGAAACGAGATCGCTGGCATACGGTTACCACCCGTTGCGGTTCCAATTGCGACCACAACAGGCTGGGCACTCCGCCGGGCCGAGTATGGCGAAAATGAAGGCTGTGAAGGTGCCGGGCAACAGATTCCATTCAAAGCCACGAAAGCCGAACGACTAGCTGCCAACGATCCTCGGTTATCGCTGGAAGAACGATACCATTCTCATGAAGGTTACGTGAAGGCCGTTACGGCATCGGTACAAAGCTTACAGCAACAGCGACTGCTTTTACCCGAAGATGCTCAGCAATACATTCACGATGCGGAAGTCAGTGTGGTCCTGAAATAATTGAGGGAGGAAGAGATTTTGTGGGGGCATATTCTTAAATCTGCCCCCACCCTACCTGAGCCAAACACTGTCTTACAAATGCTGCAGAAACCGTACGATAGCCTGTTCGCAACGATTCTGTTGTTCAGCGCGGGAGAGCGTAGGCGTATCGTCGCCCAGTTGCGAACCGTAGTAGCCAAACTGAGCGTGATTCCCACCCTCTATGACAACAAACTCAGTATGAGCAGGCAACTTATTTTTATTTTGAGCTACTTCCCAAGGACTGGCCAGGCCATCGTTCGTTGCCGATACTTTCATGATGGGTATGGTACTGTTCGAGAGGCTTATATCGCGGGGGTGCGATGTGCCCATCAGGATTAATCCCGCCATTTTACCGGGATACTCATACACGTATTGAGCCGCCATTTTAGCTCCCTGCGAATGTCCACCCAGCACGTACTGCTTTGTAGTATCGGCGAACTCGGCCAGTGTATTGATTCGTTTATACCCGTATGTCGCCAGTCGCCAGGGCATTTTGATAATGTAGGTTGCGTAGCCTGCTTCTGCAACATGACGAGCCAGGGGCGCATAGGCCGTTGGGTCAACCATGGCTCCAGGAAAGAAAATCAGAACCTGCCGTTTAGCCCCCTGAGGGATAAACCCAAGAAAATCATCTGTTTGCTTTACAGTTATAGCAGCCGTAGAAGTCATAATCTCTTCATCGACCCCATGAGCCTGAAAGGATATAAAATTCCAGGCAGTAAACAGAAGCCCTGCCCCAATCCAGATTCGACGTAGTAATTTCTTCGTGATCAACTTCATTACTTAGCCTCAGACCTCCACGGGCGATTTGCGATACTCGGAAGGGGTTTTCTTCGTATGCTGTTTAAAGAACGTAGTGAAATAAGCTGCCGAATTAAAGCCTGTTTCAGTAGCAATATCGGCCATCGTTCGGGTCGTTTCGCGCAACAGGTATTTAGCCCGTTTCAGCCGGATATCGTTGATGTAGTCAATCACGTTCCTATCCAGTTGCGCCTGTACTTTCCGGTATAACTGCACCCGCGAAATGCCCATTTCACGACTTAATTTCTCGACACCAAAGCCCGGATCGCTCAGGCTCTGCTCAATGAGCCGGGTCAATTCGTTCAAGAATTTCTTTTCTTCCCGACTCCCTCCCGCTTGAGGAACAAAATCAGAGGCAAACCGTTGTTGCCCTTTCTGCCGATTGGCCAGCAGCGTGCGGATGGTTTCGATCAGGTAGGTTGCATTGAAGGGCTTTGTCAGATACATATCGGCTCCGGCCCGAACGCCCTCAATCTGGTGTTCCATCTGTTTATTCGCCGTCAGCAGAATAACCGGGATATGGGCGGTGCGCAGATCCGCTTTAATTCGCTGAGTCAGTTGTAACCCATCCATACCGGACAACATCACATCGCTGATAATCAGGTCTGGAATTACCTCCAGGGTTCGTTCCCACCCTTTTTCGGCCGTACTGTCGGCAATCACATCGAACTCACTCCCCAGCCGTGTTGTCAGAAACGTCCGCAGATCGTCGTTATCCTCAATCACAAGCAGCGTTCCCGTTTGTTTCGATCCGGCAAGAGAAACAGGCTGCGATACTTCATCAGCGTCTTCCTCAACGGGCAAACGGGGCAACGTGCGCTGGCTACTTGTAGGAACGATTTCGTCGGGCTGGAGATGACGATTGCCCAAGGGAAGCAAAATCGTAAACGTCGTTCCTTCTCCCTGCGCCGACTGCACACTGATGTCACCCCGATGCAGTTGAACAAACTCCATCGACAGGGCCAGGCCAATTCCCTTGGAGAGACTAAACGGCTGGCTACCACTGTAGAACAGGTCAAACGCATGGTCACGTTCCTCGGCCGACATTCCCTGTCCATTGTCCTCAACCTGAATGCGTACCTGACCACCTAACAGCTCCAGCCGAACGTGTATCAAGCCTCCTCTGGGTGTGTATTTGAAGGCGTTCGACAGTAGGTTAAACAGCACCTTGTCCAGTTTTTCGGCATCGAACCAAATGGGCAGACTACTCAGGGTGGTTATTAGTTGCAGGTCGATTCGTTGCTTCTCGGCCTTCCGCCGAAAGTCGAATACAATGTCGCGCACAAACGCAACCAAGTCCTGCTCACTGGCTCTCAGGTGCTGTTTACCCACATCCGATTTACGCAGATCGAGCATCTGATCGACCAACCGGAGAAGCCTATACGCATTTTTCTGTACCAGCAACAGCCCGTTTTTCAGCTCATGAGGAGCCACCGTTTTTTTGCCAAGTAAGTCTTCTGTTGGGGTCAGAATCAGGCTCAGCGGGGTATTAAACTCATGAGAGATGTAGGAATAAAAGCGTAGTTTTTCTTCGGTAGCCAGCCGTGCCTGCTGCGATACCCGTTCGATTTCATCTTTTTGATCGAGTATTTCCTGATTCTGCTTTTCCAGCGTCTGATACGCTGCCTGCTTGGATCGGTACAAATACAAGGCCCACCCTCCAAGCAGCAGCGCCACAAGCAGTATCGCCAGAATCAGATACAACGTGTTCTTCTGCGAGATATATGTTTGCGTTAGCACATCAATCCGACGACTCTGTTTCTCAATATCGGCCTGTTGCGCCAGCAATTTATCGCTCTGGGCTTTCAGTGCGTACACATTCGAGGCATCGACCTGAATCGAGTTTAAGATCTGTTCCCGATCGACCGATTTACCCTCCAGAATCCGAACGGCCGTTTTGATCGCTTCTTCGCCCCCCGTCGGATACAGAAAACTGGCTTTCAGAACACCATCTGTCACGGCCTGCATCCCGGCGCTCGGCCCAGGCAAGGCGTCGATACCCACGAAGTTTAGCTGTTGCTGCAAGCCGGCTTTTCGGTAAACGTCGTAAGCGCCCATCGCCATCACATCATTATGCGCAAAAAGCAGATCCACGTTTTTCAGCCCATCCAATTCCGAAGCAATCACCCGCCGAACGGTATCGCGCTCCCAGTGCCCATTCAACTCTTTGACGACTTCAATGCCTGGGTATTTCGTCAAAATCTCCTGTAAGCCTTTATGCCGTTCCTGGGCGGGCGACGAACTGGGTAAACCCCATACCTCAACGATACGTCCTTTCCCATTCAACTGATTGGCAATGAACGTCCCCGCCATTCGACCAAGTTGCAGATTGTCGCCACCGATGTAGGCATTGTACGACTCAGAATCAATCTTACGATCCAACAGAATAACGGGAATACCCTGCCTAAAGACAGCTTCGATCACCTTGGTAAACGGCTTGCTTTCGTTGGGTGAAATAATTAGCAAGTCGATTCCGCGCTCAACCAGCGATTGCACCTGACTGATTTGCCGACTTGTGCTATTGCCCGCGTCTTCGTAAAGTAACGTATAGTTCGGATGGAACCCTAGTTCCCGCTTCACATCGGTCAGCATGGTTTTCCGCCACTCATCGCCCCCAGTACACTGCGAAAAACCAATCCGATAGGTACGCGTTTCGGGTTTAGACTGGCATCCGCCCAGGAAGAGTCCGGTTATTAAAACCAGCAGCCCAATCAACAACCTCATCGACACACGATTGCCCGTCGCAGACGCACAACAATTGGCAGGCCACCAGGGGGAATCATGCATAAGCGAACACTTTACGGTACTGACCAAATATAATGTATAAGAATTTGAATGCAAAAGGCGAAACCTACCCAATCTCGATGGAGCCATGCTTTACAGAACTTCTGCCGGGAGCGATCAGACATTAAAAAATTTTAATGCCCTGGCTATTATTTATTGTACTTTTGAAAAGAGCCTTTCGTAAAAGGAATAGCCCGTATAAGGTATCAAATTACCTGTTTACCTTCTTATCCGAGTCACGAAAATACCATTTTAAACCCTTGACAATAAGCACAATAACCGTATTTAGTTATGCAACAAAAGATTCGCCGGGAAGACGCCCTTGCCTATCATGCCAAAGGGCGGCCGGGTAAGCTTGAAGTTATTCCGACCAAAGAATACAGTACCCAGACCGATTTATCGCTGGCCTACTCACCAGGTGTAGCCGAGCCTTGTCTGGCCATCGCCGAAAACCGCGAAGACGTTTATAAATACACCGCCAAAGGCAATCTGGTGGCCGTCATCAGCAACGGAACCGCCGTACTGGGTCTGGGCGATATTGGTCCCGAAGCCAGCAAACCCGTTATGGAAGGCAAGGGGCTTCTGTTTAAAATCTATGCCGACATCGACGTGTTCGATATTGAGCTGGACACCAAAAACGTCGATGAGTTTGTACGGATGGTGAAAATTCTGGAACCGACCTTCGGTGGGGTCAATCTGGAAGACATTAAAGCGCCGGAATGTTTCGCCATCGAAGAGCGGCTCAAAGCCGAGCTGAACATTCCGATCATGCACGACGACCAGCACGGAACAGCCATTATCTCGGCAGCTGCCCTATTGAATGCGCTGGAATTGGTTGGCAAACGGATTGACGAAGCTAAAATTCTGGTCAACGGTGCAGGCGCATCCGCTATATCGTGTACGAAGTTATACATTGCCCTAGGCGCTAAAGTCGAAAATGTGGTCATGTGCGACAGCAAAGGCGTTATTCGGGCCGACCGAACCGACCTTGACGAGCGCAAGAGCCTGTTTGCCACCTCGCGCGACTTGCATACGTTGGAAGAAGCATTCGTAGGAGCCGACGTTTTCATTGGATTATCGAAAGGCAACACGGTTAGTCAGGACATGGTACGCTCAATGGCCTCTGATCCCATTGTCTTTGCGATGGCCAATCCAACACCCGAAATCAGTTACGAGGAGGCACTAGCCGCCCGACCCGATGTGATTATGGCGACTGGGCGCTCCGATTACCCCAACCAGGTCAACAACGTGTTGGGATTCCCCTACATTTTCCGGGGTGCGCTCGACGTGCGCGCTACCGAAATCAATGAAGCCATGAAACTAGCGGCTGTGCATGCACTGGCCGACATGGCAAAAAAGCCCGTTCCCGACCTGGTCAATATGGCCTATGGCACCGACAACCTGATGTTTGGTCGTGGGTATATCATCCCCAAGCCCGTCGATCCACGTCTGCTCGAAACCGTGGCACCAGCCGTAGCCAAAGCCGCTATGGAGTCGGGGGTTGCCAAAGAACCTATCACAGACTGGGAAGCCTATGGTAGTCAACTTGCCCGGCGATTAGGCCAGGATACACGCATTTCCAGAGTCATTAATAATAAGGCTCGCACCAATCCGAAACGGGTCGTTTTTGCCGATGCCGAAAACCTGAAAGTACTGAAAGCAGCTCAGCAAGTGAAAGATGGGGGAATTGCCCATCCTATTCTATTGGGCGAAAAAGCGATTATTGAGGAGATGATCGCCCAAAATCACCTGGATCTGGGCGATGTACCCATTATTACCCCCCGCAAAGAACAGGAACTAGTCGAACAATTTGGCGACCTGCTCTATAAAAAACGACACCGGAAAGGCCTTACTGCCGTCGATGCCCGCAAGCGTATGCTGTCACGAACGCACTTCGGTGCCATGATGGTCGAAACGGGGCAGGCCGATGCGCTGATTTCAGGGCTTACACATAACTACCCCGATACCATTCGTCCGGCACTGCAAGTGATCGGGAAAGAGCCAGGGGTTCGGAAAGTTGCGGGTATGTACATTCTGCTGACGAACCGGGGGCCCTTGTTCTTCTCCGATACAACGGTGAATATGAACCCCACTGCCGAAGAGATCGTGGAAATTACCGAACTAACAGCGCGAGCCGTTGAGCGGTTTAACATCAAACCTCGTATTGCGCTGGTTACCTATGCCAATTTCGGTAGTGCCAAAGGCGAAGATGCCGATAAGATGCAACTGGCGGCTGATATGCTTCACCGCAAACACCCCGACATGGTTGTGGATGGAGCGATGCAGGCGCACCTGGCTTTCAACGTCGATCTGCTCCGGCAAAATTACCCACTCAGTAAGCTGGTCGATGAAGGGGCCAATACCCTGATTTTCCCCAATTTATCGGCTGCAAATATTGCTTATAACCTGATGCGCGAAGCCGCCGGGCCTCGTTCTGTTGGTTTCGATGCGATTGGCCCCATTCTGCTTGGAATGCGTAAACCTGTTTATGTCCTGCAATTGGGTTCGTCGGAGCGGGAAATCGTCAATATGGTTGCTATTGCCGTCGTCGAAGCACAGAGCGTGAGTTAGCCCTTTAAACAATTGTATTCTTCTGAATTGCCGTTCAATCAAGGATTTGCGTCCGGTATTGAACGGCAATTTAGTTTGCAGTCATCTTAAACAACAAACCTGTTTCGAATGTACCGTTCACTCTTTTTCACAACCCTGATTGCTCTTTTTAGTGCTGCTTTTCGCCCCGCTTTCGATACGATCACCGGCACCTGGAAACGAACCGCTATGACACTGGTCGAAAGCTCCGGCAAGTCTACGGATATGAACAAAATGATGGAGACCAACATGCCCTGCACTAAAGAAATGACGTACACTTTCGGTAACGATGGTACTATGAAAACCAACGTTCCAGATGCCTGTGGCGCTTTAAAAAAAACGATCGAATCGATGAATGCTAGTGGCAAATGGACCATGAGCGGTCGTAAAGTTGTGGTAACCACAACCATGAAAGATATTCCACCGTCTACCTATGACGTCGCTATAAGTGGCAATACCATGACATGGACGTTCAACTATGCGGATAATCCTAAAATGCCTAACCCCACTAAAGCGCAACGTATGACGATCGTTTATCAACGAATTTAGCCCTTATTACGATGAAAAAGCCCAGGGGCTGTCTGTCCAGCCTGATCATGATCATCCTGGCTGTATTGGTCTTAGGCGTTCTTTCGTTCTACGGCAGCAAGCTTTTTGATCGGTATCAGCGCCCCTGGGCTTACAGCACGTCTGGTCCTTTGCTGGTCGGACACTGGAAGGGCCAGTACGTCGATCCTGATAACATTACCAAAACCATTGAGCTTACCATATTCGATCCTGAACCAGATGACAAACGCTGGAGCAAGGCAGTATCTTTTCACGGCCGACGAAAGGGACGTCGCCGGACAGGCTCATCGAAGCGTTCGTTTAACGGGCAGGCCATTGTCGTTAGCCGATTAGGCCGCGAAGAATATGAGATCAGCGGTTCGGTTGGCAAAGAGGATTATCATCAAATCAGGCTTACCTTCCATACAGAAACCAGCCGCAATTTCGACAGACCGGCGTTCTATCTTCTGTTCGGGCAGAATGGCCGCTGGCATAACGACGAGCTAACCTGCACGCTTGAATTCAGCTACCGACGGAAAGATGGGTCCAGCTTTTGGAACAGTGCCGATCCTCGTTTCGGCAAACAAACGCGTCTTATCCTTCACCGGGCTTCAGCCTGACATAACGGATAAAACCAGCGTCTGACTAATTACCTATTTTCGAGGTCAACAGAATCCAGAACAGAAACAGATCATCAATAATCAACAGGCTATTAAAAGAAAATCTTTACTAACCATAGCCATTTTAGCAATCCCCGTTCTATGACGAAATCGTACTACTCTTTTATCTATAAAATAACTTCTATCTTACCATTTTTATATCCTATTCCTAAACTCTCTTATTTAACCAATTAGATATGCACGATTCTAGCCCTCCCTACACCGGACCCAAACCTATCCGAACTATTCTTCAGGCCGGTGTAGTAGCCGGTGTTTTAGATGCACTGGCCGCTATGATCATGGTACTGGCCCGGGGTGGTAACGATCCATTGGTTGTCTGGAAATATGTAGCCAGTGGTGCTTTCGGCCCAGACGCATTGACCGGTGGACCACCCATGATTTTCTGGGGATTAGCGTTCCACTTTTTTATTGCCTTTTCGTTCGCTTCTCTGTTTTACGCAATTTATCCACTGTTACGCCGATTCATCGACAGCCCAACTGCCATGGGGTTATTGTATGGTATCCCGGTTTGGGTCATTATGAACCTGGTAGTTATCCCGGCAAGCCGAATCAAAATGGCTCCTTTTGAGCTATCGAAAGTCACCATTGGTATGGGCATCCTAATGGTCTGCGTAGGATTGCCTATTGCCTTGATTAGTAGCAAAAATTATTCAGGTAAGGCGTAAATAGGCTGGCTGATACACACGAGCGAATCGCATCAGCCAGCCTACTATTCATTTCCGAATAGGTTGTTTTTGCCAGTATGTCAGGCTGCGCCAGCCCCATTCGAGCGGGCCAAATCGATAAAACTGCAACCAGATAGCACTGAAAAGTAAGTTAATCACCCAAACTACAGCCACTACATAATACAATTGGTGATACTCCAGCTTACCGAAATACCCCAGGCCATACCCATTGAAAAACAGGGTGCAACAGATGGTTTGCAGGATGTAATTACTAAAAGCCATTTGTCCTACATTTGCCAGCGCCTTCATCAGCCAGGGAACAAGTCCTGAGCGATAAATCAGTATCAGTAAACTCGCATGGCCAATCCCG
Source organism: Spirosoma aerolatum (assembly GCF_002056795.1). Taxonomy (NCBI): domain Bacteria; kingdom Pseudomonadati; phylum Bacteroidota; class Cytophagia; order Cytophagales; family Cytophagaceae; genus Spirosoma; species Spirosoma aerolatum. The sequence continues at coordinate 1,662,902 of NZ_CP020104.1, read as the reverse complement.
GCAAGCCCCCGCTGCAAATCGTAGCCTATAGCCGGCGACGCCCATTGCTGTGTATAATGGACTGGATCGAGTAGTCGCTGCTGCATCAGAAACATCCCAAGGGCACTTAGGGGAAAGCCAATGCCATAGCCCCCCAATAAAGTTAACCAGTACGTTCGTGTGGTCAGTTTATTTGAGAAGAAACCTAATTTGAACAAGGCCATGCCTAGAAACATCATACATAGGTTATCCCATAGGTAAAGATACAAATAGGTCGAGTGAAAGCGAATATTGTCGGGCTCCAGCGTTTTATAGACGGTACCATAGCCCGAGCGCATCTTCTGATTGAATTCAGCCACCTCTTTCATGTCTGGTTTCGATTCCTTGACAATTTTCCCCCAGGTTTCCTTGTCTTTTTTCTGCTCGTCGGTCAGCTTTTTGTGGGCTTTTTCCAGCACCATTACCTGCTGATACTTCTCATATTTACTGCGATAATCGAACTGCTGACGTTCGCGCTTTATCATGTTGATCGACAGGCATATCAGCGAGCAAAGGAGTAGCTGGCGCGGAGTCAGTTTGCGGAAAGGAAACAGAAATAAAGCACAAATGGCATAATCGAATAAAATGTCGCCTACCCACATGAGTATGTACTCGTGGATAACCCCAAACAATACCATCCACAATAGCCGGCGGTATAGGAAATCGGCGGAGCTTCCCAGGTTCGTTTCTTCTTTACGGCTGGTAAAAATAAGAATACCTGCTCCGAACAGCATGGAAAATAAGGCGCGCATTTTGCCTTCAAACAGGACAGTAACCACGGCAAAGACAGAATAGTCGGTGCTACCTGGGCGGAGTAATGGTTCACTTTCGAGCTGGAATGCGCGGCCAAAAAATGGGATATTCATCAGCAAAATACCCAGCAGAGCCACGCCCCGTACAATGTCAATGGTTTTGATGCGTTCGGTCAGTGCCACTGGTCGTATGGCCGCCTGATGATCGTTAGTTCCGTTAATCGGAAGCGTAGCTGTTGAATCCATGGAAGGCAGGAAGATTTTAGAAGAAATATACTCAGAAGCCGACTTACAACCAACTGTAAATCAAGCACCTAAATATAATCTTTTTCTCCTTCCATCAATACAGGTCATTTCGTAAACGGTTTACCTCCGGGTGAAGGCAACCCGACGGGAGTCGAGCTTGAGGAAAATGAACAGCAATATAGAGAATGACCAGAGAGATGAACCTCCATAGCTGAAAAAAGGCAGGGGAATACCAATAACCGGCATAAGGCCGATGGTCATACCAATATTGACCATTATGTGAAAAAAGATGATACCCGCTACGCAGTAGCCATACACCCGCGCAAACTTGGTCCGCTGTTTTTCGGCCAGAATAACGATACGCGTCAGCAGGGCAATAAAGAGAGAAATAACAACCAATGCCCCAATAAACCCGTGTTCTTCCCCAATCGTACAGAAAATAAAATCGGTACTTTGTTCGGGCACGAAGTCGAATTTGGTTTGAGTCCCTTCCAGAAATCCTTTCCCCTGTAGCCGTCCGGAACCAATGGCAATTTTAGCCTGGGTAACGTTCCAACCTACGCCCAGCGGGTCTATGGTAGGATCAACCAATACTTTGATCCGGTTACGCTGGTGCTTCTGGAGCACATTGTTCACAAAGAAATCAACTCCCGTCACAAAAATCATCATCCCGATACCGACAACACCTATCGCCAGCAGGTTAGCAATTGTTCGGTTATAACGTGGCATAACCAGAATAACCAATACAGCCAATACGCCAATTCCAATAAAAATATAGAGCTTGGGGAAGATGAGTGCGAGGATAAACAAAGCCACGGCGCTTAAACCAACTGCCGGAATCCAACTGGGCAGCCCCTCCCGATACAGCATGATAGCAAACGAGGCAAACACAAGCGTTGAGCCCGTTTCGTTGGAGGCAATAATCAGCAAACAAGGCAGTATAATAATGCCCGCTACATAGAGCAAGTCCTTCTGTTTGCTCAGGTTGATTCCCGGCACATCGAGGTATTTTGCCAGAGCCAGAGCCGTTGCCACTTTGGTAAACTCAGCAGGCTGAATCTGAAACGAGCCAAACTTGAACCACGAGCGCGATCCGTTGATATTGCTTCCGGCCACAAGCACCAGAATCAACATCAGAATCATAAATCCGTAAAAGACAAAGGCAAACGTATCGAAAAACGTGTGATTTACGACCAGAATGCAGATAATCAGAATCGCCGTAGTGCCAATCCACATCAATTGTTTCCCAGCATTGGTCGACATATCGAATGGGCTTGTATGGAACTCAGGAGTGTATACAGCGGCATACACATTGAGCCACCCCAGCGTTACGAGGCACAGGTAGAGCAGCAGCGTAAGCCAGTCAATATTTTGCGAAAAGGGGTCGTTTTGGCGAGCCAATGTTTAATTCGGTTTACAGTATATGGTTATACGGTTTACGATGGGCTAACGTACGTAATTACTTACGACGCGACCGACTGCGGCAAGCTGAAAACCGTAACCTGGTTAATTTCCTGACGCTCCGGTTACGGTAAAGGCTTTTGGTGTGGTAGCCGTCATCATGGGTTTCGGAACTGATGGTTTCTGTGTAGTGTCTTTGTCCTTCTTTGGAGCTACCGGCTTCTTGGCGTCAAAAAGGAACTGAGCGGGTGGCATGTAATTCGAAGCTTTCACTTGGGCATCCAGAACGGTAGCTTCAGTCTTACGCTTCAGGTATCGTTCAGCCACCAGGGCCGCTACCGAGGCTGCGGCTTTTCCGCCCCAGCCAGCATTTTCTACGAATACAGCTACGGCAATTTTAGGATCATTCATGGGCGCAAAGCCGATAAAGATCGAGTGGTCGTATTTATGGCCAAACTTGGCATTTTGAGCCGTTCCTGTTTTGCCGCATAAGTCAATTCCTGCGATGTTGGCCAATGGGGTTACAGTACCATGCGCTACGGCTCCCCGCATCCCGTCGATAACTGGCAGATAATATTTGTAATCGATATCGGTCTGGTGCTTCACACTGTACTCAGCCGGAACGCCTACACCCACTTTTCCGAAGCCTTTGATGTAATGTGGTGTAATGTACCAGCCCCGGTTGGCAATGGTCGCTGCCAGATTCACCAATTTCATAGGCGTAATCAGCAACTCACCTTCGCCAATACTGAGCGAGTACACGTTTGAAAATTTCCAGCGTAAGGCACCCCGATAGGCCTTGTCATAATATTCGGGTGTTGGCAGATTCCCCTTCCGTTCGAACGGCAAATCAACCCCCAGCCGATCACCGATCCCAAACTTTTCGACCATGTCGTGCCATTCCCGTAAGCCAATTGCCGACGATTTAAAGACGTTATGTTCGCCGTTGTGGTAAATAAACTTGCGGAATACGTTGTAGAAATACGGGTTACACGAGTTCTGCACCGCTCCCCGCAGGTTATTCCCTCCTCGGCAGTGGCACCGCATGGGCGATCCACCATGCCCATAAACCGTATTTGGAAAAAGTGTTCCCTGCTGCTGGGCAATTAAGGCCTGAATCAGCTTGAACGTCGAGCCTGGTCGATAGCTGGCCGTGGCCGGTCGATTAATTAGGGGTTTGTATGGATTTTTGAGCAATGCCCGGTAGTTCTTCGAAAAGAATCGGCTCGACAGCATGTTCGGATCGTAGGTAGGCGCCGATACCGATACCAGAATTTCGCCCGTCGACGGTTCTACCGCCAATACTGCCCCAACCTTATTCTGCATTAGACTGTCGGCATATTTCTGCACCTCCACATCAATGCCCGTAATCAGATTCTGACCCGCTACGGCCAATGTATCGAATTCTCCATTTTTCCAGGAGCCTTTATTCACGCCATGCACATTCTGCATCATGAATTTTACCCCGCGCTTGCCGCGTAGTTGCTCTTCATACTGCTCTTCCAGGCCATTATGACCGATATAATCGCCTTGCCGGTAGTAGACAATATCCTGATTATCCAGTTGTTTTTTGCTGATTTCGCTGACATACCCCAGCGCATTGGCCAGCGTATGGGCCGGGTAGGTGCGCATAGAACTGATGACTGGCTCAAAGCCCCGATAATCGACCAGGGCATCCTGAATACGGGCAAAATCTTCTTTAGAAAGCTGACGCAGAAACAGCGACGGTTTCACACGGGAATAGTTAACGGCCAGCCCCATGATACTATCGAACTCCGGCCGGGAAATATCCATCATCCGGCAGAAAGCTGCGGTGTCGGGGATACGAACCTGTTTTGGCGTGACGTATAAATCGTAAACAGGTGTATTATAAACGATTAACTGATTATTTCGGTCATAAATCTGCCCTCGATACGGGATCTCGACCACTCGTTTAATCGAATTCTTCGACGCCCCCAGCGAATAGGTATCGTCTAGAACCTGTAAGTAAAACAACCGGGCCAGATAAACCAACCCCACCAGGCAAAAGATGCCAATAATGACCCACCTCCGATTCTCTAACATGAGAATATACTCCGTTCAATCAAGCTATGTACGCTACACAAAGTTAGCTGAATTAATGGATAATGAATAATGTAAAATGGATAATGAAGCTGTATAGCAAAGTCAGCACCATTATCCATTTTACATTATTCATTATCCATTAATTCTACCATCCCTTGGCAAAGGTGCGAATCCGGCAGAGGTACATATCGGCCGTGATATACAGTGTCGTGCCATCGTCGCCCCAGGCACAGTTGGCAGTATCGGCCCCTACTTTTATGTGGCCCAGCAAATCATACGGGCCACTCCCCTGGGTGGGTGCCATCACCAGTACGCCTTTGCCCCCCGTTACCCATAGGTTGCCATCGCGGTCGACTTTCATGCCATCGAAGCCTCCTTCCAGTCCCTGCTTCTTCATTTGTTCGGGTCCGAACACCATCCGGCCTTTTCCAACCGATCCATCGGTCTGTATTGGGTACGCCATCACGAGCGGGCGCATGGGGTCCGATTGAGCCACATACAGAATTTTCTCATCGGGCGAAAGGGCTATCCCATTGGGGCGGCTCAAATCGCTCACAACGATGGAAACCTGCCCCGGTACACCTGCCCGCTCCGGTGCGATTCGGTACACACCGAAGCCATCCGTTTCGCGGGTAGGGTCTTTTTCTTTTTTAGGCATCCCATACGGTGGGTCGGTGAAATAATAGCTACCATTGGAGTGAGCCACTACATCGTTCGGACTATTGAAACGCTTACCATTGTAATTATCAGCCAGAGTGCGTTTCCCTCCCGGACTGTTTAGGGGCATGGCCGTTACACGTCGGTCACCATGTTCACAGAAAATCAGACGCCCCTGTTTGTCGATAGTCAGGCCATTGGAGCCTGGTTCATCGCCATAGGGAGCTACCCCCGTATAACCCGACGGTTTCATGAATGGCGTAACCCCTTCCTTGTCTGTCCATTTGTAAATGGTATTCTGGGGAACGTCCGAAAAAAGCAAAAAGGCTTCATTTTTCACCCAGATAGGCCCTTCAGTCCAGACGAATCCGCTGGCCAGTACGTCTATTTTTGCTTCTGCCGGAATCAGTTTATCCAGTCGCGGGTCAGTTTTAATAATCTGTCCAATGGTTGGAAAGGGTGCATTTTGAGCCATAGTGAGGCCAAGACCCGCCCACCAGCTTACTACCAATAAAACAGTTCTTTTCATAAGGAATGTCAGGATTTGGATCAATGTACCAAGAAGCTTCGGTATCGAATGAGGAAAAGCGTGTAAGATGCTGCTTATAATGTTCTTACAAACTATACTAATGGACCAATCTATCAAATCTCAATTCACTACAGTCGACGAGTACATTGCGGCACAACCTGAATCGACCCATGCGACCTTGCAACAAATTCGACAAATTATCCGGCAGGCCGCTCCGGATGCGGAAGAGCTGATCAGCTACCAGATGCCCGGTTATCGATCGGACGGTAAACTGATCTGGTTTGCGGCTGCCAAACACCATTATGGCATCTATGTAGTACCGGCTATTTTGAAGGAGTTCAGCGATCGGCTCAGCGCCTACACCATGACCAAATCGGCTATTCATATTCCGCTCGATGCCCCTATTCCGGCCGACCTGCTCACCGAGATTGTTCGATACGGTGTTCAGAAAAATCAGGAGCAGAAATTGCTAAAACAACAGGCTAAAAAACGATAAACGAATGCATGAATTACAACTACGTATCGTTTTAGTAAACCCTCCGGCGGGTATCGATTTTGGCTTACAGCAAGGCAGCGGTCATACATATGAGACCATCCAGACGCAACGATCAACTACTCAGGATTTGGTATTCTCGTTTACCGTACGTGTTAAAGGCGATGCCGTTACCGATCCAGCGCCTACCTTACTCGGCCACTTCGTACAAGGCCCTCCAAGCAGTCGTTTTGTGTATCTGGACATTGGCACCGCTGCTGGTCAAGCCGATTCGGTATGGAGCCGACGCCTGAAAATCCCTTTAACGATTACCTGGCCCCTCATTGAGCAAGTTTCCATGCATCCCAAGCAGTTGCTGGAAACACTTGTAGTAGGCACTAATAAAGACGGTACACCAACATGTGGCACCGTAAAACCATTTGCAGGCTGGCGAGTAGGCAACGGTCATTAACGATGAAACTACTTGCCGCTTCTTTAAACTTCGCTTATTTTTAAAAAAATTTAAATTCCCCTATCTTAATCGTACATGAAAAATAACAAACAGGCGACTTCGTCGGACAACGGTGCTCAATCGTCACGACGGTCGTTTCTGAAAACACTGGGTTTGGCCGGTACAGCCGCTGCTGCGGCCCCAGCCGCCCTGGCCGAAACCACCTCATCCAATGCCATTGCGGCACCCCAGTACCTAAACCTGGTGCGAAGCCACAGCAGCACAGCCGCCAATGACAAAGTACGCATCGCCCTCATCGGTACAGGTGGTATGGGTATGGGCGACACCCAAACGGCGCTCATGGTCAATGGTGTTGAAATGGTAGCCGCCTGCGACCTCTACGACGGCCGCTTACGTCGGGCCAAAGAGTTATGGGGTGAAAACCTTGCCGTAACCAAAGATTACCGTCAGATTCTGGAACGCACCGATGTAGACGCTATTATCAATGGTACCACCGACCACTGGCACGAAAAAATCTCGTCGGATGCTATGCGGAAAGGCAAGCATGTATATTGCGAAAAGCCAATGGTCCAGAAGTTTGAAGATGGGCATACGCTGATCAAAGTAGCGAAAGAAACGGGCAAAGTATTTCAGGTGGGGAGTCAGTTTGCCAGTTCGCTACTCATTGCCAAAGCACGTGAGCTGCTGAAAGCGGGCGACATTGGTGAACTCGTGTTTGTTGAAGCCATTTACGACCGCCACAGCGCACAGGGAGCCTGGCAATACTCGATTCCGCCCGATGCGTCTCCCCAAACGGTCGACTGGGATACCTATCTGGGTAGTGCGCCTAAACGCCCCTGGGACCCACTCCGCTTTTTCCGCTGGCGAAATTATATCGATTATGGTACGGGTATTGCCGGTGATTTGTACGTCCACCTGCTGACCTCGCTCCACTGCATCACCGGCTCCAAAGGACCTACGCGGGTATACTCTACGGGTGGTACACGCTACTGGAAAGATGGCCGCGACGTGCCGGATATTCAACTAAGTATCTACGACTACCCCAAAACAGCCGAGCACCCCGAGTTTAACCTGACTACCCGTTCAAATTTCGAAGATGGTGGTGGTGGTAATTACCTGGTTCGACTGGTCGGTACTGAAGGCGACCTGTCGCTGGGTTTTGATAGCCTGACAGTTCACCGGAACAAATTTCCCAAAGAACCGGGTATGTCGATCGACAATTTCCCGAAAGACCAGAAAGAGCTGTATATCGCTGAATACAACAAACTGTATCCGCAGAAACCCGAACTGGTTGGCCCGAAGGAATTTAAATATTCGTTCCCAAAAGAGTATAAGGGTGACCGCTATGAGCACTTTGTCAATTTCTTCAACTCGATCCGAACGGGCGCTCCGAACGTAGAAGATGCCACCTTTGGCTTACGCGCCTGCGGACCGACCCAGTGTGGTAACATGAGTTACTACCAGAAGAAAATCGTTAGCTGGGACCCGATCAACATGAAGATCAACGGGGCGGCTTAATCGCAATTAATTATCAGAAAACGGCCTTCGGCTTCCTGTCTATTGGACAGCCGAAGGCCGTTTCTATGTTACCTTGTTATACCAGAAACGCTTTTATAAAAAATCATACTTATGTAATTACTCCGCCACGTAAAAAAAAGATACATCCCACAACTGAGGATTCTTGGAGGCTGTTTGGGCTATAGCCAAATTGCTTTTTGAAGGCGTAAGAAGAATACGATAGGTTTTCAAAGTCCGCGTCAACATACACAACAGACTGTTTTGTCTTTTTTACCAAAGTAACATCATAGGTAAAAAAAGTGTGCTTGGAAATATTAATTTCCGCAAGCATCGCCATTACGAAAAATTCTAATTCTACCATATATTTATAGGCAATACAACCAATCATCAAAATATATTTTCTTAACTCATATGAATCTCTTCATAAAAACACTACTAGCCGTTTTTCTGATGCCAGGCCTGCTGTGGGCCCAGGGGAAAGGCCAAAAAGCGGCCGATAACAAGCTGGAGTCGCTTAAACAGGAAGCTATAAAGGCTATTGAGCAACGTAAAGACCAAGCCCAGCAAATCAACGACATGCTATTCAGTTTTGCCGAGCTGGGTTTTCAGGAAGAAGAATCGTTTACGTATCTAACCGGCATCCTCGAAAAAGAAGGGTTTACTATTCAGAAAGGAATCGCGGGTATGCCCACGGCCTGGATTGCTACCTGGGGCTCAGGCAAACCCGTTATTGCTATTGGCTCCGATGTCGACTGCATCCCCAAAGCCAGCCAGAAACCCGGCGTTGCCTATAAAGACCCAATTGTGGAAGGAGCTCCTGGCCATGGTGAAGGGCATAATTCTGGCCAGGCCCTAAATATTGTAGCTGCACTGACAGTGAAGCAACTGATGGAAAAGAATAAGCTATCGGGCACGCTTATGCTCTGGCCGGGCATAGCCGAAGAGTTACTGGGGGCCAAGGCGTTCTACGTCCGCGATGGCTATTTCAAAGATGTCGACGCCTGTATTTTTACCCACGTAGGCGACAACCTAAGCGTAGCCTGGGGCGACATTGGCTACAATGGTATGGTTTCGGTGAAGTTTTCGTTTGAAGGGCAGGCAGCGCATGCAGCAGGTGCTCCCTGGCGTGGCCGGAGTGCACTCGATGCCGTTGAGTTGATGAACATCGGCTGGAACTTCCGTCGCGAGCATCTCGAACTAACCCAACGCTCACATTATGTGGTTTCGGATGGTGGCGACCAACCTAATGTAGTTCCCTCTAAAGCATCGGTCTGGTATTATTTCCGCGAACGCTCCTATCCCAAAATCAAAACCCTGTTCGACAAAGGCATTAAAATGGCCGAAGGAGCCGCGTTGATGACCGATACTAAGTTCACCTATGAGATTCTGGGTTCGGCCTGGCCGGGTCATTTCAACAAGCCCATCGCTATCGATATGTACCAGAATATCAAGCGGATTGGCTTACCGACCTGGTCGTCCGAAGATCAGATATTGGCGAAAGCAACCCAAAAAGAACTACAATCACCTAATCTGGCGGGTCTCGACACCAAGCTGGATACACTGGGAACACCCATCGCCAGTGCGCCAACTGTAATGATGGGCGGACAAAATATGGTGCCCCTGACCGGCGGTTCCGACGATATTTCCGACATTTCGTGGTCGGTCCCTACGGTTGTGCTGGTCTATCCATCCAATATTCCGGGCTTACCCGGCCACCACTGGTCGAATGCCATTTCGATGGCAACACCGATTGCACACAAGGGTGTAGTGGCTGGCGCTAAAGTAGAAGCGATGACGCTTCTGGATATGCTCCTTAAACCCGAACTCATTCAGCAGACAAAAACCTACTACACCGACGAACAAACGAAAGAGACTAAATACGAATCCCTGATTTCGTCGAAAGAGATTCCAGCCATTTACCTGAACAAGAAAATTATGGCCGAATTCAAGCCAAAGCTGGAGAAATTCTACTACGATCCTTCAAAGTATAAAAGCTACCTCGAGCAACTGGGCATCAAATACCCAACCCTCCGCGACGATCAACGGGCGGCATTAGAAAAGAAAAATGCAGGAAAATAGGTGAATCGTTTTCTGTGCTTCCGACGAAGCAGGGCTATCGGCTTCGTCGGAAGCACAGAAAACCGACTATAGCTTACTCCACCACTATAATCCCTCGTCCTACGCCCAGTTTACCATCGACGGTCGCACCTTCTGCCCGTAGACGGACAGTTGTTTTGGCATCGGAGGTAAAAAACGTGAGCGTTGCCTTGCCCTGTGCATCGGTTTGAATCATCGGTGCCCAAAACAAGGTGGTTCGGTAGTCGGGCCGAACATGCTCTGGCTTCTGAACATCGTAGCGGGGGGCGTAAAATTCCCGAACAGGCGCGTATCCAGGTAGCTTGGCAATTAATGTTCCAGGCGTTACATCTTTCGTATAATCGTAGTTAGGTGCTCCCCGTTTGGTCAGAATCGAAATTACGCCACCCGAAGCCCGTGAGCCATAAATAGCTGCCGACGCCCCTTTCAGAATATCGACACGATCAACGTCCTGCACTGAGATACCCATAATAGCCTGTAAATCCATGGGCATACCATCCAGCACAAAAAGCGGATCGACCGGTCCATTGAAATTAGCCGCTCCCCGAATCTGTACGCGGGCGTTAAAACCAGAGCCTATCACATTTACGCCCGCAACACGCCCCTGAATCACATCCAGAATGGTCATTCGGCCCGAGGTGTTCATCGGATCGAATTTGACGGTAGCATCAGGCGTTCCATAAATCACCCGCGAATCAAACTCTTTCTCTTTCTTGGCTTTAACCGTTACAGCCTGCAAGAGTACCTCGCCATTCCGGCGAATCTGCTCTTCAATTTGCAGGTATTCTTTTGTTCGTCGGATAAACTCCGCCAGTTCATCCTGCCGAAACTCCAGTGGATTATAGGGCACTTTGGTCAGGGTAACTTTGGGTGTCAATAACTGATCGAGCGTAATCGCCACCGAACGGTTCGCCTTTCCTTTTATTCCCTGAATCATAACGGTTGTAGTATCCGTAAAATCGAGATTATAGGCCCCATAACGCCCCGTCCCGTCGGTTTCGCCAACCAGGAAATCACGTGTACTGTCGCGTCTAACGAGCATAAATGTAAGATTTACAGGCCCGCTAACATCTTTCTGATTTGGGCGAAGCACCTGACCAGTTAGGGATAGCCCACCTTCGGCAGAGTATTTCATAGGATGAATCGTACCCGACAGCACATCATTCCAGGCAAACCGTCGCCAACCCTGGGTCATCAGCAGTAAGTCCAGGTGTTGCCAGCGATCCGTATGGCGTGGATCGAAATAGTAGCCGGGTTGTTCAATCGTTCCCGTCAGATCGGATGATAACAGCAGGTGCGACATGATGGTGTTACCATTTGAATCCGCTTCGGGGGCTAATCGGGCATCTATGGCCGCCATTGACAGATTGGCCGGTATAGGCTGCCCCTGTGCATTAGTGGTATTGATGGTCAGTTCAACTTTCTCCCGATTTTTATACAACTTCTTATTGGGTGTGAGGGCCACCGTAATCTGGTCGTTTTGGGGGCTAAAAACCAGGCGTTCACAAATGGGCTTCTGCGTTTCATCAAACAGCGTCAACTGTGCGATACCTTCAGGAAACGCTGCTTTCGGTAACTGAACAAGCGTTCCTTTTTTACCCAAGGGAATCCGAGCGACCTGAATCGTCTGACCACGTGTTTGCGCAAAGAGCGTCAGGGCATTGGCAGGATCCGCGTTGGTTTTATTGTGGCGTATATACACTTTGAGCTGGTCTTTGTTGCTCAGGTTATCCACCTGCATGACGGCCCCCTGCGCGTGTGCTGTTGGGAGCGTATACGATGCCATTTGCCCATCGGCCAGCTTGACAAAGGCCGTGTATACTTGACCCGTTTCGGGTTTGAACGTGAAGTAACCCATACCCAGGTGCGTACTGTTAAATCCAATCACCGTATCTTTTTTTGCATCGAGTACAAAGCCTTCGATGGCGATGCTTCGCCCTTGTGCATCAACGGCTTTGAAGGCAACTCGGCTTTCAATATCCTCAACCAGTTGCCCACCTTCGGGCAAAAACTGCACATCAGGTTTCCCGGCATTCGTTTTCGCCTGGGTGGCAATGGACCCATCGGCCCGGAGAATCGTTAAGGTTTTGTAGAAGTAATAGTCTTCGGGCTCATTCCGCATAAAACCTGTATAGCCACGTAGCTGGTAGCTCCCGGCAGGTATTGAATCGGGCAGAAACAGTTGTCCTGGTGCATAGCCATTGGTAGCCCGAAGTTGCGTTCGAAGCCGTACCCGACGGGCTATCGGATCAACTAAATCAACGTAGAGTACACGGCTCACCGTATCGGCCTCGTGAGTGGTACCATTGACCAGATACCCTTTCAGCCAGATGGTCTCGCCGATCAGGTACGCGTCCCGGTCAGTATGAATATAAACTTTCTCCGTAGGCCGAGCCCGATTATAGGCGCGAAACAACTCAATTAATCGTTTACTAAATTCATCGTCGGCCCATCGAAAGGCAAAGATTGACAAAGCCGTTAGGCCAACAAACAGGATGATTGAACGAGAAAAGGCTGGATACATAAAATAGATTTCAGGCAGTTGTACCTTATTAACGAATCAAAGTCACTAATTTAGTAAAATACCCTCTCTACCATGACTACGCCCAGCCCCAAAACAGCTTTAGTGATCGGCGCCACCGGTCTAATTGGCAATCTTCTTACCCACCGCCTGGTCGACTCATCCTTCTATTCAAACGTTAAAGTACTGGTTCGCAAGTCGTTAAACTGGCAACACCCTCGTTTACAGGAAGTCGTTTTCGATTTCGATCACCCAAATGGCTTATTGACTCAGGCCGATGATGTTTTTTGCTGTCTGGGAACAACGATTAAAAAAGCAGGTTCGAAAGACGCGTTCCGAAAAGTAGATTATCAGTATCCGCTCGATATTGCCCGACTCAGTTTAGCCAGTGGAGCCAGCCAGTTCGCTATTGTTACAGCCCTGGGAGCAAAGGCCGACTCCTCAATCTTTTACAATCGGGTCAAAGGAGAAGTGGAACGCGACCTGACGGCACTGAACTTTCCCGCCCTCCTTATTTTCCGGCCCTCACTCCTCTTAGGCGACCGGTCCGAATCGCGATTGGGCGAACGCATTGGCGCAGGAGTTATGCGGTTGTTTGGCCCCCTCATTCCCGCAAAATACAAAGGCATCGACGCGTTGAAAGTAGCCAATGCCATGCTGGAAACAACCCAGCAAGGGTTAACTGGCAAGCATATATTCGAATCCGATGACCTACAGAAATTTTAGCATTCCTACTTCAGTCCATTCAGATTTGTATGCAAGAATCGTTCAGCCAGTTGATTGAGTAGTAAATCTGGACCTTGTACGTGAAAGGTGGTATGGCGATGGCGTTGTTTGGCTCCAGGTGCCAGACCTGCCGCCGGTGATGAAGATTCCAACTCATAAAAATGCCCCATCTGTGGCTGACCAGGCTTCATTGGTCCGTCGTTATAGGCATTCAGTACGTCGCCCGAAAAGGGTTCTTTTTGCATTTCCCAGGCCGAATTTACATACTTTCTATCGGCTGGATTAAAGTCATACGTCACCAGCGTCAGTGTTTTCGTGGCTGCGTCATAACTCCCGGCCCAATTGGTAGCACGAGCGGGCGAAACCCCTATTTTACTCCGGTAAGCAGCGTCGGCCTTAAAAAAAGCAACCGTTTTATCCATTTTTAACCGGTCGGCCGGGACTTTCCCAAAATACGCATCATTGACAGGCTGGCCCTCCCCTTCCCGATAGGGCACAATGATCATAGACGTAGGCGAAGCATTCATCATGCCTAATATCCAGATCGATGGCATACCCGTTTGTGCCGTCCAGGTCTGACTCCCCTTATTGACGATTGAGTTATCAGACTGAATACCAACCACTTTTAGTGAATCGCTATGAATGGACAGGTATCGTTCGATGTTGGCTTTATCCAGAAGCTTAACGGTCCGCTCAATGCCAATGTCAAGCCGCGTGCCAGAATAGTTGGTCAGTGAAACCGTTCGGATGAACGTAGCCGATGTTTGCGATGAATCAACAACAGCAAACGGTTCGGAGTCGATGGCGGCCGGGGTTTGCCAATGATCACCGTCAAACGGATCACCTTTTTTAAAGTACAAGGCAAACTGCCCACCTTCGGGGCCTAACCAGAAACGGTCTTCGCCCCCGAACGCATTCATATGAGGCAACAGTTTACCCGACTTGATCAGGTCATAATTAATCCAGCCGTAGCTGGTTTCGCCATCGGCCGTACTGGTCATGACCCGCCCCTGGTAGGCCGGGCAAATCAACGCACTGGCCTTACCTAGTCGCAACTCGATAAGGTCGGGGTGGTGATCCTGTAAAAACTGGCGGTCGTTAACGTATAAATTTGATGTTGTCACTGGCAAACTTGTATCAACTTGATTAGATGACTTATCGTCGGTTGTTTTTCGGCCCGAACAGGCTAGAACGAAACTACTCAGCAGCAGAAGCGCGATTTTGTGCATACAATAACGACGAACCGACGGAAAATAACGAACTTAATCGAGTATTTCGGGTAAATACTCTCTCTATAAATAACGGTGGCTCTCTAATCTACTTTCGTGAATCCTGTACAAATACGACCTGCGCACCTAACCGACGAAACAACTATTTATCAGTTTATCTGCGATCTGGAGGAAACAACGCTGGACCAGTCTACTTTTCAGGGTATTTATCGACAAAATCTGATTAATCCGGCCATTCATTATTTAGTGGCCGAACAGCAGGGCAACGTCGTTGGGTTTGTCAGTTGCCATGTTCAATTGCTGCTTCATCACGGCGGTAAGGTTGGCGAAATACAGGAGCTTTTCGTTCAGTCACTCGTTCGGAATCAGGGCATTGGCCAGCAACTGGTAGCCGCGTTGAAAGCAATCGCTGTGCAGGAACAATTTATCAACCTGGAAGTAACTACCAATCAAAAACGTACCGATACCATCCGTTTCTACGAACGCGAAGCCTTCCATCGTACTCATATCAAGTTAGTTTACCCCATTCCATCCTAATGCGACTCATTCTTGTTCTGCTGCTTTTCAGTTGTTCTGCTCTAGCCGTCTCTGCTCAGTCAACGCCTAAAAACGATGCTCGTCTGGAGCAAAAGCTTCAGTCGGCACTCGCTGGCTTCCGGGGTAATGCAGGTGTGTACGTCTACCATGTTCGTACTGGCAAACGTGTCTCGATTAATGCTGATACCCTATTCCCCACGGCCAGCATGATTAAAATTCCGATTCAATGCGGGCTGTTCGACAAAATTCATAAGGGCGAGCTTAGCTACAACCAGGAACTGGTTTACAAAGACTCGCTTCACTATGATGATGGCATCGTAGGGTCATTAAAAGACGGCGCCAGGATTACGCTTAGTAAGGTGGTTATGCTGATGGAGACAATCAGCGACAACACAGGGAGCCTCTGGTGTCAGGCATTAGCTGGCGGAGGAACGGCTATCAATACCTGGCTCGAAACCAACGGTTTTCACCAGACACGTGTAAACTCCCGAACACCCGGTCGGGAAGCGAATCGGAGCCAGTACGGCTGGGGCCAGACGACCCCTCGCGATATGGCCAACCTACTGCTTTACCTCCGACAGGGTAACGCTGTCAGTCCTGATGCCAGCGATGAAATGTACCGAAACTTAGGTCGTCAGTTTTGGGATGGGGATGGCTTGTCTCAACTTCCGCCCGATGTAAAAGTGGCTTCTAAAAATGGAGCTGTCAACCAATCCCGATCCGAAGTCGTCCTGGTTCACGCACCCCACGGCGATTATGTCTATTGTGTGATGACGAAGAATCAGCAAGATCAAAGCTGGGAACGAACGAATGAAGGCTATGCCCTATTACGTACGGTAGGGTCGATCGTATGGCATCATTTTGAGCCAAATTCAACCTGGAAACCCGCCGAAGGTTACGAAAAATGGTGGTAAATTGGTTTTAAAAACAACTCATGCCGAAGCTCTATACATTCGACGAATATGTTGCGCTTGAACGTTCCGAAGGGATTCGCTATGAATACTGGGATGGTGAAGTGATAGCTATGGCTGGCACCACAAAGCGACACAATACAATCGTTCAAAATATAAGGTTGCCAAGTTTATGCAGAAAATGTACGTCAGAAATTGAAAACCGGGCAACGGTACGTTTACCCTGACATCATTTACACCTGCGATCCAGTCGACCTGGAAAATGATATGGGCATTTGGGTAAACTCGCCCTGCTTGCTTATCGAAGTTATTTCCGACTCTACGCAAAGCAAGGACTTCCATGATAAGCGGCCACATTACACGAAGTTACCTTCATTACTCTACTATCTATTGGTTTCGCAAATCGATTACCGGGTGGAAGTATTTGAGCGGAACGTAGATTTCTGGAAATATCAGGTTATTGAAGGGATTGACGCGATAGCTGAGTTATCCTTATTGCAGATTAGCTTGTCTTTAAAGGCTGTTTACGAAGGCATTACGCTTGACTCTGAGTAAATTCCCCCATTCCAATTCTCACTCATGTAAACGATAAAAGCCGCTTATCTGAATCAGATAAGCGGCTTTCTGTTTTGGGCAAGTTAGATTAGTTCAAAAATTTCAGACGCAGGTCGTTCAACTGGCTACGTATCGACTCATCGATTTGCTGATCGCCAACACGCAGCACGTAACCACCAACCAGCTTCGAATCGATTTTTTCGTCCAGTTCAACCAACTGGGTTCCGGTTGTTTTCATGACCATTGCCTTGAACTGCTTCCGCAGTGCATCCGTCAATGGCACAGTCGTAATAACAGTGGCACGCTCAACCCCTTTGAGTCGATCATATTGGTTGATAAACTCTTCAGCGATGGCATCCATGATCGGTTCCCGATTCTTTTTAGCGATAATCTGGAAAAACGACATCGTTACCGAATCAACATGACTGGCGAAAACCGCATTCAGAATAGCGCTTTTCTTCTCAGCCCGAACAATTGGGTTCTTCAGCATCAACAGAAGCGGGCGGCTACCTTCTAACGTTTTTTTGAAGAACTGCATGTCTTTATACATAGTCTCGGTCAGGCCTTTTTCCTGCGCCAAATCCAATAACGATTTGGCATACCGAGCAGCTACCGTTGCAATGGCCATGATCGAATTAATTTAAGCTTGAATTTGCGACCAGGTCATTCACCAGTTTCTCCTGCGATGATTTGTCACTAAGTTCTTTACGAAGTACTTTCTCGGCAATATCGAGCGACAACGTAACGACTTCCTTCTTCATCTGCATAATCAGTGCCTGCCGTTCATTTTGCATCGTTTCGCGAGCTTGCTCCAGAATCCGTTTCCCTTCGGATTCGGCTTTATCACGCGACTCGGCAATCAGTTTATCGGCAGTTTCTTTAGCTCCGCGCAGAATAGCTTCACGCTCCGAGCGAGCCTGTGCCAGCAGCTTTTCATTGTCAGCCTTCATGGCTGCCATTTCCCGGCGAGTTTTCTCGGCCAGGTCAAGTGCCGACTGTATGTTTTCTTCACGTTCTTTCAAACTGGCCAGAATAGGCTTCCACGCAAACGAGCGCAGGATGAAAAACAGGCCCCCAAAGGCAACAATCTGCCAGAACAAAAGGCCAATATTAGGAGTAAGAAGTTCCATTGTTTGTTTTTTGTTTCAAGTTAAACCGGCACACTTAACGGCTAATCCGAAAGGTGTGCCGGAATAATGTACTACGCTATACCTGTACGGGATGCAGAAGCCTAATGCTCCCACGCGCTCAGGCGTAGCGGTTTGTAGCCCTTACGAGTTAGCTACAAGGAAGCTGATAACGGCACCGAACAGGGCAACGGCTTCGATCAGAGCCGCACTCACGATCATAGCACCCTGAATTTTACCAGATGCTTCGGGCTGACGGGCAATACCTTCGGTAGCTTTACCACCGATTTGACCAATACCGATACCGGCACCAATTGCGGCCAGACCAGCACCAATAGCAGCACCCATTTTAGCAACACCGGCGCCACTGGCAGCCGCCTGCAACAAGATAGCAGATAACATAACTTTGAACTATTTATAAACTGTGAAACAAAAATTGCAAATTAAGCGACTGGCTCAATGATGTGTTCTTCATCATAACCGATACCATGATCCATATCGTGGTTGTCTTCAATAGCCGAACCGATATACATGGAGGTCAGCAGGGTGAAAATATACGCTTGCAGAAACGCCACCAGTAACTCAATAAGGTTCAGGAAGAGGGTAAAGACAATCACTACCGGACTAAGCCCCCAGGCCGTACCAGCTCCACCCAGTTGATTGGCGACAAAAATCAGCCCCAGCAAACTCAGGATAATGACGTGGCCAGCCGTAATATTGGCAAACAACCGGATCATCAGCGAAACAGGCTTTACGAATAAGCCAATAATTTCGATGGGAATAATCAGGGGCAATAACCACCAGGGTACACCGGATGGCAACACAAGGTGCATCCAGTAATGCTTGTTACCGCTCAGGTTTACCACAAAGAAGGCAATGACAGCCAGCACCATCGTTACTGCGATGTTGCCCGTTACGTTGGCCGAACCAGGCAGCAAGCCTAATAGATTGTTGGCCAGAATAAAGAAGAAGACCGTCAGCAGGTACGGCAGATACTTAGCGTAACCATGACCCAGATTTGGCTTGGCTACCTCATCACGAATGAACAGAATCAGAGGTTCAATAAACCGCTGGATACCTGTGGGTTTGCCGCCCCGATTTTTGGCAAAGCTGCTTTTCACCGCTCCCAGAATCACGACGAGCAACACTACACTTAACAATAATGAAGCTACGTTCTTGGTAATCGAGAAGTCCCATACTTTTACCGACTCATCGGCTTTACCCGCCGTATCGATACGATGGACCTGACCCGTTTTATGGTCGATATGGTAGCCATTATGCGTTTTACCCTCTTCGAAATCCTTCGATGAGAAAACCTCCAGACCCCGATCAGCGGTGTAGAGAATAACCGGCAAATGCAGCTTCAAACCATGAGCAAATTCCCAACCGTGTTCGTCTTTAATATGGTGCATAATCATCTCACCCATATTGAAGCCTTCGTCGGATTTGCCATGTTCGACAACCGTCTTTTCGCCTTCGTGATGTTCGTCGTCTTGTGCTAGCGCAGGAACTAACGAACTAAAAATCAGAGCACTAAGTAAAAATATTCGCTTAAAAAATGAAACAGACATATGAGGAAAAACCACGTTTTCACGAATTGCGTCGCAAGTTACGACGAGACAGGATGATTTCAAAGCCGAGGTAACATAAATAAAGTACCAGAAAGGTAATGACGAACAGGTTTCGATCAGGTAGGCCACGGTACAACATTAGCCCAAAAAACAACATGCTTAGCAAGAGCCGCAGCACAGTAGCGACCAGCGGCATCATGGCAAATATTCGGTCAGTGCGGTGATAACCAAATGCATGCAAACGGCTTGTGATGACAGACACGCTTAAAAAGAAAGCAATCAGCACACGCCACTCGGCAGTGATCCAGGGCAGATGCCAATAATGTTCACCTACGAAGAATCCAATTCCTAGTACCAGACTTAATACTAAATAGGGACGCATAAATCAGGATTGTTTGGGTAGTCCCCGAATAAGTAGATAAATAGACCCGGTAATACTAACCAGCGCTAATACTAATGTCCAGATAGGCGTATGATTACCTTGGCGCTCATCGAGCCATGATCCTAGCCACACACCAGCTCCAATGGTTATGAGCATCTGTAAGCCCAGGCCACTATACTGTAAAAACGACGTGGTTTTGTCCGTAGCTTTTTTCAACGGATCATTCTCCCGAACTGGCTTTCCAGCAGCGTTGGGATCGGGTTGTTCGGGGGTGTTTTCCATAGGAATCGAGGCAGGCATGCTATTTGCCGTACAAAATTCGTTAATTTGGCCTAACGTTCCATATTGCCCAACCGGCCTGTAACGTTTTAATACGAGTAACCACGTGTTATTATCGAATGTCCCGCTGTTTTTATAGTCGTCTCTTCCTACTTCTTGCGGTCGTTGTCTTGCTGACGGGCGGGCTGATTTCCTGTTCGCAATACAGTACAAAAGCCATTCCCAAAGGCTATCATAATTTAACGGCCCATTACAATGCCTATGTGATCGCCCGCGACGAAATCGATCAGGCCGAGCAGTTTCTGTTCAAAAAACGTCAGGAAAATTATAACCAATTACTGCCCATCTTGTTGCCCGTCGATTCGATGCTTATTCAGCCGGTAAAGCCTCAGTTGGATGATGCCATCAAGAAAGCTTCGCTTATTCCCGAACGGCACCAGAACAGTAAATGGCTCGATAATGCCTATAATCTCATTGGCCGAGCCCGTTTACTAAAACAGGACCTGCCCAATGCCATTGAAGTATTTAAGTACGTAAACACAAAAGGCACCAACGAAGACGACAAACATACGGCACTTGTAGGGCTGATGCGGGCTTATGTCGAAGCCAGCGATTATGTCAATGCCTTAAATGTGGCTGAATACCTGCGCCAGCAACCACTTAACAAAACTAACACGCGCGATTTTTATCTGACTAAAGCCTATTTGCATGAACGGCAGGGTGAATATCTGACGGCGGCCGGTATTCTGGAAGCAACCTTCCCCGTCCTGAAAAAAGGGGAGTCTACAGCGCGGCTTCATCTAATAGCTGGTCAGCTTTACGATTTAAGTGGGCAACCATCGAAAGCCGTTGAGCAATATCGGCAGGTACTCCGGTCGAGACCTTCTTACGACCAGTCGTTTTATGCTAATTTATATGCCATTCAAAGCAACGGTCTGACTGGTGATCAAAAACGAGTAGCGCAATCGGCTGAAACGTTTGACCGACTGTTGAAAGATCGAAAAAACGAAGACCTGAAAGATAAAATCTATTTCACGATGGGGCTGCTCGAAGCTCGTCGGGGCAATACGGACAAGGCCATAAAGTTATACAGTCAGTCGATTCAGGTAGCCGGTTCTACGAACGCACAGGTTCCTTACACCTATCTGGAAATTGGTAAGCTGTATTTTGACAAAAAAGCGGATTATACCCATGCGAAAGCTTATTACGACAGTGCTCTGGCTCTGATGCCTAAACAATCGGCCGATTATACTGCTTTGCTAAACCGTAAAAAAACATTAGATGAGTTCGTCCAGTACAAAACGACCATCCAAACCGATGATAGCCTCTTGCATCTGGCCCAATTAGATCCGGCAACCCTGGACAAATTACTGGACAAAGCCATCGACCAGCGGGAAAAAGAAGATAAAGCCCAGGCAGCCTTGGCCCAGCAAATCATTGATAAGGCTACGAATGGAAATATCAGCTCTGTTCCAGGAGCCACCAACTCCAATTTACAGCCTACTGAACGCTGGGTTTTATACAATCCCGTTGCTTTAAGCCAGGGCCGACAGGAGTTTTCGGTTCTCTGGGGGAATCGACAGCTCGAAGACAACTGGCGCCGTAGCAATAAAGAAGCATCCATCGCTCTTCCAGGGGCTAATAGCCCCGTTGCTGGTGCTTCGCCTGCTAACTCGATTAATCCCAATGCGCCGTTGGCACAATCAGAAGCAACTCAGGCAGCAGCCGCTACGGCTGGAATTTCCACAAGCCGAAAAGCCCAAAAAGAGGCTATGACAGCAAAGATACCGTTCAGCAAAGAAGCGCAACTGGCAACGAATCAGCGAATTGAAACAGCGTTATATAAACTCGGCAAGTTGTATAAGCTTCAATTTAACCAACCTGCCGATGCCATTCCCACATTCGAACAATTGCTAACTCGTTATCCGAACACGCTTCAGAAACCGGAGGTATATTATTTATTGTACCTTAGTAATGAGCAACTTGGCAAAACGTCTAACTGGAAAGATAAATTATTGGCAGAGTTTCCGAATACGTCCTACGCCCGACTAACCGGACGCGCTGCTGCTCAAACCAGCGATTCGGAAGCGCAGGCCCTGAAAACATATACCGCCATTTATGAGCTTTATCAGGCTAATAACTTAACCGAAGCTCTAGCCCGAGCCGACGCGTCGATGAGTAGCTTTGCGGGGACTCAATTGGAAGACAAACTGGCGTTATTACGGGTTATCCTGATTGGTAAGGTGCAAAATGTGGAGGCTTATCAGCGAGCACTGGCCGAATTTGTACGCGATTATCCGGCAAGTCAGTTATTACCTCGTGTCAAAGAAATGCAGACAGCAGCCGAAAAAGTAACGGCAAAACGGCAATAGAATCAGTTTAGGGTATTTGGCGTATGATCGATCGGCTGACGCGTTAATAGTTGCTATGTCAGCCGATCATACGCCAAATACCCTAAACCGTAAACCCATATATTTCACTAATGATTGAATTCACCTCTGGTCCTTACCGGAAAATTATCCGAAATCTCTGGCGGTTTACCCTGATTGGCATAACCATGCTGATCTTCTACGTAGTTGCAGTTAGCTACAACTTTCTGTGGCTTTTTGGAGGAATGCCAAGCTTAAAAGCCCTCGAAAACCCAAAAAGTGAGGAAGCATCCGAAGTATATACCTACGACCGTAAGCTATTAGGCAAATACTACGTCGAAAATCGAACGCCGATAGAGATTTCACAGGTATCGCCCAACGTTACATCAGCGTTGCTTGCTACCGAAGATGCTCGTTTCATTAAACACTCTGGTATTGACCCTCGCTCCCTATTCCGGGCCGTAGGTGGCTTTCTTACCTTTCGGGATGCATCAAGTTCGGGTGGTGGTAGTACACTCACCCAACAAACGGCTAAAAACCTGTTCGATACCCGTCAGGAAGAGTTACGGGGCGTTCTGGGTAATATCCCAATCATTGGTCTGATCATCGCCAAAACAAAGGAGTGGATTCTGGCTGTGCGGCTGGAGCGCAATTATACCAAACAGGAGGTCATGATGATGTATCTCAATACGGTATCGTTTGGCAATAATACATACGGGATTAAAACAGCGGCTAAAACGTATTTCAGCAAAGAACCCTGGAACCTGAACGTCGAAGAAGCAGCTATGCTCGTTGGCATGCTCAAAAACCCGACGCTCTACAATCCCCGAATGTTTGAAGAGCGGACTCGCGAACGTCGGAATGTCGTATTAGGCCAAATGAAAAAATACGGTTTCCTCAACGATGAACAGCTTTTTACGTACAAACGGAAACCTCTCAAACTTGACTTCAGCGTCGAAAATCAGAATACGGGAATGGCTGCTTATTTCCGATCGGTCATAAAAGACGATTTGAAGAAATGGATAAGAGCATATAACGAAGAAAATCCGGGGGCTGAACTGGATTTGTACACCAGTGGCCTGAAAATTTATACGACCATCGACTCCCGGATGCAGACGTATGCCGAAGAAGCGGTCATGGCCAATATGCGCGATCAGCAAAAGAAGTTTTACGAACACTGGCGCGGTCGAAATCCCTGGGTACAGAAAGATCCGAAGACAAAAAAATACGTTGAAATGCCCAAATTCATCGAGGGTGTGGCGCGTCGAACCATTCGTTTTAAACAGCTCAAAGCAGCTTATGGCGATGATGAGAAAGCGATTTGGCAGGAAATGCGTAAACCTATCAAGATGAAAGTGTTTGTATATGGTGGGGGGCGGAATGAAAAAGACACGACCATGAGTCCGCTGGATTCGATTCGATATTATAAACGATTACTTAATACAGGCTTTATGTCGATGGATCCGCGCAATGGACATGTCAAAGCATGGGTGGGCGGTATTAATTTTAAATACATGAAGTTCGACCACGTTCGGCAGGGCCGTCGACAACCGGGGTCAACCTTTAAACCTTTCGTCTACTTAACCGCCATGGACCAGGGGTTCGTAACGCCCTGTAGCCACCTGACTGACCAGCCAACAACCTTTGCGCATGGCGAAGACAATAACGGTGGCCCCGCCTGGACGCCCAAAAACTCAACCGGGCGCTACAGCTATCAGAGTTTATCACTACGGGAAGCGTTAGGCCAATCGATCAATACGGTCAGTGCACAGTTGATCAAGAAAACCCGGGCTGAAGAAGTCATCAAATACGCGCACGAAATGGGTATCGAAAGCAAAGATTTGCCCGAGAATCCAACACTATGCCTGGGAACGGGTGACGTTTCCGTTTATGAAATGGTATCAGCCTATTGCGCCTTTGCTAATGGAGGTATGCGCGTGCGCCCCATGATTCTTACCATGATTACGGATAAGAATGGGAATGTATTGAAAAATTTCTCGGTCGATGCCAAGCAGGTAATTAGCGCAAACCGTGCGTACGAAATGTTATATCTGATGCGCGGAGCTGTTGAAGAACCTAACGGAACGGCACAGCGGTTGCGAACCCAGTACAAACTACTGGAAGGAGGTAACGAAATTGCGGCTAAAACCGGAACAACCTCCAATTACTCTGACGGCTGGTTTATGGGTATGACCCAACATTTGGTATCAGGCCTGTGGGTTGGTGGTGACGACCGTTCTATTCATTTCCGCGATATTTCGTTGGGCCAGGGTGGTCGGTTAGCTATGCCTGCCTGGGGGATGTATATGCAGAAAATCTACAAAGACCCAACCTTATCTCAATATCGCCCCGAGCCATTCCGCAAACCGAATAACTTTAAAATCGATTGTGGAGGTTATCACATTGATTCATCGCAACGGTACATTCCACCTAAAGTGGTACCAGAAGACGAGGATGAGATTTTGCAATGATGGATAGAAGTCGGCTTGTTAGAATGATTATGGTTTTTACAGATTTTAAAAAATTATAATCATCCTAACAGTCCGACTTCTGTTACTTAGCAACCTTTATTAATAATCGCTTGTTAATAATAAGCCTCAATCCATTAAATGGGCGTTTATGGCTGAATTCGATTATAAGCATGAATTAGCTAAAGTACCGCACGAACCCGGTGTGTATCGGTATTTCGATGCCACGGGCGAGGTTATTTATGTAGGAAAGGCTAAAGATTTAAAAAACCGCGTCAGTAGTTATTTTACGAACTCAAAAGGGCATGACCGCAAAACCCTGCGCCTGGTCAGCCAAATTCGGAAAATCGAATTTACTATCGTTCACACCGAATTTGACGCATTGCTGCTCGAAAATCAGCTTATCAAACGCTACCAGCCCAAGTATAATATCCTACTGCGTGATGATAAAACTTACCCGTTCGTCTGTGTAACCAATGAGCACTTTCCGCGTGTACTGACAACCCGACAGATTGATCGGAAACTAGGCACCTATTATGGCCCTTTTGCCAATCTGAAGCCGATGTATACGGTACTGGATATGTTCAGCCAACTATTTACGATTCGTACCTGCAACTACAATCTGGCTCCCGAAAACATTGCAGCAGGCAAATACAAAGTCTGTCTGGAGTATCATATCGGCAATTGTAAAGGTCCATGCGAAGGCCGACAAAACGAGGCCGATTACGATAAAGACATAGAGCAGATTCATCATATTCTGAAAGGGAATCTAAAACCGGCCCAGGAGTATTTTAAAGGCCAGATGCTGGAAGCAGCTAGTGAACTGGCATTTGAGCAAGCCCAGAAATACAAGGAGAAAATAGATGTGTTACAGCGGTTTCAGAGTAAATCAACCGTTGTCAATCCGAAAATTGCCGATGCTGATGTATTTTCAATAGCTTCCGATGAAGTATCGGCCTATGTAAATTTCATGAAGGTGGTCAATGGAACCATCGTGCAAACCCATACGGTAGAGGTCAAGAAAAAACTGGACGAGACAGACCCTGATCTGCTGGCGATGATGATTGTGGAATTTCGGGAACAGTATGGTAGCCAAGCAAAAGAAATTATTACGAATATCCCGCTAGATGTCGATTTAAAAGCAGAAACAACTGTCCCGCAGATTGGCGATAAGAAAAAGCTGTTGGACATGTCGCTGAAAAACGTACTGTATTTCCGACGCGAACGGCAGGAACGGATGGCAGCCGAGGCCACAGCGAACGCCAGTAAAAAAGATCGGGTTCTGATTCGACTCAAGCAGGATTTACAGTTGAAAACCATTCCAAACCGAATCGAATGTTTCGATAACTCGAATATTCAGGGAACAAATCCTGTTTCGGCGATGGTCTGTTTTATTGGGGGCAAGCCAGCCAATCGGGAGTATCGGCATTTCTCCATAAAAACCGTGGTCGGCCCGAACGATTTTGCCAGTATGTATGAGGTCGTCACACGTCGATATAGCCGTGTTCTGACCGAAGGTACTGATATGCCCGATCTAATCGTTATTGACGGTGGCAAGGGGCAATTGAGTGCGGCCTGCGATGCGTTGAAAGCAATGGATTTATACGGCAAAGTGCCTATAATTGGCATTGCCAAGCGGCTGGAGGAGATTTATTTTCCTGAAGATAACCTACCGCTTTATATCGACAAAAAATCTGAATCTCTCAAACTGATCCAGCGTATCCGCGACGAAGCCCACCGATTTGCCATCACCTACCATCGGGATAAACGCAGCCGGAATAGCCTTATCAGCGAGTTGGAAAATGTAGAAGGCATTGGTAAAAAGACAGCGGCTAAACTGCTGAAGCATTTTAAAGGCGTCAAAAAAATCCGGGAAGCGAGTTTTGAGGAAGTCGCCGAAATCGTTGGAAAAGATCGTGCACAAAAACTGAAAGAATATTTTGAAGCCATTGAGCAGTAAACGTAAAGCGGCAGGGAAGCCACTCTAGATAAATAAAAAAAGCGGCCTATAAAGCCGCTTTTTTTATTCCAGTTACTACTAATACTCCCAGAGACTATGTTCGGTTTCCATCAGTTCATACTCTGTTTGGTACGACTTGATCAGGCCTTCCCGATCACCATACATACCAATTAAGTCCTGGTCACCTGGGTTCGCCACTTTTGTGATGCGACCATAGAATAAACGTAGGTCGAAAGCATCAGCCAGGTTTTTGTGTTGAGCCTGGTTTTGCGGGTTATACCAGATAAATTTCTTCGGATCGCTGCGGAACAGCTTATCCAGATCCTTATACTTGAACGAAGCAATTGGTTTTTCAAAACCAGCTTCATTTTTGTCTGCAGGAAGCAGGAGTGTTACTGTCTGAATATCGTAATACAAGCGTGAACGCTTCCGGTCAAAAATCCAGTCTTCCTTAACTTCAAGGATATTTAACTCCTTAGGAAAATACTCATCACCTGAGAAAGTCGAAGCTTTTGCAACAGCTACAGTATCTTTTTTCGGCTCTTCAACTGGCGGGGCAACAACCTGTTTGCCTTTTTTGCCTTTCGCATTTTTGGCTATGGACTTTTTCTTAGGCGTTCCCCAGCCATCATCAGCTGGCTGAGCAGCAGCCGCTTTCTTTGGGCTTCCCCAACCATCATCAGCTGGCTTTTTGTCATCTTTTTTTACAGGATTTCCCCAACCGTCGTCTTTAGCGCCATTTTTACCGTCTTCTGTAAAACCAGCTGCTTTTTCTTCGGCTGAAAGTCCACCACCTGTGTTTGGGATCAACAAATTCTCATGAAATTTCTCAGCAGTAATTTTTGTAGTACAGGAATCATTGGTATAAGCATCAATTAATCCTGCCTTTACCGCTTCCATCAGGTACTTCGAAATCTCATTATTTTTTGAAAACATCGACTGATTCTGTTTCTCCTTCAGGTCGATCCGACGCCAAAGGGTCTTCTTCATCATAATGTCGTTCTCATTGATTGGCCGAATCGAATTTGGATTCGTACCATTGTTTGCTTTTTCCTGAGCCAGGGCTTCTCCTCCTGCCAGGGCCAGCGCAGCTATAGCCAGCACACCGGCGTATCGTATCGTTCTTGCTTCTGTCATGGCTCTTTATTTGTTGTCAATTCAAGATGTTAACGGCTTAATGACCAGTTTAGTACATTAATAAAGCGAAACTTGCTGTAATGGATTACCCATTGGAACATCACTAATTTCCCCACGGAAATTCTGACGCTGTACACCATCAATTTGAATGACTAGTCGATCACCAGGTTGGGCTTCAGCAGCCAGATCGGCAATCGACCCACCACCAGCACCCACCTGGGTAAATTTCACCCGCCGTGTACCACGAACCAGCGAAACGGTAGCACCTGTAGTCCGGAATTTAGCATCGTCGGGTGAATAGGCAGCAAAGCTTGGGTCAGGTATAGCCTGAATACGCACACTACGCGCAGAGGAAACAGGAACGCCACGAGGGTCGTTGGCCCGCGTACCACCTACAAAAATCTCCAGTGTTGGGCGAGGTACCTTATTGACCCGGAAACGCTCTGTACCCAGCAAACTTCCTGCATTGCTAATATTTAGCGATACATTGGCAGAATTTGGTACAACCGTAATTTTTCCCTTCTCACCCGATGAGACAACCGCAGCGCCGTCTGCCGAAAAGTTGGGATTCCACAAAGCGCCCAACTGGGGGCTTTGGATACTCAGCTTGTTAGCACAACCCAGATATAAGGGAGGCATGGTACCCGTTTCGATCTGATAAGATGGCTTTGCCACAAAGTATTCTGCCGAGAGAGGAACTGTCTTTAAACCTGCGGGGGTCTGGTAAGCAATTGAGCCTGTCAACACCCGACGCGAAAGACCATTTTTGTCGTACGTTCCGCCTTGAGCCGTAAATTCAACAATACCTTGACCATCCTGCATCCGTACGGGTCCGCCATTCAGGCTCATGCGTGGTTGAATACCTGACGAAGAAGCCGCCAGGAACATTTGTCCCTTGAACTTCGTACCGGCAACGACCACTTTTGAGTCCATGCTCAACATGGCAATGATTTTATCGAACTTAACATCCTGAGCACCAACCTTACTAGCCAACACATCAAGCACCTCACCTTCAATCCGCCGAATGTCAGCTTGTTTCTGGCTTAGTACTGCCAGGGCAGCCGGAACAGGTGTTTGTGCAAAATTCAATTCAGCAAAATCCTTACGACGCTGATCTGGAGACCGGTTGGCGATGGGATCGTCTTTACCATCTAAGGCCAACGGTGCATATTTTGTACCTGCATATTTCGAAATATTATCGACATACGTATTCAGGTCATTTTTCAGTTTGAAGGCAGCACCATTACGGGTAGTTCCAATCATCAATTGAGCTACTTTCTCTTCTTCGCTCAGGTTTTTGATATTTCCCGACTCATCACGGCCACCGCCAGCATCAACAATCTGTTCTTTCAGCTTGTCGAGTTCACTGATCATATCGGAAGTAAGCTTCCGAACGTCTTCAGCTTGTTTTACAATAGCCAGATCAGTAGCACGATTACCAGATTTTTCAACAGTTCCCCGAATATTATCAACAGTTGCCTGGTTAACCTTATTAACAGCGATGGTAGACTGCTCCAGGCTATTATTTATAAGTACAAATTTTTCCAGAATTGCCGATGTGACCTGTAAAGCCAGCATTGCGGTCAAAACCAGATACATCATCCCGATCATCTTCTGACGGGGTGTCTCTTTTGTGCCTGCCATAAACTATGGTAGTATGAATAAAGGAAGTTGTGTAGGTATACAGTTATAGAGTTGTAAGTATTTTGAGAACCAAGATTTCATGAAAAACCCAGTACGATTCCACAACCTACAACTCTACAACTAACTCTTGTTAGTTGCCACGCATAGCGGTCAGCATGCTGCCATATACGTTATTCAGCGAAGCCAGATTGCCGGTAAGTTTGGCGAGTTCATTTTTGAATTGCTGTGTATCGCGGCTGGCATCACTCATATTTTCCATAGCTGCTGTCAGACTACCGTAGAAAGCATTCATAGCTTTCAGGTGTTTGCTGGTATCCTGCAATTCCAGTTCGTAAACAGCATTAAGTGCGCCCATATTTTTAGTTACCTTCTGGAACTGATCGCGGTAATCCTTCGCATCGGTGGTAGCATCGGCCATCGAATTCATGGCCGTGATCGCCGTGCCATAAGATTTGTTCATCTCACTGATTGAACTCGAAGCCGACTTCACGTTACGAGCGTAGTCGTTGGTTGCTACTGTTGCCTCGGTCAGATCAGATAGTTTCGATACGGTATCATTCAGGTTACGGAAACCAGAACCCAACTTCTCAAATACGTCGGGCGTCACTTTAGCCTGGGCTAGCATTTGGTCCATATTAGCTGTCAGACCGTTGGCTTGTGGAGTTGGCTTACGGGCTTCCCCCTTAAAATCGTCGGCTAGTTCAGGATACACGCGTTCCCAAGCATACTCACTTGAGGCCGTTGCTGGGTTGGTAA
The DNA here is from genome assembly GCF_002056795.1 of Spirosoma aerolatum. NCBI lineage: Bacteria > Pseudomonadati > Bacteroidota > Cytophagia > Cytophagales > Cytophagaceae > Spirosoma > Spirosoma aerolatum. Next base: position 1,632,504 of record NZ_CP020104.1, on the reverse strand, counting down.
AGCTCTGAATTGCGTAAAGAACAAAGATGACAACTTCGGTAAGAAGACCGGCTGTTAATAACCAGCCAAATTGTTCGTTGTGGGTAATTTTAGCCCATGCCCCGGCAATAACGACGGCGGCACCGGCACTATAAATGGTTGGTACTAAACGATCCCAAAAGAAATTTACTGACTTTGCTGCTGCCATGATAAGCGATTGTTGGTTGGACTAGGTAATTGACTTTGTTATGAGTTATACTTTTTTTGAGGCCGATTTTTTGCTGCTCTTGCTCTTACTACTCCCTCCAAGCCTACTACCACGAGCCGATGCAGTCCGTCCTTCCAGGTTGTCCATAATGCAACGGAATCCAATATAAGAACGCTTTTGATCTTCGTATTCGTAATAACGTGTGCCCGTTTCAAGATAATAGGCAATGTCTTTCCAGGAACCACCCCGAACAACTTTACGAGGTTCATCGGCATTCTGGTTATCGGGGTTCATATCCCAAACAATAGCATTCGTGTTTTCGGCATAAGCATCGCGGCACCATTCGGCTACGTTACCAGCCATGTTATAGAGGCCGTAATCGTTTGGGCTGTAGGCGGTTGCTGGAGCTGTGTATGGATAGCCATCTGCGTCGAAATTACCACGCTGCGGTTTGAAGTTTGCCAGGTAGCATCCTTTTCCGTTAGCTACGTATGGGTTCCCCCAAGGATACTTAGCCCCGTTTTTACCCCCCCGGGCAGCCCATTCCCACTCAGCTTCTGATGGAAGTCGGAAACCAAACGATTTATACCCACCTTCTTTCGTACGGTAATCATCCAGCATATTCGTACGCCATTTGCAGAAGTGGTTGGCGGCAATCCAGCTTACCCCTACTACCGGGTATGTATCGAAGGCAGGGTGTGCATAATAGTGCTCCAGCATTGGATCGCCATTATGATAGGTGAAGTCATTTTTCCAGACAGTCGTATCTGGATAAAACTTCGACATAATTTCTTCTTCGCCCAGCGTCGAAACCGAATCAGCGAGCAATGCATTAATGTACTGACGGTATTCGTGGTTCGAAATCTCAGCATCGTCCATATAAAACGAACTGATCGTTACCTGACGGTTCATGTTGATCTGGGTTGCCGCTACATCTTCATCGGCCTGCCCCATGATAAACGAACCCGAAGGAATCAGCACCATACCATAGGGAGTTGGCTGCTTCCAGCCTTTACGGCCCGTAGCCGTAATTTCTCCGTTGGTAACGCCAACTTCTCCTCCTTTGCCACCTTTACTAAATTTTGATTTCAGGAAGCCACAACCTTGCATTAGCAGTACGACTGCTGCGACCATCACCATCCGGGTTGCGTTGACTGTATTATACTTCATCATCGTAGAACTTTGCTTCTTCTTGTGCGAGACCAGACTAAAAACGAAAATCTGTTTGGTTATTGTATGTAAAACCAGGACCTGAATAATTTTCTAACTCTATCCCGACTCAATGGGTTTTATGATTTAGACGAATTAGTACTGTATGAATCAGTCCATTCCCTCAAAAATAAGTGGCTATTTGCAAACTGCCTAACAAGAATACTGCCAAAATAGTCTGCAAACCTAAATTTTAGCCATTTTCTATCTCTTTAATATCGGAAACGAGGGGTTCTGATAATTGGTTTTTTCCGCGTATCGATGGTCGGTAAGGCATACCCCAGAATAAGTTCAACAGAGCTTCCACTTTTTATCTGTGTTCCACTTGTCACAATATCGAACGCTCCACCGATCCGCAATGCATTGTTTCGCATTAAGTTAATGCCTGCTGTTACCATAACGGCATCCTTAACCCGATAGCCTACCCCGGCCCAGATACGATTGTCGTACGTACCTACTACATTGACAGTGGCCACGGATCCAGGTAACCCTTGTTTGGTACTATATTGTAACAATACGGACGGTTGTATGTCAATGTTATAACCAAAACCTAGCCGATACCCAGCCGACAGATACGCCTTTGGCTCTGCCTGGTCAGTTTCATATCCTTTGGTATAACTATAGGTAGCCTGATTTAAGTGATTCATACTCAGTCCAACCCAGTAATCGGTCGTATTATAATAGAGACCAGCAGCAATATCAGGTTTAAACAGATTGATACGTCCTCCTCCAAGGAGCGGATCGCCGGGATCAGTAGGCCGAAACTGGTTAAAATCATAGCCTCGGTTAAACATCCCCGCCTGAACACCTAACGCTAGCGTTCCATTTTTCAACGCAAGCCGATACGCATAGGAAAGCTGTATGGCCTGGTTGATAGATGGGCCGTATTTATCATTCAACGCATAAATACCAATACCGCTTTTTATTTTATCCAAAGGCATCGTAAAGGATAGCAACTGTGTGCTTTGCGCAGCACTACCATCTCCATTCCCTATCGTTTGGTAGCCCATATACTGGGTCCGATGAGTAAGCTGGACTCTGGTTACCCCTTCCGACCCAGCGGCTGCCGGGTTGTAATAAAGAGGGTTGTACATATACATACTAAACTGAGGATCCTGCTGCGCCAGAACAGTTGATACAGCCATCGTCAGCGATAAAAAGGCAAAAACGTAAAATGTGCGAATCATACGGCCTAAGCAAATTTCAGAACTGCCATTTAGCGCTCTGAGAAATAAATCACAGTTTACATGTAAACGTGCGTAAGCGCAAATTATTGGCCTATAAAAAAAGCCTAAATGCCGGAAATTAGGGGATTAACCTGATTCCGGCATTTCGTTTCGTATAACCGCTAACGGCTCTCAATTGTTGGCCTTTTTTAGGTACAGGTCTAATGCCCCCGTCATTGAGGGTGCATTAGGTAATGGCGCTTCAATATCAAGCGTCAATCCGGCATCTGTAATGGCTTTGGCTGTAGTAGGCCCGAAAGCAGCCATGCGAATACCGTTCTGATTAAATTCGGGAAAATTGCTAAACAACGAACTTACTCCCGACGGACTAAAAAACGCAATAATATCGTAACTCTTGATATCCAGATCAGAAAGATCGGTAGGAACCGTCTCATACATCACCGCTTCGGTGAAATGCAGCCCACTGGTATCCATAAACTCTGGAATATCGTTTCGACGGATGTTGGAGCATGGAAACAGAAATTTCTCGTTCTTATGCTTTTTAATCAGATCGAAGAGCTCAGTAGCGGTTTTAGTCCCATTAAATATTTTACGCTTTCGGATAACAATGTACTTCTGAAGATAATTGGCCGTTTGCTCCGAAATACAAAAGTATTTCATATCGGCCGGAACCTCGATCCGTCCTTCCTGGCAAATCCGGAAAAAGTGGTCGATGGCATTACGGCTGGTAAAAATAATGGCCGTGTGCGCCAGGATGTTAATTTTCTGACGCCGGAAATCCTTGTGCGACACACCCTGAATCTGGATAAACGGGCGGAAGTCGATCTGGATGTTGTACTTGCTGGCTAAATCGAAATAAGGAGATTTCTCGTCGGCGGGTCGGGATTGGGTCACTAACATCCGGTTTACTTTCGTAAGCCGGGCTTCGGCAGATTGCATGCTCGTCTCGTTCATCGAATCTCTACGCGGGTAATAGTCGGTTGGCAGTCGACAGCTTCCCTGAATAGTGCAAACTTATTCGCTGACTATCAGTTACACTGCGGGCTGAACATTCACTCATCAGATTGCAAAACGCAAACCAATGATGAGTGGGATCAATTCAACGATACAAAGGTACGAAAATAAATAAAGATTCTTGATAGGGTCCAGACTACGGATCACAAAGTAAAGTAAGGCAAGTCGGGCAGCATAAAACACGATCAATGGTATCAGTAGCGCGTTTTGAGGCCAGTTTACTGTCGAAATATTATAGGCAATTATGGTTAATAGTAAAGCTAGAAATGTAAAAAATAATAGGGAAGATTGTAAAATTTTAAAGTAATGAACATTTACAACCTCTTCAAGCCTGTAAAGCCCCCCCATAATCTCCAGGGCGATATACTTACCGATCAGGCTCATAAACGCAACGCCACTTAGCAGAAAAAATTCGCCAATCAGCCAGCCAAAATGCTGCTCACTTAACAACAATTCCCGGGAAGCAAATACATCGATGTTGCGGCTCTGAGCAAACACAATCAGGTAGGCAATTACGAAGCTCAGGTTTAGTACAAACAGCATATTCGTACTACTGAGTGGCCTGTTGATGAGGAATGATTCTTCTTGAGCCCGCAACGAAATCAGATCCCGGAGGCTGTAAAACCGTAAAAAAGCCCGATGATAAAAGCTAAATAAAAAGGCATGGGTAGCTAGCAGAAACAATAGCCCCGCGCCCAGAAAGTCATCGTAGATGGTTCGAATACGCGGACGAACACTCAGATTATCGTCGCGCAGGACAACTGGCTTCTGCGTAGCCGATTTAGGATAACCGATAAACAGTTGCTTATCCTGAAGGCCGGGAGCGCCATAAATCGTCAGAAATAATTCGGGCTGGTGATATACCCGATATAAACTATCAATGCTCAACACCTGCCACTGCCCTGGTCGGAGCCTACGTTTAAGCGCTGCATTGATAAAAAGATAGCCATCCTCCTGAGCCGAAATAAGTAGACTATACTGCCGATTACTTTCCAGATCGATGTATACACTCAGCGCCGTCTGGCTGGCATGAAGCTCAACAATATATGGGACATACGCCTTTGTCCGTTCATCATACACCTGAAAGTCATCGTGAAAATCATGAACGGGATAATATTTCCCTCCAGGGCCAATACCTGTATTTCGGGACTGGCCAAACGTAACGAGTGAAAGAGCGGACGAGTGAACGAGTATTGCTATACAGATGACCAGTATATGCACCCTTTGGCCTTTTACTCGTTCACTCGTTCGCTCTTTCACTCGTTCGCTCTTTTATTTGCCTAATGCCTTGAGCATCGTATCGCCGATAAGGGCGGGTGATTCAACTACGTGGATACCACACTCACGCATGATAGCCATTTTAGCGGCTGCTGTATCGTCGGCACCACCAACAATGGCTCCAGCATGACCCATCCGACGACCTTTCGGCGCGGTCTGTCCAGCAATGAAGCCTACTACGGGTTTACGGTTCCCATCCGCTTTAATCCAGCGAGCAGCTTCAGCTTCCATACCACCGCCAATTTCACCGATCATTACGATAGCTTCGGTTCCGGGGTCATTCATCAGCAGTTCAACCGCCTGTTTGGTCGTTGTCCCAATGATTGGGTCACCACCGATACCAATTGCTGTCGACTGTCCTAAGCCCGCTTTGGTCAACTGATCAACAGCTTCATAAGTTAGTGTACCGGATTTTGATACGATCCCGATCGTGCCTTTCTTAAAAATAAATCCAGGCATGATACCGACTTTACATTCCTCAGCCGTCATAACACCCGGACAGTTTGGCCCAATAAGCCGAACATCTTTATCTGCCAGGTAGTTTTTAACGGCTACCATATCTTCTGTCGGAATACCCTCCGTAATACAGATAATTACTTTGATGCCAGCCTCAGCAGCTTCCATTATAGCATCGGCAGCAAAAGCAGGGGGCACAAAAATGATCGAAACATTAGCACCGGCTTTATCAACAGCCTCCTGAACAGTATTGAACACAGGCCGGTCGAGGTGCGTCTGACCGCCCTTACCAGGCGTTACGCCACCAACTACATTGGTACCATATTCGATCATCTGCTGGGCATGAAAACTGCCTTCCGAGCCAGTAAAGCCCTGGACGATTACTTTAGATTCTTTGTTGACTAAAACAGACATGATAGGTTTTAGAAATCGTTGGCGATACGGTTAACTAGAGGAAAGAAGCAAACCCATACAAAGAAAGGCGGATGCCGTTCAGATACTTTTTCTTTGTATGACTACTTATCTCGCATCTCGTAAAAAGTTGGGCAAAAGTAGCCGAAACTTCCTAAATTACGTGATGATTTTTTCACACATCCTTTCCGGATCCATTTTAGTCGGGGCGGGCGTTGGGGTGTTTTGGCACTTTTTCGGGCGCATTTCCCTTTACAACCGACTTTTATGGGGCTTTTTTTTGCTTACAACTTCCTTGGCAGCTCTCGTTGGCGTTATTCATTTTGCCGGAAATGAGTCACTTAAGCCTTTTCACCATTCGTTGATCGTTTTATCTGATTCTCTGGGCGTTGTATGCGTAGTAACAGCCGTTTACGCCTTACTTAACCAACGTGTCTTATCTTGGTTAACATTTGTAGCGACCGTCGTTTTTGGGCTGTTTCTGTTCATCAATCTGTTGTCGCCCAATGCACAGGTTTTTACACCTATTATTCTTTCTCTTGGCATATTAGTACTGATGCTACTGGCCGTGTTTTCATTACTTCAACGTAATAAACGCGGTATGTGGGTCGTACTGGCGGCTATGGCTATGGGTCTGGCCACAAAATCCGACGCTTTTAGCAGCCTGATTCATCCTACGGATTTTTACCATTATGTTACGGCACTGGCTTTATGGTTCTTCGGCAAAGCTTCCGAACAATCGGCTGCAGCTCGGTAAGTGATTATTCAGAAATTAATCTAACCAATTTGTTCGCTTGGCAGTTACAGGAGGCAGCATAACTGGGTGGGAGCCACCCAGGCTGTTTAACTGGTTTCACTACCTTTTTCAACGAACGTGAATCTACTGGAATTAGCCCACGATCCGGTTCAGGCCGCTCAGGCCGCCCGGCTTGTTTATATGAACGATACTATGCCTGGTATTCACCGGCAACGGCATGGTCAAGAGTTTGTTTATGTCGATCCTAAAGGGAACCCGCTAGATGATGAAAAGACATTGTGCCGTATTCGCAGTATGGCCCTCCCGCCCGCCTGGGAAAATGTCTGGATCAGTCCTAAACCCAACGGGCATTTACAGGCTACAGGTATCGACACAAAACAACGAAAACAATATCGATACCATGCCAAATGGAATGCCATCCGGAGCGAAACGAAATTCTTTCGGATGGTCGCTTTTGGCGAGTCTCTTCCTGCTTTGCGGGCCCGTATTGCGAAGGACTTAAACAGACCTACCCTATCACGTGAAAAAGTCATTGCTATTGCGCTGAGTGTCATGGAGCAAACCCTGATTCGAATAGGCAATTCGGCTTATGAGAAAGAATATGGCTCGTATGGATTAACCACGCTCAAAGACCGACACGTTAAACTGGAGGGCAGCGATGTACGATTCAGCTTTAAAGGAAAGAAAGGCATTTATCACGAGATAACGCTCCACGACCGTCGATTGGCCCGATTGGTAAAAGCCTGTCGTGACATTCCGGGCAAGGAGCTATTTCAGTATCTGGACCAAAACGGGGAACGACACTCGATCGATTCGGGCATGGTTAACGATTACCTGCGCGAAACGATGGATGGCGATTTTTCGGCCAAAGATTTTCGTACCTGGGCAGGTACTGTCAATGCGTTGCGGCTACTGGTTGAACTGGGGCCTTGCGAAAATGAGAAAGAAGCGAAGACAAACGTTAATACGGTGCTCGATCAGGTTGCCCATCAATTAGGTAACACGCGAACTGTTTGCCGAAAGCATTATGTGCATCCTCAAATACTGGAGGCTTATGAGTGTCAGGATCTGATGCCTTATTTTAAACAAAAAACCCGGTTCCGTCAAACCAGCCCTTACGGCCTCGATGGGGTTGAGAAGCTACTAATCAAGTTTTTGAACGACCAGATCAAGGTAATAGTGTGATGGGAGTGGTAAGTAGCCACTCCCATCACACTATCGGTCAAAGCCCTAGTTGCTGGGTGATGGTACTACTCAACCGAAGTAACTCTATCTCAGTCGCTTTAGCCGTATATTCAGCCTCAATCAGGCGGGTCTGTGCATCTACTGAAGTCCGCTGTACATCTCTGAATTCAACGAAGGTAGAATTTCCGATTCGATAGCGATCGTAGGCAATTTCGACGTTCTGATTAGCTAGTTGGTTATTCAATACTTCTAAATTCAGAATACGCAGGCTGTTTTGATAGGCCTGATACGTCTGATTAAGTGCCGTAATGAGTTGAAGCCGCTGATTCGACTCCTGATCCTGAGCGATAATCGTATTGACCTTAGCATTCTGAATCTGTCGTTTTAAGTTGTATCCATTAAAAATCGGTATCGACGCCACTACGTTGTACGTGATAGCACTTGTACGGCCTGTAGCCACCCCAAAACCGCCCTGGTTATCAATAAATTGGTAATTATACCCTGTTTGGGCTGTCACCAGGGGAAGTTGGGCCGAATTCGCCAACTGTACGTTTAAATCAGCAAATGCCCGGTTAAGCACAGCCGCAGCCAGCAAGGGGTTGTTTGCATTTAAGGATTCCTGCAGGGGAGCCAATTGCAGATTTGGGTGAGCTACAATGGTATCCCGAACAGAAAACTCCGTCTGTGGATCACGAATCAGTAAATTATTCAGGATGATCTTCGCATTACGTAATGCCTGCTCCTGCGATAATAAAGCCGCACTGTCCGTATTATAATCGACCTGTGCACTCAAGAAATCGACTTTAGAACGAGTACCAACTTCATAGTTAGCACGTGCCAGTTCAAGCCGTTCCCGCGAAATATCGAGGGCCTGACTGAAGGTGATTAGCCGGCGTAATTGGCGGACCACATCATAGTAGCTCGTAGTTACACTAGCTATGGTAGCCTCTACGTTTGCGCGGGTATTGACGGTACTTATCTTGAGCAACTGCTCAAGTTGCGAGTAAAATGACCGTCGATAATAACCATTGAAAATAGTATAGTTCAGGTTAACGCCCAGGTTCGACGTACGGTTAAATATCCCACTTCCTTCCCGTGGTGGCTGAAGGTTGCCAATGGTTGTTTGCCGAAAACTTTGCAGGCTTCCGTTTGAGTTCCCATTGAAAGTTAACGAAGGTAAATACCCTGCATTCCCTTTACTGTAGTTATTCCGGGCGATTTCCTCCTGAGAACGATTGATATGAATTTGATAGTTCTTACTAACGGCCTGATCAACGGCTTGCTGAAGCGTCAACAATTCACCTGGCTGGGGCAGTGTGGCCATCGTGAAAGTTCGTTGCTGAGCGCGTTGGATTGCATTAGGAGTTTGTTGAGAAAAAGCCAGAAAAGGTAGGCAGACAAAAAGAAGACAACTGCTGAGTTTCATTGATTAACGGTTATAACTACAAGTAGGACAAAAGTAAGAGAATCTGCAATTGGCCCGTCAGCTTATTAACCTTTCGTTTAACTTGCACACTATCTTTTTTTCCCCAACCAGTATGAAACACCTTTTTCTGCTATTTTCTACTCTATCACTCCTATTATCTGGATGTTCCTTCAAAAAAAAGGCAGATCTGCTCGTAACAAATGCCCGCGTTTATACCGCTGATTCGAGCTTTTCGATGGCCAATGCCTTTGTCATAAAAGATGGAAAATTTTTAGCTGTTGGCGATAGTAGGGCTCTGGCAGAGAAGTATGAAGCCGCTACTCAGGTCGATCTGGCTGGCCAGCCTGTTTACCCCGGTTTTTATGACCCGCATGCCCATTTTCTGGGACTCGGTCAGGTACTCGATCAGGCCGATCTGGTTGGAGCCGAATCCTACGATGAAGTCATTAATCGACTCAAAACGTTTTACCAGGCTCATCCAAACGCGATTTGGCTGACAGGCCGGGGCTGGGATCAAAATGATTGGCCCGAAAAAGCGTTTCCTACCAAAGAAAAATTAGACGAAGCCTTTCCAAATGTTCCGGTTGCCCTGACCCGCATTGACGGACACGCCTTACTCGTCAATTCAAAAGCACTTCGTTTGGCCAATGTAACGGGAGGATCGCAGGTGGCCGGAGGAGAAGTAGTTTTAGAGGCTGGGCAACCCACGGGTGTGCTAGTCGATAATGCCATGCAGTTTGTAAAACGGGTTATCCCCCGCCCCGATGCCAGCGACAAAGCCCGGATGCTGCTCAATGCCGAAAAAGCCTGTGTAGCTTTGGGTCTCACAACCGTATCCGACGCGGGTATCAGCCCTGACGAAATCAATTTGATCGATAGCCTCCAACAGGCTGGTAAGCTGAAAATACGGGATTATGCCATGGTTAGCCTGGGTGAACCGAACCTGAATTATTTCCTGAAGCGTGGGCCGTTTCAAACCGACCGCTTAACGGTTCGCTCGTTCAAGTTATATGCCGATGGGGCTTTAGGATCACGAGGGGCCTGCCTTCGTAAACCATACAGCGACCGCCCCGAAACCAGTGGCTTTCTTTTACTTAGCCCCTCCGAACTGGAACGGATCACCAAGTTACTGTACAACTCTAAATTTCAGGCCAATACGCACTGCATTGGCGACTCAGCCAACCACCTGATGCTCGACTTGTATGGCCGATTATTGGAAGGCAAAAACAACCGGCGCTGGCGGATTGAACATGCCCAGGTCGTTTCGCCCGAAGATGTCTGGAAATTTGGTCGCTATTCCATCATTCCGTCAGTTCAGCCCACTCATGCGACATCAGATATGTATTGGGCTGGCGACCGATTAGGGCCTATTCGGGTAAAGGGGGCCTATGCATTCAACGATCTGATGAAACAAAACGGAACGATTACGTTTGGCAGCGATTTTCCGGTAGAAGCCGTCAATCCCTTATTTGGCTTTCACGCAGCCGTAGCTAGGCAGGATGCGAAAAATTTTCCTACAGGCGGCTATCAGATGGAAAATGCCGTTGATCGGAAATCGGCTTTGCTGGCCATGACCCGCTGGGCGGCCTACGCCTGTTTCGAAGATCACCTGCGCGGTTGTATCGCCCCCGGCAAACAAGCGGACTTCGTCATTCTGGATCAGGACATTATGCTGATTCCCAACCCCAAAATCCGGCAAACTAAAGTACGTCAGACCTGGATCAACGGCGAGCGGGTATTTTAAAAATATAGAACCGCCCGTGCGGTTCTATAGTCAATAGACTTCCAAAATCTGGTAAGGCAATTTGTTGAACGCAACCGAGTCCCCGGCTTTCCGACCAGCCAGCGCAACACCAATGGGCGAAGCAGGCGACACAGCGAAATAGTCCTTTCCATTCAGGCTAAGCTTACCAGCTCCGATACTGATAAAAAACACGCCCCGATTGGTAACAGCGACACTCCCCGGCTGCACAGCTTCGTAGCTTTTGTCAGGTTGAATCTGCTTCAAATCGCGCTCTACTTTCAATGCTTCGGCCAACAACTGAGCGTGTCGGTCCCGTTCAAGCTGTGCCATGGCCCGGCCCGTTTCGTACTTATCCCCCGCGCTACTCTTCGACTCAGAGTTAGCCGCTTCCTGGGCCGCATTCATGGCTTGTTGTGCGGTATCGATCCGCTGTACAACATAGGCCTTACAGAGAGCGTATAACGCTTCTTTTACTTGTTGATTCGACACGTTATAAAGTTCCTCGTTTCATTTCTCTGACCGCAAAGTTGGCGGCTCTGGCGGTTAAAGCCATGAAGGTGATAGATGGATTTTGGGAGCCCGTTGAGGTCATGGCAGCTCCATCCGTTACAAACACATTTTTGACGGTATGCAGTTGATTATACGCATTCAGCAAAGAGGTCTTGGGATCACGTCCCATGCGTACGCCCCCCATTTCGTGAATATCAAGACCAGGGTTACGGTGGTCATCGTAGGGTTTTATGTTCTTACAACCTGATTTCTGGAGCATCTCGGCCCCCTGTTCCAGAAAATCGTTCATCACCTTCAGGTCATTGTCGGTGTAATCAATAGCCGTTATGAGCTGCGGAATCCCCCAGGCATCTTTTTGGGTAGTGCTCAACCTGACATGGTTTTCGTAACGAGGAACGGTTTCGGCCTGCATCATCATAAACACATGCCAGCCACCGGGGTCACTCAACTGGTCTTTAAAATCAGCGCCAAAACCTGCTTGCCCCAAACCACGTTGCCAACCCGACCGAGAAGCACTAAAGGCGACCATGTACCCTCGCTGAAAATCGGTTTCCTGTTTCCGAACGTTTCGGAAATTGGGCATAAACGCCGTTGTTGGTCGACGGCCATAAAAATAGCCATCTTCAAACCCTTCATAATCCGCCACAATATTTCCGCGATAGTTATGAAACGCCACATAACGACCCAGCAAGCCACTATCATTGCCTAATCCGCTCGGGAAACGTCGGGAAGTTGAGTTGAGCAGAATCAGGTTAGTGTTCAGACAGGCCGCGTTGACAAAGATAATTCGGGCATAGTATTCGGTCATCTGCTTCGTATGTGTATCAATGACCCGGACACCCGTTGCTTTGCCTTTTTGCTCGTCGTAGATAATGGAATGAACCACTGAATCGGGTCGTAGGGTCAATTTACCCGTTTTAGCCGCCCAGGGAATGGTCGATGAATTGGAGCTGAAATAGCCACCATACGGACAGCCTCGGTAGCATAAATGCCGCGCCTGACACTGGGCTCGTCCCTGATCGTAATGGATTTGTTTCGGTTCGGTCAGGTGCGCACAACGGCCAATGATTACGTGACGATCTTTATAGGCTTCGGCCACCCGTTTTTGAATGTGCTTTTCAACACAGTTCAGCTCCCATGGCTTTAGAAATTCGCCATCGGGAAGCGTTTCCAGGCCATCTTTATTGCCACTGATGCCCACAAACCGCTCGACGTGACTATACCAGGGCGCCAAATCGTCGTACCGGATTGGCCAATCGATAGCGGCCCCGTCTCGGGCGTTGGCTTCAAAATCGAATTTACTCCATCGCTGCGTTTGCCGGGCCCATATAAGCGACTTCCCTCCTACCTGATAGCCGCGAATCCAGTCGAAGGGTTTTTCCTGGATATAGGGGTGATCGGCATCTTTCACAAAAAACTGCTCCGTTGCCTCATCGAGGGCATAGCATTTGGTAGCAATTGGGTTAGCCTGCTCAAAGGTTTCCGGCATTCGATTTCGATGCGTGAATTCCCAGGGATTACGTGTCGCTGTCGGATAGTCGGTGATATGCCGCACATCGCGGCCGCGCTCCAGCACAAGCGTCTTTAACCCTTTCTCACACAACTCTTTAGCCGCCCATCCGCCACTGATACCCGAACCGATTACGATGGCATCGTACGTCCGGGCCGCTTTTGCATTGCCATTGATATACATAGTCTAGTCGCTTATATCGCTACGATATTACATATTCTAACATCGAGCACAAAATCCACCGTTTTACTAGATTTCTCGAACAACCGCCGTTGCATTTGATTTATTCAGAAAACCAAATGCAACGTTATGGTACTTGACATTCCTCCACAACATCAGGATATCCAGCCGGGTATTGAAGCCGAACTGAACCCGCAACCAGAAGTCATTCGGCCCTCGTATAAGGGAGCCAATAAACTGAAAGACAAAGTGGCACTTATTACGGGTGGCGACTCCGGTATTGGGCGAGCGGTGGCCGTTCATTTCGCCCGCGAAGGCGCCAATGTCGCCATTTCATTCACTCCGCGCGAAGAGATCGACGCCAAAAAAACCAAAGAACTTGTAGAAGCCGAAGGCCGAACCTGTCTCCTTCTACCCGGCGATATTCGGGATGAAGCGTATTGCCAGCAGATCGTAGAAGAAACGGTCCGGCAATTCGGCCAGCTCAATATTCTGGTGAATAATGCGGCCTTACAACTGCAACATAAAACGCTGGAGGAAGAAACTGATGAAGACCTGCTGGCTACTTACGAAACCAATATCTATTCGTGCTTCCGGGTCACCAAAGCAGCCGTACCCCATCTGCAAAAAGGCGATTGTATCATCAATACAACTTCGGTAACCGCCTATCAGGGGCGAGCCGATCTGTTGGAATACTCGTCAACAAAAGGAGCCATTATGACCTTTACACGCGCCTTGTCGAGCAATCTGATTACGAAAGGCATCCGGGTCAATGCCGTAGCGCCCGGACCTATCTGGACACCCCTTAACCCTGCATCCGTTAGTGCCGAAGAAGTGGCCCAGTTTGGCAAAGATGTTCCGATGAAACGACCCGGTCAACCCAGTGAAGTAGCGCCGACCTACGTGTTTCTGGCATCCGAAAATGCCTCCTACATCACCGGACAAGTATTACATCCCAACGGAGGAACGATTGTTAATGCATAAAAAAACATAACCGAGGAGTTAGGAGCGAGGAGTGAGAATGCTGGCGCATCAGTAAGTTTCATGCGCCAGCATTCTCACTCCTCGCTCCTAACTCCTACCTACTAAAAAAGACATGGACCAAATGGAAATTGAAACCAAGCCCCAGCATCAGAATGAACAGCCGGGCCTGGAATATAAAATGGACCCCGAGCCCATTTACATTCGGGATGATTACGAAGGAGCCGATAAACTGAAAGGCAAAATTGCCCTCATAACGGGTGGCGATTCGGGTATTGGGCGGGCAGTCGCGGTTCACTTTGCCCGCGAAGGGGCTGATCTGGCCATTATCTATCATCCGCGCGAAGAAGAAGATGCTCAGAAAACCAAAAGCCTGATTGAAGCCGAAGGTCGTCAGTGTTTATTGATGTCAGGCGATCTGAAAGATATACAGTTCATTCAGGATGCCGTTGATCTGGTTATCGACACCTACGATCATGTGAATATTCTGGTTAACAATGCGGCTAATCATGTCGAACAGACGGAATTTACGGGTATTTCGGACCAGCAGATGCGCGAAACGTTTGAACTCAATATTCTGGCTATGTTCCGGCTGACCAAAATTCTTTTGCCTTACATGGCTTCTGGCGATTGCATTATCAACACCACATCGGTCGTTTCGTACCGGGGTAGTGAAGCGCTCATCGATTATGCGTCGACCAAAGGGGCCGTCACAGCCTTTACCCGGTCGTTGTCGCAGAACCTGCTGGAACGGGGTATTCGGGTCAATGCCGTAGCACCCGGCCCTATCTGGACACCGTTGATCGTGGCGACTAAAACCCTGAAAGAGGTAGGCGAATTTGGGAAAGATACGCCTATGCAACGCCCTGGCCAACCCGCCGAACTAGCACCTGCCTATGTATTTCTGGCATCTGAAGATGCATCGTACTACGCTGGTCAGGTTATTCACGTGAATGGCGGAGAGGTGATCAACTCATAGCGATTCTGCCGCTGCTGGCTTATCTTTATAGCCGTTCTGATCAGAATTCAGAACGGCTTTTTTATGGAAACAACTGCCGCTAAACTTGCTGTTCCGTTGCATCCGGGCGTACCGCTTCTGGGGAATACGCTCGCTTTTCTGTATAATCCACTCGGAACGTTACGTACCCTACAACAGCGACAGGATCGGCTGGTGCATCTGCGCATTGGGGGCAGGAATCAGTACCTGGTTTTTCGACCCGACGATGCTAAGCATATATTACAGGAAAACCATCGGAATTATGGTCGATCCCCTGCTTTTGAGGTTCTAAAAATCTTTCTGGGTAATGGGCTACTCACCAGCGATGGTGATTTCTGGCGACGTCAACGACGGCTGGCACAACCGGCTTTTCATCGACAAAAACTAGCCGCACTCACGCATACGATGATCGTAGAAACGGCCAATTGGCTGGTTGATCTGAAGCAACAGAATCTGCAACAATCGATCAATGTCTCACAAACGTTTATGGACGTTACGATGCGGATTGTCTGTAAAACGTTGTTTGGTTCAGATACGGTCGGTAAACTATCAGGGTTATCGTCGGCGCTGGATACGCTTAATTATCTAGCCAATAACCGTATGCTATCGCCCATCCGTTTTCCAATGCATTGGCCCACTCCCAACAATAAACGGTTTCGGAAAGCCGCCGTATTGGTTGATGAATTCATTTATGGTGTTATTGAGCAGCGTCGGAGACAAAAACTTGAACAGGACGATTTACTTTCTATGTTTCTGACGGCCGAGGACGAAGAAACGGGCGAGCGAATGTCGGACCAGCAACTTCGCGACGAGTGCGTAACGCTGTTTTCGGCGGGCCATGAAACCACGGCCATTTCGATGGCCTGGACGCTGTACTTACTTAGCCAGCATCCCAATATACAGGAACGGGTACAAACCGAATGTCGCCAAGTGCTCGGCGATTCGGCTTTGCCCTCTCCTCAAGCGTTTCGCTCGTTAACCTACACCATGCAGGTAATTCAGGAATCGTTACGATTGTACCCACCCGCCTGGATTATGAGCCGACTGGCATTTCAGGACGATCATATTGGACCATATACCATTCCATCTGGCGACACCGCACTCGTTTCTCCTTACCTACTTCATCGCGACCCCGACAATTGGCCTGACCCGGATCGATTCGATCCTGACCGTTTTGTAGCGGGAGGGCTCAAAGATCAGTTGCATTCGTATGCGTATTTACCTTTTGGCGGAGGCCCGCGCTTATGTATTGGCAATCAGTTTGCTCTAATGGAAATGCAGATTTTGCTGGGTATGCTGGCCAGAGATTTTTCATTTAAATCGATCCCAAATCAACTGGTCGTGCCCAAGCCACTGATTACCCTACGCCCCAATAAGCCGATTCAAATCCGCTTTCAGCAATTTTAAATTTATATTTTTTAAAGAATTTTCATTGTCAACCGTTCCACGTCAAAGCTTAAATGCGTCTATTATCAAATTGTTAACAGATTGTTTGCTTCGCTGGCGTGAAACCTAGTTGCATCTTTCGTAGGCAGCCTTGACTTTGTGGTTTGTATACTCAAACTTAGATAGTCCATTGATGTTCTTAATTCAATTCACCTTAAAAGCGACACAATGAGACTACAAATGCACGCCGTTAAATTTACGGCAGACCAGAGCCTGTTAGATTTTATCCAGGCTAAGCTTGATAAGCTCGATACATTTCATGATCGAATTATTAGTGGTGAAGTGTTCTTACGACTAGAAGGCGCCGACTCCAACAAGATTAAAGAGAAAATTGTCGAAGTTCGACTGATGATTCCGGGGAAGGAGATTTTCGTGAAAGAACACGATAAAAGCTTCGAAAGTGCTACAGACCGGGTAATGGATGTTCTGAAAGACAAACTTGTTCGCTGCAAACAAAAACGCAACGACATTTCCAGCCCGGCTATTGCTCAAGCCACCTCAATAGTGGAAACGGAAGACGAAGTCTTTGAACCCGATGAGTTATAAACCAGTTTATTAATTCCAACACGCAAAAGCCACTCCGTCCGGAGTGGCTTTTGCGTGTATTAACTGTACCAGCGGGCTTTACAGCAACACGGGCTGAAGCCCGTGGATACATTACAGGCCGAATTCAGCTTTGATTTTATCGACAAAGTCGAGTTTCTCCCAGGTAAATAGTTCAACTTCCACTTCTTTGGAGTGGCCGTTTGAGCCAAAGGTTTTCTTCACTACCTCATTCTTACGACCCATATGTCCATAAGCGGCTGTTTCCGAATAGATCGGGTTACGCAGCTTCAGGCGTTGTTCTATGGCATAGGGACGCATGTCGAAAATTTTGCCCACCTTTTCGGCAATTTCGCCATCGTGCAAATCAACCTTGGCTGTACCGTACGTGTTGACATAAAGACCACAGGGCTTAGCAACCCCAATAGCATACGAAACCTGTACTAATACCTGATCGCAAAGGCCAGCAGCCACCAGATTTTTGGCAATGTGCCGGGTAGCATATGCGGCTGAACGGTCAACTTTCGAGGGATCTTTGCCCGAGAAAGCACCACCACCGTGAGCACCTTTACCGCCGTACGTATCCACAATGATTTTGCGGCCTGTCAGCCCAGTATCGCCATGAGGTCCACCTATTACGAATTTGCCGGTTGGGTTTATGTAATAGGTGATGTCGTCCGTAAACAGGCTATGGAGTTCAGCTTTCTGAGCGGCCTTTACCCGTGGAATAACAATGTTAATGATGTCTTCCTTGATTTTTGCCAGCATCGTATCGTCGTCAGCAAAATCATCATGCTGAGTCGATACAACGATGGTATCAATCCGGATCGGCTGGTGATCGTCGGAATATTCAATTGTCACCTGCGACTTGGCATCAGGCCGCAGATAGGGCATTAATGAAAGCTCGTTGTTACGGATATTGGACATTTCCCGCAGGATGGCATGAGCCAGATCGAGCGGCAGTGGCATGTAGTTATCGGTTTCGTTGGTGGCATATCCAAACATCATTCCCTGATCACCAGCGCCTTGAGCGTTGGCTTTCGTTTCAAAGTCGTCGTTGGCCACTTCCCGGTCAACACCTTGGTTAATGTCGGCCGACTGATCGTGTAGCGCCGAAAAAATACCACAGGAGTTCGCTTCGAACATATATTCGCTCTTGGTGTAGCCGATTTTACGGATCACCTCACGCGTAATTTTCTGAACATCCAGGTAGGTATCCGTCTTAATTTCACCCGCCAGTACAACCTGGCCTGTAGTTACAAGGGTTTCACAAGCAACCTTGCTGGATGGATCAAAAGCCAGAAAGTTGTCAATCAGTGCGTCGGAGATCTGGTCGGCGACTTTATCAGGATGTCCCTCAGAAACAGACTCGGAAGTGAAGAGATAAGGCATTGCGCTATCCGTATGACTTGGTTTAAAACGACAAATTTATGAGTTTCTGAGCACGGGCCAAATTTGGAGCCCTACACTTGGTCAATTAGCCAACGACCTTTCTTCGTAGTACATCAAAAAAAGCGGATAAGAAGGGCCAGAATGGCATAGTGGCGAATAGCCGTAATTCTTCCAGAAAATAGGTGTCTTCGTCCAGAAATTTAAATACACGGCGAGGATTCTCTGTATAGATTCGGGTAAAGATATCATCGGCGGGATAGCGATGTTTTTCCAGCACATTCAGGAAAATACTATCGTAAAACTTAAAACGGCGTTTAAACCAGGGTTCTTTTCGATTAGGTTTTCCAGTATCGGTCAGGTTTTTGACAATAGTTTGCAGATACCGTTGTGTCCGTTGGAATGTATAGCCCGTCGATGGTTTTGTAAAGCCACCAGCCGTACCAATGCGGATTATATGCTCAGAAGGATTTTCCTGCGTAGGTTCATCCGACATAGGAATAACGCCATATTCTGTCTCACAGATCACATACCCACCTGTAGGCAGATACCGATCTATATACTGGCGCAAATCGGCCTCATATTCCGCATCCGTAAGCAGTGTATCATTAAACAACGTAAACTCAACCAGTGCGGTATGTTCATCGAAAGGCAGTACATATAGAAACCGGCAATCGCCGTGCTGTTCAACGCGAAAGTCCATAATTTCGGGGCGTTGGGGGTCAAAACAGGGCGATTTCGTTTGAATAACCCAGCCTTTGAAATGCTGAAGCAGGTTATGATTTTCGGGTTGATCAAGTTTTAAAGCAAAGGTGCTGTCGAAAATATAGTCAGCGATATACGGTTCATCATCGGCAATGATAAATCCACCCTGTGGCGTATCTTTTATCCGCTGAATGGTCGCCTGCTTTTGTTCCACATTAGGCCACTTGGCTAGCTCAGCCTCCATAAAGCTGTAAAAATCAATACCGCGCAGCATTTTGTACCGGTATCTGCCCATGTCGAGCAGCCCGGAATACGTAGTGCCATGAAACGAAATCGACTTCCAGCTCCGAAACAGGATCGACTCAAATGGGCGAGTAGCAGCCAGACGTTGATTGATACGTGGCGAGAGTGGCTCTCTGGGATCACGCTCCCAGAAACACCATGTACGGTCATTACGGTTTTTTTGATCGCGGTCCAGAATCAGGATGCGTCGGTCACGTAAGGGCGACTGTAGCAAATAATAAGCCAGGCTTAGGCCTGCCATTCCTCCTCCCGCAATGATGAAATCGTATTTTTTCATGCAGTAACGAAAAAGTCCGGGCCGTGTGGGTCCGGACTCTCGTCTTTTAAACTAATGAACCTGCCTAAATTGTTTTAGGTACGCTTATACATTCACATGTTTTTCGGCGTGATAGCTCGAACGAACCAGTGGACCCGACTCTACATATTTCAATCCACGCTTTAAACCTTCTTCACGGTACATCGCAAACGTTTCAGGATGAATCCACTCAATTACTTCGTGGTGCATCTTGGTCGGCTGTAAATATTGGCCCAGCGTCAGCACATCCAGTCCGTTTTGGGCCAGATCGTCCATCGCTTTGAACACTTCCTCATGCGTTTCGCCAAGGCCCAGCATAATACCCGATTTTGTCCGTTGACCATATTCTTTGGTACGACGAATCTGCTCCAGACTGCGTTCATAACGCGCCTGTGGACGCACGCGTCGGTATAGTCGTTCTACCGTTTCCATGTTGTGCGACACCACTTCCTGACCTGCCGAAATCATCCGTTCCAGGGCCTCCCAATTTCCTTTTGTGTCGGGAATCAGGGTCTCGATGGTGGTCGTCGGCGAAGCTTCTTTGATCAGCCGGACCGTTTGATACCAGATTTCGGCACCCCGATCTTTGAGTTCATCGCGGTTTACCGATGTGATAACGGCATGTTTTACCTTCATCAGCACAATAGCTTCGGCTACTCGGCGGGGCTCGTCGGTATCATATTCATTAGGTCGTCCGGTGGCTACTGCACAAAACGTACAGCTCCGTGTACAGACATTCCCTAAAATCATGAATGTAGCCGTTCCAGCCCCCCAGCACTCACCCATATTGGGGCAATTACCGCTTTCGCAAATAGTATGAAGTTTATGCTCGTCGACGAGTTTACGAACTTTGGCGTATTCAGGGCCGATGGGTAATTTGACCCGTAACCAGTCGGGACGTTTCTTCCTTTGTTGTTCGGAGGGTATTACAGGTAGTTCAATCATAGCTCCTCAATCCTTTCCAGCAAAATTCGTTTTTCCGCCGGAAAGTTCATAAAAAAGCGTTCGGAGTTCGAAGCGATGAGTAAGGCTCAATCTGGTGATGAGCTAGCCCTCCTCGCTTTGAACTCCGAGCACCTATCAATTCCTATTTCTTACTCCCAAAAAACAAGGTTAAATAAGCGGATGTAAAGAAACTGCGGTTCCCATCTTCCCGATTTCCGTTGGGGCTGCGGTTGGGGATGATCACAATTTTATTCGGAAACATCTCAGCCAGGAAACCGATTTCTACGCCGGTCGTATTGGCTCTAAAGGCGCTTAATTCAAAATTTAAAGCCGCTTTTACGTTCAGGCCAACCGTCAGTTTCGACTGATCGAGGCCCTGAAAAAACCCTCCGGCACCCGTAACCGTTTCGCCGGTAGCTGTGGCAAATCCATTTACCTCAGAAGCCGGAACCGTTCGGGACGAGTTCCCATAGGACACTTCAAGATAATATGGCTTGATAATGCCCAACGAAGGGCCTGCGGCTAAAATACCACTCACGGCTATACCTTCATCGCTACTTCGCTGGAATAATTTCACTTCCCGGCCATACTGCGGACGTAACACGAACAGGTAATTTTCTTTACCGTCGATGTATCGTGAGCCAACTGAGTTAAGCGAAGACTGAATTTCTTTAGGATGTTTTACATTAACAATCTCTATACTAAGATACCGATACTGAGGCATACCCATTAATTTACCCGCCAGCAGTTTAGAACGCCGATAGGAAAATCCGCCAATGATGCCTGAGTTCGTATTGGTTGTGATGCCAAACGTGGTAATGGTGTGATAACTCTCGTCATCGCCATCCGTATTCTGAGCGGTTACAGCTTGCCCGGATACAAGTAATCCCCCCAACGCAAGACCAAGTAATCTGTATAGAGTTCGCATTTCCGTGATATCCTAAAATTAAAACTAAACATTTTTATACGTATTCGCAAAATCGGTCTGCACAATTAGCGTAACTACAGCATTATTTATATGTTTAACGCTAAAATAGCAGCCAGCCCCATTTCGTAAAGGATTTTTAGGGAATGGTATCCTTAAGCTAAATCCCTGGATTCGATTGATTCTCTGGACTCTACAGTTCCAATACAGTTGGCGGTACCCGAATCCGAGAATCAGCTGATCCATACAATCTACTCGATCGAACGCATTTTTCTTATCGGCTCATTGAGCTAACCACTTGATATACGTTTATTAGCATGGCAACGATTCATATCGACTACATTGGCGACCTTCGCACCGATTGCGAACACCTCCAGTCAGGTACACATATCAATACAGATGCCCCTACCGACAATCAGGGAAAAGGGGAAGCGTTCTCGCCTACTGACCTGGTCGCTAATGCGCTTGGCACCTGCATCATCACGACTATGGCGATTAACGCCCGACGCGATGGTATAGACCTGACAGGTAGCAAACTTGATGTCACTAAAATAATGACGACCCAGCTTCCCCGCAAAATAGCCCGTATAGAAGTCAATCTGACCCTGCAGGCTAACCGGGAAGGCGTTGCTTTTTTCCCTGACGACCAAACCCGTGCCCGACTGGAACGGATCGCCCATACCTGCCCGGTTGCCCTGTGTCTGCATGCCGATGTGGAGCAGGCGGTTCGTATCCAATGGGAAGAAGCTGTCCCCAGTAATAGCTGATTAGTTTAACAGACTGGGATTTATAAATCCCAGTCTCTATATATAGCATTATTTATTTCGCTTTCGCTTCTTCCCCCATTGCTTGATGTCGGCTGTGAGATTTTCCAAAAAAAACGATGGCCCAACCGACAGGTATAAGCCTGAATAATTAATCTGGCTTTCGGGTATATCTTTTTTAAGAATGAAGCGATAACCAACCAACAAATTAATACCGAACCAATGCAATGGAGGTAGCCAGCGTACGTTCGGAAAATGGTAGGCCCCCGACACGCCAACGCCCAACGGAATAAAAACCCCACGAGCCAGTTCGTGCTTCTCTGCAACATCGTCATTACGTTCATACCGCGAATGACCATATCCTAGCTCAAGTGGCATACTAATTTCAAACGCTTTCTGGCGGTATAAATAGCGTTCATAATATACGGTAGCCATTCGCAAACGACGAGTGACCGATTCCGATGAATTAGGCAGCAACCCTGGCTGATTTAAAGACTGATTTACGAAGTAAAACCCAGCCCCGGCCTTAAAACTGGCCATTCGTCCTCCTTTCAGATTGGCCCGTCGGTGACTTGGCGGAAACAAAAAGCCAGCCCGTATACCGTATACACTGACGGGCGTTCGACGATTATCTTCCGTGCGCGTGTCATTAAAAAATGTAAAGCGCTGATCGGTCGACGCTGTAAAGGTCAATGACGTAGGCATCTCACTCGCCAGAGTATCCGTTTTTTGATGAGTCGCTCTCTCTTTTAATCGAGTTTCCCCATCAATCGACACTTTTGCTTGCGCAAACGTACGATTATCGGTCAATATCCAGACTAGGCAGCATACATATATAGTATTCCATAGTAAACGCATAAGTTTCATAACGTTAGATAAAATCAATAACGCTAACTGAAGCCAATGGTTTTCGTAGTTCAGTTATCCAGTTGCGTTGAAATTGGCATTAGTACACGCAGCCTAGGTATGACCATCAATTTCTTTTTAAAAATCTCTTTTGGCTTTAAGAGCTATCGATCTCTGAAGGTATAGTAACCAGAAGCCAAAGCCGTTAACTGAAAGCCGCATTTATTAGATTAATACAATTTATAGCTTTACACACTCTTTATAAAGATGTCAGGATTAACTTGTTTTAATTTAGCTTTCTCTATCATTTTATCCATACATTCTCATACATTTTTTGGTTTGGCAACGTTCCCGGAAACGCTTGCATAAAAAAAGTGAGAAATTTTATTCTCTTTATCCATTTTTTTTCAGAATATTATAATGGTATTATCACAGTCTAAAATAGTACATAATAAAGCTTTATCGAAGAATAATCCAGTAACCTTAACAAATAGCCAGACAAATTTTCTGCCCTTAAACGATGCCTTTAATAAGTAGAAACCCTTATATCTGACGCTTTGGCCTACACGCAACAGCTAATTACCGTGTCCCATAAGCCATACTCTGCTTACACCATTGAGGAGCTTGCCCTTGATGACCTTTTTGTACGTTGGGTGCAACATCCCAACGACGATGAGGTAGCGGCTTACTGGCAAAATTGGCTTTCACAAAATCCAGATTGTGCGGAAACCATAGAGACGGCTCGTCAACTCATTCTAACAAGCAGTCAGTCTACTTTACCAGCACTATCGGCCGATGAAATGTCATCAGTATGGGGCCGGATTCGGGAGTCACTCCAGACCATGGAAGACCTCCGCCCCCTTCAGCCAGACGTCAGGGTTGTAGTTGGCTGGTGGTACTTTTTCCGAACGATTGCTGCTGCTATGGGAGTTCTGCTCCTAATCGGCTGGGCCTTGTGGATGCAATATGGTCCTAACCAACGAATTTCGACGGTTAGCACATCCGCTCATCAAACTCAGCAGATTCGCCTACCCGACAACTCAACCGTTACTTTATACCCAAATAGTTCGGTCCGGTATGCTCGTCGTTGGACGGACGATACCCCCCGGGCAGTGTGGTTGAAGGGCGAAGCCGATTTCTCTGTCATGCACCGGAATGATACGACATCGGCTCGACTATTTCGGGTACATACCAGCGACCTCACGATCGAAGCTCTCGGCACAGCGTTTCAGGTTAGTCAGCAAGCCGCCTGCACGTCAGTCGCGTTAACGTCGGGAGCCGTCAACCTGCTCGTCAAACACCATAATCCCATCCGGCTCCGCTCGGGTGAGTGGATTGAGGTTCCAACCAGTTTGGACAAATCATTACCCTAGCTGCTTTTTATAATTAACTCTTACTCGAACCTACAATGCAAAACACAATTACCCAACCTCCACGGAGATCGTGGCTACCTCTGCTTGGCCTTACGGCACTCGCACTACTAGGTCAACCGGCCTACAGTGCCCCACCTACCAACTCATTAACCATAGATAACCCAACTCAGGAACGAGTTGTAACGGGTAAAGTTCTATCGGGTGACGACAACTCCGGGCTCCCCGGTGTCAGCGTAGCGGTTAAAGGAACCACGCGCGGCACAACAACCGACGCATCAGGAACCTACCGGATCAATGTGCCTGCTGGTCAGTCAGTGCTTGTTTTCTCAGCCGTAGGCTTTGTTAGTCAAGAAGTATCGGTAGGCAACAAGTCGACCATCAATCTAACTCTTAGCACCGATACCCGTGCGCTGAACGAAGTCGTCGTTGTGGGGTACGGTACACAGAAGAAAAGCCAGACTACCGGGGCTATTTCGTCGATTACACCAAAGCAAATCACGGAACAACCCATTACCAACATTGGACAGGCGATGCAGGGTCGGGTAGCGGGGGTGGATGTGGCCCAATCAGGTAGCCGACCTGGCTCCGTACCAACCATTCGGATTCGTGGACGTCGTTCGTTTAATGCGGGTAATGATCCTCTTTATGTAGTAGATGGGATTCCACTGGCGAGGGAATATGAAGACATCAACCCGAACGATGTTGCCTCCATGGAAATCCTGAAGGATGCTACAGCAACAGCCATCTATGGTGCCCGGGGTGCTAATGGCGTTGTACTGGTTACCACCAAGCGGGGGAATCCAACCGGTAAAACGACCATCACCTATGACAACTATGTAGGTGTTACCAACGTACTGGATAAAGTACACCTGTTCAGCGGTTCCGAATTTGCTGAATTTGTACGCGAGGCCTACCGGACCACAGGCAACTACAAAGACGCAAACGGCAATCCCGTTCCAACGGGCGTAGCTGATGCGTATGCCGACTCGAAGGTAGCCGTACTGGGTGGCGACCCGGCCGTAGCCGCTGGTATTGCCGCCAATCGGAACACCGACTGGCAGTCGCTGATTCTGAAACAGGGTTTTCAGCAGAATCACACCATAGGTGTTCAGGGCGGTAACGAAAAAACGCAGTTCTATATTTCGGCAGGTTATTTCCAGGATAAAGGGATCATGCCAGGGCTGGATTTCACCCGTTATTCGCTGCGTGCCAATATTGATCACCAGATTAATAAGGTGCTTAAAGTAGGAATTGCCTCGTATATGATGTACAGCCTGCGCAATGGCGAGTCGTTGAATCCCTACAACTTTACCCTTCAGCAAAATCCGCTCGGACGGCCCTACGACGACAACGGCAACCTGATTTTCTTCCCAACCAACGACGCGCTGTTGACCAATCCACTTGCTGAGGTTATACCAGGTGCTCAAATCGATGAACGGAAGAAATACCGGATTTTTAATAGCGTTTATGCTGAAGTAAATATCCTCGACGGGTTAAAATACCGGGTTAATTTCGGCCCTGATTTCACCATCAACCGATACGGCCGCTTCATTGGCTCTTTAACCAATGCCCGAAAAAATGGTGATCCGCAAGCTTCTAACTCAGCTACGTTTAATTTCGACTATACGCTCGAAAACGTAGTGACCTATAATAAGAAGCTTGGCGACCACAACTTCGGCATTACGGCTCTGCAATCCATTCAGCGTGATAATTCGGAATTTAATAATATTCAAGTACAAGGGGTACCCGCCGAAACTCAGTCGTTTTACAATGTAGGAAATGCCAGTTCGGTGCTGGGCGTCGGTAGCGGTCTGGTTCAATGGACGATTAACTCGTATATGGGCCGGGTTAACTATGACTATAAAGACAAATACCTGGTGACAGCTACAATACGTCGGGATGGTTCGAGCCGTTTTGGTGAGAATACGAAATACGGTAACTTCCCCGGTATCGCTTTAGGCTGGAATATTAGTAACGAAGACTTCATGAAGGGGTCTTCCTGGGTTGATCTGCTGAAATTACGGGTTAGCCGTGGATCGGTTGGTAACCAGGGGGTAGCGCCTTATCAAACGCAGGGACTGTTGGGCCGAACCGTATACGCCTTTGGCACTACACCTGCTTATGGTTATCGCCCCGAAACGATTGGCAACGCCGATCTGCGCTGGGAAACCTCGACCACTACAAACATTGGTGTTGACTTTAGCCTTTGGCGCGGCCGGGTAGCGGGTGCTATCGAATTATATAATACGCGTACTACTGACCTGCTGCTGTCTGACCTGCTGCCTACTTCAATCGGCTTTAATGCGGTAACCAAGAATATTGGCGAAACGCAGAACAAAGGTTTAGAAGCCAGCATATCTACCGTAAACGTAAATACAAAGAGCGGCTTTAAATGGACTTCTGATATTGTATTTACGAAAAATACAGAAGCCATCATCTCGCTGTTCAATGGAGCCGTTGATGATGTAGGTAACAAACGGTTTATTGGCAAGCCCCTGACGGCCATGTACGATTACAAAAAAGCCGGTATCTGGCAAACCAATGAAGCCGATGCCGCGAAATCATACCAGAGTGCGGTTGGTCAGATTAAAGTACAGGATACCAATGGCGACGGCAAAATTACAGCGGATGACCGCGTATATCTGGGATCTGACATTCCGACCTGGAGTGGTGGTATTACGAACCGATTCAGCTACAAAGGATTTGACCTGAACTTCTTCATCTATGCCCGGATCGGTCAAACCATTTTGAGTGGCTTCCACCAGAACAACAACGCACTGGCAGGCCGTTATGAGCAGATTAAAGTAGATTACTGGACGCCCAATAACCCAACCAACGAATTCCCACGGCCTAACTCCAGCCAGGAATTCCCAGTCTATAACACGGCGATTATCTACTTCGACGGCTCGTTTGTGAAGGTACGGAACATCAACTTTGGTTATACATTCCCGGCATCAATTACTTCGAAACTACATCTGCAATCGCTCCGGCTATTTACCAGCATTCAGCAGCCGTTTATCTTCTCCACCTATCGGTCGAAGTATAACGGTGTTGACCCTGAAACAAGTGATGGTACGGTCAGCAACGGAGTTGTGCCAGCTACCCGGGTTACGACATTTGGTTTAAATGTCAAATTCTAAGCGTAACCTGTAAATGATGTATTTGTAAACACCTTAAGATTCGAAAACAAACATGAAATCAAAATTTTCACATAAATCAATTCGCGCCCTGGCACTTGCGACCCTTATGCTTAGCGGTCAAGCCTGTAAGGACGTGCTGAAGGAAACGGTAGTATCCGCTATCGGGAACGATTACATGAATACGCCCAAAGGATTTGAAGATGCCAGCAGAGCGGCTTACTCCTCCATGCGTAACTTTTACGGCTCAGAACGGGGGCTGACCATGACTGAATACGGCACTGATATTTACCAGGCCGGAGCCGATGGAAGCTACAAAGGGTTTCATTTCTATGATACCCAGATGAATAGCTTTGTCGATATCATTCAGCAGGTCTGGGAAGAACTGTATAAGGGTATCAACACCTGCAATGCCGTCATTGGACGCGCTCCGGCAGCTACTGTCTCAGATGCTACGAAAAAACTACGGGTCGCCGAAATGAAGTTTTTGCGGGCGCATTACTACTTTATTCTGACCCAGGAATTCGGTGGAGTAGATCTGCGGTTAACCGAAACACTTGGGCCCACAAAAGTGACAAAGCGGGCAACGGAAGCCGATATGTATAAACAGATCATAGCCGACCTTGAAGCAGCTATAGCTGATTTACCAGCTACCAAAGCTTCTGCACAAGCAGCTAGTGATTATGGTCGGGCTACCAAATCGGCTGCCGAGCATCTGCTGGCACGTGTCTATCTGACGAAAGCAACAAACGCATCAGCCAAAGCAACGGACGATTACGCAAAAGCAGCGACCTATGCCCAGAACGTCATTGCCAACTATGGCTACAAGCTGTTGCCTGATTTCGCCAGTGTGTTTGCGCAGGGAAGTGGCGAAATTAATGATGAGGTTATTTTTTCGGTACAGTATACATCTGATCCGTTAACCAACATCAACACGGCTAATACGAACAACGGTGATGGTAACAAACTTCACCTGTATTTTGGTATGCAGTATGATGTGCAGCCCGGTATGAAACGGGATATCGCCAACGACCGTCCGTTCAAACGCCTAAAGCCAACTAACTACTTATTGGAAACGGTGTTTAAAGATCGGGTTAATGACTCTCGGTACAAGAAGACGTTTAAGGATACATGGCTATCGAACAACCCGGGCGCAAACCTGAACACCTCGTTTGACAACAGTAAGGCTAAGATCACCCTAAAAGCAGGTGATACCGCGATTTATATTCCGGGTGTTGAATGGACATTAGCACAACGGGCCGCGAAGCCATATCAGGTTTTGGTACCCAGCGCCTACACAGCCGCCTTATTCCCAACGCTGCAAAAATTCCTGGACCCGAACCGCCCCGACCTGACCTATGAACAAGGTAGTCGCGATTATCTGGCCTTCCGACTGGCCGAAACCTATCTGATTCTGGCCGAAGCTCAATTCAAGCAAGGCAAAACCACAGAAGCTGCTGCTGCACTTAACGTAGTACGTCGTCGGGCAGCCTGGCCAGGCAAAGAAGCCGCTATGGAAATCACTCCAGCCCAGGTTGATATGGAGATGATTATGCAGGAACGCGCTCGTGAGCTGGCTGGTGAGCAAACGCGGTGGTTCGACCTGAAGCGTTGGGGCAACCTGGTTGAACGAGTCAAATTGTATAACGCCGATGGAGCGGCCAACGTGAAAGAAACACACAACTACCGCCCAATCCCACAAACGCAGATTGACCGTACGGAAGGTGGTAGTGCCAACTTCCCACAAAATGCGGGCTTCTAATTAAGCGAAAGAGCGAATGAGTGAAAGAGCGAAATACTGACGTATGTCATGGTTGCGCTCTTTCACTCATTCGCTCTTTAAAACCAGTAGAATTAAAAATTCTTCCTCTTCTTTTAACTGAACCTGAATTTTCCACTATCAGTAGTTGCCTTTTTAGCTATCTGACTATTCCCATTCCCAATCATGCAGGAGCCTGTAAATCGACGGCAGTTTCTTACAATGGCTGGCCTTTCCACGTTAGCTCTTACCGTAGGCGCTTCCCGACTGGCGGCCTTCGCTACAAATCCATCTGGCCTCAAGATAGCGTATTCAGCCATTACCTGGGGTGGCAACGACGCCCAGGCCATCAGCGATCTGGCTTCACTTGGTTACAAAGGCATTCAACTCCGGGCCAATACCTTCGGACCTTACAAAGCCAAACCATCTGAACTGAAAGCCCTGCTCGACCAGCATCAGCTGGCACTGGCTATGTTCTCGAGTGGCAATGTAGAAATCGACCCGGCCAAAGAGCAGAGTACGATTGATATGCACGTAGCTCATGCTAGTTTTGTAAAAGCCCTGGGTGGTTCGGCTATTCAGCTGACCAACTCAGCCCGCCCTAAAGATCGGCTCCCAACCACGGAAGAACTAAAACGACTGGCAACCGTGATGAATGAAATCGGCAAGCAAACCGCCGACCTGGGCGTTCAGGCATCGTACCACAACCACATGCATCAGCTTGGTGAAACGCCAGAAGAGGTGGATGTGATTGTGCAGGCCATGAACCCAAAATACGTGAAACTCGAACTGGATATTGCTCACTACAAACAGGGAGGAGGGCAGCCTGAAAAAGCAGTGAAGCAATACAAAGACCTTATTTATGCGTTGCACCTGAAAGACACCATGTCGCCCCTGCCGGATAAACCCAACGATCCGAAAGCCTATAAATTCGTTGAGTTAGGCCGTGGTAATGTCGATGTTCCGGCCGTGTTCAAAGCCTTGGAAGACATCAAGTTCAAAGGCTGGGGGATTATCGAACTGGATGGCGTACCCGAAAAAGACAAAACACCCCTCCAGTGCGCCCAAATCAATAAAGATTACATCACAAAAACCTTACATCATCAATTGTGATTGAGCGAATGAGTGATTGAGTGAACAACGGACGCGTAGATTTCTCACTCAACCACTCATTCGCTCAATCATTCATTCGCTTATGAAACAACTAATCATCGGTGCTGCCCTGCTCGGTTTGCTGGCGTTTGACAAGCCACAAACGCCCAACACGTTAACTGACAAGGAGAAAAAAGAAGGTTGGAAACTACTTTTCGATGGAAAAACAACCAATGGATGGCGGGGAGCCTATAAAGACAAGTTCCCTGAAAAAGGCTGGAGCGTAACGGATGGGATGTTGACAATCCAACAATCAGACGGGTCTGAATCGCAAAGTTTCGGTGACATTGTTACCGACGGCGAGTATAGCGATTTCGATCTTATGTTCGATTTTAAACTCACCGAAGGGGCCAATAGTGGCGTAAAATACTTTGTGGTTGAGCATTCGCCTAAGCCCAAAGGCTCAGCTTTCGGCCTGGAGTTTCAGGTTCTGGACGACGATAAACATCCTGATGCTAAACTAGGGCGTAACGGAAATCGTACTGTTGGCTCTCTGTATGATCTGATTCCGGCATCGGGTAAAAAAGCCAACCCAATTGGCGAGTGGAATACAGGGCGCGTGATATCGAAAGGGAAGCATGTGGAGCACTGGCTCAATGGCACGAAAGTGGTTGACTATGAACGAGGCAGTGAGAAATTTCGTGAACTGGTTGCGATGAGTAAGTATAAAGCTCCTGAATACAACGCTAACGGTCGGTTTGGTGAAGCGCCCAAAGGGCATATTCTGCTTCAGGATCACGGAAACCGGGTTTATTATCGGAATATGAAGATAAGAACACTTTAATCAGGTACCGGACATACTGGTCTGAACCTACTTTTTTTATTTTTACAGTCAAACGTTTCCCTTTCAAATCGCATGGAAAATCGTCGTGAGTTTATAAAAAAATCTGCCCTAGCCGGGCTCGGCATGAGCTTCTCGGCAGGTAGCTACGCTCGCATCCTGGGTTCGAACGACCGGGTTCGGGTGGGTATTGTCGGCTTCTCGGATCGCTTCCGACAGTCGCTGGCCCCCGCTTTTGCCGAACATGCCAAGGCGCAGAATTTTGCGTTCGTAGCGGTATCCGACATCTGGAATCGTCGTCGTGAAGAAGCTGATGCGTACCTTAAAGGCAAAGGTCTGAATGATAGCAACTTCTTCAAAGCGCGTAACAACGACGAACTGTTCGAACGGAAAGACGTCGATGCGGTCATTATTAGTACCGCCGACTTCCAGCACGCATTGCATTGTGCGGCTGCTGTTGAATCAGGCCATGATGTCTATTGCGAAAAGCCTTTTGCCGAATCGCTCGAAGATGCTCGTAAAGCCCTGAAGGCTGTTGAAAGTTCAAAAAAGATTGTTCAGATTGGATCACAACGTCGTTCGGCACCCAACTACCACTCGGCCAATGAGTTTATCCGGTCAGGTAAATTCGGCGATATTACCATGGTTGAAATGACCTGGAATGTAAACCAGCCTGGTCGCTGGCGTCGGGCTAAACTCGTTTCCGAAATCAGGAAAGAAGATACCGACTGGGATCGTTACCAACTCAACCGCCCCAAAGTAGCCTGGGACCCACGTAAATACCTTGAGTTCCGGCTGTTCTATCCTTACTCATCAGGTATTCCCGGTCAGTGGATGTCGCACCAGATCGATACGGTACACTGGTTCAGTGGGCTGGATCACCCGCGTTCGGTAGTGGCCAATGGTGGTATCTATAGCTGGAAAGATGGCCGTACGAATGCCGATACCTTCACGGCTGTATTCGATTATGGCCCGGACAATGACAAAAATAAAGGCTTTCAGGTGTTATATTCTTCCCGGATGAATAACGAAGCCGGGGGTGTAAAAGAATACTACTACTCGAACGGGGGGATGATTAATCTTGATACCAACAAGATTTCACCCGAAGGAGGCCTAGAAGAGAAATACGCAAAAGACATGGGCATGAAAGCCAATCTTCTACCCAGCATGTCGCTTGGTGAAGCGGCTAAAGTCGAAACATCGGCCAACACAGGTGGCGATCCAATGACGTCCTTACACATGTTGAACTGGATGGAATGCGTTCGGAGCCGTAAAGAGCCTAATGCTCCTGCTCGCGTCGGTTTCAATCACTCAGTCGCCAACATCATGGCTACAATGGCATTACATACCGGCAAACGTGTAACCTGGGATGCTACCAAGCAGGATGTGGTGGTGAGCTAGGCGTTTTTGGTGTATGCTATAGGGTGTATGATAGATGGTTTCGCAGTTCGTCACATCAGCTTTTATACATCCTATAGCATACATTACTTTAATAGGGCTGCTCCTATCTGGCAGCTTAAGCACTTTTTTACAGAACAAAACTCATTATAGAGTTCAATAGCCGCCTGCGAGTCGAACGCTGTATGGATACCCAATCCGAGCGTATCCCAACCTTCGGTCAGACGGTTTTTTTCGGCAGGCAATTGTTCCAATAAGCTGATAGCCCGATCAATATAAGCGGGCTCTCCCCGGTGGTGCGCATATGCCGCCAGCAATGGAACCACAGCGTTGACAATAATGCCAATAGCTGACGATTCTCCCAGTGTTGGAACCGTCTTTTCCGATGCTTTTCCAAATCGATAATGTGATTGCCAATACGCAGATGGCGTTATCTGCAAAGCCTCCACAAGTAGTTTGGCATCGGTGGCCCCGGCAAATAAGGAAAACAAGCTGGCATTCCGCGTAATCAGGCAGGCTAACTGGGCAACACGAAGAGTCGGGAAATTGGCAGGGCGCAACCTCCCCCACTTCCATATATGCGCTGGCATCTGCTTATCCACGACACCATATTTAGCCGCCAGAAACCGATACTCACGCTCCAGAGTATCTATATACCTATCCTGTTCTTTTACCTTCCCATCCAGTAAACCGGCTGTACCAAACAATAACGCTTCAACCTGGATAAGATTATCACGATGTTTTAACAAAGCTTTCAACGGTACGGCCCGACTGAGCTGCGCCATAGGCTCAGCATTTATCTTGAATCCCATCGTAATAGCCAGCAATCGATAAACCGTTTCCTCCCAATCTCCACCTGTACCATCAACTAAATCACGTACAATAACAGCCTTGCGCTCAAGCCGTTGCAGCATCGTCTTATCCAGCATAGACGTTATGCGAAGTGGTGATACAGAACGGAATTGACCTGCACAGGGAATGGCGTCGGCCGATGTTGTGAGCAGGTGGTATCGCTCAAGCAGTAAAGGGTCGGTACGATGGTGTAGCTCAAGCGTTGGCAGCGCGGTTCCATTCGTCCGGTCAACTCGACGACCGGTGACCGACGTATCATCCTGCCAAACCACATGGAGAATCACATTGTCATAGGCCCGGTCATATTGATGCTTATGAACCAGCCAATCCGATGCCTGCGTATGCATCTCTACGGTTCCTACCCACTCGACATCGTTGATTAGCAAACGAGCATTCGTAAAATCAGGCCCGGCATTATGGTTTCGAAAACCAGGGTTGATGACCTGTATGGATTCTCCCTCGGTTGTTGTAAGATTTGTTGGCGAAAAGTACTGGTATTGCCAGATAAAATAGAGAAACGATTCCAGCACAGGCGTAATGTATAACAAACGGTGTATAATGTACAATTATCTGCATGTATAAGCAGAAAACCAAATACATTACCCCGGCTTACGAAACACTAATCCGTATTGCTTTTACATTTCTCCCAAATATCTTTTCATCTCCTGTTGCATACGTTTAGCCTCCGCACGAGCCTGCTGAGTAAAGTCAGTACCTGTAGAGGCATATAATATACTTCTTGATGCATTAACCAATAACCCACCATCGGCCGTAAGCCCATATCTGGACACATCGGCCAGTGAGCCACCTTGTGCACCTACACCCGGGACCAGCAAAAAGTTTTTTGGCGCTAACGCCCGGATTCGTCCCAATTCTTTAGCCTGAGTAGCACCTACTACAAACATGAGCTTATCAGGCCCTGCCCAGGTTTGGGCCGTTTCAATAATGGTTTCAAAGAGCGCCTGATCGTCCACAGCCTGTCGTTGAAAATCGGCACTACCAGGATTTGATGTCAATGCCAGCAAAATGACCCATTTCCCTTCGTAAGCCAGAAAAGGCGTTACTGAATCATGCCCCATGTAGGGAGCCACAGTTACCGAGTCGAACGATAATCCAGCCGCCGTTGGCTCGAAAAATGTACGGGCATATAGATCTGATGTATTACCAATATCACCCCGTTTAGCATCTGCAATTGTAAAACAATCGGCAGGAATACACTCAAGTGTTCGTTGAAGGCTTTCCCATCCACGCGGCCCCTGGGCTTCATAAAAAGCGATATTAGGCTTGTAAGCCACAGCGAAATCGGCAGTTGCATCAATGATTGCTTTATTAAATGCCAAAACCGGGTCTTTTTCGGTCAGTAAATGAGTAGGAATTTTTCGGGGATCGGTATCTAGACCAACACAGAGATAAGACTGTTTTTGAAAGATCTGGCTACTTAATTCGGAGTACGTCATGCTGAATCGAAGAATCACCACTTAAAAATGATTCGGTTCAAAAGTACAACTTACCAAGCCAGTTTCATAAATTTGCCTGTAAGATAACGTATTGCCTACGAAACAAATTGCTACCATGCAAGTCCGCCAAACGGCCATTGAGGGTCTTATCGAATTGATTCCACGTATTTTTGAAGATGAACGTGGCCATTTTTTCGAATCCTATAATAAACCTCTATTTGCATCGCTGGGGCTACCTATGGAATTCGTACAGGACAACCAGTCGTTTTCCGTTAAGGGAGTTTTGCGGGGTTTGCATATGCAAAACGAACCGTTTGCCCAGGGAAAACTAGTACGGGTTATTACTGGGCAAGTGCTGGACATCGCGGTCGATCTACGGCCAGACTCCCCAACCTTTGGCCAATACGAAACATTTCTGCTGGATGCCAAACTAGCCAATATGGCCTACATTCCTGAAGGTTTTGCGCATGGCTTTGTAGCATTGGAAGATAGTATATTCAGCTATAAATGTACAAATGTGTACAACAAAGCTTCTGAATCAGGAATTATCTGGAACGATCCCGACCTGAATATTGACTGGGGTATCAAGAATCCAATAGTTTCCGAAAAAGATCAGGAGCTAAAGCTACTACGAGATGTGTTTCCCCAAGCCGTTGTATAATACCTAATCGTTTTTATTCAGGCCTAATTGGTTTAGACCTAATATATCTAAATCCGAAAGCCCAGCCCTAGGTAACATACTAACGCTACTGTTTTTTATCATTACCACCCCCTGATGAGCTAGCTGTATTCATCAGGGGGTGATGTATTTATTGCTATCAATTAAACTATTTTCATAACTATTTCCTATGTTCACCCTAGTGGAATAATAACCAATGGTTTATAGAAATTATACCTTTGTAAGGCGA
Source organism: Spirosoma aerolatum (assembly GCF_002056795.1). Classification (NCBI taxonomy): domain Bacteria; kingdom Pseudomonadati; phylum Bacteroidota; class Cytophagia; order Cytophagales; family Cytophagaceae; genus Spirosoma; species Spirosoma aerolatum. Next base: position 1,596,494 of record NZ_CP020104.1, on the reverse strand, counting down.
AATACAAATAGACACTTTTAGCTCGATTGCTTCTTTGTTACCACCCGTTCAAATTGCTTATGGAACACGTTTACGCTTATTTTTCCACCCAAAAAAACCAACTTCTTTTTATATCATTTATCTGGATTATTTCAGCAACAGTTATTAATCCTTATGGCGAATTTCCTTTCAACGACGACTGGGCGTATGCTCAATCAGTACAATCTTTAGTCGAAAAGCATAAATTTTTTATGTCCCCCTGGACTAGTACGAACCTAGTGGTTCAGATCATCTGGGGAACTTTATTCTGCCTTCCATTTGGCTTTTCCTTTACCGCTCTCCGCATTTCAACCCTGGCAGCAGGCTTGTTCGGCTTGTGGGGCACACATCGGCTTATCTATAAAGTAACGGACGATAGCCGTTATGCCTTCATTGGTACTTTATTAATGCTGGCCAACCCCATGTACCTAGGTTTATCAGCTTCATTTATGACCGATATACCCTTTTATACACTGATGGTTTGGTCACTGTCCTATATGGTTGCTGGATTGCGGGAAGATAAGTTTTTGACTCTATTGATAGGCATATTTCTTGCGGCCCTCGCGCTTCTGGTTCGCCAATTAGGTATCAGCTTATTTGTAGGTTTCAGCTTTGCCTATGTGGCTCGAAAGGGCATGAACTGGAAAGCAATATCCATTGGCGCCATTAGTATAGCGGCAGGCTTAGCCATTCAGTTGCTTTACCAGCGATGGCTTGACTATATGATGCCTGAATTAATCGCCTACAATGTACAGGCCAACAATTTCTTTAGTAAAAGTTTTTATGAACGGCCGCTTGTCCATGATTTTTTCAACAACTCGTTTGTGGCTGTGATGTATACCGGAGTGTTTATGGCTCCTTACTTTTTACTGCTACTTACCAAAGGGAGCTTAGCGAGTCTACGGAAAAATCTACTACAACTCATCTGCTTAATCGGTATAGTTATTGGGCTTTGGTTTTACTTTTTCCAGGGTATGCTCATGCCTATCTGGTGGAATATACTCAATGCTTTCGGCTTGGGGCCAATGCTCATACGAGATATGTTTTATCGGATGTATACCTTACCGACACCTGGTTTTCTGCATATTGCTATGGGTCTTATAACAATAGGCAGTATCTTAGGCAGTGTTGGCGTTCTTTTCTTCTTAATTAAGATCATTCGTTATTTATCCTATCGGCCTATCTCCGCACTACAACGGTCCATTGGAATTCTATTCCTCTCTGTTACTGCGATCTATTATTTGCCGATGAGTTTACAGGGGCTTTTTGATCGGTACCTGCTTCCTATTCCGGCTTTATTGCTCATTCTGATTTATATAGCTCGCACAGATACCATTCAGACAAAACAAGCCCCTATCCTATCACTACCTCTTTACTTATCGATAAGCTTATTCTTTATCAGTTTTGTCTATAACATCTGTACTACCCACGACTACCTGGCCTGGAATCGTGTCCGTTGGCAATCCCTTAATAACCTACTCAAACAAGGGGTTAAATTAACGGATATTGATGGCGGATTTGAATTTAATGGCTGGCACCTGTATAATTCATCCTACAAAGTCAGCTCCGATAAAAGCTTCTGGTGGGTACATAACGATAAATATGTACTGGCAGCGAGTGTACTACCCGGCTTTACTCTCTTCCAGGAATTACCTGTGAATACATGGCTCCCATATGGACTCCAAAAGCTTTATATTGGTAAAAAGATAGATGATTCTAATCCTCAATCAACGCAATAGTTTCCTTCCTACGCCATCAAAAGCCTGTTATCAACACCTGAACAGATGGTAACCTCGCAGGTCACTTTTCATACATTTCTTCCAGCACTTTCCGCCCTACTTTGCGAGCCGATAGTGGATTTTGTCCAGTAACAAGCCGATCATCAACCTCAATGTAGGGTACAAATGGAATCAAGCTCTTGCTATACAGGGCGTTTTTCTGTCGTAAAGCATCTTCCAGTAAAAAAGGGACTTCTTCATCCAGCCGGACCAATTTCTCTTCCATATTAGAAAAGCCCGTTACCTGCCGCTTGTCGAGGAGAAAGCTTCCATCCGACAACTTAACATTAAGCAGCGCACTTACACCATGGCAAACGGCAGCTACCATCCCTCCATGTTCGTAAATCTGCCGGGTTATACGCTGAATAGCCTCATTATTCGGAAAATCCCACATCGTTCCGTGCCCCCCTGCGAAGTAGATGATCTGATACCTGGCTGGGTCAATCTCGTCCAGGCGAAGTGAGTTCTCTAATTTTGATCGGAATGCCGGGTTATGATACCATTTTTCATTGATAGTATCCCGGCGATCTATGCTTTTTTCATCAAGCGGTATAGCCCCACCGTTCGGGCTGGCGAAGTCGTAAGGTAAGTTTCGATCTGCCAGTTCATCGTAAAAATGCGTAGCCTCACTCAACCATAATCCGGTCTTATAAGATTTGGTTGGAAAGTCTGTATGATTCGTACAAACAATTAGTGTGCGGTAGGTAGGGTCCATAAGTAAAAGCAGCAGTCAGTTTACGAAGGAGATCCACCGCTTCAGAGCGAAGTTAAATGGTTTCCAGTAACTTCTGCAACCCTCTGGCTTCCATAAAATTCACTCATCAATCGGGTATAAATCTCTTTATCCAATTCGGGAAATAAAAAATAATCGGCCAGTTGCTGATTCTATAAATTAAAATTTGCCCAACATATGATTTTACTATCAGAATAGATTGCGTATTAGTATATTTGTTTGTAAACCGTACTGTGCTGACTTTTATGCAAACTATCTCTTATGAATCCCTACAGGCCGAACATGCCTGGATGCTCGTCTGCGATCAACTTCAACAACGGAATAATGTGTTGGCGAAAAGTATTTCGCATATGGAGCGCGACCCTAAGGAGCTTCCTATGGCTAGTCGGCTAATTATCCTTCGGTATCATCTGAAAATGAGCTTACGTCAACTTACGCAGGCAGCCCGCCAAACTGGTTTGCAACCACCGAAAAACAGCCGATTGGCAGCTCAATGGGAGCATGTTCACCAGTTATTCTTTTTACTTCGCCAGATAGACAACGAACTGGGCCGCGCTTCCAACGAAAATCCGAATCTGCGTTCCTGTTTAAAATCACTGGACGGACGTGTCTACCGATCAGCATTAGTCCATTTAAACTAAGTTGTTCAATCAACATAAACACAACAATGCCATTGTCGACGCCGAAAGACAGGCTCGCCGACAATGGCATTGCTGTATCTAAATAAACTTATCGCTTCCGGTTCGAACGAACAAATTGTAATTTCTGCACATCAACAGTTATACAATCTGGCTCACAGGGGGCGGCCCCAGGCGTACCTACCAGAAACTCTTCACCCGGCACCTCTGGTGATGGCCCATCTGGACTGGTAGCAATCCAGGCAAACTCCGACCACGCGCCAGGCGTCGGGCCATCAGATACTAAAACGAATTCGATCTGACCAATTGTGTAATCCAGCCAATTATGATTTTGACTTAAGTCAAGCTCATAGGTATGATACTGACCATCATTTTTGATGGGGAAATCCATGTAACGATCACCCGTACCATACATAACCTGGTCGTCAGTTCGTCGCCATTTCAATCGCAGCTTCGTATTCGGCGTTTGAAAAGCTGCTCGTACGTATATTTTGGGATTGTCACTTCCTTTCCAAAAGACAAAGGGTGATATAATTTTGGCATTTACAGCATCATCCCAAAATACATGCAGCTTTCCAGAAATAGGCCAGCCCGTATCCTGTGCTTGCCCCAATGTCCACCCTTTGCGTGAATTATCGAATACATAGTTAGGGCCAGGTTTTGATTTCGGTCTGCTATATACGCGGGACCGTATCTCGCTTAAATGGCCTAAAATCAATTCATAATCCCATTCATGAACCAAGTTATAATCGAGGACAATCCGGGGCGTAGCAGCAATGTACGATGCAACGGTGCTAAATTCATCACCGCCTAAATCTGCGCCGAAATATCCTCTTTTCCATTCATAGTTATTCCCTACCAGGTACAAACCTACACCATATCCATTATCATTGGTCGAGGCCATCCAAGGCTCCGTCGGAAATACGTCACCAAACATAGATGTTGCTGGCGGCTGGATACGCGAGAGCGTCAGATCACCGTTTGTAAAGGGCGTTTTGCCTGAGTAATACCACATATTGTGATAATCGCCAGTCAGATATACGCATGGAAACTCCTGTTGACGCGACTCGTACTGAGTTTTGTCAGATCGAGCCATCGTTACCTTCACATGCACCTTTACCACATTACCATCCAATCGAACCCAGTGCTCAATTGTAGCCTCACCGGGTTGATTATTGAAAGCAAACTGTTTGGGAATTGTTTTGGCATATAACAAATTCTCTTGTTTGGCAACAGCCACCACCTGGGCAGGGTTTCCATATACATCACCCGCCTGAATTGGGTTCCAGCCCAATCCGGTCCAGGCACCATTACCATTTTCGGAATAATTAAGTGGGCCACCATACATGCCAATCTGAATTTGGCGACCTAAATCCGGATTGCTGACCATATTACGGGTACCAACCTTGCCCCCATGATCATCCAGGAAAGTCAGGTGTGTAATGGCTCCTCCCGCATTGGTGTTAATACCCACTCGAATCTGCGAGTTTTCGATGGTCAAGAGTCCGTCGGTTCCTGAGCGAAGTGAAGGCGAGGTGCCACTACCAGGCGTACTAGTTCGAATCTGAGCGAAAAGAAATACCGGAACCAGCAAAAGGGCTGCCCCAATCAGGCAGCAAAAACGTTGAATGGAAAAAAAAGAGATGTGGGCCATAAAACCAGTACGATTAAGTGTACCAGTTTCGATGACCCACAAATAACATGCCAACACCAGACTATATCTAGTTAACAATTTACCAATTCCATAAACTATTTAACTAATTGACTTAACGCACTATCGGAAAGCTGACCAGATTGAATTAACAGTTTGTACCGAAATGTAACCGATTTACCCGCTGGAAGTGTATAGTTCATGGCGGGAGCCTTACCGCTACTCATCACCGCTGCCCCTAATGGATTGGCGGCAAATAGGCCATAACCCCTTGCATGCCAGTAGGTTGGATAACCTACGTTTTTAGGATTATCCAGCATAACAACCGATAGGTCTTCTCCATTGATCGTTCCTGTCAGTTTCACCCAAGGTGCACGTGTACCCCATACGGCATCGCCTTCAACGCCTTCGGCGCTATGATAAAGTCCCGTAACTCCTTCGTTATTCATTACAGGCACTTTGGTCTCTACGCCCTGGGCATCTGTGAATACTTCGGGTTTGGTGGCGGGCTGCTCAAGCTGATGAGCCATTCGTAAGGCAATCATACCTTCTTTATTATCCTTGAACAACACGTCTTTATCGGCCGCTTTCAAGGTAGCGATTCGCTCAATAGTACGGTTGCTGGCTGTTGCTTTAAACGCGTAGGTTGTGGTCTCCTGAAGCATTACCTTACCATCTTTGTCGAGCCAGTCGGCGGTTACCACCAGTTCAGCCTGCCCTTTGCCATTTTTCATCGACTTGATCCCCGTATGCACGATGGTCCCGAATGGTCCTTTGTGGTCTGGTCCGACCTGAATCGAATTGTTCCAAAAGTCGTGTCCATTTACATCACCATAGTTAAACCACATACCTACATGGTGTGGGTGGTCAATCCGCTCACCTGGACGAGGATCGAGAGGCCAGCCACGCGTAATAAAATTGCCCCCTGCCGACCGAATCGGATAGAGTACAGGCTTTTTCAGAACCGTTGGGCCGGGATAGATATAAGCAGTGAAGGGTTTACCATCAACGGTAACATCAACGCGTTTCTGGCCTTCGTTATGCGTAAGTTGAATAGATTGGGCAAAACTCGAGAGCATCGAGCTAAAAAGCAGAAGGGTTGTTGCAAGGTAGCGCATTTGAAAAGGTATTAATCAGACTCACAAAGTTTACGTCAAAACAGGCAATAAACAAATGCCCCAACTAAAGTCGGGGCACGAAATAGACCGCTTACATAGTACTCTTCGTACGTTCAGATGTACTACTCAGGCTGGCAATTGCATCTGAAATTGGTCCAGTACAAACTAATTACCAGACAAGATTTTATTCGTCACTTCCTGATCGATCGTAATATAGCCAGGGTAATTGATGGCTTTGTTACCAAGCGCCAGCGTCGGTTTAATCCGGATCGTCAGTTTTGACGGTTGCGTATTAGCAGCGCCCGACAAGTTTCTGACCAGTTGGGTAAACGCATCACGTGTTTTCGAGTCCGAAATAAGCTGGTAGGCATTGGCGCTCAATCGAACAGGCACGCGGGTTCTGCCACCAGGCTGCACTTCTATCCGTTGATTTAAAAAACCGTTAAACAACTCTTGCCCAGTCAACAAAACTTTATATTCCAATTGGTTAATACCTGCCAGTTTACCCGTCGGGTTGGTTATATCAAGATTGATACGTGCATCCAGAGGTATGTTGCGGGTCAGCAAACCCGCAGCCAGCCGGGGAAACCGGGTTACATCCATATTTTCGATATTGCGGAACTCCCGAACATCGGTACCGGCCAGATACACACTATCGGCTGATGCAATGGTATATCGACAATCGCCCAGCGCCTTTGCCTGGGCAATTTGCTGATTAACGCTACAACGGTAAAACAAAATGGATAAAGCCACTAAGGCCAGAATAAGTACTTTTTTCATAATTTGATGGTTGTCGTCCTTTTGATGTAAACGTTCGACAGGGGGGAAAGTGTTTGGTTTAATTATTCTTAACAAACACCATCTGCATTCGGTCAGCTTTGGCCACTTTTTTCCGAAAGTCGACCCATTCGGTATAAGCAGAAGCGGGAAAACGCCCCCCATGCATAGTTATATGACGCACATACGTGATCCGGTCACCCTCTACATCTACCTGCGCCGTATACTGGCCAAATTTAGAGTCCACAGCCACAGGCTTAATGGCAAATTCGGGTGTATAGCCTTTCGGAATTCGGTAGGTAATAGTATCGCTATCCTCAAAGTCATAATTAGTCCCTAGATCAACAGCCGTTTGCCGGGTTTGGAGCATCGGTGTCGCCAACGATAGGGCCGACATAAGATTGAGCGGCAGAAAGAGTCGATTGCCACTCGGCGTTGCCCATTTTCTAACCGCCAGCGAGAGCGTCTCGGTAACAGCCGGGACGGTATTGGCCTGTTCCAAAAACGAAAACGCTGTCAGGTCAAAAGCGGGCACATGGATACGTTTAAGCAACCAGCTTCGTTGTTCGTCCCGATTCATACCATGAATTACCTGTCCGTAGTCGTCTTGCTGAAGACCTGTATAGCGAGTTCTGACATCGGCTGTGGCATCGCCCTGTTCGGTGAGCAAGATCGAAATACGCCGTTGCTGAAGGTTATCGGCGGGTCTATAACTGGGGGTTTTTACAAGTCGGCCACCATCGGGCGTAATAAGCAGAACATGCCGATTACCCGTAAAGTCACCAACATATCCAGGCTGGCCATGCTGACTGGTGCATTCCAGAAACAGCGTATCGCGGCCATCAGGCACGCACAGAATAATATGGTTGAACTGAAAGCTCGGAAAATCAACCTGAGCATCCGGTTCGTTATCACCTGCCTTTACCAGAGCGGGATAAGCCGTAACGCCTACGTTTTTCAACAATGCCTGCGTAAAATTGGTAAGGGCCTTACAATCCCCGTATTTACTGGCGGCTACCTTGTCGGCTTCGATTGTCTGCCAGCCGCCAATACCCAACTGAATACTCACATACCGAGTCTGGTCCTGCAGAAACGAATAAACCTTCCGAACTTTACCTAGCGTAGTCGTTTCGTTTTTGGTCAACTCCTGCATACGCTGTCGAAGATCGGCAGGAATGGCATCACGGCCTGTATTCAAGGTATAATAGAACCGCCCCACATCGCTCCAGGAGGTTACTTTCCCTTTATATCCCTGCACCTCAAAATCCGTTGGAGCGGTATACACGATCGGCCATTGCTCCCAACTTGGGGGCGATAATGGTTCCAGTTCCAGCGCAGGTCGATTAGTCAGTTTCCAGACGTAGGTTTTCCCGCCATCGGCCGACGGTGAAGAGGTTCCGGCTGTGGGTATATTCACTTCTTTATACCGCAACGCCAGTCTGGCTGGCATGGAAACGGTGTAGGAAGCCTGCTCCAGAGCAACGTGTTCTTTTTTCAACGGCACCCAGGTCGGGTAAAACATCAGATTGCGTTCCATCGTCTCCACCGTAAATTCGACAGTATAAGGATAGGTTGGTTGCCTAGGGAACTTTGCCGCCTTAACCCGTTGATCATCAAAGAAATTATAGTCAGAGAGCGTACTGTAATCCTCAATATCCGATTTTTTCAGTCGCTTGATCAGTTTACCGTCCGCATCATAAAGGGCACCTTCCAGTTCTGTTACTTTTGAGAGTTTATCATATCCAACCACAATCGTAGCATCGTCGTCAGCCTCTTTGTCGAGTACGGTTACAACAGTATGCACACGTCGTACTGCCTCTCCGGGTGCCTTTACGGCAAAGGAAGTTTCATGCCGCCGAATAACACTATGTGCATTCTCTTTCAGGGATTCTGGAATAGCATCGGCTTTGTATTCACTTTGCGCCCAGACAATGGATGGGCCAAACAGCGCCAGTAGTACTAAATGCTTCATAATTACTTCTTTTCAGCTACGGGACCACGTTTAAGAATGACTGGTTCGGCATGTTTGGCTACGATGCGGCTAAACAGTTCCCGAACGTTGGGATACTCTTCTGCATAATACATTGGCTTTCGCAGCATGATCCGACTCATAATCTGAAGCTTATTTTCTGCATTCATGCCTATCTGATAGATAAATCGGCCGGCGTTTTCAGGCAACGTCATCAATACAGGTTTAGGCATTTCCTCAATCTGATAGCCTTGCGGTAAGGTGTATGTCGCCACAAACGTTTCTTCTTTAGCATAACCAAAATCAACCGGGTAAAGCCGTTCAGGCTCTTTAAATGGATTAATACCATGGCCTTCGGTCAGCATTGGTCGTAAGTAAAGCCGGTCACCTGCGCGTCCACAGGCATCGGGGATCGAAAACGTATAATCTGTATTAAATGCACTACTGTTCCAATCCGCGCCCGAGAAATCGACCTTCTCAATTTGCCAGATCGGCCGTCGTTTCCGAATTCCTTCCAGGTATTTTGTTTTTCCCTCCGAAGCAAATGATTTGCGAGCCCTCAACGCACTATACCCTACCTGCGACTGCCGTAATGTGCCCGTTATCTCTCCATCATCGCTAATGGTGAACGAACCCGTATAGGAATCAACCTCCCGTTCCGTGGGCATCAATGAAATAAAGCGTGATCCCGAGGAATGCACCAGTCGCCCGGTTCCATTCAGGCAATGAACGGGCAGCATACCCGGTGTCAGGAAAGGATCGGTAGCATCCAGCAGCATATCTTTACCACCAACTGAAACCTGGGCGACGACGTAATTGAACTTTCGAATCAGCGCATAGGACTCATTGATGCGGCCATTGGATCGGGTACTCAGAATGACCGGATTTGCATCGAGGTCCATTTCACGCAGGAGAGCAACCAGCATCAGGTTGATACCGGCCGAATTCCCTTTTTTGTTCTCAAATACCTTTTTAATATCATCATGAGAAACAAATCCACCGACTCCGTCCCATTTTATGGCTTTCCGAATAAACTCGTAAGCTGCTGTTACCCGACCCAGCGTATCGGCATGCTGGCTTAATATGGTTTTAGCCGTTTCACGCAAAAAAGGAGCGCGTTTAATCTGACCACCAAAGTCTACATCGTTCAGAAGCGTCCGGTCGAGGTCGGCCCAACTTACCGACAGGTCGTGTTTCCGTAAATCGACCCATTGGTAACTGGCGAGTTCAAACTCGATCTTAGCCATATAATCGTCTTCGGTAGTGATATAGGCTTCGTCGCGGAAAGCCGGAATATCTTTCATGGCAAATCGGTAGGCTGATGCCGACGCTCCATTTTGGCCAGGATACAAATCGACCGACTTGGTGGTACGTTCGTTCACCACCATCTGGATATAGCCAGTCTGAAGGATTTTGTAAAAGAAATAATCGGGGATGGTAATTCGGTATTCGCTCCAGTTAACGGGAACGTCCTGTTGAAACTTCCAGGTTCGGGGCGTATACCGAACACTAAAGGGCGTTCGGACCGTGTATTTATATTCGATGATGGAGCCTTCATGTACGTTTGGTAATGTGTATTTTTCCAGGTAATAATCGTCGGAGACTTTCTCAGAAAAGTGTGCCGTTTTCGGAAAATGGTCGATCATCACGTTACCGTCGACGAGGTTATAACTATAACCGTCAAACTCCGAAACGTATTCATGCTGCCCAGATCTACCTCGTCGGGTAGAGATCTGTACGGTTGCCCGATTATATGCAGACTTTTTATTGATTTTAGTCCGGCCATGGCAGGTAAACACCAGCCAGACTTCGCCCTGATTTTCCTCAAACGTTACCTCGCCCAAATCGTAGAGCACGAGCGCTTCGGCAGTAGAGTCAGTTGAAACTTTAGCAAACTCCTCACGAGAGATAACACCGAATTTGACCACTGGCGCCGGATCAGGCGCTTTGTTTTTTGATTTTTGAGCGAAGGCAGCCGAAAAACTGAGACAAAATGATAGAACTATTGTTGCCAGCAAGCGATGGGCAAGCGAAGAAGGGGACATAAATGGTGGGTATGGTAAGTAACTATTTTCGGCCAAGATACTAATTTGGCCATATTTCTACAATGCTCGTATAGAAAATAAAAACATCTATTTTACGACTACTCCCACGATAATTTTAGCAACGACACGCCCTGACGAGGCAATGAAAATGGGAGAATGGCTTCTCCATTTTTTACGGTGATCCACTCCGGCGAGGTTAGCAGTTGCAATTGGCCTGCCTTCTCCAGTTCTACAATTTGTTCGGGAGTGGGGGTTTTAGGCGAACCCATTTTTTTCCAGGCTTCATATGAGTTGCTACGCTCTTTGTCGATGCGATAATGTTGAAGCAGTACTCGTTGAACAGGCACTCCTTTTAATCGCACGGTCACAGGGGCATCAGGAGCCGGAACATTATCGTCGTGGTAATGCCAGACCAGTACCGAAGCCGTTTTCGCATCTTTTGTGGCTAAGGCATTGATATCGGGCTCGGCCCGCACACTCTGATCCCGAATCCGGGCATAATCGTAGCCGGAACCACCCGAAACGGATACCCGGTTTCCGCCCATCATGCCAAACATTCGAAATACATTCAGAACGGGCTTATCGACACCGTTTGTGGCCAGATCGCGGAAGCCCCGAAACCAGGGCTGATCTTCAAACTCAAACGCCCAGGTAACCGCTCCTTCCAGATTAACCCCATGCGATTGGGCCAGGTCATATTTGCGGGCAAATGAAGCTGCTGTATAACTGGAGTACATGGTTCCGTTGCGATAGGCATTCTGCGGGTGTAAATCTTCCGAGCAGGCGGCACATCCTTCCGGGTCTGATTCGCCAATAATGATCGGTAGTTGTTTCAGGGTCGGGTACGAAGCTACAATCTCACACCCTTTGCTAATGTCGCGGAGTTGAGTGCCCATATTCATCTGCACCACGCCGTTGACCAACTTCGGTGCTCCCTTCGCATGGAACGTTATAAAATCAATGGGCGAACCCGTTTTGCCGGTAACATAATTGGTCCCACTCACTACGTGGTCCATGAAGGCTTTGAAAAATTTCTGCGAGCCTTCGCTGCCGGGACCTGTCACCTCAGGGCCGCCCATTTTAGCCGTCGGTAAAGCCCGTTTTACCGCATCGGCGGTGTAGTCGTAGAGCTTGATATATTCCTCCGTAGTGCCTTTCCAGTAGCTGATATTTGGTTCATTCCATAATTCCCAATACCAGCTTTCGACCTCTTTCTGACCGTAACGAGCGATGGAATGCTTCACCCATTGAAAGACTAGTTCACTCCATTTTTTATAATCGGTTGGCGGATAGGCCCAACCTGTGTAAATGTCGTTGTAATTATCGCCGGGTTTCCAGTAATGACGGTAGGGCTTTGGTTTGGTCGAAAGCGCTTCTGGCATGAATCCGATCTGGGCAATGGGTTTCATACCACGCTCGATATACGTATCGAATATTTTATCGACGATGGTCCAGTCATAGACGGGATTACCTTTTTTATCCTCCGTGTATGCATTGGTCGATCCCCATTTCAGAGCGGCTGTGCCATCGCCTGTAACCAGCAGGCTATGTGCCCGTACATTGACAGGTACTTTACTCAACTGCGAAATTTCCGTCAGCAGTTTTTTTCCATCTTTCATGTAGGTATAGTTCGGCTCATCGTAGCCAAACCACGCCCAGATGGGTTTCAGTGGCCCTTTATCGGCTTGTAAGTCAACGTCGATTCTGATTGGCTGGGATTGAGAACTCTGTGCTGAACTGATCGCAGTCGCCCAGCTATAGATCAGAATAGCGGTTATGCAGGCAAAGCCTTTCCGTAATTTCATTGCGTGTAGGGAAGCTATTGTACCCTAAAGAAACTGGCGGGGTACGGTTTACCCTTAGAGGCCTTAAAAACCAGGTCTACTGGCCACGATCAATCTCCCGAACGTTTTGAAGGATTGAACAACAGTGAGTAAGTTGCAGTGCCTGACCAAACGTATTATTGTTTCTGATACACCCGAACGTAGTCAACTTCAAATCGGGTTGGGAAGAGAGTATTGGCTGGGTCGCCCCCATTATCGCCACCAATGGCCAGATTCACCAGGATGTAATGCGGCTGGCGAAAGGGATTACTCTTCGTGCCATCCCCATTGATCGTTTCCGCTAATGAAACCTCATTCAGCAACGCATCATCGACATACAGTCGAATAGCCGACTCGTCCCAGTCCATCCGCCAGATATGGAATTTTTTCGCCCAATCGGGATCGTTGAAGGTACTAATCGGCTTTTTTACCGACCGCCATTCAGCTGTATATCGCTTTGCCGTTCCCCAGGCTACATTCGCCAGCAACATACTCCGGTAATACTCCATAATGTCGATTTCACCGTTGGAAGGCCACTCACCGGCAACACCCAATGTCCAGAAAGCAGGCCACAAACCGGGGTTGATGTCGATACGCCCCCGCATTTCGAAGCGGCCGTATTGCCAGCTATGCAGCCCTCGCGTGTGCAGACTAGCAGCTGTATAGTCGATAGTAGGGCGATTGGTCCTCCAGTCAGAACTATTCGGCTGGTAGGTGGGATTCGGCTTTTGCTCCCGTCGCCCTTCAATAATCAGCATGCCATTTTCGCAACTGGCGTTTTCAGGCTGATACCACTGAATTTCATGGTTCCGAACGAAACCCTTTTCAAAGGACCAATTTTTGGAATTAGGAGGGCCAGGTGTATCAAATTCATCCGCCCATACGAGTTTCCAATTAGCTTCTGGTTTAACCAATGAACCAACAGATTGCCCAAAACCAGTAAGACTAATCAGTATCGCAGTTAATAGGCGTAGCAAACGGTTCATAATGGCGGTTTTGACTTTTATACTTTTCTGAATAATTGGCTATAATCAGATCATCCCGACGAAGAAGATCCTCTAACATTCACCATGTTAAGATCCCTCCTTCGTCGGGATGGCAAAAAAAATCGTTTGAACCCCTTCAGAAGGAAGAGGCCCAATTACTACTCATTCGTAAACTTGCCATTCACCAGCCGCCAGATATGCAATGGATTGGCAGCCTTCAACTCATCAGGAAGTAAGGCATCCGGGAAATTCTGGTAACAAACCGGACGCGCAAATCGCAGAATGGCATTCGTACCGACAGACGTAGAACGCGAATCAGTCGTGGCCGGATAAGGACCACCATGCTGCATGGCATGGCTTACTTCAACACCCGTTGGGAAACCATTGATCAATAATCGCCCAACTTTCTGTTCCAGAATCTCCAGCAGATCGGCATACTCCAGTAACTCGTCGTCGGTTCCGTAAACGGTGGCGGTCAGGTGTCCTTCAAGGCCTTTTGCTACCGCTAGCAACTCATCGCGGCTACCCGCTTCGACGACAACACTGCTTGGGCCAAACACTTCTTCGGCAATGGCAGGGTTGGCCAGCAGCGCTTCGCCCGTGGTGGCCAATAACGTAGGCGTACCGTTGGCAAAACTTTCAGCACTTGGCGCCTGTGCCACAACCTGAACACCTTCTGTGGTACTCAGCTTACTCAGCCCGTTTGTAAACGCCTGTTGAATACCCTGAGTAAGCATAGTAGCAGGCTGACTACCAGCCACTACACGACCCGCTTCCTGCACAAACGCCTGCGATTCGGGCGACTGTTGCACAATGGCCAATCCGGGATTGGTACAAAACTGCCCTACGCCTAACGTAACTGAACCGACATAGCTCTGAGCAATGGTACTCCCTTTCTCTTTCAACAGTTTAGGCAAGAAGAAAACCGGATTCGTACTGCCCATTTCAGCATAGACCGGAATGGGTTCATGCCGCCGAGCAGCCGCATCGAATATAGCTTTGCCACCCCGCCATGATCCAGTAAAACCAATAGCCTTAATGGCAGGATGCTCCACAATGGCCATGCCAACGGCTACTGTGCGGCCTTGTACCAGCGAGAACGTTCCGGCAGGTAATCCACAGACTTCAACGGCCCGGCTAATGGCATCCCCAACGAGTTGAGACGTACCCGGATGCGCTGGGTGCCCTTTTACCACAACCGGACAACCAGCCGCCAGCGCCGAAGCGGTATCACCCCCGGCAACTGAAAAGGCCAGAGGAAAATTGCTCGCACCAAAAACGCCAACCGGACCCAGTGGACGCAACATCTGACGCAAATCAGGCCGGGGCAGGGGCTGACGGTCGGGCAGGGCCGTATCGATACGGGCATTTACCCACGAGCCTTCACGCAGGTATTCGGCAAATAGCCGTAGCTGGCCTGTTGTACGCCCACGCTCCCCCGTCAGCCGGGCGAGTGGCAAGCCTGATTCGGCCTGAGCCCGATTGAGCAACTCATCACCTAATGCTTCGATTTCGGTAGCAATTTGCTCCAGAAATTTTGCTTTTTCGGTGCCTGATTTCTTCCGGTATTCGGTAAACGCTTCGGCAGCCCGTTCGCAAGCCTGCGCTACTTCGGCGGCTGTTGCTTCCTGAAAATCACCGGGCAGGAATTGACCAGTAGCGGGATTAATACCCTGAAATGTTTCGGGAGTGGAGGGCATAACCGTTGTTAAGTCCATCATAACAAATGGGATAAAATAAGTGTGCTTTAGGGTTTACAGTATACGATGGCTAATGCATAAGGGTGGTTTTTATCAGCCACTATATATCGAAAACGGTAAACAGAAAACGATCAACGTGTTGCTGATTCAACAGCGTAGAATCGCCAATTAGTTTTAAAATCTTTATCTAATTTCTGGTTAGTAAGAATGGCCCGTACCATTTCTACTGGCATCGAGTTAAGCTGCATAACCGCGTCGTGGTATTGCTTGTAGGTCATCTTTCCACTATCGACCAGCTCTTTTTTCAACGCCCAGAACTGGAACGCGCCCGTCATATACGCCAATTGGTATAGGTGTGGATATCCCCCCACAAACGAACGACGAACCTCTCCTTCGGCATTGGCCCGCTCATGCCCTACCCGATCAACCAGAAAGTCGATACACTGCTGGGGCGACCATTGACCGAGGTGGTAATTGAGCGAGAAAATAATGCGGGCGCAACGGTGCATCCGCCAGAACAACATCCCGATCCGATCTTCGGGAGACCGTGGAAACCCCTGATCCCACAAAACCATTTCCCAGTACAAGGCCCAGCCTTCAATCCAGAATGGAGTGTCGAACTGCCGGTATACCTTATACCGATTGTTCATAAAGCCCTGTAAATGATGCCCGGCAATGAGTTCGTGATGGACTGTAGCGCGGGAAAAATGCGGATTGTTTCCGCGCATACTCATCAATTTATCAGGGTGCGACATGTCGCTGGTGGGGTAGGAAATGAGTAACTGTTCACCCCCCAAAAAAAATGGAGCTACGCGCTGGCGTTCGGGCGACATCATGTTCATGCGCCAGGTTTCCTCTGCCAATGGAGGAATTGTAATCAGGTCTTTGTTTTTGAGGAAAGCGATGGATTCGTTATACAACCCCAAAATCATTTCAGGCTGTTTGCCAACAGGCACGTAGGTGTTTTTGACTTTCTCCTGAGCCGCTTTCCAGTTATCGCCAAAACCCATCTCGCGCGAGGCTTTCAGCAACTCACGGTCGCACCAGGCAAATTCTTTATTAGCAATCTCGATCAACTCTTCCGGCGAATACGGAATCATTTCGACCTGTAGCTGACGAAGTAATTCGGTTCGCCCAACGGCAACTCCCATAATGCCACTGCCATCGTCTTTCGTTGGCGCGGCTTCCTTCGCCTTTTTCTGGAAAAATCGAACATAAGTATTCAACAGGCTGTCGGCTTTCGGGTACGATTTCTCCATCCACCAGCTAAAGGTTGGGTCGTAGGCGTTGTAGAAGGTGTACACACTTTTCAGTGCCTGTTGTAATCCCTGCGCCGTCGATTCAGCCCGTCGGACCAAAGCTGGATCCAGCCTACCACTTTTCTCGACTTCTTTCTGAGCAACCGCTATCTGCGGCCCCAGCGCATTCAGATTAGCAGCCAGCGCCTGTGCATTAAGCACATGCCCCCGCCGACGTAGTTTTTCAATGGCATAGATCGAATCGGCAAAGGGAAACCACGGTTTTATGGCAGAGCGCTCTTCGGCTTCCTGATTCAGTTTATACAGTTCCTGCTGTAGATTCCGCCGAAACAGCAGGTAATCGACCCGGCTGTCGGTCGTCATGCGGTCGAAATCCAGTTTCTGGAGTTTGTCCAGATATTCGCTGTGTAGTTTCTGAAATCGCTCCCGACGTTCCGGCGACCCCGTTATAGTGTAAAAACGGCTTAGACTTCCATAATCCGCATCGTACTGGGTCAATAGATGATGTACATCGCTCGTTTGCGGATTGATAGCTTTGAGGTAAGCCGGTTGGCCAATAGCTTTCGGCAAAGTAATGGTTACGCAAACAGCAAAAACGATCAGGAGTAGAGGTTTCAGTGATGACATGACGTGTAGAGGGCTGTAAAAACCATCAACTCATTAGGCAAAACGATCTGGATTAAAGGCTGTGAGTTCCATACTTTGGGGCGAATTGTCAATCAACTCACTGACTAGCTTACCCGTTGCAGGTCCTAGACTAACCCCCATCATGCCATGTCCGGTTGCCAGCACCACATTGTCGTAGCGTTTCGTCCGGCCAATGTAGGGCAATCCATCGGGCGAACAGGGCCTTAGGCCACGCCAAACGGAATCAGCAACCGGCATATCCACTCGAATATCGGGGTAATACTGGTTAATGGATTCGGCAATGCCCCGAACACGATTCATATTCACACTCATATCCGTACCGGCCACTTCAAGCGTACCCGCAAAACGCAGATTGCCACCGATGGGTGTAGCCGTAGCCCGCGCTTCCAGCATGATGGCTGGTATCTGAATATCATTCACGGCACCAGGGAGCATAAAACTATATCCTTTCCCACCTTGTAATGGCAACGACAAACCTAATTGTTGAGCAATACCCGGTGACCAGGCTCCACCCGCAATCACGACCTCATCGATCTCAAACGAGCCCCGCGCATGAACAGTGGTTATACGAGCCCCCGACGTACCAAAGCCCGTAACCGGATGATTTTCCAGAATGGTTACGCCCTCCTGCCGTAAATAGTCAACTAGGGCGAGCATCAGCTCGTTGGGGTTCAGATGCGCGTCGCCGGGATAATACACCGCCCCCTGCACCGTTACCCGTACATGGGGTTCTAACTCCTGCACCTGTTTACCGTTCAGGAGTTGGGCTTCTACACCCGCCCGGTTAGCAATTTCGGCCTCTTCCGCCATTTCATGCTCGGCGGCAACCGTTTTATACAGCATAAACAAGCCCCGCTCCTGCCAGCCAAACGAGAAACCGTCGCGGGTAGCCAGGGCCTGATAAAGCCGTTTGCTCAGGAAACTAAGGTCGCGCAGAACCGGAATCGAGCGCTCCACATGCTCGGGCGTAGAATGCTTGTAGAACAGCCACCCCCAAAGCAGCAGCTCAGCATCGAGCCGGGGTTTGACATAAAACGGGCTGGTCGATTTCAGCATCCAGCGCAATCCTTTGGCAATCATACCAGGTTGAGCCAACGGCACAATATGGCTCGGTACAATCATACCCGCATTGCCAAATGAACAGCCATTCGCAATATGCGCCTGTTCAAACAGCGTTACTTTATGACCCGCTTTATGCAGATAATAGGCCGAACAAAGGCCAATAATTCCTCCTCCGATTACACCAACGTGCGCCATTTTCAATGATTGAATGATAGAATGACTGAATGATAGAATTGCTGAATAGTTGATCCATAGTTATTCAATCATTCAACAACTCTATCATTCAATCATTTCATATTACCTGAAATCCATGCATATACGGATCGTCTTCGTCCAGGATCAGGTGGTTGTATCCTTGGATTCGGGCCCAGCCTTCGATACTGGGGACGATGGCCGGTTTGCCAGCCAGTTCGGTTTCGGCTTCGATGCGTCCGTTGAAAATCGACCCGATAATACTCTCATGAATGAACGTATCGCCGGGTTTTAGCTGTCCTTTCGCGTACCATTGCGCCATACGTGCCGATGTTCCTGTACCGCAGGGCGAACGATCAATGGCTTTATCACCGTAAAAAACCGCGTTCCGGGCCGTCGATGTTTCTGCTAACGTCTTGCCCGTCCAGAGAATGTGGCTCAGCCCGTTTATGGTCGGATTTTCGGGATGAACGAAGGTATACTGCTCGTTCATCCGCTGGCGCATCACCCGCGCCCAGCCAATGAGTTGTTCGGCTTTATAGTGCTCCAAACCGGGGAAGTTCGGTTGCGGATCAACAATAGCGTAAAAATTACCCCCATAGGCCACATCAACCGTGAGCGTCCCCAAATCCGGGCATTCGACGGTTAACTGTTCGGCAGCCAGATACGATTTGATGTTGGTAATCTTTACCGACGTTACTTTTTTCCCTTCCTGTTTGTATTCGGCGCGAACCAGACCAGCCGGTACTTCGAGGTTCAACACACCCGGTGTTTTGGGCCTGATGAGGTTTTGTTCGATGGCTACGGTAACCGTACCAATCGTTCCGTGACCACACATTGGCAAGCATCCCGAGGTTTCGATAAACAACACACCCGCATCATTGGCCGGATCGGTTGGCGGATAGAGAATACTACCTGACATCATATCGTGGCCACGCGGTTCAAACATAAGCCCCTGACGAATCCAGTCGTATTCGCGCAGAAAATGCTGCCGTTTCTCACTCATGTTTTCTCCCTGTAAAAAGGGAATACTTCCTCCCGTAACTACCCGCACCGGATTACCACAGGTATGCGCGTCGATGCAGAAAAAATGAAATTCGGACATAGAGATAATGATTGAATAATTGAGTTGTTAAATGAACGGTCCGCCGTCGCGGTGAATAAAAAAGCCTGCGCCAGCTTATTCAATCCACTGTAACAAAAGTCTTTTGTCATTCCGAGGAACGAGGGTTCTTCGGATGAGTAGAGTTTTCTCCCTCACCCGAGGAATCCTCGGAATGACAGAAAAACACTAGGAAGTTTACTTTACAGTGTATTCAACAATTCAATCATTCAACATTAATAATAGGCCGATTAGCCAGTGCTTTCTGAATAACTTCCTGAACGTGCTCACGTTCGGTGCCTATGAGTGGCAGCCGGGGTGCCCGTACATATTCTGAACCCAAACCCGTAGCCGTAGCCGCCAGTTTGATGTACTGGACCAGCTTTGGGTGAATATCCAGTTCGAGCAGGGGCATAAACCAACGGTAAATCTCAAGAGCTTCTGCAATCTGTCCCGCTTTAGCCAGTTCATAAATAGCCACTGTTTCCACCGGAAACGCATCGACCAGACCACCTACCCAGCCATCACAACCGAGCAATAGGGCTTCGAGCGCCAGCGTATCGACACCACCCAGCAATTTATAACGGTCGCCAAATGCATTGCGCATCCGGGTTACATTGGTCAGATCGCGCGTCGATTCTTTAACTGCCTGGATATTGGGTAATACGGCCAGCTCCTCAAACATAGCCACAGTTGTCATGATCTTATAATCGTACGGATTGTTGTAGATCATGATAGGCAACGATGTTTCCTGAGCAATCGCTTTAAAGAAGGTTACGGTCTCGCGCGAGTCGGCGGGGTAACGCATCGGAGGTAGCAACATCAGGCCGTCTGCGCCCCCTTTTTCGGCTTCCTGCGCACGAGCAATTGCCTGTTTGGTAGCCTGTTCGGCAATGTTGACCAGTACGGGCACGTTTCCAGCACTCACCGCCAGAGCCGACGTCAGCAACTCAATTTTTTCGTCGTTGAGCAGCGTACTGGCCTCGCCCAGTGAGCCCCCAATAACAAAGCCATGTACGCCTGCGTCGAGCTGCGCCCGCAGATTTTTCTCGAAGAGTGGTATATCAAGCTGGTCATCAGCTGTAAATGGGGTCAGAAGTGCGGGATAAACACCTTCCCAGCGTACAGAAACATTCATGAATCAGAGAGGATCAAGTTGAAGAGCCAAAATTGCGAATTCTGTGAGACATTTCATGTCATGCTGACACAAATCCCACATAACCACAGAAAAAGGATCCTTTTCTCCTATTTTTCAATGGGGCTTACACTAGTTGCTGCCGTATTACTGATAAAGGCAACTCGTTTGCTATCGGGCGACCACGAAGGTGTGTTGATAGTACCTTGCCCGCCATAGATATACGCAATTACTTTGGGCTGCCCAGCGCCCGAAATAGGTAAAAGCCTCAGATACACATGCTTGTAAAAAGGATGTTCATTGGATTTTACCTCTTCTTTCAGGAACGACAGAAAGATTATCCACTTACCATCAGGCGAAATATGTGGAAACCAATCGTGATAATCGCCGTGTGTAACCGCTTCCTGCCCGCTGCCGTCGGGTTTCATGCGCCAGATCTGCATTGTACCGGTCCGGTCGGAGTTGAAATAAATCCACTTGCCATCGGGCGTGAATTCCGGGCCATCGTCCAGTCCTTTTACATCGGTTAATTTTGTTTCAGGTCCGCCTTCCGACGGCACACTGTAAATATCGAACTCGTTGTTACGCGATCCGGTAAACACCAGGGTCCTTCTGTCGGGCGACCAGCCGTGTAAGTACGAGGGGCCTTTCGGGGTGATCTGCTTTGGCTCTCCGCCCGTGACCGGAACCGTATAAACAATAGAGCCACCCAGTTCTTTCACGCCACTACTCAACCCCAGCATTTTCCCATCAAAGGAAAGTACATGATCGTTGTTGTTATTTTTAACAGCCCCCGTATTGAGTACAGTTGGTTGCCCTTTTGCCAGATCGAAGGTGTAAATCAGGCCGTCACCATTATACAGGAGCGTTTTGCCATTGGGCATCCAGTTTGGTGCCTGAATCGATCCCGGCACATTGAAAATAACCTGCCGGTTGCCGGTCGTTACGTCCAAAATTTCGAGGTTACTCGCCAGATACTCCCGATAGGCCACCAATTTATCATGCGCTGGTACACTGATGCGAACATCCCGAAACATTCCCCGTTCCAGCGCATCTTTATTATGCGCACAAACAAACAGGCCAACATACACTTCCTCGCCTAATTCCAGATTGGTAACCTGTTCGGTTACGAAGGGCTCTCCAAATTTAGCCGCTCGCATGGTATATATATTGCCTTTCCGTTCGAGCTGGATCACATCAGCACCTGCCAACTTTGTACGGATTTCCTCCGTAGTCGTCCCCGTTGTCCGTCGAAATTGCAAGGATGTACTGCCATCCCCATGCGTACAGACATTTACATGGGCCGACTTACCATCCAGACTAGTACGGACCATCCAGCCTACTTTCCGATGCGGATCGCCTGTCTTACTCACTAAAGACGCCCGCGTATAAAGCAAGAAATCGCCTTTTATGCGTTTCCATGCATAATGAAACTCATCGTGATCGGCCCAAACATTAGCACCCGAACCCGATAACTCATATTGGTGTGTTTTGGAATCATAAGTACCCGAACCGGGTTTCACGACTGCTCCAACATCGCTTTGGCCCTCAAACAGACCCAGTTTGGCATCTTGCGCTATGGATTGGTCGTAGAACGTCAGCAGCAAACTGACAAAAATGAGTAAAGAGGTGATTTTTAGGTTTTTCATTAGGTTTGATTGGGTTCGTTTTATCCAGGTTCAGGAGAGGAGGCAGGTGCCTCTTTATGAACAAAGCGTTACTGATCAGTGGCTTACTCAGCCGGGTCGATTTACTCGTTGCCAGTACAGGAAAGCCGTAAAAGACCTATCAATTTTTTGCCGCTTTTTTTATCTTTGTCAGCATACACATCCACCACTTTCATGGACAAGCTCACCGCCGATGACCTAATTTATGGGTACATAAATGGCATTTTCCCAATGGCCGATTCCGACGGTACGCTTTACTGGTACGCACCTGATCCGCGTGCTATTATTCCTATTTATACCTATAAACCAGCCAAGTCGCTCCGACCTGTTCTGAATCGAAATCAATTTGAGATTCGCCTGAATACCGCCTTTAGGGATGTTATGCGTGGCTGCTCAAAGCCTCGTTCTGAGGAGGATAGCGTCTGGATCTCCGATGAAATCATCGACGCTTATACCGAACTGCACCAAATGGGGCTTGCCCATAGTGTGGAAACGTATATCGACAATCGATTGGTTGGGGGCTTGTATGGCGTAGCCCTAGGCTCCGCTTTCTTTGGCGAATCGATGTTTACGGAAGTCAGTAATGCATCAAAAGTGGCGTTTCATTACTTGATTCAGATTCTCCAACAACAGAAATTTACCCTTCTGGATACGCAGTTTATCAACGATAATGTCCGGCGGTACGGAGCCATTGAAATTCCCAAAGCCGATTATCTCCGGCAATTGAAAATGGCTCTTCGCAATAAAGTCAAGTTTATCGATCAGGTGCCTCTGAAGGTTTAACGATTTACGGTATTCAATTTTATGGGATTCGGAGGGGCAACTCACGGTTAGTCGCTTCATGCACCCATACTCACCACCGAATACCGTAAACCGCTTATCTTTGCCGCATGTCGAAACCCGTTCTTGTCCTTAAATTCGGTACAGCATCCATTACTAAACCGACCGGTGAACCGAATGAGCCGGTTATGGTTGACATCGCCCGACAGGTAGCCGCTTTGCATCCCCATTATCGAATTGTGCTGGTCTCCTCTGGTGCAGTAGGTGCTGGAAAAGCCCTGATTCGCGATTACAAGGGCGATATTATCCAGCGAAAAGCTGCGGCCGCTATAGGGAATCTGCTATTACTCAATCAGTACTCTCGCTTTTTTGCTATCTACGGTATTTCCATTGCTCAAAGCCTTTGCGAGCGTCACCACTTTGCCAACCGCGATCAGTTTCTACAGTTAAAACAGACCTATGAAGAACTATGGGCCAATGAACTGATTCCAATTGCCAACGAAAACGATGTAGTGAGTAATCGGGAACTGAAATTTTCGGACAACGACGAACTGGCAACGCTGATTGCTGCGGGCTTTGGGGCCAGAGTGCTTATGCTCTGCACATCGGTAGGCGGCCTGCTCGACAACAATGGAAAAATTATTCGTAAAGTCACAGCCTTCGATGAGCAGGTCTTTAGTGTTGTTCGAACTGACAAGTCATCGCTGGGCTTAGGAGGTATGGCCTCCAAATTGACCTTTGCTAAACTGGCCACCCGCATGGGTATCAGGGTCGTTATTTTCGGGATGAACGAGCCGGATAGTCTGGGCCGAGCCCTACGGGGCGAAACCGGCACCGAGTTTATTCCACAAGCAAATACACTTTCGGCACGGAATCGCTGGCTGGGTAGTGGTAGTCTGGCCGTCGGACAGATTCAGGTGGATGCAGGAGCCGTACGGGCGTTAAAACAACGGCGGAGTTTGCTGGCGGTAGGTGTCCGGGCTATTCCCGGCGAATTTGCCACGGGCGAAATGGTTGAAATTTTAGACGAAAACCAGGAAACAGTAGCCGTTGCCCGAACCCGAATTTCGTCAGAAACGTTAGCGCAACAGCTTAATCAGCAAAATGTTGAAGTAGCGAATGCCAATGATATTGTCCTTTTATAGACCAATCTTTTTGGCCAATTTTGTAGCTTAATCATCTTTCCATATGGTACAGGTAACGAAACAGGCCGTGCAACAATGGATGATGCTGGAGTATCTGGCCAAAAAGCACCGCTATCAGTCAAATATTAATACGTTTGAGCGGAAGTATACTATGCTGCTGGAAGCCTCCGAGCAGCATATCGAAACTGCACATACAGAAGCCATTAACGAATGGGATGATTACATTGAATGGAAAGCAGACTATGACTTTTTACAAATTGTAAAGCCAAAAATTCAGGACATTCAGAAAGGTAACATTGAATACATAGGCTAGCTTAACTTACTCATACGCTCTACCATGGACTATTTGAGTTAGTTAGGAAACCAGCCCGTAATCGGCCAATACGATGTTCTGCGTCATGATCAGGAAGACCATGCTTTTTTCATAAAACTTCAAATCCTGCTCACTGATGGTTCCATTCTCCATATAAAAGAATACACCAACTCAGATACCCGAAAATACGCATTCCACTGGCAGCAAATGGATGGTTTATGGCTAATGCAATGGGACAATGTTCCTCATTTCCCTAAATTGGCTTCTTTCCCACATCATAGGCATGATTACCGAAGTGGTTTGGAAATAGTTACCGATAGCTTTGACATTCATTGATGGAAGTACTCGACTACATTCATCGCCAGTTTTTGACTACATAACCAATGACCCCAATTACGCCTTTACTTCAGTCAGCCCAACAAGCGGCAGCCGCTGTTCGTCGGTTGAGTCCTGACCAGAAAACAACTTTACTGAATCGGCTGGCCGATGTGCTGGCCGCTCATACGGCTCAGATCGTTGCTGAAAATCAGAAAGATCTTGACCGAATGTCGGCTACAGACCCGAAATATGACCGACTGAAGTTGACCGAAACCCGGATTGCCGACTTGTCAAAAAGCCTGCGAGAAGTGGCCGTACTGCCTGATCCGGCTGGCGAAGTCATTCTGGAGCGTACTATTGAGCAAGGGTTGCAACTGAAAAAAATTGCCGTCCCCCTTGGAGTCGTCGGTGTTATTTACGAAGCCCGCCCGAACGTAACGGTCGATGTGGCGTCGTTGTGTCTGCGCTCGGGCAATGGCTGCGTACTGAAAGGTGGCAAAGAAGCCGACTTCTCGAACCGCTACCTGGTTGGTCTGATTCAGGGCGTGCTGGCAGAATTCGGTGTACCGAAAGCAGCCGTAACCTTGCTCCCACCCGATCGGGCGGTTGTCAATGAATTGCTCACCGCTATTCGATATGTAGACATCATCATTCCGCGCGGATCGGATTCGCTGATTCAATTTGTTCGAAAAAATTCGCTGGTTCCTACTATCGAAACGGGAGCTGGTGTCTGCCATGCCTACGTCGAAACCACCGCCGATCTCGATAAAGCGGTAGCTATTGTTGTAAATGCTCGTGTTTCGCGGCCATCGGTCTGCAATTCGCTCGACTGTGTGCTGGTTGATGAACAAATTGCCGAGCGTTTTCTGCCAATGCTGACAGACGATTTCAACAAATGGAACGTTGAAGTATTTGCGGATGATACGGCCTACGCTATTTTCGAGAAAGCAGGGTATACGAATCTGCAACATGCCCAGCCCGAAGATTTTGGCCGTGAGTTTCTGGATTATAAATGCGCCGTTAAAGTTGTAAATGGTCTGGACGAAGCTCTCTCCCATATACAAGCGTACTCGTCGCGGCACTCGGAGGCTATTCTGTCGCAAAACCAGGCGCTGATTGACCAGTTTCTGCGCGAGGTCGATGCAGCTGCGGTATATGCCAATGCTTCCACTCGCTTTACGGATGGTGGTGTTTTTGGACTAGGGGCTGAGATCGGTATTTCGACGCAGAAACTTCATGCCCGTGGCCCATTTGCCCTGGAAAAATTAGTCACCGAAAAATGGATTGTTGTGGGTGACGGTCAGGTTCGCTGGTAAGCTACTACCTGATTACAATTGCAGCAGTAAACCCTATACTTGTACCAAACTCCTCCTATGATTAAACCAAAATCAACGCTAGTTCAAATCCTTTTTGGCCTGCTAATGCTAACAAGTTTAGGTGCTCAGGCTCAGGCGTTAAAAGTCGGCTTTACGCGTATTGACTATGTTGTATCGCAATCGCCCGAGGCTAAAGAAGTTACCAACCAGTTGAATATTCAGCAAGCCCAGGCCGAGAATGAGCTAAAGCGGATGCAAACCGAATTTCAGACCAAATATTCGGCCTATCAGTCGGGTGTTGCTCAGATGACCGATGTCATTCGAAAAGATCGGGAAACCGAACTGCAAACACTCCAGACCCGAATTCAGCAGTTTAGCCAAACAGCCCAAGAATCTTTACAAGCCAAATATGGGCAATTGATGAAGCCTATTCTGACCAAAATTCAGCAAGCGATTGACACGGTCGCTTTACAGAATGGCTACCATTATATCATCAATGTAACATCTAATTCAGATGTACTCTATGCCGCTGAAGAACTGAACATTACCGATCTGGTCCTCAAAAAAATGGGAATTACCCCTGGTCAAAACACCGACAAACCAGCGAATACTCCGGCGCCAGCAACCCCAAAGACGGCAATACCTCCTAAAAAGAAATAGGTAGTAAACCGACTTTACCAACTGAAACAGCCAATGAAATTGATGTTCATTGGCTGTTTCAGTTGATAGGATTTAATAGCCATACCAGTCTCCCCACCATTTTTGCAGGCTCCGGCGAATCTCGGCTTCGCGGGCGTTCTGGCCAGGTTCGTATAGCTTATGGCCTTTGAGTTCATCCGGCAGGAAGTTTAATGGGACAAAATTACCTTCATAGGCGTGTGCGTACTGGTACTCTTTCCCGTAACCAATCTGCTTCATCAGTTTTGTTGGGGCATTACGCAACTGTAATGGGACAGGCAGATGAGCCGTTTGTTCCGCCAGGGCAATGGCATCGTCAATGGCCACATAGCTGGCATTACTTTTAGGCGACGTAGCCAGATACACCGCCACCTGCGACAGTATGATTCGTCCTTCAGGCATGCCGATAGCGCGAATAGCCTGAACCGCTTCGGAAGCCATAATCATAGCCGTTGGATTCGCATTCCCAATATCTTCCGATGCCATAATCAACATCCGACGGGCAATAAAAACAGGATCTTCACCGGCCACAATCATCCGAGCCATCCAGTATAAGGCTGCATTAGGATCGGACCCCCGCAACGATTTTATGAACGCCGAAATAATATCATAATGCTGCTCACCCGATTTGTCGTACCGGGCAATGTTCTGCTGGGCTACAGTCGTTACACCTTCATCCGTAATGATTAATGGGTCATAAGAAACATGTGCTGAAGCAACCAGTTCAAGCAAATTCAGGAGTTTACGCCCATCCCCACCCGACAGACGCAACAAGGCGTCGTATGACTCAACCTGAATCTGTTTCGATTGCAAAAAGATATCCTGCTCAATGGCCCGATCCACGACCTGAATGAGTTCATCGCGGCTAAGAGCTTCCAGAATATAAACCTGACAACGCGAAAGTAAAGCGCTGTTCACTTCAAAGGAGGGGTTTTCGGTAGTGGCTCCAATAAGAGTAATTTGCCCTTTTTCGACAGCCCCCAGTAAAGCATCCTGCTGGCTTTTGTTGAATCGATGAATTTCGTCGATAAACACAACAGGCGGAAACATCCCACTAGGTCGGCCCAGCACATCGCGGATTTCTTTAACGCCTGAATTAATGGCACTTAGGGCAATAAACGGTCGTTTAACCGCTTCGGCCAGTAGTAAAGCCAGTGTCGTTTTTCCAACGCCTGGTGGTCCCCACAAAATCATGGAAGGTAACCGGCCAGCGTTAATAGCCCGACGTAATGCGCCCGAGGGGCCAATTAGTTTTCGCTGACCAATTACATCGTCAAGTGTACGTGGACGTACTCGCTCAGGTAAAGGGGTTGAGTCTGTATTCATTTAACGAAGATACTTAAAATCCACGCTACGCACTAACAAAACAAACCCCGACAACCAGGTTTCGGTTATCGGGGTTTAGGAAAGAGTTTGGGAATAGTCAGCGTCAGAGCGACACATTTTCAAGCGTGACATACCGCTTGAGGTTGCTCATGGCACCAAAAATTAAATTATAAACAGACTGTATATTGATTTGCATGAGCGCCGAAATTTCTTCGTTGCTCATATTCTGAAAATACCGCAGATGAACGGCTTCGCGCTGACGACGAGGAAGTTTTTCAAGTGCCTGATGCAGGCAATCGTTGATAAACATATCTTCTTCGTGGTTGATCAGCATATTCTCGTAAGAGGGGTCGGAACCGGGCAGCGTATCGCCCACACGGCGTCCGTTAATCATATCATCCTGACTTACTAATTTTTGTTCGGCGGTGAGGTGACGAACCAGTTTGCGCTTGATGGAAGCCATCAGATAGAACCGTACCGATGTGGTTGGGCCGATGGTGCTGCGGTGCTTCCAGAGTTCAACAAACAAATCGTGGATGCAATCTTTAATTAACGCCCGGTCGGTGGCAAAATGGACGCAGTAATGGTAGAGGGTTTGAACATAATTTTGGTATAATCGGGCAAACGCGTTTTCATCACCACCGCGAAACAGATTCCATAAGGTTTCGTCGTCGGGGCCATTTTGGGTACGAGAGCGGGCCATGATAGAGGGAATAAAGGTTAGGAATAGCCTTGAGGTGTGTAAACTTACCCATAAAAAATAGAATTAAAAAAATACTTGTAAAAATTTTTTATAATCCCTGATTTTCAGTTTCTAGTGACACAAAAGAGAAATTTCTTCCATCAAATAACCCTTTATTACTCAATTTTAAATTAGGGATAACTAAAAGTGCCATAAATGATAAAGTCATAAACGGCGCAGCAAGTGTACTACCTAATTCCTGCTTGGCATATTGGTCTAACAACGTGTACTGATTGGCTACAGCATACCCATCGGAGTCGGTCATCAACCCAGCTACAGGCAATGGTAGCAATAATTCCTCGTCATTTTTACGATCAATAGCCAGCCAATTACTCACCGCCGACAAACCACCTTTAGCCTCAATAACCAGATTGACAGCTTTACAAATGCTCTCGTCATCACAGCCGATGGCCGTAATATTATGCGAATCATGCCCCACGGACGAAGCAATGGCTCCATGCTTCAACCCAAAGTTTTTAATGAACGCAATAGATGGTGGCGCATCCTGATACCGATTAACGACCACTAATTTTAACACGTCACGCTCTACATCCGATACAATCTGGTCTCTATCCAGTTTAGGGAACAAATGAAGTTCATTCGTAATTAGCTGGCCATCAAGAGCCTCAATCACACGTATTACCCCCCTCTCCGGCCTCTCTCCTACCATAGGATTGGGGAGACGTTCCGTCTCCAATTCTCTTCCTCTCTCCTGTTGTCGAAGTGAGGCCACTACAAACTCATCTGGCTTTTTAGGTAAGCAGTTAAATTGATTGACGTGCTCACTGCGCAAATCCGGAATGTTCGACTGCCCATTTTCAGCAACAACTTCGCCATTAATGACAGTTTTTAGCACATGAAAAGAGTGCAGATTATCCACCACAATATAATCAGCCGGATCGCCCTCGCGTAGTAAGCCAACAGACAACCGATAATGCAATACCGGGTTCAGGCAGGCAGCCCGTAGCACGTTCCAGATTGAATGACCTTTTGCCAACGCCCGCAGAACCAGCTGATTAATGTGCCCTACGGCCAGTGTATCTGGGTGTTTATCGTCGGAGCAGAACATAATCCGTTCGGGAAACTGAGCCAGAAGCGGTATTAGCGCGTCGAAGTTTCGAGCCGCACTTCCCTCCCGAATCAGGATATACATACCCCGCTTTGCTTTATCCAGGCCCTCTTCGTATGTAAAGCATTCGTGGTCGGTCGTAATTCCTGCATCAATGTACTGTTGAGCCTCATCGCCCATCAAACCGGGCGCATGTCCATCTACAGGCTTGTTGAACGCCTGGGCTAGCGCAATTTTTGCCATTACCTCGGGGTCCCGATGCAGCACACCCGGAAAGTTCATCATTTCGGCCAGATAACCGATTTCTTTCAACGCCAATAAGTTGCGAACATCCTTGACCCCAATAGTGGCCCCTGCGGTTTCGAACGTAGTGGCCGGAACACAGGAAGGAGCACCAAACATAAACTTAAAAGGCACCCGCCGGGCTTCTTCAATCATATACTGTACCCCAGCCACACCCAGCACATTGCCAATCTCGTGAGGGTCCGAAACCGTAGCTACAGTACCATGCACAACCGCCAGCCGGGCAAATTGTGGTGGGGTAAGCAACGAACTCTCGACATGCACATGAGCATCGACGAAACCAGGCAATACATAAGGAGCATCCGAACGCTCAGGACCAAGTTTATTAATTTCACGAATGCGATTATTCTCAAAGGTGATCGTACCGTAGAAAATCGTTTGGTCGAACAGGTTCAGGATGTTGGCAGTAAGCATAAATAAGATAAGTGAGGAGTGATCAAATACGGATAAATAATTTCCGATTGTACATCCATCGGAGAATCAGGTAAAAAATCCCCAGCGTGGCCAGTCCAACAAGCAATTGTTCATAGGGTTCACCAAACACCTGGAATAATCGATGCCCCAGATGAGTATATAAAGACGTGACGATAAAATGACTGATTAATTCGACCAAACAGTAGATCGCAATGGAATTCATTCCGACAACGACTAGCGGGAAAGCCCACTTTCGCCAGCCTTTTACGTCAATGATTCCATAAAAAGCCGCCAGAAACCAAAAGCATAAACCCCCACTGAACAACACCCAGGCGGGGGTCCAGATTCGTTTTACAATCGGGCAGATACCCGCCCACTGGAGTAGTAATCCAGACACGAGGCTTACAGCGCCAGCAATAGCCAACCGCTTTAATATTTCCCGATTTGTCAGACCGGACCGTAACCAGCGCCCGGCCTGTAAGCCAAGCAACATAGTACCAAGCGTAGGAATAAAGCTAAGTGTTGCATACCCGCCCCCGTTGAAGAGAAATGGCTTTTCTCGGGGAAACAAATTCAGGAACCACTTATCGAATGCCCAGGCCAGATTACTATTCTTATTAAAATGCGCCATCAATCCCGTGTAATGATTTGACCAGTCTGCCGGAACGCCAACAGTTGTATAGTCTAAACCTACGGGCGACGGATACAATACAAACGCCAGCCAATAGCCGATCAGAATAGCGCCAAAAGCAATCCAGCCGGTTCGGGCTGTGGTATTCCCCAGTAAAAACAAAAACGGATAGCCAAGACCAATTTGGGTAAGGGTATCTTCAAATGTAAAATACGTCTGATCAGCATGGGTGGAACGAAGAAAGATACCCAGCAAAATCAAAATCAGCGAACGCCGGACCGCATGCCCGAACTGAACGCCAAACGATTCGCCCTGCTTGACCCGACTGGCAATTGAATACGGAAGCGCAACACCCACCAAAAACGAAAACGACGGCTGAATCATATCATGCAATGAACAACCAGCCCAGGCCACATGGCTTTGGTGAAAGGTCAGAAATGACCAGAAGGTACTATCAGGAAAAGTGTCATGAAGATGATGGAACTTTAAAATTTCGGCTGCCATCAAGGTCATTACAAAACCTCGATAGGCATCCATAGACATCAATCGGCCAGCCAAAAAGCCAGCCTGTTTGTCGGGCGTAAGTTGGGGCATAGGAAAGGGTAAGGAATTCTTCGACCAAACTCCGCATTGGCATTCATATTCGCAACAGCATAGAGTAAAGTTTTTTGAGAGGTGGTATATTTCGGGCCAATACGTCTCTTTATTAAGCTGCCGGGAGTGCCAGATCTGGCCACTCTCGACAATACGTTTAAACCAGATTGCTAAATGGCTGCCCGAGTATTAAAAGTTCACCCTGCCGATAATGTCATTGTTGCCCTCCGCAACCTATCCGCTGGCGAACAAATTGAGTTTGACAACGAGATTTATGAGCTACCCTATGCCGTTGGGGCAAAACACAAATTTGTGACGGAAGAACGGCAACCCGGCGACCCGATTACAATGTATGGTGTGCTGGTTGGCAAAGCCACCCAACCCATCCGACGGGGCGAACCGATCACGACCTTCAATTTGAAGCACGATGCTGACCGGTACGGTCTCGATAAAAAACAACCTTATTCATGGCAACCGCCCGATGTGTCGTCCTGGCAGAACCGTACATTTATGGGTTACCACCGGGCCGACGGTAGCGTAGGTACGCGTAACTACTGGCTCGTGGTGCCACTCGTATTTTGTGAAAACCGTAATGTGCTTATCCTGAAAGATGCATTTGAGCGTGAGTTGGGCTATGCACAACCCGAAATCTATCGGGAGCAGGTCCATGAATTAATCAGTCTCTATAAAGCGGGCGAACTGGATGTTGTCAAAAAAATGCAGCCCTTCGTTGAGCCCGCTTATGTGCACCAGCAAGTGGCTAAACGACCGTTTAAAAACGTCGATGGTATCAAATTTCTGACGCACGAAATGGGCTGTGGCGGTACGCGTCAGGATTCCGCTTACCTGGGCTCGCTCCTGGCCGGCTTTATCAACAACCCGAACGTGGCCGGAGCAACCGTCCTAAGTCTGGGCTGTCAGCATTTACAGGTCGACATAATTTCGGCGGAAATAAAACGGCAAAATCCGAAGTTCGACAAACCACTGCTCCTGTTCGAACAACAGGCTGGCACCGAATACACGCTGATGTCACAGGCCATTAAAGAGACGTTCCTGGGGCTGATCGAAGTCAACAAGATTGAGCGTCAGCCCGCGCCACTTAGCAAGTTGACCATTGGCCTGAAATGCGGTGGTTCGGATGGTTTTTCGGGTATATCAGCCAATCCGGCATTAGGGCAACTGTCCGATATTGTGGTAACGCTGGGTGGAAAAACCGTACTGGCCGAATTTCCTGAACTGAACGGTGTGGAGCAGGAGCTTATTAATCGTACCGACGATACGACAAAAGCTCAGAAATTCATCGACCTGATGAGTACCTATTCGGCCCAGGCTGAAGCGGTAGGTTCTGGTTTCGACATGAACCCCTCACCGGGGAATATCAAAGACGGACTCATTACCGATGCCATTAAATCGGCAGGAGCCGCCAAGAAAGGAGGGACTTCGCGCGTAGCCGATGTACTCGACTATGCCGAACCCGCTACTAAGTCGGGGCTGAATCTGCTTTGCACCCCCGGCAACGATGTGGAAGCCACAACGGGGATGGCCGGTTCGGGCACCAACGTTATCGTCTTTACGACCGGACTGGGCACGCCAACAGGTAACCCAATTTGCCCGGTGGTAAAAGTATCAACCAATACGACTCTTAAAAACCGGATGCCTGATGTAATTGACTTCGACAGTGGGCCAATCATCGATGGCGAACAAACCATTGAGCAGAATGCCGACGCTATGCTGGAATACATCATCCGGCTCGCATCGGGCGAAGAAACAACCCAGGCCGAACGACTGGGGCAAGATGATTTCATTCCCTGGAAGCGGGGGGTTTCACTTTAATTTTGAGTGATAGAGTGATTGAATGATTGAATAGCTGACGCGAGAAGCTATTCAATCATTCAATCACTCTATCATTCGATCATTCAACTATGTTTTCTCTCCAAAACAAAACCGCCCTCATCACAGGGGGAGCCAGTGGCATTGGGCTGGCCATCTCGAAAACATTTGCGCAGGCAGGTGCATCTGTCCATATTCTTGACCTCAACGCCGATCAGGCTGAACAGGCAGCTTCCGAAATTCGTCAGGATGGCGGGTTGGTCACCAGTCATGCCATTGATGTCTCGAATCAAAGCCAGACGGTCGAAGTAATCAATCAGATTGCCGAACAGGGGCCTATTCATATTCTAGTGAACAACGCAGGGGTATCACACATCGGCACTGTCGAAACTACAACCGAAGCCGATTTTGACCGCATTTTTCGGATCAACACCAAAGGGGTTTACAACTGCCTTTTTGCGACCATCCCACACATGAAAAAAGCCGGAGGGGGCGTGGTGCTTAACATGGCTTCTATAGCGGCTACCATTGGGATTCCTGACCGATTTGCGTATTCAATGAGCAAAGGAGCGGTACTGACCATGACCCTGTCGGTGGCTAAAGATTACCTGAAAGACAATATCCGCTGCAACTGCATATCGCCTGCACGGGTTCATACCCCATTTGTGGATGGCTTCATCGCCCGAACGTATCCCGGTCGCGAAGCCGAAATGTTTGAAAAGCTCTCGAAAACGCAGCCTATCGGCCGTATGGCCGAACCCGAAGAAGTGGGAGCACTGGCTCTTTACCTCTGTTCCGACGAAGCGGGTTTCATTACTGGCTGCGACTACCCACTAGATGGTGGTTTTACCCGGCTGAACAACTAAAGAATGAGCAATGGATAATGTACAATAATCTAATCGGCAGGAATCATCCATTAACCATTATTCATTTCTGAAAGCGTCAGGCACATATCGAAGTTGAGTACGTCATTCTCGAACTGCCCTACCTCGATAAACCCATATTTCTGGTAATACCGATGGGCACGGATATTTCGGGCCTGTACCCCACCCCACAGAACAATCCGTTCTTTATGCATGGCCCTGGCTATTGTCAGGGCCTTTTTCATGAGGTGATTACCCAAACCACGGCTCTGATACGCATCAGCGATGGAAGGAGCTATCGAAAAATCGGTTTCGACGTTAATAGGTATTCCCAACGCCTGATAGCGGACCGCATCGGAAGGTGTAGCACCCGACAATAACAAAACGTAGGCAATGATTGTCTGGTTATCAGCCGATGTCGCAATCAGACGCACGATTTCGGCCGGATTCAACGTACGGCAAATATGCCGTACCGTTTCCTCCACAAACGAATGAGGGGCAAAGTAACTTCGGGTTTCAGCCGATAATCCCTTAAAATAGGTCGTCAGTTTAGGCGCATCCGTTGAATCCAATAGACGAATGATAATTGATTCGTCAGGTGAAAGTTGAATGGTTTCGGGTGAAAATGCTTCCATAAATACAACTAGCCGATAACAGTTACGATGGCTCCTCTCCCATTAAAAGGCCAGCAACTGCCAGTACCATAACGATTCCTCCTACTATTACTATGAGAAATTCACCCGGACTCAATGCAGGGTTATACTTATTTGGATAGGCCTGTCGATAAATGTAGTTGAGCTGTTTTACACTCGGAACTAAAAAAAGAAAAGGAGGTACGAATAGCGCCATCAACGCCAGACTGTCTGGCGATACCCTGTCCAGCATCCGTTGGGCTACTGCCAGTATAACAAACCCAGTAGCGTATCCATTACTGCTAATCCCCGGATGCCCTTTTTCGACAGCCACATCATTTATGTGTTCTAATAAAGTATGTACGAAAAATATATTGAAAATGGCTCGCCAGAATGGATAGATATCCCAATTATATACATCTCTGAAAAAAGCCCAGTTTTTGTAAAACCAATAGATTGTGTAGATGCCAAACGTAAAAAAGGATAGCAGACAAAAGGCCCAGACGGGCTGGCTTTTCATATAAGGTACCGTTTCTACATCGTTGTAGTTGTTTTCCATACGAATGGGCTGAATGAGCTGGCAATATAGTTGATCAACAATCAATTGACCAATCTGAAAATTTTCAGTAACTAATCTCGTTGAAAAGCGTTGCGTTTACACGCACCTATTGCTCCATCATAGCCAGCGTTTGTTTCAAATTCGCCTTGGAAAAGGGGCAAAATCTTCGTAAATTAGCCAGATTCTAAACGACGCTGATGAGCTTTAAATTAACCTCAGAATTCCAGCCTACCGGCGATCAGCCCAAGGCGATCAGTCAACTTGTCAAAGGCATCAATGAGGGCGAACCCTCTCAGGTTTTGCTTGGGGTCACTGGATCTGGTAAGACCTTTTCCATAGCCAATGTTATTGCCCAAACCAATCGGCCAACGCTCGTTCTGAGCCACAATAAAACCCTGGCGGCCCAGCTATACGGCGAATTCAAGCAGTTTTTCCCTGAAAATGCGGTCGAGTATTTCATCTCGTATTACGACTACTACCAGCCCGAAGCCTATATAGCCACCACAAACACGTACATCGAGAAAGATCTGGCAATCAATGAAGAAATCGATAAGCTTCGATTAGCGGCTACGTCAGCCCTGATGAGCGGTCGGCGCGATGTGATTGTGGTAGCCTCGGTGTCCTGCATTTATGGTATGGGCAACCCGGAGGAATTTAAAAACAACGTGGTTCGGATTGGCGTTGGCGAACGGATGAGCCGCAATCAGTTTCTGCATCAGTTGGTTAGTATCCTCTACAGCCGAACCGAAGCCGAATTTCAACGGGGAAATTTCCGGGTCAAAGGCGATACGGTCGATCTGTACGTAGCCTATGCCGATTTTGCCTATCGGGTAATTTTCTTCGGCGACGAGATCGAAACGATTCAGCGGATCGACCCATCGACAGGTAAAAAGCTTTCTTCGGAGAGTATGGTGACCATCTTCCCGGCCAATCTGTTCGTAACGAGTGGCGATACATTGAAAGGAGCAATCCACGAAATTCAGGACGATCTGGTTGCTCAGATTCGCTACTTCGAATCGGATTTTCGGGAACAGGAAGCTACCCGAATTCGTGAGCGAACCGAGTTCGACCTGGAAATGATGCGCGAACTTGGCTATTGCTCCGGTATCGAAAACTATTCGCGCTATTTCGACCGACGAAAACCCGGCCAGCGCCCGTTCTGCCTGCTCGACTATTTCCCGGATGATTACCTGATGGTTATCGACGAAAGTCACGTAACGATTCCGCAGATTCGGGCCATGTGGGGTGGCGACCGCTCCCGTAAAACCGCTCTGGTCGATTACGGTTTTCGACTTCCATCGGCACTGGATAATCGCCCGCTAACGTTTCAGGAATTCGAGGACTTGTCGGGACAGACTATTTTTGTATCGGCTACGCCATCTGATTACGAACTACGTCGGAGCGAAGGTGTTGTGGTTGAACAACTTATCCGCCCAACCGGCCTGCTCGACCCCGAAATCGAAGTTCGTCCAAGCCTGAATCAAATCGACGACCTGCTCGAATCCATTGATAGTCGGGTCAAACGAAATGAGCGCGTTCTGGTAACGACGTTAACGAAACGAATGGCCGAAGAACTGACGAAATATCTGGACCGTGTTGGTATCAAAACCCGGTATATCCACTCCGAAGTAAAGACGCTGGACCGAGTCGAAATTCTGCGGGATTTACGACTAGGCAACTTCGATGTACTGGTTGGGGTAAATCTCCTTCGGGAAGGTCTCGACTTACCCGAAGTTTCGCTGGTAGCGATTATGGATGCTGATAAAGAAGGCTTCCTCCGCGACATCCGATCACTGATTCAAACCATCGGTCGTGCCGCCCGAAATGCGAATGGCAAGGTGATTATGTATGCTGATACCATCACTGGCTCTATGCAGAAAGCTATTGACGAAACCAACCGTCGCCGGGCTATACAGATGGAGTATAACGCCGACAATAACATTGTGCCGACTACCGTACTGAAATCACGGGAAGCGATTATGGGCCAAACCAAAGTTGCCGACTCGAAGGTCAAGCATTTCTATGTGGAACCCGAAGAAATTAGGATTGCCGCCGACCCCATCGTACAGTACATGGGTAAGGGCGACCTAGAAAAAATGATTACCGAAACGCAGTCAAAAATGGAGCGGGCCGCCAAAGACCTCGACTTCCTTGAAGCCGCCCGTCTACGCGACGAACTGTTCCAGTTACGCGATAAACTGAAACAAAAAACAGCCTGATAATCAAATCAATTGCTTTCGTAGTTGTAATAATTCTTTGCGAAAATGAAAACAATTGATTGCTTTTGTAACGGTTGGGGTGAGAGCCTCGACCCTTCCTTGAGGTAATGCGACCGGCCGGATAGCATTACCTCATTGTATTTTACGACTGATTGTCCCATCAAAAATCTCTTTTCGCTTTAGCCGAACCAATTCACCTTTCCAGATTATCCATAATTCTTT
This sequence comes from Spirosoma aerolatum, assembly GCF_002056795.1. Taxonomy (NCBI): domain Bacteria; kingdom Pseudomonadati; phylum Bacteroidota; class Cytophagia; order Cytophagales; family Cytophagaceae; genus Spirosoma; species Spirosoma aerolatum. Next base: position 1,558,239 of record NZ_CP020104.1, on the reverse strand, counting down.
TGTCGATTGAGAACTTGATCTCTTAAGCCTGCTTTTGATTGCTCCTATTAACTTGCTCTTCTCAATTGAACTCTTTATGTGAATTAAAATATAATCGGCTGACGACGAGCATCTCTAATTTCATTATCAATTGCTGATGCTGTAGGGCGTTGGTTGTGCTTAAATTCAATCAAAATCTGTTCTTTAAGCAAATAAGCATCTGGATTTTTATTGCCTTGTCTATCATCAATAGCCAACAGTCGTACCTGATAGCCTAACTTTGCCAGCACAATTGCGGTTTCAATATTGTTTTCAGTCTCATGTGAAGCGTGTGTAATATGCACTTCTGCGTAGCCGCCCGAAGGCTCAATTTCGTTTTTACGGGAGTCGGGGTAAACAAGTCGGTAGTTACGGGTATCAGACATGAAGCGAGAGCAACGAATAAAGCCCGAAAGTTACAAAATCTTTCTACCTTAGCAATCTGAAAATCAAAACCTAAAACTACTCATGAAGCGTATCCTGATTATTCTTGGCATTATTGCCGCCGTTGTTCTGGTGGGCCTTTTTTCGTTACGTAGCTGGACAAAATCGGCTAGTCCTGAAGCGATTGCAGAGGTGAATCAAGGAGGGCTGAAAATCAAGGTGGATTATTGCCAGCCTTATAAAAAAGGGCGTAAAATTTTCGGGGGTCTGGTACCTTATGGAAAAGTATGGCGTACGGGAGCCAATGAAGCAACTGTAATCGAGTTCGATCAGAATGTCATTGCGGCCGGGCAGCCCCTCGATAAAGGTGAATATTCCCTCTGGACAATTCCGTCGCAGGATGGCTGGATTGCCATTTTCAACAGTGAAACCGGTCAGTGGGGTACTAATTATGATCAAACCAAAGACGTTCTACGCGTACCGATCATCTCCCGTAAACATAGCCCAATGGCCGAGCAGTTCTACATTAGTTTCTCCCCATCAGCGAATGGCACCGATATGATTCTGGCCTGGGATCAAACTGAAGCGGTTATACCTTTCCAGAAACGTTAATAGCAGAACCGCTCCGGCGGCCGCCGGAGCGGTTCTGCTATTAACGACGAAAGCTCTCTCCAATAAATTTCAGGGCATCGGGCAGGCCGGTTCGCCAGTACAACCAGGTATGCGCTCCATCGCGGGCTCGGTATTCGTGCGGAATTTTTCGCTCCAGCAACGCCAGATGCAACATGGCATTGCCAATGGTTAGGGCATCGTCATCTCCGCAATCGATATACCAGCGCACTTTATTGAGGTCAGCTTCAGGGGCCGAACGCGCCAACGTAATCGGGCTGTTTCGTTTCCAGGTCAGTGTGAGTCGCTCCTCCCCTTTTACGGGTCCACTAAACACGGGGGCAAAAACAGTATTGTACCGTTCGTCGGGAATACTGGCAAAAGCTTCGTCGGTACGAACGCCCGCGCTCAGGGCCGCGCAGGCAACAAATAAATCGGGATGGTGCATGGCCAGCATCAATGCCCCAAAGCCTCCCATCGACAGGCCAGCTACCGCCCGAAATTCCTGCTGGGTACGTGTTCGGAACATCGAGTCGATATGGGGAATCAGTTCCTGCACAAACATATCTTCGTAGCGAACCTTATTCTGGTAATCATTCACATAGAAGGTTGCTCCCGCATTCGGCATCACAATAATCATCGGAGGATAATCACCGGCCTTAAGTCCTTCGTCAGCTATTCGATCTGCTTCGCCAAACTGAATCCAGCCGGTTTCATCATCGCCATATCCATGCAACAGGTACAGAACCGGATATCGTCGGTTCGAGGTATAATAATCAGGAGGCAGATAAATGGAGAACTTGACGGCCTGATTCAATAGTGAACTATTAAAGCGCATACTTTCCAGCAATCGAGCCTGCGGTGCCGGTAAAACAGGGACGGGCCCGGTCGTTTGTGCGGTTGTCAACTGCGCCCGTCGACGTGATTGAGCCAGCGTTGTAAGCGTTAAAAAAGCCAGAACAGCACAGAGTATAAAACTACGGATTGGCATTAGTGTAAAAGGCGATGAAAGGAGGTTAAATTTATGCGAATTTTTCCAGTCGTCGCCGTACAGCTATAAATTGACCGTTTCTTTGTCAATTGTATCCAGGCCGACCTCTTCGCTTGTGTCATCCATTAAACGTGTTCACGATGTCCAAACGCTTAATCTCTTTCCTCTTTTTAACAACTTTATTAGTATATACGGCCCAGTCTCAAACTCTCCCCGACTGGGAAGACCCACAAGTGTTCAGCCAGCAAACCGAGAAACCTCACGCAACGTTGATCCCATTTGCTTCCGAACAGCAGGTACTTAACGCAACCAACTGGCGAAGCTCTCCAAATATTACGCTGCTGAACGGAACCTGGAAATTTCGATGGGTGAAACATCCCAACCTGATACCTGCTAATTTCTATTCACCTACTACCAGCGATCAAGCCTGGGATAATCTGCCTGTCCCGTCAAACTGGCAGGTTGTTGGCGCACGCGAAGGACGTGCTTACGACCGACCTATCTTCACCAATATCAAACACCCCTTTCCGCCCAATCCTCCGCACATCACAGCCGATACAAACGCTGTTGGGCTATATCGACTCCGGTTCACGGCTCCAGCCAATTTTCAGGACCGAGCTATATTTCTGCATTTCGCGGGGGTACAGTCGACCTGTCGGGTGTATCTGAATGGGCAGCCCGTGGGCTATCACGAAGATGGTATGACACCAGCCGAGTTTCTGATTTCTGATAAACTAAAAGCCGGCGAAAACCTGCTGGCCGTTGAAGTTATTAACTGGTCGGATGGAAGCTACCTGGAAGATCAGGATTTCTGGCGGCTTTCTGGAATTTTCCGGGATGTATTCCTGGTATCAACCCCCAAAACCTACCTTCGTGATCTAGCTGTGGTGACCGATCTGGATGATCAGTATCGTGACGCCGTACTTAAAATTAACGCGTCGGTTCGGAATTTATCGGGTTTAGCTGCGCAAGCGCCTTACCGTTTGCGAGTTACTCTGTACGATCCAAAAAAAGCACCCGTTTTCACCGAAACGATCAACTCCGAAAACGCAACCGATACCGGGCAGGAACGGCTTTTCCGCTTGGCAAAGTCGATCAAAGCTCCGGCTTTGTGGAACGCCGAATCGCCCTCATTGTATACTCTTACCATACAGCTTATCGGGACAGACGGTCAACCTACAGAGGTGGTTAGCCAGCGAGTTGGATTTCGGGAAATGACCTTAACCGACGGGCAGTTGCTGCTCAATGGTAAGCCTGTAACCTACAAAGGTGTGAACCGACACGAATTTGATCCCAATACGGGGCGGGTAATCAGCCGGGAATCCATGATCCGGGACATCACACTAATGAAGCAACTGAATATCAACGCTGTACGAACGTCTCATTACCCCAACGTTACCGACTGGTACGACCTTTGCGACGAATATGGCTTGTATGTGATTGACGAAGCGAATATTGAAAGCCATGATTTATGGGGCAAAGGGCAAACGCCAGCCGCAAAACCCGAATGGCGGGATGCTTTCGTAGCCAGAGGACGGGCTATGGTCGAACGCGACAAAAACCATCCCTGCATTGTGATCTGGTCATTGGGCAACGAAACAGGTATGGGACAAAACTTCAAGGACATGGCTGATATCATGAAACTGGTCGACCCCACACGCCCTATCCACTATGAAGGTCGTCAGCCCTATACCAATACCTCACTCACCAGCTTCGACATCATTTCGACGATGTACCCTTCCGTCGACGACATGGTAAAACTAATGGAAAAAGACCCGTCTCGTCCCGTCATCGTTTGCGAATATGCTCATGCTATGGGCAACAGCGTTGGTAATTTGAAAGACTATTGGGCAGCCATCGACAAATACCCACGTCTGCAAGGTGCTTTTATCTGGGACTGGGTGGATCAGGGGCTTCGGATTAAAAATAAGGCGGGTAAAGAATTCACCGATCATATCAACTACATCGACGGAGCAAACGCCTGCGACGGCCTGGTGAATCCCGACCGTATACCACAACCCGAAACCAATGAAGTAAAGTTAGTTTACCAATACGTTAAGCTTGCAACCCCAACGCCACTGGCGGCTGGTCAGCCCGTTAAAATCAACGTTCGGAATACCTACGGCTTTCAGTCACTCGAACCGTTTCGACTAGAGTGGGAACTTCTTCGAAATGGCGATGTCGTACAACGCGGAGCTGAAACAAATCTGGTCGCAAAACCTGGGCAAACACAGGTTTTAACTTTACCTGTCCGGCTGAATGCGCTTACCGATTCGCGCATGATCGACGGAAACGCCCGGCCGTCGGCATCTGCCATGGCCGAACAGGCTGCCCAGGCTGGTGAGTACTTCCTGAATGTGAGTATCCGACAGAAACAGGCCACCAGTTGGTCGCCAGCCAACCACGAGGTTGCATCGGGTCAGTTTCCTATTAAAATGGAGTCGCCTACGGTTCCTGTGATCGGCATGAATCGTATTCCAGCCGTAAAACTGGCCCAAACTCCTACTATAGCCACTGTTCGGGGTAAAGATTTTGCTATCGTATTCGATAAAACGACAGGGGCCCTTCAGCAATGGTTTTACAAAGGCAAGAATCTACTCGATAAAGGCCTTAAACCGAGTTTTTGGCGTGTACCGACCGATAATGATGAAGGCGGAGGCAGTCAGTCATTTGCAGCTCGGTGGCGCAAAGCCGGTCTGGATACTGCCCAATTTCGTCCAGTCGATTTCAAGGTTGAAACCCGACCACAGCTGGTTCGGATTAACTGCACCAACGAATGGAAAGGCCAGGGAGGTAGCATTACCCAACAAACCGAGTATATCGTTTATGGTACCGGTGATGTGCAGGTTACCACCACCTATACCCCTTCTGGCTCATTGCCTCCGCTCGCGCGCGTGGGCCTGCAATTTCAATTGCCCGCTACGTTCAATACGCTGAGTTGGTATGGCCGTGGGCCATTCGAAAGTTATGCCGACCGAAAAGATGCTGCCAAAGTAGGTCATTACACCAGCAAAGTGGCCGATCAGTTTTTTCCCTACACGATGGCGCAGGAAAATGGTAACAAAACGGATGTTCGCTGGGCACAGCTCACCAACGACCTGAATCAGAGCTTGCTTATCATAAGTGACCCAACACCCAACTCATTTCTGACTGTCAATGTGCGCGACTACACCGACGATGCGCTTCTGAAAGCCAAGCAACCCGACGCCCAGGAGGTGGAACGCGGCAACGTGACAGTCGTTAATGTCGACATGACCCAAATGGGTCTGGGTGGCGACGATAGCTGGTCTCCCCGCCTGCATCCAGAGTATCAGCTTCCGGCAACAAAGCCCTATACCTACTCCTTTCGGATGCGCCCAATCGATTTACGAACCAATATAGCCGAGGCCGTTCATTTAGCCCTTCCCCGTTAATAACTGTACCGACGGATATAATTAGCACCAGGTTTATGAAAAAAGAAAGGGTTTTTATCAAATTTAGTCGTGCGTATATCAAATGCCGATATAAAAACCCCTATTTTCGGGCCTATACTAATCCATCGTTTAAACTTACCCTAGTTATATGGCCAAACTGATTATCGTGGATGACGAAAAACCGATTCGGGCAGCGCTACGCGATATCTTAGAGTACGAAGGCTACGAAGTAGACGAAGCGAAAGACGGAGAAGAAGGACTGGACATGATTCTGAATGGCAGTTATGATGTAGCTTTATGCGACATCAAAATGCCAAAGTTGAATGGTCTGGAAGTGCTGGCCAAAGTAAGCGAAGCTGAAAAAAGCACCCAGGTTGTCATGGTGTCGGCCTTCGGCAATGTTGAAAATGCTGTTGAAGCCACTAAGCGCGGAGCCTTTGATTTCATTACTAAACCACCCGATTTGAACCGCCTGCTCATTACCGTTCGTAATGCCATCGAACGGGCTAAACTGGTGCAGGAAACCAAGACCCTCAAAAAGCGGATCTACAAACTGAACGAAATTGTTGGGGAGTCGGAACCGATCAAAAAGGTAAAGGATACTATCAACCGGGTAGCGGCCACCGAAGCGCGGGTACTGGTAACAGGTGCCAACGGCTCTGGTAAGGAGATGGTTGCCAAGCAAATTCATGAAAAGGGAAGCCGGGCCAATCAACCACTGGTTGAGGTTAACTGCGCTGCTATCCCGAGCGAACTCATTGAAAGTGAATTGTTCGGCCATGAAAAAGGAGCGTTTACCGGTGCTTCGGCAAGGCGTGTTGGGAAGTTTGAACAGGCGGATGGCGGAACACTGTTCCTCGACGAGATTGGTGATATGAGCCTGTCGGCGCAGGCGAAAGTGCTCCGGGCATTGCAGGAAAATAAAATTACCCGTGTTGGGGGCGACAAGGAAATTAAAGTCAACGTTCGGGTCATTGCGGCTACGAACAAAGACCTTCGGCAGGAAATTGTCAATGGCAACTTCCGCGAAGACTTATTCCACCGCCTGAGCGTCATCATGATTCATGTACCGCCCCTGGCAGAACGTAAAGTTGATATTCCGTTACTGGCCGACAAATTCCTGCACGACATTGGCAACGAGTACGGTGCCCCTCCCAAAGAGCTGACACCCGATGCGATGACATATCTGCAATCGCTCCCCTGGACAGGTAACGTCCGTGAGTTACGCAACGTCATCGAACGGCTCGTCATCATGTGTGGTGACACCATCACACTTGAGGATGTGAAGTTATATGCTTAATGATTGACTGATTGAATTTTGACTGATTGAATAGGTATACGATTATCATTCAATCAGTCAAAATTCAATCAGTCAATCATTAAATTACACCCCCGCACGTCGGAATTATCGAAACGACCGATTACCCGAAAGGCCCCGTCTACGCCTGCATATTGCCCCAAATCCTGGGTTTCAATAAACGAGCATGAGTCCAGATTAGCCAGATCGACCACATTGATGCCGCCTGTTCGTGGATAATCGTCAGGATATAGGCAAAAGGGATCGTTGATGTCTCTCAATACTATTCGCAGGGTCGGGCCAGCCTTAAAAATACCATTCCCCATCGAATACGCCTGCGAAAGTAATTCGGTCATGCCGTACTCCGAATGAATCGTTTGTACACCCAACTTCTCCATTAAAATTTCATGCACTTCTTCCCGAAGCAACTCCCGTCGACGGCCTTTCATACCGCCCGTTTCCATCACAATCAACCTGGGCGAATGCCCTAAAGATGTTAAGTCAGAATCCGACTCAGCCCAATCCAGCAGACCGAATGTTACACCGATCAATAAAATCGTCTTTCCGTCGTCATGCTGTACAAGCCGTTTCAGTTGCTCGGTAAGCTCGGTGTGGTTGTGTAGATAAAAACCCGAATCGTTCGGCTCGGCTTGTAGGCCTGTTCGTTGCAAGTGTCCAGTTTGGGCCATAAATTGCTGAACCATATACACAAGCGAGGAGTTATTTCGTTCAAGATACGACGGCAGTAATGCCAGGATGTGAAAGTCGCGAAGAGGGCCATATAACTGCTCGAAAATTCGGGTACTAATGGTTTGATAAAGCGCCGAATCGGGTACTAGGTGACGACTGGTTTGCTCCGCTCCGGCCGTAGTACCACTACTGGCAAAGGTGAGCGTAGTATCGAAGTTGGTGTATATAGTTGAATCGAGGCCCGTCAAAACCGTTTGGGTCTTAAAAAAACCAATCGGCATAAACGGCACCTGACGTAGATTATGGATTTGTTCCGGCTGGCAGTTGAGATAGCTTAAATAGGCCCGATATACCGGATTGTAAGCAGCCTGGTAACGAAATACGGCCAATGCCAGCGACTCGAATGCATCTGAATTCGGAGTTGCCGAACTGATTGCCAGAATCTGCTGCCTAAGCGACTCTCGAATTGGAGCTGCTTTGGCCGAAAGTGTTAATGAAAAAGACAAAGTAAAATAAGCGTTTATTGCACAACGAGTACAACAGTATGCGACGGCAACAAATTCAAACATACCTCCTCGTTTTTGGAGTAGCCATAACCTTATCGGCCTGCTTCACCGAACCGAACTACTCAACAACGCCCGAGATTGAATTTAAAGGGATATTCAAGTACACGCTTGCCGCCGGTAAAGGTGTAGGCCAATCGAAACGGGATTCGGTTGTGCTTACCGTTGGTTTTAAAGATGGGGATGGTAATCTGGGAAATGACATCCCACTACCCAAAGCAGACTCGCTTCGCTATATTTCAAATGGAGGCTGGGGAAACTATGAAATTAAAACCTTCCGTTTAATTAACAAACAGTACGTACTCTATGAGCAAAAGATCAATAATTTTCTTCTATTCCCTGACTTAGCGAAAAACAAGCCTAAAGGGGCTATTGAAGGATCGCTGGATTTCAATCAAACTTTTCAGTACGGAACAGTCATTTATCGGTATCCAACCAAATTTCAAATCAGGATACGGGACCGAGATCTTAATACCAGTAATGTTATCGAAACAGATACGATAACGCTGCCATTTATTCAGCAGTAATTTAAATCTACTATAAACGGTTTGGAGTTGTTTAAACCGTTTATAGCCCTAATCTGTATTCAGCACGATTCGGAACGTAGTTCCTTTCCCTACTTCTGAGTGTTTGACGAACAATTGTCCGTTATGGTACTCCTCTACAATGCGTTTGGCGAGGGTAAGGCCAAGCCCCCAGCCCCGCTTTTTCGTGCTGAAACCCGGCGAAAACACCTTTTGCATATTAGCTTTTGAGATACCCTTGCCGGTGTCGGTAATATCGATAGCTACCTCTTGGTGAGGTAAGGGGATAATAGTAAGCCTCAATTCGCCCACACCTTTCATAGCATCGACCGCATTCTTGCAAATATTTTCGATGACCCACTCAAACAATAACTTATTGATTTTCACCTGCTGGTTAGCCGGAATCTGACTGGCAAAACTCATACTAACCTTCGTTGAGATTCGGCGCGACAGGTAATCGGTAAACTGCTTGACCACTTCATTCAGATTTTCTTCTTTCAAGGTCGGAATGGAGCCAATACTCGAGAAACGGGCTGTAATCGTTTCCAGTCGCTGTACGTCTTTTTCGATCTCATCCGTTATAGAAGCGTCGTACTGATCGGGGTCCGATCGCATGTACTCCACCCACGCCATCAACGACGACATAGGTGTCCCCAACTGGTGAGCCGTTTCTTTGGCCAGCCCCACCCAAACCCGGTTCTGCTCCGCCCGTCGCGACGAGCTAAACGATAGATACGCCAACACCCCTAACGCCGTTAAAATGGCAATCAGCGCATAGGGTATATAATTGATTTGGCGCAGTACTTTTGAGTTCTCATAATATACCAGCCCACGCTGGCCATCTGGCATCACAACCGGTATCGGTTTATGGTTTTTACGCATTTCAGCAATGCGCTGCCGTAAAAAGGCTTGTTGTTCGGCCGCAGGAAGCTTATCAAACCCTTCCGGCAAATCTATGTTTAACTTGCTGGATATCTGGCCATTGTGATCAAGGTAAATAACAGGAATTGTCTTGTTAGCCTGTAATATTTCGCTTGTTACAAAAGTGATATCGCCATTATCGACATCAGCCCTGCTTGAGCTATACAGATATTCCATCGCTTTCACGAAAAGCTGGACATACTGTTCTTCACGATCTTCAAGCTTCAGAATTAATCGACGTGTGTAGAGTAGCGATCCCGTTCCCACCAGAAGCAGATTGAGCGCTACTATGATTTTCAGAATATTATTCTGACTATAAATATCAAATGACTTCAGCATGTGGTCTTGCTGGCTGTAGGTTCAGCTTAATTTTCTAACGATAAAAATGCAGTAAACGTGCAAAGGTTGAACGTCTGACAAGGTACGAATGTTACAAACCTGAATAGGATTGATCGAAGAAAGGCGCATTCTATTTGGACAAATTCTAAATAGCAAACTGTCTAGATTGCGTGCATTCATATCCGATAATAATGCCGTAATTTTGTAAAGGCTACAAGCCAGTAAAGGTGCTTTTTTACCATGTTAGATACCTTCAAAGCAATTAGTTTGTCTTACAAAATGGCTCCATTGCGGGTCCGTGAACTAATTGCACTAAACGAAGACGAAGCGAAGCGGCTCATGCTTCGGTTACGAGACTTTTTCGGGCTGAGCGATTTGCTCGTTATTTCAACCTGTAATCGTACTGAAGTGTATTATGCCTTTGAGCAGGATCTTAATACCGAAATTGCCCGTCTGCTACTGATTGAAAAAGGGCTGACCGACACCGATAACTATTTGCCTTATTTTCAGTTTTTCGACGCAAACGATCAGGCTGTTCAGCACCTGTTTGAAGTTTGTGTGGGCTTACATTCGCAGGTTGTAGGTGATATGCAGATCCCCAATCAGGTGAAGCAGTCGTATCAGTGGTCGGCCGATCTGGAAATGGCCGGGCCATTCCTGCACCGGCTCATGCACACGATCTTCTTCACGAATAAGCGAGTAGCTCAGGAAACGCCTTTCCGTGATGGAGCGGCTTCATCGTCTTATGCTGCTGTTGAACTGATCGACGAGTTGGTTGGCGAACATAGCCAACCAAACATTCTGGTAATTGGGCTCGGTGAAATTGGAACCGACGTTTGTAAAAACCTTGAAGCTCGTGGAGGTAACACCAATATTACCCTCTGCAACCGTACCAAAGCCAAAGCCGAAGCACTGGCCGGACAATGTGGTTTCCGCGTTGCCGACTTTGAGAATCTGACCGATGAAATTCGCCGGGCCGATGTGATCATTTCCTCCGTCATGCGTGATGAACCACTGATTACCCCAGAATTGCTGAAGCACGTTGAGGTGTTGACCTTCAAATATTTCATCGATTTGTCAGTACCTCGCAGTGTCGATGCTACGGTTGAGCAGATTCCTGGCGTACTGGTCTATAACATCGACCACATCCGTAATCGGGCCGACGAAGCCCTGCAACAGCGTCTGGCGGCTATTCCTCAGGTAGAAGCAATTATTGCCCAGGCCGTTGCCGAATTTGGCGACTGGTCGAAAGAAATGGTTGTTTCGCCAACCATCAACAAGCTTAAAAATGCACTGGAGCAAATTCGTCGCGACGAGATTGCCCGGCATCTGAAACACCTGACCCCCGACGAGTCGGAGAAAGTAGATAAGATTACGAAGGGGATTATGCAGAAAATCATCAAGCTGCCAGTCCTGCAACTGAAAGCCGCCTGCAAACGAGGTGAAGCCGAAACCCTAATCGATGTGCTTAATGATTTATTCGATCTGGAAAAGCAACCCGTTGCTGACGAAAAACATAGCTACTGATTAATGCGTTTCTTCTTTGACGTTACGTTTCTTATCTTCCCGAAAGCGGTAAACTTTCGGGAAGTTTTATTTTAACAGGTTTCGTTTTCTGCCCTCATGACTCGACTCATCAATGCCATTTTCCGACTGGTTCTGATTGCTGTTCTGGTAGCCGGACTGATTGCCATTTGGGAGCAGATCAGGGGGAATAATCTATTAAGCCGCTTCCGAAAAGGCGATCACACGACGCAAAGCATTGTCTTGAAAGAAGTAGCCTCATTGGGTAAGCTGGAATTAGTAAAATACACCTTTAAGGATATCGTCGAGCATGAGCAGGTCAATACGTTTCTGCCGAATGCGAACGCTATTCTGATTGTAGAAGGCGAAGCAACGGGCTGTATCGATTTAACAAAGATTACAGCTACCGACGTGACTGCCGATGGTGATTCGGTAACGATCCGGCTACCTGAACCGGAACTCTGTACCTGGAAAATCAATCACGATCGATCACGGGTGTACGATACACGCTTTTCGTTCCTGGATCAGTCTCAACTGGTAAGCGATGCCTACCGAAAAGCAGAGCATCAGGTCAAAGAATCGGCACTTAGTAGTGGCATTCTGGAACAAACCCGCCAGAATACCAATCAGATACTACGCCCTATAGTAGAGCGCATTTCAGGAAAAAAAGTAGGTTTCGTATTTCGGAAATAGGTTTTCAGCACAAACCCTATTTATTCAACTTATACCACTGAATGTCTTTCAACGGAGCACGGCGAAATGTAGCTTTAGATTCCATCGAGGACGGTCCATAATATTTTTCGAGATAGTCCAGAACCACTTTCTCCGACTCGCCCAAATCCCACAGTTTATGGTACTTCTGCATCCAGCGGATACGTTCCTGCCAGCCCGCTCGGGTAAATCGATGCTGTAAAATAAGCTTCGACGAATGGCAAGCCGTACACTGCGCCTTCACCATCATTAAACTGGCATCAGCCACCAGGCCACTCTCAGCGTCGATTTTCAACGTATCCAGAATACCAACGGGATGATTAGCAGCTTTCGGGTTCTGAACGCGGAAACTCGACGCTCCTATCAGAACGGCTCCAACAAAGAAAAGTATGCTTATTGCTTTCATCATCTATACAACTGCTTTAACCGCAATCCGATGGCAGGCATTGTTCAGATAGCCACCCGGATTCCATTGCGGAATAACCATCGGCTGCGTTACTCCGCTACTATCCGTTGCCCGTACCCACACTTCATAATACCCCGACTGCGGGAACGTAATCTCCGTTGACCAGTGCTGCCAGGCCAGTCGATTTTTAGGCGGTTGGAGCTTTGTTTTCTGCCAGGTTGCTCCATAATCGATCGATGTATGCACATCCGCCACCATCCGATCCCCTGCCCACGCATGACCACGCAGGGCAAGTGGCTTTTTCAGATCGAACATAGCGCCCGTTTTGGGGTATGTAATGAGCGATTTTACGGGCATCGATTCTATAATGCGGAAATTCTCAGGTGTTTCGGCGATTTTCTCACCCGGCTGTACAGGACGAATGGGCATCCGATAGCTATGGCCTTCCATTTTGGCCCCATCGTGTTCTTTATTTCGCACCGAGATCGTGTGCAACCACTTCCCGGATACCGACGCTGGCCAACCGCCCACTACCAACCGAAGCGGATAGCCGTGTACCAAGGGAATATCTTTCCCATTTACCGCCCAGGCAATTAACGTTTCGGCCTCAAGGGCCTTTTTTATGGGTACTCCCCGTGAAATAGCTACTTTGGTGGGGTCCTGACTCAAGTGCGGGTCTTTACCGTAATAACCGATGTAAACGGCATCATCTTTGAGCCCCACGTCGGCCAGAATATCCTTCAGCCGAACGCCTGTCCATTCGGCACAGCTAACGGCCCCCTGATCCCAGGGGTTTCCGGTTGTTTGTGGTTCGTACCCAGCGCGTCCGTTCCCACCGCATTCCAGCACGAGCTGATAGGTATGGACTGGAAATCGCTTTTTAAGGTCGTTGAGTGTGTATGTTTTCGTTGCTTTTACCGACTCGCCCTTAATGGTCAGTGTCCACGTATCTGGATTGATGGGTTCAGAAGGAATCAAACCATTATTTCGCACAAACATCTTTTCGACGGGTGTAATGGCATCATCAAGCTGATGAATAGGCGCTTCGACATTCCAGGGCTTATCGCCCAGCACCTTCATATCTGGAATTTTGCCTTTAAGTGGGTCATCATCAAAACCCAGCGGAGTATAGTATGGAGGTATTTGACGGGCGAAAATAACATCAGTACCAACTAAGGCCGTTAGGGTTGCCAGAGCACTTTTCTGAAGAAATCCCCGTCGATCATGAATCTGCTTTTTCATGGCATCAGTTTTGTTCACGTAAAAGTAACGCTCTGGCTGGCTATACCGTAATACAGACCCGAATACAATTTTTTCAGTACAAAGGGACGGCTGTCTGTCAGTACGTTATGATCCTTATGGATTTGTGTCACGGCCATATACAAAGTATTCAGGGAGCCAGTAGCGTATTTAACAGTTTTTAAAGAATATAGTGTCTGAAAAAAGCGTTTTGCCATAAATCTATAATTGCTCAATGAGCTATGAATACGATTCCTACCTCCGTTAAGAACGGCGATCTGCTGATCGCCGAGCCATTCATGGGTGATACTAACTTTGAACGCAGTGTAGTCCTGGTTTGCGAACATAATCAGGCAGGCACATTTGGACTTGTTTTGAATCAGCAAACCGATATTCACCTGAGCGATGTGATTGACGATATCCACGTTGATTTGCCCTTATTTGTTGGAGGGCCTGTACAGCAGAATACCCTACATTTCATCCACCGCCGACCTGATCTGATCGACGGCTCGATCCGGGTTCTAGACGGCCTTTACTGGAGTGGCGATTTCGAGCAGATCAAACAAGCCGTCAATCTGGGAACGCTTACCGAACGCGACGCCCGCTTTTTTATTGGGTATTCGGGCTGGAGTGAAGGCCAGTTGGATGCAGAATTAACCCAGAAAGCGTGGATTGTGAGCCGCACCAATGCCAGCTTCCTGTTCGATACACCAACGAAAGAGTTTTGGCGGGGTGTCCTCAAACGGATGGGGGGTGAATACAAATCCATTGCCCATTACCCGGTCGACCCTCGACTTAATTAACATTTTTTGACAATCTACCGACCACGCAAACAGGGACATCTTAACTTTTTTTCACCAATTTTGTACCGGTCCGACGTTTCGGATAAAAAAACGTTATCGAAAGGGGTCGCTTCCTTTCCATCGTCCCGTATGCACAGTTATCGATTACTCCTTTTTATCTTTTTAGTAACCTCATCGGCATTAACCCAGGCGCAAAGTAATAAGCCAATAGGTGGTCATTTCGGCTTGAAACTGGGTGCATCGTTCACGCAGATTGCCATTTCAGGAGCTACTGCCAACATCCCTCACCGTACCTTACAACCTCATCTGGGTGCGATATATCGGTATCGATATAACCGTTGGGTCGTTCAGCCCGAAGCTCTATTGTCTATTCGAGGTGGTAATTTTCAGCAGGAGCAAAGCAACGGTAGCCGCACCACAACGGCTGTATCGTATTATTATGCCAGCCTGCCCCTGATGCTGGGCTACATACCGACCGAGGGGCTTACAATACAAGCTGGTCCCGAATTCAGTTACGCGCTCAACGCTGGACAAACTGGTGGACCTGGCGTGAATAATGACCTGGGCATAGCGGCAGGCGTCCACTACGACTTTCTGGACATGCTGCATAATTTCAGCCTGCACGCCCGTTTTATTTACGGTCTTACCAACGTATCGCCCGAAGCTACGGCTTCCTACTACAATCGGAACCTCCAGATTTCGATGGTGTACAATCTGTTTCCGAAAAAGAAGAAGAAATAAATTTATGGCAGGCGTTAGGAGCGAGAAGTGAGGAGAGAAAATGGCTGATGCATCAAGAAAACTATGCGTCAGCCATTCTTTCTCCTCACTTCTCGCTCCTAACTTCTAACACAAAAGACATGCTTTCCGACTTCGGCGTCATTCTGTTGTTTATCGTAGCTGCGTTCGCCTTCATAGCCATCGTGCTTTTTGTGGCTCGTCTGCTACGGCCCAACCGCCCGAACGTGGAAAAAAACAGTACGTACGAGTCAGGTGAAGAACCCGTTGGCAATGCCAATGTACAGTTCAATATTCGCTTCTACGTAGTCGCTCTGGTATTTGTCCTGTTCGATGTTGAGCTAGCCTTTCTGTTTCCGTGGGCAACCGTATTTGGTCAGGAACGACTCATACGCGAAACGGGTGGCCTCTGGGGCTGGTTCGCCCTGGCTGAAGCTTTCCTCTTCGTCGTTATTCTGGCATTAGGATTGGCCTATGTATGGGCTAAAGGCTACCTAGATTGGGTAAAACCTCAACCGAAACTTCCTACTATCGAAACCAAAGTACCAACGCATTTGTATGAACAGGTAAACGAGCGCTATAAACGGTGAAGTCTTTTACCCCTGTCTACTTTTGGCTAGCCTTTTTCGTTAGTAGCTCATTATCAACTACGTTACAAGCGCAAAAACTTACGGTTGATATCTACCGGGCACGAGTGATTACTTATACGGGTGAACGATATCGTGGATTGCTGGACGATCTAACCGATACCGAGCTGATCCTGAGCAGCCAGCATGGTTATAGGATCGATGAAGAGATTCCTTTACGACAGATTCGCAAGGTAGTAATTCGGCGCACGAGTAAAAAGAGCGCCATCATTACCGGATCCATTATCGGTGGATTGGCCGCAGGCTTTGCCTCTTATAAATCCCTTCAACGCAACCAGCCCAGTAGTGCCGTCAATTATGGAATTACGCTAACCTTTGCTGCGGCTGGTGGTGCAGCAGCCGGGCTGGTAGTAGGTTCATTCGTCAATAATCTGGCAAGTCGAAGTATTCGCCCACTGGATCTGTCCAACCCGGAGCTTAGTTTGTACCGCCAGCTAGAACCGTTCACCGTTCGTTATCAGCAGGATTTATTTAATCGCATTCCTCAAACACGCTAATTTGATGAACTCTCCATCCGTATCTAATAAATCAGGCGAAGCCAGTGTAATCCTGATGCATTCTGAAGATTTGCTAAATTGGTCGCGGGAGAAATCGCTTTGGCCACTAACCTTTGGGCTGGCCTGCTGCGCCATTGAAATGATGGGCGCAATGGCTTCCAATTACGATCTTGAACGGTTTGGCATTTTTCCACGCCCTTCCCCTCGTCAATCCGATATTATGATTGTGTCGGGAACAGTAACCTATAAAATGGCCGACCGAATCCGACGACTGTATGAGCAGATGGCCGAACCACGGTATGTCATTTCAATGGGTTCCTGCTCTAATTGCGGAGGCCCCTACTGGCAACATGGCTACCATGTGGTAAAAGGTGTCGACCGGATCATCCCAGTGGATGTGTATGTTCCCGGCTGTCCACCGCGTCCCGAAGCGCTTATTGACGGTTTTTTGAAACTACAGGAAAAAATACGAACTGAGCATCCGCTACGGGACGCTTAACGGTTCAACAGGCCACTGATGGAGTTTACGGGTTTGTTTGCGTTAGCCAACAGGAAACGTTAAACTTGACATCTGAAACATTGTATCCGTGACGCCCATCAACCTATCTTTCCGACAAACGCTTGGATCAACCCGACCAATAGGGCTGATCTACGGTATTACGCTGGTTCTCGGCTTAGTTGTTGCTCTCCCATTTTATAGCACCTTACTTGCCGAAGATCAGGACTCGCGAGTTTTCCTGAACCTGCTGAACGGATTTGACTATACCATCTATTCCGATTTCATGCATCGCAGCCGGAAAGCGATTCTGCCCCTTATCAGCGTGGGTCGATGGCTTGGAGCGTTGTATCTGTTTTTAAGTGTGTTTTTTGCAGGCGGTATTTTATTCCGGTTTTCGCAGCCAACGACCCGCTTCAATACGGGTTTCTTCTGGCAGGCCTGCACGCATTATTTTGGGCGTTTTTTGCGGCTCTTCGGCGTCACATTTCTGTTTCTACTAGTTGGTGCGGGTATTTGGCTGGTGGCAGGGTCGTTAATCGCTATTCTGGCCAATGATGCCCTAACCGAGCGTGGTCAATTCTGGATTGGGGCCGTTTTTTTTGCCTGTGCCGCTCTGACCGGAACACTTATCCTTTGTATTGGTGATTATGCCAAGGTGTTGATGTTTCGGGAAGACAGCCATCAGGCTTTTAAATCGTTTGGGCAGGCCGGTCGGCTGGTGCTTGGCAATATACTTCGTACGTATGGACTATACTGGTTATTCATCCTGATCGGAACAGGTATGTTTGGCCTGTATTTTCTAATCGACGAAGCAGTTCTGATGAGCAATTGGGCCACAATACTGCTCATGTTTGTCATTCAGCAAGTCATGATTTTCGGACGCATCGGATTAAAGGTCTGGGCGCTGGGAGCAGCCTATAACACCTACGCGATCTTATCACATCCTAAGCCTGTTTTGAGCCTCAGCCGAACGTCGATTCGGGACGCTACTGCACAACTCAGTCGCGAAACGTTCACCGAATCGCTTGAGTGATACGCCGAAAAACTACTCAGTACCTTCTGTCAAGAAAGGCCCCATTTCGTTAACAGAAGTATCGATACAACCGTATATACGGCTAGTACTGAGTAGGTTCTGATATTGGTCGATTCGGGAAAGGCTCTTATTAATCCGTACCCAATAAAAGGCCAGGGATGAATAAGGTAGCGCTCGAAAAATGGGTGGTTGCCACCAATAAAGGCCTGAGAGGCAATAAATAACGCGACAAACGCAATCGAAAATACGAATGCCTTATCGACAAAACCTTCGGCTACCAGTATCTGAAAAAGTTGCCGAATCACAATGACCAGGCTTACGAAACTTAAGGTGTAAACCACCAACAGACCCAGACTGATCGCTAGTTGGCCTTTAGCCATTAGCCAGCCCAAACCATGCTCAATTGGTCCGCTGAAAACATCATTGACCGATTCGGGATCGCGCAGAAGATTGATCTGTAAGAAAGCCAGAATCAGTGCGATTATGAAAGACCCTATCACAACCGATAACGCAGACTTTATATACTGAAACCCCGAAAGCCATACGATTGGGGAAATATATATGCCCGTAAGGACAAATGCCGAAATGGGACGTAAGGCATTGAAACTAACTCCCGAACGCAGTTTAGACCACTGGTGGAATAGCGGAGGGGTAAATCCTCCCCACAAACTAACCAGACCTGCCAAAGGCAATAAACTAATCCCAATCGATAAATAGAGTAGTATCCGATGCGTTGTAAACGCTTTGGCACCAATTCGTCGGTAGGCTTCCCAGTCTTCTACTGCCAGAACCACAAACAGAGCTGGTAAAAGAGGGATGTAATAAAACCGGGCAATGGTTGTAAGCCCCAGAAAGCAGCAGGCCAGAAAAAATGGAAAAAGTCGCTCAAGCCGTGAAATCGATAGCAGTAATAAGCCTGCAAACAAAAAAACCAGCGAAGGCCCTTCGGTCATGACTGTTGAGACACTCAGGAAAAAATACGGGCAAACTAGCGTAAATACACTGGCAGCCAGTATTCTTCTCTGCCACACACCCGAAAAAGACCTAAGGTGAACGTAAGTCGCTATAGCCAGTCCCGCCAGTGCTACACAGGTAATGAGCCGTAAACCAATATAGTCAATCGTCGGAAACAACCAGATCCACAAGGCAAACCAAAGATGACTGGCAACACCGGTTGGCGGTACATGTCGATATAAAGTCGTTTTGCTGAGCCCTAATTTGGCAAAAGGAAGACTATATTCCAGGTGAAACAACTCGTCCATTACCCCGAACCGAATGCGAACAGCGAGCCAGGCAGCAACCAATAGATACAACGCACAGATCGAAATAAAGTATTGTCGATACGGCTTTGTATGGGCTACAGGCGCCGAAAAGGCAGACAGCCGATCGGTAGTCGCAAAAAATTTCATTTACTAATGCGTTTTAGAAAGTTCAGTCAACGTTCTGCAAGCCGTGCATAGCAAACAACCTTCAGCAGATGCAGCCAAACTCATAAGGAAATTGTCAGCGAACAGTGCAGTATGCCGGTTCAATGATAGGAATAACCGAAAGCCCCACCGATGTTGCACCAACGACCAGCCCCTGTCTATCAGCCGACCGGCAATTATATAAAGGTGCAGGACAGTTTCACCGGGAACGATGTTAGCAAACTCCACAACAAGAACGGCTTCTCATCAGATACTACAACAGGCAAAATATGTATCCCTTCATGCAACAGCGTAAATCTTAGATACTTTTTATAAGGCAAAATGAAAACATAAAATACCCCGAATACGAAAAGCCCTAAAATTAAGCGACACCACATGCTGGACCAACAAACTGAGCAACACTGACTTACCTAAAAGAAAGTGTAAAGATACTTTAAAAAATTAACCCGAACGTCTTGGCTATGCACGTTCGGGTTAACTGAATGCTCCTATTGCTAATTCCATCAGCAAGCATACTACCCTACTTGCTGTACTTGTTTGCTTCAATAAACGACAGCCAATTAGCCAAACAGACCGTAGCGAATAATACAATAGATGGCTCTAAATCCATCTTTCCAGTTTATTTTTTTCCCTTCTTCATACGTTCGCCCATAGTAGGAAATGCCTACTTCGTAAATGCGAATACCAGGAACTTTCGAAATTTTAGCCGTCACTTCGGGTTCGAATCCAAACCGTTTTTCGTGTAAAGGTATTTGTTTGATAATATCAGTTCGGAAGAGTTTGTAGCACGTTTCCATGTCGGTCAGATTCAGATTCGTACACATATTGCTTAGAAACGTCAGAAACTTATTACCAATAGTATGCCAGAAAAACAGGATCCGGTGTGCATTACCACCCATAAACCGCGAACCGTACACCACATCGGCAAAGCCATCCAGTACTGGTTTCAGCAAAATAGTAAACTCAGCAGGGTCATATTCCAGGTCGGCATCCTGCACAATCAGATAATCGCCCGATGCTTTCTGAATCCCTGAATGCAAGGCAGCCCCTTTCCCCTGATTAACCGCATGAGCTACATACTGAATATTGGCCTCAGGATGAGCCTGAACAAATTGTAAGACAACTACTTCCGTATTGTCTCTGGATGCATCATTGACAATAATTATTTCTTTACTGACCGACTCGGGTAACTGTATCTCCACTAGTCTGTTTAAAATATTCTGAATCGTTTTCCCCTCATTAAAGGCAGGTATAATTATGGATAATTTCATAGTTTAGATACGATGACTCAGAGCGAGCCATATCGTTGATAGGCGATAAACAAGAGGACAAAAACGCAGCACATCGTTAAAACCAGCCCTTTCTGCTGCTTTTCTGATGACTGAAGGCTACACCAGGCCAAACAGGGAGCGATGGTTGCAAAAACCGAAATGCGTTCGTAGAGGTAAGGCAGCGTCACTAACAGGACGGAAGCACCCAGTAAACCGAAAAAGACCGGGTAGTGGTCGCGATGGAGTCGTAGCCAGCCTAAGCCAATGAGTACAAAAATTAGCACCCAGCCTAATTGGTCGTTAGCCAGGTAGCTCTGGCTAAGCTGGCGGGCAATACCAACAATAGTCGCCGTTTTGTACAAAAAAGCACCGGCTAGTATCAGCAAACCGATAACGACCAGTGAATACGTCCGATGCTGTTTTATTTCCGCCAATGTCCGGTTACCGATGAACCAAAACACTCCTCCAGCCATCATAAAAACGGTCCCCAAATACCCAAATGAAGGCTTGCCATGAACGTGGTATTCCTGAAAAAAAACATGGCTGGCAAATTTGGGCGGATACATCCCCCCCCAGGTCAACCAGGTAATTAATACTCCGGAAAGGGCCAGCAAGCCAATAACCACTATCCGAATGACCTCATCTTTTTGCAGCGGAACTTTGGGCATAAAGAGGCCGACAGCTCCACCAATAAAAACCTGAAAACTTACCGCAAAAGGCAGAATCAGTAATCCAGCCTTTTTGTGCTGACGTACCAGCGTCCAGAACAAGTAAAACAAAAAAATGCCGGGTAATAAAGGATGAGCCCGAACACTATAAATGAGTACATATGGATTGAAGAGTACAACCAGCGATTTATATCGGCTCGAACGAGCATGAAGCCATACCAAAATCAGCCAGCAAGCTAACGACAGTAAACGACCAACTAGCAGGATTTTACCACTGACCAATGGACCAACAACCGCCTGTAGTGCCGCTATAACCCATAAATAAAACGATGAAATTGACCAATAAGGCGACAAGTCCAGGGCAGGCCAGAGCGTAAACGCCTGTTCAAAAGCAGGCAAATAGGCTCCTCCTTCGTCTCCTTTAGCCTGCTGAGTACTTGCAGAATACAGTAACAGAAAAAAAGTAATAGCTACTAGTCCATACCGAACGAAGGATTCCGCTTTTCGTGATTCAAAAATGGCGACTTTTGCAGAATTCAAGTTACTTTATAATAAAGTCTGATTAAACCACGACTAAATTAATAGTCTTTCTGAAGTTTTTATAGAAACAAAATTCACTATTTTTCTCATTTTAACAACTTAAACTCAGCAAATCCCTGATTAATAAACCATTTGATATATGTCAACTAATTTAATTTTCTTAATGAGCGGATGCTTGCTGACCCTGTTTACCATCAAACAGGATGTACCTCCCCGGCTCCAGATTTTTCTGCTCATCGGTCAATCCAACATGGCAGGCCGAGGTGATCTCGATGCCGAATCGAAGAAAACCAATCCTCGAATATGGATGCTCGACAAAGCACTAAACTGGATGCCAGCCAAGGATCCGATGCATTTCGACAAACCCGATATTGTGGGTGTAGGGCCCGGCCTGAGTTTCGCTAAACGACTCACCGATACCTACCCTGACCTAAACATCGGTCTGGTTCCCTGCGCTGTTGGTGGTTCTGGCATCAATGTCTGGAAACCGGGAGCCTATTATGAACCTACCAAATCACATCCGTACGATGATATGCTGGTTCGGGCCAAAAAAGCCCTTAAAAATGGGGAGTTGGCCGGTTTTATCTGGCACCAGGGAGAGTCAGATTCCGACCCGGAAAAAGCGCTTGAGTACGAAGAAAAACTTACTGAGCTTGTTCAACGGTTACGAAAAGATCTCAATGCGCCCAATGTACCTTTCGTAGCTGGAACCCTGGGCGATTTTGTCGTCAATCGTAATGCTGATGCCAAAACGGTTAATGAAGCTATTATGGAAGCAACCAGGCAGCTTCCCAATGCCTATTATGTGCTTTCGGCAGGTCTGTCTGACAAAGGAGATGCCACCCATTTCGATACTGAATCGGCCCGTATTCTTGGCCAGCGCTACGCCGATATTTTTATTCAGAAGAAATTATTGCAGACCAAATAAAGCCTAATCTTCTTTGGCCATTTTGTAATATTGCAGAATTGTTTCGCTCTCTTAACCTCTGATACTGCCGCATGGCTGTTCCCACTGTTTCCTCAAAATCTCAATCATCTACGGTTGGACTGTTCAGCCTGCCGGTTATTGTCGCTGCGCTAGGCTACTTTGTCGATATTTATGACCTTCTACTGTTCGGCATCGTTCGCGTTCCCAGTCTGAAAGACCTTGGCCTCGCTTCCGATCAAATATCAAGCGTTGGTGCTACTATTCTGAACTGGCAAATGGGCGGTCTACTTTTGGGGGGGATTCTGTGGGGTGTTCTGGGCGACAAGCGTGGGCGGCTTTCGGTATTGTTTGGCTCCATCATTACGTATTCCATTGCCAACATTGCCTGTGGGTTTATAAAGCACATCACGTTTATGGACCCCATCACCTACTACGCGCTCATGCGTTTTATTGCGGGCATTGGGTTGGCGGGTGAATTGGGGGCGGGGATTACGCTCGTTAGTGAAGTGTTGCCGAAAGAAAAAAGGGCCATTGGTACATCGCTGGTAGCGGGAATCGGATTGTTCGGCGCTGTAGTTGCGTATTTCACGGTCAAACTTTTCGACTGGCAACTGGCCTTTTTTGTTGGCGGAGGTCTGGGCTTTGGCCTGTTGCTCCTACGGGTGGGGGTGGTCGAATCGGGGATGTTTAAAGACGTATCGGACCAAAAGCACGTAAGTCGGGGCGATTTTCTTTCTTTTTTCACCAACTGGGATCGCTTGAAGCGCTACCTCAAATGCATTGGTATCGGTTTACCAACCTGGTTTGTCATTGGCATTCTGGCTACGTTCAGCAACGAGTTTGGCAAAGCACTGGGTATCGGCGAAGAGATTCAGCCAGGCTTAGCCATCATGTGGTGTTATGTCGGCCTGGCGGTAGGCGATCTGGCCAGTGGGTTTATCAGCCAGGCGCTGGCATCACGCAAGAAGGCGGTCACGCTGCTTATGATCGTTTCGCTCCTATTCGGCTTAATCTATTTATATACAGGCATTAAAAGTGCCGCAGCTCTGTACGGATTATGTCTGGCCATGGGCTTTGGCATTGGTTACTGGGCTATGTTTGTTACCATCGGAGCCGAGCAATTTGGTACGAATCTCCGGGCTACAGCGGCCACGACGGTTCCCAATATGGTACGGGGTATGGTTATCCTGATGACGAGCCTGTACGGCGATCTGAAACCCTCACTGGGTGTTATCGATGCGGGCGCGGTTGTAGGACTCATTGCGTTTGCCCTTGGTTTCTACTCCATCCTGACCATACCAGAAACCCACGGAAAGGATTTGAATTATCTGGAAGAATAATGGCAGAACCAGGACGATCAGGATGTAAGCGATTTCCTGATTTTCTTTCGTTTATGCATTCCAACAGATCAATCGCCTAAATCCTTATGCATACCCTCTCCTCTACGCCCTCTCGTACGTCGTTACGCCCCTTGTTCACCCTACCCGTCATTGTGTCGGCCTTAGGCTTTTTTGTGGATGTATACGACCTACTTATTTTCAGCATCGTTCGCGTTCCCAGCCTGCAATCGTTCGGCTTGTCGGAAGCAGAGGTGTCGAAGGCCGGAACATTTATCATCAATTTTCAACAGGCTGGGCTCCTGATCGGCGGGTTTGTGTGGGGGGTTTGGGGCGATAAACGCGGGCGGATGTCGGTGCTTTTCGGTAGTATTCTCACCTATTCACTGACCAACATTGCCTGTGGTTTTGTGCAGGATGTGAACACCTATGCCCTGTTGCGGTTTCTGGCTGGCGTCGGGCTGTCGGGCGAAATTGGTGCCGCTATGGTACTCATCTCCGAAATTCTGCCGAAAGAAATTCGGAGTTATGGGTCAGCTATGGTGGCAGGCATCGGCTATCTGGGTGCGGGGCTAGCCTACATGACCGTCGAGTATTTCAGTTGGCGAACGGCCTACTGGGTCGGGGGTGGCATGGGCCTGACGCTACTGCTGCTTCGGGTAAGTGTATTCGAATCAGGCCTTTTCAGCCGCATGAAAACCGAACACAAAGGGGTTAGCCGGGGCAATTTTCTGGAATTTTTCAAAACCCGAAAACAGGCCGTCAAATACTTCCGTTGCGTTACGGTCGGTATGCCTACCTGGTTTATTGTGGGTATACTAGCCACGTTCGCCAATGAGTTTGGGCAGGCACTCGGTATTGCCGACATTGTAAAGCCGGGTCGCTGCGTGATGCTGGTATACGTCGGGCTGGCTGGGGGCGACTTGCTTAGTGGTCCTTTGAGTCAGTGGTTACAGTCGCGTATCAAGGCAATAACGGGCCTACTCATTTTCAGCGCCTTATTGAGTGGAATTTACCTGTTTGGGGGTATCAAAACGGCCGAAGGACTTTACACCATTTGTCTGCTGGCCGGTTTCTGCACGGGGTACATTGCCATGTATTTAACTATGGTCGCTGAATTATATGGCACTAACCTTCGGAATACAGCCACCACATCGGTACCGAGCGTGGTACGCGGGACACTGATCCTGATGACCTTATCCTTTCAGGCCTTAAAACCAACGGCGGGGGCTTTAGTAGCTGCCGGTATCCTGGCGGTAGTTGTCTATGGCTTAGCCTTCTGGTCACTTAGCCAGATGGAAGAAACGTTCGGTAAAGACCTCGACTTTGTCGATTAGTTTCTGCCGTTTATCATCCATTTTGACCGTTTTTCCCGAACAACAGCGGTTCATTTTTGCGTAACCATCATTGAGTTGACAGCTAAAGGTTCTCTAACAATCCTGATCAACTCAATGAAAACGTCCATTAAACTCCTTTCCAGCGCCTTACTTCTGGCCCTTTCCGTATCCGTTGCTACGCCAGTCCTGGCAATCGATGATCACACCAATGCCAAAGCTTTTTCGGCCGTTATGTTTCCAGCCGCCGATGCGTCTAAACTGTGGTTATGCCTTGAAAAATACCAGTCAGATAATAAAGTTCGCCTTGAATTAGTCAACGATCGGGGTGATATTGTATTCGATGAAATTGTCGTCGGAAAGAATAGCAAGCGCAATACGTTCCGCCAGCAGTTCGATATGAGCCAACTTACCGACGGGGCCTATACCTTCCGTATTTCGGCAGGTTCACAAACGGAAGAGTTCTCGTTTAAACTAGCTACCCCTTCTGTGGAGTCTTCTCCCAGCCGACTGGTTGCCATTAAATAACGCTGCGTTAGCTCGCAATACTACCTGATTTACCCACATACCTCTGGCTTTGGCTGGGGGTATTTTTTTGATGAAGGCAATCCCCATCAATTGGAGAAATGAAACTCCAGAAGGAATGATCCAGTTAGATGAACGGTATTTTCAGACATGAACGCGCTTTAATCAGGTAGTCTTCTCCTTACGAAAGCCCATTCCGATGGCCCGAATCAACCTGCTGCTTTGCCTGCTTTTTTTAGTTGTGGCTCCTGTTCGTGCCCAAACAAAGCTGGATAGTTTATTGCCCATCCGTGGATTTTGCATCGCAGCGCCCTTACCCAAACAGCTCGACTCGTTTATTCAATTTATCAACGACGAGTTGGCGCCCCGGCAGGTCAATACCCTGATTCTTCGGGTCGATTACAACTACCAGTTCGACTCTCACCCTGAACTACGCGATAGCATTGCGCTGTCGAAACGGGAAGTAAAAAAGCTGGTGAAAGCCTGTCAGAAACACAATATCCGGCTTATTCCGCAAATTAATCTGCTGGGGCATCAATCCTGGGCTAGTAAAGTCGGTAATCTGCTACGCGTTTACCCCGACTTCGATGAAACGCCCAGCGTAAAAATGCCTGAAAAGTATGTATGGCCCAACGAGGATGGGTTGTACTGCAAAAGCTATTGTCCCCTGCATCCGGGCGTTCATGCCGTCGTCTTTGATTTGGTCGATGAAATCTGCGATGTGTTCGAAACCGATGCGTTTCATGCCGGTCTGGACGAGGTCTTTTACATTGGTCACGACAAATGCCCACGCTGTTCCGGGCGCGATAAGGCCGAGCTATTCGCTGGCGAAGTGACGCAGATCCGTAACCATCTGGCACTAAAAAATCGGAAGCTCTGGATGTGGGGCGATCGACTGATTGATGGCAAAACCACGGGTATCGGTATGTGGGAAGGTAGTTTTAATAACACTCACCGCGCCATCGACCTGATCCCTAAAGATGTAATGATTTGCGACTGGCACTACGAACGACCCGATCAGACGGCTGTTTACTTCGCCATCAAAGGATTGAGCGTAATCACTTGTCCCTGGCGCAAACCCGGTTTTGCCGTTACCCAAACGCAGGATATGGTCCGGTTTAGGAAATCCGTAACGCCCATCATGAAAGAACGATTCCAGGGTATGATGCAAACAGTCTGGTCGGGAGCCGGACCGTTTCTGGACGAATTTTACGGAAAAAACGTGTCGACCGAAGCAGGCGAAAATACTCCTTCCAACTGCTTCAAAGCCCTGTATGACGAGATAGGAAAATTAGGTGCTACAAATTAAATCGTATAAAAATGGTATCCGTTCAATCCTCACCGAACCGCACTAGTCAGGTGGTAAAACGCGTATTCTCGATTGATGTGTTCAGAGCAGTAACGATGCTGACCATGATTTTCGTTAACGACTTATGGACACTGTCGGATATTCCGGTATGGCTCGAACACGCGCACCGGGATCAGGACTTTCTGGGGTTTGCCGATACCGTTTTCCCCTGCTTTCTGGTCATTGTTGGGATGTCGATTCCGTTCGCGATCCAACACCGACTTGCCAAAGGGGATTCGTCTATACAGCTACTCCAACACATCGTACTCCGGTCGGTCGCTTTGCTGGTTATGGGCGTATTCATTGTCAATTTGCCCGATCTGAATGAACAGGCTACGGGTATGCGGTCGGCCTGGTTTCAGATTCTGATGGTCATTGGCTTCTTTCTGATCTGGAACCAATATCCCAAGCGATCGGGTACGGCAAACACGTTATTTATGGGCTTGCAAGCATTGGGAATTGGCATTCTGATCTACCTGGCTATCAAGTTCAAAGGGGGCGATGTTACGCACCTAACGGGTATGACGCCCCAATGGTGGGGGATTTTAGGGCTAATCGGCTGGACGTACCTTACCTGTGCCACGCTCTATCTGTTCCTCCACAAACAGCCTGTTCTGTTAGTCGTCTGCGGGCTGTCTTTTACGCTGCTGAATATAGCTGGTCACGCAGGCTGGTTGCATGCACTTTGGCCTAGTGGTCCACGCAACTGGATTCCCGACAATGGCGCCTTCAATGTATTTGCGTTTGCGGGCATTCTGGCTACGCATTTACTAACGCGCTGGCAACAATCCGGTCGAGCGAAACAAGTGCCTGTGGTGTTTATTGCCCTGGGTATCGTCTTGCTCGTCGCTGGTTTCCTGCTCCGAAATGCCTTTATTATCTCCAAGATTCAGGCCACGCCCACCTGGATTTTCCTTTGCTGCGGCATTGCGTACATCGTCTACGCTGGCGTTTACTGGCTGGTCGATCTACATCAAAGAGCTAACTGGTTCGACTTTATCAAACCCGCCGGAACCAGTACGTTAACCTGTTATCTGATTCCGTATGTGTATTACAGCCTGGCTGCACTATCTAGCCTCGCGCTACCGGCTGTACTGACAACAGGGCTCATTGGTTTAGTTAAATCATTGCTGTTTTCGTTACTGATTATCGGCATTACGGCTGTCCTGGGCAGGTTGTTGATCAAACTTAAACTGTAAAGAAGTCATATGAACCGCCAGGACGCCAGGTCGCAAAACGTATCAAACTACCTTGCGCCTTCGCGTCCTCACGATTCTAGTTGAATCTCACTCATTACATCGTTTCCCGAATCTCGACGAAACCGTCGGTATCCAGCACAGGACAGGTTTTCATGAGGGCCGTAACGTCGTCAAGGCTGGCTGCCTGTAGCAACATATAACCGCCGACAATTTCCAGCTCATCGACCCGGTAAGGGCCATCTGTTACCTGTGGGTCATCAGCCGTTGGGCGAACCACCCGCCCCGATAGCATTAACGCCTGACCACTCAGCCAATACCCGTTGGCAACCAGCCCTTCTATCCAGGATTTCATGGCAAGCTGATGCTGTTGCATGTCCTCGGCAGGCGGAATAACCATTCGCCCGTCGGGTTCACGGACCAAAACGAGGTATGTTTTCATAGGCTTACTCTTGATTAAGTTGCTTTAGAACGGCATATGTATCACGAATACCCCAGTGCTCGATGTATTGACCGTCGCGCAATCGTACGATGTCGATTATGGGAAAGACGATGGCTTTTCCGGTAGCTGGAATACCCATAAACGGGCCGGAGTGGGTAGCGTGAAAGGCTTTGCGGGTCACTACCTTATCCCCTTCAGCAACCTGATCGTAAATTTTAACGCGCAAATCGGGGAAGGCAGGGCGTATTACGTCGAGGATAAACTGTACCATGCCCTCCCGACCTTTAGGCATACCGGCAGGAGCCGTATGGTTGATAAAATCGGGGGCAATTAATTCGTCAAAGGCTTCGAGCCGCCCCTGCTCAATGGCTTCCCTGTTGAAACGGGTAACGATCTGTTTATTGAATTCTGTCTCTGCGTTCATAACGCAAAGCTAGAGGTCTATCGAGCAGCTGTCATTGACCGTTTGTCGGTTTCACGTGTACATTTCGCGGATGTCGGTTCGGAACGCGGTCGGTGTATCGCCCGTCAACCGCTTGAAGAACCGATGGAAGTAAGCCGCATCATCAAAACCCAGTTGCCAGGCAATCTCTTTAGCCGACAGGTCAGTATGCAACAGCAATCGTTTGGCTTCCAGCACCAGCCGTTCGTGAATGTGTTCGATGGGCGTTTTACCGCTCTGCTGCTTGATACGGTCGTTCAGGTGCCCCGGTGACAAATGGAGCAGTTCCGCATAATCGGCTACCTGATGGAGTGTAGCATAATTTTCTTCGATATACGCCCGAAACTGGTTGAGTAAACCCCGATCGGCCAAACTCCCCATTGCCTGAACCTGTTCGGTGTATAGGCGACTTACATAAATCAACAAAACGCTGACGTACGATTGCAGCATTTTGCTTCGCCAGTTTTGGTCGGTGTTAAACTCAGCCAGAATTTTCGGTAGCAGGTCTTCCAGAAACTGTACGTTCTCTGGTTTTAACGTCAGTTCGTGGGCATTATCGGGGTTTTGAATAATGGGCAATTGCCGTAAGGATCGGTTTTCGTCTAACTGGAGATACTCTTCCGTAAACGACAGCATAATTCCTTCCAGCGGTTCGGTTTTTTCCTTCACCTGTACCTGCTGTGGCAACGAAAAATAGAAGGTATTCGGCCGTAAGGTATATGGAACAAAATCGACCCAGTGGCGACTGCTTCCATTGCGCACGAAGCAAAGGAAATAATAGTCTTTCCGATGCGGAATCAGAAAATTGGACCTATGCCGCCGGAATTCCCCGTTCGATTCAACTACTTCGACTATCGTACTCCCCAGGCTACTACTTTGCTGAAGTGAATAAATTGGAATGGCCCTGTCTTTTTCCTGAGCAATCATGGTGTGAGTGGTTAAGGCGTATTGTGTTCAGAACGGTTGGCAATCCATTGTCAAACTTCCTTTCGGGCGGAACAGTTTCGTTGGCATCTGCTCCCGTGTTAAAACGGATATGCTACATGGCCTTTCTTGTACGGACAACCTGATACCAACTATACAGCTCAAAAAAGCCTGTCCATCATGAATCGACCGTTTGATTACATCGCATAATCCGATTTGCGATTTCAACAAGCAAGGTATTTATTTAGCTTGAAACCTAATCGTATTGACGAATACTACAAATCCAATTGTTAGCCGTCTGTAGTTCCGCTAATTTGCGTACAATACTATGTTGGGTGATGCAACAAGCTGAAAAACAACGTAGTGGTCGGGTCTCGGTCGACAGGGCAGTCGTCTCGCGACAGACCGGTTTTGGTTCGTCAGTCGGGTTTCGGTCGACACTAGAAGCCCCGGTTGGGCTACCCTAAAAACTGAGTTTGCTTGGTCTCCTGCGACAAGGCAACCGCTCTTATTAGTGAATACTTTTATTATTAGAGAATGTTGTCAGAAAAGATTAAGTTGAGAAAAGCACTTCTGATCGGCAAAATAGTAGTTGTGCTAGCATTTGTAGTTTCATTAAATCCTTACGTATTATTTTTTACAGTTCCCGTTTTTTTAATAGGTACAATTTTCGTTTGGATCAGTAAGGCTAAACTGAGGACAAAAGTACTTTGGACTATTTTACCCGTTTTATTTTGGTACCCTGCCTTCTTTCTTTTTATGTATTTATCAGGTGTAATTGGTACTGCTACAGCACAGAAATTAGACTTTATTTTTGAAGGCAATTTTGAAGGGAAAGTGCTGGTTGTAGAAAATATGAAGTGCGGACAACCTGTAAACGTAGTTAATGGTCGAGAGCAACTTTTTATACCAAGACATGGCGTTCTACTTTATCAAGGAGAAATAAAAACGGGTTATGTAAACCACAAATACTATAAGATTACAAATGATAAGCAGAAGATTGAATTACCTGAACGGGCAAACTACATGTATTTCGATAGTGAACTAAATAAACCTAATACTAAAGTTACAGGAGTATGGCTCTTGGACACCGGTAAAGGGACAAATACAGGGGGCAAAACTTATAAATTCATGGATTTATTAGTGGCGTCTAAAGACAGTGCTGACAAATACTATGAGTTTGCATATACCAAACGATTTGAGCAATTCACTGACAGTTTAATTAACCACTGTAAATAAAACATACATTAGGTCTAGCTCTCTGTCGACAGGATGCAGGCCGCCCGGTCAGTCGATGCAGCCCAACCGTCAGGGGGTGTAAAGGCGGCAGGTAAGTTCGGTCAAGTAGCTTGTGTCCACGCCATCAACCCCCTGGGTCGTTGGGTGAACAGCCAAAACAGTGGAGTGTTTGTGGGCCTCGTGCGACAGGCCGCACGGCCCGAAAGGTCAGTTTTAGGTTCATTAGGCTGTTTTCGGTCGACAGGCCACACGTCCCGCTACAGGGCGGTCTTGACTCGTTGGTCAACTTCAGTTGACACGAGAAACGCCCTGGAAGTAGTCAAAAAAGTGAGTTTTTTACGTAGCGTACGACAGGGTATGCGATCTGACAGGGCAAACGATCCGCCAAAATCGGAAAGCGCATTGATTAAGTATCTTTGTGGAATGGAAACAGGTATTTACATTCCCATTATTTCGGACTACGGTTTCAAAGCCACTTTTGGTAACGAAGCCGACAGTTTGTTTTTGCGTACCGCCTTACAGGCACTAATCAAGTCGGACACGCCCATTCGAGAAGTTAGATTTGATAAGAACGTGTTTGAGGCACTGACCATTGACAGTCGGAGCGGTATTTTTGATTTGGCTTGTACTGATGAAAATGGTAGTCAATTTATCGTAGAAATGCAGTTAGGGTTAGCTCCGCATTTTGTCCAAAGGATGAAATTTTACGCTTTGCACAAGTTCAACACAATAGTGGAGCGGGGCGAGTTTGATTACGCTAACCTGCCCAAAATCTACGCCATCGCCATTTTAGCGAAGAGCATTTTACCAACTGCTCATTTCCATACAGTGGCTAATCTACGAAGCGAAGCGGGTGAAATCATTGACACTCAGATGACGTTTATTACGGTAGAATTGGCTAAGTTCAACAAGCAATTAGCCAAGATAGAAACTGACTTAGACAAACTGGTATACACCATGAAGACGCTTCATACAACCGAACCCACGCAATACCCTGCTTTCTGGAACGAAGAATGGCTAAAGCGGGCCATTGATGAGTTGGACACTCGGAAGATGACTCTGGAAGAGCGGGCGTACTTTGCGCGTGTAACAGCGGCCAACGCTGAAGCGGTTAAAGCTGAGAAAAAGCGGATTGAAGAAGCCGAGGAACGTAGAGAAAACCTTGTAAAAAGCGAAACCGTCAAAAATCTTTTGAGTTTGGGCGTTTTGACAGTCAGTCAAATAGCCCAAACCGTCGGCGTAAGTGAAGAACTGGTTCGCAAAATCTCCGGCGACAGATAGCACGTCCCCAAGTCAGAGTTTGACAGCCCAACCTTCCATGTGTGTAAAGGCTCCTGCGTCGCCATCAGTCCCTGTGGTCGTTGAATGAACACACAAGCAGTTTCTGGCGGGGCGGGTTTCGGCGGACAAATTGTATGTCTCGCAAGAGCAAGTCTGGGCTTGCATTTCCGGGTTCTTGCAACACAGTAAACGCCCTTTCTTAGAAAGGTTTTTGCTCGTTGGGCAACTTGCGACTGACAGGGTAAACGTATTCCCTAATCAAATGACAATTCAAGAATTAGCAGAACAAGAAACTCTATTGTACTCAGAGATAATTGAGTTGTGTCAGCCACAAACACCGAAAATCGACGACAGATTAAAACAGATATTTGCTGAGTATAGGGAAGTACATCAAGCCTATGCTGACATGGCAAACGTAGACATTGAAGCCTTAAAAAGAGGTCTGTTTATTCAGTGGTACGCAATGACAGAGCCGAGTTATTTAACTGGTATTGACGGCATCAATAAACAAGATAGCGAGAAAATCATACAGGTTCTAAAGGAGATAGTTGCCGCTAGGCATTTTGATTACGAACTGGCTTGGATGCTGACCTACTATTTGAATTGGCCGTTCGCTTTTGAGATTTACAACAATTTTAAAGACTTCGACTGGAGTCTGATAAATGGTGAAGCCAACAGCTTGCCAGAAACAATTGACCGTGAGGCCATGAAGCAACGCGGACAGATGGGTGTTTATTTGAATTCGCTAAGTCGATTCCGCAATAGTAATTAAACTCGTGCGATAGGAAGCTCGTCCCGAGGCTAAGTTTGCAGCCCAACAATCACCGTGTTCGCGGGTGACCGAATCCAGTATAACTGTTAAATTAGCCTTGGGGCGAGTGTTTGATAATCAGTAAGCTGTTAACATTCCATCCAACCGAGGCCGCAAAAGCTCGCATCGGGCCGTGCCCGTTGTCCGTTGATAGCTTTAACCTCATTCAGTCGATAATAGCGGGTCAGGGTTGTTTGGCTAGACATCTGCCTCACCTACACGATTTGCCAACGCAATAAAAACCCGATCATTTCATTTGCCTGCCTGCGCTACATAGCGATATAGCCATTCCGAGATGGTTGCCATCACATTCTGCGTTTCTATATCATCCTTGATCTGCTTCGACAGGATAACCAGCACGTACTTCCGGCCATCGGGCAGGTACACGATACCCGAATCATGCCGAACACCCGTAATCGAGCCGGTTTTATGGGCTACTTTCACCTCTTTAGGCAGTTTAGCCGGAATCGATTCGTTAAATTTCTGATCCAGCAGGACACCGATCATTGCCTTCGATGCTTCGGGGCTGACCACTTTCCCCTGCGCCAGTTTATCGTAGATGACCATCAGGTCATAGGCTGTTGTGGCATTGTTCATGCCCTTCGCAAACGCTTTCGAATCCTCTACACCCCGCCAAATCTGAATATCGTTAGCACCCAGTTCGCGCATGGTCTGGGTTACATTTCGGGCATCAACCTTTTCAATGATCAGATTAGTTGCCAGGTTACTGCTTACCGTGATCATGTCGTATACCAGCGAAGCCAACGTCCGTTTCGTACCCAACTGTTTGTAGGTAACCGTATCATCGTCTACGCTAATGGGCAAACTGAACGGGCTTCCATCGACAATACTTTTGAATTCATTTTTGACCAGAATCGAGTCCGAAAGCGATAGCTTGTGCTGGGCCTGTTGCTTGTAAACCTCGATCATAACGGGCGTTTTCATGGTACTGGCGGCATGAAACAGTTCTTTCTCTCGAATGAGCAGTTCCTGGCCTGTTGTCAAGTCCTTAAAAGCAACCGCAAACACACCCGGATGTCGGGCCAACTCCTGTTCGATTTGCTGCCGTAATTCAGGAAGAGACGGTCGGGACTGAGCAGAGACGCATGTTCCGCCAGCGAGTAAAAAGCCAATCAGGAAAATCAGCCTGCTGGTTTTGTCTAAAAATCGCATTGTCATAGAAGTTGTCGTGAAGGAGACGCAAAAGTTAATCAATTCAGTTGATTCTGCCCGAATAGTACCCTAATCAGTATAATTCCGGGCAACACGTCGGTTGTAATGATGGCTACTCGTAAAAATCATAGAGATCATAAAAATCTGTGTTCTATGTGATTAGAGCTAATTCCTTTTTTACGTATCATTACCAGGTAGACCTCAATCACTTACAACCTGATAAATATGGATTTTTCGGAGTACAAGAAAAGTACGGCATCGGTATGGGCGGGCGAAACCGATTTGTTTACCCAGGGAGCCGTAACCCCTCCTATTATTAAAAGTGTCACCTTCGGCTATGATGACCTGGACGAATGGCATCGGGTAGCAACGGGCAATGCCGATGGATACATTTACAGCCGCAATACCAACCCAACCGTTCACGTACTCGAAGAGAAAATCCGAATTCTGGAAGGAGCTGAAGCGGCAACGTCCTTCGCTACGGGCATGGGAGCCATCAGTAATACCTTGTTTGCGTTACTGGAACCCGGCAAACGGGTGGTTTCCCTCAAAGATACCTATGGCGGTGCCAGTCGACTTTTTCTAGATTTTCTGCCCCGTTATCAGGTAAACGTTACTCTCTGCGATACTACCGACTTCGATGCAATCGAAACCGAACTGGCGAAAGGCTGCGACCTGCTCTATCTGGAAACCCCAACGAATCCGACACTCAAAATTGTCGATCTGCGTCGGTTAGCGGCTGCGGCTAAAAAAGTAGGGGCAGTTACGGTGGTCGACAACACGTTTGCGACCCCCATCAACCAAAATCCGCTCGCACTGGGTGCCGATCTGGTGTTGCACAGCGCGACTAAATTTCTGTGCGGTCACTCCGATGCAATGGGGGGTGTTCTGTGCGGACGCAAAGACCTCATCCAGAAAGTCTTTCAATTCCGGGAAATCAACGGCGCCAGCTTACAGGCCGACCCTGCCTACCTGATTGCACGGGGCATGAAAACGCTGGAACTACGCATCGAACGGCAGAACGCATCGGCACTCACGATTGCTCAATACCTGAAAGCCCATCCCAAAGTGAGTGAGGTATTTTATCCGGGTCTTGAGAGCCATCCCGGCCATGCCATTGCCAAAGCGCAGATGTCAGGTTTTGGGGGCATTCTGAGTTTCTCGCTGACTGGTGGCTATGAGCAGGTAAAGCAGTTTCTTCCCCGCCTACAGTTTGTTCATCTGGCCGCCAGCCTGGGTTCTGTCAGCACACTAGCTGGCCCACCCCGAACGACTAGCCACGTCGAACTAACCGAAGAGCAACGGAGCCTGTTGGGCATTCCCGAAAGCCTGATTCGGTATTCGGTCGGCATCGAGAATGTCAGTGATCTGATAACCGATCTGGAGCGAGCACTGGCTTTGGTTTAACCTGTCGATAAGTGAACCTCACCTCATACACAAGCCAATCCATGCAATCAATTTTCCAGAAACTCCCCTTACTCCTTATCTGTACATGGCTATTCGGGAGCCTATCGGTTATAGCACAAACGAGCCAACCGATCAAAAAACCGTCCGATATTCCTACAAAACGGTTAGAACGCGAACTCGAACGTATCTCAACCCTGGCAAAGGGGAAAGTCGGCATCTGTGCACTTCACCTTGAGTCGGGAAAACAGGTCAGCCTGAACGTACAGGAACGGTTTCCGATGGCCAGCACGATAAAAGTAGCCATAGCCGTACAACTGTTTACCCTCATCGAGCAAGGTAAGCTCTCACTGATGACGATGGTCGACCTACAACCGTCCGATCTGCATCCGGGAAGTGGGACGCTGGATGTCCTGTTTGCCAAACCGGGTGTACAACTCTCGGTGCAAAACCTGCTCGAACTGATGATGGTCATTAGCGACAATTCGGCTACCGATATTCTACTCCGGCTGGTTGGCGGAACTGAAGCCGTTCAAAAACGGGTCAATGCGCTCGGTATTCAGGGCATGTCGGTGGACCGAACTATTATTCAACTACTGGCCGACCTCGATGGCATCACCTTACCACCTGCGAATCAGTGGACGCTTGGCTTTTACGCACGATTAGACAGTGCCATTACACCCGATATGAAGCAGCAGGCTTCCCGCAAACTGGCAACCGATCCACGTGATACCGCAACCCCTGAAGCGATGGTCAATTTACTGGCACAAATTTACCGGGGTACGGCCCTCAAATCCGAAAGTCGCGCCTTATTGCTAGGGGTCATGGAACGGTGCCGGGGCGGAGCCGCACGACTCAAAGGGTACCTGCCTCCTAACACGGTTATCGCTCATAAAACGGGTTCATTGAATAACCTAGCTACTGATGATGTGGGCATTATCACCTTACCCGATGAGGCCGGCCACATAGCCATTGCCGTTTTCGTTGGGGATTCACCCATGCCGCTAGCCGAGCGAGAGCAGGTTATTGCCCAGTCGGCCCGTGCCATTTATGATTATTTCCTTTATCAGCCAACAACGGTCTCTGATGCTGGCCGTTGACAGCTAATCCACTCATCAGCAGCTACATGACAAAATCAATCTGCCTGAGCACACTCCTTCTTTGTCTGTCAACAAGCGTATCACTCCTGGCTCAGCCACTGAAATTTCATTTACCCAAAAGTAAGTACGGCTTGCCAGTGGTTAGTGATGTGTCGATTTATGAGAAAATTGTAGCGGCTGACCCCGACAATGAACTGGTCGATATGCGCCAGATCTTGCCTGAGGCTCAATACGACGTCACGTATGCCGATACGACCAATTTTCTCAAACGAAAGCTGTACCCAACCGCCGATGTATTCATGCGTAAACCAGCCGCATTAGCCCTAAGGCAGGTAGCTGAAAACCTGAAAAAACAGGGCTATGGATTGGTGTTGTTCGACGGATACCGGCCTTACGCAATCACCATGCTTTTTTATGAAGAACATGGCGACACTACGTTTGTGGCCGATCCACGAAAAGGCTCCAAACATAACCGAGGAATGGCTATCGACCTATCGCTGTATGAACTGAAAACCGGCAAACGGCTATCCATGCCATCAGGTTATGACGAATCAACGCCCCGCGCCTATCACAACTACATGGATTCGGACAGTGCGTCGCTGGCACACCGCACGCTGTTACGTTCGGCGATGGAGCGGGTCGGTTTCGCTGTATTTCCGTGGGAGTGGTGGCATTACGACTTCCGGGGCTGGGAAGGCTGCTTCACCTATGACCTTTGGTTCGATGCCATTCGGAAAGCCAATAGGAAGCTGGCGAAGCGAAAAGGCAACTGAACCTAACTGGGCAAGAAAGCGTATGCCCCCGAGAGTATCAACTAGGTATAGACATATTGAGTCTGCTATAACTAATTGACGCCCTCGGGGGCACATCTGGATTATCGACTCTGGAAACGTAGGAACGTTTCTCTCAAGACTTACTCCTTCAAACTCTTCAAATAAGCAATGCTCTTAGGCATTTGTTCGTATTCTTTGTTACTCTCGTCCTCAATGTAGTAGTGTTTTACACCTGCTTTCTTCGCCAACCGTAAAATCTCAGGAATATTCACCTGTCCCTGGCCGAGTACTACATCGTTTTCGGGAGGAGTACCGCCCGTCAGATCACCTTTTACCCCTTTTTTGAGGTCTTTCAGGTGCATCAGCTTAAAGCGACTACCATATTTTTTCAGTAGGGCAACTGGGTCGGCCCCACCGTGTTGCGCCCACAAAATATCCATCTCGAACGAAACGTATTCGGGGTTGGTATTTTTTACAATATAGTCGAACAGCGTACCATCTTCGTAAGGGTGGAACTCGTAACCATGATTATGGTAGCAAAAAGTAATGCCCTGGTCCTTCATGGCTTTGCCGATGCGGTTAAAATCCTCTACGGCTTTTTTAGCATTATCGAGGTTAAAATGGCCTCTTTCGTGAGGAATCCAGGCGCACATGATGTACGAAGCGCCCAGTGCTTTTGCTTTATTGATCGCGTCAGTAGGGTCTTTGGCCAGTTGTTCGTATCCGCCACCCGTAGCCGAAATTTTAATACCTCGTTCGTCGCATAGCTTTTTGAATTCGGCTTCGGTATAGCCTTTTGGGGCACCTCCTTCCATGTCGGTAATGCCCAGTGCTTTAATGGTATCCAGGGTAGCAATAACATTTTTGGGGAAGCTGGCCCGGTAGGTATACGACTCAACCCCAATCGGAAACGTGTACAACGGCTTTCCTTTCTGAGCAAAACTATCGGATACCCCCAGTAAGGAAAGGGTAGCCAGGCCCAACGCGAAAAGGTCTTTTTTCATGGTTATTGGTTTCTTTTTATCGTCAACATGCAAGATTTGCCTTATAAGACGTCAATACCCTCGTTTTTACTTGACTGACCAATCGAATAACTATCCGTAATTTCTCATGAAGCCTTCAGTTGGAGCGGGAAATACAGAAAACATTACGATACAGCAGGGTTCTGCGAGTAGATTAAGAATTTGCTACTCTCTTCCACGTATGGAACGACGGACATTTATTCGGAATACAAGCCTGCTGGCAACAGCGCTGAGTACAGCAGGACCGGACCTGCTGGCAACTCCGCAACCAGCCTTTCAGGGCAAAAACAAACTGCCTAAATGGAAGGGGTTTAACCTGCTGGATTTCTTCTCACCTGACCCGGCCAACAGCCGCCCAGCCACGAAGGAAGATTATTTCAAATGGATGCAGGATTGGGGATTCGACTTCGTTCGGATACCCATTGCCTACCCGTCATATCTGAAATTCGACCGGAGCCGCAACATTACCCCCGACGAAGTGTATCAGATTGACCCACAGTTGGTCGATCGAATCGACCAGTTAGTATCGATGGCCCACAGGTATAACCTGCATGTGAGCCTGAACTTACACCGGGCACCAGGCTACTGTGTGAACGCGGGCTTCCATGAACCCTATAACCTCTGGAAAGATCAGGCTGCACTGGATGCGTTCTGTTTCCACTGGAATATGTGGGCAAAGCGGTACAAAACTGTATCGTCGAAGCAAATCAGCTTCGATCTGCTCAACGAACCTAGTATGCGGACCGATATGAACGATCAGCATTCGCCCCATAGTACAGTACCGGGTGATGTATACAGAAAGGTAGCGATGGCCGCTTCCAACGCCATTCGAAAGGAAAATCCGAAGCACTTGATTATTGCCGATGGAAACAATACCGGCAGCTCGGTCATTCCCGAATTAGTCGACCTGGATATTGCGCAAAGTTGCCGGGGATATAATCCGGGGATCATTTCACACTATAAAGCGCCCTGGGCCAATAAAGACCCAGACCATCTGCCTGAACCCAAAT
The DNA here is from genome assembly GCF_002056795.1 of Spirosoma aerolatum. Classification (NCBI taxonomy): domain Bacteria; kingdom Pseudomonadati; phylum Bacteroidota; class Cytophagia; order Cytophagales; family Cytophagaceae; genus Spirosoma; species Spirosoma aerolatum. The sequence continues at coordinate 1,518,198 of NZ_CP020104.1, read as the reverse complement.
GGCCGGGGCAGGTGGGCGACAAATATCTCAGCCGGGCCATGCTTGAAACATTTTATCAACCCTGGATTGAACTGGTCAACAAGGGCGTGGGGGTCCATTGTGGCGAGTGCGGTTGCTGGAATAAAACGCCACATGGTGTATTTCTAGCCTGGTTCAGCGATGTGCTCGACATTCTATCCAGCCATGGAATCGGCTTCGCACTCTGGGAGTTTGTGGGCTCCTTCGGCATTCTGGACTCCGGTCGAACAGACGTAGCCTATGAAGATTGGTACGGCCATAAGCTGGACCGCAAACTACTGGATTTGATTCGGAAGGCTTAATACTTGGTTTTCAACCCTGTTAGATTGAGCCAACGGCGTTACTTTGATCTTACTTTTCTGTCAGATTTGGTACGACCCCGTCGGGGTTTGCATGTTTATAGGGTAAATCTCTTAGCTATAGACATGCGAACCCAATGGGGTCGTACTTGCAAATAAAACTCATCAAACCAACTCAGCCACTAGCTGATTGGTACGTGGAGCGTGCCGATGCATGCGACGGTCAACCAATGCAGCATCGTGATGCTGATCGAGCGCAACAGCCGTAGTACGGTCTACCAAAGTAGATGCCTGGGCTTCAAAAGCCATTTCCTGGCGCAGATAATCGGTAGTCTGGCGATACTGCGCGGCCTCTTCCACTAACTGAATGGTCAGGTTACGTGCATAAGCTTCGTCGCCCGAAGCTTCCAGCAATTGGTTGAACTGTGTATTAAAATCACTGTACGGATAATGTGTTGTTCCTTTCTCAACCGAAAGTTGAACCTGCCGATAGGATTGCGATATGAAATATTGGAGTTGATTCGAATTACTCATAACTATAAATATCTGTGGTTTTGCTTGAAGCAATAATGAGAATAATCTCATAATAAATAACAAATTTTTTATTAAACTATTTTTATAGTACTTAATTTTAATATAAAACTTGCAGCAACCTGCTCGCCACTCAGTTTGCCATGGACTTCCGTTCGGAGCAAAAACGGTAGAAACAGAGCCTGAAATTGGTAACTTGGCCCTTCCTCAACTCTGGCTTTAACCATGCACCGATTTCTTCTGGCATTTCTTTTACTTGGCAGTTTAGTCAACACAGTTAGTGCGCAAATTGATACAATTAATACAGCCAACTTAAGGTTAAACGTGGCTGCATTTCGGGAAGTGAAACGTACGTATGCTGTCTTTTTTGAAGATAGCCTTGGGCATCGGCTCTCTTCTGCCGATCTCTGGGATCGGACGATTCGCCTGAGCGCTACCTCCACCGGTCAAAAAATCTACCAGTTTAATTGGCAATGGTTTCAGAAAGACTCGCTACTGGCCAACGTGACAACTACTGGATTATTCCCTTCACTGGCGCCACTTACCCATAGAGCTACCTATACCAAACGAGGGAATCGGAATTTTGTCTTTAACGGCACCACCGTAACCATACCGGCTGCTGATCAGCATACCGCTAAAGACAGTTCGTTTCGAGTAATCATGAACCCACCTGCCTTTGCGTTTCCGATGGATCTGGAAATCCTTCCGCTGCTTCCCTTCAAACGAGTAGGTCAGGAGTTTGCTATTGCCTTCTACGAACCGGGGAGCCCATCGGCCAGCTATTATCGGTTGACCGTGACCGGGAAAGAAGATTTATCGATAGGAGGAGCGACTACGATCAACTGTTGGCTCTTAAAAATTGATTACGGTCAGCAAGGTGTGTATGCCACATTCTGGATTTCGGATCAGAGCCGGGAAGTGGTGAAGATGAGGGAGTATTTCAGAGGTCGCTACCGATATAAGGTTAAAATCTACTAATTGGCGCCTTTCCACCACAAACCCGGAACGACTCCTTAATTTCCATCATGCCTCTAACCATTACCCTGCTTGGCATACTGACGCTGATAGCACTCATTTCATGGGTTCGTTTACATACCTTTCTGGCATTTCTGGCCGTATCGGTAGGCGTTGGACTGGCTTTAGGCCTTAAACCTTTAGCTATTGTCGACGCCATTCAGAAAGGGATCGGTGGCACACTGGCCTCTATTACGGCCATTATTGCCCTGGGCGCTATGCTGGGGAAACTGGTGGCACAAAGTGGAGCTGCCGAGCGCATTGCCAGTAGTATGATGGGGCTGGTAGGTACCCGGCATGCGCGTTGGGCCTTTATGGTTACGGGTTTTATTGTTGGCTTACCATTGTTCTATTCGGTGGGGTTTATGTTGCTGGCTCCGCTGGTCATCACTGTAGCCTATCGCTATAAACTACCGGCTCTGTACATTGGCCTGCCGATGCTGGCTTCTCTGTCCGTTACACAGGGCTATTTACCACCCCATCCGGCTCCCCTGGCTATACTAAAGCAGTTCAACGCCAACATGGGCCTGACGCTTTTCTACGGCATCCTTGTATCGATTCCGGCCATTCTGGTGTCAGGTGCTTTATTCGGCTCCACACTAAAGCGATACACTAACCTGCCCAACCCGGCATTCATTGCTCCCAATCTGGAGACTCATCAGACTCCTTCGACCGCTGTAAGCTTTCTGACGGTTCTGTTTCCGATTCTGCTCATTGGCATCAGCACGTTGATTAGTCCCTTTCTGCCAACCAACTCCTGGCAGCAACAAACGCTACTCTTTATGGGCGAACCCATCGTGAGCATGTTCCTGGCGGTCGTTCTGGCATCGTTTACTCTGGGCTTGTGGCGAGGAAAAACAATGCCCGAAGTAACCGCCCTGTTTGGTGATGCCATTAAGGATGTGGCTATGCTGTTTCTAATTTTTGGTGGTGCGGGTGCGCTTAAGCAAGTCTTGACGGATGGTGGCGTGAACCAGTCGATAGCCGATCTGATGCAACACTCAACGCTTCACCCGTATGTTCTGGCCTGGGGTATGGCCGCGCTTATTCGGGTCTGTGTTGGCTCGTCGACTGTATCGGGGATTACCACCGCTGGGTTTGTAACGCCACTCCTGGCCACTTCGGGCGTTGAGCCGAATTTGATGGTCTTGAGTATCGGCGCCGGGAGCATGATGTTCTCCCACGTAAACGATACGGGATTCTGGCTGTTTCGGGAGTATTTTCAACTTTCTATGGCCGATACACTCAAAACCTGGTCGATCATGGAAACGCTGGTTTCGGTATCTGGGCTGGCCGGTGTAATGACCTTGAATTGGGTACTACAGTAAGTGGAGCGTACTCCTGCGTTTAAACGTAAACTGTTTAGCTCTATGAATCGGCTTTGCCTTTATTTCTGCTTACCAATCATTTGGCTAGTCTATCTCCCGCTGCATGGCCAGCAGATAGGCAAAGGAGATCGAATTACAGGCCCTACTTTTGCTACACGCAGCCCGGTATTAGGTCAGCATGGTATGGTAGCAACCAGTCATCCCCTGGCTACCCAGATCGGGCTGGATATATTAAAACAAGGTGGAACGGCCATTGATGCCGCCATTGCTGCGAATGCTGCCTTAGGTGTTGTCGAGCCCAATAACGGTGGTATCGGTGGCGATCTGTTTGCCATTGTCTGGTCGGCGAAGGATAAAAAATTGTACGGCCTGAATGCCAGTGGCCGGTCGCCAAAAGGACTTACCTACGAAGCGTTGCAGAAACTACTGGGCGACAAAAAACAGCTTCCGCTTTATGGCCCTTTATCGGTTTCGGTACCGGGCGCGGTGGATGGGTGGTTTCAGTTACATCATCGGTTTGGCAAATTACCCATGCATACCCTTCTGGCTCCCAGCATCCGCTACGCCCGCGAGGGGGCTCCCGTTCCGCAGGTTATTGCTTACTCCTGGCAGGTTGCCGCTAACCGGCTGGCCGCTAGTGAAGCCATTGTTCAGGAATTCGGCAACTTCCGCAAAACCTTCCTGATCAACGGCAAAGCGCCGGTTGAAGGGCAATTGTTCCGAAACCCTGATCTGGCTACTACATACGAAAAAATTGCTACGAGTGGCCGGGATGCTTTTTATAAGGGTAGCCTTGCCGATGCTATAGATCGCTATGCGCAACGAGCAGGTTTGTATATACGAAAAGCCGATTTAGCAGCTCATCAAAGTACGTGGATCGATCCTGTTTCAGTGAATTACCGGGGGTACGATGTGTACGAGTTACCACCTAATGGCCAGGGAATTTCAGTGCTGGAGATGCTGAACATTCTGGAAGGGTATGACCTGAAAAAACTAGGCCATAACAGTGCCGACTACCTCCACTTGCTCGTCGAAGCCAAGAAGTTAGCCTTTGAAGATCGAGCCAAATACTATGCTGACCCTGCTTTTGCCAAGGCTTCAACTAAGTGGTTACTCACAAAAGACTATGCGGCCCAACGCCGGAAACTGATCGACCCAAAAAAAGCCTCCGAACATCTGGATGCCGGCGACCCAGCCCTTCGTACCGGCGACACCGTTTACCTGACGGTTGCCGATGAACAGGGGAATATTGTGTCACTCATTCAAAGCAATATGCTGGAGTTTGGTAGTGGTCTGGTACCTGATGGACTTGGATTCGTTCTGCATAACCGGGGCACCAGTTTTAATCTGCAATCCGGCCATGCCAACGTCTACGCACCTGGCAAGCGTCCGTTCAACACTATCATACCCGGTTTCGTGCTTAAAAATGGGGAGCCGTTTCTCAGCTTCGGGGTTATGGGAGGAGCTATGCAGCCACAAGGCCACGTGCAGGTGCTGTGTAACATCATCGATTTTGGTATGAACGTACAGGAAGCGGGCGATGCAGCCCGATTTAGCCATTCGGGTAGTAGTGAACCAATTGGTACAATCATGACCGATGGAGGGCGACTGGCGCTGGAAAGTGGTATTAGTAAGGAGGTTCGTGATGACCTGGAAAAGCGGGGCCACCACCTGTCTTCAACCGATTTCTTCGGCGGTTATCAAGCCATTCACTGGGACGCAGTCAATCGAATTTATTGGGGGGCATCCGAAATGCGAAAAGATGGGCAGGCTGCAGGGTATTAAAATAAGGAGTAGGAAAGCGACAATTCCCCACAATAACTGTGGAAAAATAGTATCATTCTGATATCTATCAATTCATACACTGCTGATAGTCAGCATCTGGCACAGATTTAGATACCATTATTGTTAATCATTATTTTACATTAACAATAAAGTGATATGGCCTCTTTGGGAGAACGAATTGCGAGTTTTTTCAGTGGAAATGACTCCACTGCTGATGAAGGGCTACGTGACCTGTTTATCACCAACCTGAAAAGTGTATACTATGCCGAAAAGCGAACTGTCGATGCATTGGCGGATCAGGCAGAAGCCAGCACAACCGACGAAGTTGGTCATGCTTTTGCCCATCATGAGGAGGTAAGCCGTACACAGGTTGAACGACTAGAAGAAATATTCCGAATTATCGGTATTCGGGCCGAGGAGCATAGATCAACAGCAATCGACGGATTAATCCATGATGCTCAATGGGTTATCGACAATACAGAGCCGGGGTCGCTTACCCGCGATGCTGGACTGATTATTGCCGCACAGGCTATCGAACATTATGAAATCGCTATCTATGGCTCCTTACTAACGCTGGCCCATGTGCTTGATTTCACCCAATCGGCCGAACTGCTGGCGATGACACTAGAAGAAGAAAAGGAAACCGACCGGAAATTGACAATCCTGGCCGAATCGTTTATCAACAAAGGTTCTAAAGAAGAAGAGGAACATCACCCAGGCAGCCATCATGCTGGTATCCATTCCACGCCCAGCGCTGGTACGAATGTTACCCTGGGCGGTCCACTGGGCGTATAAGCAGTTGTATAACGGATTTTCGCCGGGAATACGAGTTTACTTGTATTCCCGGTTTTTATTTATGCTTATTAATCTTCGGAAATCATATCTGAGAAGTCAGGTAAAGAAACTATGTTGACTTTAGGAAATACGAGTTTCTTCAGCACACGGAAATGACTATCATTCGTAATCAGATAATCTGCCCCAGCCGCAATAGCAACATCTACAAACTTATTATCGTCTGGGTCTTCTTCAATAAGCTGCCAGTTGTAATAAGCTTCCTGAAATAATGTATTGGGGGCGAGTGTCAGAATAGTCAGCACTAGATCAGCCGTTTGTATCGAATAGTTTTCAATTAGCTTTTCGCCATATTCCGTCAAAATTTCATTACTGACTACCCACTCAAGCTTTTCACGCTCAAATAGTCGATAAAGTTTATAATATGAGCTACGAGGAGAGATAGACGCCAATAGACAATTTGTATCGACAACAATCCGTAACATCAGGAGTTCTCATTTAACATATTGTCAAAATCGGCTTGTGTATAGCTGCGCTCAACTACAGCTAGTTCTACTTCATCCTTCAATCGCTCTGAATAATACTGAACCAATACGCGCTTTAATTCAAGCACTTGGTCATCAGTCATTTCTCGATTAAAAAGTCGGAGTAAACTAACTTGTAATGGATTTAATCGTCCAGAAGGCATTGATAAAGCAGACTGTTCCATGGCGATCTTTTTTTAGTAGTACGAGTAAAACCACAAAATATTCTGTAACGTTTCATAACCGATTTGATGAACCTCCCGATCAACTTTATTACGCTTACCACTCTTCCAAATTTGAGCATCGACTTTTCGGCTTTTTAGTAGCTTGCACCTATTCTTAGTCATAATCAGTATGCGAATCAGTCCATTTGCCTTCAGAAAACCGTTGATGACTACTTTGTTGATAGCTGCCAGCGTAGGCCTTATGCAGGCCCAGAGTTTATATATGCCACGAAACATCAAACAGGCGTACCAGAAAGGCACCCGCTCAATGGATGGTAAGCCCGGCAAAAACTATTGGCAAAACTCGGCCCGCTATGCTATCACGGTTACGGCAGCGCCACCCAATCGGGCCATTCGGGGAACAGAAGACATCACCTATACCAACAACAGCCCCGATACACTTACTATCCTCGTTTTTAAGCTCTTTCTCAACAGCCATCAACCGGGTGCCATCCGACAGGCCCCAGCCTCGCCCGATTACCTGACTTCGGGTATACACATCGACCGCTATGCAGAAAACGGAATTACTAAAAACTGGCGGGATGCCGGTACGGCTACCTGGCGGCAGGTTGTTCTCACGAAACCACTGATGCCCCACGATTCTGTAAAACTTTCCTTCGACTGGCATTTCGATATGTCGCTGGAAAGCAATCGGGAAGGTATGCTCGACTCAACGACGTTCTTTCTGGCGTATTTCTATCCGCGCATAGCCGTTATGGACGACTATTACGGCTGGGATCGTACCACGTTTACTGAAGCCCAGGAGTTTTACAATGACTTCAACGACTATACGCTCACCATCAATGTTCCCAAAGACTACGTAGTCTGGGCAACGGGCGATTTACAGAATGCCGCCGAGGTTCTACAACCTGCTTTCGCCAAACGCCTGACGGAGTCGATGACTACCGATTCGGTTATTCATGTAGCCATGCTAGCTGATATGACGAGCGGGAAGGTCACAACGCAGCAGGCCGTCAATAGCTGGAAATGGAAGGCGAACAATGTGCCAGATATGGCACTGTGTATCAGCAATCACTATGTATGGGATGCATCCAGCGTGGTAGTCGATAAAAAGACGAATCGACGGGCCAGTGTGCAGGCGGCTTTTCTGGATAACGCGGCCGATTTTCACCAGATGGTTCGCTTCGGGCGACATGCACTCGACTGGTTTTCGAACAATCTCCCCGGCGTTCCGTATCCTTACTCCAAAACAACCATCGTGCAGGGTTTTGCCGATATGGAATACCCGATGCTGGTTAACGACAGCAGCACGCCCGACCTAAATTTCTCACGGTTCGTAGCCGAGCATGAGCTAGCCCATACCTGGTTCCCGTTTTACATGGGTATCAACGAAACCCGCTACGGCTTTATGGATGAAGGCTGGATTACGGCCTTCGAATACCTCATCAGTCAGGCCGATCTGGGGTATGAGCAGGCGACGAAAAACTTTCTGAACTTCCGGGTCAATAGCTGGATCAAAGACCCATCGGCCGAGCAGGATTTACCGATCATCACGCCAGCCAATATTCTGAGCGGGGCAGCGCTTGGCAATAACGAATACGGTAAAGCGGCTCTAGGTTATTTGGCTCTCAAGGATTTGCTCGGCGATGTCGAATTCAAAAAAAGCCTGCACACGTTTATCGACCGCTGGCATGGGAAGCACCCCACTCCCTGGGATATGTTTTTCAGCTTTAACAGCGCATCAGGCAAAGATCTGAACTGGTTCTGGAACAACTGGTTTTTCAGCCATAACTACATCGACCTGGCCATTCAGAAGGTAGAATCGACTGCATCTCAGGCTACCATTACCCTACAAAATATCGGTGGATTTGCCGTACCAGTAGATATAGTCGTCACCTTTGCCGATGGTACAAAGGAAACTTTCCATCAGACACCAGCTATCTGGCAGGCTAATCAGAAACAGGCTATGGTTAAGCTCCCGATTAAGAAGAAACTTCAGTCGGTGAGCTTAACGGGTGGCGTATTTATGGATGCGGATGCGAAAAATAATAGTTGGCCAGTCCATTGACCGGGGTTCGGTAACTGGAATCGCTGGCCTGGATGGCAAACAACAGCACTTCGGGACGTAGGGCGTAAATGTCCCAGCTCATCCGAATGCCGAAGTGCGTTTCCAGCAGGTACTCAAAGTCATCAGCATCATCGACCGGCTGTTCAGTTACCCGGCCCTGCTCTGTAATTTTCAATTTGTCGTCGGTAAGGGTAATCCGGCCGTTTGGCGTTACGAGCGTACAAAGCATATTCTGCGTAAAGTAGGATGCCGATGACGTTTGATGATAACGGCACATACTTCTGAAGTCGGTCAGTTGGCGCGAAACGGTCGTGAAGAGGTACGCAGGCACCCAGTTACCTGTTTCATTCTGATACTGAATGACCCAATAGGCGGCATTGTATGACCTGATTGTGTATAGACCCGTCCTATCTTCCTGAATCTCGCCGGGTTGAATAGCTATCGGATAAAGTGGAAACCGACGGCCAAACCCTACATCGACCAGCCAGTCGATACCGTTCAAATGAACGATAATGGCTGCATGGTCAAATTCATCGTTGAATCCTTTCCCTGGTTCAAAGACCTGCCCCGACACCAGTTTAGCCGTAAAGCCAATTGCCCGAAGTAATTCACAGAAAAGTCCATTCAGTTCGTAGCAAAACCCTCCACGTTTTTTCGTGATGAGTTTAGTAAACAGGACGTCCGTATCCAACACAATGTCCCGCCCGTAATGAATATCCAGGTTCTCGAGGGGTATGGATAGCAGATGCTGGTAGTGGAGATTTTGCAAGGTTTCAAGCGAAACGTCTACGGGGCCAGCGTAGTGGATTCGGGTTAGATAAGCGTTAATGTTCATCGATGTTGTTTTATGGTTTTTTGAACCGCAAGGACGCTAAGGCGCAACGAATTATTACTAATTGATTCGTTGCGCCTTAGCGTCCTTGCGGTTCAACATTGTGTGTTTGAAGATTTATCACAATGCAAATTAGGCTGATCCGAGACAGTTGTCCATCCCGTATTGCCTGAAGTGTATGAACCGATGGTTCAACTGCCCAATTATGTTATTCAGCCGTCAGCAGCATCTACTAAAGAAAACTTAACAATATTTTCGAAGGTGGAACAATCGGTAACGTCTGAGCGTCTATACAGGTAAGTACCTCCCCTCTGAGTGAATGACTCGCAGACAGCATTTTGTTATTATCCTGATTCTGGGCACGTTGTCCACGATCAGTCCATTTTCCATCGACATGTATTTGCCGGGCTTTCCAGCTATTGCCCGCGATCTGCACACGTCTATTGCTCAGGTTCAGTTATCACTAACGGCCTACCTGATTGGTATCTCGGTCGGCCAACTTCTCTATGGTCCACTTCTGGACCGATTCGGACGCAAGCTCCCTTTGTACGCGGGTTTGGCGGTGTATGTCCTGGCATCCGTTGGTTGTGCGATGGCTACTTCCATCGAAACATTGATTGCCATGCGGCTCATTCAGGCGCTGGGTGGTTGTGTAGGTCTGGTAGCTGCTCAGGCATTGGTTCGCGATCTGTTTCCGGTCAATCAGATTGCCCAGATTTTCTCGTTACTCATTCTGGTTGTGGCCGTTTCGCCGATGATAGCCCCTACAGTAGGCGGGTATGCTTCTGAACTACTCGGCTGGCATTCCATCTTCATCATTCTGGCTGTTATTACAGTGCTGATTCTGGTAAGTTCTTACTTTGCGTTACCAGATGGCAAACCCGCCGACCCATCACTTTCTCTGCGGCCCAGAGCGGTATTAGGCAGCTTTCTGATGGTATTGAAGCAACCTCAATTTCTAACCTATGCCCTGGTAGGTGGCATTGCAACAGCCGCTCCGTTTGCCTATCTGGCGGGTTCGTCCGATGTGTTTATCAATATCTATCATACGAGCCCCCAGGAGTACGGCTGGATATTTGCGTTTTTGTCCATCGCGGTTATCGCGCCCACTCAGTTGAACCGCCTTTTTCTGAAACGATTTACCAGTGAGCAGATCATTTTCGCTACCCTACTCTACCAATCGGTTATTGGGCTGATTATGGTGTTCGGGACCTGGGCAGGCTGGTATGGCCAATACGGACTCATTACTATTCTCTTCCTGTTTCTATGCGGTCAGAATATAACGGGGCCTAATGCCTCAGCACTTTCGCTGGCACCGTTTGAGCGTCATGCGGGTAGTGCAGCCGCCCTGATGGGTAGTTTTCGTATGGGGATTGGTGCCTGTGTTTCGGGGGCCGTAAGCTTTTTTCATAATAACACCGCCATTCCGATGGTCAGTGTCATGACAGCCTGCGTTGTCAGCAGCCTATTCATTCTCCTGCTGGGCAGCCAGGCAATCAAACATCGACGTAAGCGAACGGATGTTGATGAACCGATGGCCGAAGTAATGCTCTGAATTGACAAGCTCCCGAACGATTATACGTTCGGGAGCTTTAGGTCAATAGCACACCAACTCTCTATCCTTAATTTTTAACCTGAACCGGTAAGTCTTCAAGCTGGGCATAGCTGAGCTTCCAGGTATTATCGGCCCCTTTTTTCCAGAGCAGAATATAATTTCCTTCGCCGTAGGCATGGGGGTCTTTTGGATCCAACGGCAACACATCGACCGAGAAGGTGCCGGCTTCGTAGGCAGTTTGTGTATCGGTGCCCGAACTCACCACATTCGTTTTCAGATCAGACAAAGTAGGTAAGGTTTCGCGGACCCATTTATCCGCTACTTCGCCTTTCCCTTTGAAATGCGTATTGCCTTGCAGAAAATGGGCATCGTCGGCCAGAAAGGAGATTATTTTGGAAGAATCTTTATCGTTCCAGGCATTAATAAACTGGCGATTAAGCTCCTGGATATTGACCGTTTCGCCGGACTTCGAACAGGAAGAGAACAGCACAACTGCGAGCAGTGCGCAACTAAAAGCTTTCATAACATAACGTTTTTTAGGTGAATGATGCATCAGGTACGCTGGCTGACCAACTATGCCTGGCAGCTACGTACATGACCCTGTAAACTGCCTATTTCCAATGAATTAGGCATAACCGAACTTGGTTAGGAGCTGGCCTTTTCTGACAACTCCTAACCCTGCTCTACTGTTTTTGAAGAAAGCCTACCAGCTTTTCCGACGATATTCGGAGGTAGGATACGGCGATGCAGGATCTCCGTAGGTATCATTGGGCAGAAAACCCGACTTAAGTATATAAGAAGCGACTACCTGCGTTGTATCGACCAGACTAACGGGCTGTCCCTGAGCGCCTGCTACAGCTTCCATACCCGGTCTAACGGTCTGGGTTGTTGCCGGAGCTGTTTTCTGAGCCACAGCTCTGGCCTGCTCAGCATGGTTGGCGGCTGCGCGGTCAGCAGCTGCTTTCTGAGCCGCAGCCCGTTCGGCCGCAGCAATCCGGGCGGCTTCTGCTTTTCGCTTATTGTCGATATGTTTACCGATGGCATAACCGGCAGCCCCTCCGGCTACCCCACCAATGACACCCCCAACAGCCCGGTTCCGTTTGTTGATAATGGCCCCGGCAGCGGCACCGGCACCCACACCGATAGCTGTTCCTTTTGCTTGCGGGCTCCAGCGTCGTTTTGCTTTTTTACCAATGGCGTATCCAGCGGCACCACCCGCCACGCCACCAACTACACCGCCCACAACGCGATTTTGTTTATTGATAATGGCTCCCAGAGCGGCACCAGCACCCGCGCCAATGACCGCCCCTTTTGTGCCTGAGCCCCACCCTTTCACGGCCTGGGCTTCAGCAAACTGATTGAATGGTATGACTGCCAACCCAACCAGGGCAACAATCTGATGTATGGTTTTCATAACGGTTTCTGTTTAATGAATACGATGGATATTAATTTCCAAATAACCCAGACGATTACGTCATTGTTTTCTGTAAGACGATCTCAATACCTAAAGGTTTAATCAGATATACTTCGCCCACATACCCAGAACTGTTCGTCTGCAATTGTATTGCGGATGCGTAAGATCCGCGTCTATGAAGCGACTAATGGCTGCATTACAGATGCGAACCTCAGCCATCCGTGATACAATCGCAGATGAACAACGGCTGAAAAAAAGTCGCCGGATCTGCTCAACATGAGCAGATCCGGCGACAAGTGAATGGGGTGCTTTTCTTACAGGTTCCTCATCCAGACTTCACGAAGTTGCACTTGTTGTGGGGTAGCCTGTGGATCGACCTCGAAAACGAACTGTTTGATGTTTGCCTTTTCCTGCATGGCCGCGTCAACCGTACTATCCTGGCCATTCCGACGAATAGTAATTTTGTAGGGATCACCCGCTTTCAACTGTTTTATATCAGCCTGAATCTTCGCGACATTATCCATATTTACCGCCGTGCCATTGAAGGCAACCCACTCGTCATTTTCCTGGATACCCACCTTTTGCAGTGCTTCCGGCACTTTCGACAATACAAACTTCGACCCGTTAAATGATGCCTTCATGCCCAGCGTAGGAATTTTCTCTTCGGAAGCCATAGCTGGAATATAGTTAATGCCCAGTTTACCGTAATACTCTTTAAACGGCAACGGCTCGGCAGCTTTCACATAGCGATTGAAGAAATCCGCAATCTCAGGATACGTCTTTTTCGCGAACAGATCGAAGAAATCTTTCTCAGGAAACGCTCTATTCGGCCCATATTCCGTGGCTAGTTCGTTGATCAATTCACGTAGCCCCCGCGTTCCGTTCGACAACTCCAGCAAACGGATGTCAAGCAAACCGGCTACCAGTGCCCCACGGGCGTAAATATTGCCGTACTGTCGCTGTCCTTCGTCGGTATAACAGGTCAGCCCCAGTTTGCTCAGGCTATACGTGGTGTCGAGGCTTTTATCGTAAAGGATTTTCTGCGTTTGCTCATTCAGGTAGGTTGGCAGGTCGATCAGCTTATCCCGCAATTGCATAGCATCGCTGGCCCATTCGGTTACGCCTTCGTACAACCACAAATGTTCTGACGGTGTAGGGGTTACGAAATTAAACTGCTGAATGATCTCACTGTGGATGTTCAGTGGCGTAACCACATGGAAAAATTCGTGAGCCGCAATGGAGGTCATGTTATCGGCCAGCTTCTTCGAGAACTCCTCTTCCCGAATCACGTATTCCGAACTGTACGAATGCTCCCAGGCCCCCCAGTCCTGATCTTCGAAGTGATACAGAAACGTGTAGCGTTTTACGGGTAACTGTTTCAGGAACTTCCCGGCTGCCGTGAGCATCGCCTGCATATTGTTCAGTAACTGATCCGACTTGATCTTATCGGTTTTCGAGTAGGTATACACATCCACCTGAGCTCCGGCCACTGTAGTACTCGCTTTAGTCAAGCGGCCCAGCAAAATCGGCGAATCGACAATCCGGTCGTAGTTGGCGGCTACGAAATTTCCTTTGTCGTTTTTTTCCAGCGCTGTACCTACCGCCCAATCGGTTGGGTAGTTAAGTTTAACTTCTATAGGAGTTGCCTGCATCCCTGTTGGATAGCCGAATACGCCCTGTCCATTGATGAGTACGTGATCCTGCTCGATGGAAGTACCACACATATTATAGGGTTTGTGCTCATTGACGGGCGTATCCCAGGTTTCGGCAATGTTATACTGAACCGTCCGAACCTGAGCGGGTTTGTCCAATTTCCACTGATTGGTCGAAATCTGTTCTGTTTTCACCTCGCGCCCTTTGGCGTCAAAGGCTTTGAACGACCGAACATAGCGACCAATATCCATAACCTGATAGGTTCCGGGTGCGGTAGACGCAAATTGATAAATGGCATTGCCATCGGTTAAGCCGCTGACGTGCAGGGTTACCTTAAACTGGTCGTCGGCCCGGTCATTGAGGTTAACCTCATAGCGTAAGGGCGTAGTTGGGTCGGCAATGGCTGATTGAAAAAACAGGGCTGCAATAGCCAGAAGCAAAAGGCGTACGATCTTCATGTACTTTACTATTCTCGATGGATGAAGGACGATTTATGATGACTTGACCTACTCATCTATAACCTCTTTCACGGTTTGATTTGGTATTGGTCGTTTGCTAAAACTTGTTAACGTTAACAAGATAGCGAATGTCACAAATGCGATGAAAAGAGGTATCCTTTAACGGAGCTATCATTGGATAAATGGTAAGGTTACCCTTCTACAACTGATTCGGCCGCCTGGTTTTGATAGTTTTCCGACAACAGCCGATACGCTCGGGAACGCATGGCCAGTATGGTAATCAACAGGCCAATCAGCCCTGTTACAGTAAACAAAAGTGCTAGTCCACGGTCTTTCCCTGTACCAAACCAGCCACCGATCAGATCAACGCCCGCGCCGGTGGTCATAAACGGAATGAAAATATACTGCGCAATAGGCCCAATCATAAAGGCAGTGATGGGCGATGCCGCTTCCTCTACACTTTGCGCAAAGCCGAATACGCGTCCCTGCCGTTCGGGCGGCACCAGTTTCTGCAATATCGTTTGCTCAGCCGCTTCAACAACCGGAATCAGGCACAGATAGGTAAACATACCAATCGCCAACAAAACAATCGACGCCTGAATGGTGAAGAAAACGCAGAGCGTCCACATAACGATATTGCTGATAAACAAGGTTCGAAGTGGCCTGCTACCTAAACCAACCCGAGCTACAGCCAACCCGCCCATAATGAAACCCAGGCTCAGTACGCCCCACAGAATACCCCACGTTTGTACCGACACCAACGACAGCCCATACGCATCCATCAGCGACATAAATACCCCACCCAGGAAGTTGTTGAACATGTTGAAAAAGATCAGCGCAAACAACCCCTGACTGTCTTGCAAAACCCGTATCGTTCCGGGAATATCGATGTGTTTGGTTTGGCCTTCAACGTGGGCAATTCCAGACTCGGGGATAGTAAGCGAAACTAAATGAATAGCCGCCAGGAGGGTAAGCCCAATAGCCAGCACAAGCATCCAGAAAACGCCCAAAAATCCGATAATCAATCCACTGAAGATCGATGCCACCAGAAACGATACCCCGTTGGCTGTTCCGACCAGTCCATTGGCTTTATCTCGACCTTCTTCTGAAATCAACACGGTAACCAGCGTCGACAAGGCAATCGAGCGAATATTTCCGGCAATTGCGCCCATCAGCGACATCACCACAAATACCCAGAGAATAGGGCTGGATGGATTCGTAAATGTCGATTGGGGAGTCATTATATAACTAGTCAGGGCAAGCGCATACAACCCAAGCGATGCTATACTCGAGAGTAACATCGCTCGCTTTTTCTTGTACCGATCGACCAGAGAGCCCAGAAAAAAGCCCGACAGTGCCACCGTACCCGAATAAATCCCTGCCATGACGGACGTTGCCACTACCGACTTGGTTTCCAGATACACCCAAAACGTAACCGCAAACCACACCGAGTTATTGGTCAGCGAAGCCGTCAGTGAATTTACTAAGACGGCATAAAATGTTTTCATGATACCTGTTTTATCAAATTTTCGCCAGCGCAGAGCCAATCTACACGAATTCCTGCATCCTCTGTCTGCACTCAAATTAAAAGATAGAAAATAATGCAGAGCAGTATGAGACTATTCCTACAGCAGCCCGTCTAAGGGACAACTCACCAAAATAAGTCATTCACAATCAACCTTTAAAAACGACTATGAAAAAGAGCACATCGACGCTGCTGGAAGAACTCGAAGATTTCCGGACAAAAATCAAAACAATGATTAGCCAATTGTATCGTGCGAATGTAACCAATCAACATGGCGAGGTAATGACCGAAGCCGCCCTGACCGAAGAATGGGAATACGAAGGTCAGGAATTAAATGCGATCACAGAACAGGGATTAGCGTATATTATTGACAATAAGATTGATGAGATCTTCACCTGGGATGACCTCGAAACTGAATCACTTATTGAAGTTGTGCAGATTCTGGAAGATAAAGAATTTGTTGAAAGTTAACACTAAACTCCCCTGACCAAGATGCTGGTCAGGGGAGTTTAGTGTATAGGGAATCGGCATGGATGCACCGGATGCGATTCGCTCATGAAACACTGGCTTCGGCGGCTGGCTGCTCCTTGTTAATAGCGCTGGGATCCATGTAAATAATCTCCCACAAATGACCGTCCAGGTCCTGATAGCCGTGGCTGTACATAAAACCCTGATCATCGGCCTCGCCGGGTGTGGTGGCACCAGCTGCAACGGCTTTACGCACCAGTTCATCGACACCCTCGCGGCTTTCGGCCGATAGGCAGAGAATTGCCTCGGCAGCTTTTGAGGTATCTACGATTTCTTTTTTGGTAAAGCCCTGAAAAAACGGCTCTACGAGCAGCATCACATAGATATCATCGCTGATAATCATACAGGTACCGTTCTGATCCGTAAACTGTGGGTTGAATGTATACCCCACTTGTGTGAAGAATTCGACGGACTTTTGCAGGTTTTTAACGGGCAGGTTTACAAAGATTTTCGTTGCCATACGGAGTTGTATTTGATGTTTACGTAACAAAAATACCCTGAAAGCCCGAGAAGCGAGGAGGGCAAATGCGGCAATAAACGGGTCGATTGCGGCAACCTTCCAGCGCATCTCTGCGCCCTGCCTTTTATAGGGTCCACTACTTGTATATCGCCTAAAAGCACACCCTTTAAAATGATACCAGAAAGCCTAAAAACCCTGCGATACGGCTTTTATTCGTCCATCTTTCCGCAAGGACATAATTAGCAGAGGATAGCCAATCAGTGAGAATACAACACCCAGCAAACCAAACACAGCCGGCAAAATCCAGCCATCTACACCTTCCAGGACAATATCTTCCTGCGGGTTATTGGGCCGATACCAAAGTGTAACGCGTTCGCCAACGGTAAAGCTTGGGGGCGATGTGTAGGTGTTGGAGTAGTAGGTAATGGACTGGCCCTGCTGAGTTGTAAACTGAATAACCGGCGCCTGCGAATTGGTCCTCCGGCCCTGACTGTCATGATTGTAATGGCTACCGATAACCATCCCTTTCGTTTCAATCCCCGTTTTCACAATCTGCTGCGTCGATTGCCACGTCATGTAGGCCACAATCAGGAAAACAGTACCCAGCAACGCAAAGAGCCCTAAAAAAACATACTTGATTTTATCTAAATCCATAAATAGCAAGCTTCTGGTTCACAATGAGGTAAGATTATTTTAACCCCCAAACCTACTATTGCTCACGCTGGCCTACCAAGCAGTTTTGTGTATTCGGTTAGATAATCGAATTATTGATCGGCAAAATGAACAGCCAATAGTTTCGCTATTCGTACTAATCAAAAATCCGTATTCGAGGCTTTCAGATCCAGGGGCTTGATCCAGATATTACGGTAAAATACGTCGTGGCCTTCAGCCTGAAGTTTTAAGCCGCCGGGGGTATCGGTAATGCCCTTGCCGCCATCGTTGCCCCCGTCGATACCCGAATTAGGCCCACCCCATACCTGGCTGATTTTCTGATTGCTATGCACTTTCTTACCGTTGAAGTACATGGTCACCATAGCCGGTTCGACCCGCTTGCCATTCTCAAATCGAGCGGCCCGAAACTGAATATCATACGCATTCCACTTCCCGACGCCGTTGTACGCATAATACGGTGATGGCGTTTCGTTGATCACAGCCGCCAGGCCATGACTGGTGGAGTCGCCATCCAGCACCTGAATTTCGTAACGATTCTGCAAATACACCCCACTATTGCCACCAGGTTTGCTGATGTAAAACTCGATATGCAGTCGGAAATCGCGGAAGGTCTCTTTCGTAACAATATCGGCAGAACCATATTTCCCTCCCGCAGCCGCAGGGTCGTTGGTATTCATAACTGTACCGGGTCCGGCTGGATCTTTCTCTATTTTCCATTTGATGGGCAACGTGGCCGCCAATCGTGGGCCTTCCCAGTACGTCCATTTTTCATCGAGCATTTTCCGGGAACCGTCAAAGAGCACTTCGGCTCCTTTGATAGGTTTGGCTCCAACGCCAATCTGCGCCAGCGCCTTTGTCAGCACTAGGCCAGTCAATGCGGTGAGTAAAAGAGCCTGACGAATCGTGGATGACTTCACAACAACGAGTTTCATGAGAAAATAGCGACGGGTTTATATGCGTTACCATAAGCCGCCAATCGGTTGTATTTACCCGTTTCTACTCAGCTTACTGTCTTATCATTAGCGAGTGGATTCTGATGAAAGATTTCTTCCAGCCGGGCAAACAAGGCCGGGTGCTTTTCCTGTAGTAGATCAGGCCGTTTGAAAAAATACTCCGATACAACGGCAAAGAACTCCGCTTCGTTTGTAATGCCATACGGATCAATGTCCGACCGATTGGCCCTGATGTCGTGAATACTTTTATGAATGAGCAGCAACCACGGTTTAATGTGGTCTTTTTCCAGCAGATATTCCGGTAACCCATCGGTAGCCCCATCAACTTTATCCAGCAGATGCACAAACTCATGGATACCTGTGTTTCCCTTGCTGGTTTTGTTAGTGAACCCTTCATGCAAAGCTGGTTTCGATAAAACCATTGTACTTTGTAAGGCCCCCCCTTCACCTACCATGCC
This sequence comes from Spirosoma aerolatum, assembly GCF_002056795.1. Taxonomy (NCBI): domain Bacteria; kingdom Pseudomonadati; phylum Bacteroidota; class Cytophagia; order Cytophagales; family Cytophagaceae; genus Spirosoma; species Spirosoma aerolatum. The sequence continues at coordinate 1,499,146 of NZ_CP020104.1, read as the reverse complement.
CAGTATCATCCGATTATCGCCCTCTGTCTGATAATCCGCATTGAATCGGTCGGCATACAGCAATACGTTCGTGAGCGGGTAGTACCAATCCGTAAATCCGAATATAGGAATGATGGCACTACTGGCAACCAGTACTTTGTCCAGTTCATCGACCGTCGTTCCAACACCTTCGATTCGAACGGTACTCAAAAAATGAGCCACTCGTTTTTCAAATTCATTTTTCCGGTCATCAGGTAGCGACCGATAGTAAGCCACATATTGCTGCAAGAGTTGCGGATAGGTCGCAGCAATGGCCGACGTATCTATAGTTCGAGGCCGGGCATACTGCCATATAAGCCAGCCCAGCACTAATAAAACGGGTATACTTATCAGAAAAATCATTACGTAACATTTGCTGTTGGCTGGTCACGAAAACAGGCTAAGCCAGACCATACCTGTTTATAACTGATTGATTTTTAAAGCGACCTGTGATTCAACCTTAATCAGGGCCTGAATACCATCGGGCCGGATGGCTATTTTCTGGGGTATGAACCGAAATGAGTGAATGTTCAGATCGGTCTTTTTGCCTGCTCCTCCTTCCTCGAAGGCCTCGCTGATTTTGTGAGGAAACTGCGCAATGTCGTCGCCCAGCCGAATGGTCAGCAACTGCTTCAGTATGAGTTGTAAGGGTTTGTGCCAGACGGGTTTTGTACTCCTGGCCAATAAGTTGTTGGTTTGGGCATCGAAATCCAGATTATTCACGTTCAGCGTGTTGGTCAGGGTATCGAATTCGGGTCGTCCCCGCAGATAAACTGGCCCATCGACCAATCCATCCATATCGACTTTTACAATCAAGCTCTGTTGCGACCCATACACCGACACACCTTTCACGGTAACTGACCCGAACGCCATTTTTTTGGGCTGTTTACTGATGGTAAGTTTCATGATCCTATTGATATCGGCATAGGGAATAAAACTCATCAGGTGCAAATCGGATACCTGCGAAACCGTATCGCGTTTCTGTAGCCGGGGCAGTTCCGTTTTAGGGTGTTCGGGTGGGCTAGGTTTCAGCTCGGTTTTCGTCCGAAACGCCATGCGGATATGAGTCGTCAACTGGCGGGCATCGCCTGTAACAGGGCCAGCCGCTACACTAACAGGTATCGGCACCAGCCACAGGCCATAATCACGGTTGATGAGCAGCGGTTTTTGTAAGTCACGCCAGATGGGCTTTACCATGTTGTCGAGTCGCAAATCTCGATGAATAGCCGAATCGATCATGGTTTCAATATCCGCACGGTGTTTATCAAGGATATCCTGGGCAACCTTCGCCAGTGAAATTTCTTTCCCCAGCAGGCGTAGCTCCGGCTCTTTAATCCAGGTATAGTCAGTAAATTTAGTCTGGCTGTTGAGTCGCCAGTTAGAGGTTACCTGAATAGGGGTCTGAAAATTAACGTGCAATGCACAAAATGGCTTTTTAGGGGGCGTCGTATCTTTACTGAAGGGTTTGGTAAGCCACATTTGCAACGGAGCCGACAAGCTGACTTTCTGGTTGGCATACTGCACCTGAACGGGACCTAATCGTTTGACACGAAACGATATAAACCCCTTTACTTTTCCCTCCTTTGTTTGCTTACCGATCAGTACCGGGTCAAGCTCCCGGTTAATTTTTTCCTGAAGTTCGCTCAGTTGAAAAATAATCGGCCCGGCTATATACGACATGGTTTCGGGTATAGGCGGATCGAAGCCTTCGGCCTGTGGAGGCTGGGCTTTTTTGGTTTGGCAATGGCTCAGCAACAGAACCATTACCAAACCGAAACATCCATGAAGTAGTGATGGTGACTTTGTCATTATTGATTGAACAAGCCAGCTAAAAAGCTCTTGTTCAATCAATAATAACTTTCATTGCTTCGAGTTGTTTTTTCAGCTTCAAACAAACAGGGTTTCGGAACGCCAGCCTTCGAACAATTAGAGCAACTTTCCGTTTACGGCATCACGCCTGGAAACATACATAAGACGAATCGAAAAAATACATTGAATTGACTGAGCCTGCGTGTCATATCAGTGCTTTCGGTTATCTTTCTGAACTTGAATTTGCTAGTCGTATGCCATCACGTCGTTCGTTCTTACAGGCGGGTAGCCTGGCCCCTTTTCTATCGATACTTCCTGCACCAACCTCTCCGGTACTTATCAAACCCGCTCGCTTAAAACCAGGCGACACCGTCGGTTTGTTTTGTCCGGCCGCACCCGCTTACAGTCAGGAAACGGTAAAGATTGCTCAGGAATCGCTATTGGCACTTGGCTTCCAGACCAAACTCGGACCGCACATTTACGACCGATATGGCTACCTGGCTGGCCGCGATGCTGACCGGGCATCAGATTTACATGCCTTTTTCAACGATCAGAGCGTGAAAGCCATCATGGCCATTCATGGCGGTTGGGGTTGCGCCCGATTGCTGTCGTTGCTGGATTATGACCTGATTCAGCGAAATCCGAAGGTATTAATCGGCTATAGCGACGTAACGGCCTTACTGCTGGCTATATACGCCAAAACCGGATTGGTAACGCTACACGGCCCGGTCGGTTCAGCGACGTTCAATGCCTATACCGTCGATTGGTTCAAACGGCTCCTGATGGATGGCGAATCACTGACGATGCGCAACCCAACCGAAAAAGGCGACAATCTCACCCAGATACAAGACCGAATTACCACCTTACGGCCTGGTTTAGCGCGGGGCCGTCTGGTGGGCGGTAATCTGACGGTATTGAGTCACCTGATTGGCTCGCCTTACTTACCCGACTGGAAAAATACCATTCTGTTTCTAGAAGATACACACGAGGATATTTACCGTGTAGACCGGATGCTAACCCACCTTAAACTGGCAGGTATTCTGAACCAGATCGCCGGTTTTGTGTTCGGCAAATGCAGCGATTGCAATCCCAGTAGTGGTAGCTACGGCTCGCTCACGCTCGATGACATTTTGACCGAACACATCATCCCCTTGAACAAACCGGCTTTTTCGGGTGCGATGATCGGCCACATTCGTGATAAATTTACCGTTCCATTGGGCATCGACGCCGAAATCGATGCGACCGCTGGGACCATCCGACTGCTGGAATCGGCAGTTAGTTAACGTACTTGTTTAACGCCTAACCCTGTCTTATGACTCAGGAACACGGAAACCCTGAACTACTCAAGGAATTACTTCATTATCAGATGCCGTTTGGCAAACATAAAGGCCAGTTGATTCGGGCGTTACCCGTTTCGTATCTGGAATGGTTTTCCAAAAAAGGATTTCCAGCGGGTAAACTGGGTATGTTGCTACAAACCATGTACGAAATCAAATTGAACGGGCTGGACTACTTACTAGACGAATTGACCCGAATTCAACGGAGAGGATAAATTAGTTGTGAGGACACAAAGGCGCAAAGAATAGGCTTTAAACTTCTTTGCGCCTTTGCGTCCTCGCGGTTAACGTTTAGGTATCACTTTTTCTCTTCCTCTTTCGGCTTCAGAGAAGGGGATTTCCAGAAATCGGACGCCCCATATTTCCCTTTCGCTACGTCGCCACCATACAGCACTGAGTTTAGCAGCACTCGGTACGTTCCCAACGGCTGTCCACGCCATTGCGGCCGGAATCCGATCAGAACGACATGCCCTCTCCCCTGTTGTACATCCAGCGAAGCTGCATAGCCTTGCAGGTATTTTTCGCCCAACAGATAACCCGACCGCAACGGCGATCCCGTCGAGGCAAACTTTGCCAGAGCCTGCCCTTTGAATCCATCCAGTGTGGCAAAAACCGGGCTTCCGTCCACAAATACGGTGGCTTTGCCAGGCATCCCTGCCATGACCGGATGCGCTGGATCAGTTTCGACTTCAAGCAATGAACCACCCGTGAAAAAATCCTTACGAGCGACTCCGGCAACCACGTTTTTGACGGGTAGATGCAGGGCCTCAATGGCATAGTCACAACTGGCGTTCAGGCAAACGAGTGTTCCTCCCTGGCTCACAAATTTGGTTAGACTGGCACTACCCAATTCACCCAAACCACCTTCGTAAGCGGGCGGTACGGCCCCTTTTACAAACCCATTTTTGATGGTTTGCGGTCGGTCGGAAGCCATCACAATGACATCGAAACGGTCGCTCAGATCATTTTCCTGCATGTCGGTATTGGTAATAGTCACGAAGGGCAGGTCGAACTGCTCCAGTACCCATTCGGTCCAACCGGCATCCATACTGGCCGTCCAGGGCTTATAGAGGGCAATGCGGGGCTTTACGGTCGCTCCACTGGTGTTGACTGTCCGTTCAGCCGTAATACCGAGTTCTTTCACCCATTGTTCCAGCGTGGTATTATTAACGCCACTAACGGCATAATGTTGATTATCTGAGTGGTACTTAACGGTTCCGCCCGATTTCATTGTCCGGCCAATAAGCTTGAAGGAATTATTCTGAATAGGGCTTATGAGCGCAGCCGTTCCCGACCCCGTCAATCTTCCTTCCGGAGCGTTGATTCCGACCGAAACCGGATTCGTATCGAAGCCAATACCTGCCACAAAATCAGCGGGAGTTGCATCTTTTTTATCATCTTTCTGCCAGACCTTGGCCGTTCCTGATACCAGTTGAATAGCGGCTTTCTGGTCGGCCGTGAGTGGCGTCATGGCGGGTTGAACGTTCAGTTCAAATTGCAGGGGCAACGTCCAGCCAGCCGCATCATAGGGTTGTTCGGGAGGGCCACCCGGAAACTCCCGCAAATCAGGATAAACCTGTACGTCCAGCAGTTGACGGGTCAGTTCGGCATACTCCTGATTCATCGGAATTACCCAGGTTCCTTTGGGGTAGGCGTGGCCGTTATGCTGAATTTCTTTGGTCAACTGCCCAATGCGGATGCCATGAAAGGCCAGCCGGCGCAGCAGTTCAACAGGCCGCACCGGATCACGTTGTTTCTGCGGAATAAAATAAGCATAGGGTGGCTCCTGTTCGTACTTCTGGATGGTGTTTCGACCAGCCTGATACCGATTGTACAGCAGCACATCGCTGTATTTGGCGGCATAGTCGAGCGTGGCCAGCGAAGCCGTTTCCATGTACGCCATCGCATCGCTGATCCGCCACCAGCCTCCCGGCCAAGGACTCGAATACAACGATTCGACCCGCAACTCTTTTTTGTCCTGCGGGAAATCGCGGATGGTGTAAAAATGCGGAGTTGCGTAGTTGTAGAGTGCTGTTTCGGTCCAGAACGACGGGATATTCTGCATCACCGGCATATAGTCGATATATCCCGGATACCAGGCATCGAAGCCCGTTCCCATGTGTGTAGCGCCTTTCTGTCCGTTACTTTCGAGCGCCTGCGCCATCGCCATTCCAATCATATTCACCTCACGGGCAATGATGGGTGGCGTTTGCGGGGCAATGGGCTCGGCAAACGGCGGTAGCCAGATTCGAGTCGGAAACGGGGAGGTCTGGTGATGCACAAAAATGATGTTCGGTTCCCACTCGCGCCAGGTACGGGCCACCACACGCGACTCGATCATGTTGAGCATATACGCGTCGCGGTTATTATCGTGCCCCACGTATTTCTGGTACAAAAACGGTGGTGGCGCAATTTCGTAAGGCGTACCCACATTCGATTTGTACCAGTCTCCAATCATGGTCTGGCCGTCGGGATTAAGCGACGGCCACAGGAGCAGAATCACATTATCCAGAATGGCCTTCATTTTCGGCTCCGACGCTTTGCTGAGCATGTCATAAGCCAGCGAGATCGTATGCTGTGCCCCAGCCACTTCCGATGCATGCAACCCACCGTCGATATGCACAAGGGGCTTGCCTTCCAGCGATAGTTTTTTCGCTTCTTCGTCGGTAAGGCCCGCCGGATGTGCCAGCCGTTGCGCAATGCTGCGATACTTATCGATATTGGCCAGGTTCTGGGGCGACGAAATCAGAGCGAAATACCAGGGCCGCCCCTCAGAAGTTTCACCCACGTAGACTAGTTTGAGCATATCACTGGCCTCGTCGAGCTTTTTGAAATAACTCAGTGCCTGTTCATACGTAGCGAGCTTATAATCGGCCCCAACAGGAAAGCCGAGCGTTTCTTCGGGCTTGGGAATGAGCTTTTGCTGGGCGATGCCCGCTAAACCAGTCAGCAGATACAAACCAATCATGAGCAGGCTCAGTTGCCCGCGTACGTACACGTTTTTTAGCATAGTTCAGGTTGTAGATTTTTCCTTTTCCGGCGAATACACAACTCAAAGGCATACGCACCGAACAAGGGAATTTTATTCGGCAATTTACCGAAACTACGGAATTTACATAAAGCAAATAGAACACCGATTATTATGATGATTATGATCTGTGCAAATCATAATCATCATAATAATCGGTGTTCTATTCATCTGACGCTACTCTTTGCTAAGCTTCATGGTATATACTTGCACAGTTACGAGAGTTTTTTTTCCCCAACGGTGTTACTTCAATAGCCTCAGACAATGATTGGGGAAGTAGTTACTTTTGTGAATGACTTATTTTGATGATCTGCTCGACCTTCTGAAAATTGAACGAGCCGAGGACCGTGCTCAATACCAAAAGCTCACCGAAACCACATCCATTGCCGAACGACGGGCCAACGGCCTGGCCTGGTTTCCCATTGCAATCCGGGGCTCCGAAATGAGCCGGGGTGATTACCTGACGGTTGAGGTTGAACGCACGACGCATCAGGATATTCCGCATCAGCTACGGTTTGGGGTGCCCGCCGTTCTGTTTAGCAATCACGACCCCAAAACAGACCGCGTTGAAGGGACGATTACGCACCAGAGCGGAAACCGCGCCAAAATAACGCTGCGTACCGACGAACTTCCCGACTGGTCGCGGGATGGCAAACTAGGTATCGAAGTACTGTTTGATGAGAACAGCTACAACGAAATGGAACAGGCGCTCAAGACGGCGAATACCCTGAGCAGCAAAGCGGATAGTCGGCTTATTCAGATTCTGACGGGCGAAAAAGCCCCTACCTTTCATTCGGAAACCCCAACACTGACGCTTCCCCGCCTGAATCCAAGTCAGGTGGCAGCCGTCGAAAAAATAGTAGCCGCTAACGAACTGGCTATTGTTCATGGCCCACCAGGCACGGGTAAAACAACCACGCTCATTCAGGCCATTAAAACGCTGATCAAACAGGAGCATCAGAAAATACTGGTGGTCGCTCCCAGCAATACGGCTGTCGATCTGTTGAGCGAGAAACTGCACGACGAAGGGTTAAACGTACTTCGAATCGGTAACCCGGCCCGCGTATCCGACCGTCTGATGGCCCTGACGCTCGACCATAAAGTATCGGAGCATAGCGCCATGAAAGAGGCTAAAAAGTTAAAAAAACAGGCGAATGAGTTCCGAAACATGGCCCATAAGTACAAGCGAAATTTCGGGAAAGCCGAGCGCGAACAACGCAAGGCCCTGTTCGACGAAGCCCACCGGATCATGAAGGATGTAGCCAATACGGAGCAGTACGTCATTGACGATCTGCTTGCCAAAGCGCAGGTGATTACGGCTACGCTGGTCGGTGCCAACCACTACACGGTCCGTCAGCTGACGTACCATACCGCCGTCATCGACGAAGCGGGTCAGGCCCTCGAACCCGCCTGCTGGATTCCGATTCTGAAAGCGCAGAAACTAGTGCTGGCGGGTGATCATTGTCAGCTTCCGCCCACCATCAAATCGCCCGAAGCGGCCCGCAAAGGTCTGGCTAAAACCCTACTCGAAAAATGCGTGGAGCTGCACCCCGAAGCCGTCTCATTGCTGGATGAGCAGTACCGTATGCATGAACACATTATGGGTTACTCGTCGCAGGTGTTTTATGAAAACAAGCTGAAAGCCCATGCGTCGGTGGCTCGTCATTCGCTGTTTGAGGGCGATACGTCGCTGGTATTTGTCGACACGGCCGGTTGCGGCTTCGACGAAAAACTGGACGGCACCAGTTCGACTAATCCCGAAGAAGCCGCCCTGCTGATGCGGCATCTGAGCCAGCAAGTCGCTGATTTAAGCGGCCATTATAGTGTACAGAACTTTCCGACCATTGCGATCATCTCGCCCTACAAGCAACAGATCAACATCCTGAAAGAGCAGTTACTGCAATACCCCGACCTATTGGCCTATGGCAATAAAATTTCGGTGAACACCATCGACAGTTTTCAGGGGCAGGAGCGCGATATTGTCTACATCTCGCTGGTCCGCAGCAACACCGAGGGCGACATTGGCTTCCTGTCCGACATTCGCCGGATGAACGTTGCCATGACCCGCGCCCGTAAAAAGCTGGTGATCGTTGGCGACAGTGCCACCCTGGCTAGCCTCCCCTTTTATGCCGACTTTATTACCTATGCCGAAGCCCTCAACACCTACCAAAGCGCATGGGAATGGATGGAGTAGAATGGCACTCTACCACCATCTCGTGTATTTTATCTCAAATGCATAATTCAGAGGGCAACCTCAAAGACATTACTATGGATAATATCAGCAAGTTTGTGAGCTATTTATTTATTGATTGAGACAAACTACACTATCGAACAAATTACCGTTATTGCATCTGTATCGGTCGATTTTGTTAAATGCGTTTAGCAAAAGCTTTTTCATAACGAATAATTCTTATGACAGAGTACATTATAATAAGCGTTTTCTGTCATTCCGAGGAACGAGGAATCTTCGGGTGAATACAGTTTTTTTTCATCATCCGAAGATTCCTCGTTCCTCGGAATGACAGAAAAAAGTCCTGAATTATAATATATTGGGTGCTTTTACTCGCTAAAACTATTCCTCTGTCATTACTCACCAGCCCTCTTATATTATGCGCAACTACCTTCTTCTGCTGGTGCTGTTATTTACTTTACCCAGCCAGGCGCTTTTCGGGCAACGGACCAATACGACTTATCCGTACAGCGTTCCATTTCAATTGACCAGCCATAATAACCTATCGGTCAGAGCAGTACTCAACGAGCAGGATACCGTAAAGCTGATGTTTCATACGGCTGCCAACGCTGTCACCCTGACCGAAGAAGCGCTTAAAACCGTAAAAAGCCTGACCTTCGCCGGAGCCGATAGTGTAAAAAGCTGGGGCGGTTCCAACAACACATCGCGGTTCAGCACGAACAATCGACTCCAGATTGGTGGGCGAACGTGGCCCAATACGCCCATTTGGGAAAACAAAAACTCGGGGCCTGAGACCGATGGCAAATTTGGTATCGACCTGTTCGAAGGCAAGGTGATTGAGCTGGACTTCGACACCAGCCGAATGACAATCCATGAAACGCTTCCCAGCAAAATCACTCAGTATGAGAAGCTAAAACTGATCGTCGCCAACGATATGCTCTTTTTGGAAGCCCATTGTATGGTTGGCAATCAGACGTTGAAGAACCAGTTTTTGATTCATTCGGGTTATTCGGGGGCTATCTTGCTGGACGATCAGTTCGTCGCTGAACACAAACTCGATGACGTTCTAAACGTGATTAGCGAAAAGGAGTTAAAAGACTCGTTTGGCAACGTCATAAAAACCCAAAAAGCGATTCTGCCGGGATTGACCATTGGGAGTCAGCCCTTAGCCAATGTGCCCGTTGGTTTCTTCAAAGGCGCCCTCGGCCGACAAAAAATGAGCATCCTTGGCGGTGATATTCTGAAGCGGTTCAACCTCATCATCGATGCAAAACGCGAATATGTTTACCTGAAACCGAACCGATTGCTGAAAACCGCTTATTCAGCCAGTTAACGTCGAGCCATGTCCGATTCGTTACAAAAGCACATTCGAAAATTCATTACCATCGACGATCAGGAACTTGCCGATGCCTTACCATTTTTTCGGTCGATAACTCTGAATAAAAAGGAAAATCTGCTGGTTGAAGGACAGGTTTGTAAATCGAATTTCTTTGTGGTAACTGGCTGCCTGCGCATGTTCTTCGTCAACGAAAAAGGCGTTGAACAAACCGTACAGTTTGCCCTTGAAAACTGGTGGCTTTCCGATTATACATCGTTCTCTACCCAAAAGCCTGCGGTATTTTCGATTCAGGCCGTCGAAAAGTCGGAAGTACTGGCTATCGACTTTGCACAACATGAGGAGATGCTGAGTCAGCACCCTTCTCTGGAACGGTATTTTCGGCTCGTTCATCAACGGGCGCATGCAGCCGCCCAGTATCGGATGAAGTATCATTACGACCATTCACGGGAGGAACTTTACCACGAGTTCGCCCGGCTTTTCCCGGAGTTTGTGCAACGAATTCCGCAATACCTGCTCGCTTCATATCTGGGTTTTACACCCGAATATCTGAGCGAAATCAGAAGCCGGAAGCATTCTTAAACCAGTTTAAGAAGTCTGGCCTACGGGCGGATTTACCTTTGTTCCAACCAAAACAACACAGCAATGGAACAACGAGTAAGTATCCAGCAAACGCTGCCTGCGGTCTGGAAGGCTATGTATGGATTATCGGCCAGTGTCAGCCAGCTAAGCATAACACCGATTCAGAAAGAGTTATTGATGCGTGAATTAGTTTGTAATGAAGGCTATTTCCTCTTTGTTGAAAAAAGCCTTAACTAACTCATGATTGGCTTGTAGATGTTTAATTTGTTCACGAATCGCAATTGTTAGCTCATCTAAATTAGTGAACACCTGATTCTTTAACTGACCTTTCAGGTAGCTCCAGATCAGTTCTACTGGATTCAGCTCTGGGCTGTAAGCCGGTAAACGCTCTAAATGAACTCGGTTTGGACGTGCTTTCAAAAAAGCTTTGACGGCCTCGCTGCGGTGGATGGCAGCCCCATCCCAGATCACCAGCATATTTCGTTTGCGATAACGCCCGCACAGCATAGTGAGGAACCAGACAATATCTTCACCCGTAAACGGCTGGTCTTGCCCCGCTACATAGATACGACCGTTAGGCGCAATAGCAGCGATCAAACTTAGATGAGCCCGTCCCGCTTGCTCAACTAATATCGGTGTTTGCCCCCGAGGGGCCCATGTGTTAGCCAGCATGGGTAACAAATAACAAGCCGATTCATCCACATATAAAATGACGCGCCCTTCAATTTGGGCTTTTTTTGAGTTCGGGTAAGCGTTCTTCTTTCCATTGGGCAACCGCTTGAGGATCTTGTTGATAGGCTTTGCGCTGCGGCTTCTGTCTGCTCCAGCCCACCTTTTTTAAAATCCGGCCTACTTGTGAGGGGTCATAACTGACAGCAAATAACTTTTTGATCACCTCATTGACGCGAGGACGGGTCCATATCTGGCCCGGAAAGCCATGATGCTCAGCTCCTTTATTCAATTCCTCAACTAGTTGAGCCAGTTGCGTATTAGTCAGCTTAGCTGTAGCCCCGGCAGGTTTGCGCCAAGTCAGTGCATCTTGACCTTGCTGACGATATTTAGTTATAGTGCGACTGACCCAGCCTTGAGTTAGCCCTAAGGCCTGAGCGATATCGGCCTGTTTCCAGCCTTCTTGATGGAGAGTGGCACATCGTCGGCGCAGGACTTCATATTGGGTCTGTTGATAGCTTGCCATAATGAAGGCAAGATACGAACATTACAAACCTATTCACGGATCAATAATCAAAATCAGAGCGTCGCAAATCAATCAGTGTGCTTTCTGTCTGAACATGCACACCCGGGATGCGCTAAAACTCGGCGAAACGCCACAACGCATTTTTCTGCTCAATGCCTGGAAAGAAGCGAATCTGTTTACCCCCGAAGAAAAAGCAATTCTGGCGCTGACCGAAGAAGTAACCCTGATTCATCAGCATGGGGTTTCGGACGCTACCTACCAACAGGCTGCCCAGTTCTTCAGCCCCGAAACCATTGCCGAAATCATCATATCGGTTGTGGCCATCAACGCCTGGAACCGCATTGCGGTCAGTACAAATCTGCCAATCGACTAAGGCGCATTGTCAATAACGTTTCAGTCACAATTCCAGAAAGAATGAAACCCTCATCATTCTTTCTGGAATTGTGCGTTTGTACTAGGCTGATCCATGCCGAAAACTCTACCGAAATACTTATCTTTGCAACGCTAACACAACTAGCTCATCCCAACATGTAAGATCTAAGTAACAGGATACTCCTCACATCCTGAGTTCCAGCCCGACGGAACGTTTGACAGCTTCTTGTCAGATCGTCAACGATGCAGTTCACCTGTGCGTTGGCCTATACTTAGCAATCATGTAATCGACTATCGTCTGAGCCATCCTGGCTAACCTATTTGCCGGTTTATACCCGCAAAGGCCACGATTCGTCTATACGGCCCATTTAATCGGGGCTCGTATGGCTGTTTACATTCTTCCTCATCTTCTACATACCCCTCTCATGAGTATTGTCGTGAATGCACTTTCCTATATCTATCCCGATCAAGAAATTCTGTTTCAGCACATTCACCTGTCGGTAGCTACCGGCGATAAGGCAGCTTTGGTTGGCCACAACGGGTCGGGTAAATCAACCTTATTACAACTCATTGCGGGTAAGCGGACACCCTCTGAAGGAGAAATTAGCCTCTCTGAGAACCTGTATTATGTCCCACAACATTTGGGTCAATACGACTAGCAAACAGTTGCCCAGGTTCTGGCAGTGAACACCAAACTACAGGCCCTGCACGCCATTCTGGAAGGTGATGCCAGCGCAGACACATTCGCCCAACTGAACGACGAATGGGATATCGAAGAACGCGTACAAACGGCTTTGTCGTACTGGCTTTTGGATCATGTGGAGCTGAACCGACCGATGTTCAGGCTGAGCGGTGGTGAAAAAACGAAAGTTTTTCTGGCAGGTATTCTCATCCATGAACCGGGTATTATCCTGCTCGACGAACCATCGAACCATCTGGATACGCAAAGCCGCGAATTGCTGTATACATTTATCCAGAAAAGCAACGCGACGATGCTGGTGGTTAGCCACGACCGGGTTTTGTTAAATCTGCTTGATACCACGCTGGAATTAAGCAAGAGCGGCATTGAGGTTTTCGGAGGCAACTATGACTTCTACCGGGAACAGAAAGAAGGGAAACTAAATGCCTTACAGGCCCAGCTTGACGAAAATACCAAGTCGCTCAGGCAGGCTCAGCAAAGGGCCAGAGATCTGTCCGAACAACGTCAAAAGCAGGAGTCTCGTGGTAAGGCGCAGGGCAAAACTCAATCGCTGCCCCGGATCATTGCAGGCGGACGAAAAAGTCAGGCTGAACAGAGTACGGCAAAACTGAAAGATATTCAGAATGAAAAGCTTACCGACCTGTCGGATAATCTAAAACAAATCAGGAGCCAGATCCAGGATTATCAGATTCTGAAAATAGATCTTTACCCGTCGGATTTACACCGGGGTAAGATTCTGGTCGAAGCACAAAACATCAACGTTGCCTTTGGTGAAGAAATGCTTTGGTCGTCTCCGTTAAGTTTTCAGATCCGCTCCGGCGATAGGGTCCGCATTTCGGGAATGAATGGTTCGGGCAAAACAACGGTAATCAAGCTGATAACAGGCGTTTTACAGCCGTCGACAGGAAGCCTGTATCGAGCTGATTTTTGGTATATATACATTGATCAGGAGTACTCGCTTATCGACAAACAACTAACTGTCTATGAACAACTTAAGCACTATAATAGTCGCCATTTATTAGAGTCGGAGTTGAAAATGATGCTGTATCGCTTCCAGTTCTCCCGCGAAACCTGGGACCGAAACTGCAACGAATTGAGCGGTGGCGAAAGCATGAAGCTGACGCTTTGTTGTCTGGTGGTAAGTACGAATGCACCTGATCTATTGATACTGGATGAGCCCACCAACAACCTGGATATTCAGAGTCAGGAGGTACTTACATCAACTGTTAAGGACTTTAGCGGTTCCATCGTCGTTATTTCGCACGATCAGTACTTTATTGACACGATTCGCATCGAATCGACCATCGCGCTAAATTGATCCTGCTTTTCGGCATTTCGCCATCGCTACACTCCTCTCATCCCATACTAATTGAATGGGCAGCCAATGAGCCATTGCTTTGTCACAAAATAACCTGAACGATGAACTGGACGGCTGCACAACAGGAAGCCTTACTGGACGTAATCCGGCGTCGCAATGAACGCGATCATTTGCAAAAGCAATTGGAACGGACCCAAGCCGAGCTCGCTACGCGTCAGCAGCAACAAACCGCCCTTCGGACCGAATGGCAGGCGGAACAGGCCGACGTTGACCGACTGGACCGGCTTAGTTGGGCTAGTTTGTATTATGATTTACTGAATACAAAGGAGAAACAGCGTAGCAAGGAAGAAGCGGAAGCACAGCAGGCCCGGCTTCGCTATGATGTCGTTTCGGCTTCGGTCGATGAGCTGACCCAGCAACTGGCCGAGCAGAAAAACCGGCTCACTGCCTATGCGACCGTCGACGTCGACTATGATCGGTTTATTCAGGAGAAACGAATTGCGTTGAGCTTTTCGGCTGGTTACGTAGGCAATCAATACCAACAACGCCTGGATAATCTCATGGCGCAAAACCGTCAGTGCCAGGAGTTAGAAGAAGCCCATAAAGCAGGCTTACAGGCCCTCAATGAAGTGTTTCGGCTGCGGAAACTGCTTGAGCAGGCCCGTAATTGGGGCACCTGGGATATGCTGGGCGGATCGACAATTGCTTCGATAGCCAAGTATCAGAAACTGGATGATGTGCGTGATCAGTCGTACCGGGTTGCGCAAAGTCTGGAACGGTTCCGGGCCGAATACGCCGATCTGAATCAGGCATTTTTGACCGAATGGCGATTCGACCATACGACCACCCGCTTCGTGGATATTTTCTTCGACAATATTTTTACCGACTTGTCGGTCCAGTCACGCATCCGTTCGGCGGCTCAAACGGCACAGGCTATCGAAAACCAGTTGGTTAATGAAATAAGCAGGCTTAAAAAGCAAATAGAACAGGGAGTTGACCAGGCCCGGCAAACATCCAGCGATTTGCAGCAATTTCTGGAAACAGCGTAGTTATAGTAAGGGTATTGCAAATTTTGCGTAATAATCTTTGTCATCGCGACGCAGAAGCAATCTTCGGAGAAGGTGCTTCCTATTTCCGAAGATTGCTCCTGCGTCACAATGACAAAAAAGTGTCAATGTAGAGCAACAAACACTAAATCATTCGAAAATAGTCAGGTAACGCCGGATAGATGCAACGAGTTATTGGCTACGGAGATAATCATGAAAAAACAGGGTTGACGGAAGAAAAAGGTTTATTGTCAGGAACCACGATGAACAATCGTGAACCAATTGACGGTCATTGGGTTTCGGGTAATAATTAGGTTGATAAATTTACTTCGGCATTACTAACCGACAACCCATTCACGAACAAGCTACTCATGAAAGTCAAAGCCATTATTACCGGTGCTACGGGCATGGTAGGCGAAGGTGTCCTGCTCGAATGCCTGAATCATCCCGATGTGGAACAGGTCCTGATTGTGAACCGCAAAGCCAGTGGTTTCTCCCATCCCAAACTCCACGAGATCGTTCACAACGATTTTTTCAATCTGACGCCGATTGCCGACCAGCTAACGGGATATAACGCCTGTTTTTTCTGCCTGGGTGTCTCGTCGGTAGGTATGAGCCAGGACGAATACAAGCACCTGACCTACGACCTGACGATGAATTTTGCGGAGCTTCTCGCCAGACAAAGCCCCGATCTGACGTTTTGTTACGTTACTGGGGCTGGCACCGACAGCTCGGAACAGGGCCGCATTGCGTGGGCACGGGTAAAGGGAGCGACCGAAAATGCCGTGATGCGCCTGTTCAAACGAGCCTACATGTTCCGGCCGGGTTTCATGAAAGCCGTTCCCGGTCAGAAAAACATAAAGAGTTATTATACTTTTTTAGCCTGGTTATACCCCATTGGCCGGGCGCTTTATCCAGCCGGTTTTTGTACCCTGAAAGAAGTAGGTCAAGCCATGATCAACACCGTTACGAAAGGGTACGAAAAGCAAATTCTGGAGGTAAAGGATATTGTGGAGCTGGCTAGACGGTAAAAGGTCATTGATCAACAATCAGTAGAAAAGCAATGACGATTGATCAATGACCAATAACAAAAAATCAGCTAAGCAAGTACTGGCCGGGGCTGTACTTCCCGAACTTCTATTTTACCCTGATACTCCAGAATGG
Source organism: Spirosoma aerolatum (assembly GCF_002056795.1). Taxonomy (NCBI): domain Bacteria; kingdom Pseudomonadati; phylum Bacteroidota; class Cytophagia; order Cytophagales; family Cytophagaceae; genus Spirosoma; species Spirosoma aerolatum. The sequence goes on along the minus strand of NZ_CP020104.1, from coordinate 1,483,050 downwards.
GGCAAGCTTTCGCCATCTCAACCGCTTCATTCAGATCGGGGGCCATCACCCGAAGAGCGCTGACAACCCGAAAATTTGCATCAGGTAAATAACCTTGCGAAACAGCCCGCTCTGCGCCCGAAATTACAACCCCCGGCTGGTTAATCAGGCTGCTGCCGACAAACACCCCCTGTTCGGTCCAGTGTTGAATCAGCTTCGCCCAATCGATAGCGTTTTGCTTTTGTTGTTCCGGTGTTAAGGTCTGTTGAGTGCCAAACTGCACTAAAAACACATATTCGTTCATGGTCGTCATTGTTTTGTTTTAGCAACGCACCGCGCGTCTGATGCTGCAAAACTACCCTAACGACCAGCCCAGAAATTGTAAAAAATCATTGATTTACCAGTAGCGGCCAGCCTTAAAAAACTGTTGCGGGGACTGACCGGTAAACGACTTGAAATCGTTGATAAAATGCGCCTGATCGAAGTAACCGGCCGTATAGGCCGTGTCGGTCAGGCTTGTTTCTGGCGAGTATTGATTGATAATATGTCGGAAGCGAACAATTTCGGCAAACTGCTTGGGTGATGTTCCTACTATACGCCGAAACCGTTTTTCGAACGGATCGCGACTGATAGGCAAATCGGTCAATAATTCTCTTATGCGAATCGCCCCGCTGGTCCGCTGAATGTTCCGAATTGCGTTCGTAACAAGGGCATCGGTCGTAATGCCAGTCATTTGACGAATCAGGAATTGCTCTACGACTGACACCCGCTGCCGATTACTCTTTGCTTCGGCCAGTTGTTCTTCCACATCACGGATCAGTTGAAGAGGAAATAACGAATCGAGCGACACATTTAAACCGAACAGTTCATGAATTGGCTCACGCATCAGGCCAGCGGCTCCGCCTTCCTGAAAAATAACCAACAGATTAGCCGTTTCGTTGGCATAGTTTACCAATCGGGTTGTGTTTCGAAGACCTGTTATAGCCGAAGTTGGTAAACTAATTGCGGTGGAGTCGGTGGCATAGCTCACTCCGCCCCTATATCGAAAGGCCATAACGACCGACGTTGCGGGTAGAATTTTATTGATCATTCCCAAATCGCTTTCGATGATCATAAACCGCTTTACCAGGTGGCTCAACTGGGCTGTGGGCAGAAATAGTTCGGTATTCATATCAGGAGATTGTATAAAACCAACTGCTCTCCTGGCAACAGATTTTGGGTCTATTTCATTCAACTGTACCGAACCCGCACCTTAGTCGATTACCGACACAATCACATAATTATCATTCCGGGTAATACCGTAGAGAACTAGTTTATTTTTCACACTTCGGTCGATGGCAAACGCCTGTCCTTCGCTTAGAGTCGGAATGGTTTTGACATATTGCAGCGTATGACCTCGCTCGGGTAGCTTCAGCACATATAATTCGGGCTTGTCGTGGCCTGTACAATAAATCAGGCCATCTTTTCCGCAGGTCCCACCAGACGTACTATAGGGAGCAAACGCCTGTAAGACATTGGCCGGAAAGGCCCAGGCCTCAACCTGCTGCCAGCTTTCGGTAAACTTCACCAGCGTTGTCCAGCGATTATCCCGACCTTCGGCCATGGCTTTGTTCGAGTAATTGGCAAAAGCTACCCACCAATGTCCCGCATGAAAATCGGCCCAGGTTACCGAACCCGGAAACAGCCCGAAACTATGATTCCCAATATGCTTCAGTGTACGGGTGTCGAAAATTTCGATCGAGCTGGCCATTGGCACATCCGGATAGTTGGAATGCGTACAGTACAGCTTCTGCCCAATAACAACACCGCTGTTCATGTGTTTAAGTAAGCCGGTCGTATCCTCCCAGGCGGCTACCTGTTTGCCATCCGTTTTCGTGTGTTTCGTTAGCGAATGATTGTTGATGACGTAAAAATGCGTTTGATCGACCGCTACGCCTTGCTGGACTTGCTTGAGCTGAAATCGCTGGATTTCGGTGGTTTTCTGGGCCCGACCAATTAAAGGTACAGTCAGACAGATCAGTATACCCAGTACCGGATAAAATCGCATAGTTTTGGGGTTCGATTGAAAAGGCCGAAAGTTACGAGCCAGCCGTTATTTCTCACTTATGTCTACCCTGAGCCCATACGAATCAAATCCACTCCCTATACTCTACCAGTCAACCGATCTGGTGGCGATCAACAAACCGCATGGGTTGCTGGTGCATCGGTCGCCCATTGCCAGTGATGCCAGCGAGTTTGCCGTTCAGCTCCTGCGTGACCAGTTGGGCCAGCGCGTGTACCCCGTACATCGATTAGACCGTAAAACCGGGGGCGTTTTATTATTTGCCCTAACTGAAGCCATGAACTCCGCCATGCAAACCCTCTTTGCCGAGGGCGCTGTTCAGAAAACGTATCTGGCCCTTGTACGCGGCTATACACCCGATGAACAGACCATCGACTATGCGTTACGAAATGATGAAACGGGCGTAGTTCAGGACGCCGTGACTTACCTCAAAACGCTTCAACGCACCGAAATTCCCTTACCGTTTGGCAAACATGCTACCTCGCGGTATTCATTGGTTGAATTAACCCCAACCACGGGCCGGATGCATCAATTACGCAAACATATGGCTCACATCCTTCACCCTATCATCGGCGACCGACCACATGGCTGCAACAAACAGAATAAACTCTTCAAAGAGCATTTCCAAATGAACACCATGCTACTCCACGCCCAACAGCTTGCGTTTACTCACCCCATAACGTCGGAACAAATTGTTATTTCGGCGCCCTGGCAAGCGGAGTTTGAGAGGATGATAAGGGGGTTGTTTTCATAAACGTCACTCTCCACTCGGTCGTTTAATCCAGTCGGTAAGGGGGATGGGTGAGCCGAAATCGGGGGAGCCGTCGGCTTTCCAGGTGAAGGGCTGGATTCGCATGGAGCGTTGGTCCCCACAGCCCTGACCCGGTCCGGCGTTGGCATGGTAGACGAGCCAGTTTTGTGATCCATCGGGGGTTGTAAAGAAGCTATTATGCCCGACACCGTAGGCACCGTTCCCACCGTTGGGACCGAAAACGGGGTTAGCAGCTTTTGTCCAGGCTTTTGTGTCGAGTAGATTGGCGCTGGTGTCGGCAGAGAGTTGGCCTAAGGCGTACAAATCCGTACCGCAATAACTGGCTGAGTAAATCAGAAAGACTTTCGTATTGTGCACTAAAAATTCGGGGCCTTCATTCACGCCAAAGCCCTGTTTCTCCCAGGCATAATCCGGCGTAGAGATACGAATGCGGGAGGTACTACCAACCGTATACGGATTTGTCAGACTGGCCAGATAGATGTTTTGCAAACCGCCCAAATCGGTCTCCCAACCCGACCAGGCCATATATAGCTTTCCGTTCAGTTGCAGAATAGTCCCATCAATGGCCCATTTGTTGTCGGGGAGGTTGAGTTGGCCACGGTCGGTCCAGGTGCCCTGCGTTGGGTCGGCTGAGCTGTTTTCGAGCACAAACATCCGGTGCGTGGCATCGACTCCGTTGTTGTCGGCGGTGTAGTAGATGTACCATTTCCCGTTGATAAAATGCAGTTCAGGCGCCCAGATGTCGCGCGAGTTGGGACCGGTGGCGGGTGGCGTCCAGACCGTTACGGGCCTTGCCTGACTAAGCCGACTCAAAGCCTGTGTTTTGTAAATCCGAAGGCTGTTGCCCGTTGTGTGCATGACATAATAAACCCCATCTTTAACCGTCACCCACGGATCAGGTGCCGAGGTCAGGAGTGGATTCTGGAATTTACCGACGGTATCGACCGACGTTACGGGAGGGTTCGGTATGGGTTTATCGGACGACTTACAGCCGTACAGAACGATCAGGAGAAGAAAAAAGCCGTATTTCATCATTGAGCGAAAATAAGTAAACAGACACCCGGCAATTGCTCGCTCACGGCTCTGCTTTTTTTACCGCGAGGACGCGAAGGCGCAAAGAAATAAAAATTGAATTCTTTGCGCCTTCGCGTCCTCGCGGTTCAATCAAATAATTAATAATTCGGGTTTTGAACCAGGTTTGGATTCAGGTCGCGATCCAGTTGCGGAATCGGCAACAGTTCGCTCTTTCCTTTCACAAATGTGGAGAAAGCCGGATCACGATTGGCGATTTGTGTGCCCAGGTCACCCCAGCGGGCCAGATCGTTCCAGCGGGTGCCTTCGCCCGAAAGTTCGGTGACGCGTTCGTGTTTCAACTGCGCCAGAAACTGATCCTGGTTAAGACCAGGCTTGGCAACGGTCAACGTAGGTAGGCCCGCCCGCTGACGCACCTGATCCACGTAAGTGTAGGCCTGGGTAGTTTTTCCGGTAGCGTTGAGGGCTTCAGCATACATCAACAGCACATCGGCGTAGCGGATATACCGCCAGTTGTTCGGTGACCGATACCCTTCTTCGTTTTTCCAGTGATCGTTCTGAAACTTACGGAACCATACCCGCTTATTATCCCGGCCATAACGCTGGGTGAAGGTCTGTCCGTAGATCATGGTAAAATCCGGCCCTCGAACATCCGTCGAATCAAACAGGAATGAGGCTTCCAGACGGGGGTCACGAGCACCCGTTGTGGTTTTTTCGTAGAACTCACGGGTTGGCCAGCGCTGCGCTTCCCCATCCGACCAGCCAATACCGCTTGGTCCGAAAAACTGCGCCAGCGAGCTGCCGTAGTTCTGATTGGGCGTTTCGGTATCGTCGTCTGTATTTTCAGAAGGATTCATCTGGAATTGCCACTCAAATACCGACTCTTTATTGTTCTCGGTCGTAATCAGGAAATTGTCGCGGTAGTTGGGCATTAAAGCATATACACTTTTCCCCTCACCCTCCACCAGCCATTGCAACGGAGTTAGCGCTTCGGTATATTTCCGTTGCTGCATCTGCGCCCGCGCCAGCAAGGCATAGGCAGCCCCTTTGGTAGCCCGACCCAGATCGGCAGACCCATAAGTTGTTGGCAATACAGCGGCTGCTTCGGTCAGGTCTTTCTCGATCTGCGCCCACACCTGCGCGATGGTCGCCGAGTTCGGCTTATCACCTACAACGGGCGTTTGCAGCACCAGCGGCACATTCCCCCAGAGCGTGACCAGGTGATAATAGAACATGGCCCGCATAAATTTGGCTTCGCCCAGATAGCGGTTTCGCAGGGTGGCATCCATCTGGATATTCGGAACGTTTTCAATTACCTGATTGGCCCGGTTGATGCCGATGTAATTGTCATTCCAGACGCTATAGGCATTGCCATAATTGTAATCGGTGACCAGAAACTGGTCCATGTTATTGACAATATCGGTCGCCGGACTCTGGCTACGTCCTTCGTCGGAACGGATGATGTAATAAAACGGCATCCAGCGGGAAATGCCGCCCCGGTGTGTCGTGCTATAAATGGCATTGACTCCAGCCAGGGCATCATCGGCCGTTTTCCAGAACGACTGGGTCGTCACCTGGTTGGGGTTCACAATGTCTAAACTCCGGTCGCAGCCGGTCAGTAGACCTACCGCAACAATAGCCAGCGAAATGAATGTATGTTTCATGATTGGTTTCAGAACTAAATACGTTGCCATTAGAAATCACAGGTAAGCCCAATCGATGTTACGCGGGGCGATGGCCAGTGTCCATTATCGACCCCCCGTTCCTGAATGTTCGCGCCCGTTACGTCAGGATCAAGTCCTTTATACCCCGTGATCGTAAACAGGTTTTGACCACTAACAAACGCACGGGCATTGCGTACCTTGATGCGGGAGAGGAACGCCTTCGGAAACGTGTACCCAATCTCGATGTTGCGCATCCGCACATACGAGGCATTCTCCAACCAGCGATCACTATAGGCGAAATTGTTGGAGATAATACCCTGATCGCCCGCTTCCAGACCCAGACGAGGGTCGCTGGTGGCGGTATTGCTTGATGACCACGGACTAACATCCCGACGGAAGTTGGTTAACTGATAGGTATCCAGACTGCGCCGAACGTCGTTATACACCGTATAGCCGAACACGCCCGTCAACTGAACATTCAAGCTAAACGGCCCATACGAGGCATTGAACTGAGCACCAGCCTGCAACTTGGGCCAGGGCGATGATACAAACTGACGATCATCGTTCTGGGTGATCTGTCCATCGCCGTTGGTATCCACGTATTTAATATCGCCAGGCTTGGCAAATGGCTGAATCGGGTTGCCGTTGGGACCTTTGTAGTTGTTGATCTCCTCCTGACTCTGGAAAATTCCGGCCGTTTTCAGTACGTACCACTGCCCCACGGGTAAACCCACCTGCGACCGTGTGTTGCCGCTTTGGATGTAATTGATGTTCTGCCCCTGATTACCAACGTTTTCGACCCGGTTCTTAATCGTGGTAAAATTGCCCGATACATCCCATTTCAGTGTATGTTCGTTGTTGCGATACGTTGCCGAAAACTCAACCCCTTTGTTGCGGATAGACGCCGTATTGACGTAGGGGTTGCCGCGTAGATTACCCAGATAACCCGGTACGGCCAGATTCAGAATGGCATCGTTCGATAACGAGTTGTAAATATTGATTTCCGTCGTGATGCGGTTGTTCAGGAAGCTGGCCGATACGCCGTAGTTCTGCTGAATCCGTTCTTCCCAGCGCAGATCGGGGTTGGCCAGTTGAGCCTGATACGCACCCACATTAGGCGTTTGATCAACCCCGAAAATAGCGCGGGGATTACTGTTGATGAAGGCCGTATAGGGGAATGAACCCAGCGTTGGCACGACAATACCCAGCTTACCATACGACGCATTCAGTTTCAGATCGGAAATCCAGTCGACATGGAAGAATTTCTCCTGACTGATGCGCCAGGCCCCCGCTATGGATGGAAAGAAACCCGTTCGGTAGTTGGAACCAAATCGCGAATCCTGATCGACCCGACCCGTCAACGTCAGCAGATATTTGTCGTTGTAAGCGTAGTTGACCCGGCCAATGTAGCCCAGAATCCGGTAATCGTCGGGGGTGCTTCCGGCTGAGTTCGAAATACCCGTTGCAGCATTAATCGTCGTGAAATACTGCCCACCCGCATAGCCCAGATTGGTTCGCGAGCCTGAGGTAATATCCCGACGGGTCGTTTGCTGGCTTATCCCCAACACACCATTGATGCTGTGTGCGCCAAACGTTTTGTTGAAGTTCAGTGTATGCTCGAACAGCAGGCTCAGGTAGCGCGACCGATCTTCACTCACCGAACTAGGCACCGGCGAAGCACTATATTGATACGTACCCAGCTTCCGCAGGTTCTGGGTATAGTCGAAGCTAACTTCAAGACCCGCATTGGCGCGATACGTTAGCCAGTCGGTCAGTTTGATGTCCAGATAGGCATTGCCCACCATTTTGGCAAAGTTACTCTTGTTGCTGGCCAGATCCCGAACCGCTACCGGATTGTAGTAGTAGGTTACCGCATCCGGATTAGTGCCGATACCGTACCCGCCCGGATTACTTGCGTTGACATAACGCGGGTCCTGAACCGGAATAACGGGCAACATACCGGCCATGTCGTAGATCGGGTTACCTGCTGGAAAATTCTGGATATTGGAGTTGGTCAGTACGGCATTTTCTCCGAACGTAAACCGCCCAATCTCGCTGCGGGTATTGATCCGCAAACTGGCCCGTTCGAAACCACTACCCGTGACGTAGCCCGTATTATTGAAATAACTCCCCGAGATCAGATAGGTGCCCGTTTTGCTACCGCCCGACAAGGTCAGGTTGTAATCCTGCAAACTACCCGTACGCAGCACCTGATCCTGCCAGTCGGTATTGATATTCGGGTTGAATGTGCCCGTAGCCACACTAGCGGGTGGCGTTTGTCCGGCATTCTGGTACTGCTGCCGCTGGAGAGCCGCAAAACCAGCTGCGTCGGTCAAGTTCCAGCGTTTATAGACCTGCTGAATACCGTATTTTCCCGAAAACGAGACTTTTATCGGCCCTTCTTTCCCCTGTTTGGTTGTGATAATCACCACACCATTGGCCGCCCGTGACCCGTAGATAGCCGCAGCCGACGCATCTTTGAGTACCTGAATACTTTCAATATCGTCGGTATTGATCGTTGGGTTGGCATCGGCAATCATCCCGTCGATCACATAGAGCGGATCGGTGTTGAGGAAACTGGCGACCCCACGAATCTGGATCGATGCCTGCTGCCCCGGTACACCACTGTTGCGAACCGTAACCCCTGGCGATAACCCCTGAATGGACTCAGCCAGCGAGTTGGCGGTTACTTTGGCGGCCTGGGTGGAACTGATCACGTCGTTGGCACCGGTCACATCGCGTTTTCGGACGGTCTGATACCCGATTACCACGACTTCGTTCAGGGTACGGTCGTCGGGCACGAGTTTTACATTCACGACTGAGTTGCTGCCAATCGGAACTACTTGGCGGGCATAGCCCACGCTCGAAACAGTTAAGGTCGTAGCGCCATCGCTGACGTTCAGGATAAAATTCCCGTTCGCATCGGAGCTTGTCCCGTTGGTGGTGCCCGTTTCAATGATGTTGGCGCCCGGTAACCCCTGGTTATTCTCGTCCGTGATCTGTCCCGTAACCCGCCGAACCTGAGGAGCTTCCTCCAGGGTTTCGGTAGCCTCAATCGGGATGACTACGGCTGGTTTGGTGGTTTCGGCCGGGAGTCCGGCTCCGGCGTTTTTTACGGGTAATGCCTGAATCGCAATGAGTGTCGGATTAACCTTGCGGTAGCGTAATCCTTGTGATTCGGATAATTGCGCCAATGCCTGATCGAGCGTCATTCCATCCAGATCCAGCTCCGACTGTCGGGTAGCCATCAGTTGTTCATCGTAGGCAAAATTGACATTGAACCGCCGTTCCAGTTCGCTCAGCACTTTTTTGAGTGAACGGGTCCGATGCGGACGTTGGCTAGTTGGTACGTCGAGTGCAGACGGCTGTTGACGACTAGCCGTACTGGCACTCAGAGGTTGGGCGCGGGTCAATAGCTGCGCAACGGATGGTTGCGGCAGCGTATAGACCCCGACCAACAGCATCGAAAGGGTAATATACTGGTTTTTCATAGGTTATGCAGAATAAAAGGCCTTGCCATGTTCAGAGAATCCAGGACAAAATCAGGGGTTATGGCGTAAACTAATCCGGTCGCCGTTGCGCTGTACTGATAGATCAAATGTGAGCGAAAGGGTTGTGAGAAGTGTTTCGATGCTCTGGTTCGAGAGGTTACCCGTAAACCGTCGATTGGCCAGGTCGCTGTCTTCAAAGACCACTTCCAGTCCGTAAGTGTCGTGCAATTGTTGGGCAATCTCGCTAAGGGCCGTGTTGTCGAAAATAAACTGATGAGCCACCCAGGACGTATGCAGTTGTGGCTTTTCTTCGCGTACCTCCACGTTCTCGATGTTGGGCTGTATCGACGCAAACTGACCCGGTTTCATATCAATAACCCGCCCGGTATGCTCGGTTGGTTTGGTGAGCTGTACCCGCCCTTCTACCAATGTAACCGCCGTACTACCCCGGCGCGTGTTAACATTAAATTGAGTCCCGAGAACCGTAATGTCCAGATTGGGGGTATGCGTCACGAATTTGATACGTCCATCGGGTGCCTGCTTTTTCGTGACCTTGAAAAATCCTTCGCCATCGAGCCAAACCTCACGCGGTTTTCCATCGACCCAGCCATCGGTATACGTAAGCGTCGAATTCCCGTTGAGCAACACAGTTGACCCATCGGGAAGTGTTACGTTTCGATTTTCGCCAAAGGCCGTATGAATGCGCTGTTGCTTCGGCTGTAGCTGATAGTAAATGATTCCGCCCGCAATCAGCAGGATACCCGTCAATGAAGCCGCTACCTGCCAGATGGCAGCCGGATAGGTTGTTCTGAACCGTTGCCAACGTGAGAGAGGCACGACAATCGGCTCCGTAAACAGTTGATCATCGAATGCCTGCTCCAGCACCTGCCAGATACGTTGCTGGCTGGCGTCGGTCAGGTCGTCGTACCGGGCGTTGAGGTGCAGCAACAGCGAAGCCGCTTCGTCAATCAACGGCTGCTGTTCGGGATGTCGGAGCATATAGGTGTGCCAGTACGTCATGTTCTGCTCGTCGGGCTGAAACACCCATCGGCGGAACGCATCATCGAGCACAAAATCGCGAAGGGTATAATTCTGGTAAGGCTGCGCCATACGATGGTCATGGTCTATTTACCACCAGAAGAAAAGGAATCGCCGAATTATCCCTCGGAAAGAGAAAATTTTTTAACAGGAAAATGATAGATACTCGAAGTTGCTAGTTGTCAGGCAATCGCGTTGTCCGGGTGCAACGTCCGATTCTTCAATCCGCCCGAGTCGATAGTAAGAGCAATACGTTCGGTTTTGAGAAACCTCATCCGTCGGTTACTTATAACCGACAGCACAAAGTCAAAAAGCTACCAATCAACCAATTAAGCAAGCATGAAGCCTAACAACACCAATAGATCAGCAGGCATTCGCTTCTGAAGGGAGGCAATGGCCTTGTAAATAACTTTGTAGGCCGAGGTGGTTTCGATGCCCATAATACCGGCGATCTCTTCGTAGCTGAGATTATCAAAAAACTTCAGGAACAGTGCTTCTTTTTGCCGAGCAGGCAGGTGATTCAGTTCGCGCAGAACAGCTTCTGATTGTTCCCGGCTGATCTGAGAGTCGAGCCAGGTAGGTTCGTAGTGGAATTCGACTTTAAAATCAATCTCGCCCTCATGACCCGCCTGAAATCGGTGACGTTCGTTGAGCTTCCGAACCAGGTCGCGCCGGAGCGAGCGCATCAGGTAAAATTTAATGGAGTCGGTTTGCCCAAGCCGTTCGCGTGTTTCCAGAATGGTCAGAAACAGATCTTGCAGGCAATCTTCCGTTAGCTGACGATCCTGCGCAATCTTGTAGCCATAATTGTACAGCACTCGGGCGTATTTTTCGTACATGAACGAATAGGCGGCCTTGCTGCCCCGCAGAAAGTCGTCCCAAAGCTGGGCATCTGTCGCCTGATCGTAGTTGAGTCCCGAATCCACTATCGCTACATCCGAATAGGTAAGTAAAACTATGCATTTCTGGTCATACCCTTCGTGCTTTCCTACTACTATTTCTACTTATACTACCATTGAAACAGCATGAATTGTATCTGCCAAACCTTATTTCAGCTTTTCGTTGTTCAGGTGGCGCGTAGCATCCCGAATGTTTTTCTTCTCCAGATTTTTCTGGAAGGCTTCCGTAAGATCGACCCCGGTCTGGTTGGCCAGACAGATGAGCACCCACAATACATCGGCCATTTCGTCGCCCAGGTCTTTTTGCTTATCCGACTCTTTCTCTGATTGTTCGCCATACCGCCGGGCAATAATCCGGGCTACTTCACCGACCTCTTCAGTCAGCATGGCCATATTGGTCAGTTCGTTGAAATACCGAACGCCAACGGTTTTTATCCACTCGTCGACGGTTGTTTGAGCCTCTTTAATTGTCATGACTTGGCTACTTAGAGATACACGGATAGGCTGTTTAAACTTTTCTGCTCAGGCCAGGAATTGGGCAATTTTGTCATGCTGACGAAGGAAGCATCTTCGGTAGTTTAGTATTAGTAGCTACCGAAGATGCTTCCTTCGTCAGCATGACAAAAACGCACCTGTTTGGGCTCAATTTATAAAAGTTTAAACAGGTCCGAAGTAAAAAGAGATGCGCTGAGAACTCCGTGCATCTCTGTGTAACAATCCTTTATTTTTCCGGCAAAAAGCTCAACGAACTGAACTGGCTTTCGTCGAAGGCTTCCTGCGCCAGCGTTTGTAGCTGTTCGGAGGTAACGGCGTTGATATCGTTAAAAATATCGGTCAGGGCTTCTACCCGGTCGATGTCGAGCAGGCTTTTGGCCATCATGAGCATGAAACTGTTGTTGCTTTCTTCAGCCATGGCCAATTGCCCAATCAGTTGCTCTTTTGTCTGGTGAAGCTGTAACGTCGTTAACGGTTGCTCGCGAAGGCGTTTCAGCTCTTTCATGATCAACGAACGGGCTTTGTCCACTTTCTTAGGATCGGTGCCAAAGTAGATACCCAGAAAACCTGTATCCAGATAGGGTGTGTACGTGGCATCAATCGAGTAGACAAGCCCGTATTTTTCCCGTAGATTCAGATTCAGACGCGAATTCATGCCGGGGCCACCCAACAAGTTGATCAGCATAAAAAAGGGCAGTCGTCGGGGGTCGGCTAGCCCGTAGGCCGGTCGACCTAAGGCACACTGGGCCTGGGTAATGGGTCGCTCCACACGCGTCTGACGGGGCACATAGCCGGTTGGTGTTTTTCGCTGGCGGGTTGTGTGCTGGGCGGGTACATCACGGAAGTACTTCTCGGCCACTTTCACCACCTGCTTAAACGGCAGCTTACTAACCGACGAAAACACAATCCGGCTTGTATCATAATTCTCGGCAATAAATCGCTGGAGATCTTCCCGACGAAACGATTCTACGGTTTCGGTCGTACCCAGGATGTTACCACCGAGGGCATGGTTTGGAAATACGAGTTCGTCGAAATCGTCCTGAATGGCATCTTCGGGCGAGTCGTAATACATTGCCATTTCTTCTAAAATCACCCCGCGCTCGCGTTCAATCTGTTTCTCCGGGAAAACCGAGTGAAAGGTAATATCGGCCAGTAGTTCGGCCGCTTTCTCGAAGTGTGCATCCAGTACCGACGCATGAAAACAGACTTTTTCTTTGGTCGTATAGGCATTTAGTTCACCACCCACCGTTTCCAGACGCGTAATGATATGGTACGATTTTCGTTTCTCCGTACCTTTGAAGGCCATATGTTCCCAGAAATGGGCAAGGCCCTGCTGGTGAGGTTGCTCGTCACGGCTTCCGATGTCGAGCATAATACCACAATGGGCAATCTGCGTATGCGATATTTGTTTGTGCGCAATCCGAATTCCGTTGGGCAGAGTATAAACCTGGTAATCTTCCATTCTAAAATTTTTACGCCTTAAGCGTACTAATGATAACCGCAACGAATCCACCCCGGTTCCTGATTATTCAAACGGCTTTCATCGGCGATGTAATTCTGGCAACCGCTTTGTTCGAACAACTCCACACGGCCTATCCCGAAGCCGTACTGGATGTGCTTGTACGCAAAGGCAATGAGACGCTATTGGCCAATCATCCTTTTTTAAACGAGGTGCTGGTCTGGCATAAAAAGGGTACCAAATATCGGGATTTATGGCGACTCTTGCGTACTATTCGGGCCAGGAAATATGATGCGGTCCTGAATCTGCAACGCTATGGCACCATGGGCTTACTAACGGCATTGTCGGGCGCAGGTACGACCATCGGCTTTGATAAGAATCCGTTTTCCCGCTTTTTTACCCATCGGATCGCCCATCGGTTTGAACCGGGAACACACGAAGTTGATCGCAATACCGGCTTGCTGAAGGCACTCCAGTCAGCCCCTGATTTTCAGCCCCATCCGCTAAGCCGTCAGGCGCTTGTCCGCCCTAAATTATACCCATCGCGGACCGATTACGACGCTGTGCACACGTATCAACACAGACCATACGTGTGTATGGCTCCTATGTCAGTTTGGTTTACGAAGCAGTATCCGTCGGAACGATGGGTGGAATTAATCAAAGCCTTGCCGGATGATCTGACCATTTACTTACTGGGTGCTCCAACTGATGTACACGCCTGCGATGCCATTCGGGCACTGGCAGGTAGCACAAAGCAGGTCATAAATCTGGCAGGCAAGCTAAGTTTACTCCAATCGGCAGCCCTGCAACAGAGCGCTGTGATGAATTATGTGAACGATTCGGCTCCGCTGCATCTTTGCTCGGCTATGAATGCCCCCACAACAGCCATTTTCTGTTCAACAGTCCCCCAGTTTGGCTTCGGTCCACTGGCCGATGTATCCAGAGTTGTGCAAACGCCGGAGCGCTTAGAATGCAAGCCCTGTAATCTGCATGGTCGAACCGCCTGTCCACTGGGTCATTTCCGCTGTGCCTGGGGTATTCAGCTAGATGAGCTGGCGAAATTAAGCTAACTGCTTTTCTTACACCGCCAGGACGCGATAGACGCGAAGAATAGGTCATTGGTACAAACTTTTTCGCGCCCATCGCGTCCTGGCGGTGCAAAATATAACGCCCTGAAAGTCAACGAACACACCTCTATTTAAGCCTAAATTGCTCACATCAGCAACCATTCATTATATTTTATTTTTAATTTATTGCATTAATTAAAAGATTATAGAATAAAAATATAATTAGTAAAAATAATATTTGAAAAACAGCCCACATAAACCTATTTTTGACTTGTTCGTAACCACTATAGCGAAACTCAACTACCTTATTACCTGATTCTTCTGACTTCATCCTTTACTGACGCATTAAGACCGAACTTATCTTATGTCCATCAACCGTCGAGACTGGCTTCGGGCCAGCTTAGTGTCTGGCCTTAGTATGGCTGCTGCTCCTGCCGCCTTTTGCGAGCCAGAACAAGAGATGCCACTGGGTTATAAAGCCCCTAAAGGCCCTCTGAAAGCTCGTTTGTCAGCGAATGAAAACCCATACGGCCCTTCGCCAAAAGTGCTCAAGACCATCACCGAAGCCGCTCCCGACGGCTATCTCTATGCGATGGAACATGCCCGCAAATTCCGGAAACTGGTTGCCGATACCGAAGGTGTGCCCGAAGAGTATGTTCTGCTGGGTGCCGGTTCGGGTGAGTTGCTGACAGCTGCTTCACTCTGGGCCGCTTATCGCCCAAATGCAGGCCGCACGATTGTAGCACCCGACCCAACGTTCGACCAGCTCCCCCGTGCAGCTATGAAACATGGCGTCAACATTGATCGGGTTCCACTAGTAGCGGCTGACGGATATGATATTAATCTGAACAAGCTGAATGAGCGCGTGAATAGCCAGACGGGTATGGTGTATCTCTGTAATCCCAACAACCCGACGGCCATCATCGTTGATCCATCGAAATTACGGGCGTTCTGCGAATCGGTGGGCGCCAAAACCCCAATCCTGGTCGATGAAGCGTACATCGACTACACGCCCGATCCGAAAGCGTATTCGATGGTCGATATGGTGAAAAAAGGCAGCAATGTAATCATTACCAAGACTTTCTCGAAAGTACATGGCTTTGCTGGACTGCGTACGGGCTATATGATTGCGAAACCTGAGCTTCTGGAGCAGATCAGCAAATTTGCAACGGGCGGTGGCTGCATCAGCATGACAACCCTTCGGGCGGCTATGGTCAGTTTGCAGGATAAAGAGTTTATCAACTACTCACTCGGCAAGGCGAAAGAATCGAAAGATTTCCTGCTGGGCGTTCTGAAACAAACCAACTACGAACCGCTGCCTTCGGGTGCTAATTTCGTGATGTTCCCGATTCGGATGAAGGGCGAAGATTTCGTAACCCGTATGATGGATCAGGGCGTGAGCATCCGCCAATGGAAGTTCGACGGTCAGTACTGGTGTCGTGTCAGCCTGGGCACAATGGACCAGATGAAAGCCTTCGCCGACGCGTTGAAAATGATTTCGTAAACTTCAACCTTCCTCTTTTTTTAAAGAGCGAAAGAGTACATGAGTGAAAGAGCGAATTGCCTACCGGATGACTTCGCTCTTTCACTCATGTACTCTTTCGCTCTTTACCTTAGCAAGTACACATTCACCGATTGCTTCACTTCGTCCAGGGTTCGGGCTGGTTGTTTGAACGGGGGCGGAATGGGCTGTTTTGAGATGGATTGCAGGTAAAGTACCCAGGCATCGCGCCACCAGATCGCTTCTTTTTGCTGAGTAACCAGCCGGGCTGCTACATTGGCGTAGGTTTCAGGATTGATGGCTGGTTTTACCTGCGCCCATTCCTGCTGCATCCACCGAACCGAATCGGCTCCGGTATAAAAATGGGTACAAAGCTCATCCCATAATGTTCGGCCCGTCGACAGTTTTTTGGTCCAGGGCACATGATGAAACCACAGTAAATACGAAATTGGACAGGTTTCAGGGTTATTCCACTGCTGTTGCACCTCAGGCCGATACTGTTCCAGCGCCTTGCTTCCCGTTGCTGTCCGGTCGAAGCCTATACCCATCGAATCGGCACGATGGTAATACACGGCCGTCCAGTCGGGGCGAGGGCTACGCGCCTGCCAGGGTTCGGGAGCAAAGTGAACGCCCGTCCAGGGTCGCGAGAGGCCCATCGGTGTGTTGTAATTGACGTAAATATCCCGCGATTTTCCCATTAGATTTACGATTCGTTTGGTAGCCTGAGGCTCATGTGTCAGGGTCATTGCTACCCATTCTCTCGCAATGGCTTCCGACGATACGGTATGATCCCAGGCCAGCCGCCCAAACGCATACCAGTTGGCCTGAGCTATCGGGTGGCCTGTCCAGTTCAGGTTCGAACCCGTATTGGCAACCCCTGCCATAAGGCTCATCGAATAACCGTGCAAACTTCCGTCGACCACCTTCGCTACGGTTGAGCCTTTGCCTTTTACGTAGGTATCAGTTTCCAGGCATTCTTTGAACAGGGGTGCTTCGTAGACCAGATGCGTCGCAAAGCCCAGGTATTCCTGCGTCAATTGAAACTCCATACCCAGCGGAGTTTTGGGCATATTTCCGAACAGAGGTGAAAAGGGTTCCCGGGGCTGAAAATCAATAGGGCCGTTTTTGACCTGCACAATTACCTTCTTATCGAACTGGCCGTCTAAGGGCACAAACTCCTCATAGGCAGCTTTGAAACGGTCTGCTTTAGGGTCTGCTTTATAGACAAACGCCCGCCAGATCACCACCCCATCGTACGGTTTCAGGGCTTCAGCCAGCATATTGGCCCCATCGGCATGGGTACGGCCATAATCCTGTGGACCAGGCTCCCCTTCCGAATTGGCTTTGACCAGAAAACCACCAAAATCGGGAATGGCCTTATAGATATCCTTCACTTTGTCGGCCCACCACTGCCGCACCTGCGGGTCGAGCGGGTCGGAGGTTTTCAAGCCGCCCAGGGTTTTGGGAGCCGCAAAATAGACTGACAAATACAACCGAATGCCATAGGGTCGGAATACATTAGCCAAAGCGGCTACTTTCTCGATGTACTCACTGGTCATGAATCGGGCGCTGGCATTCACGTTGTTGACCACTGTTCCGTTGATACCAATGGATGCATTGGCACGCGCATAATCGCGATAGCGGGGGTCGATCCGTTCGGGCAACTCATACCATTTCCAGAGTGACGAACCCGCATAGCCCCGCTCAATCGACCCATCGACATTATCCCAATGATTTAGCATCCGAAACTGTACCTTCGGATTACTGACCAGCGAAATGCCCTGTATTGACTGAAGGGTTTGTATCTGTCGCAACAAAGCAAAAGCCCCGTACAAGACCCCCGCATCAGACTTGCCGGAGATAATCAAATTGCCACCTTTCGACTCAATACGATACCCTTCTTTATTCAGGGACTGACCAGCGACATCGGCCGGATTTACCGACAACACAATACCGCCTGTACGACTACCTATACTGCCAATCACGGGCACTGATTTACCTAACAGACCCTGCAACCCCATCTGCAATTCGTCGGCGGCCGATTTCAGAATAGGGCTATCTGTTTTGACGGCAATGAACTGAGCCGCATTTGCATACGCCTGCCGCTTGACGGCATCGCTAATCAGATCATAGTTTAGCCAGAGTCGATACCCATCGGCATAGGCGGGGTCTTCGGCAAAACCATTCATAACCGAAACCAGGGCTATCAAAAGGGCTACACTAATTTGTCTATACGTCTTTGTCATTCTGTTTATCAGGGTTCTACAGCTATCTGATCAGGAGTATGTACATTTTCCGAAACCATACCCTTTTCAGTCAAAACTTTCAGTCGTAAACTGACCTGTTACCGGAAATCTACTCAGCGAGCCAATGATTTCGACGCCAGACCACTGCATTGTGGTGTCGGGTGCTTACAATCGACACAGCGGGGTTTCTCAAAACCTCGTGAGGATAGAATTGATAAATAAATCCTCACTTCAGCTTTGGAGCAGCCAAAAACAAATAAGGTCTCCGACAGAGCCAGAGACCTTAGCCAAACCAACCTAAGATAAACTGTAATCTAACGAACTATAGTTTGTCGATCACTGCTAGTCTGTATGTAATAGTCTGCTTTATCAATTTTGTACCCCTCCAGCGACTATTTTTTTTATCCGCTAGGCTTCTTCGTCAGGCCTGCTATTTTTACGAAAGGCAATTAACCACCTTCTCATTAGCCAATCACCAATCCAGTACTTGAATCCCTATACGACTATGAAAAAAGTTATCTACACGCTTGCCGTAAGCGGCTTAACCCTTTTACTCTCGGCCATGCTTCCAGCCAACATTGCCAAACTAACCGAAGGTATGGCCGATGTACCCGGCCAGCAAACGCCCTCATATCCGTTCTCACGCGCTATGCGGGCCGGTGATTTCGTCTATATATCCGGGCAGATAGGCGTAAAAGCTGACGGAAAACTGGCCGATGGGTTTGATGCCCAGTCCCGACAAACGATGGACAATATTGTTGCAGCCCTGAAAGAGCAGGGGCTGACCACCGCCGATGTAGTAAAATGTACGGTTATGATTGGGGATATGGCCAAATGGCCTGAATTCAATACCATTTACCGGAGTTACTTTAAAGAAGGCCACTTTCCGGCCCGTAGTGCCTTTGGCGCAAATGGCCTGGCCCTGGGAGCCGCCCTCGAAGTCGACTGCATTGCCTACGCCCCGCTGAAAGGAAAAGCGAAATAGAGTTTTTGACAGGATGGACATGATTTGATAAGCCAAAGCAATCCTGTCCATCCTGATTAGAAACTTAATGTGCTGGCAACCCAATTTTATCAATCGTCTGGCGTAAGGCCGTAGCCCAGATGGTATAGCCTTTCCGGGCCAGGTGAATTCCATCGCCCGAATACGTACCCGCAACCAGATTGCCCGTAGCTGCGTCGAGCAAGGCAACAGATGGATCGCAGAAGAAGATCGTTTTGTTATCGACAAATGCCTGAATCTGCTGATGAACGAGGGTATATTTTTTTCGTTTTTCATCGTCGGCAGTCGTACCGGCAGGGAGCGGACCCACCAGCACCAGTTTTGCCTGCGGAAGTTTCCGACGAAGCGACTTCAGTATCGCACCAATGCCTGCTGTAATAGCCTCCGCTTCGTCTTCCTGGAAGTTGTTGACCCCAATTGTAACCACAACCAGTGCAGGATCGGCTTTCGCAAAGTCCAGATTTTCAACTCGCCAGAGCAGGTGTTGAGTCTTATCGCCCGAAATAGCGGCAACGCCATATCGGTAACCCGCCAGCGCACTATCGAACGGAGGCTGACCACCTTGATGAACGACCAGACTTCGTTTGCCGATTGCCTGTGTAATTGAATTGCCCATCAACAGAATATCGAGTTTGCCGGTACTGTCGAGCGTCTGCTGGATATTGGTGTAATTGTCCCACCAATCATTACCGGTTTTCCAGCCTCCTGCCGACCGATATTCTGAGCCGGGCACTGGCATTTGGGCATAAGACGGATATAGACCAACCGATTTCAGAATAAAATCGACAATGGGCGACGGATTAGCTAAACTATGCGGGTGGTGATTAACCCCTGGCTTGTGAATAACTGTAATGCGGCCACCTAGTGCCAATGCCTGCTTCTCGAACGGCTCGGTATTTTCGCTTACGGGTACTGCATCGTCAGCATCGCCAACCACATGCAGCATCGGGAAATTACCCTTTACAATGTCATGTACCCGATCCAGCGGATTACCGTTAAACTGAAGGGCTTCTTCTTCCGACTTCAGGGCGTAGTCTTTCTTGAAAATCTCCCAGTCGCTGGGACTACCCTTGCTTTTCCCTTTACCACCCGGCCAGCTTTTCAGATCCAGCACAGGCGCATCGACATACACACAGGCCACTTTTTTTGGATTTTCAACCGCCCAATTGTAAACGTAAACACCACCCCGACTTAAGCCTTCCAGCGCTACTTTATCGGCCAGACCGGCTTTGTGCATGTAGCGATAAAATTTGTTCCAGAGGCCAACGGCTTCAGCATTGCCAAAGAGTTCGGCCACATCGCAGTAAACCAGATGAAACCCATGATCCAGCAACGCAATGTCGGTTTGCGGCTCATGTCCCCAGAAACGCGCCCGCCAGATCCAGGGCTTATCCTTCGCTACGATTCGGGGCTTAACGACCTTACAGGCACGTCCTTCAAAGGTAAAATCGGCGCAGTCGTAGCCATAAAAGGATGTGATTTTTTGGGATTCTTTGATTTTCTGAAAAATGTCAAAATCAGGCTGGGTTTTCGTCGTAATCACCTCATACAGTCGGCGGGCAATGCGGGTCATTACCAAAGAAGCGGGATGCAGTTTATCGGGAAACAACAGGCTATCTTCCAGCGTCAGCGAATGCAGGTCGACGAGTTCCAGCTTTTCATCAAAGGCGACCTGTCGGATTCGGGGCAAAATATACTTTTTAATAGCGGCTTCTGTCTGGCGGGTGGTATCGGTCAAAAACGAGGCAACAGGCAGCAGTAGCACAATGCGTGGATGCGTCGGTAAGTCTTTAAACGATTGGACAAGTGCCTTATAATCGGGAATAAACTGGTCGATTTTTAAGCGATAGGGCAGTCGGCTATCATTCGTTCCCAGTTTAATGAGCACAATATCAGGGTTACTTTTCAAGGCTTCCTGATATTTATCCGTCGACATATACGGTGCTGTTGTTTCTCGTAATACGGTTCGGCCACTCACGCCAAAATTCATTACGGTATAGCCCGAACCCAACAGGTATTGGAGCTGGGCCGGAAATGAGTTCTGCTCCCGATGCGTCAGTCCGGCTCCATACGTAATGCTGTTCCCCACGCAGGCGATTCGGATAGCTTTCTGGGCGTGAGCGGTAAACGAGAGAACGAGTAAAAAGACGAACAGAAGAGGAAAACGCATAGAGAAAGGTGGTTAACAATTTATGGTATTCCGTCTGCGATCGTATCGCAAATGAGCTAAAAGACAGCTTTAACGAGTCGCCATTTTGTTTTGCCTGTCGAAATACTGACGCATAAATAGCAATTGGTACGTAATGGCATTGGTCCAGTAGTTCCAGTTGTGGCCGCCAGGTCGGGTGATGTAATCGTGTGGGATATTTCGCTCAAGCAACTTGTCGTGCAGGTTGTTGTTGACCCGGAAGAAAAAGTCTTCACTGCCACAGTCGATAACCAGCGACAGCGAGTTGGGCGTGAGCAGATGGAGTAAATTAATGACGGTATTTTGCTCCCAACGGTCGGGAAACTGCGCGTAGGTACCCAGCCGTTTTGCCATGTCCCAGTTGTTCGGGAACGGGCGAATATCGACGCCACCACTCATACTACCGGCAGCACCAAATACATCCTGATGGCGGAAAGCCAGATACAATGCGCCATGCCCACCCATACTCAGGCCTGTTATACCACGCCCCTGACGACTTTTGATGGTTTTGTAATGACTATCGACCCACGGCACCAGTTCGCTGGCTACATAGGTTTCGTACTTAAAGGTCGGGTCGGTCGGGCTATCCCAATACCAACTCCCAAATGCACCATCCGGGCAAACGACAATCACCTGCTGATGATCGACAAGCTGGGCCATGTTGGGTGATTTTTTGGCCCAATCGCTATAGTTGCCGCTATAGCCATGCAACAGATAGACCACCGGAAACTCAGTCCCGACGGTATACGAATCGGGAGTCATGACAACGGCCTTGATAGTCTTTTTCATCGACGGGCTGTAGGTATCGACCGTATCAATTTTTGCTGCCTGACAATAGCTGGCCAGCAAGAAAAAACTAAAAATAAGTAGTGTACGGGAACGAGTCATGATGTACTGATTAGCAAGTAAAGCAGATATACTCGTTAAGAAGCGAATCGGACGAACCTACCCATAAGGCGTTCAGGATTACTATAGCCCTTTTTCCAGTATAGCATGCTGAATCGCGGATACAGAGCCGATTATTTTTTGAAATGCTTATCCATAAAACGTAGATACTGCGCCCAATCGTAGGCCGTTACATCGTGGCCGCCGGTTCGGATATGGTAACCCATTTGCCCCTGCACAGACTGATTCAGAGGAGGTCGTTGTGTAGCTGGCAACCCGTCTGTCCCCAGAAACTGATAGACCGAACTAGCAGCTTTAGCACTTTCGAACTCACCTTCGGGATCAGAGTTTTTGTCCTGTTCTGCACTGGCAATATAAACGGGCCGGGGTGCCATCAGCGAAATCACCATGTGTTGGTCAAACGGCAACAGTGTGTCCTGATCCATATAGTTTCGGAAATTGGCCGCAAACCAATGCGGGAAAACAGTACACAACCGCCGTATGTTTTCGCCCACTCCCCGGTGAAACAATTTAGCGCCACCGGCGCCCGATTCATTACTGATAACCATAGCAAACCGCTCGTCAGTAGCACCTGCCCATAAAGCCGCTTTGCCTAACCGCGACCAGCCAAAGACAGCCACTCGTTTGGTATCGATCGCCTTATCAGTTTGCAGATAATCCATAATCCGGCTCAGTCCCCAGGCCCAGGCTGCTACCGTTCCGAAGTTGTCGCCCCGATTTTGCAAGTCAGGATATAAGGGATGAACGCCCGTTGAAAACTTCATCGTCGGTTCGTCAGAAGCTATGTCTTCGCGATAAGCCGTAACGACTGCATACCCTCGGCTCAGAATGCTATCTACGGGCCATTGGCGGGCATTGAGTCCTCGGCAAGCCTCAGTCGATTGGTGATTGACGACACAGGAGACATCGATGTATGGGTTGCCCCGATTCGACTCCATCCAGCTTGTTGAGATCCGAATGGCGGGATCACCCTGAATGGTGCTATTTCCCCAGAAATTAAGCCCTACAACAGCGGGTACGGGCTCTTTTACGTTGTTCGGGATATACAGCAGCACGTCCATTCTTGGACCATCGGGCTTACCATTGAACCACACAGCCACCTGCTTACGAGTCGCTTTACCGCCCAACGCCTTCGGATCGGAATCGAATACCTCAAACCGCATTTGAGCAGGTTTCGACGGCGACTGACCGTATAGCTGACTGGCAAACAACGCCAGCAATTCGGGCCGTCGCTGGGTCCGCCATTGTGTTGCCGATGTTACCCGACGACCATTTTTCAAAACAAGTGGATCGGGTAGTGAAGGCTGTTGCTGCGCCTGTAGCACCGGGGAAAAGTATATGAACAGGATTAGAAACCAGACAAGAACTTTGTTTACCATTTTAGGTGGTTGCGGTTTTCTGTTTCAGTGCTTTCCGAACGGCCGGAGCCACTTTCGTTCCGAATAATTCAATGGCATGGAGCGTTTTGGCATGAGGTGTATTGTGCCCGCTGATCATCTGGGCCAGGTAGCGGGTATTGCCGAACAATTCATGGAAGTAGAGAATCTTGTCGATAATCTGTTGTGGGCTACCCACCATCAACGGGCCATATTGACGCATTTGCTCAAAGTGCATCCGGCTAATGGGTGACCAGCCCCGCTCACGACCTACTCGATTCATCAGTAGCTCGTAAGGCGGAAAAAATTCATCGGCGGCCTGTTGCGAATTATCGGCGGCATAAAACTGCGAGTTGATTCCCAATGGCAACTGGCTCATATCATGACCAGCCCGTTCGGCAGCCTGACGATACAGATTCACAAACGGCACAAATCGATCGGGCGTACCACCCAGAATGGCCAGCATCATGGGTAGGTTCATCGTTCCGGCTCTGGCTGCCGAAGCAGGTGTTCCGCCTACCGCCAGCCAGATTGGCAATTTTTCCTGATAGGGCCGTGGATACACACCCCGATGCGGAATACTCGCCCGAAGCTTACCCGTCCAGTCGACAACTTCGTGTTCGTTGATGTTGACCAGCAGATCCAGCTTCTCGGTAAACAGTTCGTCGTAGTCTTTCAGGTCATATCCAAACAGCGGAAACGATTCAATGAATGACCCACGACCCGCCATGATCTCGGCCCGACCACTGGAAATCAGGTCCAGCGACGCGAAATTTTGAAATGTTCTGACCGGGTCGGCTGAACTTAGCACGGTTACCGAACTGGACAGCCGTATGTTTTTGGTGATGGCAGCCGCAGCCGCCAGAATCACCTCGGGGGCCGAAATAATAAAATCGGGTCGGTGGTGTTCGCCCAATGCAAACACATCCAGCCCGACTTCATCGGCCAATTTTATTTCTTCAAGAGTCTCCTGCATGCGCTTGTGCGCATTGATCGCTTTGCCCGATACACCATCCGGTACGATTTCGCCAAAACTGCTGATGCCTAATTCCATGATTGCTTTTGCTGATATGCTGTATCAATCACTTTACCTATCCCTACAGTTCCTCATACCGAACAAATCGACGGACTAGCGACCCATCCAGCCCCCATCAACGGTCAAAAGGGTTCCGTGTACATAAGCCCCTGCCTCGGAAGCCAGAAAAACGACCGGGCCTTTAAAATCGGATGGATCGCCCCAGCGCCCCGCCGGAATCCGGTCGAGAATGGATTTTGACCGATCGGGGTCGGCCCGTAAGGCAGCGGTGTTGTTGGTCGCAATATAACCAGGTGCAATGCCGTTGACATTTACCCCTTTGGAGGCCCATTCGTTCGAAAACGCCTTCACCAGTCCCGCCACCGCACTTTTACTGGCCGTGTAGCCCGGCACCGTAATGCCTCCCTGAAAACTGAGCAGCGAGCAGGTGAATATGATTTTACCGGCTCCTTTGGCAATCATATCTTTCCCAAATTCGCGGGCCAGTATAAACTGCGCATCCAGATTCACGGCTATTACTTTATCCCACCAATCATCCGGATGTTCGGCTACGGGTTTGCGTAGAATCATTCCGGCATTATTGACCAGAATATCGACCGCATGATTTGCTTTTACCGACTGAATGAACTGATACAAGCCTTCGCGATTCGATAAGTCGACATTGTAGCCGCTGAACTGACGACCCAAATCTGTAATAGCTTTTTGAGTATCGCTGAGGTTGCCCGTATTGGCAGTACTAATAATATCGGCCCCTGCTTCGGCCAGAGCAATGGCCATAGCCTGTCCTAATCCGGTATCGCTTCCGGTAACCAGAGCCTTTTTTCCGGCCAGATTAAACTGTTCTAAAACACGCATCGAGAATTAACCAGAATTTTTTGAATAGAATCACTACAGAAGAATAGTCGCTCGGGCTAACAGGATACTCTTGAAAACTGTTTTTTTGTAACAGATTACTGTTTAACAACCTGAAGAAATATGCCCTTATTTGTCATTGTACGGCACGGTCAATCGCAATGGAATGCGGAAAATCGATTTACGGGAAATACAGATACGCCCCTAACTGATCTCGGACGGCACGAAGCCCATGAAGCTGGTATTCTCCTGAAATCCCATCAGCCTCCTAATTTTAGTATTGGCTTCACCTCTGTGCTTCAACGAGCCATTGAAACCATGTCGATCATTCTGGACGAAATTGGTCAGACCGATTTACCGATCGAACGAAGTGCGGCCCTGAACGAACGGATGTATGGCGATTTGCAGGGGATGAACAAAGCCGAAGCTGAAGAGCGATTTGGGGCCAATCAAATATTCTGCTGGCGACGCAGCTATACCGAACGTCCGCCCCATGGCGAGACGCTGGAAGAAACCCGAACGCGGGTCACAGCCTATTTTCAGTCAACGATTTTGCCTCATTTAAAGGCTAATGAGTCGGTATTGGTGGTAGCCCACGGAAATAGCCTACGGGCGCTGCTGATGGATCTGGAACATATCAGCCCCGAAGACATTGAAAAGGTGGAATTAGCCACGGGCGTACCACGTCAGTACCACTACGCCATTGAAACCGGCGAATTTCAGTTGCTCCCTAAATAGGTTCGCTGAATACACTGAGAGTAGATTATCCTAAACCCGTTTAGGCATTTTTTTTGTCATCCCTCCTTCGTCGTGATGACAAAAACTCCCATTGTGAACTCGATTAAGGAAAGTTAAATCAACCTGATACCTCTGTGCCTTCTGCATTTAAGCTGAAGTCTATTTTACAGCAATTACTTCGATTTCAATCAGTACATCGTCGCGAACGGTTTGTGACACCCCTTTTTGTTCAATCAATTTAGGCGGTTGTGTGAAATAGGTAGCCTGAACAGCCTGAACCGACTGGGCATTGGCAGCACTTACCTGCACCGATCCGGTAGCCTCTTTCACTGAGTAGGTGATCTGCGTGATGTCCTTCAGAGTCATATCCACCGTTGCCAAGGCCGTTTTTATATTTTCAAACACCTGACGGGTCTGTTCAGTCAGGTTCCCGGCCCCTACCAGATCACCAACATCATTAAAGGGCCTTTGTCCGCAGATATACACGATTTTTCCGGGAATACCCGGTTCAACTTTATACAGATATCCCGTAGGCACCTTAGGCAATACGGGCGTCTGCGCCTGACTGCACGAAGCCAGGGCAAGCCAGATGAGCACATTACGGATATAATTCATGGCTGTAGCTGAATAAAGAGTTTCCTGTTAAGTAAGTTAGTCCGATTAGGGTTTACAGTGGTTGATGTAAACTCAACTGGCGTGTCAGCCCCTGTAAACTGTACCTTATCCACTCGTTCGGAGCGAGGTGCTGGTTTGATCATCTTCCCCATTTGTATACCCGTTGCCAGGGGTAGAGTCGGAGTCTGATTGATCTGCCGAAAAAATCTGTGCTTTGTTTGTAAAGTTACCTGTCGTCGTTACCTGAACCACAAACGTCACACTTGCCGACTGACCGACGGGTATCTGGCCAATCGTCCCACTGACTACCGATCCGTTGGCAGTCATACCCGAGGTCGAGCTCACAAACTGCAACCCAGTCGGCAATGTATTGTTTAGCACAACATTCGTTGCCGCCAGGCCACCCTGATTTTGTACCGTAAGTGTCACACTGAAGGTTTGCCCTACCCCTATTACCTGACTGCTAAGCTGCATACGTAAGCTCAGATCGGCTTTAGCCGGATTGGGCGCTGGCTGATTTGACTGAACGGGCGGCAAAGCTCCCTGATTGGGGTTAGGCGATACATAGAGCGCCGATGCTGCATTTTTTGTTCGCAAATCAACCTGGGCTTCGTCGGTTTCTCCATTGCCAGTACCATTATTTGGATTTGCGCCTACCAGCGGGTTGGTAGAAGCCGATAAGTCGGCAGCCGACAAATAATTCCCTTCGGCGGTAAGACGGGCTATGTACCGCCGGGTCAAAAACGCACCTGAAGCAAGCCCCCCAACTGACCCGTTCACGACATTGTTTGCCGCACTCAGATTATCCGTCGACGACACAAAACTCACGTTGGGCGGCAGGCGGTTTTGTATCGCAAAAGAGCCAACATCACAACCGCCACTATTTTGCACCGAAAGCCAAAAACTGACGGTATCGTTGACAGCCACTACACGCCGGGAGGTTTGCATGGAGAGCCGTAAACTTGCGGCCGCCAGGCCAATCGTCTGCGATAACGGGATCGATAAACAACCGTATACCGGATTTTTAGCCTGTACGCTATAGGTGCCAGGTGCAGTCACGACAATGGAGGTGGATGTAACGCCTGTGCTCCACTGATTGGGTCCGGCATAGGATGAAGTCAGTCGTAATCCGGTACTGGTACAGATCGATAGCGTTCCGGTACTGGTCGTGATGGTCGGCGTAGCGGGCTGGACATTTGCCGGGACCACTACAGGAGGTGGAAAATAGACTTTGTTTTGAGCGGTAAGCAACCGAGCCGAATACGTACCGGCTCCAACCGTCAGACTGCTCGAACTGCTTCCTGTACTCCAGATATATTGATAGCCACTGGGTTGGGTTAGCGTAAGCTGATTGGAAGTGGCACAGGCAATACTGGTTATAGGTTCCGTTTCGGCTGAATACGGTGAAATAGTCGACAAGTAGGTATCACTGATGGCCGTGGCCCAGGCATCCCCTACCTTTGTTTGTCCGGATGGCGAAAAGTGAATTCCATCAGGTCGGTCGGCCGATGAATTGACATTATCCAGATCAGGCCCCTGATAGGCCATATTCCCCGGCTTGTTAATAATCTGAAACTGAGCCGATCGGACATTATCGAAGCGGGCACCAACGAACGACGACAGAGCCACGATACAGGCCAGATTGGGTTTGCTGAACTCTGTTCGAATCTTGTCGATCACCTTCTGATAATACTTTGACGTCGAATCCGTGGGATTATCACGGTCATTTTCGCCGTGCTGAATCAGAAAGGCCCGAATGCCCGTACTTGGCACATACAGATTCATCAGATTCCGAAAATTGGCGTAGGGCATGCGTAAGTCATACCTTACGAAGGAATGCTGGAATGGGATATTATAGGCGGCCCAGTAGGTTTGCTGCATGTTGGTTCCGCCGAATCCAGCATTGTACATCAGCACCGGCACATTGATACGCTGCACCAGGGCATCACCCATACGCCCCCAGAACCAGGGAACGCTGGCGAAAGGCGAAAAACCACTGTTAAGTTTTAACTGACTGAACACCATACCGGGTAGGTAACGCGTATCGGCCGTGTTCAGATACTGCTGCTGATAAACCGTTCCATTATTATCGACCGGCACCACCGTTACCCGGTCGTCGGTAGCCCCACCCAGTGTAGGACACATATTAACCCCATTTACGGTACAGCCCGATCCCTGTGCATTGGAGTGGCCCATAATCGCAAATACTTCCCCTACCCCGAAACGGTCTACGGAATCTGTAGCCACGACTACGCCACCACTCAAACCCCGAACATAAACACTATACCATCCACCACGCACTGTAAGCGTTCCGTTGAACTGACCATTCGTTGGATTGCTCTGGAGGGTTGCCCAGGCGGTCGTGGTTCCCTGCCCCGACGCCCTTGCTACGACCCTGGCCTCAATCGCATCCAGGGCCTGGCCATAGCTACCAGCGATTTGTACAGTAGCCTGATTGGCATTGTTGCGTTGTACCACCAACCGACTAACCGGAAAGGTAATTTTTATCTGTGCAACCGCTTCAAGCGCACCAAAAAGTAAGGAAACAAGGATTACATAAACCGCCACGTTCTCCCGCACCGCCATAATGTAAACTTTAGTAGATTTTTATAAACTATATATCTCCTATTACAATCGTTTAGTGCAAAAATTATACATATATTTTAAATAATACGACAAAACAACAATAATTATTTATCATTACATGATAAATCACTCATTAATAATTAGTTATACCAATATATACATGTGATTAGCATATTATAAAATAATATATTTTTTAAGCTACATTTAGTTAATTAAAATACAAATAAATATACAATTAGAATCGATAAGTAAAATAAATTTATTACCTTTTTACCAACCCATCCCACAACCGTTGGGATGCTGTTTGGCTATGATCTATAAAAAAAACAGGGGCACAATTGCCCCTGTTCAATCTGTTTGCCAGGTAAATTATCGTTGAGTCAATAAGCCTGGAAAAGACTTATCCTGCTACTGGCGTTATCGTGATGAGAATCGATTTTGAGGTTGGTGTATTACTTTTCTCCGCTGTTGAATCGATCGGTATCAGTACGTTCGTTTCGGGAAAATAAGCGGCTGCACAGCCACGCGGTATATGATAAGGTACGACTACAAACCGATGAGCCGTACGTGTTTGGCCGTTGTAGTAGCTATGTAAATCGACAATCTGCTTTTCGTGCAGGCCCAAATTGGCCATATCATCGGCATTGATAAATATAACCCGTCGTTCGTTATGGATACCCCGATACCGGTCATCATTGCCATAAATGGTTGTATTGAACTGGTCGTGGCTACGAATGGTCATAAGCATCAGTTCGTCGGGTTGTAGCTCATGATGCATAGGTACATTGATGGTGAAATGTGCTTTCCCATCAGGCGTTTTGAACTCCCGAACCCGAGGGCCGTTCGGAAGATAAAAGCCCCCTTCCTGACGAACTTTCTTATTATACTGCTCAAAACCTGGCACAACCTTTTCAATCAGGTCGCGGATGAGATCGTAGTTACCGACCAGTGCATCCCAATTAATACTGGGGCGACCCAAGGAATCGACTGATGCACGCGGATCGTTACCCAGCGTTGCTTTCGCCAGTTCGGCAATGATCGCCACCTCACTTTTCAGGGTCGATACTACCGGATCGACCACACCATGCGACTGAGCTACCACGCCGGTTGTACTTTCACAACTGACAAATTGTTCACCGGATGCCTGTCTGTCACGATCTGTACGACCCAGACAGGGTAGAATCAGCGCGGTTTCGCCATGAATAAAATGACTCCGGTTGAGCTTGGTCGATACATGAACAGTCAGCTTGCATTTTTTTAAGGCTTCGGCTGTATAATTCGTATCGGATACAGCCATGGCGAAATTCCCACCCAGCGCAAAAAACACCTTAGCTTTCCCCTCGTGCATCGCCTGAACAGCCTTCACCACATCGTAGCCATGTTCTCGGGGTGGTTCAAAGTTGAACGTTTTTTTGAGCGCATCCAGAAACTCAGGTTTAGGTTTTTCCCAGATTCCCATCGTCCGGTCCCCCTGTACGTTGCTATGTCCACGAATTGGACTCGCTCCTCCCCCTTCAATACCGATACTTCCCTTCAGCAGAAGGAGATTGATTACTTCGTTGATCGTTTGTACAGAATTGCGGTGCTGCGTCAGGCCCATAGCCCAGCAGATAATGAGCTTGCGTGTATGCTTAAACAGGTCGACAGCTTCCTGAATCTGGGCAATCGTTAGTCCACACTGAGCAGCTAAATCAGATAACTCAAACTGATCCAGGCTCTTAACAAAGTCTTCGTAACCAGCTGTGTATGTTTCAATGAACGATTTATCCAGAACCTTGCCCGGCTGGTCAACCGTTGCGTTTTTTTTCTCCTCTTCCAGCAGGAGTTTACACATCGCCTTCAGTAGCGCCATATCGGAATTAATGCGTACCTGCAAGAACAAATCCGCCATTTTTTCGCCCCCAAACAACACATCTCGTGGGCTCTGTGGGTTTCGAAAGCCCAGCAATCCGGCTTCGTGCAAGGGATTGACCGCAATAATTTTGGCTCCGTTTCGCTTGGCCTGCTCCAGCGGGGTAAGCATCCGTGGTGCATTTGTGCCAGGATTCTGACCCATAATTATGATCACATCGGCCTTTTCATAATCTTCATATTTCACCGATGCTTTCCCTAGGCCAATGGATTCTGCGAGCGCTACACTAGTCGACTCATGACACATATTGGAGCAGTCGGGCAGGTTGTTGGTGCCATACATCCGCACGAAAAGCTGGTACAGAAAAGCAGCTTCATTACTGGTTCGGCCCGATGTATAGAATACTGCTTCGTTGGGCGACTCCAGCGCATTGAGCTGATCGGCAATCAGCCTGAACGCATCCTCCCAGCCAATGGCTTCGTAGTGCTGCGCTCCTGGTCGCAAAATCATTGGTTGGGTCAGTCGCCCCTGCTGGCCCAGCCATAAATCGGTTTTCTGCAGTAATTCCGCTATGGTATAGCGCTGAAACAATACAGGCGAAGCCGTATGCTTATTCATGACTTCCTCGGCTACGGCTTTAGCCCCACTTTCGCAGTATTCAGCAATCCGGGATCGGTGGCCGTCGGGGTCAGGCCAGGCACAGGACGGACAATCGAAGCCATTTTTCTGATTCATGTTGACGAGCGCTTTCCAGCCACGCGCCAGATCGGTCCCCTCAAAGACATGTTTGAATGACTGAATAACAGCAGGTATACCAGCCGCTTCGTCGTAAGGCTTCGTTACGTCAAGCTGGCCGGTAAGCTCTTCGGGGGTGTATTAAGATTCATAAATCAGCTCAGGAAGAATGGTAAGCGTATAGGGTTAATAAGGCGATCAGGAAGCAACCAGACCGATAGCCATGGAATGCTTCTTTGCATCGGCGCTGTGTGCAAAATAACAATAAGGAATTTCCAATGCCTCGATCCGTGTCAAGATCGCTTCGGTTTTAAGCTTATTTTTTGCCTGTACCTGACGAATATATACGCAACGAATCTGATGGGGAAAATGCTCAGCCACTGACGCGTAAATAGTTGGGTCTTCCTGGGTATCATCGCCCAGCAGCACAAACTGTTGCTGCGGATACATCTCCAGAATCCGTACAATCCGCATAAATTTCGTCATGTGCTTGCCCTGCCCCGTTTTCCATACCTCAGCCAGTTGTTTGAGCGGACTTAAGAGGTACACGCCATTGGGCAGCCCATTTTTTTTCGAAAAATCGATAATGTAGTCGTACAGATTCCACTCGCTGCTCGACACATAGAAAAAAGCATTCGTTGCGCCAGGACCGCTATTAGCTTCGGCCAGTAATTTATAATGAGCTACTACCCCTTCGAAGGGTGCTCGGGTATGGGCGTTTTTGGTAATGAGCAGCTTCAGGCGCTTCAGTAAATTGGCAGAGTGTGATATCAGGAAGGTATCATCAATATCCGAAATACAACCAAATGGGGTCGGCTCGGGCACCAGCACCTGTCCCTCTCCTTCGGCAGAATCATCGCCCAACAGCAGTTTCACCCGAACGTTGTGCCAACCCGAGGCAATGGGTCTATCCAACGGTATATCGACTCGAAAATACCCATCCGTATCGGACTGTGTATGAACCGAATGCCCATCGAAAGCAACCTCAAGAGCCGCTTTAGGGTAGGGTCGAACCAGAAACAGTCGAATCAGGCCAAACAAGTTCACCAAAAGACTGTTGCGATACTGGATACGAGGCAGCGCACTTCGCTTTAGCGCACTGCCGTGAATGGTTAGCCGCTGCGCATTACCAAAACTACGGTAGACCTTCACCATAGGCTGGTCCGTTAAGCGTAACCGCGATAAAATATGCCCTTTCAGCTTACCCTTAAGGCTTAAATTTTGTTTAGATATAAATTGAACTTGCGTGACTTCCATAGCGCATCCATCAGCACATCCCATCTATAACTCATAATTTACGAAGAAGTTGACTTTTTTATTCATAATTAATCCCGTTTCGGGTGGTCACGACAAGTCTGACTGGGAACAGCGCATCGATGCGTTCTTTGCCGAGCTACCCTATACCGTTCACCGCTGCTATCTCGATGGCAAGACCGATACCGAAACCATTCAGACGCAACTTAGTCAATGCAAACCCGATCGGGTAGTAGCTGTTGGTGGCGATGGAACCATTAAACTCGTGGCCGAACAACTGATCAGCAACCCCATACCGCTGGGTATCCTGCCGGGGGGATCGGCGAACGGTATGGCCCGCGAATTGGGCATACCAACCGACCTACAGAAAAGTCTGGAGTTATTGGTCGATGGGAAGCCAAAACCCATCGATGTTATCTCGATAAATGACGACGACATTTGTTTACACCTGAGCGATATTGGCCTAAATGCCCACATCGTAAAATATTACGAACAGAACAATCTGCGTGGCAAACTGGGCTATCTTCGTAGTGTGCTGAACGTGTTGCGTAAACATCGGCTACTCCGGCTGGAAATCAAGACCGACGACGAATGTGTACAGCGCGTTGCCTTTATGGTCGTGTTGGCTAATGCCCGTATGTACGGCACAGGAGCCGTTATAAATCCAGATGGCGATCCTTCTGATGGGCACTTTGAAGTTGTGATTTTCCGACGGTTATCATTCGGCGAAATCCTGAAATTGTTCTGGCGATTCCAGCCCTTCGACCCGAAAAAGATTGAGATTTACCCGGCTACATCCGTGACTATCGAAACGCACAAACGTGCTTATTTCCAGATCGATGGCGAATACCGGGGGCGCATTACCAAGCTTGTTGCCCAGATCAAACCCGCTGCCCTGTCGGTGATTCTACCAGACGACAAAAATTGAGTGATTGAGCGAATGAGCGATTGCGTGAAAGGCTACCGCAAGCTATTCTTCACTCAATTCTTAACCCGGTCGGGATGGCTGTAGAGATTGAATCGCTCATCGCGGACGAAACCAGCCAGGGTGATGTTTGCTTCCTGCGTCATTTGCACGGCCAGACTTGATGGAGCGCCCACAGCCGCCAATAGTGGGACACCAGCCATCCAGCTTTTCTGGACCAATTCGACGCCGACCCGGCCACTCAGAAAAATGCCGTACTGGTGCAGTGGAAGCCAGCCCTGCCAGAAAGCAGCTCCTATGAGCTTATCCAGTGCGTTATGACGACCAATGTCCTCACGAACCAGCAGCAACTTACCCTGTCGATCAAAGAGGGCAGCCGCATGAATACCGCCCGTGTAGGCATAGGCTCGCTGCGTTTCACGAACTTGAGCGGGTAAAGCGTGAAGTATGGACGGCTCGATCGAAAAATCCGTTGCTACAGGCCCAGGCGTAAGCGCTCGTATGGCATCGATGGTGGTTTTGCCACACAAACCGCAACTGGCCGATGCAACTGTACTCCGCTCCAACCGTGACCAGTCAATGGCTACTTCGGGCCGGAGCTCAACCCGGATCACATTCCCTTCTTTGTCGGCATCCTGTACGCAATGACGGCACGAGACAATGTCATTCGGTGAGTGCACAATACCTTCGGTAAGCAGAAACCCTATTGCCAGTTCGGCGTCGTGGCCGGGTGTTCGCATGGTCACAGCCAGTGAACGTTGCTGACGATCAGCGATCGGACCAAAACCCAGTCGAATTTCCAGTGGTTCTTCCACAGCCAGTAAATCCGGTTTTTCGATAACGGTCTGACCAGAAACGTTCCGAACAGTTGTAGGAGCAACAAGCGACATAGGTACAGGCTTTAGAAAACAACACGACGTTAAAGGCAAAAGTTATTCGTCTGCTGAAAGGTTCAGGCTAGCTCAGAAAAGCCTTGCAGGCTCTGATTCGTTAGTACAACCCGCCAGGGCAAGGCCGACAAACCGTTTTCCAGCAAAATATCGTAATTTTCATCCATGAAAGTTCCCCTGTCAGCTCTTTCGTTCGACGCCCTTCATGACCGCTGGCTTCGCCTGATTGGTATTCCTGTGGCGGTGGTGCCGTTTGTGGCACTAACGGTGGCTGCTTATGGCTACAATACGCAGTTGGTTTTGCTGATAAGTATCTGGGGATTGATTTCAACGGCTATTCTCTGGCATTTACTGCTGTGGTGGGTCATACGAGTCCGCATGGAATATCCGGGTCGGGAAAATACCCGAAAGCGAATTATCAAAACGTTTGGTGGCTATTCGATCTTCACCATTCTCGATCAGTGTATGGAAACTCGTGTGCTGTACCAGCTTGATCCGACCGGGTTGATTCCTGAACCAGTCTTCCCTGTCGACTATTTGATCCCGATATCGATGGCCTTGTTTTTTATGGTTGTAGTAGGAAGCTATTATGAAGGCGCGTATAATCTGAATCAGTACCGTCAGGCAGTGGCGCGAACAGAGGCCGTCAAGAAGAAACGGCTGGAAAATGAACTGGCCCGGTTGAAAAGCCGGGTCAATCCACATTTTCTGTTCAATAGCCTGAACTCCCTTTCTGCGCTTATTAATGAAGACAGACAGCGGGCTGGAGCTTTTCTGGATGAGCTATCGAGTGTGTATCGATATATGCTTCAGGCAGGACAACGATCGGTAGTTTCCCTGCGCGAAGAACTAGCCTTTCTGGATGCTTACCGGTATTTGTTGAACGAACGATATGGTTCCGCATTACAGTGGGAAATTGAGCTGGGCGATATCGTTGGTGAATGGCTATTACCTCCACTGACGTTGCAGATTCTGATCGACAACGCTATCAAATATAATCGGCTGCTTCCCGAAGAACCCCTGACTATTGCCATTCGGTATAAGAGCGAAAATCGCCTGGATGTACTGAATACGGTACAGCCAAAGGGCATTCAGGTAAAAACGCAACCGGGCGGACTCAGCCAGCTCATCGCGCAATACAGTGCCCTTGGATTACCACCTATTCAGATTTCCGACAACGGAATGACGTTTCGGGTCAGTTTACCAATGGCCTCCCAAAATCAGCATGACCCCAATTCTATTGTGACCTGACACCCTGTGAATCTGAATATTTTTACCCGCCAGGATACGCGCATTGCGTTGTTTATTTTGCCGGCCATCTACGGATTTAATAACTACGCGCTCTTTGGCTCAATCTATTTTGAGCGCTGGGATGTCTTTTTGTTGGCAACAATTGCTATCATCCTTATCTGGACGCCAGCTTACTTTTTACATGCCGTACCCGCCTTATGGTTGCGACAGCGATTTCCGCAGGTGCGCCAAACAGCCATGCGGTTATGTCTGGCCTGGGGTATTCATATAGTAATGTCGTCGGCAGTGATTCTGGGGTGTTTTTATGGCTATAAGTGGCTGCATTTTCCGGGTTTCGTCTTTGATTCGGGTCGTCTACAGCTAACGCTCCTGCTGACCGCTGTCATTAACCTTATCGTCAATGTCGTTCACGAAAGCATTTATACGTTCGAACAGTGGGATGCTGCCCTGCGCGAAGCCGATCAGTTGCAACAGGCGAATCTACGGAGTCAGCTCGATGGACTGAAGGGGCAAATCAATCCACATTTTCTATTTAATGCTCTCAATTCGCTTTCGTCGCTGATTGAAGAAGACCCTGAGCAGGCCCAGCAGTTTATTGATGAGATGAGCAGTGTATATCGGTACATGCTTCGCGCCAACGAAACCGAACTGGCCACACTTGATCAGGAACTGGCCTTTACCCGGTCGT
Source organism: Spirosoma aerolatum (assembly GCF_002056795.1). NCBI lineage: Bacteria > Pseudomonadati > Bacteroidota > Cytophagia > Cytophagales > Cytophagaceae > Spirosoma > Spirosoma aerolatum. The sequence continues at coordinate 1,446,450 of NZ_CP020104.1, read as the reverse complement.
ATTTCCATCTACTACGTACCCGACATGGCGATCATCTCCAACTGGATGAATTCGTCAGCGACCAATATTACTCCTACCTGATCCCACCACTGACCTTACAACTCCTGCTCGAGAATGCCGTAAAGCACAACGTCATTTTACCCGACCAGCCGCTGTGTATACGCATTGAAACCCGCGACGATGGCAAACTGATCGTTCAAAATAATTTGCAACGAAAAAACAGCCGAATGTTATCAACTAAAGTTGGGCTGGCAAACATCGTCACCAAATATAAATTACTCGGCGAAGGTGATGTAGCCATCGAAGACGAAGAGCCCTATTTCACCGTTACGATACCGCTCATTAAAGTATAGAACGCATGTAGGGTCTATCTTCAGTCTTCATACATGCTACAATCTTTTAATTACTTAAACACGAACAGCCTGGGTTATTTACGTTGGAGCTTTTGTCATGCTGAAAAACGTACTTGAATGCATTTTTAGCGACGTACTTAGAAACTTATCGTTGCCGAGGCTTTCAGGGCAAAGGAATTAAGGGGAATACCGTTTGGGCTGTCATCTAAATAATTCAGTCGATGGATGGCCTGGATACGAATCAGTTTGAAAATGTTATCGATCCCATAGCCTACTTCCATATACGGAATGCCTCCATCAAGAGCCCCGAAATAAATAGGCCTTATGCCGTCGGGCAATGGTTTTCTACTGGCTACAGCCTGGTTCTCGTCCGATATACTTCCCCAGAGAGCGTCCACATTGGCGATCAATCGCCAGTTAAATTTACGAATGCCAGGTAGTCGATTAAATAAGAGCCCTTCAAACCGATGCTGTATATGAACGGCCACAAATCGATCGCTCACAAACTCGTAAAACTGCATTCGGTTGAACGTATTAGTCGTCAGTAAGGGGGTTGGATTTCCAATATGTGGAAACAACATGGGTGCTGGCATCACATTGGGCGTATACCCTGCTGAGAGCAAATAAGTCATTCGGCCAAGGGGACCTACACGAAGCGATTGCTGTGCCCGCAAGGTTAGCCGGTGATAATTATATTCTCCACCTAACGATTTCAGGCCACGCGTGTAGCGAATCGTGAGCACGGGAGCTCGTTTAGTTCCAAGCGTGATCCGCTCGTTACCGTCCATAATGTATTTTTCTTTCCGGGCCAGCCGTGCTTCAATCGACCAGTAGGCATCATCAATATCGGATCGTAATTGCGACTGCTCCCCCAGCTCAGGATTAAGCCGGTAATGAAATGGGAACAACGGATCGAAAGTCCGAGTACCTACCATGGCCGTCAGAAGAATCCCTTTGACAGGTTCTGTTTTAAAGAAAAATTCCTTCTGATAACTTTCGTAGCCACCCCGATATCGGCCAAATCGGCTCAATGCATAAAATATACGGTTACCGCCAATAAGCTCGGGAGTTAGCCCAAGTCGTTCCAGATCGTAAGATATCCGTGCTCCGGCCACCGTCCAGTGCTGCCGCGAAAACAGATAATCGATCTCAGCTCCGTATTTAAACTTGTTATCCAGGGTTCCGTAGGCCAGATAGCCCCGCAATATCCAGTTTCGGCTAAACTGCTCATTGGTTCGAAAGCCGACGCGCGTCCGTAAACCTTCCACACTGTTGATGGCGAACAGGTACGGGTAAGGCCCCAGATCGACACCCCCTAATTTATAAAAGCCCGTAACCAGAATTTGACCGATGGCTTCGGCTTTTTTGACCGCCGGAACTGCCCGCAGATTATCAATCATCTCGCGGGTTTTTCGGTCTTCCTTGTTGAGTGAATCGGTCCCGGCGAGGTTTTTCTGTACCGAATTCCAGAAGGCTTCGTTTTGGGTTGCTACAGTATCGCTTGGCTCGATGGCCTGCTCATAAAATGATGGTTGCCTCGGTCGGTTCACCACAATATTGCTATTACGAAGCGTAACCTGCGCTCGTAGCCCCAGCGATTGCTTCCCAACTCCCGTCAGATTAGCCGACAGGCGAATACTCACGGGTAGCCAGCCTGCTGTTCCTGACGTTCCAGCCGTCGAATCGGTAGTTGATTCCAGTTCCTGCTCAATAGTCAGCGATCGAACGTAGTTCAGGTTGGCCGCATTACCAATTTTGGTCTCGATCTGGCAAAGAGCGAATGTTGTGGTGTCGATCCAGGCCTTTCCGGTAAACACGAGGTCTTCGGGCCGTTTAGGATCAAACTGAATTTCATAACAGATATGGTCGCCAATCTGGGTCGTATCGGCCAGAAAGAACTCGTACCAGTTTTTCCAGTTATCGCCAATGGGCGAAGCGAAGTCCTTGCCTAGAATTGGGATGTAATTGTCGTAGAAGTTCTGACTGACCAGGTTTGTTCCCCCCAGTAATTGCGAGCTAAGCCCGGCATCATCGACCGCCACGCCTTTGATCCGGGTTTTCCGAATATCCTCCCGTTTACGTTCGGGCGCGGTTCTAAAATAATAGCGCGATACCGATTCTGATGCCAGGAGTGGTAGCAGTTTATGTCCCTCATCGTCCATAATGGAGTCGTGCTGGCTCATGGCCTGGTTGATCCGTTTGATAAGCGGATTCCGGCGCATCCGATCCGAAACATGACTCAGTGCGATTTCGGTTTTTACGTAACTATCGTATTCATAAGCGGCCAAGCGTTTGCGGTCGTTGAGCGTTCGATTTTTGCGTACCTGACGAAGTACACGCCAGGCCGGGTTTTCACCCGCTTTAACGGTTACCTCCTGCAAAGCCGTTCCGGTTGATTGCAACTTAAAATCGACAGCCTGCGATGGTCGCTCAGGATTGATGGCCAGTCGCAGCGTTTTATAGCCCATCGAGCTAACCGCCATCGAATCTGTCAAGAGTTTAGCGACTAATGTATATCGGCCTTTTTCGTCTGTCAGCGTACCCACCCGGCGCCCCACCAGCGAGACACTGGCAAAAGGAATCGGTTCGCCAGTATGCGAATCTGTAACAAGCCCTGTAACAGTAAAATTAGTCTGCGCTTTTACCACGCTGAAGGTATTGGCAAGGATAAGGCAGGAAAAGAGAAAGAGTAGACGTTGCAGACGTTCCATAGATTAAATTACGGTCTGCCAAGTTACAAAAAACTTGCCAATACTTAAGTAGAAAGCACTAGGAGGCACTATAAATAAAACCCTCTCTGTCAATACTTTATTTATTAGTGTCACATACTATTAACCAACAAGCCAGATACGGTCGGCTTCGGCACCCTGCTCAGTCCATTCGACCAATACCCGCTGCGATTCGAGGGTATTTACCCGCTTACCCGTGTAGTCGGGCTTAATGGGTAAATCACGATTATACCGCCGGTCGATCAGTACGAGTAGTTCTACTTTCCGAGGGCGTCCGAAGGCAGTCATCGCGTCCAGTGCCGCCCGTACCATGCGCCCTGTTGCCAGTACATCATCAATCAGAATAACGCGCTTGTTCTCAATAATAAACGGTACGTGCGTTGTATTCGGTCGAAGTGGTGTATCACGTCGACGGAAATCATCCCGATAAAAGGTGGCATCCAGATACCCCAAAGGCACAGCATAGCCCAGTGTCGTATGCAGCTCTCGGGCAACCCGTTCGGCAAAATAAATTCCTCGTGGCTGCATCCCCAGCAGTACGGTATCCGCAAAGTCCTGGTAGGTTTCAATTAATTGCTGCGTCAGCCGACTAATCACAATTTCAAGCAGTGGGCTGGACAAAATCAGGCGTTGTTGATTCATGAGGTAAAGATAGTCTTTTCATCAATAGTTGCAGGCAAATGAGGATTCCCGGTTCGTAATCCGATCATCCGCCGGTCCGCGATTATATCTTAGACAAGCAACAACGACAAAATTCTACAAATGCTGTATTGTCGCTATCTTAGCCATCGCGTAGAATCATACTTCGTTTGAAACTACGCGATGGCAATGAAACGAAGGCTATTTCTGCTCTTTTTTATCCTGGCGACTACCGCATTAGCTTCTGTTCACGCACAGAGTGTGGCAGGCTATTGGCTAGGCATTACTACGCCAAGTATTCCGAGCCAGAAGATCTACAATTATGCCATGACGCTCACACAAACCAACTTCACCATTAGCGGCACGGCACAAAGCGCTAATCCGAATCTACCCTTCAGCGGATTGGTTTACGTAACCGGTACGTTGGCTAATCCCATCGTTACCTTTTCAGAATCTGACAAAAATGGCAGTACAGTTGTCAAGGATGTTTGTTTCTGGAGAGCCAAATTGACATATAACCCTGCCGATGAAAGTATGCTGGGTACGTATGAAAACATTGTAAATGGTACTACCTGCACAGAAACGGGTAGTGGAAGGATGGATCTGTACCGAATCGTTCTAAAATCAGGAACGACCTACTGCAAAGGGCAACCCGTCAATTTACTAGTTACTGGCCAGAACATTCGCTGGTATTCGTCGGCGGCTAAAACAACCCTGCTGGCCACTGGCAATCGATACACCCCCAACATTACGAAAACAACCACTTATTACATTACCCAGACACTCTATCAGAACGAAAGCCCGGCCATTCCAGTCACAGTCAACATTTCCGATCCGGTTATGAAGGCAACGTCCAATAATACAGGCTGTGATAAAGCCAATGGCTCTATTTCGGTGACAGCTTCTGGCTCGACCGGCTGGCAATACAACCTAAACAACGGCCCTTTTCAGCGTGACCCCTTGTTTGCGGGTTTGCGGCCCGGTTCGTATACGGTTGTGGCAAAAGATACAGTTGGTTGCCAGGCATCACAAATTGTGACGATTACGCCCGATACAGGTCCCACGATTTCCACTTTAAAAAGTACACCTCCACACTGTGCAACGGCCAATGGCGAAGTGAGCGTCGTTGCAGCGGGGAAGGAGCCACTCACCTACTCCATCGACTATGGACAGTCGTATCAATCCAGCCCAACCTTCACGAAACTAGCGGGCGGGGCTTATACCCTGCGGGCACGCGACGCCAACGGGTGCGAAACCAATAGTGCCGTGAATCTGCCAGGTGCCGATCCGGTTCGTATCCTGAGTACAGCTATTACACCCACATCCTGTAACCAGCCAAACGGTCAGGTCAGTTTAAGCGTGGCAGGCGGAAAAACACCCATTACCTATAGTCTCAACAATCAGCCGTTTCAGAGCAGCATCATTTTTACAGGGCTTAAGGCAGGCACCTACACAGTAACTGCCAAAGATGCGGAAGATTGTACGGCAAGCCAGTCGGTAAGTATAGCTGCCAGCACAGGTCCCTTATGGCCCGACGTAAAAACCACCGTCGAAAACTGTGGGCAGACGAATGCAACCCTGCTTATTAACGAATCGGCTGGACCACCACTAGTGTACTCGCTAAATGGTAGCTCTTATAAATCAGACGCTTCCTACTCAGGCTTAAAAGCCGGGACGTATACGATTTCAGCAAAGGATGCCAATAACTGCATTATAAGCCGGACGATTTTTATAGAGCATGATTGCGCCAACCTGATTCATCTACCAACGGCTTTCTCACCCAATCGGGATACCTATAACGATGAACTTAAAGTATATTTCGCGTTTGCGTCACTCACCATTACCCGATTCACCGTCTACGACCGATGGGGCACGGTAATGTATAATCGTGCTAATTTTGTGCTGGCAAGTGGTGATGTAATCTGGGATGGCCAGCAGAACGGCCAACCTGTGCCCGTTGGCACGTATACCTACCGGCTGGAATGCCAGTTTCCCAACGGTGTCCAAACCACATACCGCGAGTCGGTAGCCTTATTAAATTAATCGAATACACGTTTTCGTTAGCTCCACTATTCCCAGAGTTGACGAGGCTATTTGTACATACTCATGAAGTTTTTACTCGTTGGCTTGGGCAATATTGGCCCCGAATACGCGCTTACCCGCCACAATGCCGGTTTTATGGTTCTTGATCGACTGGCGGCTCAACATGGATTCTCCTTTTCAATGACCCGACTTGCCTATACCGCCCAATGGCAGTACAAAGGCAAACAGCTCTTTTTCGTTAAACCAACCACCTACATGAACCTAAGCGGAAAAGCGGTAAACTATTACCTCAAACAGGAGAAGATACCCGTTGAGAACCTGCTGGTTATTACTGACGACAAAGATTTACCATTTGGCAAACTGCGATTGAAACCGAAGGGATCGCCGGGCGGGCACAATGGTTTGCGGAATATCGATGAAATTCTAGCCACTCAGGAATACGCCCGTCTTCGGGTTGGTATCGGCAATAATTTTTCGAAAGGCAGGCAGGTTGATTTCGTTTTAGGTCAGTTTCCAGAAGATGAATTAATTCAATTACCCGACTATTTAGACCGGGCAGGCGACGCTGCACTCTCTTTTTGTACTTTGGGAATACAGACGACCATGAACAATTACAACCAATGATATAACTTTTTAAAGAATTTTATAATTTTACCAAGGCATATTTTATATACATCAACTCATCCTAATACAAAATTTCATTTGGTTTTTATTGTAAATATAACGCAATAATCAAAAAAATACCTGTCAATCAGGATTAAGTTCGGAATATAATTCCAAAAACGACTATATAGAGCCCTTGCGACTCAGGAATTTCTACGGATATTTGTGCGTTCAATAACTGAAACCAAATAGAACAAAACAATGAAATCGCGTGTTATCTTTGCATCACTGATTCTTGGATTAGGATTAGCGATATCTCAGGCAGACGCGGCTACCACCACCAATACTGATGATAGCCCGGCCGCCAACAAGCCGGCAAGTACAATGCTTGTCAATGGTTCGCAGAAGAACTTTGCTTCCTATGTAGAACAAAACATTGCCAAGTATTCAAATACTACCACCTGGCAAAACTTTATGAGTGTAGTCTCGTTGTACAATCAAAACCCGGCCGCTGTGCTGAACCTCAGCGCTGACGACCGTGCTAAATTCAACGAAGCAGCTGCTCAAGTAAAAAATAAACTGGCGAAACGCAACGATGCTGTTGCCAGTCATTGGATGAATCAGGCCGGGTATACGGCCAGGATGATCAATTTCCTTTGGGATGCGAATCAATCCTTGAGCCAAGCCGCTGACATTCAATAATTTGAATTAAATCCGGTTTTCAAACGGGATTTGGAACAGAAAAGAGTAAAAGTTAGTTTTTCATGTAGAAAAGGTTAAGGGTTTAGGAATAGTCAGTATAAGGTTCTCTGCAAAGATCAGGGAACCTTATCTTGTTTTACAGGAGTACCCAACCACTCATGAGCTCAAGCCCCTGGCCCTAAGCCATTTGCAAGCCTGTTTTTCTAACGATTCTGTTGCTTTTCTAAGGCCATAGGCTAATAAAGTAGCGCCCATTTTAAAGTTGGCACAAAAGTTTACAAAAAAAGATCTCTTTCAGCTATCATTTTTTTATTTACTTATTTCAATTTTACTATCTTTGTTGTTACCAAAGTATCAGAAATGATATTCAGAGTAGTAAAGTAGACAAGAAACAAAAATACCAGTTCTCTTGGAGCTGGTATTTTTTTATGAAGAAAGAGGCTGACACATTGTCTGATGTAACACTTGGCCCGGTTATTGTTGATGTCGTACTATGTTCATCTCAATCTGGAAACAGATTGTCATGGATTACATATATGGGTATATGGGAAACGCTGACTTGAAAAGGTCAGCGTTTTTTTGTTTTGATCCATTTTGTTACCTTTCGAAGACTCTCCAAGTCTCAATAATACGTTTCCTTTATACCCATAGTGCCTTACCAAATTATAGCCTCGCCATGTCTGGCGGGGCTGCTTTGTTAAATGGGTGTGCTTTATCACTGCTCAAACACTATTAGAAGAACCAGCTTAACACCCGTTGCCACTGTATTCCAGGTGTATGCCTGACTTCGGGTATATAGATTTCATCAGGATTTGAGTTTCTGATTTTCCAAAGAACTTCTCTCGGAAACATTTGATAAAAAATAGACTCTTTATCCTGCTGAGACAGTATATCCTGATCCAGAAACTGGTGCGGAACACAAATTTTAGTATGCCCCAGCGGTGTTTTAACCAGAACGTTGTAGTCGTTATCCTGATTGGTTGAATGAAAGATGTATTCTACTCCATCTGCCGTAACCGTGTCGAGCAGTTGTATCAGGCGGTTCTTGACAGCTTTAACCTGCACTTCCATAGCTACAATAACATAACATTTTACAATAAACCTAAACCTAAAACCATTAAATCAAAATAAATTTAATTTTTCGGTAACAAATTATAAACTAAATGAGGTATTTTCTACACAAGCAGGCTTTTTACTCTCAACTGTTTCCTGGTTCTTTTGTTCTATATTCTTATGTCATTGATTTCATTTATCTATTCAGACCCGTTACGATTTCAAGGGCGGCCCGTTTTGTATAAAGAATGGTGATTCTTTAAGTTAGAAAACCATCGACATACGCTTCTAGAAGAAAGAGTATCATACTACTTATTTCGAAACAAGATGACCACTTCGCTTTATAGCCTCCTTACGGTTGGCCTGCTGATGAGCTCAGTTACGCTGGGAGCACCCAATCCTGGCAAAACCCACCACCCTAAGGCGGATTCCAAGTTTTATGAAATCAGAATTTACCACCCAACACCGGGTAAGTATGCCGAGATTGTAGACCGTTTTCGGCAGTATACCTTAAAGATTTTCGAAAAGCACGGGATGGAAAATATCGGTTACTGGACCCCTACCGATACGACGAATAAGGAACTGATTTACATTCTGGCGTATCCAAGTCGGGAAGCTCGGGATGCGTCCTGGAAAGCGTTTGGCAGCGACCCGGAATGGAAAGCTGTAGTTGCAAAAACGGAAGCAAACGGCAAACTGGTCGACCATGTTGATCAGATCTTCATGACCGAATCGGATATTTCACCCAAAATCAAGTTGACTAAAAAATCGCCTGAACGCACGTTTGAACTGCGTACGTATACCCCGGCTCCAGGCAAACTACCCAATCTACTGACGCGCTTTCGCGATCATACCATCAAGCTCTTCAGCAAACACGGAATGACGCATATTGGGTACTGGATCACTCAGGAAAAAGATCCAACTGCTCAGCCCAAACTCGTTTATATTCTGGCCCATCCGAGTGAAGCGGAAGGCAAGCAGCATTTTGACGAGTTTAGAAAAGATCCCAAATGGGTAGCTGTTAAAGCCGAATCGGAAAAAGATGGTGCATTAACAACCAAAGTGGAGTCGATTTATATGAAACCAACTGATTACTCGCCCATCAAATAAGACTTGATTTTACGGGTATTCTGCAAAACCTCAGTTTTTGGCTTTTTGCCAAACAACAAAACGATCAATCGGTTTCATGACGTAAACTCAATACGTTATGAAGCCGATTGACCGTTTTGTTAACTTCTTACTTGATAAACCTAGTGACGGCCGTGTATCCCGTCAGGAATTCCTCGAACTGACAGGCCGTGGATTAGCAGTAGGTACAGTAGGAAGCGTGCTGATCGCATGCGATAAAAAGCCTGAATCCACTGCCTCAGCCGTCGGAACGACAGATACCCCCAGTGGGCCAGTGCCAAAACTACCAGCTACTTCACCACCTGCCACAGTACCTTCCGACCCAGCCAAACCGATTGAACTAGAACAGATCAAGGCTAAAACGGAGCAGCAAGAAGCCCCAACACCCTCTCCTCTTCCGGCTGATCAGCGGGTTGGCTATGCCGTAGTAGGGCTCGGGCATTTAACGCTCAATCAGATTTTACCGGCTTTCGGTGCCGCTAAAAAATCGAAAGTGGTGGCCCTGGTGAGTGGAAGTCCTGAGAAACTGCAAAAAGTAGCGGCTCAATACGGTATAAAAAAAGAAAGCTGTTATAGCTACGCCGACTACGACAAACTACGCGATAACAAAGAGGTTCAGGCCATTTACATTGTCTTACCCAATGGGATGCATGCCGAATATACCATCCGTGGTGCACAGGCGGGTAAGCATATCCTATGCGAAAAACCGATGGCAAACACAGCCGCTGAATGTCAGGCCATGATTGATGCCTGTCAGAAAGCCAGCCGTAAACTGATGATTGCGTATCGGATTCAATACGAACCGCACCATAAGATCGTTCGGGAAATGGTTCAGAAAGAGCAGTTTGGCAAAGTCAAATCGATTCTGGCGAACAACGGTCAAAATTCCGACAACCCCGATCACTGGCGATTCAAAAAGGCGTTGGCGGGTGGAGGCAGTCTGCCCGATGTAGGGCTGTATTGCATCAACACCATCCGGTATGTACTGGGCGAGGAGCCTTCCGAAGTAACGGGTTATGTACACAGTACACCTAATGATCCTCGTTTTACGGAAGTAGAAGAACAGGTGAACTGGTTAATGAAATTTCCAAGTGGAGTTCAGGCTTGTTGTGCTACCAGTTACGGTCATCATGACGACAAAAATTACAAAGTACTGGCCGATAAAGGCTGGATAAAAATGGACCCCGCTTTCCCATACAAGGGTTTAAAACTGGCTACCAGCCAGGCACAGGGTAAACAGAATCAGGAAACGCAGCATGAAATCAGCGATCAGGATCAGTTTGCCACCGAAATAGACCATTTTTCGGAGTGTATTCTGGACAATAAAACCCCGTTTACACCGGGCGAAGAAGGGCTTCAGGATCAAAAAATCATTGAAGCTATTTACCAGTCGGCCCGAGAAGGCAGACCTGTAAAATTAGCCGTTGTTGAGAAGAAAGACGCCTTTCGGGGCCCAGAGCCAACAGCCTGATTCAGAGCACAACGAACTCTACTCGTCGGTTTTTCTTCCGGTTGTCTTCGTTATTGTTTGGCGCAATCGGATCGATGGGGCCACGACCAACCGCTTTCAGGCGGGTTTGGGCAACCCCCTTACCCACCAGATAATCGACGACGGCCTGACAGCGGTCGCGGGAGAGTTTTACGTTCAGATCAAAATCACCCTGGTTGTCCGTATGCCCCCGAATTTCGAGCTGAGTCGATGGGCTTTCCAGGAGCCTGGAGGCCAGTTGATCGAGCTCCGGGAACGATTCAGATCGAAGAATAGGAGAACTTTGGTCGAAATAAATAGCGGTTAACCGAACGGGCTTACCTCGTTCAATAGCGCCGAAGGCTTTGGGGGGAACTATTGGTACTACCGGAGCCGCTATTGCACTCGATAGCACAGGTGCTTTTATGGGCACCTGTGCCACAGGTATTTCCTGCCCGGCCGTCTTTACCGATTTTACAACAGCTTCGGGGAGTGCCTGAGCCTCACTCGCGGCCTTCATTTTTTGGGGCGTCAGCATCACCCGAGCTTCATTCTCCACACTATCGAGCCGGATAGGCTTTGTAAAATCGCCATACCCTGTTGCCGAACTGGTCAGTTGATAAATGCCCTTACGGGGTAGATCGGTTTTGACGATACCCGTAGCCGTATCGGGAGAAAGCAATAACGTAGCTTCGCCCACACGGCCCGAAATAGTGAAATGCGCATCATGGATAACTTTCTTCGTCTGGCTGTCGGTGGCCCATACGGTTAGTTTGATTGGAGCCGGATCGAGCTGGGCATCAAACTCATAGGGCTTGCCCGTGGGCGATACAGCAAGCGTTAAACTTCGGGTTGTATAGCCTTCCTGGCTTACCTCAATCACCAATACATCAGGATCATTGATCACCCGCTCCAGACGCCCATTTATCAGTGTAACTACCTGAGTCTTGCCCGTTGTTCGAGAGGTAATTTTTACAGTGGCCGATGGTATTGGTTTACTAATATCGACAGCAAACGCTTTAATTGTCAAAACGCTGGGCGTTCCCATGGAGCCAGGAGCCGTGTTGGTAGGCATCACCGGACTCACCCTAGGCGTCGCTTTGATACGCGAATAATCAACCTCCCTCCTTTGAGCCATGCCCATGCCAATACACAGTCCAGAGACTACTGTCGCCAGGAATAGCTTTCTGATGTGGAGGCCCATAGGTTGCTTATTCGTTTTGACTCCTATAGAGTCACTGAAACCATGTAAGGTTGTACTCCTTACCTGCCAGACCGCAACGGAACCCTACACTAGATCAATGGTGCGCCGTTGAGGATACGGGCGGATTGATCATGATATGCGCCCGATGCGTGCCGGGGTCCATAATCCAGGGCATACCGGGTGCTTCGGGTTTGGTAGGCAGACCTGTGCTTTCGGCGGTAGCATAAGGAATATACACCACATACCGAAGATAGCCATCTTTTACCTCGCCTGTAGTGGGGTTATAATCCTCATCTTTAGCGGTATAGGAGAATAACGTTGACGGGTGCGAAGGCATTGTCAGCTTCTTATCTTTTGTTTCCTGCTCCCGAATAGCCAGAATCTCGTTTGGCTTTTTACCTTCTTTTTTCAGCACCCGACCACGCTCCATAAATGGGTCCAGGTCACGATGATAACAAGACACATTGAGTCCTTTTTGGGACGGATCGTCGGCCAGACAGATCAACTCATTGGTTCCTTTCCGAATTACCGTAAACTCGTTTTTGGCAGTATAGCCGTACACGGTAGCGCCATCACGCTTATCGGCCGGAGCCGCCAGAACCGCTACTTTAATTTGCGTGTCGGGCGAGGGAATGGTTGGTGCCTGAGCAAACGAACTGCTGAATGCACCCAACAGAAGAAAGCCACTCAAAAACGATTTCATAGATACCATATGTTTAGGAATATAAAAACTTAGACAACAGCTTCTTCTTAGTAATGGAATCGACATTGGATGATATGCAGACGATCCGATTCAACGCGGTAAACGAGTCGGTGCTCATCTGTGATCCGTCTCGACCAGAATCCACTCAGGTTTTCTTTCAGTGGTTCCGGCTTGCCTTTTCCTTCAAATGGCGTCCGTAGACATTCTTTGATGAGTTCATTGATTCGGCGCAATACCGTTTTGTCCGTTTGCTGCCAATAGACATAATCCTCCCAGGCCTCTTTGTCCCACGACAGATTCATGCTACTCGTCAATCAGTTGGTGTTGTTCAAATTCACCCCGATTCGCTCGTTCAACAGCACCCAGAAGGCGATTTCTATTTTTCTCTGAACCCAACAGATGCAAGGTTTCTTTCAACGAATTATACTCCCGAAGGGAAATAAGTACCACATTTTTATTCTCACTACGATTAATAATGATGGTATCGCCATCGTCACTAACCTGGTCGAGCTTCGCTTTCATCGAACGCCGAAACTCTGTATAATTAACTACTTGCATAGTGTCCATCTGAATACACGTACAATATAACGTACGTATTTAAGAAATCAAACCCGAACACCTACTGATACCCCCGCGCCTGCAACCCAAACAGTTCGGCGTAGCGCCCCTCTTTTTCCAGTAGCTCGTAGTGTGACCCGATTTCAAGCAGGGTTCCGTTTTCCAGGACCAGAATCCGGTCGGCCATCCGGACGGTGCTGAATCGGTGCGAAATAATGACTGATGATTTTCCCTCGGTTAGTTTGGCAAACCGCTGGAACACTTCGTACTCAGCACGGGCATCGAGAGCAGCCGTCGGCTCATCCAGAATAATCAGTTGAGCATCCCGCATGTAGGCACGGGCCAGCGCCACTTTCTGCCATTCGCCCCCCGACAATTCAACGCCTTTACCAAACGAACGTCCCAATTGCTGATCGTACCCACCGGCCAGTTTGGCAATCACCGTATCGGCCAAACTCCGCTGAGCGGAGGTTTCAATACGGTCCTGGTTAGTCCGCTGGTCGATGTCGCCAACGGCAATATTGACCCCGGCCGACATTTTAAAACGGGTATAATCCTGAAAAATCACCCCGATGTTTCGCCGTAGTTCTGCCAGATCATACTCGCGCAGGTCATAGCCATCGAGCAAAATGCGCCCTTCGGCCGGATCATACAAGCGGGCCAGTAACTTCACCAATGTGGTTTTACCCGCACCGTTTTCGCCAACGAGCGCCAGCTTTTCTCCCGCATGAAGCGTAAATGACAAATTTCGCAGCGCCCATCGTTCCGAATTGGTGTACTTAAAACCCACATTCTCGAACACAAACCCCTCCCGAATCGGACTAGGGAATGAACGGGATGTAGAAGGCGAATGAATCGAGGGTTGTATCGCGAAATAGTCGAACAAGTCCTGCAAATAGATAGCTTCCTGAGTGAGGCTGCTCAGCTGAAGCAAAATGCCTTCCAGTGAGCCACGCACTTGCCGGAACGAACCAGCCAGAAACGTCAGGTCACCCAGGGTAATCTGACCGCCAACAGCCCGCATCACAATCCATACATACGCCCCGTAATAGCCCGCCGTTCCCAGAGCCGTTAGCACCGTACCCCATCCAGCCCGACTAATCGCTAACGCTTTATTTTTCAGATAATACTGCCACGACAGCTCCCGAAACCGATCGATCAGGAAGCCCGATATACCGAAAATTTTAACTTCCTTAGCCGTTTCGTCACTTGCCCCGATGTAGCGCAGGTAATCAAGCTCCCGCCGTTCGGGCGTCCAGGACCGTGAAAGCGAATAGCTTCGCTGATTGAAGTAATTATCGCCAATGAATGAGGGCGTAACGGCCAGCAGAATCAGGACCAGTAGCCAGGGATTATACACCGCCAGACCAGCCGCCAGAAAACCAACCGAAATTAGTTCCTGTACCTGTCCGAATACACCAGAAAGCAAAACCGTACGGCCGGTTGTCTGCCGACGTGCCCGTTCGAGCTTATCATAAAAAGTAGCGTCTTCAAACTGCTCCAAATCCAGGGTGGCCGCATGCTCCATCAACCGGATCGACGTCTGATTGGCAAACAAATCGCCCAGTAGGCTGTCCATCAGCGCTACTGCTCGACCCAATGCCGTAGACAGAATAGCCAGCCCAAATTCGGCACCGACTAGCCACCAGAGCATGTGCGTATCGCCATCCGTATGTTTGGAAAGAGCAACCACCTGATCGATAATCAGCTTGCCTATATAGAGGGTAGCCGTTGGAATAGCAGCCCGAATTAACCGAAGAAACGCATTGCCCAGAAACAGACTTGGCGACACCTGCCAGACTAGTCGAAAAAACGCGGGCAGGTTACCCAAAGCGGTAAACCGTTCACGCCAGCTTATCTGGTCTTTAGTTTCGGTAGAATTTGCATGAGTTGGTACTGTTTTTGCCATAACATTCAGAAGACAAGTACCGTCCGGGATTAGTTCACCGGCAATCCGCCTGAAAAAGCTGTTCGATAGAGGTTTAGAACGATAGTGGCAAAAACAGCATGAGACCGTTTACATAAAAATAGCCTGGCTATACGCAGGTTCTTTCCTCTAAAGGCTTTCCTGGCCTTCACATGAGTTTAACAACTAACCTTATACTACTCGATTATGAATAATCGGCTTACTTTTCTTCCTCTAACACTCTTGCTGGGACTCCTGGTCTTTTCCTGTAAAAAAGACGACGGCCCCGACCCCAATCTGGCTCCGGCAATCTTCACCGTGACGGCCAAACAAGCGACTAATAGCAGCGATGTAGTCCTGAGCTGGACGAGAGCTAAAGACCCTAATGGCGACCCAGTTACGTATGCTGTTGTTTACAAAGACACCTTAGCCAAAAACCTCACTGATACCACGTTTACGCTCAAAAATGTAGGGTATGGCCTTACCGTAACGGGGAGCGTAATTGCTTTCGACAACCATAAAGCGGCAACTCCGGTCGCCTTTAATCTTACGATTGGCACGAATCCGTATGCCGATGTGCCTGATGCGGCTTTTGAACAGAGGCTCATCGACCTCCGCTTCGACGATACCAAAGATGGCAAGATACTCTTGAGTAATGCGCAGAAAGTAACCAGTCTGACGGTTGCCAGTCAGGGCATTAGCAATCTACAGGGCATTGAAGCTTTTGTGAATCTGACCTATCTGGACTGCTCAAACAATCAGTTGGCCACGCTAGACATAAGTAAGAATACAGCACTGACCGAGTTGAACTGTTCGGCGAATAAGCTCACTAGCCTGGATGTTAGCAAGAATACAGCGCTACTTACACTGAGCTGTTCAAACAATAACCTGAAAGCACTGGAGGTTAGCCAAAATATCAACCTGGCCCAACTCAATTGCTCCAACAATCAATCATTAACCAGCCTGGATTTGGCTAAAAATACAGCTTTAACAAAGCTAAGCTGCGGTAGCACTGGTCTGACTGGTCTGGATTTGAGCAAAAACATGCTGTTAACGTATCTAGATTATTCGTTCACCAAGCTACTAAGCCTGGATATTAGCAGAAACACAGCCCTAACGGAGCTGAACTGTTCGGCGGTTGGTCTGATAAGTCTGGACGTTTCGAAGAATACTGCTCTGACTAAACTCTTGTGCTCATATAATCAACTTTCCAGTCTGAATGTAAGTCAGAACACAGCGCTGGTCAGTCTGGATTGCGAAAGTAATCAGCTTCTCAGTCTTGACCTTTCACAAACCACCGCCCTGACTAGTTTAAATTGCCCTTATAACAAACTAACTACGTTAGCCCTAAGTACCAACACGATATTGACCGAGTTAACCTGCTTTAGCAATCAACTAACAAACCTGGATGTTTCGAAGAACACCGCTCTCAGCAATCTGACCTGCTACGATAATCGGCTCACAAGTCTGGACTTGCGCAACAATGCCGCTCTGACCTACTTACGTTGTGATAGCAACAACATCAATATTATCTGTGTATCCAGCCTGTCGCAGGTTAAACCGTTCTGGCAAAAAGATGCGTCGGCAAGCTATCAGGTCTGCAATTGATCAACTCTTTCCGCTGTAAGGGCTAGTCGTCATAACCATATCTTCACAACGGTCAAAATCAGTACTCCATCAATGAGCCTTAATCCAACATCGCCTGTTTTGGGAAACAGGCGATGTTGGATTAGTTAGTCATACCTGTTTGGTGGGCCTAATCATATCAAATAAACAATAGAGTAACTTTTGCTCATCCCGTTCGTCTAAGCAAAACGCTGGAATTCCCGTCAATAGTACCACCAGTTGTATTGCTCTGTATGAATCTACGCCGTTTACTATTCTGCCTTTTAGCGTTATTGAATTTTATCGTCGGTGCCTGTAGAAAAAGCGACGAACCCACTCCAGAAGACCCTAACTTTTCTATAGAAATCCCTGACCCAGCTTTTGAGAAAGCTCTAATTGATCTGGGTATCGACAAGGCGCAGGATGGGAGAGTGCTTTTTACAGCTATTCAACGAGTAACGAGCCTGAATTTATTCAACAAAGGGATAAGGAGTCTTCAAGGCATTGAATCGTTCGCTAAGCTGGCCATACTAGACTGCTCGCTCAACAATCTGAGTAGTTTGGACCTCAGCCATAATACAGCTCTTACCAGTTTAGAGTGTAACGGGAATCAGCTTTCTAACTTGGATGTCAGCACATTACCCTCACTCAGCCGATTGGGTTGTAGCGCTAATAAGCTAGGCAAGCTCAATGTAGGAAGCAACACTAAACTTACTCATTTAGATTGCTCGTCGAACAACTTAGCGTCGCTCGATATCAGTCGAAATACATCGCTAACACTTCTATATGGCAATACAAATAAGTTGACCAGTCTGAATGTAGAGAAGAATACCGCATTAGGCTTTTTATCCTGTGCTGATAATGCTCTTTCCGAGCTAAAGCTGGCGACTAATACCCAACTGATTTACCTAAATTGTAGAAACACAAAGCTCACCAACCTGAACATCAGTAAAAATGCTATCCTGACTAAATTGATCTGTTCGGAAAATCTCTTAACCGACCTGGATATTACCAACAACAAAATTCTCACGTATTTAGCTTGTTCCTCCAACAAGCTGAATAGCCTCAATCTCACCCGAAATACAGCAATCACCGATTTGTACTGCGCCAATAACAACCTGGCTCAATTAGACCTTAGCAAACAGAAAGCTCTAACCTATCTTGCCTGTAACAACAATACATTAGCTAGTCTCAATATTGACACCACGACTGCATTAACGTATCTTAATTGCTCTAGCAACAAACTGACTAACCTCAACACCAATCGTAATCAGGCCCTTAAAACATTGTTTGTTGGCCTGAATCGACTTACTAATCTAGATGTGCGCAACAACATCAACCTGACCTATTTATCATGTTCAGCCAATAAGCTGTCCAGTCTCGACATCACAAAGAATCCGGCTTTAACAGAACTTTATTGTGCCAACACGACTCTAACCAGTCTGGATCTCCGCAATAATCTGACACTGCAATGGCTAGTCTGTACCGACAATTCAATTCGCACCATTTGTGTATCCAATCTGGCAAATGTGAAAACTACCTGGCTCAAAGATGAGTCGACTTCTTATCAGGTTTGCCGTTAAGTTAGCAACAAAAATAAAGCATTGGTTACACTGTCACATAGTTTTCTTATGACTTACCGTCGTTATCGATTCTTAGTCCCTCTCCTCCTACTGAGTGCATTGATTGTACGTTGCAAAAGCGGGAATGATCCTGAGCCCAATTCACCGCCATCGGCCTTTACCATAAAGGCCCAGGTCATTCCGATAGGGGCCGACATTGTACTGACATGGACGAAAGCGAAAGACCCCGAGGGTGATCGTGTAACGTATACCGTCGTTTGGAAAGACACACTCACCCGATATCTGACCGATACAACTTACACCCTTCGCAATGTAGGCTACAATACCAGTGTGGTGGGTTCCGTAATAGCTCGTGATGCTCGTAAAGCGGCTACGCCTGTATCATTTAGCGTAACGGTGGGGGCCGAACCGTATGTATCTGTTCCAGATCCAGCTTTTGAGAAGCTTCTGATCGAGCTAAAAATGGATTCGCTGGAGGATGGAAGAATAAAGGGTGCTAATGCTTTAAAGGTAAGCAGTCTAGACTTGAGCAATAAGAATATTAGTCGGCTGGATGGTATCGAAGGCTTCATTAACCTTAAAACACTCGACTGTTCCTTCAACAACCTTACTCGTCTGGATATTAGCAAGAATACGGCTCTAACCAAACTGTACTGCAACGCTAATAAACTGACCAGCCTAAACGTGAGCCCCAATACCGCCCTAACGGAATTAGACTGCTCCATGAACCAACTAAGCAGTCTGGATATGACAAAAAACGGCAATCTAACCGTGGTAGGCTGTGCGAAAAACAGTCTGACAAAGCTGGATATCAGCAAAAATACCCGGCTTGTTAAACTGTACTGTACAAATAACAAACTATCGAGTCTGGACATCAGTGCCAATAGTAATCTAACAACACTATGGTGTTTTTATAATGCTATAACTAGTCTAAACACCACCAAAAATCCCCTACTCCAGGTGATGCAATGTTTTGGAAATAACATCCAGACCATTTGCGTAGCGAATCTGTCGCGCATCACCTCCGACTGGCAAAAAGATGAATCGGCCACCTACCAGATCTGTCAATAATCCTCTCTTCTCAAAGCCAGCCATTTCGTTGACCCAATGAACAAATATCCGATCTTATTACCGCTGATCTTACTCTCGCTCTCAGTACGTACAATTGCTCAATCGCAAAAAGGAGACATAATACTCAATCCTCAAATCATTGTCAGTCAGTGGGCTTTCAGATCAGATAGCTATAGTTCTTTTCAGCATTACGACATTGGTTCATCATTCCATTATTACTTTAGCAATAAACTGGCAGCGGGGTTATATGTGGATGCGACCTATTCTAACTACACTGCCAAACAAGCCAATACGTTCTCCAGATGGGACTATCTAATCAGCATTAGCCCTGAATTACATTATAGTTTCCTAAGTTCTCGCTTCTCGCCTTTTTTACGAGTTCGATTTGGAGAATTTGGGTATATACATCAGTATACTGATAATCCAGCCTATCCTATCCGTCAAAGAAGTATTGGCAATTTCCTTTTTAACTTGCCTACTATTTATGGACTATATCTTGGTCTTGGCTGCTTGTATTCTCTAAAAAATAATCTGGCAATAACAGCACAATTGACTAGCTTACCCTTGCAGAATGGTATTTGGGAGAACTCAACTGTAGGTTTAGGATGCCAGTTCAAGATTCATTGAGAAGAGAATTGTAGGCAAAAAGCTCCGGCATTTCTGGCGTTTACGAATTGATAGAAAATTTCATCCAGCAAGCTGTTGGCATTACGCGGACTAAAAAGATCGTATTGGCCTTAGTTCGAACCATAACCACATAAAACGGATTAAATTCATCTCTAAAAACAGGCACCCCGATCAAGTCTGATCGGGGTGCCTGTCTACTACCCTAACTCAGCAACTATTTACATTCCCTGCGTGCCGAACTGGACTTTGTCGAGGGCAAACAGGGCCTTTTGACCCGCTTCGGGGTTAACAAACACCAGATAGAGTGTATGCATACCCTGCACAGGCTGGCGGAAAGGCAGATTTACTGGGCCAGCCGTTCCTGGTTTTACTTCTACTTCGCCCAACAGAGGTCCCGTTGGAGAGTTGATCCGTGCTTCGAGCTTACCACCAGCCGTTTGGGTTGTCGATGCAAATACCGTTGGTGAAATGCTTTCAATACCCGTCAGATCGATGTCGTTAAAGGCAACGTAACTTCCCGATTTAGTGCCAACAGCGGCTGGGCCAACCTTCGGCATATCGAATTGGAAAATATCCCGTTTGGCATCGGCCGTTACGGCTTTTACCGATGGCGAGCGGAGCGCTACAGATGTTGAACCCGTCAGCGGACCAATTACGCCGTTGCCCCGGTCTGTATAGGTAGCGGTCAGGATATAAGAACCATCCTTTTTCTGCGCTACAGGTACGTAATCACCCGCAATAGGTTTACGGTTAGCGGCTTTTTCATCGGCCAGCGAAAGGATGTACCCAACCATATCGGCTACTTCACTTTCTTTCAGTTGTGGGTGGGCGCTCATGGCCTGCTCACCCCATACACCACCGCCACCTGTGATGATTTTACGAATCAGTTTGCTCTCAGAACCCGTGCCTTTGTACTTCTTGGCAACATCGATATAAGCAGGTCCAATCGACTTCTGATCGATGGTATGGCACGCTTTACAGTCGCTCAGCTCAATTAACCGCTTTCCTGTCGAGGAACCCGTGTTTGCCTGATGACCCTGCGCCAGTAATGTTTTGTCGAAACCTTCGAGGTAATCGATGGTCATGGTTACATCGTCGGGTCTGATGCCTTTCTGTAACGTACCATCTTCTTTGTCTACCACCTTCACCGCGTATTTAACAGGCTTGTTTGGGAAATAGAAGGTCTTGTTACCAGCTACATCAACCACTACTTTGGGCTCGTCGTTACCCACTTTGATGTCCATCGTCCGGGTCGACACGTTACCGGCTGCGTCGGTTACTTTCAGCGTGGCTGGATAAACTCCTGGCTTGCTGAAGGTAACAGTTGGCGAAGCGGTCATTTGTTTAGGTATATTCTTACCAAACGACCATTCGTATTTGAGCGCGTCGCCATCGTAATCCATCGATTTACCGCCATCGAATTTCACCGTTAGCGGGGCAGCGCCGACCATTTTATTGGCACTGGCGACGGCTACCGGCTTCCGGTTACCGGCATTGTACGTGATACGAGCCAGCCGTGCATCGGCATTGGCACCAAACCATTTCTGACCGTACTCAATCGTATACAGCGACCCATCGTTGGCAAACTGCATGTCGATGATATGTGAGAATTTCGTGCTGGGCATAAACGTTTCCATTTTCACAAAATCGCCGTTTGGCTTCATTGTAACGGGGTGAATCCAGTCGCGAATCCAGTCGTAGGCAAAGAATTTACCGTCGTAGTGGCGGGGGAATTTGACCGACGTTTCTGGATAGTCATCATAGTAATAGACCGGGCCACCCATCGCATTCCGACCACCTTTGCCCACGATATCACCAAACTCCGGCGAATCGGCATAGGGGTAGTAGATGAAGGCTTTCTGGGCAGGAGGCAACTCTCTTAGCCCCGTATTATTGGGCGAATCGTTGATGGGGTGTTGCGGATCAAATAAAGGCCCCGTTGTGCTATCGGCAAAACTGCGGGAGTGGTACGGGCGGTTATCGGCTACAAACAGCGGCCAGCCAAAATAACCGGCCTGACGCGCCTGGTTCATTTCATCATGACCACGGGGGCCATATTTTTCGCTGTTGTTACCGGCATCGGGACCAACTTCGCCCCAGTACAGATAACCCGTCCGCTGATCGACCGAAATCCGGTACGGGTTCCGGTTACCCATTACGTAAATTTCAGGGCGAGCCTTCGGGTTACCTTTCGGAAACAGGTTGCCTTCGGGAATGGTATAAGTTCCGTCGGCTTCAGGATGAATCCGGATGATTTTACCCCGCAGGTCGTTGGTATTGCTGGACGTCAGCCGGGCATCCCATCCTTTCCGGCCGGGCCGTTCGTCAATTGGCGCATAGCCATCGGAGTTGAACGGATTGGTATCGTCGCCCGTCGACAGGTACAGATTTCCCTTCCGGTCCCAGGCAATCGACCCACCGGTATGGCAGCAGCCATCACGCTTCACCGGAATGGTCAGCAGTACCTTTTCGGTATTCAGCAGTACCGTATCCCGAACGTCGTCATAGACAAAGCGCGACAGATGCTGAGCTGTATCAGCAACAGTCTTGCCGTTCAGCGGGGAATAGTACACATAAATCCACTTGTTCTGCTTGAAGTTCGGGTCAATGTTCAAGCCCATCAGGCCATATTCGAACTTGCTGAAAACCGGGAAATTAGCAACTACCTTAGTCTTTTTTTTTTGTGGATCGTAGACCGTTAGCTCACCTTTGCGCTGGGTATACAGCACCTTACCGTTATCGAGCACAGCCAGTTCGGTTGGTTCGTCCATACCCTGTACCAGCACCTGCTGTTCAAATCGGTTTTCTTCGGGGAAAGGCATCGTTTTAGCCTGACCAAACTTCAGACTGCTAGCCATCACCGACTTGATTCCACCCAGAAGATGCTGGAGGAACATAGAGTCGCTGTACGATTCGTCGGTATGACCGCCACCCGTATAGAAGGCTTTGCCTCCCTGAAAATCGTGGTACCAGATGAACGGGTGATTATCGCCGTTTTTCCCGCCTTCGTAGGTCTTTTCATCCAGTTTACCCAACACCTTCAGATCACCCTGAATGCTCTTGTAGTTATACCACTCGTCCCAGCGCTTCCAGCGATCCGGCAGCATTTTTGTGGCCGGGTGATTCTTATCAACAATTTCAATTTCAGCGTTTTGCTGCTTAGGGTGACTCAGAAAATAGGCCCCCACGAGTTGGTTGTACCAGGGCCAGTCGTACTCGGTATCGGCGGCAGCATGGATACCCACAAAACCACCTCCCGCCTGAATATAACGCTCAAAAGCAGCCTGCTGGGCATCGTCGAGTACATTGCCCGTTGTGCTTAGCCAGATAACGGCACTGTACTTTTTCAGATTGGCTTCGGTGAACTTGGAGGCATCTTCCGTTGTATCGACGGCAAAACCATTTTCCTGACCAAGTTTCATAATCGCCATTTTTCCCGCCGGGATCGATGAATGGCGAAATCCTTTCGTTTTCGAAAACACAAGTACCCGATTCAAGGCAATCGGAGCTTCAGCAGCGGCTACAGACTTGGCCGCTACAGTCCGTTTGGCCATTGTTTGTGCCCAGGCATCCGTCGGAAGCTGAGACACAGCGGTTGTCAGCACGCCCGCCAGGAGTAGTGCGCGGGAGGGAAACCGTACGTTTTTCATAGGTTTTGATGATTTAAAACAGGCTGATTGGAAACTCAGGCAAGTTGGCCTAAAATGAAACTTTTAAAGATTTGATTGACTTTTAAGCAGGCAACAAAAATAACAAAAAAGCGAATGCCAATGGAGTAGGCACTCGCTGATAATAAAGGTCAAATTGACACTAATCTACTTTTTTAAAGACCATAAGTGCTGCCCCATTTTGCAACAGCGTCAGCCGGCCCGATCCAATCTGATACATCAGTGGCGCATTCAGCGCATTTAAAAATGGCCCTTCCAGGTCTCCGGCGGCCCCCATACAGGCCATTTTAGTAGTTATGAGTGGGCCAAACACGATCTGACGGGTATCGGCTTTCACGGGACCACTCAGTCGATTACAGCCCGTTGTGCCCGTTACACGGCCATCCGTTAGGGAGATTTCCAGCCGAGGCACTTCCTGTCGTGAGGCATCCGCTGCGATGGTTTTCCCCTGCAATTCAGTTAACACCCAGATATCCTGTAACAGGGTCATTTTCTGAAGCGACACTCCACAACCTACATAATGCTTCCCATGTCTATCGATCTGAACCCGGTAGTCGTACGGTTGCCCCGTTTTGGCATCCACACAACTGTCGGGTCGAAAAACAATATTTAAACTACCATCCCCTACAGGCGCATTATACCGAAGGACCCCATCTGAATCCGTCTGCCGTTCGGGAACCGACGTTGTCAGACTATCTTTCCCCGATTTAAAAAAAAGCGTCCCCTTCGATGGATTGACGGTCAATGACCAGGTCGGATCATTACCCAACGCCACGAGTTCATCGCCCGCTTTAAGATACGGACTGTAATCGGCGGGTGGCCGGACGGGCGTGAGCATGGCAGCAAACTGCGTCGATGGACGACGACAGGCTGTTGCTAACAAGAGAATGCCAAACAGAAGCGTACGCATGGCGATTTATTGAATTTACTTTTCAGTAAGACCGCCCCGACATAAAAAAGTTTAGTGGCACCCATGATCTGGTTTTACATAAACCGCCAGGATGCAATAGACATGAGATCGTTAACAGTCCTCGCGTCTATTGCATCCTGGCGGTTTACTACGGCTATTGATTATTCCCCTGCATAAGCCTGCTCCAGCGTAGCGATGTCTAGCTTGTTCATTTTCAACATAGCCTGCATGACCCGCTTCGCTTTCTCCGGGTCTTTATCGCCCAATAGATGGCCTAGTTTTGATGGAACAATCTGCCACGACACCCCAAATTTATCCTTCAGCCAGCCGCAGGGCCCTTTCTCTCCACCCTCCGAGAGCTTCTCCCAATACAGGTCGACTTCCTCCTGTGTTTCGCAATTGACAAAGAGCGAAATACCTTCAGCAAATTTGAAATAGGAGCCGCCATTCAGGGCTGAAAACTCCTGTCCATCCAATTGAAATGTAACCGACATCACACTTCCAGCCGGGGCGGGAGCCCCTTCGCCGTAATGCGAAACGCTGGCGATTTTTGAGTTTTTAAAGAGCGAGGTGTACAACCGGACGGCTTCCTCAGCCTGGTCGTTAAACGTCAGGAATGTGGTGATTTTCTGCATGTTGTTTACTGATTTTGATGAATAACAAGGCAAAGGTACGACCTGTATCAGCCATAACGGGAGGGGCATAACGACAGATAAAGGGGCAATTACGACAGCTAAATAAGTAACGTAACCGTACACTAAAAACCGATGACTATCCAGAAAAACACATACCTAATTTAGGCTTTCCTACCGCCAGATCGATTGCGCTTACAGCCACCCCTATTGTTTTCGGATTGAGTCATTGTGTTTATCCAACCCCCTTTGATACAATGCAAAAACTACTGATTGTTGATAGCCATTGCCTGTTTGCCGACGGTGTCCGGTTTCTGATCGAGTTTTCGACCGACCATACCGTAGTTGGCGTATTGCACACCGGAAGAGAGGTTATTCCTTTTTTGCTACAGCACGACGTTGATGTGCTTCTGCTGGATATAGACTTGCCTGACATGTCGGGACTCGAGTTGACGCGTACCATTCGCGCCCTTTATCCGGCTACCAACGTACTGGCTCTTACAGTCCTTACAAATCCTCAATCGGTCAATCTGACCATCGAGGCCGGGGCGATGGGGTATTGCCCCAAACAAGCCAGTCGTAATGAGTTGTTTGCTGCCATCCGGGCGGTTGGGGCTGGCCATCTTTATTTACCACCATCCTTAGTCCAGCAACTTAGAAAACCAGCTATCGAAAAAGTTACCCAGGACTTGACTGACCGCGAAACCGAGGTGATTCAATTGATTGTGAATGGTTATACGACAAAAACCATTGCCGATAAGTTGTTTCTCAGTACGCGAACCGTCGAAACGCACCGAAAAAATATCTACCGAAAGCTCTCCATTCATACCAACATTGAGCTAGCCCGATACGCCCAGGCTAACAAGATTATGTAAAGAAGAAGCTGTTTTCACGTAGTTCTACGCGCCGATATACCAACATCTTGGTATTTACCCCACTTTCCCTTTAGCCGACCTTTGGTGCCTTAACTACACCCCTTTGGATGCGCGCACTTTTCCCGAAGCAGAGCATCTGAACATTCACCTATACGGCCCATTTCGGATGTAAAATTTAACAGGTATAATCATGAAGGCGTATCAAAACGACTATCTGAGTGAATTTGAGCAGGAGTTCGAACTGGATAACGAATCTCCTGACAGCTACAACGAATTTGAGCTGGTCGACAATGAATTCGACAACGAAGGCAGTTGGGAAACCGATAACGAGTTTGACAGCGAAGGTAACTACGACGTGCAGAATGAAGCCGATTACCTGTCCGAGTTTGAAACGGATGATGAATTTGAAGCTGACAACGAATTCGATAGTACGCCCGATGGTCGTTATGAAGCCCGGCTCTACGAAATCTTCTCCAATAATTACGAGAACGAGTTTGAGTTTGAGAACGATTTCAACGAGGTAATGCACGAAATCGAAAAAGATTATTTCTGGGGAGCTATCAAGAAATGGGGCAAAAAACTGGCTCCTCTGGCAAAAGGGATACTAAAAGCCATACCGGGTGGCAGTACCCTGACGACGGCGATCCAGCAAATCACTAAAGATCCACGAGGGCTGCTCAAAAGCCTGGCCATGAAGTTTGGTCCACAGGCACTTAATGCCGTTGTACCAGGTGCCGGGGCTATTCTGGGAACAGTATTGAGCAATCAGGAACTCGCTTCGCCTTCTGCAGCCCGACAGGCAGCCCGTGATACCGTCGCGCTGGCAAAGCAAGCCTACAGCAATTTTGCCGACGGAATCAGTCGTTCCAACTTTAGTCAAAATTTCCCACAGGCTAAAGCACAGATGAATCAACTGGCCCGCAGCGCTTTCAAAAAAGCCCATCATACTGTACGTCTTGGCTCACCCAATTCCAGATACCGACGAGTAGACCGTAAAGTGCGTGACGAGCAAAACGGGTTATACAAGATCGTAACGATCACCTATAAACGCCTGTAAGCAAACGTACTCACCTTTCTTGCACAACAGCCTTGTGGAAACCCTGCAAAAAACTATCAGCCCTGGCAATTCGGAGCTATTATTGAAAATAGACTCGATCCGAAACCGAGCCCAGTTGCTAACGGGGCTGCGAAAAATGCTGTCGCTCCCTCCCGAACAGGATATTTCGGCCGAGCAATGGGAAGCGCTGGAATCGCAGTTGGCAACAGTTTCCAACAAAATCAGGCAGCAGTTGCGCATCTACACCGACAAATACTTTTCGGAACGCAACGACCCAATTATCCGGCAAACGCTCATCAATCGACTGGGTGAACTGGAAATGGACCTGGCTAGCGCCTACACGTTCTACGACACGTTCATGGATATTCTGACCCAGCGCCTTAGTCCTGATATTGGCCCCTTGCTGAAAGGCTGCGATGCCATTGCGGCCCATGCGCTTCAACGCGGTAATCTGGCTGACGTCATGGTACCGCCATTGGTTTGCTGCGACCGGGGTTTTGGGGCTTTTACCGTCCGCGAAGGGGTAAGTATCACCCGAAACGCCCCGAATCCGATCCCGTTCATTGCCATACCCTACAGCCGAATCAGCGAGAAATATAACCTGATTTCTATTTTTCACGAAGTGGGCCATCAGGCATTATCCAAGCTGAATATGGTTGCGCTCTGGCAGCAGGTATTTTACGAATCCCTGAAAAAAGCTGGCGCTACGCCTGTAATGAGAAGCCTGTTTGCCAACTGGTCGAAGGAGTTGCTACCGGATTTCTGGGCGTTTTGCCTGTCGGGCATGGCGCAAACATCGAGCGTTCGGGATGTTTTGATTCTGCCTGCCTCTATGATGTTTTCAATCTCGACGTTACAACCGCATCCGCCTTCATACCTGCGTTTTCTGACGTCGGTAGAGTGGTGTCGGCAACTGTGGGGCAAAGGCGACTGGGATGACTGGGAAGCCGAATGGCTGGAATTTTATCCGTTAAAATCCCTGGACGAAACCACCCGCCAACTCATCAACGAAGCCCGGCAGTGTCTGCCAACAATTAGTCGGGCCGTTTTGCAAACGAAGTTCAAAAAACTTGGAAGCAGGCCGTTAACATCGCTCTTTGCGCTGGGCACATTAACTCCGCAGGGACTGAAAGCGATGGCAACGATTGAGGGGGTACAAACCGACACCTTTCGAAATCAACCCATTGGGGTGCAACTGGCCGTCTTTCGTCTCCTGCGCGACAAGCGGACCATCAAACAAACGAACATCGATGCGCTGATGGACAACTGGCTGAAGGGATTAGCGAAAAAATAGACTTGTAAACTTTAACAATTCACCACAATGGCGAAGTTATTTCAAGAGCCCAGAAACACCTTTTTCTGGGAAGACATACAGACCTGGGCAATCCGAAGTCAATATAACGAACTGCTGAACCGTGTGTTAACGGAATACGCCAGTCAGTACAGTTCACCTTTACCAACTTTTCTTAACAAAAACTACTGCCTCACAATCAGCGCCTGTAATGGCTCGGTCATTTACAAAGACGCCCTGCGCGAAGCCAACGATTTCAGCAAAACCAGAGCGATTACCGACGCAGAACGAAACTTCATCGAAAAGCAGGATGCCGTCGGGAACGCCCGGCTCGATTTGCAGATGGCCGAAGCGAATCTGGTATCGATCAGCAGCAGCAACAAAGCCAATAGCCGGGCCCGCGAAATTGCCGAGCAGGAACTAAAGCGTAAGGAAGATGCCGTTCAGGAAGCCGAAATTGCCCTGAAACGTGCCCGTTACGAAGGTTGCTACGACCCTGGTCCGACCGACTATTTCGTAAAACCTGTGTTCCTGTATGAGCGTGTCACGTCCATCCCAGCCGACCAGCTCCCCCCTACCCTCGACTTTTCCTACTTCACCAATGGCCTGACGGTGGGTGCTTTGCTCTGGCTGTACTACTACGAGCGCATGGGCATCTTTAAAATCCTAGGCGCGCTGATGGACGATTACAATTATCGCGGCAAATACACCATATCGGGTAGCCGATTCGATGACAAAGGCATTGCTATTTCGTATTCCAACCTGATGGATATGATCTGTACGCTGCATCGGTTGGGGATTAGCTCGAACCTCCGCGACCGGGTCTGTACTTACCAGCGGGTATTGGGTGTAACCATCGAAAACAACTTAGGCATTGAAAGCGAGCAGAATAAGGGCTTTATGCAGGCCTTCAATAAACTGATCGACTATATGCTGGAGTACTATAAAACCAAGCAACTGGCGCAGGCCATCCAGGCCCAGACGGGCAACATTCTGCCCCGTTCATCGGTAGCCACGCAGACGTCCATCCGGGATACGATGAATGTACTGAAGCAACAGTTTGAGCCTTTCCAGTATGGTCGGAACCAGATCAATACGTTTATTGGGCTTGCTACCGTCCATGCCACCATCTGCCTGGTCAACCTGCTGAAAGCCGAAATCGGTATTCCCTCACAATACGACAAACCCGAAGAGTTTATCCCGGCCGCTTATGATATACTGATTGCTAAACGACCCATTACCCTCAACGAAAGCAACCGATTCATCGTATACGACAATTGCGCTTCGTATGGCTATCGGCTTTTAACTGACATCGAAACGTCCGATCTGACGCAACTGACGACCATTGCCACCGGCTCAACCTTAGACATCTGGCTCAACGATGTGGAAGGGCTTGTAGAAGGCTATCGCAATGCCTACAGTACGGTTCCCGAACGGGCCAACGCTATGGTACAGTCGTATTAAGAACGGGCTATGGAGCGGAATCTATTAGTCAGGGAGGTTGGGGCGTTGTCGTTGCCCATGATCGGGTCGAGGTTCCGGCAGGCAGATGATGAAGTTTTTCTGAATCCCTCTACACCTTATGAAGTACATGTACGGAACCCCAAGCCCAATTCTGTGCGCCGGGATTTGGGGAGCGGTCGATCGTTTCGACTGAATGAAAATGGTATGCCTACGCGTAGCAGCTCAACCCCGGCTTCGGCTTTCCTGACACAGCTTGTCGATTGGCTGGATGTAGGCAATACGAATCACAAACGGTATCTGGGCCTGAACTACAAAGGTAAGCCCGCTACCTGGTGTAATATTTTTGCAAACGATTATGCCTATCTGGCGGGTGTTTACCTACCGCATTTTTTCTGGCGGAAACTACCATCGTCGCCCACGGAAGCGTCGTCGCAGAAAGATACCAACTACCTGACCGAACTGGATGCCAACTCATTGTATGAGTGGTTTGGCAACTATGGAGCTATGTTTGGCTGGCAGGAGATCACCCCCTCTGGTAGTGATTATACCGCTGTTCAGCATACAGCCAATCAGGGCAATGTGGTGTTTGTCAGCATAAAACGACCAGGCATTGCGGGCCATATTGCAGCTGTTGTACCCGAAACGGATAGCCATAAAGCGCTCCGCAATGCATCGGGGCAGGTGACAAACCCCCTATTGAGCCAGGCTGGTTCTCACACGAAAAACGCCACCTATTCGACAAAAAAGTGGTGGGTACCTAAAGGCGGGCAATTTCGCATCTGGGCACATGCACTACCAACAGGGTCGGGGCCGATCAGTACCTTTCCAAACACGCAGACAACCAGCAACACCCAACCCGTACAGCCTGCTCCTACTACTTCAATAAGTTCATCGCTCTCCAGGCGAGTCAAAACCAATCGGTATTACGGTCAACAACTGGGCTGGGACAAGTACGTCGATCAGATCAACGATCTACTGTTACCATATTCCGGCCAATCGAATGTTAGCCTGGGCGAAGACGCTTTTGCCAATGCACTGGCGATCTGGCAACGGATTCATGGCCTTATAAACGACGGTATATTAGGTCCCAAAACCTGGGCACTATTGAAAACTTCGCTGGGCATTGCGACGAGTATTCCTACGAACCCTGGTCCATCCTCATCAACCTCAGCAACTACTGGTTCAGCTTCCCTGCCTGATCGTTTTCGGGTGCTGGTGCCCGCCTTGGAAAAATACCGGGGCAACTGGCCGCTCGATTTCTTGCTGGGCTGGATAAAAAAAGAATCGGACGGGAGTATCCAAAGTCACACCAGCCTCAACGAACGCGGCTATTTCCAACTACATCCCGACGAATCCAAAACCTTAGGCGTTGACCACCAACGCCTAAGCACTGATAGCGATTACTCTATTCAGGCGGGTATTCAATTGGTCAACCATCGGGGTAAAAGTGCGGCTAGGTACGCTGCCCTGCTGGGAATTCCGGCCAGTGGTGAGGTCTATCTGGCACTTACCAAACTCATGCACTGGCTTCCGTATGGCGTTCAATGCATCGTGGAGGTGATGAAGAAGAAAAATTTTGTCCCAACCCGTTGGGAGTCGTTTAAAGCGTTCTGCACTACCAATCGTGCCGAAATCCAGGCGGGTATTTCTCGTAAAGGAAAATGGCCGCTCGAAAACGGCATAAAAAATACAGACGATGTCTTGACATACGCTCGAAGCTTCAACAAGGCTCTCTAGCTTTTTATGGTCATCTCTCTTTTATCATTGCCATCGATGTAGCGCAATGGCAATGTATCAATAACCTCCATAACGACAGCGACAATGGAACGAGACTTTCTTTTTCGCGAAATAGTTACCCTTTCTGATCGACCTCAACAGAACGGCCCGGCAGCCAACGTTGACCTGGAGTTCGATCAGTCCGATATTGCCAAATTCGACAGGTACAAACCCATTCTGTTGCAAAAGTCAAAAACGAATAAGGATGCCAGTTCGTTAACAAATTTCATTTTCTTCGACCTGCACCCCGACCTGAATGGCCGAAAACTTTCCGATACCGATCCTGAAAAGCTCAAAAACGAGTGGAAGAATATTTATTACCAGATCGTACTTCCGTTTCTGGGTAAATCGGCCAATCGAACAAAATTCAATTACTCGTCCAGCTTAATTCAGAAAGTTACAGCACTGACCCAGCGGATCGATTATCAATATATGAAGTTGGTCGAGATTGGTTCGAACATCCTGTCGAATCTCTCAAGAAAGCCTGATTTTACGCCTTTTAATAACCGATCAGACGTTAAGCCTATGCTGGCAATAGTGAGGAACATATATGTGGACAACCTCATTCCATTGCTTATTGAAGGACTAAACCTTACCAATTCAGGTCAGATCTACGAAGCTATCACTAGCCTGGACAACGGAGCCGCTTTTGATAAAGTCGTCGACGTGTTTGCCTATGACCCACTCCTTATGGATGAAAGCCGTCGTCAGGATAAGTACAAGCAGGCAAAAAACTTACTGGTATCGGTAACTAAAGGAACCATTACCGCTTACCTGGAAAAACGAAAGCCGTCGGCTATTCAGCAGGGCGGGGAACCAACCCGATCAATAGGCGAAAATATAAAAGCGAAGCCACTTTCCGATAATCCTACCTATAACCTGACCGGCAAATTTGAATACATCAATACGGTCGATCCATCGCAACAAACCCTGGGTTTCGTACTGACCCTTAATCAGGCTGGCCGATGGATTGAAGGATTTTTATCGATTGTCTGGAACCGGCAAAAAGTTAATTATTACCAATCTAAGCAGTACTATCGCTTCTATGCCGAGATTACCGACTGGAATCGGCCCGTTAACCTGATCTATATTCGTGGGAATGATGCGCTATTAAAACTTAAACCGCAGCTACTCGCCATCAGCAACTCATCGGTCCAACTCATTATCAACGGTTCCGGCAGGATTCCAATGAAACGAGTAGGGACGGCCCCCCTATGGATGGAACGACATCTGGAGCAGTTTCCAGAAAAAGACTTGCTGAAAAGCCACCAATGGTATCCTCTGCTATCTATTCAGGAGCAGAACATTCGTTCGTTCTTTTACGACTTTAAAGGTTACAGAGCTATTCTGAATAATCCTGACTATGCCAAACCTTTGTTTGCAGATCGTCGAAAAACGAACCTCAACATCCAGCTAACCAAACGAATCAAAGGCGATCTGCAAGCCTTTAAGGACCTGCACAATGCAACGTACCAACTTATCGACGAAAATCTTCATGAGTCCGATCGTCTCCTGGCCTCTTTCTACATACGCTATTACCTAAACAAAAAAACGATTACAGATGCCAAAGATGGGTGGACGCTGACCAACGCCAGCTGGTTCTATCGGTTCATCAAAGTCGACTACAAAAAGAACAGCTCGGTACTGGATTATGTGTATGGCGATACAAGCGGTGATTCCATCACCTCGCCCAATACGCAACTGTTCGAGTATAAAATCGACATCAAATTTACGGGTCTAGGAGCCGGTTTCTGGATAAAAGGCGGCTACTATCGAGGAGAGATAACCATTAGTTGCCCGCAATGGCAGGCAAAGGGAATAAAAGACGACGCAACACTAGGCATCAGCTTACTCGAATTGGGCGGTGGGCTGGTCGAAGGTCTCAACTTTGGGCAATCGTTCAGTGGCGTAGCCCAAAGTGATATACTCTGGAAGCCAGGCGATTTTATTGGCAGTTATACCCTCGGTAAAGCCGATGCCGGAGTGGGTGCCAACAGCGCCGGGCTATCAGGCACAGTAGGTACAATGGAAATCGATAGCGATGCGAAATTGCCTCCCCTGAAATTTGATATCTACAGCCTGGGAGGGAGTATAGGGGGTATAGAACCCGAACCGAATAAAGAATTTGAAGGAAAAGTTGAGTTCGAAATGACTGCTTCAGTAGGTATTGGCAGCATCTGGAAAAAAGGCACGCTACCAAGCCCTAAAGAAGTCATTCAGTATGGGAACGAACAAACGAAATTTGGCAAATTGTACTGGGGTGATGAAAAAGCCCATTTCAAACACGATAGTGCGCTGCTAACCGTAGGAGCAGCCAACTTAATCCGGAGGATGGCCGCCAATGAATTAGCTCTACTAATGCAGCCCGGTTCGATCGTTGAGATCATTGGTCATACCGATCGCTCAGGCGATGAAACCTACAACAAAATCCTGTCCGAAAATCGGGCAGCCAACGTCAAACAGAAGCTCATCGACATTTGTGGCAGCAACTTGAAAGCAACGGTCAAAACAGTAGGAAAAGGCGAAACACTGGCGAAGCAAGATGGTATTAAAGATGGGACATTGAACCCTACATACCGCCGAGTCGACGTCATACTCAATGGAATTACTGTATTAACCTTAACCCAAGGCTAACTAATTAACACAAAGTCAGCCTCTTTTGCCACTTTTAGGAAACACAACTCCTGCATAACGGTTGATAGACTTACGTTTGATAAGGCGACACGTTATGAAAAAGGGATGGATAATTGCGTTGGTAGTTGTGCTGCTTCTGGTGGCTGGTGGTTATATATGGTACACTCGTTTACGACATGAAGCAGCCTCCGAAAAAGGGGCCTATGATAACACACTCAAGCCCCGGCTCGAACTAACCCGGTTCGACATCACCAATATCAGCGACGATGCCGTGGACTTAACTATGTATATGCTGATCGATAATCCGTTGCCGGTCGGTTTTAAAGCGCATCAACTAGACTACACCGTTTTCATTGCCAATACCCCCGTTGTCGAAGACGCGTACAAAAAGCCTATTGATCTTAAGGCGGGCGATAGTACCCTAATAAAACTACCAGTGAAGCTGATGGTAAAAACGGCCACCAGTGTTCTAAAAACCCTTGAACAAAAGGGTATTGACAGTACGACCTACAAAGTAAAATCGTCGTTTGCGCTCGATATACCCATTCTGGGCGAGAAAACGTTTACCACCACCCTCGAACGGCGACTACCCACTTTTTTCATTCCGAAGATCAAGATCGAGGACATTGATTTTGGAACACTGGGTTTAAAGCGAACAGATGTAGCCGCTAAGGTAGCCGTAACCAATAAGAACAGGTTTCCCATGAACATCACCGATGCGCATTATACGGTTACCATAAACGGCAAACAGATAGCGGAGGGCGACCAACCGGAGCCCATTCTGATTAAAGCACAGGCGACGACTCCGGTCATTTTTCCGGTAACGGCCCGCCCCGGTAAAACCTTGAGCGTACTGCCCAAAATGCTGTTTGATAAGAAAGACACCCCTTATGAAGTTACGTTCCGTTGCAAACTAATCGATCGCCGAAACGACCCAATGCTCCAACACAGTAAGTTTGCTTCAACCATTCGAGGTACGCTGGACGATTTCAAAAAGCTTAAAAAGTAGATGGGTTGTAGAATGTCGCATTTTTACAATCCCTCCCCATCACTTGTGTATAGGTTTGTGACTAAAACAACCTACACATCTCGTGAAAACCATCGCTGTATTAGGTATAGTATTTTTGGTAACTGCCTGTCAGAAAGCCGACAAGCCTTCTGAATTGGAAGCAGATCGGCAAAACCAGTCATCGATTGAGGGGGCCTGGGAATTGGTCGAAAATCGAGTAGATGGTAAGCTGGAAAAACCCATTCGGCCACAGCAGCTTAAGATTTTTCACGATGGCTTTTTCAGCTTCATCCATTACAATCCTGACGGCAGTTTTCACGGCGCGGGGGCAGGTACATACGCCCTGGAGGGCAATCAATACAAAGAAACCTTTCGTTACTACGACGACACAACCTGGGTGGGGTATGCTGATCAGCAAACCTGGGAACTGCGTGGTGATACGCTACTTTTTTCGGGCTTCAAAAAAGTGTTCGACCGGGCGGGTAAGGAAATGCCCGCCGACACCTGGGGTGGCGACAAATTCGTGGAAAAACGAGTGCGAGCCAAGCCCTGACTCCGATGAGTCGCAGGTGAAATCGGCGGCTATACGTTACTCTTTATACGATGGATCCGAGCATCCAGTCATTGGTGCATACCCGTATGCTTTTTCGTCGCCTGACAAAGTCAATGGGCCGACGTTTTCAGGAATGAATACGAATCAAACTCTACGAAATCGCTGGCTTTGATATCAACGGCCGAAACGGCATTGCCCTTAATGGTAAACTTCGCCGGAAAAATTCCATATGCCTGATTGGAGTAAGTCAGCCGGAAGGTGTTATCGTCCATATACTCAAGTTTGGCCGTCAGGTTGGGGTGATGCTCGAAGGAAACGTTTAGCCCATCTCCATCTTTCTTGATCAATATAGTTCCATAAATCGGATTGCGGTAGGTACCAGCATACGCTGCTAACGGTAAAGCAGGTCTGGCCTTTTTCGCCACCTGATCCGCCATGGCCTGCAATTCCTCAGCCTGTTTTTTCGCTTCCGACTGTGCTCCTGGTAGGAAGAAACGACTTCGATCGGTATACGGTACACCCAGATAGGCATCCAGAATCTGGTAGCGCAGGGCTTCGAAAAAGTTTTGATTATCCTGATTGGTCAGAATCGTAATGGCCAGTTTTTCTTCCGGCACAAAACAGGTGTTGGTCACAAAGCCGAACGCGCCACCCGTATGCCAATACACTTGTCGACCTGCATAATCGGTCATCAGTACACCCAGGCCGTAGGTACGTATGTGCGTCGGAAACAGACCTGACTTTCGCGTTGTCAGGATCGTATTGCCATCGCGCGTTTTCTGAACCACCGACCAGGGCAGGATACGCTTCCCCTCGAACCGACCACTATCCAGTTGCATCATGAGCCACTTACTCAGGTCTTTCACGCAGGAAACCAGGCTGCCCGCCGGGCCCAGGTTGTCGATATAGTCGTACGGCAACCGTTTCAGCGGACCAAAGCTGGTTGTGTAGGGCCGAGCCATGTTTGGGCGGTTTTCAGCGCCTTTGGTAAGCGTGTAGGTGTTGGTCATACCCAGCGGCCTGATGATGTTGCTTTCAACGTACTGTTCCCAAGGCAGCCCCGATACCTTCGCCACAATCTCGCCTGCCGTTACAAAACCGGAATTGCAGTAACCATAGTCTTGCCGGAACTGGCCTTCAGGTTTCAGCAGCTGCATTCGTCTGACCACGTCGGCCCGACTAAGATTGCTGTTCCAGAACGTAAAATCGCCCTGAAACGTCTTAGTCCCCAGCCGATGAGAAAGTACATCCCGAATCGTCACGAGCTGGGTAGCGGCCGGGTCATAGAGCTTATAGTCGGGCAGATATTTCGTCACCTTATCATTCAGCGACAGTTTCTTTTCGTCGTCCAGCTTAGCGATCGCTGTACCCGTAAACAATTTGGTGTTGGAGGCAATGAAAAAGAGGGTATTTTCATCGACAGGTTCCGATTTGCCAGCCGCTCCTACTTCTCGAACCCCGTAACCTTTCGATACCACAACCTTGCCGTCTTTGACAATAGCAATAGCCAACCCTGGAATCTGCCAGTCGGCCATCCCACGTTTGATGTATGCATCAAGACTATCCGTAATAAATAAAGGCTGATTCTGAGAAAACCCTTTGGAAATCAAGCAAATTACAAAGGCAGCAACAAGTAAGTGACGAAGCATAGTACAAGATGATTTCTATACGTATAGGCACACTGCAAGATAAGTGACCTGCTTCTATGTTGTTCGTCCACTCAGAAACTTAATTCCCATGAATCAAATCATATCCGATTTTTTGCTGGTTTTCTGGGGAATTTTTGCCCTGTTATTGCCCGGTCTCCTCATCCTGACGCTCATTAAACTGCTGATTGTGTTGTTCAAGGCCAACCGTTTTATGGATGAAATGCGAGACTATATCCGCCGTCGGGAGTGAAAATTATTAACATCCCCTCAACTTATGATACTATAACTGACAGATACAATTAAGCCGCCCGATTGCCCAGTTGAGGATTAGCTTTCAACAGCCAATCCGCTTCCAGCAGTTGTGTAAGTGTCATTAAATTACGGGCACGAAGTTCGATATATTGCTGGGTATAGATACTCTCATCATGGGCATCCTGGTGCCGACGGATGATAGCCGTATCCATTCCTATCAACTTAAGAAGTCGGGCTATAGCAGCCGCCCGCTGTTCAGTGTTGTGTACGATTTCATCCAGTGATTCCATGGCTCAAAAATTCAGTTGAACAATACCTTTTTTACGGTTTGCAAGGCTCGTACCAAAATCGTGAAGCCATCGAATCTGATCCGACTCAAACCAGTTTCGCCGACGATGCCCCTCTGGGTAATGTATCACGAAATAGCCATCAATTCCACTATTTATCAAAAAAACGTCGTTGTCAAATTTGCTCGATTGCTTTTTCGAATTGAAAATATACTTGGTAGTCGATAAAAACAACACAGTCAATATCGTTTGGTTCCAGCTTTCGAGTTATAAAACTTCCATCAACCCAAACAGTAACTTCCGTTTTTACAGTTTGTTTCACATCATTCATGTAGCTAACGAATACATCAAAAAGCCAGTTTCGCTTAGTAGAAAACGGAAATTGCTCAACGAATTGTTGGCGGAACACATCTAAATCTAGTTCTATAACTGCGTACGGAGTGAGGTTACCATATGCATCAAACGCCATAATAAGTCAAGTTTCTCTACTTTTTAGATTAAAGCAAACGGGCCAGCAAGCCACCAATATAGTAGCTTAAACGACAAGCTGTAGAAAAAGATGAGCTTTTACCGCACAACCATTACCCGTTTGGTCAGCGTTCCCTGAGTGGTTTCAACGCGCAGAACATAATCACCCATGGGCAGCTTGCTAACATCAAGTTGGAGTGATTTCGTGGTTGGCCGTGATGCTTCGACACCTATAAAACGTCCCTGCATGTTAGCCAATTGAAGCGATTTAACGCCCTGCGTCAGCCAGTCCGATTCCAGAGTCACCTGAGTAGAAGCAGGATTCGGGTACAATTTCGTATCATCACTTAGTGGCTCAGTACCCGTAACGACAGCTGGCGCACGGAATACCGTAGCGACTGGAAAATCTCTAAACAACGAAGCTGTTTCGGTAGTAGCGTCAGTACCAAACCAATCGGTCAGAATAGCCGCGTACACTTGCCGGAAATCGGTCTGCATTTTCAGGTTGTTATTATCCAGATCGCTCAGGTTTGGATTCTTGCCCACCATCGGCGACTTAATGGCTGTACCAAACACAAACATAGGAGCCGATGTGCCGTGATCAGTACCGTAACTGCTATTCGAAATAGCTCGTCGGCCAAACTCTGAGAAGGTCATGCCCACCACCCGATCCTCCAGCTTCAATTGAGCCAGGTCATTCTGAAAAGCCAGCACAGCATCCGATAGCGTTTTCAGCAAATTCGCATGCGTACCTGTAGTCGTGTCAGTAGCTACTACTTGGGCGGCATGGTTATCGAAACCACCCAACGTAACGTAATACACCTTCGTCTGGAGGCCGCCGTTAATGAGCCGGGCAATGATCTTCAACTGTTCGGCCAGAGCATTACCGGTCGGATAGGTAGCCAGATTTTTCCCCTTGCCAGCTGCCGTCTTTATTTGTCCGGCATAACTCACCGAACTCGCCTGCTGTTGCCGAATGAACTCAACTTGCTGACCTACATAGCCTGTCAGGCTTGTTGCGGGGGCATTCGGTTTATCCCCTACCAGTCGGGCAAACGTATCGGGGTCCTGCAACACAATTGCCATCGAATTGGAAGGCCCTAGCAAGGTTGTAGCTGTCACATACCCAATCTGAATAGCTGGCGGATCGGGCATCTGTGTAGTGGGGTAGTTACTGGGAAATCCCGGAAAACGTTTATCCAGATAGCGCCCGGCCCAACCCGAATCGGCCGTTTGGGTCGAATCAACGGCTGTCATCCAGATGTCGCTGGCCCTAAAATGGGAGAAATTAGGCGTTGGATATGATACGCCCTGAACAATGCTCAGTTTACCATCATTAAACAATTGCTGTAGCCCGGTCATGGATGGATGCAGACCCGTACCAGGATAATTTTTCAGTTTAAGCGCTTTATCTTCCGGTATAGCAATATTCTTCCGAAAACTGGCCGAGCTGTAGACCCCCATTTGATCGAGCGGGATAACCGTATTCAGGCCATCGTTGCCTCCCTGCAACTGAATAATCACCAGTACTCGGTCACTCGCAGCCGCCAGATTGACCAATGAACTGATAAACGACGACGAACGGGCCAACGCACGGGCTCCGAAGCCATCGATCATAACCGGCAACAACGACGAAGCCGCATAGTGAAGAAAATTTCGACGCTTCATAGGGAAATAATTTTTGAATGATTGAATCGTTGAATGATTGAATGGCTCACGCACACTCTATTCCATCATTGAGGCATTCTATCATTGAATCTGGTATTCGGCCATTCGGAACATGTATTGCAGAAAGGTGGTTAACTTGATCTGGACGGCCTGTTTTTTAGCCGCATCGTTTGGCACCCTGATGTAATCATTCCATTCGGCAGTCCATTCATAACGTGGTAGATTATTGAGCAAAACTGTATCGATCAGAAAGTCTTTCTGGGACTGGTCCAACGGAATAGCGATCAGTTGGGCGGTCATATCGTTTACCAGTTTGGCGGGATCGGTGGGGTCCGAAAGCGTTTTTGCATAGGTCAATACGTCAATAACGGCTTTACCATTCAGCTTAAGGGCATTAGTAGTGAGCGCATCCCCAAAAAAGCCGCGTAACCCCAAGGTCGTTGAGTTGATCCACTGCTGGTAGTAATCCGTCTGGTAATAGGCTGTCCAGCCAAATACGGTAGGCGGATTCAGCAAATCCTGTTGCTGCTCCTTTACCCGGCTATAGATATAATTGGCAATCTGGTAGTAGCCGGTAATGTTTTGCGTCGGGTCTGGCGCCTGTACTCCCCAGAACCGAAATGTACCAATAACCAGATCAGTCGGCGATTTAATCATAGCTCCCTGTAAGGCCGAATCGAAAAAATGCTGGCTCTGCAACAGCGTCGACATGACGGGTTTCAACTCAAAATTCGATTTTCGGAATAGATCGGCAAGGGGTAAAATTACATTCGTTTCAACATCAGTAGTAATATCGAAATTGACAAACCAGCGATAAATCCGACGACAGATGTAGCGGGCTGTTTCGGCATTTTTCAGGATCATATCGAGCAAGTCGTTCAACTCGTCCAAACCTGCGTTATTCCCCGAGCGCCCCTTGATAACCGTATTTTGGTACGTTGCTGAAAACGTTTTGTCTGTGGTGTCGTGCCGATTTGCCCGAAATGTACTCCCAATCGTTGCGGTCGATGCATCGCGGTAGCCAGTATCGGCCCATCCCGTTAAGGCTTTGGCAGCCGCACGTACATCCGCTTCGGTATAGCCCCCATTCCGACCAATGGTAAACAACTCCTGAAGTTCGCGGGCATAGTTTTCATTAGGTGTACCCGCCACGTTCTGATTCCCGTTCAGAAACCTCAGCATAGCCGGGTCCTGCGTAACAGCAACAGCAAACGCTTTGAAATTTCCCAGCGCATACTGCCGAAGCAAGGTATTGTACCGATACATAAATCGGTAATCATTCACAGTCGAATCGTTGGTTACGAAATGATTGGACCAGAACAGGGTCATTTTCTCCAGCAGCGACACGGGTTGATTGAGCATCAGATTGGCCCACCAGAGCTTTACGTAGCCTTCCAACTTACCGGCATTCGCCTGATCGAATGGCTGATCGGTAAATGTTTTGCTGGTTGTGGGATCGAGCGGAGGAGTAGGCGCAGGCTGATCGGCCAGAAGTTTGGTAACAATCTGGGCAGCTGTTTGTCCTGTAAGCGTCCTGAGTTGGTCGGGTGTAGGGCCGAAGGTAGCCCGTCGGAGCATATAAGCTACCTGACCGACAGTTAGCGGTTTTGTGTAGGCATCCAGTAAAGCCACAACATAAACGATTAAAGTTCGTAGACAAGAAAGACTATTGACTGACAAGAAAAGCAACCCTAAGGTTTAACGATTCTAATTCAATTAACTACCTTTTAATCAATATTAAAAAAATATCCCCATAATCGTCTGACAATGGGGATATTAATTAAAAACTACGGAAGTAATTTTATCAGCAGATGACGCAGGAATTACTTAGACTATAGCTGTGGCTGTTCGGCTACAAGCTTTTCATCGACATGGCCGGGCTTGCGATTACGCATCCAGAACCACAATACAACAAATGCAACAACCAGAAAGATCGGGAACATAGTCATTTTGGCTAGTGTCGCCTGGCCTGCAGCCAGTTCCAGCGCATCACCAGATAATCCTGTTGATGCCTTTTCGACCTTGGCCGTATCAATCCAGCCGCCAATAATGGGTTGCCAGATGGAGGTAGAGAACATACCTACACCACCAATAATCGACATACCCAGAGCACCACTAGCGGGAATATTTTCGGCAACGAACCCAATCATAGTTGGCCAGAAATAACAGACACCGATAGCAAAGAAAATAGCAGCTACATAGGCCATAGAACCTGTTTGCGTACTGAATAAATAAATACCAATGGTTGCAAAAACGGCCCCACCCAGCAATACGCCCGTTTGATTGAGCCGATGAATGATCGGGCCACCAAAATAACGGCCAATTGCCATCAGGCCTGTGGTAAGAGCCAGAATATACATCGGCGTAGCGCCACTCTTACTCATAATCAGACCAACCCACTGTTGTGGACCGAATTCCGAAATGGCAGTGAAGGCCATACAAACGAACATAAACAGGAAAAGCGGGGTAAGCATTGCCTGAAAATTACTGCTCAGCGAAGTGGCCTTTACTTCTTTCGACGTTGGGAACGCCTGACCGAAGAACAGGAACGCATACACCACAGTAGGAATCATAATGACCCAAACCTGTGTTTGCCACGACAGGCCGGCATCCGTCATAAATTTAGAGAGCAAGCTACCAATCACGATACCACCAGGAAACCACATGTGGAAGCGATTCAGCATCTTGTTCATCTGAGCGCCCGTAAACATATCGGCAATCATCGGATTACAAGCCGCTTCCGTACAGCCATTCCCAATACCGATCAGCAACGTCGAAATCAGCAACGTCGAATAACTTCCCGCGTAGATCGTGAGCAAAATCCCCAGGGTATGGCACAAAAAAGCCACATTCATGATGATCTTGGGCCCTACCGAGTAGTAAACCAGCCCACCAACAATCATAGCGATTGGGAAGCCGAAGAACCACATAGAGTTGATGAAACCTAACTGCTCAGCTGATAGCCCGAGTTCGGTACCTAGCTGAGGCAGAATACCAGCCCGAATACTGAACGAAAAGGCGGTGGTGATCAGTGCGAAGCAACTGGCCAGAAACAGTCGCGATGGATTGATGGTTTGATTCATTTTCTACAAGAGAGGATTTAGTGAGTTTAAGTTAATTAACGAACAAAAGGCGAATGACCGGACAAACTCCCCGCTCTTCGACCGTTTTTGTGCAAAATTTCCGAAAAATAAGAGAAAACCACTAATTTCCAGCCGCGAAAAAAGGGGCGCATGGAAAGACGTTCACCTGGTTCTGGTTGCAAGTTGCAGGTTTACTGAACAAAACGTCAAACTTGAAACCTGAAACTTGCCATAAACTATAGTAAACTGCCCCCTGTAAACCGCTTTTTTACCCTGTTTACTCTCAACTTCATTACCAATGCACAGAAAATTGCGAATGGGTATGGTTGGCGGAGGGCTCGATGCCTTCATTGGCGCTGTTCACCGCCGGGCCGCTAGCCTGGACAACGAAATTGAACTGGTTTGTGGCTGCTTCAGTTCATCGCCCGACAAATCAAAAGCGACTGGTCATGCGTTGTACCTGCCCGAAGACCGGGTTTACTCCTCCTATGAGGAAATGATCCAGAAAGAGAAAACACTGCCGGAAGGCGAGCGGATGGATTTTATTTCCATCGTAACGCCCAACCACATGCACTTCCCCCCGCCAAGATGGCGCTCGAAAATGGATTCCATGTGATGTGCGACAAACCCATGACCCTCAACCTGGACGAAGCCCGAGAACTGGCCGAAATCGTTGAAAAGTCGGGATTGGTATTTGGCTTAACGCACAACTACACGGGCTACCCAATGGTGAAAGAAGCCCGCGACATGGTGCGCAACGGGAAACTGGGAAAGATTCGGAAAGTAGTCGTAGAGTACCCACAGGGCTGGTTGTCGAAAAAAGAAGAAGACAACAACTACAAACAGGCCATCTGGCGTACCGACCCGTCGAAATCAGGGGCTGCGGGTTGTATGGGCGATATCGGTACCCATGCTGAAAACCTGGCCGAATACGTTACGGGCCTGCAAATTGCCGAACTCTGTGCTGACTTGAGCACCTTTGTTCCGGGTCGTTTGCTCGATGACGATGGTAATGTACTGCTTCGCTTCGAAGGCGGTGCCAAAGGGGTTCTGCACGCCAGCCAGATTGCCAATGGCGAAGAAAATGCGCTGAAAATTTTCGTATACGGCGAACTGGGCGGCCTGGAGTGGCACCAGATGGAACCTAATACGCTCAAATACAAAACTCAGGAAGGTCAGCGCATCATCCGACCGAACGTCGGTGATTTGTCGGCAGCAGCCAAAGCTCACTGGCGACTACCATCGGGCCACCCCGAAGGCTTTTTCGAAGCGTTCGCTAACCTGTATCGCAACTTTGCCTATGCCGTGAAAGCGCACATGGAAGGCCGCGATCCTGACCCGATTTACGACTTCCCTTCGGTAGCGGATGGCGTTCGTGGCCTGGCTTTTATCGACACGGTGATTGCCTCCAGCCAGGACGACACGACCAAGTGGACGAAATTTATCAATTAACTGATTGAATTGTTGACTGATTGAATCGTTGAACAAAGTTGCCAAAGCCATTCAACAATTCAATCAGTCAACAATTCAATCATTAGTAAACCCTACCGTAATGAATGATAAAATCGAGTTTGTTCAACAAATGCAGAAGCGAACGAAAGAGTTTGCCTTG
Source organism: Spirosoma aerolatum (assembly GCF_002056795.1). NCBI lineage: Bacteria > Pseudomonadati > Bacteroidota > Cytophagia > Cytophagales > Cytophagaceae > Spirosoma > Spirosoma aerolatum. The sequence continues at coordinate 1,401,587 of NZ_CP020104.1, read as the reverse complement.
CGTAGTATCCGTCTTTTTCGAGCATTACCGAAGACGGATGAAGCTAAGATTATTGGTAAGCAACTGCTACGCTCTGCTACTTCTGTTGGAGCAAATTGTCGGGCAGTTTGTCGTGCCAGAAGTCAGGCGGAGTAATTTGCTAAGCTAAGTATTGTCGTTGAAGAAGCGGATGAATCACTATTCTGGATGGAATTACTTACGGAAACGGAAATCGTACGAGTGGAGAAATTGACCAATCTTATGAAGGAAGCTTCGGAGCTATTAGCCATTTTTTCATCTGCCCGCAAAAACTCAAAGAGTAGTCAGCGTCCGTCTTAATTCAATCGCAACGGCAAATTGCAATTCAATCATTCAACAATTCAATCATTCAATTATTCCCTTTTCATGCAAAAAATCAATGTTGGTGTCGTTGGCACCGGATTCATCGGCCCCGCGCATATCGAAGCGCTACGTCGCCTACCCAATACGAATGTCCTTGCCCTTTGCGAAGTAACACCCGAACTGGCTCGTCAGAAAGCCGATCAGCTGGGCATCGAACGTTCCTGTACGTTTGACGAACTGCTAGCGATGGACGATATTAAAGTTGTTCACATTTGCACCCCTAACTTCCTGCACTACTCGCAGTCGAAAGCCGCTCTGCTGGCAGGCAAGCACGTAGTCTGTGAAAAGCCACTGGCAAAAGACCTGCATGAAGCCGAAGAGTTGGTGGCACTGGCGAAAGAGACCGGCCTGGTCAATGCCGTTCACTTCAACCTGCGCTATTACCCACTGGTTCGGCAGATGAAAGTGATGCGCGAGCAAAACGACCTGGGCGACGTGTATTCGGTAATCGGCTCGTACCTACAGGACTGGCTCTTCTACGATACCGACTACAACTGGCGGCTCGAACCCGACAAATCGGGCGATTCGCGGGCTATTGCCGACATTGGTTCACACCTGATGGACAGTCTGGAATACATTACAGGGCTGAAAACAGTAGCGGTTATGGCTGATTTCAACACCGTCCATAAAGTGCGTAAGAAGCCCCTGAAACCTGTGGAGACCTACTCGGGTAAAATGCTGAAGCCTGAAGATTATGCCGACGTCCCCATCAATACCGAAGACCATGCCAACGTGCTGCTGCGGTTCGACAACGGCAACAAGGGTAGCATCACGGTATCGCAGGTAGCGGCTGGCCGTAAGAATCAGATGAAACTCGAAATCGCCGGTTCGAAGAAAACCTACGCCTGGAATTCCGAAGCACCTAACGAAATGTGGATCGGTAACCGCGACGGTGCCAACGAAGCCTTCATGCGCGATCCATCGCTGGCGCACCCCGAAGCCCGTTCGGTAATCTCGTTCCCCGGCGGCCACAACGAAGGTTTCCCCGACACGTCGAAACAGTTGTTTAAAGAGGTCTACGAAGCGATTGCGGCAGGCAAACAGCCCGAAAACCCAACCTTCCCCACCTTCGCCGACGGCTACCGCGAATTACTCATTTGCGAGAAAATCCTGGAATCCAACCGCAAGCAGGCGTGGGTGGAAATTTAAAGAGTGAAAGAGCGAATGAGTGAAAGAACGATATACGACAACGAGAATCTACAAGAGCTGGAAAACCTTGTTCAGGAGGCTTGGGTAGATTACTCAGGCCAATCGAAAAGTCAGTTTCTGGATGATCTTGAAAAACGACTGAAGTTATTTATGCTTCGTTGTGTGAAGGTGTATCGTACCCTTTCGAAAGACTATGATGCCCAACATTTTGGTCATCAGCTTATTCGCTCGTCCTCTTCGGCAGCCGCCAACTTTCGGGCCGTTCGTAGGGGACGAAGCCAGAAGGAGTATTTTGCGAAGCTCAGTGTCACCATCGAAGAGTTAGACGAATCACTCTTTTGGCTCGAAACGCTTATTTATATTGAACTGGTACCTGAGCATCGCCTGGCCGACTTAGTAGATGAAGGCTATCAAATTCTAAAAATTCTCTCTAAATCTCGTAAATCAGTGAGCGACTGACATAAAGAGCGAAAGAGTGAAAGAGCTAAGTGATTGCGTCAGCCACTCTTTCACTCTTTCGCTCTTTCGCTCTTTAAACAGCATGAAAACAATGAAAGGTCCGGGCATATTCCTTGCCCAATTTTTAGGCGATACAGAACCCTTCAACTCGCTCGATTCCATTGCCAGATACATGGCCGACCTGGGCTATAAAGGCATTCAGATCCCAACCTGGGACGCCCGTTTGATCGACCTGAAACAGGCGTCGGAAAGTCAGACATATTGCGACGAGCTGAAAGGTAAACTGGCCGACATCGGTGTTGAAATCACCGAACTGGCTACACACCTGCAAGGGCAGTTAGTTGCTGTGCATCCAGCCTATGGGCCTATGTTCGACGGTTTCGGACCAGCCGAACTGGCAGGCAAGCCCAAAGAACAACAAGCCTGGGCTACCGATCAGTTGATCATGACGGCTAAAGCCAGCAAAAACCTGGGTCTGAAAGCCAGCCCAACGTTCTCGGGAGCGCTGTTGTGGCCGTTTATCTACCCGTGGCCACAGCGTCCGGCGGGTCTGGTCGAAACCGGATTTACGGAACTTGCTACCCGCTGGAAGCCTATTCTGGATGCGTATGAAGACGCAGGGGTCGATCTGGCGTACGAATTGCACCCCGGCGAAGACCTGCACGATGGCATTACATTCGAGATGTTCCTCGAAAAAACAGGCAACCACCCCCGCGTTGGTATCAACTACGATCCTAGCCACTTTGTCTTACAGCAACTCGATTACCTGCAATTCATTGATTTCTACCACGAGCGGATTTTTGCCTATCACGTAAAAGATGCCGAGTTTAACCCGACGGGCAAACAGGGCGTTTATGGTGGCTATCAGGGCTGGGTAGAACGCGCAGGCCGTTTCCGCTCACTGGGCGACGGACAGGTTGACTTCTCAGGCATCTTCTCAAAACTCGCTCAGTATGACTACGATCGCTGGGCAGTACTGGAGTGGGAATGCGCCCTGAAACATCCCGAACAGGGAGCCGCCGAAGGTGCACCATTCATCGAAAGTCACATCATCCGTGTCACTGAGCGTGCCTTCGACGATTTCGCCGGAACAGGTGCCGATGAAGCATTTAACAAGAAAGTACTGGGGCTGTAAGTTCGAAGTGCGAACCAGTGTCCTATGGGTGCCATTCTGTAATTTGGCACCCATATTTTTTTACTATTCTTAGCCCGAGTTCGAGATATGAGATTTTGTCAGCCCGTTAATTACCTCAACGGGTAGTGGGACCTATCATACTTTAATAGCAGTAACGTTTTGAGCAAAGTTGGTCGTGATTAAAGCTAGTCAACCCCACATCTCTTCCAGTTGATGACCTACTAAATGAGGCTTATTTTGGTAAAAAGAAAACAGTAAGCGGCCAGAACGAATTAACCGTTAGAAAGTCTACCGACGATGGCTTGGTGGTTTAGGTACCTTGAGCCCATATGCAACCGTATTATTTATGACAAAACAGCGCATATTTTTTACCGGAGGCTCCGGAAAAGCCGGAAAGCACGTTATTCCTTACCTACTCGATCAGGGGCATACGGTGATGAATGTAGATCTTACCCCCTTGAATCATCCAGGAGTCTATAATCTGATGGCCGATATTACGGATTCCGGGCAAATGTTTAATGCCATGAGTTCGTATGCTGGTCTGGATGAACTGGAGTCGGGTACGGGCATACCCCGGTTTGATGCAGTTGTCCATTTTGCCGCCATCCCCCGAATTTTAATTAAACCGGATAATGAAACGTTCCGTGTCAACACCATTGGTACCTATAATGTGATTGAAGCGGCCGTTAAACTAGGTATCCCAAAGATCATCATTGCTTCGTCAGAAACCACCTACGGTATCTGTTTTTCCGATGGCCAGACAGACCCTACGTCCCTGCCGCTGGAAGAGGATTATGATGTTGATCCGATGGATAGCTATGGATTATCAAAGGTGGTCAATGAAAAAACAGCCCGTGCCTTCCAGCGCCGGTCAGGGATTGACATCTATGCGCTTCGTATCGGTAATGTGATTGAACCCCACGAATATGCCGACCTGTTTCCCTATTATTTTCGGCACCCCGAAGTGCGACGCCGGAACGCCTTCTGCTACATCGACGCCCGTGATCTGGGCCAAATTGTGAATTTATGCTTACAAAAAAATAACCTTGGCTTTCAGATTTTCAATGCTGGAAACGATCACAATGGGGCCGTCATGCCGAGCAAAGAACTGGCTGAAACATTCTTTCCCGGTGTGCCTATCACGCGTGAGCTGGGCGAACATGAGGCCTTGTTTTCAAACCGTAAAATCCGGGAAGTGCTGGGATTCAGCGAACAACACAACTGGCGAAACTACGTCAATTGGCCATCGTAATCTATTCTCTTGACCGACATGCTCGTGGACTATAGATACACAAATCGTGGCGATAAATTACCTAAATAGATAATGACTACTTTAGTAGTGAATAATCTAAAAATAACAATACTATGGCAGGACAGGGATCGGGCGGTAATGTATTGGCGGCCCTTTGCAGTTTCTTCATTCCAGGGTTAGGGCAATTGTTACAGGGACGGTTGCTGATTGCCATTATCCAGTTTGTACTGGCGGGTATTCTCTGGTTTTTTATGCTCGGCTGGATCATTCACCTCTGGTCGATTCTGGATGCCGCCCGATTCAAAGGATAAACTTATACCGATTCTTTATCGACTCCCGAAAAGGTACTTCGGGTTGGCTATTTTTGTGCCATGCAAACCTTTCCTGTCTCCTCCTCCATCCTCTCCCCAGTCCATCTTGCACAGTTTATACAGAAAGCTTACCCGTTTGGTACCGACACTACCTGCCAATTGCTAAAAGCGGGCATAAACCATTCCTATCTGGTGGTTGATGGGGATAACAAAGCCGTTTTCCGAATCTACAGCCTGAACTGGCGAACACAGACCGACATTCTGGAAGAGATCCAACTTCTGAATCTAGTCAATGATGCAGGTATTTCGGTCTCTTATCCCATTTCAGATAATACGGGCAACTACATTCAGGAGTTGAATGCCCCTGAGGGAACTCGTTTTGGTGTGCTATTCTCATTTGCCGAAGGTGAAAAGCTGCTGACATTCTCGGAAGAATTACATTACAAACTCGGTCAGATTATGGCTCGGTTTCATCAGTTGACGCACAATCTGACGTTGGATCGAGTGACGTACACCCCAGAGGTACTGCTGGTGGATTCGATTGAAATATTCAGGCCATTTCTGCCAGCCGATACCCCCGAAATACAATTTATGCTGTCAACGCAGCAATATTTACTTAACCAGTTTGCTACTATCGACCAATCCCAAACGCGGCAGGGCGTTGTCCATCTGGACATCTGGTTCGACAATCTGAACATTGCCAAAGACGGCACCATCACCCTGTTCGACTTTGATTTTTGTGGTAATGGTCTGCTCTGCTTCGACATTGCTTACTATATCCTACAAATTCACAGCACCGAAACCGATGTAGCCGAGTTCTATAAAAAGAAAGAAAGTTTCCTGCATGGGTACGAATCCATCACACCCATTAGTGACGAAGAAAAACGGCTTTTGCCCATGCTCGGTGAAAGCATCTACTTTTTTTACATCGGTGTGCAGTGCGAGCGATTCGAAAACTGGTCGAACACGTTCCTGAACGAGATGTACCTGAAGCGATTTATTAACTTACGACTCAAACGTTGGTTCGATTTTAATCAGTTGGGACTGTAACGCGGCTGGAAAGCCGCTATTCATAATTCCTAATCGCGGCTTTCCAGCCGCGTTACCGCATATAGATATGGGTAAATTTCACGATTTCATTAAGCCTGCTCACAAGAAATTCATTGAGGAGCAACATATTTTTTTCGTTGCTACGGCCCCGCTCAGTGCCGATGGGCACGTCAACCTGTCGCCTAAAGGACTCGACTGTTTTCGGGTGTTGTCGGAAAGCAAAGTGGCTTATATGGACCTGATTAGTAGCGGCAACGAAACGTCAGCGCATACGCTCGAAAACGGCCGGATTACCATGATGTTCTGTTCATTTGAAGGAGCACCCAACATTCTTCGCCTGTATGGCAAAGGCACTACCGTTCTACCCGACACACCGGAATGGGCCGAATATGCTCCCCACTTTACCATCTACCCCAGCACGCGCCAGCTCATCGTAGCCGATATTCATCTGGTACAAACCTCCTGTGGATTTGGGGTGCCCCTATTCAATTATGCGGGCGAACGCGACATTCACTTCGACTGGGCCGAGAAAAAAGGCAAGGATGGTCTTGTCGATTATATGCAGGAAAAGAATCTGGTTAGCCTCGACGGTCTGCCCACTACACTCGGATTAGCGCAATGATCCCTACCTTTTTCGCCACTCAGGACGAATTCCGGGAATGGCTGGCCAATAACCACGATAAGCAGAAGGAGTTACTGGTTGGCTTTCATAAAGTCAGTTCGGGCAAACCCAGCATGACTTGGTCGGAGTCGGTCGATCAGGCACTTTGTTTTGGTTGGATTGATGGCGTCCGCAAATCGTACGACGAAAACAGCTATACCATCCGGTTCACTCCCCGAAAATCGAACAGTATCTGGAGTGCGGTCAATATTCAGAAAGTTGAGGAGTTAACGCGCCAGGGATTTATGCAACCGGCCGGGCTGGCGGCCTACGAGAAACGCCAGGAACATAAGTCGAAAGTATATGCCTACGAGCAAGCTGAGGTCAATTTGTCGGCGGAGTTCGAGCAGGCCTTCAGGGCACAGGAAAAGGCGTGGGACTTTTTTGAAAAACAGGCGCCCTGGTATCGCAAAGTGATGATAAACTGGGTTATGTCGGCCAAACAACCCGCCACCCGCCAAAGTCGACTCGACAAACTCATTGCCTATAGCGCCGAAGGAAAACGAGTTTGAGCATGAGGAGCTTACTATCAGGCAACCTTTTCCGGCGCTGAATCGTATTGGCCGAAAAAACCGTATATTCGATACCCGTTTTCCTAACCTGATCAGCGTGTTGTAAAAGCTATGCTAAAAGGATCATTCCGAACCTTTATCTGGCTTGTTTTTTACTTGCCTGGTATAGCTATTGGCCAGAATCTGGTTCGAAATGGCAGCTTTGAAACCTTCCGGGACTGCCCCCACCACGACAACCAACTGGAGGAGGCCGTTCCCTGGTACAATCCGAACAAAGCCACCCCCGATTTTTACCATCACTGTTTCGACTTTGGCCAGTTGATACTGCCCCCGCATTCGGGTAATGGGGTAGCGCATTTATTCTTCGACGTCGATTGGGCCGAATATCTGGGCATTGAACTGACCGAACCCCTCACAGCCAATCAATGCTACTATTTCGAGATGTACATCGCGACCAATACCCCCGGCAAGGTCATTCCCGAAACGGTTGGTGCGTATGTATCAAGTCAGCCCATCAGCGGAACCACAACAGGCATGCTAAAAGCACGGCCACAAGTGCTCGATCATATCCCCAGAAATAGCATGGGAAATCTGCAATGGCAGCGCGTTTCAGGTGTGATCAATGCGGACGGGGGCGAACGATACCTGACCATTGGCAGCTTTGTGACCCTACCGGGTTTTCTGGGCTATTATTACCTGTTTGTCGATGATGTATCGCTGGTGCAAATCAAGCTCGATCTGGGGCGGGACAGTACCCTGTGTAGCCGGAAAGATACGTACCAACTCGACGCGACTACACCGGGCGCTATCGACTATCGCTGGCAGGATGGCAGCACGAAACCAACCTTTCTGGTTACCAAGCCAGGCAAATACGCGGTTACAGCCGTTACAGCCTGCCGAACCCTACAGGACTCCATCACCATCAATTACGCGCTTGATTTCGACCTGGGCAACGATACAACGCTCTGTATCGCACAAACTCTGAGCCTGAAAGTACCTTACGATTCGGCCTCGACGTATCGGTGGCAGGACGGTTCAACCCAAACGACGTTTACGGTCAAACAACAGGGTGCCTACACCATTCGGGTCGAAAAGGCTCAATGCGTAGCCACAGACACCATTCGCGTTCGATTTATACGCCCACCCACCCTCGACTTAGGCCCTGATACGGAACTTTGTGGCGCTCAGACCTTCACGATCAAGCCCACCGTAACAGAAGGAACCTTCAGCTGGCTCGACGGCTTTGCGACCAACAACCGTACCGTGTCGGCCTCAGGTGTGTATTGGGGACGCGTGAAAAACGACTGTGCTACCGTGACCGACTCCATTGAGATTGATTACGGGGCCTGCGACTGTGTGCTGTACGCTCCTAATAGCTTCTCTCCTAACGGTGATGGGCAGAACGATGTGTTTCTGGCATACGGCTGCGGAGATATTACTATTACCTCATTGGCAGTTTATAACCGCTGGGGCGAAGTCATTTTTAAAACGGATAAAGCTCCCTTTCAATGGGATGGATACTATCGGGGCGAAATCTGTGAAATTGGAGTTTATGCCTGGCATATTACCTACCAATTGAAAAGTAAACAAAAAGTTAAATATTTGCAGGATCATGGCCCTCTGAGTCTGATTCGGTGAGCCGTCAGTGCATGGTTACAGAAAATCTACACCTCTACGAAGAGTTTATTCGCCGTAAAAGCCGTCGTCCTTTAGTGGATGCCTACAGTGCGTTTCAGCCGTTCAATGAAGCCACAAAAGCCTTTTATCCGTTCATTCATTTATTGAAGGAGCGAATAAAACCCGGCGATGTCATTCTGAATCTTTGGGACCGCTCGGGGTGGTTTACCTCCCTGTTGGCGGGCTTGTTTCCAGCACAGAAAATCCTGACTATCTGGGAAGGCGACCGCGACGTGTTGGGCTATAAAGGCTACGCCTTCTGGTTTTCAGGGCCAGAAGCTCCCGCTAACGTAGAGGTTCTCTTCCACAATTTACATACTCCTATTCCATTACCCAACGATAGCGTTGCCCTGGTTGTGGGTATGGATGTGTTGCATCGGCATGAGTTGTCAGGCTTTCTCGGTGAATTAACGCGTATCCTACAGGCTGATGGCGCTATGATTTTCCCGCATGTCCATTTAGCCAATGCGGAACCTATACCGTATTTTAAACGGGGTGGCCATTTACGGACGGGGCACACCTATGAAGAGCAGATTGCGCAAGTCAACCAGATTGGCAACCGTCAAACGTTCATTTTTTCGGAGCCCGACCTGTTTACGTTCAATCGGCTAGCTTCAGCCGGTACTTACCTACCCTTACAAAGTACGCCTGCTACAACAGACTATAATGCTCTGATAGCTATTTTGCCAAAAGCTTGGAGTGGTAGCTCCCTGACCCCTTTTCGATTTCACGAAGAACCAGATTGGGCTAACGGTCGGATTTTGGTGAATCCTATGGTTTGCCTGGATTATACATCGGGGCTTGTTCAATGTCGGCCCGAGCACCTCTCCGGTATTGTCGGTCACCTGCTGGAACGCCACCCGGTCTATCATGACTTGATTCGGGCATCAGATAGTTATGTCCTTTCTGAACGGGCCTTACAACTGTTGTATTGGGCATCCCGCCAATTGACCGTTGCGGCTATGGCGGATCGGCTGGGTGAGCCCGTTGATCAACTACGCCCATATGTTGAGGAATTGGCGCAACGCGATCTGATTCTGCTGGCCCCCGTTAGCGGATCAGGCGCGCGACTACAACATTACCTCAGTTTTCAGACGTATGAACTACCTTATCCCGAACAAACTCTCTCCAGACTCTGGCAACGGGCGGTCAGGTTACACGGTAATCGACCTGCTTTGGTTAATCTGGACGACGATAGTGCGTTTAGTTATACTGAAGCCGATCAACTAATCACCCAGATACAAAATCAACTCCAAAGTGATGGACTTAAACCCGGCGACCGTGTACTAGTTGTAGCACCGCTACATATCGAGAGTGTACTGCTAAGCTGGGCCTGCTGGAAATTGGGTTTGATCATCGTTCCGGTTGGTCAGGAAGTTACCGATAAGGCCTTAACTGCCATTATCGATTTGGTTAAGCCTTCGCTCGTGATCACCACGGCCGACACACCATTTTTTGAAGGCAGTGAGCAACCGGTTATTTGGCTGGACACCGATTCGGTTAACGAACCACTCTCAGCTGGCCAATGGTTTGCCGACTGGATCGCTCAGGAAAGCGCCGAAGCGGAACCTGTCACCTGCACTCCGGAGACGGTTGCAGCCATTCTGTTTACGTCAGGCTCAACGGGTCAGCCCAAGGGCGTTCCGCTGACACATGGGCAACTTTACCGGAGTGGTCGACTCATAACCGAGACCTTTCATTGGGATAAATCAGATCGATTTTTGGCCACGGGCAATCTCGATGCCATGAGCGGCCTTCGGCATGCCACCAGTGCTCCCGCCGAAATCGGAGCCGCTGTAGTTATCCCAACGGCTGCACAACGGCAATCGGGAGTCGGTTTAGCGGAAGCCATTGCAGCAGGGCAGGCCACCTTACTGGCTACCAATCCATCCTTGTTACGGCAATGGTTGCAGTATAACGAGCGAGTAGTAACGAATTTACGCGCTCTTCGGCTCGTGATGAGCACAGGAAGCCCCCTGTCAATAGATTTACGTCAGGCCTTTCACCAGACTTTTCATCTGCCTATCCTTAACTACTACGGCTTAACCGAAACGGCTGGTATCTGTCTGGCTGAACGACCGGGCCAGGCCCAACTAAATCAGGATACCATTGGCTGGCCAGTTGGCTGTCTGGTGCAAATCGTTGATGAGCAGCATCGGCCTGTCCCTGCTGGGCAGGTTGGAGAGCTACGCGTTTACAGCGAAAACAACATGGCTGGCCGCTACATCGGTGTTAATACAGAATCGCCAACTAGGGATGGATGGCTTTATACAGGCGATCTGGCCGTTGCCAATCCGACTGGTAGCCTCACCTTGTGCGGCCGACGGAGTGACCGCATCAAAAATGCCCACAGCGAAATCATATATCTGTCGGAGGTTGAAGCTCAATTACTCACCCATCCAGCGATTAGCGATGCGACGGTATGCTCGTATGTGCGGTACGATACCGAATCCATGGCGGCTTTTTTAACGATCAAACCGACCTGGTCAGCCGACGACAACCTGATTGCCGATGTATCGGACTTTCTGCGAGAACGGGTCGGATCTCGTAAATTACCAACGATTTTCAAAATTCTGGACACACTGCCCCGAACGGCTGGCGGAAAAGTTGCCAAACAAAATTTACTTACCTTACTCAACCTAGAATGACCATACCTCCCTCTTACACTGATGCAGTAACCTTGTTCACCCGATTAACCGCCCCTTCCTACTCAACAGTTTCATTTGTCGAAACAACCAGTCAACGGATAACCTATGGCCAATTGAGCGAACGTATCCGAAAAACAGCTACTTTATTTGGGCAATATGGACTGGTTGAGGGCGATCGAATCGTTGTGTCGATTGCCGATGAACAGGAAACCATCCTGACCTTTCTAGCACTCCTGGCCAACGGGTTAACTGCTATTTTGCTTGATCCAGATACCAAAATCAGTCGTACGGAATCGATACTCCAGATGGCACAGCCTAAAGGTGTGATTGCCGATGCCGCTTTTTTTGAACAGATCCCCGGAGCAAACGCCTATTCCATGGCCCTATCGGTGAAACCGGAACAGCCACAAAAAGGCCAGCTTTTTCGGAAACTATTGGGAAAGTCATCACCAGCTACCAATACGAACACCTACCCGGCGTTGCTCCAATCGCTTCCTGCCGGTACATTACCCACTCAGATTGATCCAGACACGGTAGCGTATATTCTGTTTACGTCGGGCACAACCTCCGATATGAAAGGTGTACAAATTACGCATCGCAGTTTGTTTAGTCATTTGCAAACGCTCAGCCAAGTGTATGGTCTGACGGGCGAATCACGGTTGTTAAACAATTTGCTGCTCTACCATGCCGACGGCATTATCCAGGGGCCGATTCTGGCGGCCTATACGGCATCGGTATGCGTTCGTCCATTCGCCTTCGAAATCAACCGGATTGGTGAGTTGCTCGATTCCATTTATAAGTACCGGATTACCCACTTTATAGCCGTTCCGACGATGCTGGCCCTGATCCAACGGTTTGCTGATGGCTATGAGGATAGTTTCCAGACCAGCGACTTCCAGTTTGTTATCTCAGTCTCCTCACATCTGGAAGAATCCCTTTGGCGGGCGTTCTCCGAGCGGTATGGTGTTCGGATCGTTAATGTGTATGGCCTGACCGAGACCGTAGCCGGAGGGTTATTCAGCGGTCCATCCGACGACAGTTATCAGATTGGCACAGTGGGCAAACCCGTCGATATGGACGCCCGTATTGTTGATGAGAACGGTCAGGAAGTGCCTGATGGCGAAGCTGGCGAGTTACTTCTTCGGGGTAGCAATGTCATGAAAGGCTACCAGAACAACGAAGCCGCCACAGCAGCCGTATTGCAACAAGGCTGGCTACATACAGGCGATATAGCCATTCGTACTACCGGCGGATTCTATCGAATTACGGGCCGATTAAAAAATATTATCGTGTCGGGGGGCGTCAACATTCATCCTGAAGAAGTGACCGAAATTCTTAATACCCATCCCGACGTAGTGGAAAGCGTGAGCTTTGGCATTTCAGATGATGTTTTTGGGGAACGCCTGATTAGCTGCGTAGTCCTTAAACCAGATAGTGCCCTCAGCGAATTGGGCTTAACTGCCTTTTGTCGGGAACACCTGGAAGAACGAAAGATTCCTAGCGCTATTTTTTTCTTCGATGATCTGCCGAAAGGTCTATCGGGCAAAGTTCAGCTCAACGTAATGCGCGATCGAGTTCGCCAGCTCGATAATCAGGCCGCTTCCACGACACTTGATTACACTAAACTGGTGATGGAAGCCGCTTCACAGGCTTTTAAAGTACCACTAGCATCGCTAAAGCCAACCGATACATCCCGAACCATTGCGGGTTGGGACTCAATGGCCCATCTCGATTTTGTAATCCGGCTCGAAAAAGCACTGGGTTTAGCGTTCGACACAGCTGAAATTATGGTAATGAACAGTCTACAAAATGCCGAATCCATTGCCCGTCAAAAAAACAGCTCCCGCTAATCGTCAATCGCCTGTGGTAGCGCCACCTTTGTGGGTTTGGAGCCTTACCGGAGCTGGCGTCCTGATCGGCTTTGGTTTGTTGTATCTTATGGCTGTTCGATCGGAGAACCAATTGAGTCAGCAGTTTGCGACGGACGCTGAAACATTACTACGCCGGGAATGGGCTATGCGTTCGGATTCCGTCACTCGTGTAGTTGTTCTGGGCACGTCACTGGTAGAGTATGGTGTGGCAGATACAGGATTTTTCGAGAATCGTTGTGGCAAACGAATACGGGTTATAAAACTGTACCGAGAATCAGTAACTATCAACGCCTTCACTGAAGAGGCCCCGATCTTTAAAATCCTGGAACGCTACCCACCTGACATGCTATGTCTTGAGGAAAACCTATTGGTATTCCGTTTGCCTTATTCCCTCAACCCTAGTCTATCAGAAGACTTAGTTGGGGCCGTTAGTCGGCATTTGGCACTACAGGTAAAAGCTGTTAAAATTCGGTTTGGCTGGCGAGCAACTGATCCTAAGCGAGGATTATTTCAAGGCTTCCCACACGAGCAACAGGTGCTTAATCAGATCGATACGACCGATCTGACGACTATACTTGCTGAAATCAAAAAAAGAGAAGTACGCACACGAACCGAACTACCTGCTCTATATAACTCTCTCCAGCGGCTTCACCGACGAGGCACCCACCTTGTTTTATTGCATCTGCCACGACCGGCGGTTTTAGAAGCAGCTATCTATAGCAAAAATAGGACCCCGCAACTACTCGACTTGATTAGCTATTATCATCAGCAATACCAATTGGATCACTGGCAATTTAATCGGTCCATGCCGTTTCACTATTTTGTCGATCAAGCCCATCTGAATCACATTGGCAATCCCATTTATTCGGCCTGGCTAGCCGATAAAATCTGCCAGACAGCCGCACTTCCTCGACGATGACTGAACTTACCTGGATTATGGCTTTTTGTGCAGTGGGCCTGGCCCCAATGGCCTGGCTACTGCCTAATCGGTGGCAGCTTCCGGCCGTATCAGTACTTACAGCCGGGTTCATGCTGGCGGTGTCTCCCCTATCGGCGCTTAGTTTGCTCTTTACTGCCAGTTTGAGCTATGGCTTATTTCGAATTAAAGGTCTGACGCCTGCCTGGCGTGTTGTCTTATCCACTGGTCAGTCGGTAATCGTCTGGATGGTATTCAAATCCGAATGGCCGATGCACCAGGGGTGGCAAACCTCGGTTGGGGTTCCACTGGGCTTGTCTTATTATACCTTTAGGCAGATCCATTATGCCATTGAACGTTACAAACAAACGCTACCCGTTCATACCTTCATTGATTATTTGACTTACCTATTTTTTCTACCTACACTTCTAATTGGGCCCATCAATCGGTTCCCCGATTTTTATCGGGACAGCCGTCGCCGACGTTGGGACTCGGCCTTATTTTCGACGGGCCTAGAGCGGATTCTATATGGGTACGCCAAAATTGTGCTCATCGGGAATATGTTGTTAACCGATAAGCTGGCCCATTTCATCCATAATCTACAACCCCATCATCCATCGGTGGCTACGTATCTTTCCATTATACGGTTCGCCACAAATGCCTATATTCAGTTTGCGGGTTTTTCGGATGTAGCGATCGGCCTCTCGCTCTTGATTGGGATTCGGGTGCCCGAAAATTTTCAGGCGCCATTTCTGGCTTCTAATCTGAATGAGTTCTGGAAGCGATATCATATTTCCTTATCAAGCTGGTGTCGGGACTATGTATTTACCCCTTTGCTTAGCCTGACCCGACAGCCTGTGCTGGCCACCTTGGGCGCTATGCTCGTACTGGGTTTATGGCACGAATGGTCTAGTCAGTATCTGGTATGGGGTGCCTTGCAGGGTCTGGGCGTTCTGGCCTGGCATCGTTTTAAACGCCCCTCAGGCGAAACCAGCCTACCAGTCTGGCGTTCGAACGTTGTTCATTGGCTAGGTGTTCTGCTGACATTCCATTATTTCTGCCTGACCTGTATAGTGATTCAGAAAAATAACTGGCAGGCTGTTGGACAAACATTAACCCAACTATTCGCCCTCTGATGCTATGTACCAGTTTTTACAAAAATATATGGGCCTAAAGGCAGCCGGAATTCTAACGGCCTTATGGTATCTGCTGCTGCTGTTTCTGATCTTCTACTATTATTTTCTGCCCTCAGGCCAGTTCCGCTATGCCAACTGGTAAGCATCAAAGAATACTATTCACAACGGTAGTTTATGGTTTTGGATAGCTTTTGAAGGCGAATACCCAACCTAGTAGAAAACCTATAAGGCACTCATGCTTAGTTGTAAGCTACGTCAGCCCTTCTTTTTCATCTGCTTCTTTAGCTTACTGATCGGGTTTAATTCCTCCGTAGCTGGCCAGCATGAAAAACCTCGCTTTCGGGTAGTAGCCATTGCCGAAAAAGACGGGGGTGTTCATGCTCCGTTTGTAGCCGAAGCCAAAAAGTGGCTCGCTCAGCTAGCCCAGGAAGGTAATTTTACAATTGATTACATCGAAAATACCCAACCTATTAACGACGCATTTCTAGCAAAGTACCAGCTTTTTCTTCAGTTGAATTATCCACCCTATATGTGGACCGATACGGCTAAAGAGTCTTTTCAGAAATACATTACCGAAGGCAAAGGAGGAGGTTGGGTTGGCCTTCATCACGCGTCTCTCCTGGGCGAATTCGACGGATACGCCATGTGGCCCTGGTTTTCCGAATTTATGGGCGGCATTCGCTACAAGAATTATATTCCGGGTTTTGCCAGAGCCACCGTCCATGTCGAAGCGAATAATCACCCCTGCATGAAGGGGTTACCCGCCACGTTTGAGATCGAGAAAGAAGAGTGGTATACCTACAACAAAAATCCAAGACCTAACGTAAAGGTGCTGGCCACTGTGGATGAATCTACCTATACACCCGATTCGACTATCAAAATGGGGGGTGATCATCCGGTTATCTGGTCGAACGAGCGCATGAAGGCCCGGAATATCTATATCTTTATGGGCCATCACCCCGACCTGTTCAAAAACGATGCATTCGTTAAACTTCTCCGCAACGCTATCTTCTGGGGAGCCAGCCAAGAGAAGCCCTAGCGTGAAGTTATGCCTGTGATAATCCCTTAAAACTTAATATCTTCTTCAGTTAGCAGGGCAGCCAGATTGAGTGTAACGTCATCCAGAACGGGTACGGTGGCATCCCAGTTTTGCGTCAGCCAGGGCGATGTACGGGTAGCTACGAAAATCTTTTGGGGATAGGTTATAATCCAGATCACCGTTTCGACACCAAAGTCCAGCAGTCGTTCAGTTTTCGCGTACACATAGCCCGATTCTTTTCCTTCAAACTCTTCGGGTTCGATACGAACGTCTATTTCAATAGCCACTTTTGGCGGTACGCTAAAGTATTTATCAGTCAATACCAACCCTATCGCTTTGTCGAAAATAGCAATGTCATTGGAGAGGTTATTGCCTTTGTCGAGGTGAATACCCGATTCGTTGGTCGCTAGCAAATACCGCTTACGGTCAATATGCATGAATAAGAATCCATGTATCAGTGAAACCAACATGGCCTGTAACGAGCTGCTTCCAATAATTTCGGCGGGTTTTTTCTTACCAGACAACACATCCCGGTAACCGCGTCGATAGAGCGGACGTCCATTGAGCGTTTCGTAGATCAGGTAAGCGGGCACACCTGACTTTCTTCGCTTTTGGGGAGTGGTATTAACGGCAATAGTCATAACTTCTATTGGTTAGTCTGGATAACAATACTACGCAATTTGTGCATTAAATCGCATACGTATCGAACGGTTTCCTGCTATAGTGAACCCTTGATGGGGTAGTACTCAGACCTATTTCAATAAACGAGAAGCTTATAATCTATACGGGTTCGCGTTTTTACTCAGGCATTCTCAGAACAATTTCACAATGCGCGAAAGCCCCGCCGAAATGAGTAGAATAACGGCCACTAAACCCAACCCATAATACAAACCAAACGATTCGGCCACGAAGCCAATAACGGGAGGCCCAGCCAGGAAACCAATGAAACTAAAGGTGGCAAAAGTAGCCAAACCAGCCGCTGGCGGAATACCCGGCACCCGCATCGAAGCACTGTAGAGTATCGGAGCGCCTAATGAACAGCCAACGCCCAGCAAGGCAAAACCAACTAAGGCCGTTGCCGGATAGGGAAAAGCAATAGCAATTACTAACCCAAGTGCTCCCAGAAAACCACCTACCTGAAGCCAGCGTTTGGCGCCAATACGGGGAATAATACCATCCCCCAGAAACCGAAAACTAGTCATGGTGAGCGAAAAAGCGCCGAATCCTAACGCAGCAATCTGACTACTGGCTCCCAGGGTTTCGTGCAGATAGACCGCGCTCCAGTCCAGAGCAACTCCTTCGCCCATGGCTACTGCCAGACCGATAAAAATCATCAGCAGCAAATCCAGATTAGGCATCACAAACGAAGCTCCGGTTTTCTCACCCGATTCGTTCCGGCTACTCGACGGAATGGTGTGTAGTATCGGTTGAAACAAAAACGTAGCAACTAAAATAATTCCCGCCATGATGGCCATGTGCATTGAAGGCGATACATGAAGGGCAATTACGGTACCGGCTATGCCAGACCCCAGCAAACCGCCCAGACTCCACATGCCATGACACGACGACATGATTGAAATGCCCTGCGAACGCTCCACATTCGTAGCCGATGTATTCATGGCCACATTGAGCAAGGCACTGGTTAAGCCCAGAAAAAATAAGCCCAGCGCCATAATACCCATGTTAGGTGCGTTGATGGGTATACAAACGGCCAGTGTTAATCCTATTGCCGACCAGAAGCAAGCCTTAGCTTCACCCAGCCGGGCTATGATGAGCCCCGTTAACGGATTCATCATAATGAGCCCAATAGGCATGGCAAAAAGCGTCAGCCCGAGTTCGGCATCAGAAAGGTGTAGCCTTTCTTTAACGTGTGGAATATGGGCTACCCAGCTACCAAACAGTAGACTATCCGATGCAAACACCAATCCCACAATCAGCGCCTGCCGATTCAGGAAGAAGGTTTGCAGGTTTTGAACGAAAAGATTACGTTGAAGTCGATTAACAGTAACAGGTGTATTCATAACACAAAAATAGCCGGTTCGAACCGGCTATTTTAACGATCCATTATCCGTAATTAATGCTGTATTACCATTTTATTGCCAACACCTAGTCGATCATTGTCAACGACGTATTATTTTTAAGGTGACCAGTCATGGCTTTGCGTAATTTTTCGACCTTCGGTAGTGAAACAGCCCGGATGTACGGCTGGTCGGGATGCAGGGCAAAATAGTTCTGGTGATAGGTTTCAGCAGGATAGAATACCGTAAACGGCACGACCTCGGTTACTACCGGATTTGGGTAATGTTTTGATTCGTTGGTCCGTTTAATAGCCGCCAGAATTTCGGCTTTTTCCTCGGGTGTCCGGTAGAAAGCAATTGACCGATAATCCCGTCCCACATCGGGACCCTGTCGATTGAGCGTTGTAGGATCATGACCCGCAAAAAAGGCATCGAGCAATTGAGCATAACTGATAACTTTAGGGTCATAATATACCTGTACCGTCTCGGCATGGCCCGTCTGGTCAGAACAAACCTGCTCGTAGGTTGGATTTTTGACGGAGCCACCGGCATAACCCGAGATGACTTCCCGAACGCCTTTAAGCTGGTTCATACCTTCTTCCATAGCCCAGAAGCAGCCACCGGCAAAATTTGCGACAGCTTCACCTGGTTTCAGAGCAGGAAGTTTAGCAGGAGTATAATCTTTCGACTGACTCAATGCGCAGCCTGCCAGCAACAAGCATAACGCATAGACAACTATTGATTTCATAGGATTTTCTGATAGTAGTATATTGATGTATAAACGTTTAAAATCAGTCTCCGGTTTCATTAGTAGTAGGCACAGAGGTAAGGGCAGAGGGAGATTTCTGCTTTTCCCCTCAGGCCTTACCCCAACCCCCAGCGCCCATGAAACTTCAGTTTGAAAAAATTGAACCCGAAGTGGGTAGCTCATTCCGGGTTATCCACAGTACTGAGCCGGAAACCTGCCGCGTCTACTGGCATTACCATCCTGAGTACGAGATTGTCTATATTCCATTCGGGAATGGCCAGCGTCGGATTGGGACGAATGTATCTTGCTATGAGTCGGGCGAGCTGGTATTCATTGGCCCTGATTTACCACACCTAAACTTCAGCTACGGCAAAGAAGGGCTGTATGAAGAAATTGTGGTGCAGTTACGCGAGGATTTTATGGGCGAAGCGTTTCTACAAAAGCCCGAACTCGCTACAGTTAAACGACTGTTCGAACGCGCCCATCTGGGGCTTACATTTGGCCCAGAAACCAAACAGCAGCTTGGTCCCTGGCTAAAAGACCTCCCTCACCTACCACCCTTTGATCGTTTTTTGCTGCTCCTGCGGATTCTGCAATACCTAGCCGACACAACGGATGTAGAGTCTCTACATGCCAATGGTGTTCGTTTCGATCTAAATCCAAAAGAGCAGGAACGCATCAACCGAATCTGTCAATACGTAGAACAGCACTACGCCCAGCCGATTGATATTCATACGGTGGCCGACCTCGCTAACCTGACCATCCCTGCGTTTAGCCGCTATTTCAAGCGAATGACTCATCTGACCTTTACCGATTTTGTAAACGAATACCGGGTAAACCAGGCACGGCGGCTGTTGCACTCCGCCCGCACTATTGCCGATGTTGGCTTTGCCGTAGGCTTCAACAACCTCTCCCACTTCAACAAGACGTTTCGCGCTGTAACTGGCCAGACACCAAATGCCTACCGGAAAGCATTTGCAGGATAAACAAAACTCCCCGGCTAGTCTTAGCCGGGGAGTTTGTACTCTGCTAACTCATTTTAAAACCTATGCAAATTCGGTTTGCCTATCTGGTAGTTAGCACACTGAAAGGCAACAATGTGTTATTAAACTCCTGGGTAACCTGGGTTTTGTGGACGCAGATTCGGGTTATTTAGCATTTCCTGTTTAGGTAACGGAAGCAGCAAATGCTTTTCCTGTAAGGGCTGATTCGAGCTTAGGTTAATGTGCCCAACGAAGCTATCGAAACCATTCGTCTTCTCATTATACACTTTCCGTAGCCGAACCATATCGAACCAGGTGATTTGTTCGTAAGCCAGTTCATGCCACCGTTCGCGCCAAACAGCTTCCCGGAAGGTAGCCTGTGTGTATGTACCCAAGGCAGGCGTGGTCAGTTGCGCCCGATCGCGAATCCGTTTGAAGGCATCGTAAGCAGCTTGCGTAGGTCCACCTACTTCATTTTGCGCTTCAGCATACAGCAACAGCGTTTCTGCGTAGCGAATCTGCGGTACGTTCAGGTTATTTTGCCGAGTTCCGGCTACACCAGCGGTACCGTTGGCGGTACGGTTGAAGTGCTTAAACACGTAAGGAGCACCCAGGCTAAACGGAGCCCCGTTGCCGTTGGTATAGTAGGTCGTGTAGAAATAACCATCCTGATCTTTAGCCCGCAGATCCCCTTTTTCGTAGGAGTTGTAGAAAGACGCCGTTGGTACTGAGCTACCCGTTCCGCCAGGACCGTTGTAGGTTACCGGCTTAAAGTTCGGATAGAAGTTATCCATTGGGTTACCGGCCACCACCGTATTGTATTGAATCATGAACAAGTGCTCAAGCTGATTCTTCTTCGATTCAGTGTGCACGTCGTTGTAGTTCGTAAACAGGTTGATCGTGGTAGGGTTAGCGTTGGCGTACGTAATCACCTCAAAAGCTTTGTCGGCAGCCAGTTTATAGTAAGCTGCCCCTTTATTAAGTGGGAAGCCCGCCATGGTCAGATATACCTTCGACAATTGCGTTTTGATAGCGGCCTGATTGACCCGGCCGTTCGTTACATCCATCCATGGTAACCCAGCCGCTTCAGCAGCAATCAGATCTTCAACGATCAGTTTATACACATCCTCTACCTTTGACCGCGTTGGCAGGAAGTCGGCAGAAGCGGCTGTCTGGGGCTTGGTAATCAGTGGAATATCGCCCCAAAGCTGAACGGTCGTAAAGTAGGCAGAAGCCCGCAGGAACCGAGCCTCACCAAGAATTCTGGCTTTCTGGGCGGCATCCATAGGTGTGATACCAGGCACCTTATCGAGAACCTGATTCGCCTGCGCAATCACCTTATACAGACCGTTCCAATAGTTAACGACGTGCCCTGTATTGCCATCGTGTACCAATCCATAGAGGTTGTTCAGGTCAGAGTTTTGGGCCGTTTCGGTAGTCGATGTACCGGTAAGGGCTTCCAGTAACTGCCAGTTGCTGGAGAAGATACCAGCACCACCACCCATAAACCGGAGGTTGTCGTATACGGATGCAATGGCCGCTTCGGCATGGTCAGGAATCGTGTAAAAACTATCGGGGGTGAGGTTCGAAGGGGCCTGTTCTTTCAGGAAATCCGTGCAACCGACGGGCCCCATCAATACAATACCGCCTAACAGAACTTTACTTATATTTTTTACGAGTGTATGTCTCATAACTTACTGAGGTATCAATGAATTTGAAAAGTTTTAGATCATTGGCTTCACGCCATTTACGTGTTTGACTATAATTGACGTGAAGCAATGACTACAAATGACCATCTCAATTACAAACCAATCTGTAGACCTAACAGGTATGTGGTTGGTTTTGGATAGTTATGCCAAATTTGACCTTGCGAGAAGGCACTGCTGCCAGTCCCCTGGTTTGTAGGCGTTACTTCTGGATCTCCAACAATTGGGTCTTCTAGCAACAGGAAGAAGTTTTGCGCCGAAGCATACAGACGGAGTCGATTCACTTTAATCTTGTTGGTAATCGCTGATGGGAAGGTATAGCCAACCAGCAGGTTTTTACCACGCAGGAATGAACCGTTCTTAATCCAGTGGCTATCAACGTTGGTTACATAGCCTGCCCGTGTATCCCGGATTTCAGCAATCATGGTGTTCTGATTCTGTGGAGTCCAGGCGTTCAGTACCGATTTGTAGCTGTTGGCCAATGCTTGCCGGTCTTCGCTGGGGTGCAGGTTCATGAGCATGACATCGTTACCATACATGAACTGCAACTCAAGCGTAGCATCGAAATTACCAAGACGGAAGTTGTTGGTCAGAGCGCCCCAGCCTTTTGGACTACCGTTACCAATAATGCTACGGTCAGCATCGGTAATGGCTTTGTCTCCGTTCACATCCAGGTACTTGATGTCACCTGGCAACATGGTCAACCCGTTCCGATAGCTGGTAAACTGAGCCGCCTGATCCCGTTCTGCTTCGCTCCACACACCCACGCGGGTTAATCCCCAGAATGCACCAACTGGCTCACCAATCCGAATGATGTTGGTCTGGTTGGTGAAGTTAGGGCCACCTACCCCGAAAATATCCGATGGAGTAGCCAGCGACAGTACCTTGTTGCGGTTCAACGAAATGTTGAACGTGGTATTCCAGGTGAAATTACCCTTATTGACGTTCACTGTATTGACGCTGAATTCAAAACCTTTATTCTCCATCGAGCCTACGTTACGCCGGATGGTTGCATAACCACTCGTCTGAGGCACAGGCGCATCAAGCAGCATGTCGGTTGTCAGACGGTAGTAGTAATCCATCTCAACATTTACCCGTCCTTTGAACAGCCCAATTTCTACACCCACATCCGTCTGAGCCGTTTTTTCCCATTTCAGATCCGGGTTAGCCAATCGGTTGATACCTGTTCCACCCACCTTTGTATTGCCGTAGACAGCCGCATAGTTCGAGTTTAATGTCGAAAGCGATTGATACGGCGGGATTTCCGAGTTACCGGTCAAACCATAGCTGGTACGCACTTTCAGGTTGGAGACAATTGAATTGCCTTTCAGGAAGTCTTCCTCCGACACACGCCAGGCTAAAGCTGCCGATGGGAAGAAAGCGAACTTGTTATTTTCCCCGAATTTAGACGAACCATCGGCTCGACCCGTAGCTGTAAACAGGTACTTGTTTTTATAGCCGTAGTTGACCCGACCGAAGTACGAGTTAAAGGCAAACCGCGATGCTCCTGATGAAACGGAAGGGTTCGTAGCACCAGCCCCTAGGTTGTTGAAGCCAAAGTAGTCGGTAGCAAATCCGCTCACGCTGGCACCAATCCCAAACGTGTTGGTCTCCTGCCACGAAATACCCAACAAGCCCGTAAACGAATGATCCTGACCAAACTGCTTGTTATACGTTAGGTAGTTTTCCAACGACCAGAACGAGGTACGGTTGTTGTTGGCGGATGCGTTACCGTTACCACCAATGTTCAGCGTACGGGTCTGCGACTGGTTGATTTCCTGCGTTTGGATATTAGTACCCAACACCGTACGCATTTCCAGGCCTTTCCCAAAAGTGATATTCGTAAACAGGCTACCTAAGACGGTTTGCGTATTCTGAATATACTTTCTGTCGAGCAGGCGGTGTACCGAACTCATCGTTCCTTCTGCGTAGGGGTAATCGCGGTTTTCAGCCAGAACGCCTGTATCCGGATAGCGAACGGGCAGGAATGGGAAGTCTTCCACAATTTGACGAGCTACCGCATCATTAATATCGACCAGGTTTTCGGACTGGTTGTTATAATTCAGCGTACCGCCGATTTTAAGCCAACTTTTTACCTGATCGTCAATAGAGAAACGGCCAGAATAACGCTTCATGTACGACGTTTTGATAAGACCCTGATCGTCACGATAGTTGAGCGAGAGCGAGTATTGGGTCCGCTCGTTACCACCACTGAAACCTAACTGGTGGTTTTGCGAAAGTACACTCTGCGACGACTCCTTGAACCAGTCGGTATCGTACAATGGATTCAGGTTGGCATCAAATACACCAGGGTGCGCTGCACTGAAGTCTCTACGGCGCTGAACCGGGTTCAGATACGTCCATTTTCCAGCAGCCCAACCAACGGGATCATACTTCGCCATATTGGCATAAGCCAGATCTTCTACGGCTAAGTATTCTTTAGCGTTCAGCACCTGAGGTTTGTTAGGACCAATGGTGTTTACGCTAAACTGAGAATCATACGTAACCCGGCTTTCTCCGGCTTTTCCTTTTTTGGTGCTGATCAGGATAACGCCGTTTGCACCACGAGCTCCGTAAATAGCTGTTGACGACGCATCTTTCAGTACTTCAACATTGACGATATCGTTCGGGTTGATATAGTCAATTGGGTTACTGAACTGGTCGCCGGTACCTTGTGGAAGCATTACGCCGTCAACTACGTACAGTGGGTTGTTGGAGGAGTTGATCGAACTAAAGCCACGAATTCGAACGGTCGTCCGTCCACCCGGACGGCCCGAGTTGGTGTTTACCTGTACACCCGGCAAACGACCTGACAATTGCTGGTTGAGCGAAGGCGCAGGGCGTTCTGCCAACTCGGCTTCTTTAACACCCGATACAGCACCGGTCAAGTCCGATTTACGGGTTGTACCATAACCGATGACTACAATCTCATCCAGTGTTTTATTATCAGCCTTCAGACTAACGTTGACCGCTGCCTGACTACCGACATTTACTTCCTGAGAAACATAGCCAACAAACGAGAATACAAGCGTAGCGCTTCCATCCGGCACTTCAATCCGATAGCGTCCATCGGCATCAGTCACAGTACCACGCTGCGTACCTTTCAGCAGGACAGTTACGCCAGGCAGCGCTTCACTTTTTTCATCAGTAACCCGCCCATTAATGGTACGATCCGCCAGATTGGCTAATCGATCACCGGGCAGGCTTAGATGAGGATTTTCCTTAGCATAACTTATGCTTAGGCAACAGGTAACCAATAAAAGCTGCGTGACAGATAATCGGACAAGCCTGCCAAACAACCGTTGGGGAGGTAGGTGGTTCACCATAGGTAGTTGAGTTAAACGTGAAAAGCTTAGGTTTAAATAAATAGAATGAATACATTCCTAAGAATCTCATGGTAAAACTACCTTGAAGCAGAGAACTACTCGCCCAGATTATAAAAAAATTAAAAAACCCTTTAAAATCAATTAAAACAGGGGCTACAGTAACATACAGACAAGCAAGTTTTGCAGCAAAGCCAGGTTAAACGCAATAAATAGGCTGATACGGTCATCAACCTATGCAAAATTTGCAAACTCTTTATAAGTACTTTTCTTGGCAGACCTGTGGCCAACTAGAGTTGAATTAAGTCAATATTACAAATTAATCAACTTAATTTACAAAGAGTAACAATAAGTTAAAATACTTAACAAATACTATTTATTTGAAGTAAATCAGTCTATACCTAAATGGTGTTGATTCAAGCGCTCTTTATAGATTGAGGTATGCATTATACAGGTATGGTCCATTATAATCGATAGGTATTTTGGAGGACTAATCACTTTATTTCTACAGGCCTTCACTAAAAACAAACCTTTAATCTATATATAAAGTAGCATTTCCGTATATTTATCAATTATATCATATTCCGTTCTGTTTTACCGTAACATACTTAGCTAATGCAACGCTCCCAACTCAAAGAGTTCTACGGCTATGGACTTATTGTTCTGGTCTTACTGGCTGTACAGATTTACTCAGTCTATATTGCTACAACAACCGATTTAGTATTGACCTGGAAACATTATGCTGGGTTTAGTGCCACAATACTAGCAGGTGTTCTCTGGGCTATTCGTAAGCCCGATTATTTATTCTATGTGCTGGGTTTAACGCTCATTCTGGGTTATGAAAATCTGATTGGCTTCACGCCTACCCTTACGTTTACCTCAACTCGCTACTATTTCAACAGCATAGCCTTACCCGTTTCGTATCAGGACTTTTCGATGTATATGCTCATTATCTGGGCGTATATCGCCCATAACCGACTACGAACAATGGCAATGAGTTTAGTTAAGCGAAGTGTTTAAAGACGTAATGGGAGCGAGGAATGAGTAATAGGAGAAAAGATGCGTCTGCAACTCCTATTACTCACTCCTCGCTCCCATTACTTTTCTAATTACGCGTTCAACGACCAGCCTTCACGGTATTCACGCTTCACAAACTGGTTGGCTTCATCGAAATTGGTGATCTTCATGTTTTTACCATCCCAGGTCAATCGTTTACGACCAGGATAATTAAAGCCTCTTCCATCGGCTTTGGGCGTGCGAACAGTATAGCTACGTATCGCTAAGTTACCCATTAGCACTGATTCGGTTAGAGGACCTGCAAAGTCAAATGACGATGTAAGCGCTTTATGCTCTTTGCTATTGAAACCCGCCTTACAGGCTTCGGTCCATAATACCTGGTGCCCATTTTCGGGTAAGGGTTTGGAGCCATCGGCAGGTTTTGGCTTGGGATCACCTACTATTTTCTTGCCATCTTTAGTATAAAGCTTTGGATCTTCGCCATACATACCGCAGACCAACAAGCCTTTATCACCGTGGATAAGAACACCATTTTCACCATTCTCAGGCATTGGTTCTCCTTCTGGCAGCATATCCGGGCGGAAAGGGCGAATTCCACCATCTTCCCAGATCATTTTTACCACCGATTTATTTTTAGCCGTTGCCGGGAATTTCAGCTCCACGTGCGACGATGGTGGGCAACCTTCAGGAATGTATTCGGGCGTCCAGTCTTTAATAAATACCTGCCCAATGCTGGTTTCAACTTCTGTTGGATAGCCTAGACCAAGTACGCGGAATGGTGTATCCATGATATGACAACCAATGTCACCCAGAGCACCAGCCCCGAAGTTCCACCAACCACGCCATTTGAACGGGTGATAAGCGGGTGTATAGCCCACTTTTTGAGCTGGCCCCAGCCACAGATCCCAATCCAGATCAACGGGTACCTGATCCACCGCTGCTGGCACAGGAATACCTTGTGGCCAAACGGGGCGATTGGTCCATAGGTTCACAGTATGCACTGTACCCAGGAGTCCTTTATCAAACCACTCGACCATTTGCTTCTGCTGCGGATTCGATGAACCCTGGTTCCCCATTTGAGTCACAACTTTGTATTTACGAGCGGCTTCGGTGAGCATCCGGGCTTCGTAAATATTGTGTGTCAGTGGCTTCTGCACATACACGTGTTTGCCCCGCATCATGGCTGCCATTGCGACAACAGCGTGGGTATGGTCGGCCGTTGATACGGTTACGGCATCAATAGTTTTTCCTTCTTTATCCAACATCTCCCGGAAGTCCTTATACCGTTTTGCATTCGGATGCTTGGTAAAGTTCTCCTTCACGCGGGGCAGTCCCCAGTCTACATCGCACAGTGCCACGATGTTGTTGGCTCCGTTGTTATAGGCATTATTGGTATCGCTAAACCCTTTACCACCAAAGCCGACACCGGCAATGTTGAGTTTATCGCTGGGGGCAATAAAGCCTTTGCCACCCAGAACATGGCGCGGAACAATAAAAAATCCCGCCGTAGCCAAAGCGCCAGCCTGTAAAAACTGTCGTCGGGTTGTTGCGCCCGCGCTATTCTGGCTGGGCGTTGAGTTGTCTGATAGATTCATAAAACAGATATAAACAGATTCAGTAACTATTGAGTACTGGTTATCAGGCTAAAACGATTGGCTCAACGTAACGCCCCGATAACCAAAACCACATTCATAAACTAGGTTTACTAATGTCATATTCTATACGTAAAGAAGTAGCTTAAGCTTTTTTACCCCTATGCCAACCAGATTCTTATTAGGGCTCATCTTCATGCATGATCAAATGGATTACGCCTACCAACAGAAGCATATTATATATACTACTTAACGGTGCATATAGCCTATTTGAAGACTTATAACTAATGCACAATTCCAAACCGCTACGTTTAACACTATTTAAGAAAGGATTTACCCATCAACCAATTAGCTTTGGTTCCTTTAAATTTATGAGTCGATGGTTACAAAAAAATGGGTTAAGAGAGCCTGGATAGGGCTCATCATCCTTCTGCTTTACGTAGGGGTTTATCTATTCCTCTACGTCGGAAAAGATGAGCAGATTAATCGGTATCGATCAACGTCATTGCCAGATACATTTCGCTACACATATTCTCACTCCTTAGAAGAACTAACCATTCAAACTCCGCAAGCAGGTTCGTTAAATGCTCTACTGTTTAAGGCTCCTCATGCTAAAGGGGTGGTCTGCTTCTGGAAAGGCAACGGAGGTACTTTAGCCAACTGGGGAGCCATAGCACCAACCTTTCTTCAATTCAATTATGATGTATTGATTACCGACTATCGACAGCATGGTAAAAGTAAAGGAGCCATCAGTTTAAAAAATTTCTACAGTGATGCCCAAACGGTTTATGATTCCTTATCCCATCGTTACCCACCAGACAAGATTGTGATTTGCGGCTATTCCTTAGGAGGCCGGGTGGCTGCGCACTTGGCGGCTTCAAACCGACCTAAGTTCACCATACTCATAGACCCTGCTTCGGCTGGTGGGGATTTTAGTGATCGGTTTACAGATCTGGTTTATTGTCCATTGCCATCGGTGAATGGATTTACTTTTCATACTGAAGAGGATGTCCAAAAAGCCCCGCGTCCAGTGGTAATTATCAGTACGGATAATGTCCACAGCACCGCGTACAAGCTCAAATCGTACTTACATACCAAAGACCAGTTTGTTGCCTTAGCCGGGGCTACTCATGAAACAATTCTAATGCATCCTCAGAGCCAGCAGCTCCTGAAACGTCTTTTTATAAACCTTGATTAGGCATCCTTAACAACTTTTGTTATTCCCACTTATGTTAAGAATTTTAGACAATCTCTTAAGTAGTAAATTACCTTTGGCTGGATGGTTTTCGTAATGAAATAACTGTTTCTTTACTCTACCGAAAGACTTTAGAAGCACGTTTAAAATAAACCAACTGGCTTTCCACCCATCGTCGCACCTTACTTAAAAGTACAAAGCAGTATATTGACAAACCAATCCCATAGCCTCCCCTTTCGAAAAAAATGTGCTTTGATAACGATGCCACTTGGTGGGAATATGAGCTACTTCCTGATGATAATAGCGCCCCTAGCTGACAGAAGCCGAACGCCAGAGCCACTAACCCGATTAACTCCTTCAACTTTTCAAGCCCCTGTAACAGCAGGACGAAAATCACCTGAAGAAATTATAGGTTTGAGTCCATTACAGTGAGTATTAGTGTCCTACTTTATGTGTATTATGCTTCGTCAGTTGGATGAGCAAAAATACTGTTCCGCATCTAAAAAAGCGGGAATCCAATTGGATCAACGGAACAACCTTTCGTACGACGTAGCCATTTATAGACGAACCGTTCAACACCCGATACGTAAGTGTACCCGCCAAAGTAGCCATTGGGATCGATGTAAAAGCCGACATTCCGAAAAAAGTGACCGACGTTGACTACATCAACCGCAAACCTAAGAAACTGCTGAATTTTGGCTCCGAAGCAGGCATCTGGGTATTTTCCAGCCCTCAGCAGGTCATGATTGCCGGACGGGCGGCCGATTCCTGGCTAACGATGGATTGGCATCGTGACCTGGAACTACTGGATAGACAACTGCTCAATATCGGGCAGTATTTGTCCGACGAAGGCATTACCATGGCCAAGCCATAGCTAGAACCTTAGTTTACGCAGGGCCTGATAAGCACCAGCCGTTACGAGTCCTCCTACCAGATACCAACCAATAGTCATAGCTGCTGTAGCCGGAGTGCGCTGCGTTGGAGTGGTTCCCAGTCCCAGGGGGCCGGGTAGCCCAACCGCCCCAACCCCCGCAGCCAGTCCTAAGGCAGCTCCGGTCAATACGGCATCTTTCGGTTTCGACAAGCCAATCAGGCTATAATAGAGCGTATTCGACAAGAGGTCTCCACCCAACGCCCAGTCGTGCAGCTCTTCGTCGGCGGGGGGCTCTTCGTCAACCGTATCCATCACTTTTTTGATCGCACGCATCCCCAGAATGTCGGCACGGGGTGCAGCCGGAATCAATCGCCGGGCCGACTCATGAAGGACCGTAAGGGCAACGGCTCCCAGCAGGCCGCTACCCAATGGCGATAGAATGGTTTTGTTTAGCTTTTTCATACCTGCTTAACCACGAACGTACGTAAATGTTAAGCATCGTTATAGACTGTATCGTATCTTCCCCCCAATAAACCATACACCGTTCCTAAACAATGGCTTTTCTGTTCCGCAACGACCAGCCCGAACTCGCCATCGACATCCTGCGCGAAGTGGGGCAGTGGCTGGTCGATAGCGATCAAACCCTTTGGGAAATCGATACGCTCACTGCCGACAATCTGCTGGACATGTATACAATGGGTAACCTCTATGTGATGTATGCTCAGCTTGGCGGTACTCGTTCAGAACCAGCCGCCGTATTTATTCTACAGTGGGAAGACCCGCTTTATTGGCCCGACGTTCCTTCGAATACATCCGGTTTTATCCACAAACTTGCTATTCGCCGAGCGTTTGCAGGGCAAGACCTGTTTGCGGCCATCCTTGATTTTTGCCGAACCGAATGCTTACGACGAGGGATAAAAACCCTGCAGCTTGAAACGGATGCAACCCGCCCCAAGCTGATGCAGTTTTACGAACGACATGGGTTTACCCCGACCTATCAGCGTCCGATGCATGAGTTTGGGCAGTCATTCCTTTGCCAGTTTTATGTGATGACCTTCTGAGTACAGCCTCATTCCTTCGGCTAAGTCTATACGTCTTCTGGTTCAGCGGGGTACTGTTTGCTTATGCGGCTCCACAAAACAAATCACTTTACAAATGGGACCTATGTAACCCTGATGAATCCACATAATGTAGGTGTGTATGCGCCCTGCCGATACCGATAGGTGGT
The DNA here is from genome assembly GCF_002056795.1 of Spirosoma aerolatum. Taxonomy (NCBI): domain Bacteria; kingdom Pseudomonadati; phylum Bacteroidota; class Cytophagia; order Cytophagales; family Cytophagaceae; genus Spirosoma; species Spirosoma aerolatum. The sequence goes on along the minus strand of NZ_CP020104.1, from coordinate 1,370,706 downwards.
GAAGAGTGAGACAAACGAAATCGAAGGGAGTATTACAGCAATCAGCTCTTTAACCCCACCACACCAACACCCGACTGGGCGAAATAACAGAGCTTATGCGGTATCACTGCACCCGAAGCAATCCAACGGCTGTAACGGGTCGGCCAGTAGCTGTTACACCCTGTATGGTTATACGAAGGGTTTGAACCACATCCGATAGCGGAAATATAACCTGGGCATGTCCTTGGCTATCGGTTTGCATCATTGGTTTCCAGTAGAGTACATCCCGACGATCGACCTTACCGGAAGGCGCTTCGGTTGCCTCATAACGGGGCACATAAAACTCACGCTGAACAGTTGGATAGCCAATGATTTGGAGCGGTTTCATGCCTTTTTTATCAGCATTATTCTGCTGACCGGGCCGAAATCGTTTCGTATAAAACGCAATGACCCCATTCCCTCCACGAACGCCATAGATACCAGCCGTGCCTGCATTTTTCAGCACTTCAATTCGCTCTATATCGCCTGGATTGAATGGCAACAGACCCGTTCCGTCCATATCCTGAACATTCATACCATCGATAAGGTACAACGGAGTGGTTCCACTCACAAAACTGCCCGTTCCCCGAATGCTCACCTTATAACTGCCATTGATTGGGTTTTGCGTAACCGTAACCCCAGCAACACGGCCGCGCATCATCTCGTACAGGTTGGCAAACGGGGGCGATTTTTCGTCAAACACAAGCGTAGCATCGGCACTGTTGTGCAAACTCCGACGTTGAACATCATCAGGCCGCTCGTCGAACCGACGGGCTTTCACCGTAACCGCTTTTAACAACTTAGCCGCTTTGTCGCGATACAGATCGTTATCGGATTCCTGCCGGATACGGGCAGCCTCCAACTGCCCCCGCAAAGCAGTCCAGTTGGGCAATACCCTGTTCGTATCAGCATCCCACGACACATCGGGCCCTTCCAGTACAAAATGGGCTTCTTTTTCGGGTAAATCTTTCAGTTGATGGTCGGTAAGCTGGGCCATAAGCTGAACGGTGTCTGCAATCGCTAAACCACCCAGCCGAAACCGTCCTTTTTCATCTGTTCCGGCCGATTTCACAAACGATTGCCCCGGTACGGTTGATGCCAAAAAGATTTGTGCCCCGGCAATTGGCTGATTCTTCGGGTTAAGTATGCGGCCCATTACCGACACCCCACCGAGCAGTTCGGTCGATGGTGTTCCACTCACCCGTCGCCAGCCCTGGGTTAGCAGTAAATCGTCCAGTGCCCGTCGGGTTTCGGGGGTGTTATCCTTGAGGTAACTATTTGGCTGCTCTACGCGCCCCCGCAACTCGCCCGTCAGCAACATATGGGTTTGGATCGACGCTTCAGCGGTATCGTCAGGTACCTGGCTGGCATCCGTCACAGAGGCCGACAGGAAAGCCAGCGACGGCAATCCATCTTCACTCAGATTCAGGTTCAGAATAGCCCGTTCACGCGGTTGGTATCGCGACTTATTCAGACCAATAAGGGTTCGGATAGGCGGTAGTCGGTCGGGAATAAATACCAGCCGTTCGGCCTGTGGGCGAGCGGTCGCATCATACAGGGTAATCTGATGCAGGCCCGCTGGGAGGGCTTCGGTAGGTAAGCTCACACGGGCTAGCCCATTTTGCAACAGAATTTTTCGCTGATCGACCAGATACCCCTGTCGCTGAATCAGAATATATACCGAATCCAGCGGAGCCTTAGTTGTCGACGTAATGGTCAAGGCTAGCTGGGTGGTATCGGTGGTGGCATCAGCAGCAAGAAGCAGCCCGCCCAATTCGACCGGCGGCAACAGCACCATCTGATGCTGATTGTTATAAAGCACATCGGCATAGTATTTCTTATCGGCTTCGGGAGTCATCATGAAACTACCCATGCCGAGTGCATTGACCGTAAGCCGGGCGACTTCGGTGCCTTCGCCTGTGACGATCCGGCCTGTTGCCAATACCCCTTTTCCATTGGTATCGACGATTTTGATGCCTAACCGGGCCGGAAAGCCGATTGCCCAGCGCCCTCCTTCGGGCAGGATTTGTACGTCCAACGGTTTGGCGACATTCGTTTCGGCCTTCGATAAGGTATTCTGAAAAAGGTTATTAACGGCTATCATACGCTCAAAAGCGGGCCGATGCTGGCCATTGTCTTCGTCGGTATAAGCCCGAAGTCGGTAGGCACCGGATGTCAGCGTATCGGAGAGCCTGAAATCTCCAGTGGCCCGGCCGTCAGTAACTTTTAGCCATTGGTGATGAATCGGCCTGCCATCCGATGTGAGCAGGTCGACGTGCATAGCCGTTTCTCCCAGCGGGCGCAGATTCGTAGCCGGATCGAGCAGATAAGCACTCAACCAGACCCGGTCGCCGGTGGCATAGAATGGCTTATCAGTATGCAGATACAGAATGGGAGCCAGATTCTGAAACTTATCGGTAAAGGCTTTGGCAATACGGCCTAACCGGGCATCGGGAGGCATCAATCGACCTTGTGCCACTACCGGAGCTACAGTCGGATCGGCATCGGTTTTGGCAGGTTGCCAGTCGCCAGGCAACAACCGCGACAAACGATCTTCCGAAAGCGACCCATACTCTTCCATACCATTGGGCGATGTAATGGTTCCATCGACCGTCATCAGCAACTCCCCCGCTGGCAGCTTAATCTCCGAGTAGGCATAGCGAGCATCCAGATAAGGCGAGTAGTTGGAAGTAGCGTAGGTATAAAAGACGATCAACGGCGAAGCAGAGACCAGCCGACGTTCAAACGGCAATTTCCCCGGCTGAATCAATTTTTTAATGGTTATCGGCTGAAGATGGCCTTTGGTTGTACCCGCTGAAATAGACCCCGCCAGCATGGCCCGATTGTTTATGGAGCGGGCTAACGGAACGCCGATATTCTCCTGATACACCAGAAACCCTTCGCGCTCATACGTGCTATCGACCAGGCTGGCCATCAGGTGGCGGGTAGAACCTTTATAGGCAATCATGCGGTTGCGCCGATACCGTCGTGCCTGACGGTCGTCGGCGGGTTTCAATTCTTCGAACCGGGCCGTTCCGGCAAAATAGACTTTCTGGCTGGTCGCATCGAAATACATCAGGTCGTAATAGATCTTGTAGCCCAACGCCTGATTTTCGATCTGGATCGGTTCGGACGCCGTTGCTTTAAGATGGCCACCGGCTTCTTCCTTAAAACTAAGCGCGTCGCTATTGATAATCAGGCACTGCCCTGCGAAAGGTTCGCCCAGCAACTGACGCTTGAACTGTTTGAGGTGCCGCTCCCATTTTTTCTGATTGCCCCGAACCGTAACGGCCAGTAACGTCTGATCACTGGACTTTAGTCGAAAGTGCGCCTTGTTTTCCTGCCCTTCTTCCAGCCGTAGCATTTTTCGCAACGGCTGATATCCGACAAATGAGGCCACAATTTCGACTGTACCGAGCGGAACCCCGGTGAGTGTATAAGCGCCCTGCTCGTTAGTGACTGTGCCGCGTGTGCTGCCATTGACATACACATTGGCGAAGGGCATTGGCTTACCCGTCGAGGCATCGACAACAAAGCCGGTCAGGGTCGTGGTGGTTGTTTGTGCATGTATTCCTACTGTCGGCCCAAACAGCAGACAGATCATCAACCAAACGGTAGCAAGTTGACGAAGCATAGGCAATCAAGGCGATGAATCAAGTAGGCATAGAAGACACAAGCTAATGAGTTTTACTCACGTTGTCAATGGGTTACCATTTCCAGTTGCTCACCCGAAAACGCAATCGCCCGCTCGGCAAACAAGGCTTTGGTTGCGGCCCAGGTGGTTCGAAAAAGTTCGCTCTGCCGATAGGCATCGAGCGCATCGGCCGACTCCCAAAGGCTATAGGTCATCCGCACCGCCGGATGGTTGGGATCACGCAGCAGTTCCAGGTGTGTATTCCCCGGAAAGGCCCTGATCTGATGTTTCGACGCATCGAAAATAGCGTGAAACGCGGGAAGTTTATCTTCCTGAAACGTCATCCGAACAATTCGTACAAGCATATTTTTTTGGGTTTAAACACGGAGATGCAGAAATCACAGCGTTTTTATTTTCATTCAAAAGCGATGCTTTTAGGGTCTACACTTCGTCTTACGCCCCCCTTAATTATGAATGAACTCACTTATAATCGACTTACCAACAAAATTATAAAGCCTGTATTGACATTCATCGTGAACTTTGCCCTGGGCTTTTAGAGAGTACTTAATCTCAATGATAGCTAAGTTTTTTCAGTAAGCGAGTTAACAATTAATCTTATATACCCGGCGGCTATTGCCGATCATAAAAACTCTGTGTTCTCCGCGTCTCCGTGTTTAATTAAAACTTTTATGCAATACCGAACATTTGGCCGAACAGGCTGGCAGATATCCGAAATTGGCTATGGCATGTGGGGGCTGGCAGGATGGACCGGCTCCGATAAGCAGCAAGTACTGCAGGCGCTGGAACGTTCTGTCGAATTGGGCTGTAATTTTTTCGACACAGCCTGGGCCTACGGCGATGGTGTCAGCGAAGAAATTCTGGGGCAGCTTTTGAAGGCTCATCCTGATCAGAAACTGTATGCCGCTACCAAAATTCCGCCTAAAAACCGGAAATGGCCCTCAAAGCCCAATTTTAACCTGAACGATGTTTTTCCGGCTGATTACATTGTTGAATACACGGAAAAAAGTCTGAAGAATCTTGGCGTTGAAACCATTGACCTGCAGCAATTTCACGTTTGGGAGGATAGCTGGGCCGAACAGGACGAATGGCAGGAAGCCATCACCAAACTTACACAGCAGGGGAAAGTACAGGCCTGGGGTGTTTCGGTCAATCGCTGGGAACCCGACAACTGCCTCAATACCCTCCGTACCGGGATGATTGATGCCGTTCAGGTGATTTACAACATTTTTGATCAGAACCCCGAAGACAACTTATTTCCTCTTTGCCACGAACTGAACATTGGTGTTATTGCCCGTGTACCGTTTGACGAAGGTACGCTAACCGGCACATTTACGAAAGAAACAACGTTTCCAGCTAACGATTGGCGTTCCACCTATTTCGTCCCCGAAAACCTCAACAGCAGTGTCGATCATGCCGATGCCCTCAAGCCGCTCGTTCCATCCGGGATGACCATGCCCGAAATGGCTTTACGGTTTATCCTGAGCAATCCCGACGTGCATACCACCATTCCCGGCATGCGGCAGATTCGGAATGTAGAAGCCAATAGTGCAGCCAGCGATGGAGCTGGCCTATTACCCGAGCTTCTGCACGAACTGAAAGCCCATCGCTGGGACCGCACCCCTACCGAATGGAGCCAATAGGCTAAGAGATGTAGGAGGTATGATGTAGGATATAGGATGCAGGCTTCCCGGCAATCTGCCTTATACATCCTATATCATACATCATACCTCCATACTACCTCTCTTTCGCGCTTACATTTGTTCATGAAAATCCTACTGGTTGAAGACGAACCGGCGTTGCTGCGATCGGTACAACATTACCTCGAATCGGAAGGCTATACCGTTACAACAGCCTTAACCTACCGGCAGGCAGCCACCAAAGCGAATGATTATGACTACGATTGCGTACTGATCGACCTGATGCTACCCGATGGCAATGGGCTTGATCTGGTACGTGAACTCAAACAGCACCAATCGGCAGCGGGTATCATTGTGCTAACCGCTAAGGATGCGCTGGCCGACAAGCTGACCGGCCTCGATGCCGGAGCTGACGATTATATCACCAAGCCGTTTCACCTACCTGAACTCAATGCCCGGTTACGGTCGGTACTCCGCCGACGATTGTTTGGTGGACAGGCGTGCATAAGGGCAGGAGACCTTACCCTTTGGCCCGAACAACAACGGGTGAGCATTCAGAACGTCGATGTTAAACTTACCAGCAAAGAATACGAACTACTTCTTTTCTTTGTCACCAATACCGACCGTATTCTCTCGAAATCAGCGATTGCCGAACATATCTGGGGCGATGCCATGGATGCTGCTGACTCGCATGAGTTTCTGTACACGCACGTTAAAAATCTACGCCGGAAACTAATAGCCGCCGGTTGCCCCGACTATGTTCAGACGCGCTACGGGGCAGGTTATGTTTTCTCGATACGTCTACTATGAGCCTGCTTGGTCAAACCGCCCGCTACCTCTTACTTTCCGCCTTTGTCGTTGCCCTGATCGGCTCAGTTGGCTTTTACATCCTGATTCACCGAACCATTCAGCGGGAGGTCGACGAAATCCTGATGAATCAGGTAGAGCAGGTAAAGCAACAACTCCGGGAGCTGACACCTGATGCCCTTTTACGGGCCGATTGGGACGACAATCCCCATGTCGAACGCATTTCTCCGACACAGCTTTCCGGCCCGATCTTTTCGGATCTCATGCTTCCAAACCCGCTGGACTCTACTGGGCTATCGCCAGTCCGGCAGGTAAAAACGATTGTTACGGAGCGTGGGAAAACCTATCAGATAAGAGTTCGCCAGGCGTATTACGAATTCAACGAATTGGCCCGAATCATATCAGTAGGAGTGATCTGGAGCTTTTTACTGCTTATGGGGTTGTCAGTACTGATTGGCCTGGGGTTGTCGCGTCGGTTATGGCGTCCTTTTTACACCACCATCCATCAGCTTGGGCAGTTTCAACTGGAGCAGGCCACCAATCCCTTGTTTCCAGACAGCCGGATTCGGGAATTTGATCTACTGAGCCAATCCCTACAGACGCTAACACAGAACGTACGGAAGCAATTTTTTCTACAGAAGCAGTTCACCGAAAACGCATCGCACGAGTTACAAACCCCTTTGGCCATTGCCCTGACCGAGCTGGACACACTGATGCAATCCGATAATCTGCGTGAGGCCGAGCATGTTCATTTACAACGGGCTACCGATGCCCTGAGCCGATTGAGTCAGCTAAATCGGTCGCTACTGCTACTTACTCAAGTCGAAAATGACCAGTTTGCAACCAGACAACCACTGAATATTAGCGAGTTAATAGCTCAATACACCGATGAGTACATGCCTTTTTTTGAGCATAAGGGTATGACTGTCGAGCGAGCCATACGCCCCAATGTTGAACTAGCCATGAACCCGCAATTAGCTGGTGTTTTACTGAATAATCTCTTTAAAAATATCGTTCGGCATGGCGCTCCCAATGGCCTGGTTCGTATTGAACTGAGCGATCATGTAATACGCATTCGGAACACAGGCGAACCACTTCCTTTTGCAGACAGTCAGCTTTTCAATCGATTCGTCAAAAACCCAGCCCGTCCCGACTCGACCGGTTTAGGCCTTGCGCTTATCAAACAAATCTGTGATCGTTACAAGTTGGCAATTCAGTATACATATGATTCGTCGAAGGCTTTTCACTGTTTTCAAATCGATTGGAAATAGCGTTAACGCCCTACTAATCAGCCTTTTTAATATACCTTTAAGCTACTGCAGTATAAATTATCATACATTTATTGGTATTTACTAGCCAGATTGTCCGATTTTTGCTCACAATGCAGCGTTAACGCCTTAAATAGCATACTAGTTGATATAATTCTTATATACGAAGTCTATCGAAAAGCTGTTTGGTTACACTGTACTACCGTTACCTATTCTTCTATATGCAGACCAATCAATACTGTATTTCTCCTGCCATTGTCAGTGAACATTTTGATGATGAAGTAATTATCGTCAATATGAGTCGGGGTAATTATTACAGCCTTCGGGGATCGGCTGCCCTTGTGTGGCAGGGGCTTGAAGCAGGGGCATCTCAGGATATCCTTCTTAGCTATCTGGCAAACGCCTATTCGACTGATGAAGCGGTTATTAGCGAACCAATCAACACCTTTCTCGAACAACTCGTAAATGAAGCACTTCTAACGAAAGGCCCACAGTCGCAAACGTCGCCCCTTCCAACCTGTACTATACCCAAACCATTTACGCCCCCAGTGCTGGAGATATATACCGATATGGCGGACCTCCTGACGCTTGACCCAATACACGACGTTAGCCCAGTTGAAGGATGGCCTATCAAAAAATAGATGATAACCAGCCCGCTACTTTATCCTCTGGTGAAGCGTATTTTACTCAGTTAGTCGCCGATCGTTGCCGATCGGTTCAACCACAAGTATCGGCTCGTTCATTCGGCTTTGGCGATCTGACCTTACAGGTCATTTTCATTGGCGAAAGCAATCAGGATTTTTTCACAAAAGCGATTAGCCATCGGAAAAGCCCCGCTCAACCAAATAGCTTAACCGTGTACGTTGTCAATCATAAAACCTCCGGCATCATGCTTCCTCAGCCATGCTGGAATTGGCAACAAACCGATGGGCATGGTGTAATTCATGGGCTGGCAGCGGGTTATAGTGGCACCTTTCAGCAGGATACAGGGGTCTTTACCTGGATTGCCCATACCGAGCGACTAGCCCTTGTGTGGGGCACTGATTTTGCCTCATTACCGGAATGGGAACGTAGCTTTCCGTTTCGCTATGTACTGCATAAATGGTTTGAAGATCAGGAACGGTACGTACTGGTACACGCCGGAGCAGTGGGTACACCAAGCGGTGGGGTACTGCTGACGGGTCGTGGTGGCTCAGGCAAGTCGACCAGCACACTGGCCTGTCTGCAAAGCAGACTGCACTATGCTGGTGATGATTTTGTGATGATTGACCTGGATGACCCGTTTGTTCACAGTCTGTATAATGTTGCTAAACTAGAACCTGAAAACCTTGGCCGGTTCCCTGTGCTTCAGTCATTAGCTGATGACCAGCCCATAGTGCCCGGTCAGAAACTGCAATTCTATCTGCATCAGCATTACCCCAATATCGTAACGAAGGGATTTCCATTGAAAGCCATTATGCTGCCTCAGTTTACGGGCAGCCAACAGACGACCGTTCGACCCGCAACACCTGCCGAAGCGCTGAAAGCACTGGCTCCCTCTACGCTGGCCCTTCTCCGGGCCGATCAGCGCACTTTCCAGAAAATGACTCGTTTAGTGCATCAGCTACCTCTTTTCTGGCTGGAAACAGGCACCGACTTAGCGCAGATACCCGACGCTATTTATTCTACCTTACAATCGCTACCTACCTATGCAGAAGCCCCTTGTTAGCGTGATCATGCCAGTATATAATGCTGAACGTTTTGTGGCCGAAGCCATTGAGAGTGTATTGAAACAGGCCCTTGATGCCGTTGAGGTAGTTTGCGTCGACGATGGCTCTACTGACCGGTCGGCCGAGATTATCCAGTCCTTCGACTCGAGAATACGCTACGTCCGACAGGAGAACCAAGGGCCTGCGGCTGCCCGCAATAAAGCGTTCTCGTTTGTAAGCGGGCAGTTCGTTACCTTCCTCGACAACGACGATCTGTACCCGGACTATAAACTAAAACGTCAGTTGGCCCTATTTGAGGAAGACCCATCGCTGGATGTCGTTTTTGGAAAAACCCAGTACGTTTTTCTGGATGGATCGAATCCCGAACGCTTCCACTTCCCCGACCAGACCCAGACCGTCTGGAATATACTGCTCGGAGCCGGTTTGTTTCGAACGGACGTATTCCGGCGCATTGGCCTGTTCAATGAGGAGTTGAAAATTGGGGAAGATCTGGACTGGTATAACCGGGCCAAAGAGCAGGGGGTCCATATGCGCACTACCGACGATATCATGCTGTATTATCGCCATCACAGTGCCAACTACACCCGCGACCAGGATCTGGTTAAACGTACGCTGCTCAAGGCGATCAAATACTCGCTCGACCGACGCCGAAGCGAAACGGGCGTTCAGACCCTACCGCAGTTTTCTGATTTCCGGCAACCTATGAACCCTAACGAGCTATGAGCCTGTCTGTCAGTGTGGTGATTCCTGTGTATAATGCGGAACCCTACATCACGGAATGTATCGAATCGGTTTTGGCGCAGACGTATCAGCCACAACAGATCATTGTGATCAACGACGGCTCTACGGATCAATCGCTGGATAAGCTGATGCCGTATGCCCAGCATAGATTGATTCAATTGCAAACGCGCGAAAACCGGGGGGTAGCCGCCACCCTGAATGAAGCCATCGACCTGGCTGAAGGTGATCTGATTGCGTTTCTGGATGCCGATGATGTCTGGCTACCCTATAAATTACAACAGCAGGTTACCTGCCTGCAAACGAACCCGTCAGTAGATGCCTGCTTTGGCTATGTTCGGCAGTTTATTAGCCCCGATCTTCCTTTAGCGGTTCAGGCAGGTATTCACTGTCCGTCGGAGCCACAACCGGGCTGGCTGAAACAAACAATGCTGATTCGCCGGAACGCTTTTCAGAAAACGGGTCTTTTTAGTACCGTATACCATACTGGCGATTTCATCGACTGGTTTATGCGTGCCAAAGAAGCCGGTTTGCCATACATCATGCTCCCCGATACAGTAACATTCCGCCGATTACACCGGAGTGGGCTAGCCTCACAGCAGCAGTACCAGAAAGAATTTGTTCACATCCTGAAAGCCGCCCTTGATCGACGTGCAAGCCATTCGTCCACTCCCTATGGCAGTCAACAGCCCTAAATTTGCTATTCAGCCTGAACAGATTCTTTTGCTGAAAGCTGCCCTTTTTCCAGCCCAAGAAGCGCTTTCCTTTTGGCAACAATGGAAAAAAGAACGCGGGCTGGATCAGTTTATTCCTACTAATATCAATTTGTTGCCCAGCCTGTTCGATCCGCTCGATGGCGACTCACAACGACTGATGCCCCTCGTTTATCGTAACCTTGAAAAGTCTGGCGATCCACTTGTAGCACACCTGCGGGGTATTTACCGATACACTTGGATGAGCAATCAACGGTTTTTGCTCAAAATGAGCCAGGTGATCGACGTTCTGCATCAGAATAGTATTGACACCATTGCTCTCAAAGGCATTCCGCTTTCACTGCTCTATTACGAAGACATGGGCGTTCGGCTGATGTACGACCTGGATGTGCTGGTCCCTACTGCAAAAACCGATCAGGCGTTGCAAGCTCTTCAAGCCCCTCCCCTCTCACTGAAATCAAGTCTATTTGAGGCCAAGCATCGGCATGTCCTTCATGCCATGCACCTGTGGGATGCCAACAATGTGGATGTCGATCTGCACTGGAATCTGCTGTATCAGCATGCATACGCTAACGCCGATATTCCTTTCTGGCAAGCTCGTCAGCCACTCAAACTGATCAATAATCAGTTTACCCATGCTCTATCGCCAACTCACCAACTCTTTCATAATCTGGTGCATGGCTACGATTGGAGTGAAAAACCTGCCATTCGCTGGATTGCTGATAGTTATGTAATCTATACCAAGCCAAACCTCTCCATCGACTGGCACGCCTTACTCGACCTGGCTGAGCAATACAATGTTAAGTACCCTATTCAGCAGGCGTTGAGCTTACTCGAGAGTGAATTCCGTCTAACCCTGCCCTCAGATGTCGGGGTACGGTTAAAAAAAATGCCACCGAGTATTGCCGAGAAGACTTATTTTTCTTTGGTAAGAAAACGCACATCGAACAACATTGTTAAAACGATTTGGTATTTTCGAAAAAACTGGCTGGCCTATCGTCTGTTTCGCCAAGGCAAGTCAGACCTTTCAATGAGCCGCTGGATATATCGGCAGGTGCGGTTCCGACTCGACTGGGCCAAACGAGACCTGTCTTCTAATCCATGAGTTCCCAAATTTTACTAGTTGCCTTATTCACGTTCGTGATTCATCTGGTCGCTACTCTGTCGTTAAGCGTTCGGGTGGTAGGGCTTCAAACGTTGCGTTGGGCGGTATCCTTCTCCCTATTCAATATCATGGCCCTCTTTTCCCGGTTGGCCAATACATTACAGGCTCCACTGCTGGCTAAAACAGTTGAGTTAAACATTCAGTCGGGCCGCTTCGACCAGATTGCGGATTTTCGGTGGATACTTGCCTTTACCACACTGGCAACGGCAACGGGTGCCCTAATATTTCCATCGTTTCAGAGACTGATGACGCGACTGGTCGAGACCTACTACCACCATCGTTCATTCAGCAAACTAATCGTTCGTAGTCTATCCCTATCAACGGTTCGAACACTTCCTCAACATCTGAAATGGCCCGACTCTGCCAACTGGCAGGCCATTCGGCAAAAACCCAATGTTCCGATACGCATACTTGTGCTGAATGCGTTGGCCAACGCCATTATCACCGTAGGTGTTCTGGCGACACTATATGCGGGTTATATCAATCCCGACCTACGGGCAACGGCGGCTTCTATGTCGGGCCTCATCAATGGAATTGCCACCATTATTATGGTACTTTTTGTCGACCCAGACATTGCGCTCCTGGCCGATGAAGTAACGGCTGGACAACACAGCACTGGCTATTTCCGCCGGTATATTATTCAGGTTTTACTGGCCCGTTTAGTCGGAACCATATTAGCCCAGTTTCTGCTGGTTCCCTTTGCCCATATGGTCATCTGGCTGGCACAGCATCTATACGCCTAGTCTGTTCCTCAGTTTCTTCAAATTCTCTTCATAATTGCTTCCGAAACTTGCCGGAAATACAGCCAATCATGAAGAAACTCATCCTGTTTTTAGTTGGGCTACTAGCTATACTGCCCGCTTTCAGTCAGCGAATTATCCGGGTCGAAGATAGCCTGACTCACGAACCCGTTATTGCGGCTACCATTCGAACCCCAACGGCCATCAAACCTGTGGTAGGTACCGTTACCGATGCACATGGCTTTGCCGCTATGCCCACACTCCCGACCAGTGCTACCGCCCTTACGGTCAGTGCCGTTGGCTATGCAACCAAAACCTTTCCCATCTCAATGGGGGGCGATACGTTGGTTTTTCAATTGCACAGCGAAGAAGAATCCCTTGATGAAGTAACCGTTACCTCAACCCGCACCAACTCACGCATTGAAGATTTACCCATTAAGGTAGAAGTGCTGGGGCAGGAAGATATGGACGAAGAGAGTGCCGTTGTACCGGGAAACGTCAGTAGCATTCTAGGCGACATTTCGATCATTCACGTTCAGCGAACTTCAGCCGTAAACGGCAACCAGGCCATTCGGATGCAGGGTCTTGACCCGAAGTACACCCAGATTCTGCGTGATGGACTCCCGCTTTACGAAGGCTTTTCGGGTAATCTGGGGGTATTGCAGATCCCCCCCTCGACCTCAAACAGATTGAAGTAGTGAAAGGCTCTGTGTCAACGCTGTACGGTGGCGGGGCTATTGGCGGCATGATCAATATCGTGTCGAAATCACCAACATCCGAAACACCCGAATTTACGGCCCTGCTTAACCGATCAAATCTGAAAGAAACGAACCTGAATGCGTACTATTCGCAACGGTACGGCAAAACTGGCCTCACTCTTTTTACGGGTTACACCAACCAACAGGCTGTCGACGTAACCGGCGATGGCTACACCGATAGTCCCCAGATCAAACAATTCAACTTTCACCCCAAATTCTTCTGGAACCCGTCTGATCATACCCGGCTGAATGTTGGCTATACGTTCACCACCGAACACCGCGAAGGTGGGTACCTGCCTGCACTGGAAGGAGCTCAGCCCAATGCGTATAAGAACCTTACCGACCTGCAACGCCATACCGTTGATTTTGATGCCAGCCACAATACATCCGAAACTAATTCACTGACGGTCAAGGGCGCGTTGAGCACCTTCCATCGGCAAAATACCGACTACCAAAAGCTGTCGGATGGGAAGCAATCGTCGGTTTACCTGGAAGCGAATGATCTGGTCCATTTTGGCAAGAATCAGTTGATTATGGGGGCTAACCTCACAGTCGAAGCTTTCCGAAAGAACCCAGACAGCACCCGACTGGTCGATTACACCTACAATACCGTTGGCGCCTTTGTTCAGGACGATTATCAGGTATCGGACAAGGTAGCGTTACAGGCAGGTTTGCGTTTCGACCATCACAACACGTTTGGCAATTTCGTGCTTCCCCGGTTATCGGTAAAAATCAAACCATCTGATCCGTGGACTGTGCGGCTAAGTGTTGGAACAGGCTATAAAACACCGAATCTGTTTGTCAATCAAACACCGGGTCAGTTGGGCGTCAGTTTGATTTTCCCGCGACTGCTGCCCATTGATATAAACGCTGTAAAAGCGGAGAAATCCGTTGGAACGAACATCGATATTGCATACTCAAAAACCTTCGAAAGTGGCTTTTCAATACAGGTCGATCAGGCATTCTATTACACTTACGTCAACTCGCCGGTGGTATCGGCCTTTGCCAGCGTATCCAGTAACCTGGGAGCCTATACGCAATTGATCAATGCCCCGTACAACCTGTTCAGCCTGGGCACCGACACCTATGTCCGGCTCGAATACAAGGCTTATGAACTCTATTTTGGCTATAATCACACCCTCGCCCGGCGCGACGGGGCCACTGACAACACATATCTGCCGCTGGCTCCTCAGGATAAATTTTCGACCACCGTTGCCTGGGAGAATGAACACTTCCGATTCGGCATTGAGAGCAGCTACGTCGGTACGCAATACCTCTACAACAACGAGAAGGTACGAAATTACTGGTTCTTCGCCGGTGCTGCCGAATACCACTACAACGACCATTGGCGGCTAGTGCTGAACGCCGAAAACCTGTTCAACATCAAACAGGCTAATTATGAAACCGTCGTGACCGGTCCCGTCAATCAACCAAGTTTCCGGCCCATCTGGGCACCCCTCGAAGGGCGGATTGTAAATTTGGCTTTGAAGTATACATTATAGAGGACGAAAAGGAGTATAAATTGGCAGTGGTTAGGACTACAGCCAATTTATACTCTTCTCGCCTTTTTTAATACTCCTGCGACAACGGGTGAATCATGAATTCATCCACAACCACATGCGCTGGGCGGCTGACGATGAACAGCATCGACTCGGCCATATCTTCGTTTTTGAGCCAGGTCTGAGAGGTTTCGTGACCGTGCCCTTTGGCGTGAAAATGCGAATCGACCAGCCCCGAATATACACCCGTTACTTTAATACCAAACGACCGGACTTCTTTCCGCAACGCGCCTGTAAATGCTTCCTGTGCGTACTTACTAGCGGTGTAGAGCGATCCACCGGCAAACGTCCGCTTGGCTACGTCGGAGGCTACTACTACGATATGGCCAGAGCCTTGCGCCTTCAGATACGGCAGAGCAGCTTTAGTGAGCAGAAAGGTTCCTTTTACGTTGGTCGCCATCAGGTCGTCCCATTCAGTGGCGGTGAGTTCATCAACATTTTTGAAAACGCCATAGCCTGCATTGTTAATCACCACGTCGATGTGCTGAAACTGGTCGATGGCCGTTTTTACGACAGCCGCCATGTCCGCTTCGTTCGACACATCGCCGGGAACGGCTACGATACGGCCCCGAACATGACCCTCGGTAGCCTGTTTTTCCAATTCGGCCAGTTCGTCGGCGTTTCGGGCCGTTACAACCACGTTGGCACCGTGTTGAGCCAGTAATAGAGCCGTGGCCCGGCCAATGCCCCGCGACGCTCCGGAAATAATGATGGTTTTGTTTTCTACGTTCATAGTGGTTTACCAAACGCAACGTGCGTAAAGGCGAACGCAAAGTTCGCAAAGAAGTGATTGCTTACGACCTTTACAGCCAATTCATCAACCGACGCTTATGACCGAATCGCTCAGCCATCAACTCGCCCAGCTCGAACAGAAGTTTGCGGCTATGGGGCAGGATATGACCTCCTACCTCGAAGGGTTACTACAAGCCGACTACCTGACCTACTGGGATTATATTCATCTCGAAACCCTGCTGTCGTTACAGAATCCTAAAACGGCTTATCCCGACGAGTTGATTTTTGTTACCTATCATCAAATTACGGAATTATACTTCAAGCTAGTCCGGCACGAAATCGCCCAGATTGCCCATGCCGAGCCCTTAACGACTAGCTTCTTCACTGCCCGCATGCAGCGCGTCAATCGGTATTTCAAGTTGCTTGAAGAGTCATTTGAGGTGATGATTATGGGCATGGAGCGCGAACAGTTTCTGAAATTTCGGATGGCACTGCTTCCGTCCAGCGGATTCCAGTCGGTGCAGTTTCGCGAAATTGAAATCGTTTCAACTGACTTTCGGAATTTATTGATATCGGCTCCCGAATATCCGGCTTACGTGAGCGACCTGTATGAGTATTTATATTGGAAACTCGGTGCCACCGAACTGGCTACGCAGCAAAAAACGCTGACACTCCGGCAGTTTGACCAGCACTACAAAGCCAGCCTGATCCGACTAGCCGAAGATTACGAAGCCAAAAACCTGAATCATCGATTTCTTCACCTGGTGTCATCCGGTCAGGCTTCGACCGAATTGGTCAATGTTCTTCGGGAGTACGACTGGCGGGTAAATATTCGCTGGAAGCTGGCCCACCTTCGGTCAGCGGTGCAGTATCTGCATAAAGAGCCGGAAGATATCAAAGCAACGGGTGGCACCAACTGGCAAACCTACCTGCCCCCTGTTCAACAGAAACGCACATTCTTCCCATCACTATGGTCGGCAGATGAGTTACAACACTGGGGACGCTCAGCAGAGTTACCTGTCTAAATTCGCCGGAAGTAGTAATTTTCAAGGTTTAAATTCAATTTAATCAACATAAACCAGTTTTTTTAGGCGAGTCTAAACCTTATTGACAAAGCGCTTGTATATTTGTTCTGGACACACTGATTACCAGTAGTTAATGCTCAATCGGCTCCATACGCATCGGTTGCACATCGCCCGTATACTGCTTGGCCTGTTTCTGGCCATGTGGCTCAACGGCGTTGTGTTTCGCCACGCGCACCGACTGAACGATGGTCGGCTGATTGTTCACGCTCACCCTTACTGGCCATTTGGCAAAGGCCCGATACTGCCCAACACGCATACGGCTCAGGAGATTTTACTGCTCGATCTGGCGGCCAATCTGCCTATAGTCATCAGCAGTTTCTTTGTCTTTCTGTTTCTTCTGCGAACGCATCTGTACTCGACTTTTCTGCTTACGAGCCGACCGTTCCATGCGTATTCGCTTTTCTATTGTTTCTCGCATCGAGGCCCTCCCGTCGTTCGGTAATTTCCTGATTCATAGCCGCTATTGATCTATACATCAGTGCGTTGCTGTGTGTTTTACTGGCCTATTCGCTCCCTGCTACCACTAAGGAACGCTAGACGTTGACAGACGGTATCGATTCGATACGTTCGTTTTGCCGTTTACGCTATGGTTGGTCAGGAGTAAGGCTGAATTACTCAACCAAACGATCCTATCCTGAATGAAAGCATGTTTCCTATTATTACTCCTCGGGCTAACCCAGGGACTACTTTACGCGCAACCCACGCCCACTCGCCTGATTCGTGGCTCCGTTACCGATGCCGATAACCATAAACCAATTCCGTTCGGCAACATAACGCTGGTTGGACAAAGCAAAGGGGCCATTACGGATGCTCGTGGTCAGTTTTCGCTGTCTATTAAGGCCGATACGCTGGTGCACAAACTTATCATTTCGTGCGTAGGCTTCAAGTCAGACACCATTTCGGTTACGCCTGGAACCGACATGTATACCTCCACACTAGTATCCGTTGTCAATGCGTTGAACGAAGTGGTGGTAACGGGCGTAACGCGTGGTACGCTGCTTCGACAAAACCCAGTGGCCATTCTGGCTATTTCCCACCGGGCTATCGAAGGCACGGCCAGTAGCAATATCATCGATGTACTGGTCAAAAATGCACCTGGTCTGAATGCCGTCAAAACGGGGCCTAATATCTCCAAGCCATTCATCAGGGGGCTAGGCTACAACCGGGTGCTCACGCTCTACGATGGCGTTCGACAGGAAGGCCAGCAATGGGGTGATGAACACGGTATTGAAGTCGATAACTACAACATCGAACGGGCGGAAGTGATCAAAGGCCCAGCCAGCCTCATGTACGGTTCCGATGCGCTGGCCGGAGTAGTGAGTATGATGCCGGTGTATCCCAAAGATACGGAGGGCAAGCTCAAGGTCGGCTTTGTAACCGAATACCAATCCAATAATCGGCTCCTCGGCGAATCGATCAGTCTGGCGTCGGGTGGTTCACGCTGGGCCTGGAATTTCCGGGGATCTATCCGGGCGGCTACCAATTATCAGAATAAAATCGACGGACGAGTGTACAATACGGGCTTTTCAGAACGCACGCTGACAACCATGGTAGGCTATTCAGGGCATCAGGGCTACTCACGCTTTGGAGCCTCGCTATACGACAATCTACAGGGCATACCCGATGGTAGCCGCGATTCGCTGACACGTCAGTTTACCAAACAGGTTTTTGAATCCGACCAGGACGACATTCAGCACCGCCCGATTGTTCCGGCCAGCGAGTTAACCTCGTATCACCTCAGCCCGTTGCATCAGCACATTCAGCATTATCGGCTGCATACCAACAACCACTACCAGATTGGCAATGGTGAGATTGATGCTTTACTGGCTTTCCAGCAGAACGTTCGCCGGGAATACAGCCACCCCACTCAGGTCGATCAGCCCAGTTTATACGTGCGATTAAATACACTGAACTATGGCTTGCGCTATAATCTGCCGAACGTTGGGCACCTGGCCACTACGCTTGGTGTAAACGGCATGTATCAGGCCAACAAAAACAAGAACGGAACCGCCTTTCCCATTCCCGACTATCACCTGTTCGATGTCGGAACCTTCGTTTTTCTGAAATGGCAGGCTGATAAATTAACCCTAAGTGGGGGACTTCGCTACGATAACCGACGTTTGAGGGGTGATGATTTTTATGTTCGTACCAATCCGAAAACGGGGTTCGATGAGCGTGTGTCTCTTCCCGATACAGCGGGGGCAACCTTGCAATATCCTCAATTGAAACAGTCGTTTACCGGAATTTCGGCCAGCCTGGGCCTGACCTATGAGTTTTCGGACAACCTATCGCTGAAAGCCAATATTGCTCGAGGGTATCGTGCTCCCAGCATTACCGAGATTGCCTCGAACGGCCTGGACCCCGGTGCGCACATCGTGTACATTGGCAACCGGAACTTCCAGCCGGAGTTTAGTATTCAGGAAGACATTGGCCTGACCGCTACGTACCCGGATGTCAACTTCGGCGTCAGCGTCTTTAACAATTTCATTCTGAACTACATCTCGCTGGCCCAACTGGTGGATGATAAAGGCGAACCCGTTGTGATTGTACCAGGCAACAAAACATTTCAATACCAGCAGTCGTCGGCTCAGCTTTTCGGCTTCGAAACCCAGTTTAGCCTCCACCCCACTACCTGGAAGGGCTTTACGTTCGACAATACCATTGCTGTCGTTTACGGCTATAACCGGGGGGCACGTTATACGGATGCGGGTGTGCAGGGCGAGTACCTGCCGTTTATTCCCCCCCTGCGCATTTCGACAGGTGTCAGTCAGCAATTGCCTATCAAACGAGGGTGGTTATCTGATGTTACGGTTAAAGCGGATGTTGATCACAATGCCCGCCAGGATCGATACCTGGGCCTGAACGACACTGAAACGCCAACAGACGGCTACACGCTGGTAAACCTCGGCCTGGATAGCCAGATTCACATTGGGCGCGACCGACCGGCTTTGCGCTTTCTATTTCAGATCAACAACCTGTTCGATACAGCCTACCAGTCGAACCTGAGCCGATTGAAGTATTTCGAGTATTTCACCCAATCGCCTAACGGCCATCTGGGCATGTACGGCATGGGCCGAAATATCTGCCTAAAACTGACGATTCCGTTTAACTAGTTTGACCGGACCGCCGGCGCGGCCGGGATTACGCTGATTCATGGAAACAGGTTTTAAACCTATTTAAACTATGCTGCAATAGCGTTTTTGTCATCCCGAGGAACGAGGGATCTTCGCGAACTGGCTATTCAATGCGCTCACCCGAAGATCCCTCGTTCCTCGGGATGACAAAAACACACCTATTGGGAAGCAATTTTACAAAATCTGTTTAAATCTATAAATCAGCGTAATCCCGGTTTAAAATACCGGATCATTTCACCGAAATTCAGTTTCATGGCGAGTCCGGTGATAGCCTGGGTGAGTCGTTTGGTTCGGGTTTCGATGGTTTTAGCATCGTCAATCCAGTTTGAGAAATAGGTCTGATGGCTCCGGCTGAGTGTTTGAAAATGCGCTTTCGCGACGGGATCATCTTCCAGGCAGTCGAGTAAGTCAGCGGAGATCGGTATGGGGTCGGTGTCCACTTCGAGGGTTACGCGTATGGATTGCCCTTCGTCTTCTTTCCCCATCCCCCGGCGCATGGATGCATTGATGGGCATCATAAAACCACCCTCCAGCCCATCCAGACGTGCAGCACTTTTCCCCATGGGTAACAACGCAATTTGTTTGATCGGGTAGCTGTCCAGCGTTCCTTTCACCCGAAAGCTGGTTTTCTGGCCGGGCTTCAGTTCATCAGAAACGGCGATGGGTATTTCGATATACGTCCAGCGGGTCTTATCGCCTTTCTCGCCGAATTTTTGCAGGATAGTAGTAAAGGTGGGCATAGGCAACCTAGATCAGTTCAATTTCACTTCATATTACATAATTTGCATTTTTCAACCCTCTTGCATTTTTGCTAGCTACAACGGCAACGGTTTCAATCGATTTTCGTCTACGGCAACAATATCGAAAAACAGAGCCATAACTTCTATTTATCTACCCTATATATAGTTCACTATTCATCAGCTATTTCTTCACTAACTGATTGAGTAATTGCTCTAGTTTTGCCTGTTTCTGCCGAATAGTCTCCAAAGTCTGTGAATCTTGCTGTTGCTTCTGTTGTAGACGTTGATTAGCTTTCTCCAACTCAATACTATACAAGGTTAGTTCTTCAATCTTCTCTAATAGTATTGCTGTTAACTTCGTTAAATCAACCCCCTCTTTAGCTACTTGCTCGGCGGACACGACTCTGGGCAAATGTCCCCACTGCCGAACATAACTAAACACTTCCGAAAGAGGCATTAGTTTATAATCAGCTCTAAACACCCGATCTGCCCATTCGTTAGGGTGATCAATCCGTAAACGATAGTGAACCAACACGACCTCTCCTCGCTCATTAACACTCAGAAACTTGTCGGTTCTTGCCTGAACCGGACTTTCACTGGTCAATTGTTCCAGACGTATCCCTGATTCGTGCTCATGAGGGCTACGGATATGTAGCCGGGCGGTAGGCGAACTGGTACCAATGCCCACATTCGCTTCATTCCCCAGCACTACTGCATTACTCACCCGTACAGTGGCTCCCGCCCCAACAGCAGTGGCATGGTGCAAGGCTACCGATTCGGCACGGGTCTGATGCCCAATCAGGGTATTACTCACTCCTGCCCACTGTCCAGCCCCGGCTTCTCCACCGATAATGACGTGATGCCCGCCGGTCCCATCACCCGCTTGGACGTTATAACCCATAAGTACATTATCATCACTGGTTGTAATAGCCGTGCCTGATTGAGGGCCAATAATAATGTTATTGCTACCTGTAGAATTGTTCTGACCAGCCCGGTAACCGAAAAACGAATTATTACTACCCGTTGTGTTGGAATTGCCAGCATAGGCTCCTAAAAACGAATTATTATCACCTGTTGTGTTGGAATAACCTGCCCGATAACCTGCAAAGGAATTCGAATCGCCTATTGTATTATAATTACCTGCATGAGATCCCAAAAATGAATTCTGATAACCTGTTGTATTGGCATTGCCTGCGGAGAAGCCGAAAAATGAATTAAAATAGCCACTTGTATTGTAAAACCCAGCAGAGGAGCCTATGAAGGAATTATAAGCCCCCCCGGTATTAGAAGCGCCTGCATAAGACCCGATAAAGGAATTTTGATAGCCTGTTGTATTGGCATAGCCTGCATTATAGCCTACAAATGAGTTATTATATCCTGTAGTATTGGCATAACCAGTAGAAACACCTAAAAAGGAATTAGCATACCCTGTCGTGTTAGTGTACCCAGCAGTGTATCCGACAAAAGAATTTCCAGTGCCTACGGTATTGTTATTACCCGACCAAGCCCCTAAAAAGGAATTATTATCGCCTGTCGTATTAAAAAAACCTGCCTGAAAACCTGCAAAAAAATTATTACTACCCGTTGTATTGTTAACGCCCGAATGGTATCCTAAAAACGAATTACGGTTACCTGACGTGTTATTCAAACCCGCCCAAGCTCCTACAAACGAATTATAACTACCCGTTGTGTTGTTCTTACCCGTAGAAGTTCCTATAAAAGAATTCGAAGTTCCTGTCATGGTTAGATTCCCTGCATCAGGTCCGACCAACGTGTTGTTAGTAGTGGGCGATGCCGAATTAGCCGTTCTTACCACATAGTTATCTTGAGCTTGGGCACACGTTGCAATGAGACATAGCCAGCTTAAAGTCCATGTCAAAACTCTTCTCTTAATCGCGAATGTAAGGAGACACATAGTTAGTTTAGCGTAATGAGTTGGTAGCAATTAAGTGTTTTATTTTAAACAGTGTAAAAGTTCAAGCAAATGGATATATACACCTAATAAATGCAAAAGTACATTTATATATATAAATATAAAACCATATAATTTCTTAAAACTGAACAAATACAGCACATTTATATATGTTTTTTTTAATAAAGCCAAAGAGCAAAGCAAGTCATCAACTTTTCAGATGACTTGCTTTGCTCTTTGGCTATTGTTTTATTATTCACCTTATCAACACACCCACTTATCGCGTATCACGCCAGCCTGAATAATTCGCCAGCGTAGCTTCCAGCGATGTTTTAATTTCTCTGACAAGGCTCTCGGGTTGCAAAACAGTCAGGTGTTCGCCATAGCTGCGCAAGTGCATGAGCAAATCGCGGTTGGGTGCCAGCCGGAGCCGCACAACGCATTCGGTTTCGGTATCGCTCAGGACTTCCTGTGTCTGGTGAATGGGCTTGGCTTTCACGTATCGTCCGAATAACGGACTGAACGACAACACGATCTCTTCAACCGGGCCATGACTGTCTGTGATGCCATAAATATGCTCGAACAATTCACTCACACTGGCTAAGACAGCCGGGGGCACATCGCAGGGATCGTCCAGCAGTTCGAGTTCGCTCATGCGGTCGAGGGCAAAGGTTTTTTCGCTTCCGCTGGCGGCATCGTAGCCAATTACATACCAGCTATCGGCCACCTCCCGCAGCAGGATTGGGTGCAGAATCCGAAGCTTAGGGCGTTCGGGCACGACAAGACTGGTTTCTTTACGAGCGGTTGTCCGCGCCTTTCGCTGCGCCTGACTGGTCATCGACACCGCTTCTTCGTGCTTGAGATACCGAAAAGCCACCTGCCGATTCTGGTTAACGGCCCGAATCAACACGGGTACATACTGACGATTCCCACCCAGAATTTTCTCTTCGACATACACCACCCGATGCGTAGGCGCATCCGTTTTCACCTCACGAATAATGTCCAGACTCTGCCGAACTCGTTGCAGCGCATTGTCGAGTTCGTCGGCTACGGAAGCCCCCTGCGTAGCGGCCAGCACTTCGCGCGCCTGTTCCAGCGCATCCATATCATCGGGCGTAAGCATGAGGCTCAGCAGCCGGAACTGCGGATCAGTATAGTAATACCCGTTCAGCCGTTTGTCGTAGGCAATAGGTGCGTCGTGATCTTCGCGCATCCGCTGAATGTCTTTCTCAAGCGACGAAATAGACCGGATACCGCATTTATCCTGACAAAGCTCAAAGAGCTTCTGCTTCGAATACCGCCGAGGATAGCGGCTAATGATTTCGTCGATGAGTCGGTACCGTTGGAAAGCCGAGCGGGTGATGGGCATAGTGATTAGTCATTTGTTGTCAGTAGAGGTCATTTGCTATGCGTCATTCGATTGTCATTAATAGTCATACATTGTTGTAAGCCATAATCCCTAATGAATCTATTTAACCGTTTGAGCCAATAGTTTTTTTGTCATCCCGACGCAGGAGGGATCTTCGGGTAAGTCTAATAATACTCAGATCCGAAGATCCCTCCTGCGTCGGATGACAAAAAAACTCATTATGAATTGATCAGGGAAAGTTAAAACAGATTCAATGACCATGAATGACACGAAGGAAATGACATTTTTTTATGCCGCGAAGCTACTGACATTTTTTTTCAACAAAAAAGCAGACCGTAAATAGATTACGTTTTTGGGGGTATATTTTTGAATCGGACATTTACTTAGACAATCATGACTCATACCTCACGTCCGCGCACAGAAACTCCGGTTTATACCGCCCGCCCGTCGCTCTCGACCCGGCAATTAGTTGATCTCGAACTCGGCCTGTTTTTATTGCAGCAGGTAAATCCGACAGCGCCCCCAACCGCCCTGCCCGATCTACTCCAACCCGACGACGAACTTCGTTCAACCCTGACACCCCGTCAGCAAAAATACCTCAATCGAGGCCGACTGCTCCTCGCGCACTTTACCAACTACATCCACTGGCAAACCCTGCTTCAGGCCTACGCAGCCTCCCCAGGGCATCGGTTAGCCTATGATCTCAGCCGCGACTGCAGCCATTTCTCCGAGAAAACCGTTGGCTTTTCCCGCAATCGACTGGGCGTATTACGCAAGATGCTGGCGTAATATGGATGTTATTCCTGACCATTAGGTAGTCATTCGTTGTCATTGATTGCTGAGGTGCAATTGGTTTCCACCAACGAGTATATGACCATCTAATGGCCAGGAGTGACGTACAGCCAATGACGAGTAACGACTACTAATGACCACTATCTAACACGATCATGATGCTGAACCAGTTGCTACAACGGGTATGGGGTCCTTCTAGCTCAAGCCTATCCGGCAAGACCATCCCTTTTCATCCAACCACACCAGTACCATCTGCCGACACAACAACGCCTGACCCCATCGACGCCACTGCTCCGGTTACCCGGACCGTGCAGTTAATTATGGTTACGGCCGGAAATAATAACAAATACTACGAAATGTGTGAGAACGATGATGGTACGTTCACTGTGCATTATGGTCGGGTGGGTGGCATACGGACTACGGTTAGTTACCCGATGGCGCATTGGGACAAAAAATTCCGCGAGAAAGTGGCGAAAGGATATGTAGATCAGACTCATCTCTACGCCCAGAAAAGCCTGGCAACTGATGCCAGCACCATTCCGAACCTGGCCGTTCGGACGCTGATGAGCCGTCTGCTGGATCTAGCCAACCAGTCGATTTATCAGAACTACGTCGTAACGGCTCAACAGGTAACGCGCAGGCAGGTCGAAGCCGCCCAGCAACTGCTCGACGATCTGGCTGGCCTGTTGAAACCGGGCATGGATACGGAGGTCTATAACGCCAAACTCCTCGACCTGTTCAAAGTGATTCCACGCCGAATGACCCACGTAGGGAATCATCTGGTCAGCGAAACGCCCCAGTCGACCAGCGAGTTACAACCCCTGCACGATCAGCTTGCGGAGGAACAATCAACGCTGGACGTTATGCGTGCACAGGTTGAGCTAGCACCGGAACCAACCAGCCCGGAAGAAGTACAACCGAACCTGCTGGAGTCGATGAACCTGACCGTCGAACCCGTCAGCGATGAAACGATTCTGATGCATATCCGACGCATGATGGGGTCGGATGCCGCTAAGTTCGATGCCGCTTTCAGTGTACGCCATGCCGTGACCGATGCGGCTTTCGATACCTATGTCGGGCAACAGCCCAACCGTAAAACAGTGGCGCTCTGGCACGGCAGTCGAAGCGAAAACTGGCTGTCGATTCTGAAAACGGGGTTGGTACTGCGGCCAGCCAACGCCGTCATCACGGGCAAAATGTTTGGTTATGGCATCTACTTCGCCGACCAGTTCAGCAAATCGCTCAACTACACTTCGCTTCATGGGTCCGTGTGGGCCAACGGGCGGCAACGCGAAGCGTATCTGGCTATTTACGAAGTCCACGTGGGCAATCAACTGGAAATTACGAAGCACGAATCACAGCATATGTCGCTGGATGCCAACGCCCTGAAACGAATCGATCCGAGCTACAATTCGGTATTTGCCAAACAGGGCATCAGCCTCCAGAAGAACGAATTCATTGTTTACAACCAGGCGCAGTGTACGGTTCGCTACCTCGTCAGAATCAAGTCGTAAGATGAAAACCAAACGCAAAAAACTCGAACCGCTGGCCATTCGATTTGCCGCTACAGCACTCATTCTGGCCGAAGGCAGCACCACCACCCTCGATGTTAAAAACTTCCTGCGTGAGCGGGGCTACGAAGCCCGTCAGGCCGACATTTCGCAGTGGATGCTGGTCATCGGTTTATGGGAAAACTGGTCTATTCAAAGCAATGGCAAGCACCGTATTTACAACTTCCCGACGTATCGACCGTCGTTGCAATAGATAGGGAGCGGAAGGAGCGAAAAATTTTTAAAACTTTTCAGAACAACGTAAAAAGATTACGTTCTGAGTGTGTGAAATTTGATTCAAGAACAGTAAACAACAACAGACCAATGAACACGCTCCTCACCACCGCTTCCGCAACCCGCCCGGCCCTTGCCAGCTTACTACGCTGGCAGGAGCCACTGGCGACTCGCCTTCGGTTTCGGCATGCCCTGCCAGGAATGGTGGCCAACCGCTTGTTGAACGTTGAATTAGGTTTATACCTGCTGGCCGAACTGGTTCCGATGGCTCCCCCTCAGTCGTTATCGGACTTGCTCAATGGCCAGGGGTTTGTGTACCGGCAGCGGCCCATCTGGTCGCCCCGGCAGCATCGGGCTCTGAACCAAGCCCGTATCCTGCTGGCTCCGTATCTGGACCGCAACGCCTGGCTGAAAGCCTTAGACAAATACGAAAATCTCCCTGCCGACTTACGGATTTTCAATCTGAACGGCAATCTCCGCACCGATCTCAGCGGCTACCTTCTCCGCGAACGCGTAGGGTTGTTCTCGAAGGCGCTGGCTTGATAAGTTGAATCGATTACCCAACCAGAATCGAGTGGTGTCTTTGATGCCACTCGATCTTTGTTTTTAGGGATTCCGACACGCAACAAGAAAACATAACGATGGTACGACCCCGTTGGGGTCGTACCATCGTTATGTTTTCTTGTTGGTTCTTAACCATTCAAAGACCAAACCCGCCAGCTACAGTGGTGTCGATTACCACTAACCGACACGGGACGGGTTCTCAAAACCGAACGGTTCGTATTATCCGATTTTCAGAATCACAAACAACGGAGAACTGGCCTCACTATACCAGATGAAAGCATGTGTACACCACTAAGAAAGGAAATCTGGCGTAGTCGTGAGAAATTATTGTAATTTGTATGCCTATACGATATATGATTTATCATGCGAGTAGTATTGGAGGTAAAAGATTCGGAATGGAAATTTCTGGCCGAATTGCTGAAGCGATTTGAATTTGTACGTATCCAACGAGCTGACCAGGGCGAGAACGCCAATCGGTTAGAAACGATGCCTACGTTTAATGCCACCCAACTAAATACGTCAGGGTTCACGTTTAACCGCGAAGAAGCGAATGAACGATAAGTATTTTGTCGATACCAACGTTCTGATTTACTGTTATACGGTTACTGAGATTGACAAGAAAGTTAAAGCTCAACAGGCGGTAAACCCGATCGGGCGTACGATATCGACGCAGGTATTACAAGAAGTAGCCAATACGCTACGCCGTAAATTTCAGAAGGGCTGGTCAGAAATCAATGCTGTATTAGACGAAATAACAGGAGAGTTTATCGTTCATCAAAATTCCAAAACAACCATTAGTGAAGTGGTTAAAATTGCCAATCGGTACGGGTACTCATTTTATGATTCGCTTATTATCGCAGCAGCTATAGAGTCAAGTTGCTCTATTTTGTACTCAGAAGATTTGCAGACCAATCAGGCCATTGCAAAATCATTAACTATTCGCAGCCCTTTCTAATCCAAATTTCCACTGTTTCCGGTATATAGCCGTGTTGGTTACAACTAACCGACACGGCGTTTTCTCAAAACCGAATGGTTCGTTTTATCCAGTTTTCAGAATCGAAGTGATAAAATACGTTAACTTGTAGGCTTGTGTCAGCCCTCACTTTTTACGCCTGGTATATGAATCGTCGGAGCTTTATCAAAGCCAGTTCAGTGGTTTCGGTTTCAACCACCCTTGCCGCCTGCTCGTCTTCGGAAACGGCAAAAACAGATGACAAATCAACCCCATTTACCGATAATTTTGCCCTCAACGAGCTGACGATTCACGATCTGCAACAGAAAATGCAGGCGGGCGAGTATACTTCTGAGTCTCTTACCCAGCTTTATCTGGATCGCATCGACGCCATCGACAAAAAAGGCCCACGACTGAATGCCGTTATTGAAACAAATCCCGATGCCCTGACAATGGCCAAAGCCTTGGACGGGGAGCGAAAAGCCGGAAAACTGCGCGGCCCCATGCACGGCATTCCGGTACTGGTTAAAGATAACATCGATACCGGCGATCAGATGATGATGACAACCGCAGGCTCGTTAGCGCTGGAAGGCCACAAAGCCGCTCAGGACGCGTTTGTCGTTGCTCAACTGCGCAAAGCGGGAGCCGTTATTCTGGGTAAAACCAACCTGAGCGAATGGGCCAACTTCCGGTCGAGCCGTTCGTGTAGTGGCTGGAGCAGCCGGGGTGGGCAAACCCGCAATCCGTATGTGCTGGACCGGAATCCGAGTGGTTCGAGTTCAGGGTCTGGCTCGGCGACTTCGGCCAATCTGTGTGCGGTGGCCGTTGGTACCGAAACCGATGGTTCGATCATTGCCCCTTCGTCCCATTGTGGGCTGGTCGGCCTCAAACCAACCGTAGGACTGGTCAGTCGCAGTGGCATTATTCCCATTTCGCACACACAGGATACCGCAGGGCCCATGACCCGAACCGTAACCGATGCCGCTATTTTGTTAGGTGCCTTGGTCGGTGTCGATCCAGCCGATGCCGTAACCCTCGAAAGCCGGGGCAAGAGCGTAACCGATTACACCCAATTTCTGAAAGCCAACGCGTTGACAGGCAAACGAATTGGCATCGAAAAATCGTTTCTAACCGGACATGAAGGTGTCGTGAATCTGTACAAAGAAGCGATTGAGACGCTCAAAAAACAGGGCGCTACGGTCGTAGAAATTGAGTTAATGAAGGAGCTCCGGGAGATGGGCGGGGCCGAATTTACCGTACTGCAATACGAGTTTAAAGACGGCTTAAACCGCTACCTGTCGAAAGCCAATGCAGGGGTTAAATCACTGGCCGACGTCATTGCGTTTAACCGGCAGAACGAGGCCAAAGCCATGCCGTTCTTTAAGCAGGAAACGCTCGAAAGCAGTGAAGCCAAAGGTGACCTGACCAGCAAGGAATACACCGAAGCCCTGACTAAAACCCGCAGCTGGCGCCAGCGCATCGACAAGTTGATGGCGACGCATAAACTAGATGCCATTGGCGGCACTAGCATCGGCTTTGCAGGCTGCATCGACCTCATCAACGGCGACTACGACACCGGTTTTTATTTCTGCCCGCCAGCCGCCATGGCCGGTTACCCCCACCTAACCGTTCCGATGGGCACTATTCACGGCCTCCCCGTAGGCTTCTCCCTCATCGCCGGAGCTTATCAGGAGGGGCCATTGTTGGCAATGGCTTATGCCTATGAGCAGGCCTCTAAAAAACGTGAGCGGCCGACGTTTGTGGATTCATTGGTTCCAAGAGGGTAATTTTTAACTTAGTGTAATTTGTTCCATTAAAATGCTAGATGGGGTTTGCTTTTAGATTTAGGATAATATTATCCAAAAATGCCTTACTATTTGATCCATAGTTTTGTAAAAGCACTGGATATTCTCCGTTAATTTGCGCAATTTAATAAGATCATGCAGCAGCACGATTACATTAAGGAAATAGCAAAGTATGGTTTGGAGAACGACCAAGAGAAGCCACGCTTAATGTAGGCCAGTTCACGGTCTTACGTCCTTACGCCGAACAGCATAACGCCCGCTTTGATGTGTTGGTGGCTCAGCCCAAAAATCGTCAACTGTATAGACCTTACGATCATGCCATTCAACTTTTAGCCGATCAGCCTTTTGTTAAAATCGTTGAAGAAGAGCAGTTGGACAGTTATTCCGAAAAAACAGCCGAAGCGTTAACATAATCAATTATAGGCCCTTCACCAACCGCCCATCTAAAGGCAACGGACGCTGGGCGATTACTTCTACTTGAGCAAAGGCTTCAATCTATCACGGCTTTAGTTGAAGGCTGGCGTATAGCATGTCGAGCAGGCCATTGACAATAGCACTTTCGGCAAAACCGGGCTTGAGCCGCGACGATACGACTTCGAAGGTGTAGGTACCAAAAGCCGCATCGTTGGGGATATAGCCCGACCGGGCAAAACCATTGGTCAGCGTCACCATCATGGTGTTGGCAACGGGTGATTCTTTTTTCAGGCGGGTCCAGATGGGACTGAATACTTCGCCGTTGACGGCCGTAAAAGCAATGTCGCCCACCCGGATCAGCCCAAGCCGAATGGGTATCGAATCGGCATCCTCATACACACCTGCATACCCTGCCCGTCCTTCGTCCAGCCGCTTGCGTCCGGGGCATTTGATGATGCGCTGATCGGTTTGCACGCTGGGGTTGCTTATTTTTCGCTTGATACCCCGCATGGTGTGCAGCACCTCCTCGCCCAGCAGTTGCCCCATCGATAGCAACATCTGCTTTTGCTGCTCCATCAGTTTGATCACTTTGGGGTCGCTCCGGTCCAGCCCTTCGCCACCGGGTGGCATTTTATTGCTGATGTCGATACCTCGTTTGGCGTACTCTTTAATGCGAATATCGCGCAAATCGTAGGTCTGCTGGAAATAGATCGGGTTCTGATCACCACAGGCCCCAGTCGACCAGAGCGCTACGGCTTCATCGTCGAAATTATTTTCCAAATACCGTGACGCGGCTCCCGGAACATCCCCGCTCACCTTATCGAACATCCCGGAAATCACTCCGTGCATGGCGTAGTTGTAATAAATGGCAATGGGTTTACCCGCCAGCGATTCGAAGGTAACCACGGCCACGGTTTTGTCGGATGGGCCATCGTAATTCGGGCCTTCCCACCACCGGCGGGTTTCGGGGTCGATGATATTGCGGTTCACGTTGAGGTACGATACCCCTTCGCCATAGCCTACACGGGCAGGTTGCAATTTATCTTTCGCCAGTTTGACAGCGCTAGCAATCTTGGATTCAAAAGCCTCTCCACTAATCCCGAACGGTACACTGTGCGTATGCGTAGCCGTGAGCTGAATGTTTTGGGTAGGAATTCCCGACAGGGCTTTAATTTTCGCCAGAATCCGGTCGGCCATTTCGTCGTTAATACCGCCAATATCCACCGAAACGAGGGCCACCGTATTGCTACCATTGTTAATGACAACAGCCCTGGAGTAGATGTTGTCGTTAATACCGAAATACGGTTTTTTCAACTCACTCAGAGCGGGAGTTATGTCTACCTTAGCCGCTCCAACCGAAAGCGAGGCTGGTGAAGTAGCCTGGGCCAACACCAGGTTTATAACACCGATTAGAGCAATTCCCAACAGGCTTATCTTTAGTATATATCCTTTTATCATGGGTTCAGTCGTTTATGCTGAGTAGAAACAGGCTTTAAATTAACCATAAACGTCAGGCGCATAGCTAGCTAATTACCATCTAGTTTGCTTTTTCTGACTATTTATGATAACTTTTTCAGAACGTCAGGCTGAAGGTGCTGCCCTGGCCGGGGGTAGATTCGGCGGTGAGTTTGCCCCCGTGGAGCTGCATGATCTGGCGAGATAAGCTCAGACCTATACCCGAACCGGTTTTCTTGGTGGTGTAGAAGGGGATAAAAATCTGCTCCAGCGCTTCGGGCTCAATACCCGGCCCGTTGTCGGTCACACGAATCACAACATGTGGTCCCTCCGAAACGGCCTCCAGTTCAACATGCGGATTGTCCATCCCATCCATACTTTCGATGGCATTTTTGATCAGGTTGAGCAAAACCTGCTCCATCTGCGATACATCAGCACGTATAGCCAGGTTGGGCGAGCCTACCGATGTGGTGATCAGGCATTTAGGCGCGTAAGGCTGCACCAGTTGTACTACGTTCCGCAGCAGCGGCTCGACAGAGACTTCTGCAAAAATCGGCTGGGGAATCGTCGTAAAGTTTCGGTAGGCATCCACAAACTGCATGATCCCAGCCCCTCGTTGCTGAATCGTCATCAGGGCGTCGTGCAGATCCGTTACGGATTCATTCACATAATTTGGAATAACACCCGGCTGTTCGGTCGCCAGGGGAATCAGATCGGCCTCGACAATGTCGCGCATGGTACCCGCCAGCGACACGATTGGCGTGATGGAATTCATGATTTCGTGCCGCAGAACTTTCGTCAGGTTTTGCCAGGCATCGAGTTCGCGCTGCTGCAATTCTGTACGGATGTTCTGCATCGACACGACGGTCACTAATCGCCCACGCAGTCGAACGGCGGTGCAACGTACCGATAGTTCGCCATCGGCACCTAACTGGTGGGATGTCGGTACGGGCGAGGCTGTTGTAGTTTTGAGCAACTGAGCCAGTTCGGGATGCGTCGGATTGAGATCATTTAGGGTACGAAGTCGGTAAATACCCAGCAATCGCAGGGCGGTCTGATTGACCAGTTCAACCTGACCAGAGGCATCGAAAGTCAGCAGACCAACACTAACGTGCTGCACGATGGTATTGACGTAATGAAGGTTCGCTTCCTTTTCGGCCCGGGCCTGCCGGAACGCATCCAGCACCTCATTAAACTGGTCGTTCAATTCATAAAAGGAAGGTCCCAGATTGCTATCGGCCCGGAACGCAACCGCAAAATCAGAATAGCGAACCGATTCCAGAAAGCGGGTCAGTTTTCGGTTCAGACTGGTTACGAAGCGGTACAGATTAACTGTCAGGACGATTCCTACAATTGCCAAGAAAAAAATAACCAACCCATTGGCATCCTGAATCCAGAAGTAGGTGATCGTGCTGGTCAGGACCACAACGCCCATCATACGCCAGGCTATACCAATCGCGAACCGATTCATAGGCTACGCAGCAATCCAGCTAAACGGATATTCCAGGGCAGGGATTTTCGTCCGGTCGGCCACCCGGCGCAGTCGGGCAGGAAGTGCCATCAGGTAATCGCGGGCACGCTGGGCCTTGTCGTTAAGACCATTAATTGAGTCGATTTTCCAGTCCTGTAACAGTAACTCGGCAATCTCGATATAATCCATTGTGGTGTACACGCCCAGACGTTGAGCGGCATCCGAAAAATGAGCGAATGTTTCACCCAATTTTACGCCGGTTTCCCGCAGAAAATGAGCAGGCATCACAATTTTTTTGCGCATCATATCCTCCAGGGCCAGCATCATTTCGGAAGGATCGACCTCAAAAATATTACTTACAAATTCCTTGTAGGCTTTATGATGGCGCATTTCGTCGGACGCAATGACGCCACAAATTTTCGACAGCTGATTGCACCCAGCCTGCTTGGCCAGCGTTGCCGTCCGGCGGTGCGATATATTGGTGGCTAATTCCTGAAAGGAGGTGTAAACGAAATTCCGGTATGGGTCGCGACTGGTGCCAATATCGAATCCGTCGGAAATCAGGTACTGCGTCGATACTTCCATCGCGTGCATGTTCACCCGACCCGACAGGTACAGGAATTTATTAAGCAAATCGCCGTGACGGTTTTCTTCGGCCGTCCAGCTCCGAATCCAGCGGGTCCAGCTACTGGCCGGGTTACCCTGATCAATCCCTTCCATGTCCATCAGCCACGATTCGTAGGTAGGGAGGGCTTCTTCGGTAATGGTATCGCCTACCAGAACGGCAATGTAATCGTACGACAGTTCCCGGCAGCTTTCGCGCAGCATTTTAACTTCGTCCAGAAACGACTCATTGGTGGTATCAGGCAACAGATCGGCTGGTTGCCAATACTTTTCTATTGGTTTCAAAAACTGGTCGATGGAGGCATCGATGGTTTCTCCTACGTAACGCATCACCTCTATGCGTGTGCCTGATAAGCTCATGAACTATAAACAAAAAAATGAATGATTTGTCCTAACGACTGGGTAAAGTTCGGCAATATAACCGATTGAATCTGTCTGATAGACGTTTTTTTACCTGACAAAAATCAGTTCATCGTTAATTTTAGGGCGCGAATTGGTTCGTCCTGATCTCTATGAAAAAAGTATTGGATTATCTGCTAAGTTGCCTCTACCTACTGTACTTCGGGTTAGTGCTGTGTATTTTCCACGTTTTACAGGTTATTGCCTTTAATGTGTTTGGCAAGCAAGCCCATAAAAAAGTGGTCGACTGGATGAATGCCGCTATTGCCTATGGCTGGTATCTGACCGGCAGCAGCATCCACTATCACGACCAGCCGAACCTTCCCACCGATCGTCCGATTATTTTCGTGGCCAATCACCAGAGCATGTTCGACATTTCACCAATCATCTGGTTTCTGCGTCGGCACACGCCCATTTTCGTATCAAAAATCGAACTCTCGAAAGGTACGCCTGGTGTTTCCTATAATCTTCGCAAAAGTGGAGCCGCCCTCATCGACCGCAAAGATGCCAAACAAGCCCTTTCCGAAATCGCACGGCTGGGGAAGCTGATTCAGCAAACAAATCGTTCGGCAGTTATTTTCCCCGAAGGCACCCGGTCGAAGTCACCGATTGGCGAGATGAAGCCGTTTATGCCTGGAGGTGTCATTACGCTCCTCAAACGCGCGCCCAATGCGCTTGTGGTTCCCATTGCCATTCAGGGAACAGGCCGATTCAATCCGAAAGGCTTATTCCCGCTCACCTCATTTACCCGTATGTCATGGACTGTATTACCAGGTATTGAACCCGCCGGAAAAGCCCCGGACGAAGTAGTCCGGCTATCTCAGGAAGCCATTGGTAAAGCGTTGGGATTAGCCGTTGCGAGTTAGGCTACTGCATAGCCAGTATATTGACGGTACTGAGGGGGTTGGAAACCAATAACAATATCCGATTTAGGAACTCCTCTTTCTTCCAATTCTTCAGCAATATCACGGTCTGTATTATTAACCTGAATCCATATCTTTCCATCGGCTTTAATATCCAGATGAAAAATAACGGTATAACTAAACAGCTTTCTATCCCAACCTATACTCACTAATTGATAATGATTTCGCTCTGTATCAACAATTAACTGATTATCAACATCCTGCAAATTAACAGGTTTTATTTGGGCATAATCATTATAAATATCTAATACATACTGACGATACGTTTCTATCTTTTCCATACCTCTATAGTCAATGTTTCGTCGTCGAAAACCATTAAATGCAGGTTCGTTTGTTCTATAATAAAGCGTACTCCAGGCTGCTCAAACCGGCGGTCGAACACAGCTTTTGGAACCGCTAAATACAACGTTCGTTCCTCTTCCTGTCTACGAAGTAAAATATTGTATTGGTATATTGCCCAACGGCCTGATGGAAATCGCGCATGAACGATGGGCTTAGAAAGCTTTTTATTTCAATCGCAACTTTTTCCAGCTTGCCTTCTGTTTCTCGCTCAGCTGCTAAAATTCGTTCAGCTCCTAAATCGACATCCAGATCAAAACCAAGCACCCGAATTGGATAAGGGTCGTGGGTAATTACCCACCCATTCTATTCAAGAGCTGTTCGTACAATCTGATGATATATATCTTTAGCCATACCGGTATCGTTGGCACAAATATAGACCTAACGAGGGCCTAAAGTCCAAACTTCTCCAGCCGTCGATACAAGGCCTGTCGGGATAAGCCCAACTCCCGCGCAACATCGGTAATGCTGCCCCGGTGCTTTTGCATGGCCTGCTGAATCAATTGCCGTTCCATGTCTTCCAGTTGAAGGGTTTCGCTTACGGGCGATGCGGCTGTCGATCCATTTTTGAAGACAAAATTGGTGGGCTCCAACAGGGTTCCCTGCGCTAGTTCAGGGCGAGCCAGAATGACAGCCCGTTCAACGGCATGCTGCAACTCCCGAACATTACCCGGCCAGCGGTATTGCTTCATTTCGGCTAATAGCGCCGGACTCAGGCCCGACACCGACCGATTGTATTGCCTGGCGTATTTCTTCAGGAAAAATTCAGCCAGTGGGCCTATATCAGTTGGGCGTTCGCGGAGGGGTGGCAAATGCAATTCGATGGTATTGATCCGATACAGCAAGTCCTGACGAAACTGCCGCTCGGCTACGCGCTCATTCAGGTCGGCATTGGTCGCACAAATTAACCGGACATCAATGGGGCGGGCCTTATTCGAGCCAACGCGAGTTACCTGGCGCTGCTGCAATACGGTCAGTAACCGGGCTTGTTGAGCAGGGCTTAAGTTACCGATTTCGTCCAGAAAAATAGTGCCGCCGTTGGCTTCTTCAAACCGGCCGGCCCGGTCATCGCGGGCATCGGTAAAGGCTCCTTTTACATGGCCAAATAACTCACTCTCGAATAAGCTTTCGGTCAATGCTCCCACGTCGACACTAACAAAAGGTTTATCGCTGCGATCCGAATGCTCATGAATAGCACGAGCCACCAAATCTTTACCCGTACCATTCTCCCCCAAAATCAGCACGTTAGCGTCAGTCGGGGCAACCTGTTCGACAGTCTCAAGAATGGGGCGCATGGCCGAACCGATAATATTGGTTTGTTTGGCTGATTTTTTATCGGATACCTCTTTCCCGTTTTTCTCTTTTTTACCGTTCGACGAAGTCAATTCATCCCCATCTACCCGACCACCTTCAACAGCATTACGGATCGTATCCAGGAACTTATCGTTTTGCCAGGGCTTGAGCACAAAGTCAACGGCCCCCGCTTTGATGGCCCGAACAGCCATTTCCACATCGCCATAGGCGGTAAATAACACCACCCGTGCTTTGGGATTAATGTCCAGAATACGCTCAAGCCAGGCAAACCCTTCCCGACCACTACTAACATCGCGCTGGAAATTCATATCCAGGACAATGGCATCATACCGGTTGTTATTGAGCAGGAAAGGTAGTTTTTCAGGGTTTTTCTCGATGTCTACCGAAGCAACATGACGTTTGAGCAGCAACCGTGCTGCCAGCAGCACATCGGGGTCATCGTCGACCAGTAGGAGTTTGGCATCTTGCATATACTAAAGATAATGGATTAGCCGATTTGTTGCACACCGGTTCAGATTCAGGGGCGAATTTCGTATTTCTTCCGTACTTTGACCAGCAATTTGTCATGAATGGTTGTTTGTGGTCATTAAATGGTCATTCATTGTCATTAGGCGGTCACATGGCACCGGATTAATTTCGTTGTCATAAAGATTGCCAGCCGCTTTCATTTACCCTCATTCTATACGTGTCAATGACCCAAAGTGACCATCTAATGCCCATAAATGACCGGCTCTTTTATGCCCTCGTAGCCGTCGGTATCTTCCTGAATGCCACCGGGCTCTTCCCGCCCATTATGGAACTCGACGGAGCACTGTATGCCTGTATTGCCAAACAGATGGCCCAAACCGGCGATTTTGTGAACCTCTACGCTGTAGGCACCGACTGGCTCGATAAACCACATTTCCCGTTCTGGATTGCCGCTTTGAGTTATCGAATTTTTGGAGTAACTACGTTTGGCTACAAATTCCCGGCTCTGCTGGCTTTTCTGGGTAGCGTTGCTTATACGTATCGCTTTGCCCGACTCACTTATTCAAAAGCGGTAGCTCAGCTAGCCACTCTAGTTTTGCTGACAGCTTTTCATGGCGTGCTGTCCAATAGTGATGTCCGGGCCGAGCCTTATCTGATGCCTCTGATCATCGGGGCAGTTTACCATTTCTACCGGGTATTTTTGAAAGGTCGTTTTTATCATCTGGTATTGGGTTCGCTGCTAACAGGCTGCGCGCTAATGACCAAAGGGGTTTTCGTTCTGATTCCAATTGGCGCAGGGCTCATCCTTCACTGGCTCCTGACAGGGCACTGGCGCGAACTGCTCAACTGGCGCTGGTATCTGGCGGTTGTTTTGTCGTTCGTTTTTACCTTACCCGAAATCTATTGCCTATACCAACAATTTGACCTGCATCCTGAAAAAGTGGTTTTCGGGAAAACGGGAGTATCGGGGGTTAAATTCTTCTTTTGGGACAGTCAGTTTGGGCGCTTCTTCAACACGGGGCCAATCAAAGGCGAAGGCGATAAATTCTTCTTCGTACACACGCTGCTTTGGGCGTTTTTGCCCTGGTCGCTGCCACTCTATGTGAGCGTTGGACAGGCCATAACGCGGCTTATCAAACGAAAAGACGCGTTGCCCGAATATGTTTCGCTGGGTTCCGGGCTGGCCACGTTTGCCCTGTTTTCGCTATCGGGTTTTCAGCTCCCCCATTACCTGAACATTGTGTTCCCATTTTACGCTATCCTGACGGCTCAATATCTGGCCAGGCTGACACCCATTGCGTTACGTCGGTGGACGATTGGGCAAACGGTCATTGGTCTACTTATTACCCTGCTGGCGATTGGTCTGTTACTGCTTGTTCAACCTGCCCATATGGTGAGTGCCATCGTATGGATTATTGTTATTACCCTGGCGACGTTCTACTTTTTTCGACATATATCGCTTGATAGCCTTCTGGGGCGGATGATCGGTGCGATGATGGTCTTGGCTGTAACGCTGAATCTGTTCCTGTACCCAACATTTTTACAGTATCAGGCGGGTATGACAGCCGCTCGCTACGCTAATGAACAGCCTGCCCAGGCCAACCAATCAACTATACTCTATGAACCCGGCACAGGTGTAGGCGGGGGAAGTTTCTGGTCGTACGAGTTCTATGCTACAGCGCCAACTTACTACGCCCGAACCGACTCAGCCTTACGAAAACAGCTTCTTTCTGGCAAAAAACAGGTGTTTCTAACAGCCGAAGATGCCGACTCACTTGGTAAACGCGGGTTCACACTTCGTACACTGGCTGTATTTCCGTATTTTCACGTTAGCCAGCTTACATACGGTTTCCTGAATCCAGCTACACGTTCGCAGACGCTGTCGCCTTATATACTGGCAGAGGTAAAGTAACTGCCTGACGGGGTCGTATCAAGCACCTGGCTGATCGACATTGATTATGGCATAACTCAACCAATTAACGGCTCCCCAAAATCGGACAAAACCCGTCCGAAAGCGGACAAGCGGCTATGTTCTACAAAAGTTAAACTATTGATTATCAACACCTCATTTCATCTGGCATGACTATTGGCACAGGATAGAGTAGTCAATGAGGCCTGCGAATTGAATCGCTCATTAACTAATTCACTCATTGACAATTAAGTAACAATGGATCGCGTCTTACCTAAACGATTTTGGACAACACAACGCATCGCTATTTTTGGTGGCGGTGCCCTTCTGGTAGGCTTGCTTGCCTACACGTTTTTCTTTGCCGACCGTCGGTCGAAATTGAATGTTGAAAAAGATAAAATAACCGTATCGGACGTCACCACCGGCCCATTTGAGGATTTCATTGCCGTTACGGGCGTCGTTCAACCGCTGAAAACAATCCGGCTCGATGCCATCGAAGGCGGATACGTAACGCAGAAACTGGTTGAGGGCGGCAACATGGTTCAGAAAGGGGAAGTACTGCTAAAACTGGAAAACCAAAGCCTGAAACTGAGCTTCTTACAATCGGAAACGGAGGCTAACCGACTCGTCAACGATCTGCAGAATACCCGTCAGCGGATACAGATCGAACGGTTCACCCTCCGCAAAACATTGGCTGATGTAGATGCCCAAATCGCTCAGGCGAAGGATACCTATGAACGGCAGGAAAAGCTCTTCAAAGATAAAGTCGTTTCGGAAGAAGATTACCTGAAAGCCAAACGGGCGTATGATCGGCTGATGAGTCAACGCACGATTGAAATCGAAACGCAGAAGTACCAGGAGGAAAATGCAAAATTCCAGATCAAACAATTAGAGGGCACCTTGCAACGTACGCAGAAAAACGTCGCTCTTTGGCAACAGACACTGGATAATCTCGTAGTAAAAGCGCCGGTTTCGGGTCAGTTATCGAGTATCGATGTCGAAGTCGGTTCAAATATCAACCGGGGCCAGAACATCGGCCAGATCGACGACCTGAATGGGTTTAAAATGCGGGTGGGTATTGATGAACACTACATCAGCCGGGTATTTTCGGGTCTGAAAGGTTCGTTTGAGTTCAATGGAAAAAACCACGAACTGGAAATCAGCCGGGTATATCCAGAAGTAAAAAATGGTCGGTTCGAAGTCGATATGGTTTTCCCGAAAGGTACGCCGGAAGGCATCAAACGGGGGCAATCGTCGCCTATTCAGTTGGAGTTGGGTAAAGCTGCCAAAGCTACACTACTGCCCGTTGGAGGCTTCTTCTCCGACACAGGTGGCAACTGGGTCTACGTAGTGGATAAGTCGGGCAAGCGGGCTGTTAAACGTTCGATCACGCTGGGTCGTAAAAACCCGGAATACTACGAAGTGTTGAGTGGTCTGGAGCCGGGCGAGCAAGTCATTACATCGAGTTACGAGAATTTTGGTGATAACGAAGTCCTGGAATTTTAATTTGTTGACAGGATTAACAGGATTCTCAACGACTCCTACAGTCCTGTCAAAAACAAAAAACTATGATCCAAACAATTAACCTGCAAAAGCTCTTCGCTACCGAAGAAGTAGAAACCACCGCCCTGAACGGGATTAACATGGAAGTTAAAGATGGCGAATTCGTAGCCATCATGGGACCCTCCGGTTGCGGCAAGTCAACCCTGCTCAACATACTTGGCTTATTGGACAACCCAAGCGAAGGCGAGTATAATTTCTACGGCACGGAGGTCGCCAAAATGACCGAGCGTCAACGGGCCCAGCTTCGGAAGGGTTCGATTGGCTTTGTGTTCCAGAGCTTTAACCTGATCGATGAGCTAACCGTTTATGAAAACGTCGAACTCCCCCTCTTGTACCTGAAAACCCCGGCCGACGAACGCAAAAAGCGGGTGGAAGAAGCGCTGGAGCGGATGAGCATCATGCACCGACGCAACCACTTTCCACAGCAACTCTCTGGTGGTCAGCAGCAACGG
The DNA here is from genome assembly GCF_002056795.1 of Spirosoma aerolatum. Taxonomy (NCBI): domain Bacteria; kingdom Pseudomonadati; phylum Bacteroidota; class Cytophagia; order Cytophagales; family Cytophagaceae; genus Spirosoma; species Spirosoma aerolatum. The sequence continues at coordinate 1,329,739 of NZ_CP020104.1, read as the reverse complement.
ACGGCTATTGCCCGCGCTGTTGTGGCAAAACCCAAGCTGATCCTGGCCGATGAACCGACGGGTAACCTCGACTCGAAAAATGGCGAAGAGGTAATGAAGCTTCTGGGTGAACTGAATGAGGAAGGGACTACCATTATCATGGTAACCCACTCACCCTACGACGCTGGTTTTGCCCATCGCATTGTCAATCTCTTCGATGGCAAAGTGGTAACGGAGAATTTCCACGTATAATCGCTTCGGTGGCCCGGCAGGTTTGATCGGATTGGTTACTCCACCAATCCGATCAAACCTGCCGGGCCACCGAAGTAGTTCAGCATACGTTCAGACAAATACGCCCAGGTCTACGTTGAGTACTTCTGAAAAGGAAGATTCGGTGGCTACTCCACCATCACCTTTTCGATAGCGAAGCCACTGCTGGGTTTTGTAATTATATACGAAGCCTTCCCGAATACCATACTCATTTTCCTCAATGAGCTTAATGACTTTGTTGGTATCATGTTTATGGCCACTATTCTGACAAACTTCAACAATAACTCGTGCCTGCTCGGCCTGATGGTCGTAAAGAATCAGGTCAGGGACAGGGGTTGCATATCCATCCGTTAACATGGTTTCGGGCAACGGCTCAAATGGAATCTGCCCAGACTGGTAAAATGGGTAAAGTCCGGCAGTCAACCGGGCTATAACGCTTTGATGGATAATAGGTGCATTAACACCCATTTCGTCTTCCATGACGAGCGCTTTTATTGAAGCTGGCAGTGAGTAATTCATTCGAAGTAATACGATTTGTATACCAAATCTAACCAAAACATACATGTTTCGCAACTACATTAAAATCGCGGTTCGGAGCTTGCTCAAACACAAATTTTACTCACTCATCAATGTGTTTGGGCTGGCCCTGGGCATGGCCTGTAGCTTGCTGATTGGTCTGTGGGTCCGCGATGAACTGAGTTACGACCGTTTCCTGCCCAATGCCGAGGCCATCCATTTTGTGCGCGTTAATTTCCCGACGCAGGAAGGCGACACGGTAACCAACACGGTTACGCCCGGCCCTTTGCAGGAAGCCATTGCCAACGATATACCGGAAATAGCTGCGGTTACCAAACTAAATTACGGGCCGGAACTGCTCATTAAAGTCGGCGAAAAAACAGCGAAGGAAAAAGGGCACTATGCAACCGAAGACTTCTTCGGCGTCTTCGATTTACCTGCGCTTAATGGCAATCCGAAAGCGGCCCTACACCAGACCAACCAGATTGTCATTACCCGAAAGATCGCCGAGAAATTTTTCCCGAATGGCCAGGCCGTCGGCAAAACGTTGCAGTTAGACAACGATAAATTTTATGTAGTCGGGGCAGTAATTGACAATCTACCGGCCAATTCCACCCTGCAATTCGACTGGCTGGTAAACTGGAAAGTGCAGGAGCAGGACTGGATGAAAAAATGGGGTAATAATTCCTTCTATACATACGTCCGGCTCAAGCCTCATACGACTGCCGCACAGGCACAAGCAGCTCTGTCTAACATTTATCCGCGCTTTGCCGGGAAAAACTTCGAAACAGCCCGCCCTACCCTACAGCCCATCACAGACCTGCACCTGTATGGCGACTATAAAAATGGCAAGAGTGTTGGTGGCCGGATTGGATACGTCGCCGTGTTCTCTGTGGTGGCACTGTTTATTCTGCTGATCGCCTGCATCAATTTCATGAATCTGGCCACAGCCCGCTCGGCAACACGGGCCAAAGAAGTAGGAGTTCGGAAAGTGGTAGGCGCCATGCGCTCGTCTCTCATTGGCCAGTTTTTAAGCGAGTCGATCCTAACCAGTTTACTGGCAGCTTTGCTGGCGATTGGCTTGGTCTGGTGTGCGTTACCCACCTTCAACGAGGTCTTCGGCAAACAGTTGACCCTCAACGCGGCAGAGCCTGCGCTTTGGCTGATCATCGCCGGACTGCTACTGATCACCGGTTTTTTGTCGGGAAGTTATCCGGCGCTTTTCCTGTCGTCGTTACAGCCAATCAAGATCCTGAAAGGACGTTTACAATTTGGTTCAGGTCCGGCCTTTTTCCGACGTGCGCTCGTTGTGTTTCAATTCTCGCTTTCGATCTTCCTGATTGTCGGTATGCTGACAGTCGGCAAACAAATGAATTATCTGCGTACCAAAAACCTGGGACTGGATCGCGAACATGTAGTTTATATACCCTTGGAGGGTGAAATCGCTCAGCCTAAAAAAATAGAAGCATTTCGGCAGGAAGTTATGCGCAAGCCGGCTGTCGCATCGGCTACCACCACCATGTCGTTACCCATCAATATCCAAAGCACATCGGGCGACCTGACCTGGCCGGGTAAAGATCCTAAGCTGGAAACCAATATTTCCTGCATGTTTGTAGGCAGTGACTTCATCAAAACACTCAACATCAAGTTACTGGATGGTCGTGATTTCCGAAACGGAAGCCTTGCCGACTCCACAAGCTATCTTGTCAACGAAGCAGCTGCCAAACTAATGGGGGTTAAAAATCCGGTAGGGAAAGAGGTTAGCTTCTGGCCGGGCAAAGGGCAGGTAATCGGGTTAATGAAAGATTTTCATATTAACTCGCTGCATCAGGCAATTACGCCCCTGATTCTGTGTTTCGATACTCGTAACACCAGCTACTTACTGGTGAAAACGCGGCCGGGCCAAACCCAGCAGGCCATTGCCGATCTGGAACATTTATCGAAAGAATTTAACCCGAATTACCCGTTCAATTACCATTTTCTGGACGAGGAATATGAGAGTCTCTATCGGTCCGAACAGGTCGTTAATAAGCTGATCAATTACTTTGGCGTACTGGCGATTCTGATTTCATGCCTGGGTCTGTTTGCGCTGGCGGCTTTCACGGCTGAGCAGCGAACGAAAGAAATTGGCGTTCGAAAAGTATTGGGAGCCAGTGTGTCGAACATCGTAGGGCTGCTCTCGAAAGACTTCCTGAAACTAGTCGTTATCGCGCTGGTACTGGCTTCACCGCTGGCCTGGTGGGCGTTGAGTACGTGGCTGGATACATTTGCCTATCAGACGAAACTATCCTGGTGGTTATTCGGAGCCGCTGGCTTCCTGGCTATCGTGATCGCTTTTCTGACGGTGAGCTATCAGAGTATAAAGGCAGCCACAATGAACCCGGTAACGAGTTTGCGCAGTGAGTAAATCCGGCCGGGCCGCCGTAGCGGTTCAGATAAACGTATTGAGATCTAGTTGGAGGATTTCAGAGAAGGATGATTCAGCAATGAGGCCCCCATCGCCAAAGCGGTAGCGGTACCACTGCTGCGTTTTGTAATTATAAATAAATCCTTCCCGAATGCCATACAGGTCGTCATCGATAAGTTGGATAACTTTAGCAATATCACCCTTTTGCCCATTCGTTTTGCAAACTTCAATAATGATTGGCGTTTCATCCGTCGTATTATCAACCAGTGATAAATCCGGCACCGGACTAGCTTTCGCATCATCAAGCATCGTCTCTGGCAGGGGTTCCAATTGGATTGCTTTTTTATGATGGTATAGAACACCCAAACCAATGGTCAACTTGGAGATAATACGCTGATGATCGGCGGGTGCCCATACGCCCTGACCTTCGTTGGCAAGAACAAGTGGATTTGAAGTAGGGAAATACATATGTAACGGTTTTTACCAAATTTACTAAAAAATCATGTTCCGCAATTACCTAAAAGTTGCTTTCCGCACCCTCTGGAAAAACCGGACGCATACACTCATCAACATCGTAGGCCTGTCGGTAGCATTCGGTACGGGCGTGCTGTTGTTTCTCACGGCGGCCTTTGAACTATCGTATGACCGATTCCATACCGATGCCGACCGGATATTCCGGCTTTATTTTCTGTCGTCGAATCGGGATGGTTCGCCCGATAAAGGGTCTACCATGCCTTACCCCATTTCGCCCTCTCTCAAAGCTGAATTCCCCGAAATCGAAGGCGTGACGCGCTGGTTCGACCGTAGTGCCAGCGTCCGGCGGAATGAGCAGACATACAACAAGGATGTGCGGATGGCCGATGCCGATTTTCTACAGATGTTCTCGTTTCCGCTTCGGAAGGGCAATGCCAAAACGGCCATGAACAGCCTGAGCGACGTTGTCATCAGCGAAAAAATGGCCGACGAAATTTTCGGAGCTGAAGATCCTATCGGCAAACCCCTCCAGTTGCGACTCAACAATGCCTGGCAGGCCTTCACCGTGACAGGTGTGCTAAGCGATGCGCCCAAAAATTCGACCTTCGAATACGATGCGCTGATTCGTAGTGAAAACGCAGGCGATTATCAGGAATTTAAAAGCCGCTGGGATCACGGAAACCACGATGTATATATCAAACTGAAACCGGGCACCGATCCACAAACGCTTCAACGACGTACACAAGCGTTTATGGACAAATACTTTGCTTCCGATATTCAGGAACGGCAAAAACAGGGTTGGCCCAAAAACGAACTAGGCTTCCAACGTAGTCTATTATTTCAGCCATTACTCAATGTTCATTTCGATACCGAAACGACCCACGGTATGGGCATCAGCCGGACCTATGTGTTTACACTGTTACTGGTCGGTCTGTTTATTCTGGCCATTGCCTGCATCAACTTTATCAACCTGACCATTGCCCAATCGGTTTCGCGGGCAAGGGAGGTTGGCGTCCGTAAATCGCTGGGTGCCCAACGGGGGCAATTGTTCGGGCAGATCTGGGGCGAAACGGTATTGGTATGCGCCATTGCTCTGTTCATCGGCTTAGGTATGGCGTACAGTCTATTGCCCACCTTCAATCGATTGTTCCGAAGTCACTTGGCCATAGCCGATTTCCTGACCCCGTCCATTTTAGCGGTCACAGGCTTGAGCTTTCTACTGATTACCCTGATTGCAGGGGGCTACCCGTCCTGGTTTGTCACACGTTTCAACGCGGTAGAGGTACTCAAAGGAACGTTGAAAGTAAGTCGTCCGGGGCTACTGCGCAATTCTCTGATTATAACCCAGTTTACCATCGCTTGTCTGCTCATTGTCTGCACGTTGATCATCCGTCAGCAGATAAGTTACCTGCAACAAAAGCCGATGGGTCTCGACAAAGAGCAAGTCATTAGCGTTCCCGTAGGCACCGAATTAGATGGAACTGATGTGCTTAAAACGATGCGAACCCGGCTAGCCAATCAGCCAAATATCGTAGCCATTTCGGGCTCATCAGTAAATATCGGAGCGGGCCTGGATGGCGGCTCATCGCGCATGGTTTTTGGCTTCCTCTATGGGCAACGGGATATTGCCTGCGACTGGTTACGTATCGATACCGATTACCTCAAAACGATGGGTATCAAACTCCTGCAAGGCCGCGACTTCAATGCCAGCTTTAGCACCGATTCAAGTTCATCCGTGCTCATTACCCAAAGCATGGCCAAAGCCCTGTGCGAGAAAAATCCGATAGGAAAGTTTATCAAGCCTGATAATAAGGAATATCAGATTGTCGGGGTTGTATCCGATTTTAACCTGTATTCATTACACCAGGAAGCCCGGCCCATAACGTTGCAAATGCAGTCAAAATGGCCCATTAACTACATCCTGATTCGGGTAAATCCACAAAATCTGATGGGGGCGATGGAAACCATCAAAGCCACCTGGAAAACGATTGCTCCCAAACAGGAATTCATCGGCTCATTTCTGGACGAAAATACCGAACGCTGGTATCGACGTGAGCAACGACTGTCCAACATTTTCTCCTCGGCTGCTGGTATTGCGATTCTCCTCTCCTGCATGGGCCTGTTCGCCATTGCGTTGCTGACCATCCAGCAGCGAACGAAAGAAATTGGCGTTCGGAAAGTGCTAGGGGCATCGGTCGCTAGCATCGTCACGCTGCTTTCGAAAGATTTTCTGAAACTGGTCATTGCCGCCATCTTGATTGCCAGCCCTATTTCCTGGTGGGTTATGGATAAATGGCTGGCCGACTTTGCCTATAAAATCGACATCGAATGGTGGGTATTTGCGCTGGCGGGTACGCTCGCTATGTTGATTGCCTTCGTTACCGTTAGTTTCCAAAGTATAAAAGCGGCCTTGATGAATCCAGTTAAATCATTAAAAACGGAATAATGTAGAGACGCGATCCCTCGCGTCTCATGGGCGTCAGCAATAACCATCCGGATATGAGACGCGAGGGATCGCGTCTCTACAAAAATCTCTAAAACCATGCTTCTTAAATACGTAAAAATCGCCCTGCGTAATCTGTGGAAAGCCAAGATCTTCACAGGTATTAATGTCGCGGGCCTCGCTATGGGCATCACGGCGTTCGTGCTGATTCTGGAATACCTTAGCTTCGAGAAAAGCTATAACCAGTTTCACTCGAATCTTCCTAATCTGTATCGCGTCCTGCTTCAGGATGGCCCGTCTGGTACGCTTGAATCCTACGCCCCTTCGGCAGTTGCCCCAGCCTTAAAACAGAACTTTGCCGAGGTAACCTCCGTTTGCCGACTTGCGGAAGTGCACAAAGGAATTGTCACCCTATCCGACAAAGCCAATACCTTTAAGTCCTTCAAGGAAGAAAACGTTCTGACGGCTGATGGCGATTTTTTTCGGATGTTTTCATTTCCGATCGTAGCGGGTTCATCGTCTCTCAGTCAACCCAATACTGTAGCCATTTCGGCCACCAAAGCCCGTACCTATTTTGGAAATACCAATGCTGTTGGCAAGACCTTCACCCTCAACAACCAGTTTGGCAAAACATTGTATACCGTCACGGCTGTTTTTGCGGATGTACCAGCCAACTCCGACTTACAGTTCGACATGGTTTACTCACTCTCGACGCTGGAAACGCCCGCTGGCCGCAATGGGAACGACTGGGCGAGACTGGATGCCTGGCAGGGCTCGTTTTCACAAACAGTGGTCCAGCTAAAGCCTCAGACAAACGTGGCATCGTTCGAAAAAAGCGCTGAGCAACTTATTCGGAAAGCCCGTCCGAATTCGAAGGGCTTTTTCGCACTACAGCCACTTCGGTATGTGCACCTGGGCGATGGGCTTAGCGATAACCGGCCAACAGAGGCTAAACTAGGCTTCATTTACCTGCTAGGCGGGATTGCCTTATTGATTCTGACGATTGCCTGGTTGAATTACATCAACCTATCGACAGCAGGCGCGATGAAACGGTCGAAAGAAGTAGGCGTTCGAAAAGTGGTGGGAGCCAATCGGGGACAAATTATCAGCCAGTTTCTCAGCGAGTCTCTGCTGCTGAATCTGCTGGCGTTGTTTGTTGCAGCCTGCCTGATCGGTCTGTTACAACGACCATTCAACAACCTGATCGGTAAAGACTTGTCGCTGGCCGTTTTTCAGGGAAATCAGTTATGGGCAGTTGGTCTGGGCGCCATCCTGATCGGGGCGTTGGTATCTGGCAGCTATGCGGCTTTTGTACTGTCGGGCTTTTCGATCATTACCGCCTTAAAAAGCAACAAAGCCAGCGTTGGACGGGGCTCGATAAACTTTACCACGTCGGTTCGGCAAGGGTTGGTCGTGTTTCAATTCGCTATTTCTGTTCTGCTGATGGTGGCTACGGTCGTACTGTACCGACAGCTATCCTTCATGCAGACTCAGGATCTGGGGATGAACATGAAGCAGCTACTGGTTATCAAAGGTGCTGAAGTCGGTGACGACGATGCCCGACGTGCCGGACGGACGGCGTTTCGCAATGAACTCGGGCGTTTACCATATGTCGAAACCTATTGCAATTCGGGCAGTGTGCCGGGTGGCTTTTACAACTTCAACGCGGATGGCATTACCCGCCAGAACCCAGCACCCGGCGACGAAAAAAAGAGCTATGCCATTACTTATGCTGATGATCGGTTCCTGCCAACCTATGCCATCAAACTGGCAGCTGGTCAGAATTTTACCCCCGACATGTGCGACAAAGGGATGAAAGCCCTTCGGATTCTGATCAACGAGAAAGCCGTAAAATCGCTGGGCTTTGCCTCGGCGAAGGCGGCTGTAGGACAAAAAGTAAAATTTGGAGAGGAGTTCGAAATTGTTGGGGTTCTGAACGATTACCACCACGAATCGCTACAGAAAGCGATTCAGCCGCTGATTATTTTTCCCGGCTATCCTAGCAGTAACTATACCCTCCGTCTGTCGACCGATCAGATTCAGGCTAAAATTGGTAACCTGGAAAAGCTTTATAAGCAGCTATTCCCCGGCAATCCGTTTGACTACTACTTTGTAGAAGAGCAGTACGACAAACAGTATAAAACCGAGCAGCAATATGGGCAGATTTTTAGCACAGCCGCAGCGCTGGCGATCCTGATTGCCTGTTTGGGGCTATTTGGTCTTACGACGTTTATGGCCGAACAGCGGACGAAAGAGATTGGGGTTCGGAAAGTACTGGGGGCATCGGTCGCCAGCATCGTTACCCTGCTTTCGAAAGACTTCCTGAAACTGGTAATTATTGCTTTTGTGATTGCCAGCCCGCTTGCCTGGTATGCAGCCAACCAATGGTTAGCTGATTTTGCTTACCGAACTTCGGTCGACTGGTGGATTTTTGCATTAGCAGGTTTCCTGGCGATTCTTATTGCCTTCGCCACGATCAGTTTTCAAAGTATAAAAGCCGCTTTAATAAACCCAGTGAAATCGCTTAAAACGGAATAATGTAGCGACGCCATACCTGGCGCATATACGTCAGCCATAAATCATCTGGTCAGGAGACGCGAGGTATCGCGTCTCTACATACCCCCTCTACCCGATGCTCACAAACTACCTAAAAATCGCCTGGCGGAATCTGACGAAATATCCGACTACTACAGGCATCAACTTAATCGGGCTCACGCTTGGCCTGACGACCTGTCTGCTGATTGGTCTGTTCGTTCACTATGAATGGAGATTCGACCGATTTCACCCATTAGGCGAGCGGATTTACCGCATTAACGAAATCACTCAAACCGGGAATGAAACCGAGAAGTCGGGAATTGTCCCCTATCCACTTGGTGCTGCTATGCGCGCCGATTTCTCAGACTGGCCTGTGGTAGCCAGCATCCACGCCGAAGAGAACACCTCCGTAGTGCTATCGCCCGACAAAATTCTGTCGGAAGAGCGGGTGTTGTTTGCCGAGCCGCAGGTGTTCGATCTGTTTGCCCTGACCATGCGCGTCGGAAATTCAAAAGCGATTCTGGATCAACCCAATCAGGTGATCCTGACGGAAAGTACTGCCCGCAATTTCTTTGGCACAACGTCTGCCATTGGCAAAACATTTAAGCTGGGGCAAACAACCATGCTGCGGGTAGCCGGTATTATGGCCGATATGCCCGCCCAAACGCACCTGAATGCGAGCATGATTGTGTCGTACAAGACCCTGAAATCATATATGTCCTGGGATATTACGCAATGGGGCTTACGGTCGGCGGGAAGTGTATACGCACTACTGCCCGAAGGCCGGCAACCTGAACAGTACGCAAGTCGACTGGCAACGGTATCGAAGAAGTATTTTGCGGACGAAAACAAGACGGGTAGCCAACGGCATCTGGCTTTACAACCACTCGAAGATATCCACCTGAATCCCGACTTTGAAGGTACGGTCTATGTACCGCCCATAGCACCTACTTACCTGTGGGTTTTTGGCATTATCGGCCTGTTTGTGCTGCTGATTGCCTGCGTCAATTTTGTCAATATGGCTACAGCAAGGGCCACAACGCGGGCTAAAGAAGTAGGGGTTCGGAAAGCGATTGGCGCTACGTTCAATCAACTGGTGGGGCAACTTCTGGGCGAAGCATTCTGGCTGTCGATGGTTTCAGCTGGACTGGCCATATTCTTAGCGTACCTTGTTTTGCCATCACTCAACAGCTATTTGCAGAAGCAGATTGCGTTCAACGGAATCATGATTGCCGGTTTCGTGCTAACACTGGCATTGCTGACTACTCTATCGGCTGGCACCTATCCTGCTTTTTTTATGGCCCGATTAAAGCCGGTAAAAGTGCTGAAATCACGCGCCGATGTGGGGCGGGGTAGTCAGAGCTGGATTCGCCAGGGGTTGGTTGTCTTCCAGTTTTCGGTTTCGATTATTCTGGCGGTGGGTGTACTGGTTATTTATCAGCAAATGAAACTGTTCCGGGAAAAAGACCTGGGGTTCAATCGGGATGCCGTCGTGACAGTTTCGCTACCCGATGTTGATAAAAGTACCGCAGCATTCCAGCATTCGCTCCGCGAGATTCCAGGTGTTCAGCAGGTTTCGTTTGCCATTGGTGCGCCCACTTCGCGCAACAACTTTACAACGGGGATGCATCCCGACCCCGCCAATCCAACCCAGCGCATCAATGTCAACGTGAAAGTGGTGGATGCCAATTACCTTCAAACCTATGGGATGAAACTGGCTGCTGGCCGATTCTTTACCGATGCCGATACGTTGGGTTTCTCGAAAACGGTTCCTTTTGAGAAACGGCGGTATGTTTTTGTGGCAAATGAAGCACTGGCCAGATCGCTTGGGTATGCAAAACCAGAGAAACTGCTGGGGCATCGGGTAAAGATCGGCCTGAACGATATAACAGCCGAAATTGTGGGCGTTACCCGCGACTTTCACGCCAGTTCGCTGCGAGAAACGATTCAGCCGGTCATTATGCTCAACTTCCCCGATTACTATTTTACGGCTGGCCTGAAATTGCAACCGACCAATCTCCCAGCAACAATGGCCGCCATTGAACGGGTTTATAAGCAGTATTTTCCGAACTCACTCTATGAAGCCGAATTTCTGGATCAAAGCCTGCAAAAGCTGTATGAAGAGGAATCACGGCAGTTTACCCTGCTGCGGGTCTTTGCGTGTTTAGCCCTGGTTATCTGCTGCCTGGGTTTATGGGGGCTGGCTACGTTTACCATCGAACGGCGCACCAAAGAAATAGGCATCCGAAAAGTACTGGGTGCATCGACGAGCAACGTTGTCACCTTACTCTCGAAAGATTTCCTGAAACTCGTTCTCATTGCCTTAGTGGTTGCCTCGCCCATTGCCTGGTACGCCATGAACCAGTGGCTGGACGATTTTGCCTATAAGATCACCATCGAATGGTGGATGTTTGCCTTAACGGGTCTTCTGGCCGTCGGTATTGCGCTATTAACAGTCAGTTTCCAAAGTATCAAAGCGGCCTTGATGAATCCGGTTAAATCACTTCGTTCTGAATAGCCCATGTTGCGTAACTACCTTAAAATCGCCCTTCGCAACCTGGCGAAGCACAAAGTAAACACAGCCATCAACATGGCCGGTTTAGCAATTGGCATGGCCTGCTGTCTGCTGATTGTTCTGTACGTGACGGACGAATTAAGTTACGACCGCCACTGGTCCAATGGTGACCGAATCTACCGCATGGCACTGGAACGAATCTATCCGGGACGAAGTACCAGGTATGCGATTATTCCGCCTTCCTACGCCCAGTCGGTGAAGAAGGAGATTCCGGAAATCGAGCAAACGACGCGGGTGTTCACCTTCGGCAACAACCAGCAGCCTACGCTCATCAAACTGGACGGCCGGACGCTGGAAGAAAAGGGGTTTCTGGCGGTCGACTCTACCTTTTTTCAGGTCTTTCAAATTCCATTACTACGAGGTCAGGTCGATAAGGCTCTGAGTCGTCCGAATACGGTTGTACTGACCGAAAGCACCGCCCGGCGGTTGTTTGGCACGGCAAACCCAATTGGAAAAATGTTCGAAGTGATACAGGGGCCCAGGCTGGAAGTGACGGGCATTTGTCCTGACCCTACGCATAATGCGCACTTTACGTTTAATTTCTTATCCTCTACGCGCGGGTTTCCGCTGGCCGAACAGCCCAATCATATCAGTTTTGCCGCTCATACGTACCTTCTTCTTCGGCCCAATACCCGACCGGAGGCCGTCGAAGCTAAACTTCCCGCCGTAGTCGAAAAATATGCGGCTGGTGAAGTAGAACGCACTTTTGGTGTTTCATACCCCGACTATGTGAAGGCCGGAAACGGGTATTTTTATTTCCTGCAACCGTTGCCCGCTATTCACCTCGACTCCCATCTGGAAGCTGAATACCAGCCCAATGGGAGTCGGTCGCTGGTATCAATTTTCTCAATCATTGCGGCTTTTGTGCTATTGATAGCCTGTATCAACTTCATGAATCTGGCTACAGCCCGGTCGTCGGAGCGGGCGCGGGAAGTCGGGATTCGGAAATCGCTGGGTTCAACAAATCAACAACTGGCCGCTCAATTTCTGACTGAGTCGGTGTTGCTCAGCCTTGCCAGTTTGCTCGTTGCCGGTATACTGGTTTCGGCACTACTTACCCCATTCAATACCTTAGCAAGCAAGTCGCTTACAGTAAGCTCGCTGGTTCGCTGGGAAACATTACCGTTATTAATCGGAGGTGCTGTAGCCGTAGGCTTATTGGCTGGCAGTTATCCGGCTGGGGTACTATCGGCGTTTGAGCCAATCAAAGTGCTGAAAGGTCGGTTCTCATCAACCAAACAGGGGCATTGGCTCCGCAACGGATTAGTTGTATTTCAGTTTGCGATTTCGGTACTCCTGATCGTCAGCACTATTGTGGTATTTAGCCAGTTGAATTTTATTCAGCAGAAAGAGCTGGGCTTTACTAAAGAATCCGTCGTTACGGTAAAAAGCGCCTTTTTTCTGGGCAACAATACCGAAGCGTTTAAGCAGGAAATTGCCAAGCTGTCGGGTATAGCGAGTGTAGGCGGCACCAGCAGCGCACCGGGCGAAGAAGGCTTCTTCGGCATAACCTTCCGTAAAAACGGCGACAACGAAACCGTAACCGGCAAAGGCTGTGCGGTGGATGAACAATACCTTCAGACCATGCAGATGACGATGCTGGCTGGTCGCCCGTTCAGCCGTCAGTTCGACGACTCGCTTTCGGTTATTCTCAACGAAGAGGCAGCCCGGCAACTAGGTATGTCCGACCCTGTCGGTAAGCAAATTACCAGCCCCGACAACTTCACCCAGCAGGATGGACCTCCCGTTACCTACACGGTGGTTGGTATAGTCCGCAATTTTCACTTTGGTTCGTTGCATCAACGCATCAGTCCGCTGTTTATTCTGAACGACCGAATCTTCCGCCGGACCGACAATCAGGTAGCCATCCGGGTTCGGGCCGATAATCCGAGCACGGTGGTGAGTCAGGTCGAGCAGGTCTGGAAACGTTACCTCCCCGACCAGCCTTTCCATTACTCCTATCTGACCACCGACTGGAGTGACCTCTATAAGTCGGAGCAGGTAGCCCAGCGGATTTTTGGGCTGTTTGCCTTACTCGCCATTTTCATCGCCTGCATGGGATTACTCGGTCTGGCGATGTATGTGATTCGACTACGAACCAAAGAAATTGGCATTCGGAAGGTATTAGGCGCATCGACACCGGGGCTAGTTGCCCTACTCTCGAAAGATTTCCTGAAGCTTGTACTGATTGCCATTGTCATTGCCACGCCCATTGCCTGGTACATGATGAATCGCTGGCTTCAGGATTTTGCCTATAAAATCGACATGGAGTGGTGGATGTTTGCCGTGGCTGGGTTGCTGGCAGTAGGTATTGCCGTACTGACCGTAAGTTTTCAGTCGATCAAAGCAGCGTTAACGAATCCGATTACGTCTTTGCGGAGTGAATAACGTACTGGTAGAGACGCGAGGTATCGCGTCTCATTGCCGGATGGTTTATTGCTGACGCTCATGAGACGCGAAGGATCGCGTCTCTACACGAATTTCCCTATGCTACAAAATTATTTCAAAATCGCCTGGCGGAATCTGGTCCGCAACAAAGCCTTCTCGGCTATCAATATCCTGGGGCTTTCCATTGGCATTGCGGCCTGTGTGCTCATTTTGCAATACGTCACGTTTGAGCTGAGCTACGATAATTTTCATACCAAAGGCGACCGGATCTACCGTGTTCTTCAGGATCGGTACGATAAGGGGAAGCTCAGTACCCAATGGGCTGGTGGCGCACAGGCGGCTGGCAATTCGTTCAAAGCGGCTTTTGGCGAGGTTGAAGACTATGTCAAAGTGCTCAAACAACGAGCGCTCATTGCGGACTATGGCGAGAAAAGCCTGAAAGTTGAGCGGGTCTTTATTGCCAGCGAATCATTCTTCAAGATTTTTTCCTATCCGCTTATTGCTGGCGATGTCAATACGATTCTGGCCGAACCCAACACAGTTGCCCTCTCAGAATCGGTCGCGCATCGGTTGTTCGGCAACGAAAATCCGATGGGCAAAACCATCCGAATCAATCAGGAGCGGGCGGTTAAGGTCACGGGCGTGTATCAGGATATGCCCGCGAATACGCATCTCCACGCCGATCTGCTGATTCCGCACGTAACCTTTATCAAAGATATGGGTAAGGACAACAACCCCGACCAGGCCTGGATGTGGGACGGTGCCCTATCTTATCTGCTACTCCGCCCTGATCGCAACGGCGAACCGGCCAACCCCAAGGCTCTTGAAGCCAAGTTCGAGCCCTATATCCAGAAAACCATTGGCGCTGAACTGAAGAAATACGACGCCGATGCCGTATACAAACTCCAGCCCCTGCACGACATCCATTTGTATTCGCACTATATGGAGGAGGCCGAACCCAATGGCGACGGCAACACGGTGTATCTCCTGCTGGGTATTGCCTTCTTCATTGTCGTGATTGCCTGGGTCAACTACATCAATCTGGCCACCGCACGCGCCATTAACCGGGCCAAAGAAGTAGGCGTTCGGAAAGCGGTAGGGTCGTTACGGGGGCAGCTTATCCGGCAGTTCATGACCGAATCGGTTGTACTCAATGGGCTGGCCGTTGGACTGGCGTTGGTGATTGTTGCCGTATCGATACCGATGTTCAACCAACTGTCGGGTCAGCAGATGTCGTTTTCGCTGCTCGTAAGTCCTACCTTCTGGTTGCCCTTGCTTGGGCTATTTGTCATCGGTGCCTTTCTGTCGGGCTTATATCCGGCGTTTGTACTGTCAGGGTTTAAACCCGTGTCGGTGCTGAAAGGGAAAGTCAGCACCTCATCACAAGGTATTGTCTTGCGCAAATCGCTGGTCGTGTTTCAGTTTGCGGCTTCCCTGTTTTTGCTGGTCGGCACGCTGGCGGTCTTCCATCAGATCCAATACATGCGGGCGCAAAGCCTGGGCCTGAACATCGACCAGACGCTGGTGATCAATCCGCCCATTGTCAAAACCGACTCCACCTTTATGCGGCAGATGCTGGCCTTTAAAGATGAGCTTCTCCGTCGACCCGGCATCCGGTCCATTGCGGCTTCGACAGTGGTGCCGGGTCAGGCTTCGGACTGGAATGCGGGGGGTATCCGACTCAAGGGGACCGACGAAAGTAAAAGTCAGCAATACCGAATCATTGGCGTCGATTACGATTTCCTGAAAACCTTCGATCTGAAACTGCTGGCCGGGCGCAACTTCGCTAAAGAGTTCGGCAGCGACCCCAAAGCCCTCATTTTCAACAAAAAGGCTGTTCAGCAATTGGGTTTCAACCGACCGGAGGATGCCATTGGCAAGCAGATTGAGTTTTGGGGCGAAACCTTTACGCTGGTCGGGGTTACGGACAATTTTCATCAGCAGTCCTTGCGCGATGCCTACGAACCGCTCATCCTGCGCCTGATTCCCGATGTGCGCGGGTATTTCTCTATCAAGCTGGCATCCAGCGAACTCAACAGCACCATCGCAACCATTCGGACGGAGTGGAATCACTTTTTCCCCGGCAATCCGTTCGAGTATTCGTTTCTGGACGAACGGTTCAACGAACAATACCGCGCCGACCAGCGATTTGGGCAGGTGTTTGGCTTATTCACGGGACTGGCTATTCTGGTCGCCTGCCTGGGGCTCTTCGGCCTCGCTTCGTTCACGACGGCGCAACGTACCAAAGAGATTGGCATTCGGAAGGTGCTGGGCGCATCGGTCGCTGAAATTGTGCAGATGCTATACCGTGAATTTGCGGTGTTGATTCTGATCGCTTTTGTAGTGGCTACTCCGCTAGCCTGGTATGCTATTAGTCAATGGCTTCAGGGATTTGCTTTCCGGGCAGCGATTCAGTGGTGGCTCTTTGCGCTACCGTTTGCCTTAGTGCTATTAATTGCGTTACTTACTGTTAGCTTCCAGAGTATCAAAGCCGCATTAGCCAATCCAGTGAAATCATTACGATCCGAATAAATGTAGAGACGCGATACCTCGCGTCTCTACATAAAACCCTCTTTCTTATGCTCCAGAACTACCTCAAAATCGCCTGGCGGGGGCTGCTAAAAAACCGCCTGTTCACCTTCCTCAACTTACTTGGGCTAGCAACCGGACTGGCCGTTGCCCTGTTGCTGATGCTGCATGTGAAAGACGAACTCCTGTTCGACAAGTACCATACTAAAGCGGACCGGATTTACCGGGTCGGTTTAACGGCCACCTTCGATGGCAAAAGCATGAACTGGGCTAATTCGCCTAACGCTGTTGGCCCAGCCCTCAAAGCCGATATTCCCACGGTAGAGCAACAGGTACGTTTTCTTCGTCATAATTTCGGGCAAACCGCTTTTGTTAAATCTGGCAATAAGAAATTTGCGGAGACCAATTTTTACTGGGCCGATGGTAGCCTGTTCGACATCTTCGACGTTGAGTTGGCGAAAGGCAATCCTAAAACAGCTCTGGATGGCCCCCACAAGGTTGTGCTGAGTCAGGCAACCGCCGAACGGTATTTCGGCACTGCTAACCCGGTTGGAAAAATCCTGTACATCGATAATAAAGACACGCTGGAAGTAACGGGGGTTTACAAAAATTTCCCCGGCACCTCGACCCTCGATGCAGACATGATTGGCTCGTTCAGCAGCGTTCGCTGGGCCCGAAATCCAACCTGGGACAATGCCAGTTTTGAAACCTACGTTCTGCTCCGTCCACAGGCAGAGCAAGCTCAAGTCGAACGGCAGATGGCAGGTATCATTAACAAAAACATTCCGAAGGCTGAACAATGGTTCAACATCTGGCTCCAGCCGCTTACGGATGTTCACCTGTACTCGGCCGATATTACCAACGCCAACACCACCCGTATCGGCGATCTGCGTCAGGTAAAGATTCTGCTCATCCTCGCCATTGTCGTCCTGTTAATTGCGTCGATCAATTATATGAACCTGGCAACAGCCAAAGCGCAGATTCGTTTCCGGGAGGTTGGAGTGATCAAAACCGTTGGGGCATCGGCACGGGATCTCATCACCCGCTTCTATCTGGAAACGGGCCTGATGGTTACGCTGGCCCTTATACTGGCGATTGGCCTCGTTACCCTGGGTTTGCCGCTTTTCAATCAGATGAAGGACAAACAAATACCGTTCATGGCCCTGCTAACGCCCGAAGTAGTCGTCGGCCTGTTGCTGATTGGTCTGCTGATTACGCTCATTGCGGGGTCCTACCCGGCCTTTTATCTATCGTCATTTTCGCCCAAATACCTGCTCAGTACTAGCTTCCGAAATCAGTCGGGGGCGGGTCTGTTCCGGCGGTCGCTGGTGGTGATTCAGTTTGCCGCTTCAGTGATTCTGATGGTTTGTACGTTCATTTTCTACCAGCAGTTACAGTTTATTCAGTCGCAAAAACTGGGCTATGAGCCCACGCAGGTTGTGGCGGTTATGACATCGGCAGCGAAGGATATAAGCCAGATCGACGCCCTGATGAACGATTACCGAAGTCTCAGTAGCGTGGTCGATGTGTGCCGGGCCCAGACGTTTCCGGGTCGTGGCGGTAGCGGACGTACGATCAGTCGATCAGGCAATTTGGGCAGTTCCAACGAAGGCATGGCCATTCAGACCAACCGGGTCAGCAACGAGTTTATGAATGTGCTGGGTCTGAAACTCCTGGCTGGTCGTACCTTACCGGCCACCAAAGACGCCAAAGACACAACGGTTCAGGTTGTTCTGAACAAAACGGCGGTCAATTATCTGGGCCTTACTCCCCAAAAAGCCATCGGCCAGAAAGCCCACAATCTATTTGGCTGGGACCAGGCCGAAATTATAGGAGTCGTCGATGACTTCCACTTCCAATCGCTTCATACGCCCATTGGTGCCTACGCCTTCCACAATGCCGATACCGAATCGCGCCCTTACCTGCTGGTTAAAACCCGTACGGCCCAATTGAGCCAAACCATGCGTCAACTGGAAGCTGTTTTCCAGAAAGACATGCCCGATTCGGCTTTTGAATACACCTTCCTCGATGAGTTCCTGAATACGCTGTACCGTTCGGAGCAGCGGACAGCGCAGGTGGTGCTGGTATTCTCGGCACTGGCTATCCTGATTGCCTGTCTGGGTCTGTTCGGGCTGGCAGCTTTCACCGCCGAACAACGGACCAAAGAGATTGGCGTTCGGAAAGCGTTGGGTGCCTCGGTGTCCAGCATTGTTGGGCTGCTCTCGAAAGACTTTCTGAAACCTGTCCTGATCGCAATTCTGCTGGCCAGTCCCATTGCCTGGTGGGCCATGAATCAGTGGCTGGCCGATTTTGCCTACCGCGTCAATATCCAGTGGTGGGTTTTCGCGCTGGCGGGTCTTTTGGCCGTCGGTATTGCCCTGTTAACGGTCAGTTTCCAAAGTTTCAAAGCCGCCTTGATGAATCCGATTAAATCACTTCGCTCTGAGTAGCGTGGTGCGTGGGGAAGGGGCTGAAATACGCCCTGCTCCACGCACCACGCTCCATGCTCCTTACCCCTGCTCTATGCTTCTCAACTATCTCAAAATCGCCTGGCGAAATCTGGTTCGAAATAAGACCTTTTCGATCATTAACATGCTAGGCTTAGCCCTGGGCATGGCGTCTAGTCTGCTCATTTTATTATGGGTTCAGGATGAACGGAGCATAGGAAAACAATATGCCCATGCCAATTCGCTGTATCGGATCATGGAAAATGAGATCGCCGACGGACGGATTGTTACGGATGAAGATACCCCCGGATTGCTGGCTCCTGAACTGAAAAGAGTATTTCCAGAAGTACTGTATGCGGCTGGTTTTTCGGGCGAAGATCAGGATGTACTAAGCGCTAACGATAAAGTGAGCCGGTACAATGGACACGCTGCCGGAGCCGATTGGTTTAAGATGTACAGTATTCCACTGCTAGCCGGTACGGCAAGTACGGCTCTGAATGCACCCAATGGACTGGCTATTTCCAGGAAAGTAGCCGAGACGTTTTTCAAGACACCCCAGGCTGCTTTAGGGAAGTCGATTCGGTTCAATAACGCCATTGATTATCAGGTAACGGCCGTATTTGAAAATCTACCCCATAACTCAACAGATCAATACGACTACCTGCGAAACTGGGATAACTACCTGAAAGGCCAGCCCTGGCTACAAGGCTGGGAAAATGGCGGCCCAGACACTCGACTTCAACTTCGGCCTGGGTCAAATCCTGCCAACGTTAACGCCAAACTCAAATCGTTTCTGAAAGGCCGCAACAAAGATATTGGCCCAACCTTCAACATCGAGCTGTTTCTCCAGCCCGAAACGGAAGCCTATCTATACTCAAATTTCAGGAATGGTCAGCGCGACGGTGGGCGAATTGAGTATGTTCGGCTTTTCATCGTAGTCGCTGCGTTTCTGCTTCTGATTGCCGGAATCAACTTCATGAATCTGGCCACGGCTCGATCCGTAAAACGAGCACGGGAAGTGGGAGTTCGCAAAGCTGTAGGCGCCGAACGGTTCGTGCTTATTCAACAGTTCCTGGGCGAGGCCTTTCTGATGACCACCATCTCGCTGGCGCTGGCCATCATACTGGTTGGCCTGGTGCTCCCTACGTTTAACCAATTGACGGATAAACAATTGGTTTTACCTTTATCTCAGCCCACCTTCTGGGCTTTTCTGGCGGGTTTATTGCTACTCACGGGCGCTTTATCGGGTAGTTATCCGGCTCTATTTTTGTCGTCGCTGAATCCAGTGCGCGTCCTGAAAGGCACCCTTCGCTTTGGCGCAGGCGCTCAGTTTTTCCGGCGGGGCCTTGTCGTTTTTCAGTTTGTTTTATCCATCCTTATGATTGTCGGAACGGTTGTGGTGTACCAACAACTCCGATACATTCAGACCAAAAACCTCGGCTACGACCGTGAAAACCTGATTAATGTTCCGGGAGAGGGCGAAATCGCGAAGAAATACCAGGCATTTAAACAGCAACTCCTACAGCTACCGGGCATTCAGTCTGTTTCGCATATACAGACGAATCCCCTCCGCAATGGCAATACGACCGATGGCGTAAAATGGGTCGGCAAAGATCCCCGATCTGCCATCCAGTTCAATAATACCTGGGTCGGCTACGACTTCGTTAAAACGATGAACCTTACCTTAATCGGTGGACGCGATTTTTCGCCCGGCTACGGTATGGATTCAACGAATTACCTCATCAACGAATCGGCCGCGAAACGACTTTCGTATAAAGACCCGGTTGGTCAGCCGCTCACCTTCGGAGACCATCCCGGCAAAATTGTCGGTGTCGTGAAAGACTTCCATTTCAATTCGTTACATGTACCTATTCGCCCACTGATCATTCGTCTGGCCGAAACCTGGAACTACGACAACATTCTTATCAAAACGAAGCCTGGCCAGACCAAACAGGCCCTGTCCAGTATCGAAGCCCTTTGTCGGCAAATGAATCCTCAGTTTCCGTTCATCTATTCGTTTGTGGATGCTGATTTTCAACACATTTACAAAAGCGAAACCGTTGTTGGGACGTTAGCAACCCTGTTCGCGTGTCTGGCTATTTTCATCGCCTGTTTGGGGCTATTTGGTTTAGCTGCTTTTATGGCTGAACAACGGACCAAAGAAATTGGCGTTCGGAAGGTATTAGGAGCCTCTGTTACCAGCATCGTGACGCTGCTTTCGAAAGACTTCCTGAAACTGGTTCTGGTTGCCATTTTCCTGGCTTCTCCGTTATCCTGGTGGGTGATGCGGCAGTGGCTACAGGGGTTCGCATATAAAATTGACCTGGCATGGTGGATGTTTGCCCTGGCCGGTTTGGCAGCAATAATTATTGCGCTGATCACCGTCAGTTTCCAAAGCATCAAAGCCGCCTTGATGAATCCGGTCAAATCATTACGGTCCGAATAAATAGCAAAGTGGTGGGTACCCAGCACCTTGTCCACCCCCGTACAAATTCTGTCCGATAGCGGACACGCTCAGCAAGACAAACTATTATAAATCAAACGATTACCTATATGGCATAATCTTGGAGGTATGGCTTACGCAGCCTTACCTGTTGCGTACAACCGAACGATGAAAGCACAACTAATCTTTCTTAGCCTGTTCCTAAAAGGATTATGTATGCTGTTGATTATTGCTATTTGCTATCTGGTTAAACCCCCAAGTACAGCCGATACGCAGAAAGCCCAATCCTGTTTAACGCCTAAAAAGGGAGCACTGGCTTTAGATACGACCAGGCAGGCTGGCACGACAAAAATTTAATGGTCTGTCATTCCCGGCCAATTCGCCATCTGTAATTCCTCTCATTGTTTGTCCCTATGCGTAACGTTACGCTCACCGTCTATCTTTTCGTGTATGCGCTGGTGTGTCAGGCGCAACTCACGACACCGCCAATTGGTGGCAACAAAAAAGCATCGGTCTCTGAGCAAATTGGCCTGACAACCGTTACGGTCCACTACGACCGGCCGGGGGTGAAAGGTCGCGAAGGAAAAATCTGGGGAACACCCATTGCCCACTATGGCTTCCAGGATCTGGGCTACGGTCCTGGCAAACCCGCTCCCTGGCGAGCGGGTGCCAACGAAACCACAACGATTACCTTTTCAGACGATGTGAAGGTGGAAGGTAAACCACTCGAAGCCGGAACCTATGGGTTATTTATGAACCTGGGCGAGGAGGAAACCACCGTCATTTTCTCCAAAATCGTCGTCTCCTGGGGCAGCTTTTACTACGACCCCGCCCTGGATGTGCTCAAGGTTACGGTAAAAAATCAGCCGCTCGACCGATCGGTTGAACTGCTTACGTATTCGTTCGTGAACCAGACCGATAGCTCAGCAGCCGTGGCATTGTCGTGGGAAAAACGTATGATCCCGTTTACAGTGAGCGTCGATCTGGTGGGCCAGCAGATGGCGTCATTCCGCAAAGAA
This sequence comes from Spirosoma aerolatum, assembly GCF_002056795.1. NCBI lineage: Bacteria > Pseudomonadati > Bacteroidota > Cytophagia > Cytophagales > Cytophagaceae > Spirosoma > Spirosoma aerolatum. The sequence continues at coordinate 1,307,714 of NZ_CP020104.1, read as the reverse complement.
TTGCTTTCCAAACCCGGCTTTACTTGGCAATCGCTGGTACAGGCAGCCACCTATTGCCTGGAAACCAGTCATGATCTGAACCAGGGCCTCATTTGGGCCGATCAAGCCATTAATGCCCGCTACATTGGGCAGAAGAATTTTCAGACGTTACATACGAAAGCGTCTATCCTGGCTGCGATCAACAAAACGGATGAAGCCACGGCGCTTATGAAAGAAGCTATGCCTCTGGGCACACTCAACGAGTTGCATCAATACGGCCGTAGCCTGCTGGCTCAGAAACGGAATCAGGAAGCCTATGCGGTTTTCAAAACCAACTACGACAAAAACCCGAATCAGTTTACGACAAATCTGGGCATGAGTCGTGCGTTAGTGGCCCTGGGAAAACCCAAAGAGGCATTGCCGTATCTACAGGCGGCACTCCCACAGGCACCGAATGCCCTGAACAAAACAAACGTAGAGGCTATGATAAAGGCCATCAACGAAGGAAAACCCGTTATTAACTGACTTTCTTATGCTAACGAACTATCTCAAAATCGCCTGGCGAACGTTGCAGAAACAACGGGGCTTTGCCTTTATCAATATCTTTGGCCTGGCGGTTGGGCTGGCCTGCTGTCTGCTCATAACCCTCTATGTGCTGGATGAACTCAGTTACGACCGATACAACGAAAAGGCCGACCGGATTTACCGGGTTCAGTCCGACATTAAATTTGGCGGCAACGATATGCGGTTTGCCGTTTCGCCCGATCCCGTAGGCCCTACCCTCAAAAAAGACTATCCGCAGGTTGAGCAATACGTTCGGTTGCACCAGCGTGGCACATGGCTGGTAAAACGAGCGGGCGAAACCACCAATCTGCGCGAAGACAACGTTACGTTTGCCGATTCTACGTTGTTCGATGTCTTTACTTTACCACTTATTTCCGGTGATCCGAAACGGGCGCTGGCCGAACCTAATACGATTGTTATTAGTGAATCAGCCGCAAAACGGCACTTTGGTAATCAGAACCCGATGGGTCAAACGCTACTTCTGGACAACCGGCTGACGTTTAAAGTATCGGGCGTTATGCGCGACATGCCGAAAAATGCCCATTTCCATGCCGACCTCATCCCAACCATGCTCAGTGATGATTATCCGTGGGGGCAATGGCTCAGCAATAACCATTATACCTATATACTGCTCAGAACCGGTACCGACCCAGCGGCTTTTGCGAAGAATTTCGATGCCGTTATCGAAAAATACGTAGGCCCCCAGGTACAACAGATGATTGGCAAGAGTTTAGGCGAATTCCGGAAAGCAGGCAATAGTGTCCGGTATTGGCTGATGCCCCTGACCGACATTCACTTGTACTCAAAACAGCAGATTGAACTGGCTCCCAACGGCGACATTCAGTACGTATATATTTTCTCGGCGGTAGCGCTCTTTATTCTGCTGATTGCCTGCATCAACTTCATGAATCTGGCTACGGCCCGCTCGGCCAATCGGGCCAGGGAGGTGGGCGTTCGGAAAGTGATGGGTTCGGAACGGCAGCAACTCATCGGGCAATTTATGACGGAATCAGTACTGACATCAGCGCTGGCGATGGTACTGGCCGTTTTCATTGTTGCACTGGCGTTACCGGGTTTCAATACCATTTCGGCAAAGGAGTTAACCATCAACCAATTGGCTTCGTCCTATCTGTTGCCGGTACTTATTCTGCTGCCGTTTGTTGTGGGCTTGGTTGCCGGAAGTTACCCTGCCTTTTTCCTGTCATCGTTTCAACCAATAAAAGTGCTGAAGGGCGGCTTATCAGCATTGAAAATGGGAGCTGGCTTCAGTAGTGCGAGTTTACGGAGCGGACTGGTCGTGTTTCAGTTTATGATGTCGGTCATTTTGATTGTAGGCACTATCATCGTTTATCGGCAGATTACGTTCATCCAGACGAAAAATGTTGGTTTTAACCGCGAACAGGTCCTGACTATCAACGATGCGTATGCTATTGGCAAACAGGCCGAAACCTTCAAACAAGAAGTATTGCGGTTACCCGGCGTACTGAGCGGAAGTATATCGGGCTATCTGCCGACGCCATCCAACCGGAACGACAATGCCTACTTTGCGGAAGGTCAGACCGATATGAACAAAGGGTTTAGCATGCAAACCTGGGGAGTCGATCACGATTACCTGAAAACGATGGGGATGCAACTGGTGAAAGGCCGTGAATTTTCGCGGCAGTTTGGTTCTGATTCCTCGGGGATTATCCTGAATGAAGCGGCCATAAAAATCCTGGGCTTTAAAGACCCTATTGGTAAGCGCGTCTGGCGATTCAATGATGGGGAAGGCAAAACCCGCAAGACATACACGATTGTTGGGGTTGTTAAAAACTTTCATTTCGAATCGCTCCGGCGAAATATCGGGGCATTATCGCTTGTTCTGGATTCAAACTCGGGAGCGGTATCGTTCCGGCTAAGTGGGGCCGACATCCCCGCACTGGTACGCCAGATTGAAGCGAAATGGAAACAGCTGGCTCCCGGACAGCCCTTCAGCTACCAGTTTATGAATCAAAGCTTCGACGAGATGTACCGGGCTGAACAGCGCGTTGGCACCATCGCCCTCACATTTGCCATGCTGGCTGTCCTGATCGCTTGTCTGGGTCTATTTGGGCTGGCAGCGTTTATGGCCGAGCAGCGCACTAAAGAGATTGGCGTTCGGAAAGTACTGGGGGCCAGTGTCACCAGCATTGTGGGTTTACTCTCCAAAGATTTTCTGAAGCTCGTCCTGATTGCTATTCTGATCGCCAGTCCGATTGCCTGGTGGGCCATGAATCAGTGGCTGGCCGACTTTGCTTATAAAATCGACATCGAATGGTGGATGTTTGCTCTGGCCGGACTGGTAGCCGTTGGTATTGCGTTAGTCACCGTCAGCTTTCAGAGTATCAAAGCCGCGTTGATGAATCCGGTGAAAAGTTTGCGCAGTGAATAAAGTACATAGGGCAGGATGCTTTACGATCTGCCCAGGGGCAGATACACCCGAAATGTACTGCCTTTGCCGGGTTGGCTGCTGGCAGTGATGGTTCCGCCGTGGCGCTCCACAATTTTATGACAGATCGCCAGACCAATCCCCGATCCGGTGAATTCACTACGCCCGTGCAAACGCTGGAACACCTGAAAAATCCGGTCGAGGTATTTCATATCGAAGCCGATTCCGTTGTCGGCAATGGAAATTTCGGCAAATCGGGTAGTTGATGACTTCGTTTTTACCGACGTTGCTGACGCCATCAGCCCTAGGGGTATATCCGCCCGATCTACAAGTCGGCTGCTTATTGAAACGACAGGTATGATGTCACCTGCACAAAACTTAATGGCATTGGAGAGTAGGTTCTGGAAGAGTTGACGCATCTGCGACTGATCGGCCATGACCAGAGGCAATTCACCCACATGAATTTCGGCTTTACGCTGGTAAATCGTTTCCCAAAGCTCATGCTCCTGCAACTCCTGAATCAGACTGGCGATGTTTACAGATTTAAACGAATCCTGCCGCGTCTGTACCTGCGAATACGCCAACAGGTCATGAATCAGCAAACGCATGCGGATAGCCGATGTATTGATCCGTCGGACAATATCGGTTGGCTCAGCATTGAACTGGTCGGCGTATTGCGTGGCCAGCATGTCGGAGAACGATATTATCTTACGCAGTGGTTCCTGCAAATCGTGCGAAGCCACAAAGGCGAACGACTGCAGATTCTCGTTCGACCGCTTTAGTTCGATATTAGTCAGTTCAAGTTCCTCCCGGTACTGGTGGGTAGGCGTAATATCCTGCGCTGCCAGCACCACCCCATCTCCAAACCGAACTACCGAAAAATCATACCATCGGCCAGCCCAGGGCACTTCCATCCGAATGGGCACACCTGTTTTGATCACCTGCCTGCATTGCTCAAACAAAGGGGTTTCTATAGAACCGGCAATGTAGCGGGACACGCGACGAAACTGAATCTTTTCGATTGGGTTTTGCAGGATGTCGGCAGCCATCTGGTTGAGCTTCATCATGCGTAAGTCAATGATCTCGCCCGATTCATCCCGGATACTCTGGTTCAGGACAATGGCCGCAGGGGTCATATTCATCACCTGTTCGAGCAGGGCTACGTTCTGTTGCTGTTCCAACTCTGCTTCTTTATAAGCTGTTACGTCGGTATAGGTATATAGTATGCAGCCATCCACACAGGTGAACGAGCCATCGAACCAACCCTTCATTCCGTATTGCTCATAAAAAAAGACAATTCGTTTGGGTTGCTGAGTCTCAACCGCTTCTACATAATGCCGGAACAAGTCTGAATGCTGCCAGCCAGGAAATAAGTCACCGACCAATGCCCCGGTCATCTCCGCCACCGACCGACCCGTCGTGCGGGCATTGTATTCGTTGGTTAGAATGTATTGAAAGTCGATTATCTCGGCCTGCTCATTTCGAATGGGTCGAGCCAGCAACAGACCCGCCTGCGTATTATCAACTACCTGCTGATAAATGGTATCCTGATGTAATATACTCCGCTCCGATTGCGCCAATACCGTTGCCTCCAGTCGGGCGTGCGGCCGCCGGTTGTCGACATCCTGATAGCTCACCAGGACCCCATCATCCACTTTCGTCACCTGTAGTTCACAGGCCAATCCTTTCTGAGGGCTATCCATGTCGAATCGCACAGCCCGCCCATAATCGACGACAAGGCTAAACTGTCGGACCAGATAGAAAGCATCGGCTTCAACTACCAACTGACGAAGCAGTTGCCCAATGAGTTCGCCTTGCGGGCGACCCCACAGCTCCAGAGCAGGAGCATTGAGCATCAGAAGCTGAAAGTCAATAATCTGACCATCGGAATCGCGTATAGGTCGATACAGTTCCATGCTGGTACCCGACGCATTCAGGTCAATATCAGGAAGCAGGTTAGTCGATGTAAACAAGGATTCCATGCGGATAAATAACAAGTTGACGGCATATAATTGAGCAATACCTACGGTTAGATCCCTCAGAAAAATGCGGGAGTCTGCCAGCTAGCCGAAGCATTACTTACGTAAAGAAAGCATTGTATAAATCTAACCCTTTTCGGCCTATAACCATAAACTTGTTTAAACTTCATAAAATTGAGCTATAGCCGGTATTTTTTTCTGTTATGGCCACGAAGGAACCATCTTCGGAAATAGGCAGAAAACGCTTTCAATGAAGATTGCGCCTTCGTCGCCAGACAAAAAATCTGTTTAAACGCTTTTAAACAGATTCATCATTTAGAATCATGCTAACGCTGTCACCGATAAATACGAGTCTTTGGCCTGATTTTTATCATAGGCCCGTGAGGTTCATCAGGTGTATCATTGCTTCATCATAGCGTTGTTTAACCGCAAGGGCGCAAAGACGCAAGGGCTAATGAGCTGATTTATAACAGCTTGCCCCTATTGCACCTTTGCGGTTAAATTCAATAACGGCTGCAGTTAACTATCACTGATTTGAACACCGCCAACAAAACAGATACTTTCTGGACAAAGACGACTCCTTACTGGGCGCAACAACTCGGTAGTTCCGAGAACGGACTAACCGAACAGGTCGCCCGGCAACGATTAAAAACAGCGACAGGACCCCACTCCGAATCTGCTTTGCAAAAAGACATCCGGCTGTTTATTACGCAGTTCAAAAGTCCGCTTATGCTCCTGCTCATCGGTGCTGTGCTCCTGTCGGCTTTTTTAGGGGACACCTCCGATGTCATGATTATCCTGTTCATCCTGCTATCGACGGGGTTGATCAGCTTTTTTCAGGAGCGAAATGCCGGACGAGTCGTAGAAAAACTACAAACTCTGATTACCATTAAAAGCTCCGTCATTCGCGATGGCCAGGAAAAAGAGATTCCGGCTTCGCAACTGGTCCCTGGTGATGTACTCCTGTTCAACGCGGGCGATGTGGTGTCAGCCGACTGCCTGCTTATTGAGGCCAATGAACTACAGGTCAACGAAGCCAGTTTGACGGGCGAATCGTTTCCGGTACGGAAAGAACCCTGTATTTCGGAAGCGAGTGCGGCCTTATCGCAACGTCCGAATTGTCTGTGGGAAGGCAGCAACATTGTTAGTGGTAGTGGCAAAGCTCTGGTTATCCATACCGGGCAGCATACGGTGTTTGGTAACGTCGTTCAAAGTGCCGGTTCAGTTATCGAAACATCTTTCGATAAAGGCTTGAAGGACTTTGGGTTTATGCTCATGCGTATTACGCTGGCATTGAGTGGATTTATTCTGATTATTAACCTCATCAATCAGAAAAGCCTGATCGATTCGGCCCTGTTTGCACTGGCGCTGGCCGTTGGGATGGCCCCTGAATTGTTACCGGCCATTACGACCATTGCGATGAGTGCGGGGGCCAAACGACTGCTGGACAAGAAGGTAATCGTTAAGAAACTAAATTCCATTCAGAACCTCGGTGAAATCAGCCTGCTCTGCACCGACAAAACGGGCACTATTACCGAAGGGGCCATTCAGATCAACGGGCTTGTCGATGCGTGGGGGCAACCCAGCGACTTTGTCAAAATGATGGTGTATTACAATGCGCTGTTTGAAACGGGCTATTCTAACCCCATCGACGAGGCCATACGGTCTCTTACCTTCGATACACCCGTCTCGAAACCAACCAAACTGGGCGAAATCCCCTACGATTTTACCCGCAAACGACTAAGCATTGCCATCGATACCGGCATCGAAAAACGGCTCATCAGCAAAGGTGCCTTTGCCGAATGTCTGTCCATTTGTTCGGCTGTACGCATGCCCGACGGAACCATAAATCCAATCGTTACTTATCGGCCAGCTATTGAACAGCAGTTCGAACAGTTCGGACAAAACGGTATGCGAGCCCTTGTGGTCTGTTATAAAGATGGTCAGTATGAAACTTTCTCCAAAGCCGACGAAGCCGATATGACCTTTGCCGGTTTTGTGCTGATGAAAGACCCAATCAAAGCGGGGGTTGTGGACGCTATTGGTGCCTTAAAGCAACTCAACATCGACTTTAAAATCATTTCGGGCGATAACCGAATCGTGGCTCAGGCCATTGGTCGACAGATCGGCATCGAAAATCCGGTTGTGATGACGGGCCAAGAACTACTGACAATCGACGCGACAACACTAGCCCAGAAAGTAAAATCGGCGCATATTTTCTCGGAAGTGGAGCCCCAGCAGAAAGAGCACATTATTCAGGCCTTACGGCACTCGTACACGGTGGCCTACATGGGCGATGGTATCAACGACGTACCGGCCATCAATGCTGCCGATGTGGGCATAACCGTCGATAATGCAACCGATGTGGCCCGCGATGCTGCCGATTTTATCCTGCTCGAAAAAGACTTATCGGTCATTGCCGACGGTATCAGCGAAGGGCGCAAAACATTTGCGAATACGCTGAAATACATCTACATCAGCACGGGCTCCACGTTTGGCAATATGTGCAGTGTGGCACTGGCTTCGCTTTTTCTACCCTTCATGCCGATGCTGCCCAAGCAGATTCTGCTCACCAACTTCCTGACCGACTTCCCCTTCCTGAGTATCCCCTCCGACAATGTGGATCAGGAACAGATTGCCAGACCCGGCAAATGGAATATCCAACTGATCAAGCGCTACATGCTGGTGTTCGGGATTCATAGTTCGTTGTTCGACGTCTTCACGTTCAGTACCCTTCTGTTCGGCTTTCACCTGAAAGAATCGGGTTTTCAATCGGGCTGGTTTATCGAGTCGATCCTGACCGAATTGCTTATTTTCTTCATCATCCGTACCCGTAAGAATTTCTTCAGGAGCAGACCCGCCCGGTGGATTACCCTGTTAAGCATTCTATGTATTCTACTAACAGTGTACCTCCCCTATTCACCAGTTTCGGCTGCATTCGGCCTTACCCCGCCACCCGTTCACCAACTCGTAACTATCCTGCTGATTATCTTAGGCTATGTGCTCACCGCCGACCTGCTAAAGGTCTGGTTTTTCCGCCACTATAAAACAGAGTAGCCTGTTAATATCCTCCCCTTCTCCTTACTCCTTATACCCGGCACTCTGCCCTTAACATTTTTTAACACCCTGTCAATCAGATTAAAAGACAAACGAAACGCGATAGTCGATACCTTCACGGCGTCAACTAGCAGGTCGCCTAAATCGTTTGTCTCATGCTTCAGAATTACCTTAAAATTGCCCTTCGCAATCTACGCCAGCGCCGGTTCTACGCACTGGTTACACTTCTCGGTCTTACGGTTGGCATTACGTTTCTGCTGCTAATTGGCAACTACATTCAGGGTGAACTAGCCGTCAACAAAACGTTGCGGAACGTAAACCAACAATATCTGATACAAAGCCGCTGGAAGGAGCCAACGATGGGTATGGATATCACAAGTCTGGGGCTCCTCGGCCCAACGCTTAAGCAACAGTACCCTACCCTGGTAGCAAATTATTACCGCTTTTACGGGGTCACAGCCATTGTTTCGAATGGCGATAAACATTTCCGGGAAGGTATCGAGGTCGGCGACTCCACCCTGCTGTCGATGTTTGGGTTTCCACTGATGCATGGTGACCCAAAAACGGCTATGCTGGCCCCCAACTCTATCGTGATTACGGAAGCTATGGCGCAAAAACTGTTTGGCAGAACCGACGTTCTCCGACGAACGCTTACTGTCCAGACTCCGCTTGGTGGCAAACAGGTATTTACGGTAACCGGCATATTGCAGGAACCACCCCGCAACAGTGTACTAGACTTGCTCCCCAAGCGCGACCAGATTTTCATTCCGATGCGCGATGTCGGTTATTTCACGCCCAAAGTGGGGATCGATTCGTGGCAAAACCAATACATACCAACCTATCTGGAATTGCAACCGGGTGTTATGGCCGATCAACTTACCAAACCGCTTACGGATGCGTTAACCACCTATGCGCCATCGGGTTATAAAGAGAATTTGCATGCCTATCTGAGCCCGCTGTCAACCCTCTACCTAAAGGCTAATAATGGGCTGGTCGAGAAAATGGTGCTGACCTTGAGCCTGATCGGCGTATTCATTTTGCTGATGGCTGTAGTCAATTTCATCAACATCACCATTGGTATGTCGGCAACCCGGCTGCGGGAGATTGGTGTACGGAAGGCACTTGGTGGCATCAAGAGCCAGTTGATCGGCCAGTTTTTGACCGAATCCCTTTTGCTTACCGCTGGCGCTACCATGCTGGCTCTTGGATGCCACGAAATTTTCCGACCAATGTTTGCCAACATACTGGAGCGACCTATCCCCTCATTCATTAGTTGGTCGCCATTAGCATATGTGGCGCTCATTGGGCTGGTCCTGCTCATTGCCATACTGGCGGGTAGTTACCCGGCTTTTATCCTGTCGAATCTGCCCTCGGTCGAATCGCTGAAAGGGAAGCTGACAGCGTCGGTCCAGAAAGGGATTGGTTTACGCCGGGCCTTAATCGTGTTTCAGTTTACAGTGGCCATTTTCGTGTTTGTCGGGGCTATGGTCATCGGTCGGCAGGTAACGTACTTTTTCAGCAAAGATCTGGGCTATACTAAAGATCAGGTCCTGACGGTAGCTTCAGTGCCACGCGACTGGTCGCCAGCAGGGGTGCAGCGTATGGAAGGTATCCGCAACCAACTGGCGCGAGTGCCAGGTGTAAGCGATGTAAGCTTTTCGTTTATCGTTCCCGATGGACGAAGTAGTGGAAGCGGCCAGGTGTTTCGGCATGGTCAGGACAGTACTAAAGCGGCTACCATAGAGGTACTAACCTCTGATGAACGATTTGCCCAAACCTATGGGCTTCGACTCCATTCAGGACAATTTTTCAATGCCAACGGCGGAGGGTATGATTCGACAGAAGTAGTTTTAAACGAATCAGCTGTGAAAGCCCTGGGTTGGAAGGATCCAGCCAACGCAATTGGTCAACAGGTACGATTTTATGGAGGAGGCTACCCCTTGAAGATCGGAGGGGTCCTCAAAGACTTTCATTTCAATTCGCTGCACCAGGCCATAAAGCCAATTATCTTCATTAACGTTCGGTCAAATCCGGTTTACCGCTATTTCTCGTTCCGGCTCAAGCCGGGGCAGTTACCCCAAACGGTAGACGCAATCGGGCAGGAATGGGCCCGCTTGTTTCCGGATGCGCCGTTTGAGTATTCGTTCATGGACGATACGCTCCAAAAGCTTTATCAGATAGAGATGCAATTGCAGAAAGCATCCCGGTTAGCTACGACCTTAGCTCTAATTATCGTATTGCTGGGTGTGCTGGGGCTGGTTTCGCTGAACGTGACCCGCCGAACCAAAGAGATTGGGATTCGGAAAGTACTGGGCGCCAACACCATCGGCATCGTCAATCTATTTATAAAGGAATTTGCCCTGATTCTGGTCATTGCCAACCTGATTGCCTGGCCGTTGGCGTATTATCTTTTACACGACTGGCTCGCGCATTTCGCTTACCGAATCGATTTATCCTGGGCACCGTTTGTGTTCGTAGCTGCTATACTGGCTTTATTAACAAGCCTAGTCGTTAGTGCACAAGCTGTCCGGGCAGCCCTGGCCAACCCCATAAAAAGTTTACGTAGCGAATAAGTCTGCCGGGTCGCCGATACGGTTTAGATAAACTGATTCAGATCCAATTGGAGAATGTCAGAGAAAGAAGATTCGGAAGCCATACCATTGTCACCTTTTCGGTACCGAAACCAAATACCCGTCCGGTAATTATAGACAAACCCTTCGACGATGTCGTATGGAAAATCTTCGATCAGGCTGACCACTTTTTGCAAATCACCTTTTAAGCCGCGCGTATGGCACACTTCGACGATAATCGGTATATGATCGCGCTCCTTATCGTACAGAATCAGGTCGGGAGTTGGACTCGTACGGCCCTCGTCGAGCATCGTTTCGGGCAACGGTTCCAGTGGGATAGCTTTGTCATAATAATAAAGCTTACCCAAACCTACATTCAATTTACTGATAATACGCTGATGATCCATAGGCGCATTGAGGCCCATTTCATCTTCATGCACCATCGACAGACTGTGTTTGACTTCGTACATAACCAATGACTGGCTCTAAATCGATAGCAATTGATCCAGAGCCAGTTTTTAGAAACTTGTAAACAAAAGTAGACAAAACGTTTATGGTTCGCAATTACCTCAAAATCGCCCTCCGTAACCTGCGCTCGCAACGCACGTATACACTTCTGAACGTCGTCGGACTTACCATCGGTATGGCGGGCGGATTGCTCATTTTTCTGTTTGTCCGGTACCACCTCAGCACCGACCGACACCATGCCAACTTCGACCGTATCTACCGCATCGTTCTGGACCTCCATCTCGACGACGGATCTGTTGAGCACTACCCCGAAGCGCCATTACCGATGGCCAAAGCACTCCGAACCGACTATCCGCAGGTCGAACAGGCAGCTTTTTTGATGGCCAATCGGTCGCTGACGGTCAGCATTCCTCAACCGGGCCAGGCCCCCAAACGGTTTCTGGAGCATGATGGTACAGCACTGACCGAAGGCGAACTGTTTCAGATTTTTGATTACCAATGGCTAAGCGGTGACCCGAAAAAGGCGTTGCGCGAACCCAATACGGTTGTTATGACCGAATCGTGGGCCAGGCGGTATTTCGGCACGAGTAACCCAATAGGTCGTACTATTGAACTCAATCACACGATCAATGCAACCGTCACGGGTATCATCGCCGATCCTGTTCAGCCGACCGATACAAACATTGGCCTGTTCATTTCGATGCCAACCCTCCGGCAGCTCGACCCCGATTTTAACATAACTGCATGGGGGCAGTTGAATAGTAATTATCGTCTTTATTGTACCCTAAACGATAATTCACCAGCCACAGCGAAGCGGGTGGAAGCAACGTTTCCAGATTTATCGAAAAAACATTTCGGCGACGTGGCTCACGCTTTCCAATTTCATATCCAGCCGCTGGCCGATGTGCATTTCGACGTTGACCGCGTAGGCGGAGTTATCCGGCCTTCGTTGCTTTGGTCGCTGGAGTTGATTGGCCTGTTTCTGGTACTGACTGCCTGCATCAATTTTGTCAATCTGGCAACAGCCCAGGCATTTCGGCGCAGCAAAGAAGTGGGCGTTCGCAAAACACTGGGCAGTTCACGCGTTCAACTGGCCTGGCAATTTCTGCTCGAAACAGGGTTAATTGTTATTGTGGCAACCGCATTGGCAGTGGGGGTAGCCTTGCTGAGCCTACCCTTATTCAACAACTGGGTACATATACAGCTTTCGCTCAAGCCTGACCCATCTATACTCTTATTTATCAGCTTATTGACACTTACTGTAAGTCTACTGGCAGGCGGGTATCCGGCTTTTGTATTGTCAGGGTTCAGCCCCTGGGCTAGCCTGCGCGGGAAACTCACGGCCGCTATAGTAGGGGGCTACTCGCTGCGAAAAGGGTTGGTTATTCTGCAATTCGTCGTTTGTCAGGCACTGCTAATTGGGGCGTTGGTCGTAATGAAACAAATGAACTTCATTCGGCAGACCGACCTGGGTTATCGGCAAGATAACATCCTAACTGTCAACCTTCCTCTCTCCGAAAAGAAGTCGTGGGAAGCCTTCAAAAATGAACTCCGCCAATACCCCGGCATTAAATCGGTAACCCTTCAATACCGTCCACCCTCGGCTAATGTCATGAATGGCGGCTCATTCAAATTTGGGGCAAAAAACGACTGGACCAACTTCCCGGTCCGGGAGCGGCTCGCCGATGCCGATTACCTGAAAACATACAATTTAAAAATCGTTGCAGGCCGTAACATTACGGAAGGCGATTCGATCCGGGAGTATGTCATCAACGAAACGCTGCTCCACAAACTCGGCTTCCGCGATCCACAGGCCATTCTCGGCAAACGGATGCAATATTACCTGTCGTCGGTACCAATGCCTATCGTGGGTGTGGTCAGGGACTTTCACCAGAAATCGTTGCGTGAGGTGATTGCCCCCTGCTTTATTGCCACATACCCCACTATGTACAAACAGGCGGGCATTCGGATTTCAGGCGCATCATCGACCCAAACACTGGCCCACATTCGGACGGTTTGGCAACGGCTGTACCCGAACGATGTGTTTGAATATGAGTTCCTAACCGACCAACTAGACAAATTCTACGAGACCGAAACGACGATTTCGAAACTCGCCAATACGTTTGCGCTGATGGCGATGGTCATTTGCGGACTTGGCCTATATGGGCTGGTAGCCTTCACGGTTGGGCAACGTACCAAAGAGATCGGTATTCGGAAGGTGCTGGGGGCTTCGGTAGCCAGTATTGTAACTCTACTCTCCAGAGACTTTATGAAACTGGTGCTTCTGGCTATTCTGCTAGCTTCGCCACTGGCCTGGTATACGATGAACGAATGGCTGGCCGGTTTTGCCTACAAAATCAATATTGCCTGGTGGGTCTTTGCATTGGCAGGTATGTTCGCCATTGGCCTTGCCTTGCTGACAATCAGTTACCAAAGTATCAAAGCAGCCTTGATGAATCCGGTGAAGAGTTTGCGGTCAGATTAAGCGCTCGTCCGCGATTGCATTGCGGACGAGCGATGCGGTAGAGCGTATTACTAATCCAAGTAGTGCGTAAACCAGCTATCGGGAATATCCATTGGCTCGGAGCCGTTCAGACTATATTTCAATTTCAGCGTAAAGCCGCCACCACCTTCGATAAAATCCGCTTCGAATGGGTGAGCGCCTTTTTGTAAAGCCACTTGTCCACTTTTTTCGATAGGGAAATGGTTACCATCATTATCCACCACCATTCGGTCGGCAATGCGCAGGATACCGCCATCATCGCAGGTGTAGAAGAAACTATAAACACCTGTTTCGGGTACGGTTAAATACCCCCGAAACTGGATACCGAATCTAGGCGCATTGACTGATTTTGGTACCACCAGATTGCTGATCGTATAGGTACTGTCGGCTCTCTGCTGCTTCATCAGTTTCGTTTCTTTAAAATACTTCTTGAAGTAACTACCCTGTAAGCCAGCCTGTTGATGAACCACCGAAACTGGCGTTGCGTAAGCCTGCTGCTGATACCGTAAGCTGTAGACATCGCCACGCACCCCCGATGGCGTAAAAGCCGCTACCTTAACCGTTTGCGGTTTGGTAATGAGCAACCCCATGGGTAGTTCCGGTGAGCCTGGCTGCGGCTGCGAACCATCGGTGGTATAGCGTAGCGTATAACTGTCCAGCGGCTTTTTGATGCGAAGCGTAGCCTGATCGACAAAAACATTCTCTTCGGCAAAACCCGTTAGGTCGGGCAATCGGTAATGGATTCCCATTTTTTCCATACGCAGGTAGTGCGGCAAAAGTCGTTTCTGAAACGATGAAAAATCATTTTTGCCTGTCCAGATTACTTCTGAAAGAGCCGTCATCCGAGGCATGCTCATATAATCGACCCGGTTCTCGGTAGAAATATACTCCGTCCAGATGTTGGCCTGTGCGCCCAGAAACTGCTTCGTTTGCTCGGTGGTAACCCCCGGAGGCACTACCGCCAGATTATACACATTCTCGACCGACCGGATGCCGGGTGGGCTATCGAAATAGAGGGTACTGACGGGCGTCATCACCACATCATTTCCGTTCCGGGCGGCTTTCTGGGCAGCATCTTTCACCCAGCTACGCCAGTACATAACGGCTGTAGAGGGTTTGAGTCCACCTTCAAGGGCATCGTCCCAGACCATCAGCTTTTTCCCCTTCGACTGCACAAATTGTTCAATCCGATGGACGAAGTAGCTCTGCAATTCCTCTACATTCTGAATACTTTCGCGCTTCATCAATTCCTGGCAAGCCTGCGATTGCGTCCAGGTCGATTTTTCCACTTCGTCGGCTCCAATATGTATGTATTCGCTGGGAAACAGAGCCATCACTTCGCTCAGCACCGTTTCCATAAACGTATAGGTCGGCTCGTTGCAGGGACAAATTGGTACAGAAAATGTTTTCCCCCAGCCTACCTGGCCCGTGCAACTCAGAAACGGATATGCCTTAATGGCGGCCGTCAGGTGACCGGGCATGTCGATTTCCGGAATAATGGTGATGTGTCGAGCGGCTGCATAGGCAATCAGGTCGCGCATTTGGGCCTGCGTATAAAATCCACCGTACTGCGTCTGGCCATTCTGCTGGCGAATAAATTGCTCTGGCAGGTCAAAATCAGAGTCAGAGATAGCCCGTTTCAGAACAACCGAATCCTGATTATTGAAGGTTCGCCAGGCGCCCTCACTCGTCAGTTTAGGATAGGCCTTGATTTCCAGTCGCCAACCCTGATCGTCGGTCAGGTGCAGATGAAACGTATTAAACTTATACAACGCCAGCCGGTCGATGAATTTCTGCAAATAAGCCATTGAAAAGAAATGGCGCGACACATCGAGGTGCATGCCTCGCCAGGCATAGGCTGGTTGATCCTGAATCTGAACCGCTGGCAGTGGCAATGACATCGACGTGCTGGGCCGTCCTTCAATCGCTACAGGCAACAGTTGCCGGATGGTTTGAATAGCCCGAAACATCCCGACAGGCTGACGGGCTTTCAGCGTTATCTGCTGTGGGTTGATCTGTAGCGTATACCCTTCCGACGCGGAACTAGTCGGGTCGTATTGGAGCACAATTTTGGGTCCTTTGCCTTTTCCTGGCAGCCGCTTTCCTAGTCCCTGCTGCATCAACTCCTGCAACTGCCCTGCTTCAGCAGTAAATCGACTGTCCTCAACAACCAGTGCGGTTTGAGTGGTTATGGTGAATTGCCCGGACGCGGGTGTTAGCGATGTGGGGTATGGGATAAGGGGATACCGCCGGGTAAAGTCCTGAGCCTGCAGATGAATGGTAAACAGTAGGGCAAGACACAGGAAAGACAATCGACTCATGAGAATACAGGTATAGAAGTTCCCTTTTTTTGTGATGGCAAGTATTCACACATCACAGTAATTTGGCCTGGATGCTATAGCCTTTTAATTACTTCCACGCATCTGCCCATTGACAACGTAGTGCTCCGGTGCCAGTTGCCAGTTGTTGTTATAGAAACCAGCCATGCGAACGCCCTTGCTGCCATCCCGGACCATATCGAGTCCGAAAATCATGAAGTCGGGAAATCCGCTGGCACCAGCAAAATACTGATTAGCCGATGCCGCTTTCATTCCCTTTAGCCCAGTCCCTCCAATAACCGCTACCGATGCAGTTTTCGACCCTTTGATGGGCCAAACGAAATAGGCACCCAGGTCGTCGCCCTGCCATTGCTGGCTCCCAGCCTTAATTCGGTTACGTTCTACCTGAATGGGGCAATCGGCCAATAGCGCCTGCCAGGCCGCGTTGTTGGTCGCATTCCCAAACAGAACCACACCTCGATCCGCATAGCTGGTCATTGAAAACTCTGTGTCGGCAATGATGTCTACGGCTCCGTTACCCCGATACAGCCAGGTTTCGGCATCGTAGCGGGCTTTCTGGATATTCCAGTCGTTTTCGTCCTTTGTCCCTTTTGTACCGTACACAAACACCATTCGGTTGTTGAATGCGTCTTTAAACGTGCCGTTCCGGTGAGGACCTTTCTGCCAAGTGTCCGGTTGTTTGGTCTGTACCCATTGCCCACTTTCGCGATGTAGGAATACTGTATCCTGGGCGCTAGCTGTGGTGTAGGTCAGTGCGGACGTACCATCCAGCGTAATCGTCACCAGTGTTTTCGCGCCAAATTCATTCAGGGCCAGTTTGAGCAGGCTGACATTCGACGTTGTTCCTGTAATAGACGATCGCTGGCGGGTTAACTGGATGCGGCTATAAAGCAGGGGTTGGGTTTGCTGCTCAATCGATGCCCACCGATAGGCCGACGAAATCCCCGGATTCGCGGTTGTAAAATCAATGGCATTTACGGCTGAGTCGGCAGAAATCTGGTGCCATTTGAAAAAATCGAACAGAGGCTTCCAGTCGACGCTGTGGTCACCAAACCAGTGACTACCTCCGGGATATTCGTAGTAGCTCATGTCGGGTTGCGACTGACCTAATAGTTTGCGCATCTGTCGGGCATAGGTCACAGGCACCGTTCGGTCGGCATCACCATGAAAGATGTATACGCCCAGCGGTTTATAATTGGCCGTTAGTTTCAGCACATCACTCTGATTACCCGACCGCAACAGCATCTGTTCCAGCGGATTGCTACTGGTATCGGGAATAACCCCATCGGCCGAACCGTACTCTTTCAGGGTCGGATAGCCAGCGCAGGGAGCAATAGCCGCCCACTTATCGGGATAAGTCGCGCCCAGAAACCAGGTGCCATGCCCACCCATCGAATGGCCCGTCAGGTAGATGTGCTGCGGATTGGGTTTAAACTGATTTCTGGCGATGGCTAGTACCTCCAGCGCATCGATCCGTCCCCAGTCTTCCCAGTTGAACCCGCGTGGTCGGCGGTTGGTAGCTGCCACCAGATTACCCCAGTCTTTGGCCTTATACGCCCGCGCCTGTCCGCTAGCTTCAACACCAGCTCCATGCATCGACAAAAACAAGGCCGATGAAGCCGTGTTAACCGACGATTGGGGCGTTACAGCATAGTATTGCAGGCTCCCATCAATCCGACTGACAAATGTTTGACTATACGACGCACCGGGCGGAACAGCCTCGACAGTAATTCGCCCTGCGTCAAGCATTTTCCCCTTCTGAATCAAACTTAACTCCGTGGAATGTGGGCCTTTTTCGGTAACGCCACTTCCATCGAACCCAAATGCCACTTTCCGGCTCGATAGGGGTGGTATGTCGGGAAGCGTTGTTGTTTGACTTTTACCCGCCAGCTTACTGACTAGTTGCAGATCGGTGAGGGGTTTGGTTGATGCATTGATAACCACCAGGGCACCCTGTAACGCATTATTCGATTCGCCTAACCGGATGCTGGGTAAGGTAGGGTCGTCGGTACTGAGTAGTGTTGGCTTATTTGGAAAATCCAGGGTGGCCGTGATCATAATCCCCCGCACATACAACTCATTTATGCCTTTGCGCAACTTTACCGGAATGTGCAGATAACCCATATTATAAGCATCGCCCATGTGCAGTTCACCATTTACATAGACGTTACTATTGCCTTTTATGGTCAGCAACGCCATCTGTTCGCGCGATGAGGGGTAGGTCAGATAGGTGTAGCCACCTCCTCCACCGATACCTCCCCGCAAACTACCGGCCACCACACCCGGTCCTGCCGGTGCTCCGCCATTACCCCGATTGTTGCCACGCAACCGAAGCCGACCCAGGCTATCCGCTGCTACAGCCATCCAGGTAATAGCACGACCTTGATCGTCGGTGCCGAACGCGGCTCCTTCTGCCGGGGCTGTTAGCGTACCCGAATACAGCCGATACGCCAACGGATCGGTATAAATGGCTTCGCGACCATATCGGCTACCGGTCAGCGCCACCAGCCCTCTGGTAAATGTATAAGCTGTTGGCCGAACGGGTTCCGGGGTCGTTTGCGCCCACAGTTGACTGGTTGACAAGAACGAGAGGGCCAGGCTGGCCAGTAGTTTTTGCATTGCTGATTAAATATCAAGGACCAAAATAAAGTTACCGTTCCGACACTTTGAAAACCCAGGCAGGTTGTGATTGCAACCACTTACGAGCGGCATCGGGCAACGTAACCACAAAACCATCGGCTGATTTACTGAACTTGAGCGGCTTGATATATCCCAGCAGTTTAATGGTTGGCTTGCTTATCTTACCGATTGCACTGAGCGTTAGCGTAGCAGGTGGTGTTTCCTGTTCGGCAGGCAGATATGTCTGATAAACCGTTGATCCATTGCCCGTATACGCCCACTGCTTTTGCCGATACGGTGCAACGGGTTTGGTGTCATAAATCGATTCGCCATTGATGCGCAGCCAGGCACCAATTTCCTGCAACCGCTGGTAAGCCTCCGGGTGCCAGTCGCCATTGGGGCTGGGGGCAATGTTCAGCAGCAGGTTACCGTTCTTGGCAACAATGTCGACCAGTGTATGAATTAGCTTACGCGTTGGTTTAAAATTCTCTTTCGGAATATACGACCACGAATCACCCATGGTCATGCACGACTCCCACGGAATGGGCATATACGCATCAGGAATGGATTGTTCGGGGGTTACGTAATTTTCAAATTCACCCGTTACGGTCCGGTCTACGACCAGCAAACCCGGTTGGTGGCTACGGCCCATACGGGCAATACGAGCCATGTCGATATCCTGATCATAAGGGATGGTACGCTGCCAGCTAATGGTTGAGTCGATGGTTGTTCGTGGTCGCACCCAGCCTCCGTCGAGCCAGAGAATATCGATTTTACCGTAATCGGTCATCAATTCCTGAATCTGATTGTAGGTAAAATCCTTGAATTTCTGCCAACGCTCCGGATATTTCTGGGGTGAGTAGGATACGTTTCGGTCTTTGGGCGGGAAATAGGGGTCCCAGTAGTAGGGTATATGCCAGTCGGGCTTCGAAAAATAAGCCCCTACCATAAAGTTCTGAGCGCGAAAGGCATTGAAAACCTCTTTGGCAACGTTGCTGCGGGGATTCGACGAGAACGGTGATTTCGGATCGGTAATTTTGTAATCCGTTTGTTTGGTATCAAACATACAAAACCCATCGTGGTGCTTGGTCGTAAACACCACGTATTTCATACCAGCCTCTTTAGCCGCCGTGGCCCAGCGGTCGGGATTGAACTGCGTAGGATTGAAGCTGGTCTGAAGGTTTTCGTAAGCCCGTTTATAGTCGTACCAGTTGGCTGCGTATGGACCTCTCCGTACACACCAACCCTCATCTTCGGGGCATAGCGACCAGGATTCGACAATACCCCACTGGCTATACGTTCCCCAGTGCATGAGAAGCCCAAACTTGATACCCTGCCACTGCGCAAGTTTCTGACGAACCAGGCTATCCTTAGGCGTTATGTAGTGCGTATGATTCTGTTCGGAGTGCTGTTGCGCCAGCAACGCACCAGGCAGCAGGCAAATAGCCAGTAACCAGGCATAACAGTTTGCGTAAAACGGGGGTATCTTCATCGTATTTTCTGCCGGGAGTTGGGTTAGTTCAGGCCGTTCACAACGGTATCGAGCAAGGCTTTGTGTTTCAGATCGTAAATGTATTCCCAGAACATAATGCCGCCCAGCCCCTTCTGTTTCACGTAGTTGAGTTTGGGAATAAACGATTCGGTATCGGCATAGGAAATAAACGTGCGCGAAGTTGGATTCCATAGATAGGGAGCTTTGGCATCGGCATCCCAATAGCGTACAAACCCATTTTTGTTGATGTACTTATCTACCAGTTCATCGTGGCTAAGAAAGGAATGCTTGCCCGTCGACGGCTGATATAGACCGTTATCGACCGGACGAACATCGGACCAGCCGCGCCCATAGAAAGGGATACCTAAAACGATTTTACGAGCCGGAACCCCTGCCTTAATATGCCCATCCACCGCCGACATAGAGCTGTTACGCGATTGATCGCCCTTTTTCGATTGTGCCAGTGGACTGTGATGCCCAGTTACTTTATCATTGCCATGATACAGGTCATACGTCATGATGTTCACATAATCCAGGTAGCGTTGCGCTTCGCCCAGGTTCGTATGGCTCACAAAAGCCGTATCGCCCCCGGTAGCGGCCGTCAGCAGATAGTGATTGGAGCCCGTGCGCTTATCGCCTTGCCCCTGCTTGTCGAGCTGATCCCGGATTGCTTTGAGAAACAACGTAAAATTGCCCTTGTCTTCGGGCCGAAAAATGTTTCCGGCACCAATTTGCGCAGGATACTCCCAATCGATGTCAACACCGTCGAGCTTATATTTTTTCAGAAAAGCCACCGCGCTGGCCGCAAATTTCTGCCGGGAAGCGTCAGTCAGAGCGGCATCGGAAAAGTACTTACAACCGCCCCAGCCACCAACCGAGATCAGTATTTTCAGGTCTTTGTTAACGGCCCGGAGCGATGTTAGCGCCACCAGATTAGCCGAATCTTTTGGGGAAATAGGCGCAAATTCACCGTTTTGTGCCGGAACGGCAAAGGCGTAGTTGATGTGGGTCAATTTACGGGCGTCAATCTGCTCTTTGGTCCATCCGTTACCGCTTACGTATCCAATAAGTACGTATCGTTTTGGGGCAGACTGAGCTATAGCCTTTGTAGAATGAATAAAACACAGGCCGATGAGACAAGCGGCCAACGAATTGACTACGATCTGAAAATGTGACTTCACTTTTTTGTCAAGATGAGATAGAACAAAGATACCGAGATTTTAAATTTTTTATAAAATACGACCTTATTAAGAAAAATATTTATTAACTATGTTAATGAAATGCCATAATTGCTGCCCGACATTATGCAATTGGTAAGTTTTTTGAGTTTATCAATAGAAATGGCACGCTTATGTCTTATAAGTACAGGACTTGTTCGCTTCTAATTGAACGACCGCTTTAGGAAGGAGTCGTTAACGTATATGCTCTCATCTGCCACTCCGGAAGGAAATCTTCTTACTACCAAACGCTCCATTGTTGCTTTTAAAAAAAACCAACAGGTTAAGAAAGCACTTCTCCATCTGTATCAGGAAGGCTCTTTGACACTGGCGAAGCTAGCCGAATTATTAAATACCAGTATTCCATCGGCCACCCAGATTATCGACCAGTTGACGGATGATGGCTGGGTCAATACCGTCGGAACGGTATCAGGTAATAATGGTCGGCGGCCTGTTCTTTTTAGCCTGAATCCAGCAGGTCATTACGCTGTTATTCTGGATAGTAATACGCACGATACTACCTTGCTGCTGGTAAACCCACTACGGGAGATTATTTTTCAACAGCGTGTCGACATGGCACTGGAAAACAGTCCACGTTTTTCAGAATTTCTGGTATCGTTCGTTAATGAAGCCGTTACCGAGTCAGGTATCGATAAATCCAGCATCGTCGGGGTTGGCCTATCGTTACCCGGTCTGATCGATTCACAGCATGGACTTAACTTAAGCTATGCTAACCTGACTTTACCCGATCAGTCGCTTACAGCCTGGCTGGAGCAGCAGTGGGGTTTGCCTGTGTTTATGATTAACGATACCAAAGCCACCGCTTTGGGTGAACATCGGTTTGGGAGCAGTGTGGGTAAACAACACGCGCTGACCATCAATATCGACTGGGGGGTGGGTTTAGGCATTATTATCAATGGCGAGGTTTTTCATGGTGCTTCGGGCTTTGCGGGCGAACTGGGGCACATCCAGGTAGCTCCTCAGGGTGAGTTATGCTATTGCGGGAAAATAGGTTGTCTGGATACATTGACCTCTGCATCGTCGCTCGTTAAGCGAGTACAGCGAGAAGTGAAGGCTGGTCAGGCAACCAAACTAGCGGTCTTCCACGACGATCCAAGCCAGATTACGATCAGCCACGTGATCCAGGCAGCTTCTCAGGGTGATACCTTTGCCATCGATCAACTGCACGAAACAGGCTATCAGCTTGGCAAAGGACTGGCCATTGCCGTTACGTTGTTCAATCCCGAGATAATTGTGATCGACGGTGTACTGGCCGAAGCGTCTCTGTTCATCACCAATTCCATCAAGCTAGCCATTAATAAACATTGCCTGAGTGGCTTCCGCAATAATTTACTGGTTGAGGTTACGCAACTAAATGGTGCGGCCAAGTGGTTAGGTACACATGCGCATGTGCTCGAAAGCCTATTCGCCGATACCTGATTTTCTTCTTATTTTCTGTAAACGAATTGCCGAATGGTTCCCTTAAAAGCGGGTCTGCTTCTTTTCATCGCTATTGGCATTGTCTCTTTTGCCAGTATTGACCAGGATTTCACACCGGTTCGTCAGGTAAAAGTTGTCAAGGATTCGGCCTTAATCGGAAAGCAACTGGCATCGCGTTATTGTGGGAGTTGCCACCTGGTTCCAGAACCGGAGCTTCTGGATAAGAAAACCTGGACCACCCGTGTTTTGCCCATTATGGCCATGCGCCTGGGTCTTAAGCTGCCGGGGCAGGACACGCTCCAGTCACTTTCGCCCGAAGAAGAAAACGCCATCAGACCGCTGCATATTTACCCGGAAACGCCCGTACTATCGATGAGCGACTGGGAAAAAATCGTCAGCTACTACGAACAGACGGCTCCCGAAGCACCTTTACCCCAAAAGTCCCACGCTCCCATAAAGGATAGCCTTCCGCTTTTTACCATTAAAGCGCTATCGCTCGGCGATAAGCCCGTGCCGCAAACAACCCTTTTGAAATATGATAGCAACAAGGGGCAGTTGTACGTAGGTGACGCTCAGAATGCGCTTTATGTACTGGACAGAAATCTCCAACTAGCCG
Source organism: Spirosoma aerolatum (assembly GCF_002056795.1). NCBI lineage: Bacteria > Pseudomonadati > Bacteroidota > Cytophagia > Cytophagales > Cytophagaceae > Spirosoma > Spirosoma aerolatum. The sequence continues at coordinate 1,284,464 of NZ_CP020104.1, read as the reverse complement.
ATACCTGGTGGATCGATACCCCACCAACCGATATAGATTTTCCTCAAAACGCCCCTCCACGTCTATTAACCATCGGCATATTCAGCCCATCCGATCAGCATCTGGGCCGACTGATGACGCTGGAACGGTCGGCTAAGCCGGGTTCCTCACCCATCAATATCAAAGAGTTACCCCGTCCGGTTCAGTTTGCAGCCAGCGACCTGAATGGGGATGGCAGGCAGGACGCTCTCATCTGTGGTTTTGGAAATAATGCCGGAAAGCTGTTCTGGTACGATGGGCTCGACCCCACGAAAGAGCATGTTCTGAAGGCATTGCCCGGTGCCCGAAACGTACAGATTGCCGATTTCAACCACGATAAAAAGCCCGATATTATGGTGTTGATGGCCCAGGCACGAGAGGAGGTAACTATCTTCTATAATCAAGGTAAAGGTCAATTCACCGAAAAAACGGCCTTGCGGTTTTCGCCTTTATTCGGGTCCAGCTATTTCGAACTCGTTGATTTCAATAAGGATGGGTTTCTGGATATTCTGCTGGCTAATGGCGATAACTGGGACTATTCGGCCATCCATAAAAATTATCATGGTGTGCACATCTACCTGAACGACCGGAAAGATAACTTCAAAGAGGCCTGGTTTTTCCCCATATACGGAGCCAGCAAAGCCATTGCCCGCGACTTCGATAACGATGGCGATGTTGATATAGCGGCTACTGCTTTTTATACCACACTGGAGCAGCCCGAACAGAGCTTTATTTATTTCTCGAACGAAGGTAAGCTAAACTTTAAACCCTTTAGCACGCCCGAAGCTGCTTACGGAAAATGGCTCACTATGGAAGCCGCCGACATCGATCAGGATGGCGATACCGACATTGTGCTGGGTTCTTATTTTCATACGGTTGGCGAAATGACCCAGCTCCTGTATAAAGGCATTACCACCTTTCCGCAACTGCTCGTGCTGGAAAACCAGCATCAACAAAAATAGGCAGGCCAATGACCTACCTATTTCTTATACTTAACCAAACCTACTCTAACTTAACTATAACTCCTTAATAATAAACAGTTTATAGTATACAATAAAGGCGTTTTTGTCATGCTGACGAAGGAAGCATCTTCGGAGATAACCTTATATCCTACTTCCGAAGATGCTTCCTTCGTCAGCATGACAAAAAATAACCTAATCCATTTTTAGTAAGCTGCTTATCTATTGCAGTTGTACTAATTACTTCACATCCCAGAAAACCTTGGTGGTTAACTTATCAGATGCCCGTACGGTCTCGTAGTTGGCGGTGTTGTACGTGATCTCGTTACCTGGAATGGTCCACTTCACGGGGGGCAAGGTCTGATTGTTCGAGTTATCGGTCCAGAAACTCAGTACTGGGTAATCTAAACGGCGAACATCCGACCAGTTTTCATAGGGCTGAACCAGGTTATAATGCAACCATTTCTGGGTGGCAATCAGCTTCAATTTATCAGCACTTGTAGCCGCTTTAGTCCAGCTTACTCCATTGCCTGCAATGTAGGAGGCAATAGAGGCATCAGTAGCGGCTGCGGGCTTCGCCGACCCCGTAATACCAGTCGCATTGGTAAGGGCCAGAATGCCATTGTAGAACTGAACCGACTGAGTGATGGCCGTTTCATAAGCCGTTTTGGCAGCAGCATCGTTATTGGTCCGCAGGTAATATTCTGCCTTGATCAGATTGACCTGAGCTGCATTGATCAGAATACCAGGAAAGAACTGATTACGACTCAGCGTATAGCGGTTATAGATCGCAATCTGACCGCCATTGATTTGTGCTGTCTGGGTAGCCGACGTAGCCATTGGATCAACACCTACGTATTTTCCACCAGCATTGGCACCGGGTTCAAACAGTACAGGCAGACGTGGGTCATTATTGGCATTCATGTTGTCGATGATTGCCTTACCAGCCGTATTACCATACCAGCCATCGCCTTCAATACCATCGCGGAAGCCTTTGGAATTGATATCGGTGTTGATATCATAAACATTCATCTGGATGTTCTGCGCATTCGTCTCAACAACCGGATAGGTATTCGGATTGCCCAGAATTTCAGCGATTTCTGAATTTGAACGCGATTTAAACGCATCAACATCCGAAACCCGGTTTAGCAGACGCAAACGTAGCGAGTTGGTATACCGTTTCCACAGCGACAGATCGCCTTTGTTGAGGAAATCCTGGGTCTGGAACGACTTCTGGTAGCCAGCATTCAGCGTGATTGTATTCATTTCGGTGGCGATGCTTTTCAGATCGTCCAGCAGGAAAGTGTAAATACCATCGGCCGTATCGAACTTAGCACTCGACGTCTGGTAATCACCCCCATTTGTGCTTAACAAACCCGCCTGGCTGAAAGGAATTGGCCCAAACAGGTCAACCAGTTTTGCCGTGTAATCGTACACAAATACCGCAGCACTCAGCATAAATATGCGCAGTTCTTTCTGCTGATCAGTCGGCTTTGACGCATAGACTTTCTGCAGTTCACGGTACTGCGCCAGTACGTTGTAGTAGTTATACCAGACATCTTCCACACCCGACGAACCCGGTACATACTGACCTGATTCGTTAGGCCAGCCCACAGCCTGGTTGTAGCGGTTCAGGGATGTACGCAGTGTAACGAAGTAGAACCGATAGCCCGGCAGGACATAATCACGGCTTGCATACAGAACGCCGGTGAATTGCTTTTCAACCGTTGTCGTCGAAATCTTGGAAGGATCAGGATAGGCTTCGGTAAACTCTGAATCCTTACAGGCTACGTTTGCCAGGAGCATTCCTGATAAAAGCAGTAATGATATATGTTTCTTTTTCATGATTGCAGTAAGATTTAGAAGCTAGCCCGTAGCATGACGCCCATTGTACGGAAAGATGGGTTGTTTCCGGCATTGCTGATGTTATCGGTCCAGCGGGTTCCGGTGTTGGCCTGTTCAGCATCCATATCTTTGATGGTTCTGTAGATGAAGAACAGGTTCCGGCCAAATACTGACAACGTCAGGTTTTGCGTACCGATCTTACGGGTAAAGGCAGCAGGCAGTCGATAGCCAAGCGAGATCTCCCGCATTTTGATGTAGGTGTTATCCTTTACGTACAGTTCGTACCGGGCGCTGCCATACTGTGGGCCACCCCAGTTGTAGGTCGAGTTGTAGTAAACTGCCTGCGAAACAATATTGGTATTCTTTTCGCCAGTAGCCAGTACACCATCCATCAGCATACCATCGTGGTAAACGGTTTCGCCGTTAGGTCCGGCTGCACCTGTAGTTTGTACGCCTTTACCGTTCGCATCGACATAGTAAGCTAATCCACCATGCTCGGCATCCATAGCCGTCAGGCTCTCTTCGGTCAATCCACGCGAGGTCATCCAGTTGATACCCGTCGGCATGATGGCGCCACCAAAACGGAAATCAGCAATCACATCCAGCGTAATTCCTTTATAGGTGAAGTTGTTCAGCAAACCACCCGTCAGTTTTGGCATAGCGTTACCAGCCTTGATCCAGTTGTTACCGTCCAGTTGATAGATACCGTTCGGACCGACAATTTTCTGGCCTTGCGCATTGGTCAGGATTCCATGTACGTAGATGTCGCCCATTGGCTGCCCCACGATTGAACGGAGCTGAGCAGCATTCCCATCATAATCCGCATGCAGAAGCTCGGTAGAACCGTTGGCCAGCTTTTCTACCTTGTTGGTATTTTTGGCCAGGTTCAGCGTCAGATCCCAACGGAAATCGCTCGTTCGAATGGGGGCGATGTTCAACGCCATTTCCAGACCCTGGTTGCGCAGTGTACCGATGTTGGCCAGTACCGATTTGGCACCCGACGAAGCGGCAATGGTCAGTGGCAGAATCTGATCTACGATTTGTGCATTATAGTAAGCCAGGTCGACACGTAACCGATCTTTGAATAGGCGGGTTTCTAAACCAAATTCAAACTCACGCTTCTGTTCAGGCCGAATTTTGTCGTTGCCATAATCGCTGCTGATGTTCGTATACAATACAGAGCTTCCGCCCGACTGCTGTACGCTTAGGTTACCCTGCGTATAAGCATTGTTGGCGCGATAGATAGCGGGGTAATTACCCACGATACCGTATGATGCCCGCAGTTTGGCATAGCTGATAGCTGTAGGCAATTTAAACAGTTCGCTGATGATGAACGACGAATTTACAGATGGGTAAACGAACGCGTTGTTGCCAGGAGCCAGCGTCGATGTTTTATCCCGGCGCAACGTTCCTTCTACATATACTACGTCTTTGTAGTTGAAATTCACGGTACCCAGGAAAGCATCGCGCACCCAACGATCCCGCGAGCTGCTACCACCTACGGTGTTTACAGAAGCCGACAGATCGAAGAAATTCTCCGTGCTCAGACCACCATTGGTCGACCGGGTCATCAACGTATTCAACTGCTTATAGGCGTTATACCCACCCATTGCCGAAAGCGTGATATCGTCGTTCAATTTCTTGGTATACGACAGCAATACGTCGGTATAGACATTGCTATACAGGTTGTTGCTTAGTCCGAACGAACCCGAGTATCCAAACGCCAGCGGGATTGAACTCCGTTGTTTGTCTTCGATACGCTCCGAGGTAAAATCGGTTCCCAGACGACCACGCAGGTTCAGATTCGGTACGATTTCCCAGTTCTGAGTAACGCTGGCAATAACCCGGTTGCTGTATTCATCGTAGGTATTCGCCCGCGTACTCCATACATAGTCACCAATGTCCGTTTTGAATCCATTCCGAATAATGTTTTCGTTCGGAGTCAGGCTCTGGTTGGTGCCGGTTACATATTTATACCCCAGGCTGGTCTGATACTTGTTGAAATACCAATCGGCCGACTCAAAGCGGTTCATCATCCCGGAGAAGTTGTTGATCATCCGGTCAACTTTGTACGGGCGATTGTGGGTATATTGATTGATGTAGTTCACGACCAGATCCGTCTTCAGATTTTTGCTCTCATTGAAGCTGGCATTCAGGTTCATGATATTCTTTTCGTTTTTCGCTTTGTAGCTGATCATGCCGTTGTCCTGACGGGTATACGAAAAACGAATCGACGAGTTTTCAGTAGCCTTCGAAATTGCAAGGTTGATGTTGGCACTGTTTGCACTCTGGAACAGGTCAGCGTAGCTGTTGTTTGATGCCGAGTATGGGCGAATAACCCCATCGAATGCCATGACAGGCTGACCATCGAATTTAGGCCCGAAGTTTACGGTCGCGTTAAGCAGACCTCGCGTATCCCCTTTCCCATCCCCATTGGTATCGTAATAAATAAAACCATTGGCATCCTGCCCGCCATTGTTGTAGTTCAGCATGTAACCAGGGCCACGAACATTCTGATAACGGGGCAGATAGGCGATTTTATCGACACTATAGCTGGCGCTGAAGTCGATGCCCAGGCCTTTCCGGCCTTTGCCACTTTTGGTCGTAACCAGAATAACTCCGTTCACCGCTTCGGAGCCATACAGAGCGGCTGCCGAAGCTCCTTTCAGGATCGACAGGTTTTCAATATCGGCTGGGTTCAGGTCCAGGATACCGTTACCCCGAATCCGTTGATCACCCCAGTAGTCGTTATTTCGGGCTTCGCCGTTCCGAATGGGGATACCGTCCATCACGATCAGCGGCTGCGTATTACCCGTAATCGACGACAGACCACGAATATTGATGTTTACAGCACTGGTAGCACCACCCGGTGTCGCGTTGATCGTTACCCCTGGAGCCTTTCCGTACAGAGCGGTGGCAAAGTTTGGAGTAGCCGTTTTCACCAGTTGATCATTGTTCACAATGGCCGTAGCGTATCCCAATGCCCGTTCCTCTTTCTTGATACCCAACGCTGTAACGACAAATTCATTCAGCATCGTAGCATCTTCTTCCAGGGTTACATCGACCGTTGTACGATTGTCGATGGCTACTTCTTTGGTTTTGTAGCCAATGTAGGAGAACACCAGCGTTCTGTTCCGACCAGACGCAATGCTGTATTTACCTTCAGCATCCGTTACAGTACCCGTATTGGACCCTTTTACCACAATGGAAACGCCCGGCAAGGGCTGCCCATCCGTTGTTGTGGTAACTTTACCCGAAATGGTCTGCGCCAGTACGGGGCTACTTATTACCAACAGTAAGATAATAAGCCTAAGTACAGTTTTTGCCATAGAAAAATCTGTTAAATCTTCAAATAGGTTAATGAGAGACAATATTAATATATTTTTTTAATTACCTAAAACAAAATAAATTTTTTTAAAAAATAACCTGATTAATTAAAATAAATTAGACAAAACCCGTATTAGGGCAAAATTTGAAGCTATGATCAACCATTTTCCCATAAGATTAGCTCATTTCTACCGAGCGTCCACTACCAACAAGATGAGACTTATCGTGTATTAAGCTAGTTATAAATCGTGAATCGACTGACTAGAAATACCTATTTCAACCATGCAGCCTGACGCTATAGTATATAGGACAGTGCCCATCAAAGCGCCCCTTTCAACCGTATGGGATTCGTTGACGAACCCCGATTTGATAAAACGATGGATGTGGGATTCCGATGTTACAATCTATACCGACTGGAGCGTCGGCAGTCCAATCCGTATCCAGGGTGATTTCCACGGGGTTCGTTTTGACAATAAGGGGACCGTTTTGCAGTATATCCCAGAGCGTACCCTTGAGTACACCTATTGGAGTACGTTATCCGAAATCGCTGACGCGCCCGAAAACTATTCGATCGTCGAATTTTCGCTGGATGCACATGCCGATCAGACGATCCTTATGCTTCGGCAAAGCCAGTTCGCGACCTACGCCATCTACAAACACTTCGAATTCTATTGGAACACAACGCTTCACATCCTGAAGCAACTGCTGGAGAACCCTCTTTCAACAGACCAGAATTAGACAGGTAGTTCGTAGTAAGATCCCGAAGGAATCATACACGTATTAGTTGCACAGCTGCCCATCCAGTCGAAAATAGCGGATTTTTACGGGCGCTATCGCCGTCGAATCGACATAACCTTTGAGGGCAAACAGACCTATATAGTTCGGTGCCATACCAAATTCGTAGGTAGTTAGCTCCTTAAACGAAAAATTGTCGACCGGGCTGGCCGAGTAGAGAATCCGAAATTTCCGACCCTGTTTCTCGATTCGAAAGGCAACGTTTTTCAGGTTGGTATCGGCAATACGACGATCTTCGGCATTACTGATATGAAACAGAGGCTGATGGATAAACTCTTCCAGATTGGCATCCGCTTTCCCATACGACGAAATAGCCTGAATCAGAATCTCGGCCGGACGCTTAAGGCCCCCGAAAAAATCGTTGTACGAAAGCGATAACCGGATGCTTTTACCCGTAAATAGTGTATCTTCCATGAGCAGCAAACCTGCCTGCTGCCAATTACCACCGGGCACAAAATCAGTCATGTGAATTTCGGTTCGGAAGCAATCGTTCCTGATTTCACGAATCAGCAGGTTCTGTACGCGTGGGGTTTCGCCAGACTTAGGCCAGTTATCTCCCTTTAGCGTAAACAGCGTCAGACGGCCGGAGCTTTCATTCCGCCGTTTCCAGTAGGATTCATTTTTATGCTGTACCGTCCAACCGTTCTGGCTAAGGTAGGCATCGGATGTATTGTGGAAATCTTCCTGAATCTGCTCCAGATTCGCCTGATGAAAAAATAGATAGCCTAACACCAGCACGATCAATACTAGAACCACTACGAGCCAGCCATCGCCCGACCGTTTCGGCTTCGTATTGGCTGTCTTTATCAGTGTCGGTGTGCCAATCTGTTCGCGGTATCGAAACCAGTACGAAAAACTCTCACCTGCTTTTTTACGTTCGACTTCATTGGTAGTGGGCGCGTCGAGTACATAACGCGCCAGGGTATCGAGCGTAGCTATGGACGGATTTTCTTGCTTGCCGGTCGAAGGGTTCAGGACAAAAGCTGTATAGTTTTTAATGCTTCGCCAGCCGATCACCAACCCGGTTCGTTCTTCGATCTCGGTACTCAGGTGCTTACTCTCCGGCTCCGACAATGGGCTGTTCAGTGGATGATCAAAGCATTTTCTGACCACCGCATCCATTAGTTCGGCAAACGCCCGCCTATCGAAGTCGTCTCTATACATACGCTATGTAAATGAATAATGGATAATGTACAATGAATGACAGATAATTAACATACACTTTTCAGTATGCATTATTCATTGTGCATTTTTGCAGAATTCACATTTCCGTGACGTTTCCGCCCTAATTCCGCCCGATTCAGGCCATACGACGAAGTTTTGCCGAAACAATTTCGTCGTCAATGAAAACGCTGCTTCTGTTTTTTTTCTGTTTAATTATGCTGGCTGGTCAAGCGCAACAGCTTCAACTTCATTATGATTTCCGCCATTCGCTCGACCCCACTTTGAACCGAACGAATTTTACCTCCCTTTCTTTTGAATATTTCAAGAACAATGACTCAACTGGCTCGTTTCTCCTGAAAATGCAGACCGACTTTTCGGGCGAAAATAACAACATCGGGCAGCTTTTCGTACAGGTGTCCAGGAATCTACGGTTCTGGCGGCCGAAGGTATATCTGGCGCTGACCTACAGTGGCGGTCTAGGGGTAGCACCGCCATCCTTTGGGTATTACCTCACCAATACGTTTGGCTTGGGTGCCGCTTATCCATTTCAATGGCGTGGTGCCTGGTTCAGTACGAGTCTGGTCTATCGATACAATGCCTTCCCCAAGCCAAGCTACGATCCACAGCTAACGTTTTATTTCGGGAAAGGCTTTTTCAACTATCGGCTCATGATTGCCGGGAGCCTGGTGGCCTGGAGTGAAAACCGCAACCAGGGTAATGATTTTACGAAAGGGCTGGCTGGTAAAAAAGTAGCGTTCTTTGGCGACCCTCAATGCTGGGTTAAAGTAGGCAAAACGGTTTCTGTCGGCTCGCGCATCAACCTGTTTTACCATACCCTAACGAACGAAAACCGGATTCAGGTGTACCCTACACTGGCGTTGAAAAATCAGTTTTAGAGCAAGGCGCAGGGCGCGAGGTGCGAGGAGTAGGCACATAAGTACGCTGCTGTCCGTAACTGAACTTATCACGTCCATAAACGGACATTTACGAACAGGCATAAAACGCAAGTATTTAACAGCCAACAAGTTACCTTTCTGGTACGGCATTTGGGTATCTTTTATGAATAAACTTCAGATGCTGGTATGCTACGCAATTATTTGCTAATCGCTTTTCGTAATCTGCAGAAGCACAAAACGTTTAGTTTCATCAATATTGTTGGAGTAGCCGTTGGATTAGCGTGTTTTCTGCTCATCGCTCTGTATGTACAGGACGAACTCAGCTACGACCGCTATAATACGAATGCCAACCGGGTTTACCGGCTTACCCGAACTTTCCTTACATCGGACGGATCACCCTCGCTGAAACTGGCGCAGGCCGCACCGCCCTTTGGCCCCCTAATCAAACAGGATTTTTCAGAAGCCGAGCAAGTCGTCCGAACGCTGGATCTAAGCAATGGTCTGTTACGCGTTGGCGAACATTCGTTCAATGAGCCGGACATTTTTCTGGCCGAAGCGAATTTGTTTAAAGTACTTGATTTCGACATGGTTAGTGGCAATCCTGATCAGGCGCTGGTCAATCCGTTTTCGATCATGTTCTCCCGGCCCATGGCGACGAAGTATTTCGGCAGCGAAAATCCCGTGGGCAAGACGGTTCGATTCAATAACCAGTTCGACCTGACTGTTACAGGTGTATATGAACCACTACCTACTCAGGCCCATTTCCATCCCGGCTTTCTGATTTCGTTCTCGACCCTGAACGACAACCGAATTTACGGAGCCGAAGGTTTACGGACCAACTGGAGCAACAATTCCTTCAACACCTATGTTCTTTTGAAGCCCAATACGGACCCCGCACGGGTTGAAGGCGCTTTCCCGGCCTTTCAGGACAAGCATATACCGCCCGAAGAAGGCCGCAAGGCGTCTACCTGGTCGGTGCTGAACCTGCAAAAGCTGACGGACATTCACTTACGCTCACATACCGATTCGGAAGTAGAGCCCACGGGCGACATTACCTACATTTATCTTTTTTCGGCTATCGGTTTATTCATTTTGCTGATTGCCTGCATCAATTATATGAATCTGGCCACTGCTCGTTCGGCGGGGCGAGCCAAAGAGGTTGGTATGCGCAAGGTTGTAGGGGCCTTGCGCAACCAGCTCATTGGTCAATTCCTGAGCGAATCTCTGGTACTGGTTCTGTTTGCACTCGGGGTGGCTGTCTTTCTGGTTATGCTGGGATTACCGGCACTCAACGATTTCACCAACAAGCAACTCTCATTCAGCCAACTGTTGAATCCGGTTTTTCTGGCCGTTCTGGTTGGCATTACGCTTCTGACAGGGCTGGTAGCTGGTAGCTATCCCGCTTTTTTCCTGACTTCGTTCCGGCCACTGGGTGTACTGAAAGGTCAAATTGCCTCAACCGTACGGAGTGGCAAACTGCGGCAGGTGCTGGTGATCACTCAGTTTTCCATCGCCATTGTTCTGATTATCAGCACCGCCGTAGTCTACAACCAGATGAAATACATCCAGAATTATCGACTGGGCTACGCCAAAGATCAGGTGTTGATTCTCCGCGATGTAGGCGATTCGACGACCAATTACGAAACGCTGAAACAGCAACTGGTTCAGACCGGCTTTGTGCGTGATCTGGGTCGCTCATCGCGGATACCGTCGGGACGCTTGCTGGATTCATACGGGGCTATGGCCATGAAAGGCGACACAATGGCACCCGTCAAAATCAACCTGCGGGGGCTAAGCGTCGATTACGATTTTATTCCAGCCTATCAGATCAGCATGGCTGCCGGGCGAAACTTTGCCCGCTCTTACTCGACCGACACGGCGATGGTTATTCTGAACGAAACCGCCGTTCGGCAACTCGGCTGGACACCTGAGCAGGCAATTGGCAAACCATTTCAGTATGGACCGGCTAAAGGGCAGATTATCGGTGTTACGAAAGATTTTCATTTTGAATCCCTGCACCAGCAAATGGCGGCTTTGGCGATGATTCTGCGGCCTGGACAACTTAACTGGCTGTCGATTCCACTCAAAGGCAACACGCCCGAAGCGGTACAACGGGTCGAGTCGGTCTGGAAGCAATTCTTTCCGCAGCAACCGTTCGATTACAAATTTTTGGACGAACGCTTTGATCGGCTCTATGCACGCGAGCAAACCCAGCAAACCCTGTTCAGCGTGTTTTCGGGTATCGCCATCCTAATTTCATGCCTGGGTCTGTTTGGGCTGTCGATGTTTATGGCCGAAGCCCGTACCAAAGAAATTGGCATTCGAAAAGTGTTGGGCGCGTCGGAAGCCAGTCTGGTCGCCCTGTTCTCGAAAGACTTTATGAAGCTGGTACTGGTCGCGCTGGTGATTGCGTCGCCGGTGGCCTGGTACGCCATGCACAACTGGCTAAAGGATTTTGCCTACCGCACCGACATTCAGTGGTGGGTGTTTGTACTGGCCGGTGGCCTAACGGTCCTGATCGCCCTGTTGACGGTCAGTTTCCAAAGTGTGAAAGCCGCGTTAACGAACCCTATTAAATCACTTAAATCGGAATAAATAGCAGGGAGCATGCCCCTTTCTGAACAAGTATGAAAACACATATCACAATCCTACTGGCGCTGGCAAGCTCATTGGCTATGGCGCAGAAACATTCGTCGCTCAGCACGAGCATTAACGACGATGAGAAGACCCTCTCAATTCGTGTAAACGGTACAGTCGATGGGCAAAAGATCGACTACGACCGGAGTTTTAATGTGTCGGGTTTAAATCTTGCCGAACGCAACGCCCTTCGCGAACGCATTCTGGACTCATTGCACATCAGCAGACCTGAACCACCGATTCCACCCACCGAGCCTGCAATGAGTATAGCTGCTCCTGCAGCGCCCAAGGCCCCTAAAGCGCCCAAACCTCCTCGTTTTGATGGCAGTGAGTCTGTCACGATCATCAGTAGCGATGGACCGATGATAACCAGTAGTAATGGTAACAGTCAGGCTGTAGCTGTTGGCGGGAAGAATCCGTATACCAAAGAGGTGAATTACGATTCGGAGACGGGCAAACTATTCCTGCGCTACCGATTCCAGAAAGACGGTGAAGACATCACCTACGAACGCACGCTCAACGCCCGCGACAAGTCGCAGCAGGAACGGCAACAGCTTATCGAGCGGATTGAAAAAGAGATTGGTATACCGAAGAGTGGGAAGTGATTAGCCTTCAAAGATTTCGCTCAACTGGAGTTGAATGCCGGTTACGGGATCAGCGACGAGGCCATTCGCAAAGTTAAGCTGGCGACGATCTGGCAATAGAATGGAAACGGTTTGAACAGTGGGTACCACCAGCCAGACGGACTTCACACCGGCCGGGAAATGTTTTTTGTAAATGCGTTCGGTCAGGCTGTTCAAGCTTTGTTCAGGAGAGAGAATCTCGATGGTTGTTAACGGAACATCCTGTACAACAATTTCATCGGCTAGCCAATCGGCTTTCCGTTTGGGCATAATAGCGAGGTCAGGGCGGGCCTTGCCAGATGCAAAATCGAAATCAAGCTCTGTCAGGATACTGTATTGAGTACGATAAGAGAGTTTCAGCAGGAAAGCCAGATTGCTCTGCAACTCAGAATGATTATAACTCGACATTTTTTCATCTTCGAACTCGGTGGGTTGATCAATGACGGCCTCCATAACGCAACGAAGTTTTTTATCAAAGATAACAAAAAGGCCATAAGATGCTCCTTAACTATATCAAAATCGCCTGGCGGAATCTGGTTCGCAACAAAGCTTTTTCAGCCATCAATATTGTCGGGTTGGCGCTCGGGTTGGCCACATGCCTGCTCATCAGTTTGTACCTGTTCAATGAACTGAGTTATGACCGCTACAGCGAAAAAGCCGACCGGATTGTGCGGGTCGTTTTTCAGGCCATTACGAATGGTGGACAGATCAATGAGGCCAATGTGATGCCACCTGTTGCCTCAACGTTAAAAGCTGACTACCCGGAAGTGGAAGAAGCGACCCGTATCCGGGCTGCCGGGGCACCATCGATCACGGTGGGCGATAAAACGTTTCGGGATGATCAAATTGCGTTCGTCGACTCCAACTTCTTTCAGGTATTTACCCTACCCCTGCTTCAGGGCGATGCCAAAACAGCGCTGATCCAGCCCAACACGGCTGTTATCACCCAGGCGATGGCGCATCAACTTTTTGGTACTGAAAACCCGATTGGAAAATCGATACCAATCAAAAGCTGGAATGCCCTCTTTCGGGTAACCGGTGTAATCAAAAAAGTACCCGTCAACTCGCACTTTCATTTCGATATGTTTGTGTCGATGGCCGGGAATTCCGATGCCAAATCGCCTTCGTGGATGACATCGAGCTATCACACGTATTTGGTACTTGCCAAAGGATACGATCCCGCAAAGCTGGAAGCGAAAATGCCACAGTTGGTCAGCAAATACATGGCGCCACAACTTCAACAGGCCTTTGGTATGACGCTAAGCCAGTTCCGCCAGAAGGGCAACGATGTTCGCTTTCTGCTTCAACCCTTAACCGATATTCATCTGCGCTCGAACCTGACGGGTGAGCTGGAACCCAACGGTGATGCGCAGTATGTCTATATTTTCGGGGCCATTGCCCTGTTTATGCTGATCATCGCCAGTATCAACTTCATGAACCTGAGTACAGCCGGAGCCTCGAAACGGGCCAAAGAAGTGGGCATCCGGAAGGTAATGGGCTCGGTGCGCCAGAGCCTGACCAGCCAGTTTCTAATCGAGTCGCTGCTCTTAACCGCTATTGCGCTGGTGCTGGCCGTCGGGCTGGTTTATCTGACCTTACCCCTTTTCAATGAACTGGCTGGCAAAGAACTCACCTTCAATTTTTCGACCAAACCCTGGCTTCTGCCGGGTTTATTATTGCTGGGTGTGGTCGTGGGCCTACTGGCGGGCAGCTACCCTGCCTTTTTCCTGTCGTCGTTCAGGCCCGTTCAGGTGCTGAAAGGAACCAAGTTCACGGGCGACCGAAAGAGTATTGGCCTGCGAAGTGGCCTGGTGGTAGTTCAGTTTTTCATTTCAATCACGCTAATGATTGGCACGACGGTCGTGTACCGGCAACTCAGCTACATTCAGAATAAACGGCTGGGTTACGATAAAGATCAGGTACTGGTACTACCCGAAACATGGCAGTTAGGCAACCAGGCAGAGGTGTTCCGCAACCTGGTTATGCAGGACCCTCGGGTGGTCAATGTCAGCACATCGGGGTATTTACCAGCGGGGCCGAGCTACAACAACAACTACATGATTTACCCTGAGTCTAACTCAACGCAGTTGGTCAAAACGCTACGGTACGAGGTTGATTACAATTATATTCCGACGCTGGGTATGCAGATGGCTTACGGTCGAAATTTCTCCAAAGCCTATGGCACCGACTCGTCGGGGGTAATTCTGAACGAAACAGCCGCCCGCACGTTTGGCTGGAACGGTAATGCGCTTGGCCATACGATTACACATACGGAAAACGATGGCAAGCTGGGAACGTATCGGGTTGTTGGTGTAGTAAAGGATTTCCATTTCCGCTCGATGCACGAAGCCATTTCGCCCCTGGTCATGGTGCTGGGTAGTACCTCTGGCGCTGTCATCGTGAAAATTAAAACCAAAGACATTCGTGGACTATTGGCTTCGCTAAAAAAGCAATGGGAGCAACTGACCACCGAAGCGCCATTTACCTACTCGTTCCTGGATGAACGCTTCAACAATACCTATCTGGCCGAACAGAAAACCGGGCGCATTCTGGGTCTTTTCGCCGGGCTGACCATTTTTGTAGCCTGCCTGGGCCTGTTTGGACTGGCGACGTTCATGGCGGAGCAGCGTACCAAAGAGATTGGCGTTCGGAAGGTATTGGGTGCCAGTGTTCCAAGTATCGTCGGTCTCCTTTCTAAAGATTTTCTGAAGCTGGTGGCTATGGCCATTGTGCTGGCAAGTCCGGTGGCCTGGTACGCCATGAACCGATGGCTGGCTGATTTTGCCTATAAGATCGACATCGAATGGTGGATGTTTGTGCTGGCGGGTGTACTGGCAGTCGGCATTGCGCTGTTGACCGTGAGTTTCCAGAGCATCAAAGCCGCGCTGATGAATCCGGTGAAATCGTTACGGGCAGAATAAGGATTTACAGAAATTTACTCAGATCAACGTTCAATGTATCAGACTGAGCTGAGGTCTCAACAAGGCCACCATTTCCCAGACGATACCGATACCATTCAGCGGTTTTATAGTTATACACAAAACCTTCCAGAATGCCGTATAAACCGCCATCGACTAACCGAATGACTTTGTCCAGATCGCTCTTCACAGCTCTTGTATGGCAGATTTCAATAATGACGCGGGTTTGTTCCGTTTCATTATCGTAAAGAATCAAATCGGGAGTAGGGCTGCTGATCCCTTCACCAAGCATGGTTTCCGGTAAGGGTTCGTAAGGTATACTTCTGCGATGGTAGTATAGAACACCTAGTTCAACATGAAGTCTGGAAATGATACGTTGATGGGTGATAGGAGCATTTACGCCCATTTCATCCTCCATGACGAGGAATTTCTGAGGTATAGGATCTGGATAACCCATATCAATTGGACTTTAAAATACGACCTATCAAAGATAAGTAAACCAATGTAATAAAGTTATCACCTTTCGCTTCGTAACCCGACCTCATGCTTCTTAACTACGTCAAAATCGCTATCCGCAATCTGAGTCGTAATCGGCTGACCACGCTCCTTAACGTAGCAGGGCTATCGGTAGGCATTGCATCCTGTCTGGTCATTTACCTCATTGTACAGTTCGAATTGGGTTTCGACAAACGATTGCCAGATCGTGAGCAGGTATACCGACTCGTCTCCAAATTTAAGTTCGGGGACGATTTTTACTACAATTCGGGCTTATCAGCACCAATCCCGGAAGCAGTACGAACCAAACTGGCGGGGGTCAGAACCGTAGCTCCATTTCACGCAGGCAGTTTCCAGGTAGTTGACATTCCACGGCAGGGTGCAGAACCGCTTCAGGTCCGTGCCGAAAAGAACGAGCGTGAATGGATGGTCAGTACGAACGAAGCCTTTTTCGAGATTTTGCCCCGAGAGTGGTTGGCGGGTTCGCCTAAAACATCCCTGTCGAAACCCGGACAGGTAGTGCTTACCGAGAAGCAGGCCCAGTTGTATTTTGGCAATGCCAGTCCGGCACTTGTCGGCCGACAGTTAATCGGCAAGCAATACAAAGACACCCTGATGCTGACGGTTTCAGGCTTGATAAAAGACCTCGAAACGCCCAGCGATTTTGACTATCAAGCCTTTGTTTCGCTGGCGACACAAACCACCAGCAAAAAACGACGGGACAATCTGGGATTCGAGCAGTGGAACAATACCAACTCGTCGTCGCAATGTCTGCTCAAACTAGCACCCGGCACCGATCCCAAACGATTTGGTGAGCAGGTGACCAAACTGGTAGCGGCCAACGTACCACCCAGTGAAGAATCGGGCGACCGCTGGCTGTTGCTCCAACCGTTGTCCGACATTCATTTCAACGCCGATTATGCCAGCGGCCATCACATTGCCCATAAACCAACCTTACTCACCCTGGGCTTAGTGGGTGGCTTTCTGCTGCTACTGGCCTGTATCAACTTCATCAATCTGGCCACGGCCCAATCGACACAACGGGCGAAGGAAATCGGTATTCGTAAATCGCTGGGTAGCGAACGGAGCCAGTTGATGGCGCAGTTTCTGGGCGAAACCCTGTTGCTTACCTTGCTGGCGTCAAGTCTGGCTATGCTATTCTCGCAGGGAGCGATAGCCTATCTGGGTGAACTAGTCCCGAAAGGTGTGGTTCTTGATTACACCCGACCGAGTCTGTACCTCTTTCTGCTGGGCGTAGCCATTTTTACGGCCTTACTGGCCGGTTTTTATCCGGGTACACTGCTGGCCCGTTTGTCACCAGTCGTTACATTGCGGAAGCAGACGGGGCTGACAACGGGCAATGCACTTTTGCGAAAGGGGCTGATTGTCGGACAGTTTACCGTAGCGCAGGTGTTTATCATCGGCGCATTGCTGGTGGGGCAGCAACTCCGGTTTATGATCAACGCCGACCAGGGGTTTCAGCGCGAAGCTATCGTTACGTTTCACACACCAACCAGCTCGTTTTTTAATGGCGATCACCACGATGTTCGGTTTACGCTGGCCGACCGAATTCGTAAACTGGTGGGTGTCGAACGGGTAAGTCTGGCCAATCAGACTCCCCTCTCGGGTGGGTATTCGACCTCCACACTGGAATACACAGGTAAAAAGGGCAAATCGGAGGTGAATGTATACCGAAAGGAAGTGGATACTAGCTTTATCGCGCTATATGGACTAAAGCTGTTGGCGGGTCGAAATCTGATGGCAAGCGATACGGCTAATGAGTTTGTCATCAACGAAACCCTGGCCCGGTATATGGGGTATCAAAAGCCCTCGCAGGCCATTGGCAAGATGCTGGGCAAAATGCCCATTGTGGGTGTCGTCCGAAATTTCAACCACCGTTCGCTACATAACCCCATCCAGCCTACAGCCCTGATGAGCCAGAAAGAGAACCTGCATATCTTTAATGTACGCTTCAGACGGACCGGAGCCACTTCGTTCGATCAGACGCTGGCTCAGGTCAAAGCCCTCTGGGACGGTACGTATCCAGATGAGACCTTTGAGCCCAAATTCGTTGACGAATCGATAGCTGAACTCTACGGCACCGAACGCGACCTGGGCAAACTCATTTCACTGGCAACGGGGATAGCTGTCTTTATTAGCTGCCTGGGACTATTTGGCCTGGTTACCTTCACGGCCGAACGTCGTACCAAAGAAATTGGTATTCGCAAGGTTTTAGGGGCATCTGTCGTCAGTATTGTCACCCTGCTCTCAAAAGATTTTCTGGCGCTCATCTTAATAGCCATCCTCATTGCGTCGCCCCTGGCCTGGTGGGGTGTCCGTACATGGCTGGACGGATTCGCCTATCGTATCGATCTTCCCTGGGGCATGTTCTTCCTCGCCGGACTTCTTGTCATTGGCATTGCTCTCATCACCGTAAGTTTTCAGAGCCTGAAAGCAGCGTTTAGGAATCCGGTTACGTCTTTGCGGAGTGAATAGCTTGGGGCGAGGGGCAAGGTGCATGGAGCGAGGGGCTGGGAGTAGGGAGTACGTCCTCCATTACTACTCCCAACTCCTCGCTCCCGACTCCTTGCTCCCTGCTCCTTTCCCCTTACTCCTATGCTCCTTAATTATCTGAAAATCGCCTGGCGGAACTTGCGCAAAGACAAGTTTTACAGCCTGATCAACATTCTGGGTCTGACCATTGGGGTCACCTGTGGATTACTTCTACTGCTCTACGTGACCGACGAGCTTAGCTACGATCGGTATCAGGCCAAGGCTTCGCAGATTTACCGCATCGTTTCACACATTACCGAGCCGGATAAAGTGAACCGCTGGAGCAGTACCCAACCGGCGCTGGCGCCCACGCTGAAAAAAGATTACCCGTTCGTAAAAAACTACGTGCGGTTCTTTCCCTATGGTCGGATGCTGTTTCGGCAGGGGGAGAAACGATTTTATGAGGAAAACGTCTATTCGGCCGACTCTACGGTGTTCGACGTATTCAGCTACAAATTTGTAGAAGGCGATCCCAAAACAGCACTCAATCAGCCGGGTAGTGTGGTCCTGACGGAGACAGCTGCTCAGAAATTTTTCGGTTCGAATAGCGCACTGGGGCAGTCGTTACAAACCAATGATACAACCTTCTACAAAGTAACGGGCGTACTGGAAGACATTCCCAAAAACTCCCACTTTACCTTCAACGCTCTGCTATCGACAGGCCGGGACGAACGGCAGGCGGCTACGGTTTGGGGCGGTTTTTACATCTATAGCTACCTCGTGTTGCCCGAGCATTTCGACACCAATATACTGGTCAGTAAGTTTCCGCAGGTGTACGATAAATACATCGGCCCTATCTTCAAACGGATGGGCATCAAAGTTACTTACGAACTCCAACCGCTGACGAGTATCCACCTGTATTCGAACATGGAAGGTGAATCGAACGGCAATATCGGGTACGTCTATACGTTCAGTGCGGTTGCTTTTTTTATGCTCCTGATTGCGAGTATAAACTACATGAATCTGGCAACGGCCCGTTCAGCCAAGCGGGCTAAAGAAGTTGGTCTTCGAAAAGTGATGGGCTCGTTGCGAAGCCGACTAATGGCTCAATTCCTGACCGAATCCGTTCTGATGACGGTACTGGCGTTGGTATCCAGCCTGATTCTGGTCTTGATTCTGCTCCCCTTTTTCAATAGCGTTTCGGGTAAAGACATCCATTTTGTCGAATTACTCCGACCACAGTTTCTGTTGATAGCCTTGTCCATTGTCGTGTTTACAGGCTTCATCAGCGGTAGTTATCCAGCATTCTATCTATCAGCTTTCGAACCGGCAGCGGTGCTCAAAGGGTCGTTCAATGCCAAAGGCGGTAGTTTCTTCCGAAAAGCGTTGGTTGTTGCGCAGTTTTCCATCTCGCTCATCATGCTCATCTGCACCTGGATTGTGTATAAGCAACTGAACTTCATGCGCAATCATGACATGGGGTACGACCGCGAGCAGGTGCTGACCGTCAACTACCAGGACCGGCAACCCCGCGAGCGTTTTTATTCCTTGCGCAATAGTCTGCTAGCCAATCCAAACATTCGGGAAGTAGCTTCAGCCTCCTCACCCACCAGCAATATTGGCGGCCGGGTCATTTTCACCGTCGAGTCGAATACCGGCCTGAAAGAGATGGGCTTCAAACCGATGCAGGTCGATTACGATTACCTCCGAACGATGGGGATGAACGTTGTACAGGGGCGTGATTTTTCCGATAAAATTCCCGCCGATACGCTCAACTCCGTCATTGTCAATCAGGCAGCCGTACAACGCATGGGCTGGAAAGAACCGCTGGGCAAAAAAGTGATTCTGGGCGGTCTACCGCAAAATGGTCAGCCAAGCCCGCCAACAGCACAGGTAATCGGCGTTGTCAAAGACTTCCATCAGCAGTCGCTCTACAATCCGATTGAGCCGCTGATTATCCTTTGTCGGCGTGCCAATCCTGTGATTCACATCAAAATACAGCCCCAGAACGTGGAACAAACGCTGGCTTTCATCGGCAAGACATGGCGCGAAACCTACCCCGACAAGTTGTTTGAATACCGCTTTCTGGATCAGGACTTTGCGTCGGCCTATGAGGCCGATGAGCTACGGGGTCGCATCTTCACTGCTTTTTCAGCGCTGACTATCCTGATTGCCTGTCTGGGGCTGTTTGGCCTGGCGACCTTTACCACCGAGCAGCGGGTCAAAGAAATTGGCGTTCGGAAGGTGCTGGGCGCATCGGTGTCGAGTGTGGTGGTGCTGCTATCGAAAGACTTCACGAAACTGGTGCTCTTCTCGTTTCCCATCGCGATACCCATAGCCTGGTATTCGATGTATAAATGGTTGCAGAATTTCCCGTACAAAACCGACATCGGCGTTTGGGTATTTATAGCTGCCTGCGTGCTTACCCTCCTGATTTGCTGGGCAACGGTTATTTACCAAAGCGTAAAAGCCGCCATAACCAATCCGGTGAAAAGCTTGCGCAGCGAGTAGTCTGAACCGGGGTTTATGTGGAAGCTGTTTAAATTTTTACAGATGGAGCCCAAACAGGGGCGTTTTTGTCATGCTGACGAAGGAAGCATCTTCGATAGCTATAAGAATGCTGTTACCGAAGATGCTTCCTTCGTCAGCATGACAAAACACTCCAATTTCTGTTCTAAGCAGGAAAGTTTAAACAGCTTCGTGATTTGACTGACCACCTTCTTTGAATGCTGTTAGAAAATCAGGGTCGATCAGTCAAATCAGCTAAATCCCGCCGGGCCGCCTGTCCGTAAATGACAACTGGGCGTCCGTTTGCGGACAAAGATGTTCAATATCCAACAAGTTATACCACTGACAGTCAATAGCATAACTCTAATAAAAAGATTTGGTCGTGTATTTGTTGTAGGCGTAGTATCTTAACACTAAACGCCGGTCATGATCAGAAACTACCTCAAAATCGCACTGCGGAATCTTTGGAAAAACCGCCTGTTTAGTAGTCTCAACGTTGTAGGCATGGGGATTGGTCTGGCGGCTGTCGGGCTGATGAGCCTGTACATCATTCACGAACTCAGCTACGACCGTTTTCATACCCATGCCGACCGGATTGTTCGGGTCGTTCACTATGCGAACTGGCCCGGTGGTAACCTCCAGTTGGCACCTACATCTGCCCCTTTTGCCGACGCGCTAAAGGCCGAATACCCTGACATTGAAAAAACCGTACGCATTCATCCCGAAGGAGGTGGACAGATCACGTACAAGGATAAAAAACTGGACGTTGGCGACATCATGTTTGCCGATAAAACGGTCTTCGACGTTTTCTCCTTCCCGTTTCTATACGGCGATCCAGCCAGCGCCCTCACGCAGCCGCAAAGTATCGTTCTGACCAAAAGCCTGGCCGAAAAACTGTTTGGCGATGCCGCTAAAGCCGTTGGACAGACAATTGAATTCAGCAACCACTTTCCCAACAAGGTGACAGGGGTGATCGAGGATACTCCGTCCAACTCACATTTACAATTCAGTGCCCTGCGTTCGCTACCCGACAATTATACCAACGGCTGGCAGAATTTTGAGCTGTATACCTACTTGCTGCTAGCCAAAGGCAGCGATTACAAAACGCTGGAACCTAAACTGGCTTCGTTCTTCCCCAAATACCTTAAACGGGAAATGGGCGACGTAACCTACCGGATGGAGTTACAGCCCATAACCTCCATTCACCTGCATTCGCACCTGGATTACGAACTTAGTCCAAACGGCAACAGTACCACCATTTATACCTTTGCCGTGGTGGCTGCCCTGATTTTACTGATTGCCGGTATCAACTATGTCAACCTCTACACCGCCCGATCTATTGCCCGTACCCGCGAAGTAGGCGTTCGGAAAGCAATTGGCTCCCGTCGTGGTCAGTTGATAAGCCAGTTCCTGACCGAGTCGATGCTGATGGCATTTCTAGCTAGTCTGGTCGGACTAATAGTAGCCAAGTCAGCCTTACCTCTGTTCAATGACCTGGCAGGCAAATCGCTGACGTTAAGTCAATATGGCCCTGTGGCTACGGGTCTGGTGCTGATGGCATTTACCGTTTTGCTGGGCGTTGGCAGTGGTCTTTATCCGGCATTTCTTCTTTCCGGCTTCCGGCCGGTAATAGCTCTCAATGGACGGCTGGGGACGAAACTCGGCGGCAGCCGATTCCGCGAAGCACTGGTTGTGTTTCAGTTCGTTGCGGCTGTTGTCCTGATTACCTGTTCGTGGGTTATTTACCGTCAGATGGGTTATTTTTTGCATAAAGACCTGGGCTTCAATAAAGACCAAGTATTAACCTTCCATCTGGATAATCAGGGCGTCCGCAAACAGATTCAATCGTTGAAAGAAGAGCTGCGAAAAAGTCCGCTGATTGAGCAGGTATCGGCCGCCACCAATCCGATTGGCAACAACAACATCGGCACCAATGGCATGTTTTTCGAGCAAAATGGTATCATGCCAACGAGCACGCAGGTCGTTCAAACGTTCCAGGTCGATGCCGATTACCTGAATACAATGCAAATCAAACTATTGGACGGTCGCAACTTTACCGAGTCGATCAGTGATGGGTTTGGCGCGGTGCTTGTGAATGAAACCCTGGCCAAAACGCTGGGGTGGCAGCATCCGGTGGGTAAGCGAGTCAAGTATTTCCTGGGCAAAGATCAAACCGTTGAAGCACGGGTGATCGGCGTTGTCAAGGACTTCCATACGTACTCGCTCCAGCATAAAATTGAGCCACTGGTGTTGCAAATGCCCGCTCCTGATCAAAAAGATAATCTGTATGTGCGCATTCGGCCTGCCAAAACAACCGAAGCACTGGCTTATATCCAGTCGGTTTACCAGAAATTTGACCCCGATGCGGAGTTAAGCTTCCATTTTCTGGACGAGAACTTCTCCCAACAGTATCAGGCCGAGCAAAAACAGGGACATGTCTTACTTACCTTTACTATACTGGCCGTATTAATTGCCTGCATGGGCTTGTTTGGGCTGGCTGCTTTTGCCGCTGAAGCCCGGACGAAAGAGATTGGTGTTCGGAAAGTATTGGGCGCTTCGGTGGCGAGTATTGTCGCCTTGCTGAGCAAGGATTTTCTCAAGCTGGTTCTCATCGCAATCGTCGTGGCTACACCGGTTGCCTGGTACATTGCCAATCAATGGCTGCAAAGTTTTGCCTACAAGATCGAGCTTGCCTGGTGGTTCTTCCTACTGGCCGGTCTGATTGCTACCGTTATTGCCCTGGCTACCGTCAGTTTCCAAAGTATAAAAGCTGCCTTGATGAATCCAGTTAAATCACTTAAAACGGAATAAAAAGAGCCAGGAAGGGCTTAAAGGAATTGATTTAAGTCTAGTTGAAGTAGCTCTGAGAAGGACGATTCGGTTGGTAAACCACCATCACCCATTCGATAGCGGAACCACTGGTTAGCGATGTAGTCGTAGATAAAACCTTCGATAATGCCATAGTCATCATCGTCGATAAGCCTAATGACCTTCCGTAAGTCCCGACGAAGGCCATCTGTATGACAAACTTCGATTATGATAGGTGTGACCCGATTTTGATTGTCGTAAAGAATTAAGTCAGGAACGGGGCTAGCTTCGCCTTCATTAAGCATTGTTTCTGGCAACGGCTCCAGATGTAACGTATGCTTGTGGTAAAAAAGCGGTCCCAATCCTGAATTGAGCTTAGAAATAATCCGTTGATGAGCTTTAAGCCCATAAACGCTCATGTCATCATGAACAAAAAACGGAGCGTTCATCGGTGAATTATACATAGCCTTGTCGTCGGTTTCAAACAAATTTAATACATACACCTATGCTAACCAACTACCTCAAAATAGCGCTTCGAAATTTATTGCGCAGTAAGGGCTTTTCGGTTATCAACATCGTCGGTCTGTCTATCGGCATGGCCAGTGCCATTCTGATTATTCTCTGGATCCAGCACGAACTCAGCTACGATCAGTTTCATGAAAAGAAGGACCGAATTTATGAAGCCTGGAATCGGTCGATTTTCAGCAATAAACTCGAATGCTGGAATACGACGCCACGGGTGCTGGCGAAGACCATGACCCGTGATTTCCCGGAAGTAGAACGCACAGCCCGTGTCGACTGGACCCAGGACATGCTATTTACGGTTGGCGATAAACGGCTGGTGGTAAAAGGTAATGTCGTAGATTCGACGTTCCTGAGCATGTTCAGTTTCCCTTTGCTGCGGGGCAATCCAAAAACGGTACTGAATGGGGCGAATACCCTTGTCGTTACCGAGAAGCTGGCGCAAAAGTTGTTCGGCAATACTGACCCCATGGGTCGTACTGTAAAACTGAACAACAAGGATTTATTCACCGTAACCGGCGTGTTGAAAGACCTGCCCACCAACACCCGCTTCAACTTTGAGTATCTACTATCCTGGGCCTACAACAGACAAAACGGCAATGACGACGAATATTGGGGCAATAATTCAACCCAAACGTATGTCGAATTGAAACCGAAGGCCACGCTGGCCTCCATAGAGCCCAAGTTAAAATTGCTGCGTAAACGGTATGATAAAGACGACCCGAAAGGCGAGGTTTTTCTCTATCCCATGAGCCGGTGGCGGTTATACTCCAGTTTTACTCATGGTGTCGAAAACGGGGGCCTGATTGATTTTGTCAAACTCTTCGGCCTCATCGCCATTTTTATTCTGCTGATTGCCTGCATCAATTTTATGAACCTAAGTACGGCCCGCAGCGAGAAACGAGCCAAAGAGGTGGGCATTCGGAAAGCATCGGGAGCACAGCGCGGTTCACTGATTGCTCAGTTCCTGGGCGAGTCTATTTTAATTGCTTTTCTGGCGGGCATTGCCGCCCTTGGTATTGTGCAGGCCAGTTTACCCGCCTTCAACACGCTGACCGACAAACTCCTGTCGGTTCCTTACAACCAACTGTATGCCTGGTTCTTTTTCGGCGGTTTTGTGCTGCTGGCCGGACTGCTGGCGGGTAGTTATCCAGCATTTTTTCTCTCATCTTTTAAACCCGTAAACGTGTTAAAGGGCCACTTCCGAAAGGTAAATGCCCTCATAACGCCCCGGAAAGTGCTGGTTGTACTTCAGTTCACCTTTGCCGTTATGCTGATAATCAGCACCATCATTGTTCGTGAGCAGATTCAGTACGCCCGCGACCGAAGCATGGGCTATGCTAAAGACAATCTGATCTATCACAGCCTGTCGGGTGATATTGGCAAAAACTACGAACTCATCAAGAACGAGCTGATGGCCAGCCAGGTAGCTGTTTCGATCAGCAAAACCAGTGCACCACTTACGCAGGGATGGAGCAATAGCTGGGGCTTTCAATGGGCAGGGAAAGCTCAAAATGACAAAACCATCATTGATCGGTTCGGTGCCGACGATAACCTGATTAAAACGACGGGCCTACAACTGGTACAGGGCCGCGACTTCGACCTGAAACAATACCCCAGCGACTCAACAGCGATGATTCTGAACGAGTCGGCCGTCAAATTAATGGGCTTTAAACAGCCAATTGGTCAGGTCGTACAAGACAATGGACGCGACTGGCACGTGGTGGGGGTCATTAAAGATTTTATTCTTCAGTCGCCCTATTTCCCAACCAAGCCAATGGCCATCGAAGGTAGTAAAGGCTGGCTCAGTATCATGCATATCAAACTGAACCCGGCCAATTCAACCGAACAGAACCTACGCAAAGCCGAGGCTATTTTCAAAAAATATAACCCGGAATATCCGTTCGATTATAAATTTATCGATCAGGAGTATGCCCGAAAATTCGATAACGAACAACGGATTGCCACCCTTTCGGGCCTGTTCGCTGGCCTGACGATCCTTATTTCATGCCTGGGTTTGATTGGTCTGGCAACGTTTACGGCCCAGCAACGCACCAAAGAAATTGGCATTCGCAAAGTTTTGGGTGCATCCATACTCAGTGTCGTTGCGTTACTGTCCAAAGACTTTGTGCGGCTGGTGATCATCTCGATCCTGATTGCCTCGCCCATAGCCTGGTACGCGATGGATAAATGGCTGGCCGACTACGAGTACAAAGTTCAGATTCAGTGGTGGATGTTTGTGCTGGCGGGCCTGCTGGCCGTAGGTATTGCCTTGCTAACCGTGTCGTTCCAATCGATAAAAGCGGCTCTGATCAATCCAGCAAAATCACTTAAAACGGAATAAATAGCATGGTGTGGGGAGCATGGAGTAAAACAATCCCTGCTCCCCGCACCGCGCTCCATGCCCCCTGCTCCTCGCTTTTTTAACCTCCTTCCCTATGCTTCGATTTGCTATTCGTAATCTCCTAAAAACCAAACTATTTGGTTTGTTGAACGTAACAGGTCTTGCTGTCGGAATGGCGGCATCGGTGCTTATTCTGCTATGGGTACAAAACGAGTTAAGTTTTGATAGTTATCACGCCAAATCGGCCCGTACCTATCCGATTATCAGCCATAATCAGGTTAATAAAGAAGAAACCTGGCACTGGTCCACAACGCCCTTACCGCTGGCAGAACTGGCCAGGCGGTTGCCCGAAGTGGAAACAATCACCCGCCTTTCCAAGCCCTTCTGGAACGGCCTGACGATGAAAATTGGTGACCAATTGATTCAGGAACCGAAGGTCGCCTGTGTCGATGAAAATTGGTTTTCAGTATTCGATTACGCGCTTGTCGATGGTAACCTGACCGATTTTAATCGCAACATGCGTAGCATTGCCCTAACCGAATCAAAAGCTACCAAGCTGTTTGGTTCAGCTAAAGCCGTTGGGCAGTTGGTCCGTATCGATACGCTGGATTATGTGGTACGGGCTGTTTTTAAAGATAACCCGGTCAGCTCGAGTTTTCAGTATGATTGTCTGATCCCTTTATCGGCCCACCTTTCGAATCCGGACACGTATAAAAATGAGAACAACTGGAACAATTTCAATTACGAAACGTACGTGGTTCTCCGCCCCGGAGCCGATGCGAAAAAAGTCAGCAAAAAACTAACCCAAATCGTTCAGGTGGCCAAGCCAGACGAAAAAACTAAGAAACCTGATACCAGCATCACCCTCGAACTGGAAGCCCTGACCGATATGCACTTCGACACCGTCGATCGATACGGCAGTGAACAGGGCGACCGACGGACCGTTTACATTTTCTTTGGGCTGGCCCTGGCCATTCTGCTTATGGCGTGTATCAATTACGTGAATCTGACGACTGCCCGGGCCAGTGTTCGAGCTAAAGAAGTGGGGGTAAAAAAGATCATCGGGGCCGGTCATTCGCAACTATTTGCCCAGTTTATGCTGGAATCTATTCTGATGTGTGCGGTAGCGCTGGGGATTGCGCTGGTATGTACCTATAGCTTCCTGTCTGTATTTAATAGCCTGACCAACAAATCCTTTTCCATCCATTTTGGAAACCCCTCGTTGTGGGTAGTTCTGGTTGGTACTATATTGACCGCTATCGTTCTGACCGGCATTTACCCGGCGGTGCTCCTGTCGTCGTTTCAACCCGTCCGGGCCATACGGGGCCTCAATGTGCTGGGATCGACCAACAGCCTGTTCCGCAAAAGCCTGGTGGTTGTTCAGTTCACGATTTCCATTGCCTTCCTGATCGCCATGCTGGTCGTTTACTATCAAATCAAGTTCATTCGCACCACAAAACTGGGTTACGACCGCGATCACATTCTGTCGCTTACCATTCCCTGGGGAGTTCAGCCCAAGGTCGATCCACAAGTGATGAAAAGCAAGCTCCTGCAACATTCCAGCATTAAAGAAGCGACCATTGCCAGCCAGAACATTGTGGAAATCAAAAGCGCCCATAGTGGGAGCCTCGACTGGGATGGCCGCCCGGCCGATTTTCAGCCCACCGTCGGCCAGATTTCGGTCGAGCCTTCGTACCAGAACGTATTCAACCTAAAAATGGCCGAAGGACGCTGGTTTGCCGAAAATAATACGGCCGACGAGCATAATGTTGTTCTGAACGAAGCGGCCGTCCGAAAATTTAAGCTACACAAGCCCGTTGTTGGTCAGCGTTTCCATTTTCAGGGATCGAAAGGGGTCGTACTCGGCGTTGTTCGGGACTTTCATTTCAAAAGCCTACACGAAGAAATCAGTCCGCTGGTGATGTTCAACAATCCGGGCTGGCGCAGTGGTATTTACGTAAAAATTGTACCGGGCAAAGAGGCCGACGCCATTAAAGCTATTCAGCAAATCTGGACCGAGCTGGTACCGAGCCGTCCGCTGGAATACACATTTCTGGATGAAACATTTGATCGACTTTACAAAACCGAAGCCCGCACGGCTACGTTGTTCAATGCCTTCGCCCTGGTTGCGGTTCTGATCTCCTGTCTGGGCTTGTTTGGGCTGGCTACATTTACGGCCGAAATGCGAACGAAAGAAATTGGCATCCGAAAAGTGCTGGGTGCCTCGGTAATGAGTTTGATGACGCTGCTATCGACCGATTTTCTGAAGCTAGTTCTGATTGCGATGCTAGTAGCCATTCCCGTCGGCTATTATTTCATGAATAGCTGGCTCCAGTCTTTCGCCTATAAAATTAATTTGTCTTGGTGGTTGTTTGCGCTGGCGGGCCTGTTAGCCGTCGTCATCGCCCTGTTGACCATCAGTTTTCAAAGCGCCAAAGCCGCCCTGATGAATCCTGTGAAGAGTTTACGGAACGAGTGAATAGTTGGGAGTTGGGAGCATGGTGCCTGGCGGCTGGTTTACTACGCCATACACCACGCTCTTAGCACCCAGCCCTTTGTCCACTGGCGTACAGCGTTTTGTCCGATTTCGGACATTCAATTTCTTCATATATAGCGAACAAATTGATTAACAAGCCAATACACTCTTGGCATGATGATAGAGGGGAGTAATTTTACTTAACTTTATTTCTGCCGATTCATGAAAACGCTGTTTACGCTGGTATTGGTTGCGGTTAGCTTTGGTGCAATAGCACAACGGTCGTCGAGCAAACATGTATCGACGGATGGTCGGCATTTACGGATTCGTGTTGATATGCAGGAGGCCGGAAATTCGCTGCATTACAACCGCTCGTTCGATGTATCGGAGATGGAGAAAAGCGAAGTAAAAGCCCTGGAAAACAGCATCATCGATTCGCTGGAACGCGCGTTTAGCGAGCCAGCCGTAGCCGTTACGACAAGCCACAAGCGGGATAGCTGGAGCAAGGAGAAATCATACAAATCCGATTATTCGCCAGCCCAGCAGGCATCTTATGATGAACAACGGATAGCTTATTCCAGAAACTCAGAAGAGAAGGAGAAAATGTATGAGTTTTCTACCGAAGCCAAAGCCAATCCTTCGTACTCACCCAGCGAGGTGTCGCCCCAATCGGTGAAAGTTCAGGAAGACAAAGAAAACGGTCGGCTCTGGATGCAGTATACGTTTATGAAAGACGGCGAGGAACTGATCATTGAACGTACAGCCAATGTACTTGGCAAGAGCGAACGCGAAAAACAAGCCATTATCCGTGAAACCGAACGCAGCTTCGGTATCAAAACGGTGAATCAATAACTGGAAAAACGGGAAAGGCAGAAGGGAGAAAAGGAGTAAGGCTACGAAAGCCCTGTTCCTTTTCTCCCTTCTGCCTTTCCCGTTTTTCCAGTTATGGGCCATCAAGTGTAAACAAATAGAGAATTAGTTAATATCTAATTTTTTATTTACTTTACTTCGTTTCTTTATTCCGCCCACTTCTCATGTTCCGTAACTATCTCAGCATCACGACCCGTAACCTTAAACGCAACTTTCGGTACGTTATCATCAATGTACTGGGACTAAGCATCGGCATTGGTTTTGGGATATTGGCTTTTCTGAATTACCAGTACGCGCATACCTTCGACAACTGGCATAGAAACCGCGCCCGCATTGTTCGGGTCGAGAGCGTAAAAGCGGATAACCTGACGCTGTATGGCACTTGCCCATCGCCACTAGCTACAGATGCCCAGCAAATTTCGGGCGTTGAAACGGGGGTACGATTTGAAGCCCGCCGGGCCGTAGTCAAGTACGGCGATAATACCTTTAACGAAGTTCTACATTTCGCCGACCTCAATTTCTTCCGTGTTTTTGATTTTAAGATCATTAAAGGCTCGGCCGATTTTTCTGACCCGTCGAGCGTTCTGATTTCAAACGAGATTGCCACAAAGTATTTCGGTAGTGAAAACCCGATTGGCAAATCCATTATTGTATATGCCGATCAGCCGTTCAAAAAAGTACTGACCGTACGCGGTGTGATCGATAGTCAGCAAAAGCAATCCAGCATCCGATTCGACTTCCTGACGCACCTTTCCAACCAGTTTGACAACAATAAGCCCGTCGATTATACCAATTGGGAATACCGGGCCGATGCCGTATTCCTGCTGCTAAAGCACGCTTCCGACCGAACAGCGGTTGAAGCTTCCCTGGCTAACTTTGTGGCTCGCCAGCAATCGGCCGACCCGGATTGGAAAATCAGCCGATTCGTCGTTGAGCCCTTTGCTACAGTGGCTCTTTCTGGCCGCAGCCTGCGAAACAACAGCTTATATCCATCGCTGCCCGCTGCGGCTGTTTGGGGAACCGTGGCAATGGCCATTATGATTCTACTGACGGCTGCTTTGAACTTTGCCAATATGACCATTGCGGTCTGTAATGGTCGGCTGCGTGAAATAGGCGTTCGAAAAGTGCTTGGGGGAACGCAAAGCCAATTAGTGGTGCAGTTACTTACCGAATCGAGCGTAATCTGTACGCTGTCGATTTTGCTGGGCATGATTCTGGCTTATCCGATCGTAATCTGGTACAACCATATGTGGTCGTATCTGGAACTGACCATCGACTATACCCAGCCTACAGTACTTGCTTTTCTGCTTGGCTTATTGATTTTTGTTACGCTCCTGGCCGGTTCTTACCCTGCTTTTTACGTGAGTGCCTTTCGTCCGACTCATATTTTCCGGGGAGCCCTGCGTTTTGGGGGCTCAGGGCTTTTCTCCCGCATTATGATGGGGATACAGATTGCCATTTCCCTAACAGCCGTGGTTACCGGACTTAGTTTTGAACGCAATGCCGAGTTCAATCGAACCGCCAATGTGGGTTATGACCGGCAAAATGTCATCGGGGCTTATGTGTATGATGAATCGACCTGGCAGGTTTTCAAAACAGCCGCTCAGTCGATTCCGAACATTGAAGCCGTTGGGGGTACGCAGAATCTGCCCGGTTTTAGCTACAGCATGACCAATTTCAACCTGAATAGTGAGTCGCACGAGAGTATGCTGTATAACGTGGGCGATGATTTTCTGCGAATGCTCCAGATTGAGCTTCGCGATGGTCAGCCACTGCTCCCGCTTCAGGGCGACCAGCCCGCCCAGACAGTACTGGTCAACGAAACCTTTTTGCGTGAATTTGGTGAAGGTAAACCACTCATCGGTCAGTCCATCCGACTTGATTCAACCACGTATCAGATCGGCGGAGTCGTGCGCGATTTTATGACTAATACACCGTTTCGTCCCATTTCTTCGGCTATTATCCGGCCCGTACCACCCAGCCGGTTTGTCTATTTTATTGCCCGCGTGAAAGCTGAACATCAAAAGCAGGTATTTGCTGAACTCGAGAAAACCTGGAAACGACTGTTTCCCTATAAACCATTTGATGGTGTTTACCTCAACAACGCCCTGGCCGAAGCCGAATCCGTGTCGACCAGTATTGCCGAAACAATGGGCGTTTTCTCGCTGGTTACAGTATTGTTGGCTATTTCGGGCCTGTTCTCATTGATCTCACTCAATGTACTGAAACGAATGCGTGAGGTAGCGGTTCGGCGGGTATTAGGCGCTACCGGAGCGCAGGTAGGCTGGGTACTGCATAAAAACTACCTCTGGATTTTGGCTATAGCCACGCTTGTCGGTTGTTCGTTAGGCTACTATATGGCGATCATGATCATGAACAGCGTGTTCAAAATCAACAATGGCGTTTCGGCGGTCGCTATCATCCTCTCGGCTATAGCTGTGCTGACCATCGCCTTTTCGACCATCCTGCTCAAGCTCTGGCAAACTCTTAAGTTAAATCCTGTGGATGCGTTGAAGGCCGAGTAGTTTTTGAGCGTAGGGCATTGGGGTAAGGGCAGAGGGTATCTAGCAAAGGCTACCCTCTGCCCTTACCCCAATGCCCTACGCTCAAAAAAATTTTCCCTTTCTCTGTAACCTTGCTCAACTTCCGCAGTTTCCAGTCCAAAACCCACTAAACGCAATAGCAAAACGGTTTGAACGCGCTGACAGACAACGCACTCATGCTGCAGGTAAAAGCAGGAAATCTGGACACGATGGGCTTACTCTTCGAGCGATACCATCGGCCCTTGTTCGGCTTCCTGTTCCATATGACCAACCAGCGGGAGGCTAGTGAAGACATGCTGCAAACGGTGTTTTACCGAATGCTGAAATACCGGCATACCTTCACGGGCGATGGCGAGTTCAGAAGCTGGATGTATCACCTGGCCCGCAATGTTCTGGTCGATCATAGCAAGCAGAACAAACAAAGTTCGCAGCAGTACGACCTGGCCGAAGTTGCCGAGCGAATTGGCGGGGGCCCAATGGCCGACGAGCGATTCCAGAAAGAACAGGAGCTGGATACGCTGAACCGGGCCATGGCCAAACTGAGTCCTGATAATCGCGAAGTGTTGGTACTTAGCCGGTATCAGGAATTGAAGTACGAGGAAATTGCCCGTGTACTCAACACGACAGAAGGTGCGATAAAAGTGCGGGTCCATCGGGCAATGGCTGAGTTAAAAAAAATTTATCTGACTCTTGAGAATGGAAAAACTGCCTATAAACTGTGAACAAACGCAGGAACAATTCAGCGAATGGCTCAGCAACCAGCTACCCGATGGTGAACGAGCGATTATGGAAGCGCACCTGGCAGACTGTTCGGCCTGTCGGGAAGATGCCGAATCGACCCGGCAACTCTGGCAACTAATGGGCAAGTTACCTGCTCCCGAACCAAGTGCGGCCGCAAGGGTACGGTTTCAGGCTATGCTCGACACGTATAAGGACACAACGGCTGTCGAAAAGGAAAGTATATTCGAAACACTACTAGCCAAACTTCGCCAGCTCTGGACACCCCAGTACGCCATGCGGCTGGCCTACAGCATAGCGCTGCTGGCAGTCGGAATAGCGGCCGGGTACTGGTTCCAGCGATCCAGTACGCCCACGGTAGCCTATCAACAGCAGGTCGACACACTGTCGCGGCAGGTGGAACAGATGCGTCAGATGATGATGCTCTCGCTACTGGAAAATCCGGCGGCTTCCGAGCGGCTCCGGGCGGTGAGCTATACGGAAGAAATCAATGAGGTCGACGATAAAGTCATCGACGCCCTGCTGACAACATTAAACAACGACTCAAACGTGAACGTCCGGCTGGTTACGCTCGAAGCGCTGGCTAAACTGGCCGATAATCCCAAAGCCAGAGAAGGGTTAGTCCAATCGATTGCCCAGCAGGACTCGCCCCTGGTGCAGTCGGCACTGGCCGATGTGATGGTGAAATTGCAGGAAAAACGATCCATTAAGCCCCTTCGGCAATTACTCCGCGACGATAACCTGAACCACATGGTCAAAGGTAAAATTGAACAAAGTATTCGGGAACTGTCCTGATTGTAACGCGGGTGGAAACCCGCGATTCCAGATCGATGTGCGGGTTTCCACCCGCGTTACTAAAACCATAAACCCCAAAAAGCTATGCAACTGTTTATGATCCCCGTTTTGGCGGGGCTGGTGCTCTCTTGTGCCCAAACACCGGCCAGCGCCCAGGAGGCCAAAGAACACATCCGTAAAGAATTTACGGTCTCAAAAGGCTCCAGCAACGTATTTGCCCTGTACAACATCAACGGCTTCGTCAAAGTCGAAGGCTATTCGGGCGACAAGGTTATTGTCGAAGTCGACAAAGCGATCACGGCCAAAACCAATGCTGACCTGGAGATTGGCAAGAAAGAATTTCAACTCGGTTTCGACCAGAAAGGCGACAGCGTTACGGTTTACATCGCCGAACCGTTCGACTCGCGCCCTCGTCGGCAACGGCGCAACAACTGGAACAATGACCGCGATATTGAGTATGATTTTACCCTCGATTTTACAGTGAAAGTGCCCAATCACATGAACCTCGTCGTCTCGACCGTTAACCGGGGTGAAGTGACGGTGAACGATGTGAGTGGCACGGTGAAAGCCCGGAATGTCAACGGAGCAATTACACTAACCAACATCAAAGGTACCACCGATGCCAACACAGTAAACGGAGCCGTCGATATCAAGTACTTGGGCAATCCGCCTGAAAACTCGTTTTATCATACCATCAACGGCGATATTCGGGTAACCTATCAGCCTAATCTGTCGGCCGATCTTCAGTTCAAAAGTATGCATGGCAGTTTTTACACCGATTTCCCCAATGCCGAAGCCTTACCGATGGAGGCTGTTAAATCAGAACAGAAAACGGGCAGCGGCACCGTCTACAAGCTCAACAAAACCACTGCCGTCCGAATCGGTACTGGTGGAAAAACATTCAAGTTTGAAACACTAAACGGAAGCATTTACATTAAAAAACAATCCTGATGAAAACGATTAAATTAAGCCTTGTAGCCTTATTACTAAGCGTACTCACCGCCGGCTCCATACTAGCGCAGAATGACGTAAAAGAACAACTGGTTGTCCCACTGAGCGACCCCGGCAAGCCGGGTACACTGCGAGTAAACCTGATAAATGGCTCGATTAACGTAGTTGGCTATAGCGGAAAAGATGTCGTGATCGACATTGTAGCTAGTGGGAGCAAACGAGGCCGACGCGATGATGACGACCGGGACCGGGGCGCAGCGGCAGGTATGAAACGAATCAGCGCCGGTAATCCACTCGATATAAGTGCCCGCGAAAAAAATAATACGGTAAACATAGAAGCCAACTCCATCAATCAGCCTATTGACCTGACCATTAAAGTACCCCAGCAATTTAACCTGCGTATCGGCACGGTTAATCACGGCGAAATCACGGTTGATAATGTATCGGGTGAGCTGGAAGTCAACAACGTCAATGGCGCTATTGAGCTGACGAATGTGGCAGGTTCGGCGGTAGCCAACACCGTGAACGGTGTCGTAAAAGCCACTTTTAAGAATGTCAATGCCGATACACCGATGGCCTTTTCGACCCTCAACGGTAATGTGGATGTAACCTTTCCGGCCAATGCAAAAATGAACGTCAAGCTCAAATCAGACCGGGGTGATATGTACAGCGACTTCGATATTGATGTTGACAAGACCCAGTCGAAAGTGAACCGGACTAATCAGAACGGTATGTATCGGGTTAGTATCGACGATTGGGTACAGGGCAAAATTAACGGAGGTGGCCGCGAAATCATGATGAAAAACATGAACGGCAACATCTACATCCGCAAAGCCAAGTAAGGTTTATGGTTTACAGGATTCGGTTTACAGTAAACTGATGCATCAACTGCTCCTGCGTCAGCCACCGTAAACCGAATCTTATAGACCAGCATGCAACCCCACCGTGTCAATTTGCATCTTGCCATTGATACACCCCTCAAACCAGCTCAATCCCATGAATGTCTGGCTCACATCTGTCCTCTTGCTTGTTACCCTGGTAGCCGAACCCGTTCATCCGAAGCGCCTGCCCATACTAGCTCGACTACCCGAAAAAGCATCGACCGATAATCCGCTGGAAACCACCGTCGATTCACTGGTCGAACGGGCTGCTCAGCAATTTATGCGGCTGCCTCAGGCTGTCGGGCTTTCCATCGGGATTATCAAAGGTGGTCAGCCATTTGTGTACAACTATGGAACCATCGAACGAGGCCGACAGCAACTTCCAACCAGCCAGACCGTTTACCCCATTGCATCCATTACCAAGACATTTACTGGGGCTTTATTAGCCCAAGCCGTAGTCGATGGGAAAGTACAATTGAACGACGACGTTCGTAAGTACCTGACCGGTGATTATCCAAACCTGGTCTATCAGGGGCACCCTATTCGGCTCGTTCATCTGATTAATCATCGGTCGGGCTTACCTTTCCTGCTCCCAAACAAACCCGAGGCCTTCAGCAACACCAACACACCCGCGTCGGCCGTGGCTATGGAACTTATGCGTCCTTACAGCCGCACCGATTTTTACAATGATCTTCACCAGATCAAGCTGGACACGATTCCGGGCGTTGCCTTCAAATACTCCAATACAGGGGCTCAATTGCTGGGGTATATTTTAGAACGCGTTTACGAACAATCGTTCGAACAGCTTGTCCAGCAAAAGTTGACCCAGCCACTGGCAATGAGGGATACAAAAATTACGTTGACGCCTTCGGCTCAGACCCGCATGGCCAAAGGCTATGACTGTGAAGGTATTCTGATGCCTGATAGCCCCGACGAGCTCCAGGCTGCCGGAGCATTAAAATCAACCGTTGTCGATATGTTGAAATACATTCAGTGGAATATTTCCGAAAAGTCCCTTACAGCTAAATTAACCCATCAGCCAACCTGGACAAACGGTAGCCAGTATGCATCAGGCTTAAACTGGCAAATGCTTCAATCGGCAGGCAATCGGGTGATCTGGCAGGATGGTAATATTCCGGGTTTCAGTAGCTTATGCGTCAACTACCCCGAACAGAATCTGGGCATTGTCGTTTTCGCAAACGAGTGTGACCGCACAACCGCTTCCCGGATTAAAGCCATGACCAATCAGATTATAAAACAACTGGACGAACGGGCCATATCACTACCTAACTAACTTTTCGAACCAACTATCGTTAATACTGCCTGTCCGCAACTGAACTAAACCCGTCCGAAACCGGACGTAGTTGCTTTTTACCCCTAAAACAAATATCTGATAATCAGCCAACTAAAACAGATGGTATAATATTTGAGCATACGTTACCCAACCTAAACAGACGGGTATACGATGCTCAGCAATTACCTTAAAATAGCGGTCCGAAATCTCTGGAGAAACAAGCTATACACCAGCCTGAACGTCGGTGGTTTGGCCATTGGTCTGGCAGCCTGTATGCTGATGGCCTTATATGTCGATCATGAGTTTTCGTATGATGGTTTTCATCCCAACGCCAGCCGGATTGCCCGCGTCACCACTGTGATGAAAACGCCGGAGTCGCCGTTGTCGATAGCAGCCAGCCCGTTACGCTTAGGTCCCACACTGAAACACGACTACCCCGAAGTAGAAACAGCCGTTCGGTTTCTGATGACTGGCGCTACCGTCCGGACGAAGAGGCAATTGGCCGAACAGACCGATGTATACTATGCCGACAACGACGTTTTCTCGGTTTTCAACTATCCATTCGTAGCTGGTAACCCCCGGACCGCCTTACTCAATCCGAACAGTGCTGTCGTTACCGAACGGTTTGCCAATAAATTTTTCGGCCGGACCGATGTACTGTCCCAGTTGGTTCAGATCAACAAAGAAACATACCAGATCACGGGCGTGATGGCCGACCTGCCCAGCAATACAGACCTACCTATTAGTGCGCTTCTCTCGGTAAAACCAGACAAGACAACCAGTTGGCTGGAAGATGATTTTCCAGCCTATACGTATGTAAAGTTCAAACAGGAGCCGAAATTGGGCGATTTCACCAAAAAGCTGGCTCTGTTGGCCAAAAAGTACATTGATCCGGAACTAAAAAAAGCAGGTGCTGAAAATTACTCCATTACCTTTCCGGTCGAGTTATTACAGGATGTGCATTACAGCCAGGACAAGTTGGAAGACACACCCAAAGGGTCAAAACAATACAGTTATCTGTTTGCCTTTCTGGCCGTGTTTGTACTGGCCATTGCCCTGCTTAATTACATCAACCTGGTAACAGCCAAAGCAACCGAACGGGCCAAAGAGGTAGGAATTCGCAAAGCCAGTGGTGCCCACTATGGTCAGTTGGTCCGTCAGTTTCTGTTTGAATCGTTCCTGCTGAGCGGTCTGGCGATTGCCTGCGCCCTACTGCTGTTACACCTCACTATCCCGGTCTTTAATGAGCAACTGGCGATCCAATTACGACTCGACTCGCTTGATGCCATACCCCTGATCGGCTGTACGTGGCTCCTTGTCACGCTATTGGGTGGTCTATATCCAGCCTTTGTATTATCCGGCTATCGCCCCGTCGATGTGCTGAAAGGCCGGTTAGCCAGCTACGGCCAGGGTTTGTGGTTCCGTAAATCCATTATAGTCTTCCAGTTTGTGCTGGCGGTCGGTATGATTGCCGGGGTGCTGGTCATTCACCGGCAAATGACTTACCTGCGTCATTACGACGTTGGTTTTACCCGCGATCAAATCCTGAGCGTGTACCTACCCGACGACTCAGCCATGCGCGCAGGTGCTCCTGCCTTCGCCAACAGCCTCAAACAACGGTCCGAAATTGGTGGCGTAACGCTGGGCTCCGGTTTGGCGGATGGCCCGATGGCGATGTCGTCAACTACAATCCAGTCGGGCGGTAAAAAACGTGAACTGATGGCCAACTACATGTTCATCGACGAAACGTTCGTTCCGCTATTGAACATCCGACTGAAAGCGGGACGCAACCTATCTACGCAATATAAAACGGACATCAAAGGCGGCTTTCTGGTCAACGAAGCTTTTGTGAAACTGGCAGGCTGGAAAGGAGGAATCGGGCAGGCCATGGAAGGGTTTGGCCATAAAGGTGAAGTGGTTGGCGTGCTAAAAAACTTCAACTACCGCTCGCTGCACAACCCGGTTGAGCCACTCATCCTCATTTACCGTACCGTCCTGATCAACAATGTAATGGTACGCGTCAAACCCAGTGATTTATCGGTGGTCAAAACGATTTGGCAACAACATTACCCAAACAACCCGTTCGATTACAGTTTTCTGGATGCGTCGTTCGATGCGAAGTACCGAAAAGATCAATTGATGGTCATGGTATTCAACTGCTTTGCCGGGTTAACAATTCTGGTATCGTGCCTGGGTCTGTTTGGCCTGGTCGCCTTTACAACCGAACGCCGAACGAAAGAAATTGGCGTACGGAAAGTACTGGGCGCATCAGTCGCCAATATTGTTACCCTGCTCACCAACGATTTTCTGAAACTGATTGGGCTAGCCATTCTGATTGCCAGTCCGCTAGCCTGGTGGGCCTCCGATCGCTGGCTACAGGCATTTGCGTACAAAACCGATCTGTCGTGGTGGGTATTTGCCCTGGCAGGTGTACTGTCCATCGCCATTGCCTTGCTGACGATTAGCTTCCAAAGTATAAAAGCGGCTCTGATGAATCCTGTCAACTCACTTAAAACGGAATAAATGGCTTGGAGCAGGGTGCAGAGAGCGTGGAGTAAGTTAGCTCTCTGCACCCTGCTCCAAGCTCCTTACTCCACACAACCTATGCTAAGAAACTTCCTAAAAACGGCCTTTCGCAATCTCTGGAAACACAAGCTGTTTACCTTCATCAACATCTTTGGCCTGGCGTCGGGGATGCTGGTTTGTATGCTGGCGATGATCGACATAAAAGGGGCTTTTGACTACGACACCTTTCATCCGCACGCCGACCGAACATACCGGATTCTTACCGATGTCACGACGACAAACAACGACAAACAGGGATTTGCCACCTCGCCCTTACCTCTGGCCGAAACCATAAAACGTCAATACGCTTTTGTGGACCGGGCCACCCGAGTCATTCGCAACTATAGCGACTTTACAGCCAATCGAAAACAATTGCCGGTAGTGTATAGCGCTGTTGATCCAGATTTCTTTACCCTTTTCGGGTTTCAACTGGCAAAAGGCCAGGCCGCTATTGCCCCACGCACAGCCGTACTTACTCCCAAAACGGCAGCACGTTTTTTCGGCACAGCCAATCCAATTGGCAAACGCATCGACCACCCCGAACTGGGTGCGTTGACTATTGCCGGTATTTTGGCCGAACCACCTGCCAAAACCCACCTGAATTTCGATGTACTGATTTCAACAGCCACCCTTTCTGGTTCGGATTGGAATCAATTACGCACCAACTGGAAACAGTATACGCAAGGGTATACGTACATCTCGCTAAAGCCCGGCACCCCTGCTGATGCGCTCACAAGTGTGCTACCCACCTTAGCCGCTCAGGTAACAAAAGGCTTACACTTTGCCAACGAAAAAGGGTATACGTTCCGCAGTCAGCCGTTGGCAACCCTATCGCCATCGCGGGAAGAGTTGATGCTGGGCACCTATGAACCTTCGTTGGGTAAGCTGGAAACCGAAATGATCGTTGGCTTACTTACGCTGTTGCTGGCTTCGTTCAACTACATCAACCTGACCCTGGCCCGCTCCCTGAGTCGCGCCCGCGAAGTCGGAATCCGGAAAGTAGCTGGCGCCTTGCGCTGGCAACTGATGGGACAGTTTATGGCCGAATCAGCCATACTGTCGATGCTGGGGCTTGGCTTAGCGTATGGGATGCTGCAATTGGTGAAGCCTATGCCTTTTGTACAACAATGGCTCATTGGTGGTGTACAGTGGGAGCAGGATGTACGCGTGTGGATAGTGTTCATCATCTTCAGCCTGATCACGGGTATGCTGGCAGGGCTGTTGCCTGCCCGCGTGCTTTCCGGCTTTCAACCGGCGCAGGTACTTCGGAGTCAAACGGGCCTGCGTGTACTGCGCGGAATCAGTCTTCGCAAGTCGCTGATTGTGGTTCAGTTTTCGATTTCATTGATCGCCATGATCGCTTTACTAGGTATGGCTCGTCAACAGCATTTTATGGGCACCACCAACTATGGATTTCAGCGGGATAATGTACTGATCGTACCGCTCAATGGAGCTGATCCTGTTCGGTTGACAACCGAAATCAATCAGTTGGCGGGTGTCGAAA
Organism: Spirosoma aerolatum; assembly: GCF_002056795.1. Lineage (NCBI taxonomy): Bacteria > Pseudomonadati > Bacteroidota > Cytophagia > Cytophagales > Cytophagaceae > Spirosoma > Spirosoma aerolatum. The sequence continues at coordinate 1,243,495 of NZ_CP020104.1, read as the reverse complement.
AACTAACGGCTACGTCCGATCTGTTTGGCGAAAATGGAGGGCGCTGGGAGATGATCCGACGCCAGCGAGCCACCGGCGACTTAGCCAGGGCCCATATCTATGCAACAGACGCCAACAGGATACAAGTGGCCGGATTGACCGTACTGGCTGGACAGAATATGCCTGTTTCCATGGGTGATTCGGCTTCCCGATTTGTCTTAATCAATGAAGAAGCCGTCCGGGCTTTCCAACTGAAAGAACCCGGAGCCGCTGTAGGTCAAACACTCTGGCTGAACGATAGCACAGAAGTCCAGATAGCGGGTGTACTCAAAGACTTTCATTTTTCTACGATGGCCAGAAAAATAGAACCACTTGTTCTGCGCTATGAACCCAACACATTCCGCTACCTGAACGTCAAAATAGGCGGTGGAAAGCCAGAAGAAACACGGGCCACTATTGCTCAGATCTGGAAACGACTGAATCCCTATGAACCCTTTGCGGGCGTATGGTACGATGATTTTCTACGGAATCGCCATAACCATACCGACGATATTTCATTTATGGGCTTATTGATTGGTTTTGCGTTATCGATTGCCTGCCTGGGGTTATTGGGCATGGTAACCTATACAACTCAATTGCGCACGAAAGAAGTGGGTATTCGTAAAGTGATGGGCGCCCGTATCGATCAGGTTATCTGGCTGTTGTCGTGGGATTTCCTGAAGTTATTGCTAATTGCCGGAGCCATTGCCCTACCCATCGGGTATCTGGCCACCAGTTTCTTTTTGATGAGCTTCGCCTATCACATTTCGGTAGGTGTGGGTATGTTAGGTGCCTGTTTTGGTACGATGTTGCTTTTAGGCGGCTTAACGATTGGCTGGCGCACATATCGAACGGCGTTGACCAATCCAACCGATAGTTTACGATCTGAGTAGCGTGGTGCAGGGTGCAGAGTGTTTTGCTCCTTACACCATGCACCCTGCACCACGCTCCGTGCAAAATAAATTTTAATCAAATTCCTTTTCCTAACACTATGTCATACATCGCTATACCTATTTCTTCGATGCCTGGGAAGCAGGAAATCGAAATCGACGTGACTATCAATGGCCAGAAACAGGCACTGCACTACCGTGTCGAACTGTTCTACTGGAGCGATTGCCTGGTGCCCACTTTCGACCGGGTCGAGTGCATCCGACAGTTGCTCTCTACGTATGACCAGGATTGGACGCTCTATTACATCGGTTCGCCAACCGATGAGTTTGTCCCGATCACCTTCGTCAAGAAAGAGGATCTGGCCAAACAGCGAACCTTGCTGATGAGCCGATAAGATAACCTGATAAGTTGCTAATAGAATGATGAATCAGAAAGGCCAGTCAACTTGACTGGCCCTTTTTTCTTTATGCTTCACTCAAACCAGGTTCTATTTATAAATCGCCAGCGCTTCAAACGTAGCGGGTACAGGCTTCGGTGTACTTGGGTTCGAGTTGATCTCATTTTGCGGGTAGATAAACCGCCACGGCAGTTGGGTACCACTATTCGGTGTCAGCTTGATCCCATAGGCTTCGGCACGAGTCCGGCGTTCATCGTTCCAGCCAATGTGCTGCCCGTAAAATGAAACGTAACGTTCCTGTAAAATTTCGCGGAGCAACGCATTATCGGCCGAAATACCATCGGCATTTTCAATCCCACCTGCCGCAAAATCAGCCGCTACGTAAGGCTCATATTTGTAAGAACCCGCCGTCAGATAAGCCGCGTTAATGTTACCACCCGTGTTCAACCAGGCCCGGTACGCATTCAAATGACCCAGAGCCGTAGCAAACCCTTTTCCCGAACGCAAGGCGGCCTCAGCCAATGTCAGGCTATTTTCCTGATACGTAACCAACGGAAAACTGGCACTTTGCGCGAAGAAGCCCGTTGTTCCGGTTGTATTCGGCTCCATTTTGCCAGGACTGTTGACGCCGACTTCCAGGTAATAAAACTTAAACCGGGCTGTCTCATTCGTTTTTGAATTGCCCCGGTATCGCGCACTCGTCGGATTGAGCAACGTCGTGTTATACGCGTTCACGGCATTAATATCACCCGTTCGAGAGCTAGCCAGAAAAGACCAGTATTGATTCTGGTTTACGTTAGCGGTGTTGCCATGGGGCGCATACAACGAATTGGCAAATACGCTGATCCCACTCTGAGCGGCTGTATAGGCTTCATCATACTTCTTCAGATCGGTCAGCAACCGGGCTTTCAATGTATAAGCTACCTGTGTCCATTTCGTGGCATCGCCCCCAAAGTGAATATCCTCGGTCGTCACCGTCCCGACCCCTGATTTCAGATCGGTAATAGCCTCATCCAGCGACGCCAGGAGCTTGGTATAGACCGTTGGCTGGGCTTCAAATGCCGGATTAGGATACTTCGCGTTATCACCTGCCTGATCGAATGGGATGTCGCCCCATAACTCCGTTCCCGTAGCCAGTGCATTGGCCCGCAGAATTTTAGCAATCGCAACCATTTTACGGTTCCCCAGGGCGGTTGCCTGCGCAATGGTTAGCAGCGCATTGGCATTCGTTGCCTGATATACCAGATTCCAGTCGCCATCATAAATCCCGGCCGACACGTTGTAATTATAATAATCCAGCCATTGCCGGTCGGCCCCGGACGCGTAACCCGACCAGATGGTTGTCAATCGGCTGGCCATGCCTTCCTGCGTAGCCATGTTGGCAATCTCGGTCCCGGTCAGCAACAGGCTGGCGGTCGATTTAGTAGGATTGTTTGGGTCTACGTTCAGATTCTCAACAATCGACGAGCAGGCGAATAGCTGAAGGCCAAACACAAAGGCAAAAACTGATCTATAGAGTCGTTTCATGAAGATTTCAATGATTAGTGCATACTGGATAATGTAGAATGTAAAATGAATAATGGATAATGGTCGTTCGCCTGAGATCTCATTGTGCATTGTACATTATTCATTCTCCATTTAATTAGTAATTGATTTTTATACTGAACAGCAATGACTTCGTGTTCGGGCTGTTGAAGTAATCCTGTCCGCGCGAGTTGCTGGCTCCGTTGAGGGCCGTTTCGGGATCGATCCCCACCATCTTTGTCCACAACACCGGGTTCCGACCCGTTACCGTAATGTCGATCGACTGCAACTTGCTCTTCTGGCGGAACTTGGGCGAACTGATGGAATACCCTAGTGAAAGTTCGCGGATACGGGTCCAACTGGCATCGGTGATAAACTGCTCGACAAGTGTGCTGAAACCGCCCCCAATGGATGTGTAATAGGATTGATCGAGCAGTACGGGCCCCGCGCCAAAGTCCTTGATATTACCCCGAACGGTGCTTCCGGCAGCAATGGTTTTACCCGCATAATTTTTCAGGTCCTGCGTCAGCGTTACCTCATTACCGACATCGGCATGGGTGCCAAAATTGTAGAGCGTTCCTCGGGTGCCATTGTAGAAATCACCGCCCTGGAATGTCTCGAAAAGTACATTCAGCGAGATTTTTTTATACGTCAGATTGGTACCGAAGCCTCCCCGATAATCGGGGTTTGGATCGCCGATAACGCCAAACTGCGAGGCCACCTGCGGGAACCCATTGGCGTTCAGGTTAAGTGAGCCATCATCTTTCCGAAGATAGGTGCCTCCGTAGAGCGCCGACATAGCATAGCCCACTTTCGCAACGGTACTGGCGGTTGTACTGAAGCCTCCTAACGTAATAATGTCCGTTCCGGCCAGGTTTGTTACCCGGTTTATGTTTCGGCTTAAGTTCCCAAACACATTCCAGTTAAATCCACTCTTGTTCAGTAGGTTATAGTTTAACTCCACTTCCCAGCCTTTGTTGGTCATAGAACCCGCGTTGGTGTATTTCGAGGTATAGCCGGTTGAGCCTGCCACTGCTACGTTGAGCAACAGGTTCATAATCTCGTTCTGGTAATAGGTGAAGCCAGCCGTCAGGCGGTTGTTCAGGAAACGAAGGTCGGTGCCAATTTCCCATTCGGTTTTCCGTTCGGGTTGCAGAAAAGGGTCGCCCTGGGTAGCACTGCGAACATAAGCCCCATTGCCATAGCCGGAGCCACTGAGCGTGTTGGCCCAACTGCTGAATGAGGCATTTACGTAGGTCGTAGCATTCCGATACGCATCGGGCTGCACGCCCACCGTACCGTAGGAAGCCCGCAGTTTACCAAACGACAGAACAGGGCTATCACGAAAAATAGGAAGCTGCGTAAACTGCCAGGCCACATCGGCCGATGGGTAATAGAACGTCGATTTAGTCTGACTGCCGAAGGTAGAGCCGGATTCACCCGCCAGCGAAGCATTGACATAGAGCTGGTTATAAAAGCCCAGGTTCAGAGTCGAATACAAACGGGCCATCCGGCGGTGTGTCGTTGTCCGATAGGGCGCATCGTTCGATACCAGCGAATTACCAAAATTGGCGGGTGCATCTGGAATGATGAACGTGTTCATGGTTCCGCCCAGATTGAGGTATTTCCGGTCGTTCAGGTTGAAGCCTACGATGAGCGTACTCGTAATATTCTTACCAAAATCCTTGAATATACGACCAATCAGATCGCCGTTCATCTCCGATTCCTTATAGATATTCTCCTCATAACTTCCCAGGCCGCTGTTTGACGCCGAGTTTACCGGGTAATTTGTAATACGGTGATCGGTGTTGGCATCAATACCGCCCCGGACCGTAACGTCGAACCAGGAGGCAGGGGTAATGAGCAGTTCTGAACTCATAATGAATCGATCAACTTCCGAAAAGTTGGTCAACTCATTGATTGCCCACAACGGGTCGTTATAAATCGGATTGGCCAGGGCACCCAGGTAATTTCGATATGCCCGCTGCCGATTCGGAATGGCACTTGCCGTTGGCGACGCAAAGTAATTCCCTTTATAATCTCGACTGTCGAAATCGGCGGGGGTACGGAGGTAACCAATGTACAGACCGTTTACGCTATTACTCCGTTGAATCCGGTTCGAGGTCGTTCGGGCGTAGGTAGCGTTGGTCGATGATTTTATAACATCGTTGAACCGACGTTCGGAGTTAAACCGGAGTGTAGTCCGATTATAATCACTTTGACCGTTGATGATCCCTTTCTGACGCAGATCGCCAAAGCTCAGGTAGAAATTCCCTTTATCATTTCCCCCACTGATCGACAGATTGTTATCGACATAGGTACCCGTTCTAAAGACCGCATCTTTCCGAATGTCGTTGTAGGTTTCCTTCGAGTTCTTGGTGATAATGGGGTAATACGTCTTGCCACTATAAGCCTCAAAACGAGCCCCATTCATATTGACAACGTCGTCGCCCCCGGCCCGATTGGCAATTTTATCGCCCCACGAATTGGCAACCGTCGGGTTATATACCCCATCCGACCCCTGCCCATAATTGCTTTGCAACGGGTGTAGCAGATTGGGTTTATCGAACGACACGGTAGAGCTAAATGAGATGTTCACCTTATCGCTATTGGCCCCTTTTTTGGTTGTGATCACAATTACCCCGTTGGCTGCCCGTGACCCCCACAAAGCCGCTGCCGACGCTCCTTTCAGAATTTGCATCGAGGCAATATCTTCGGGGTTGATGTCGTTCAGACGCGACTGCTGGGTTACCCCGGCAACGCCGTCGCCCAGCGTCGAGTTGCTGATGGGAATCCCATCCACAATAACCAGCGGCTGCGTCGAGCCTGTAATCGTGTTCTGTCCCCGAATCTGGATGTAGGAACCTGCCCCTGGGTCACCCGCCGACTTGGTAATCTGAACACCAGCCGCTTTGCCCGACATCCCATTGATCACTCCCGTTTCGCCCGACCGAACGATGTCTTTAGCTTCGATTTTGGAGGCTGTTGCCCCACGTTTATCCGCATTCTCCTTAAAGCCTAAAGCACTCACAATCACTTCATCGAGCGACGTTTCATCGTGCTGTAACCGGACCGATATGGAGGTCTGGTTACCAACGGTTACTTCGGCCGTTTTCATCCCAATGAATGAATAAATCAGTACCGCATTTTTGAACAGATTGTCGGGGATGGCAATGGAATACGTTCCTTCTGCGTTTGTTGATGCCCCAATGGTGGTGCCTTTGATCACTACGTTTACACCAGGAAGCCCTGAGTTATCTTCGCCAGACGTGACCGTACCTTTTATAACCCGGCTCTGTGCCAGAAGCTGAAGGGGGATAAAAAAGGCAAAAAGTAAGCTAAGTAGTTGTTTGTGCTGCATTTCACTCCATGATTAGGTTAAAAAGAACACCTACGCCAGTAACTGACTGGTGCTAATGGAAAAAGAACAGGCGCTTTATTACGTGGAAAGAAATCTGGACAAGGCAGGCATTATGCCCTTCCTCGTTAGGGTACTTAAAGACTTATTGATGCTGGCCAGGCATAGAACCGAATAACCTGTTGCCAGGCTATTTTTAATCCAAATATAATTCCAATAAAAACATAAAATCAATACTATATTTTTAATTAAAATATTTATTCACAATTTTATTCTAATAAATTAACAAATAATTAAAATATTATTTCACATTCTTCGATTATTTCAAAATAAAAACCAAAATAGCCTAATAATTCTACTAACCAGCTAAGTATTTTTTTAAGATAATGCTCTGAATTATAAGTAGTACACATTAATACCTATCCGTATAAATAACTAATAATAGTACTATTTTACGATTCATGGCACTTTATTATGTGCCAATTAATGACCTAACGAAATACTATGGATCTTGGTAAAGCGTCATACCTGTCCGCGAATGAACAGCTGTGTGTCCGCAGACGGACAGGTAAAATGTGCACACCAAAAACAACACACTACAAATCAATGGCTTACACAAAGTGGCACAGCCCTTGCCAATCCATTATTAACCGTATGGTCAATGCCTAACGGATGACAACAACAGCTAATGCAACCTTCGTAAGCGAAACCGCATCTTTAGTACATCGAAATCAAAACCAATCGTATGAAACGGAATCAATTCTTCTTAACACTCCTCGGCGTAACAACCCTCTCGCTGACAACCCTTGCCAATCGCCCATCCGACGATCCAGCCCCTTACCAGACCAAAACCTTTTCGGGCAATATCAACACCGTTCGGGCCGAAACCTCGGGTGGTAGCCTGACCGTAGAGGGCGGTTCAGGAAAAGACGTAAAAGTAGAAATGTATGTACGCGGCAATAACGGCAACGGCAATCTGGATAAGGCCGAAATCGAAGAGCGGCTCAGAGATTACGACATCTCCATTACGCAGGAAGGCAACACGGTAGTGGCCACCGCCAAACGCCGGAACAACGACCGCGACTGGAAGCGCTCGCTCAGTATCGGCTTCAAATTCTATACCCCCCGTAACATCGCTACCGATCTGCGTACATCTGGGGGTAGCATTCACCTGGCCGCTCTGACCGGCACGCAGAAATTCCGCACGAGCGGTGGTAGCCTGCACATGAGTGATGTGGATGGCGACATCAACGGCCAAACCTCCGGCGGTAGCATTCATCTCGACGGTTGCCAGGCAAATGGCTCCGGTGAAATCGATCTGCAAACCTCGGGCGGCTCCATCGAAGCCAAATCATCATCGGGCAAAATGCGGCTGCACACCTCAGGCGGCAGCATTCGCCTGACCGACCTGAAAGGCCCTATTGATGCCCAAACCAGTGGCGGTAGCGTGAATGGTGAAGACATTGAAGGCGACATCAAAGCGGGTACATCGGGGGGCTCGGTTCGTCTGGAAAACATCGCTGGTAGCATCGACGCTAGTACCAGCGCTGGTGGCGTAGACGTGAGCATCAGCAAACTGACGGGCCCGATTCGTCTGTCGACCAGCGCCGGTAGCGTTCGCGTCAGAATGCCCCTCGATAAAGGCATCAGCTTAAACCTAAGCGGCAACCATATCAAAATTCCGCTGAACAACTTCAGTGGCGATACAGACCGGAACCACATTAAAGGTACGCTCAATGGTGGTGGCATCCCCGTTACACTTTCGGCTTCGGCAGGTAGCGTGTATGTGAACCAGTAAGGGATATATGATGTATGATATAGGATGTATGGCCGAGCTTTTACAAGCTATACATCCTATATCATACATCATATCTATATGAGTAATTCCTTCTTCGACCGCCGACTTCTCCTGAATACCCTACTGACGCTGATTGGTAGTGCTTTTCTGCTGTATTGCATTCGCGTTGCCATAGCCGCCCATCTTCCTTACCTGGTCGCAACCATTTTAGCCACAGGTTTGGGATTTCTGGAACCCCGCAAAGGCTGGTTTCTGGCCATTGTCCAGGCAGCATCGATCTGGCTTGTCTACACGTTCGTTCTCGAACACCCGACCAATTCCTTCAATATCGAACTGGAGAATTTCGGACTATACGGTTCCATGATCCTGACGTTTGTGGGCAGTTTTATCGGCAGCCGCCTGAAGCGTGTCTTTGATCGGGGGTGAATGCAAGAATTGGGTTACCGATGATCGCTCAGCAGGAGTTAATGCATCTACTAAGGCATATCGCTTAAACTTAACAAGATGCATCTCGTCAAGCATATCTACTATATCAGCGTAGGTTGACTCATCGGTCGGTTTAATAACGATAACAACTCGGTCTTTTAGTTTTTTTGATAGGTGTAGTAGAGTTCCCCTCATGGCCTTCCCTTGAAGGTGAGCCATCGTTAAATTAGATTGCTGCCCTGGTTCACCAAACGCATAGAGTACATTATGATCACCTATTAAATATATAGTCAGTATTGTGCTCCAGCCGTCAATCTGAACGTATTCACAATTGATTTTATCTGGTACAGCTAAAGCCATAACATTTAGTCGTTGTACCATTTTTGCCCAAACAAAAAACACAATTAACAGCAGAGCAACGCTAACAAAAGGCGTAAAATCAACGCGAAGAGAAGCAGATATTCGTCGTGTCAGCATAGTGATTAGATAATAGGTATTCTTTTAGCATATAAAGGAATCTGTATCAATACAGGAGTTGACAGGTTAGCCGCTTTATATCGTTTGTATTTCCCCAGCATAGCCTTCTCGTCAACAGTCAGATCGTACCCCAGATGAAACCCGATATGCCCAAGAATTTGCAGTTCGTCCAGCACATCAACAATATTTTTGAAAGTTGCCTGATTCGTAGGTTTAATCAGGACAATAGCCCCATACTTGTGGTTCAGGCTGATGCTCAGTAGCTGCTTCCTGATGCCTTCAACGGAGTAGTCGGTTTCTAAAAACTCCGCATTCGAGCCATCGGGTCGATACCTCAGAAAACCTATTCGATTGTTGGCCAAAAGGAATACGTGTGCATCTGGTTTCGGATGCTCTGCACAGAAAATCTTCTTGGTATTACGAATAGATGTAGACATGATGGCAGGCTTTTGCACCGTTTTGATCAGCATAAAGAAGGTCAATAGCAAAAAGGCAAGATCGACAAAGGGGGTAAAGTCAACGCGAATAGGTGTAGATGTTCGGCGGAAAGTCATAGCGGTAGTCGTTTGCTGATGGATGAACCAGCGTAGCGTTTTCCATAATCTGCCTGTGGTTTTCGTATCTTTACGATGCGTTTGATTCTTGCCTGTATGTTTCGTCTTCCTCATAAACCGCCTTTTGCCTCGCTGGAACCTTCATTTGAAGGGGACCTCTATTTCGATGAATCACCCGAACACACCGCCCAGCGTTTACTCTACGCAACGGATGCATCGGTTTATCAGGAGATGCCCATAGCGGTAGCCCTACCCAGATCGGTCGCCGACATCAAACGATTGCTACGATTCGCCCAGCAACATGGGTTAGGCTTGATTCCTCGTGCAGCCGGAACCTCACTCGCCGGTCAGGTCGTAGGCAGCGGCATCGTGGTCGATATTTCTAAGTACTTCGGAAAAATTCAGGAAGTTAATACTGCCGAACGATGGGTACGTGTACAACCCGGCGTTATTCGCGACGATCTGAATGCCTTTCTGAAACCACATGGTCTGCTGTTTGGCCCCGAAACCAGTACGGCCAGCCGGGCCATGATTGGCGGAATGATTGGCAACAACTCCTGTGGCCTTCACTCCATCATCTGGGGCACCACCCGCGACCATCTGATCGACGTTCGGGTCGTTCTTAGCGACGGTGCCGAGGTCAAGTTTGGTCCACTGACAAAAGAGCAATTCGACGCCAAATGCCGGGGCGAAAACGTGGTTAGCCCACTTGAACAACGGCTATACGTGCAGTTTCGAGACTGGCTTTCCAAACCCGAAATCCAACAGCACATCCGCGATGGCTACCCCAAACCCACCGTCACCCGCCGAAACACGGGGTATGCGCTGGATGCACTAGTGGATTTTTTTAGCGGAGAGCAGGGAGCAGGGAGCAAGGAGCAGAAAAACGTGAGTTCGGCTTCGCTTATTACCCCGCTCTTCAACTTTGCTAACCTCATTGCGGGTTCAGAAGGGACTCTCTGCTTTATTGTCGAAGCCAAATTGAATCTACTGCCCTTGCCGCCTAAAGAAACGGCCCTGGTCTGCGCCCACTTTTCGACGATCCGCCAATCGCTGGAAGCCAATCTGGTAGCGCTGGCGCACCACTGTGCGGCCTCGGAACTGGTCGATGATTACATCCTGCAACTGACCAAAACCAACATCGAACAAACCAAAAACCGGGCGTTTGTGGAGGGCGACCCTAAGGCAATCCTGATGGTCGAGTTTTTCGATGACACCAAAGAAGGGGTTACCCAAAAAGCCAATGCATTTGTAGCTACACTAAAAGAAAAGGGATTGGGCTACACCTACCCGATTCTGTTCGACGAAGAAACAAAAAAGCCCTGGGCACTGCGAAAAGCAGGACTCAGTATCATGTACAATATTCCGGGCGACGCAAAACCAGCCAACGTGATCGAAGATACGGCCGTTGATGTTCACGACCTGCCCGACTACATCGACGAACTGGACCGGATGGCCTGGGAGAACCATGGGCTAAAACTCGAATACTCGGCCCATGCCGGAGCGGGCGAAATTCATGTTCTTCCCCTCATCAATCTAAAATCGTCGGAGGGGCGCGCCAATTTCCGGGCGCTGCTGATGGATACGGCACAGTTGGTCAAAAAATACGGTGGCTCCTTATCGGGTGAGCACGGCGACGGGCGGCTACGGGGCGAATTCATTGCCTATATGTTGGGTCCAGAAAATTACCAGTTGTGCAAAGAAGTCAAAACCCTTTGGGACCCCCACAACACCTTCAATCCCGGCAAAGTCATTGATCCGCCACCGATGAATGAGTCGCTGCGTTCGGAAGCCGATATAGTGATTTCGCAACCTAAAACCGTTTTCGACTTTTCGAAAGATGGTGGTTTGCTCGAACTGGCCGAAAAATGCTCTGGCTCCGGCGACTGCCGTAAAACCGAAATTTCGGGCGGCACCATGTGCCCAAGCTACATGGCTACCCGGCGGGAACGCGATACTACCCGCGCTCGCGCCAATATTCTCCGGCATTTTTACAGTAACCAATCGGCACCTACTGAGCTGGACTATGAAGCAGCCAAAGAGGTACTCGACTTATGTTTGTCGTGCAAAGGCTGCAAAGCTGAATGCCCGTCGAGCGTCGATATGGCGCGCATGAAAGCCGAATTTACGCAACAGCATTACCATGAAAAAGGCGTTCCGCTACGGGCCAAACTCGTTGGTAACTTCACGAAGCTGATGTCGTTGGCTAGTCTGGCTCCCTGGGCTTACAACGCCATTTACAACGCTCCTGCCCTTCGCCGGGTAGCCAACCAACTGGTCGGCTTCCACCCCGACCGAACCATGCCGCATTTAGCGGATACGACGTTGAAGACATGGGCGAAGAGCAGGGAGCAGGGAGCAGGGAACAAGGAGCACATTTCCCAATCCATGCCCCATGCCCCACGCCCCATGCTTTTCGCCGATGAATTCACCAATTACAACGACGTGGAGGTTGGGCAGAAAGCGATTCAGTTGCTGGAGCGACTAGGCTATACGGTCACGATTCCCGACCATGCCGAGAGTGGCCGAACCTACCTGTCGAAAGGCCTGGTCGATGAAGCCCGAAAGCTCGCTATTCGAAACGTAACCTTACTAAAAGATCAAGTAACCGACGAAACGCCTTTGATTGGCTTAGAACCTTCGGCCATTCTGACGTTCCGTGACGAATATCCTGATTTAGTGCCGACTGAACTGAAGGCGGATGCCCAGCGCATTGCCAAAAACGTTTTTCTGTTCGAAGAATGGCTGGCTCAGGAAGTGGAAGCCGGTCGAGTAAACAAGCGTTTATTTACCGAAGAAGCCCGATTGGTGAAAGTACACGGCCATTGCCACCAAAAAGCCCTCTCGTCGATGGTTCCCGTGAAAAAGGTGCTTTCTTTACCTACTAATTACAACGTACAGCTGATACCATCCGGCTGCTGCGGAATGGCTGGATCATTCGGTTACGAAGCAGAGCATTACGAGTTATCGATGCAAATTGGTGAGCTAGTCTTGTTCCCTACGGTACGAAAAGCAGAAGAGGCTATTATTTCGGCTGCGGGTACAAGTTGCCGCCATCAGATCAAGGATGGAACCGGCAGAAAAGCCCAGCACCCCGCCGAGATTTTATTTGATGCGCTGAAGTAACGACGTAACACGGACAAGATGCCCGCATTCAATACCACTGCGGACATCTTGTCCGTGTTACAAAACCTTTTGCGTTTTCAGTAGTTCTTTTTAAACCTAAAACATTCACAGTTCTCATGGAAAACTCAAATTCTTCAGCCCTTAGCGACGGCGCCCAACAGGCCAATCTGGTGTCGAACGAAAACGCAGAAGCGATGTTCGGTGCCGATCAGGGCGAAACAAATATGGTTAAACTCGTCGACGGTAAACTGACACCTATTGGTGATACCGACGATGATGTTGTAGATGAACAACTTCGCAATCGCTATAGCTCCGACGAAGAACGAACCGTACAGGGTGATCCATCGCGGGGAAAAACGTACGAAAATTCGGAAGCCTCATTGCACGTAGGCGAAGGGGTTGATGAAGCCATCTTACCGAATGATCCAATTGCCGTTGCCGACATCACGGGAAATCCAGATGCGGGTTCAACAACGGCAACCGGTCTTCCATCGGAAGACGAACCCAATAATTCGACCAATTCAGACTCGAAAAGCACATCGACCAATTCGTTTGCAGGCTGGAATTATATTGGCGGAGGGCAACCGCTGGGCAGCAATGGCGTTCAGAACATGATTCCGCCCACACCCGGCACACCCGACCCAACGCAGCCTATTCCGCCAACGCCCGGTGTGCCTCCGGAAACGCCCCCCACTCCACCAACACCCGGCCCTGAAATCCCTGACTTACCGGATACCCCAAAGCCAGCCGTTCCCGATATTCGGAATGTTCCTGCTTCATTAAGCACATTCACAGCTACGGTAGCGGCTCCGGCCGAACCGAAGTCGGCCAATGCAGAGAAGGATACCCAATATGAAGGGATTCATGAGGACATAGCCGAAGCTGCCAAAGCTGCTCCCGGTACGGAGGAGGGTATGGAAGACGCCCCCGATACGGGCGATTCGGCTCGACCCTACGATGTGAATGCCAAAGACCCAACTCAGAATCAACCCGGCGAACGACCCGAGGAAAAGCGGGAAGCGGAGAGTTTACCCCGCGAAATGGCCGATGAAAGTAGCATTGCGGCACAGGATATGATTTCTGGCCCCGATCGTTCCGACCAGAAATCGACCGAAGGACTCGACCGGAAATACAACGATCTGGATGCTTCCCGCGACATGGCAACCTAGCACGCCAACCCTCCAAAATCTGAAAGCGCCCACAACAGGAGTCATTCTCTGTTTTGGGCGCTTTCAGATTTATAAATGACTCGGATTATTTTTTCAGTTCGCTCTTCACCTTTCGCACAAACTCGTCCGAGACACTAGCGAAGTTAGCAATCTCAGCATCTGTAAATTTCTCAGCAAGCAGCAGTTTAAGGACTACTTCAAGGCTTTTTTGTTCGACGCCTTTCTCAAGACCTTTCTCAAGACCTTTCTCAAGACCTTTCTCAAGGCCTTCCTCATATCCTTCTTCCAAGCCTTCTTCTCTGGCTAGCATTTTGATTGTCTCGATGATACCCATAGCTCTCTGACTCCCGGTTAACAGTTCAATCTCCTTATCAAAGTTACGATTTATGTCTGGATCTCCAATGTAGACGAATGTCTTTAAAAAGAACAGAAAACGTCGAATTTGTTCGCTGTCGTACCGTTGGCTTTGAATCAACGCTTTGGCAATGGTCAGTCGTTGTTCACCCAGTTCTTTTTCAGGAATTTTGCCTAACAACAAGGCTTTCTGGGCCGCCAGAACGATGAGCGCAAACGGATTAGCCATTGCCAGCAACTCACTCTCCGAATGATCGAGAATATGATAGGCGTTGTATTTGTACGTGATCTCAGTTCCTAAAAACCGTTTGTGGTACTGATCCGGTCGGGGTTGATTTTTACCACCTGTAAACACTGCCAGGGCAACAATATCCACTTCATATCGATCATAAATACGGTACCAGTATTGCAACATCCGATGGGCAAATCCGCGCGTGTCGTCACCCTGAATCTCCAGGTGTACCAAAATCCATTCTTCAGTACCGTCCAGCAACCAGGCTTTGACCAGCATATCGACAAACCGGGAACCACCCTGCTTTTCCAGTTCAGGAAAGAGTTCGCTCAATTCTTTGTCCATAAACTCAAAACCTCGGTTCATATCGAATAACTCGTCAGCCTCTGGAAAGAAAAATCGTAATAAATCAGGAAAAGCTTCCTCAAAAGCGCTTTTCAATAAAATGTCGTTCTTTCTACGCATCTGGCAAAGATAGACGATGTGCGAACGTGTAGTTAAAATCCACCGTTCCAGTTACCTTTATCTCAAAAATTCTAAACTCCATGAAACGATTACTGATTCTGAGCGTACTCTTTTGTCCATTATCCTTCACATTTCCCCCAAAATGGACCTCGTTATTTGATGGAAAAACGATAAAAGGCTGGCACAGCTACCATAAAGATGGGGTTGTAGGCTGGTATGTCGAAGATGGAGCCATGACGCCCGACGGTACGGGCGGTGATCTCGTTACAGATAAGGAATACGAAAACTTTGAGCTGGAGTTTGAATTCAAAATCCCCAAAGGCAGCAACAGCGGTGTTGTGTACAAAATCATCGACAGCCCGGATATTAAGTCAACCTACATGTCGGGACCAGAGTATCAGGTGATTGACGACAAAGGCTATCTGGATGGTGACGGAAAGCCCTATAAGTTGAAAGATACGCAGTTAACCGGCGCCAACTACGACATGATTCCCCCAGCCGACATGAATGCTGCCAAAGCACCGGGCGAATGGAACAAAGGCCGCATCGTGGTTAACAAAAACCATGTAGAGCACTTTCTGAACGGCAAAAAAATGGTCGATTACGAATACGGCTCCGACAACTGGAAAGCCCTGGTTGCCAAAAGTAAGTTTGCCAACTGGCCCTACGCAACGCCCCATGCAAAAGGCAAAATCGCCCTCCAGAACCACAGCCCCAAAGAGCGTGTCTGGTACCGCAATATACAGATTCGGGAATTGTAAATAGTTATTCGCCTTTGCGTCGGGATTGTCATTCGTAGTCATTAGAATACATTCCAATAATGACAATCCCTGACGCTAAAGGCAACTGACTACGAATACCGAAGAGGCTGGTTTATTTTTTACGTTTCCAGTCATTTAATTTTTTCCGCAAAGCCTCTACTGCGTTTATTTTATTATTGATGCCATACACAATCAAATTCAAGTATGGCCTCTGCGGTGAATCGTCTGGCCGTGCAATGGTCAGAAATGCACTGGATGCCGTTCGTTCACCACACCGCTTATCGCCACCCCGTTTCGCACCCGCTTCCAGTGCCCGCATGAGTATCTCTTCCAGAGGCAGCTCCTCTTGCTGTGCCTGTAACGCAGCATCCAGAACAGCCCGCAACAGCGCTGCACTGGATAATGTATTTCCCTGTACTGATAGCCCTTTTGCCGTTAAAGCTCCTTTAAAAGCTGTTGTTTCGCTGCCGGTATAGGTCATCACCCTGTCTGGATACTTGATGCAGACGATGGCGTACTGCTGTACTTCAGGGTCGAACTCCGGGTCTTTCATCGCTTCCAAAATTTGTTCGGGTGGGGCATCAACCATAATCATCCTTCGCCCCTGAGTACGGGCTGCTCCACTACTCATGGCCTGCACAACAACGGCCCCTTTCCCCGGTACGATTGACCCGATACCATAGACGCTGTACGTACAGGAAGCCCCCGCTATCCCAATGGCTTTGGTTTGGGGATCAATAAGTATGATCGACCAGGTCGCGTAAGCTTGGATGACGGTAGCGATCAGTACCAAACCAATCAGACTCAATCGCTGAAGAGCTTTCATGCTGAAGAAAGTAGTATAGACATTTTTGGGTAACTTACGATTCAGTACGCATATCGCCAATACATTTGGTAAACCAACACTAGTTAATAGGGTAACAAGCTGCTAATTGCTACTTTGGGGTCTATGATTCATCTTATTCAGCAAGCTCATCGCCATTTATACAATACGGCCATTCAGTCTAACGGTCAAAGCTATACGTACCAACAATTACTTGAGGATTCGGCAGTGTTTAGCCAGAAACTGCTCAACGGTCAGAGCGATCTTGCCGAAGCACGCGTAGCCTTCATGGTCGAGCCGGGGTACGACTATGTACGGGTGCAATGGGGCATCTGGCGTGCCGGGGGTATTGCGGTGCCGCTCTGCATTACGTATCCGCCAGCATCCCTGCAATATGTGATCGACGATACAACAGCCAGCATCATAGTAGCCTCTGCCCGATACACGTCTGTTCTCCAACCGCTTGTCGACGCTAAAAATCTGCGTTTTATCGAGTTAACTCAGCCAGAAAGTTACCCGTCTGTTGAACTGCCCGACATTGACCCAGCGCGGGGTGCGATGATTCTGTATACCAGTGGCACGACGAATCTGCCTAAAGGTGTGGTAAGCACACACGCCAATCTGGAAGCACAGATGACAACCCTCGTGGAAGCCTGGGAATGGCAGCCGACCGATCATATTCTTTGCGTATTGCCGCTGCATCATGTGCACGGCATTATCAACGTAATCGGTTGTGCGCTCTGGTCGGGCGCCTGTTGTGAGTTTCTGCCGGAATTTTCGCCCACAGCCGTTTTCAACGCCTTTCAGCAGGGCGCCATTAACCTATTTATGGCTGTGCCCACCATTTATTTCAAACTGATTGCCTATTGGGAAACGCTCCCGAGCGACGAACAGCAGGCCCTGACAACTAGGATGTGCTCGTTCCGGCTGATGGTTTCGGGATCCGCGGCCTTGCCTGTGACGGTCATGGAGAAGTGGGAACGGGTCAGTGGTCATGTGTTGCTCGAACGCTATGGTATGACCGAAATTGGTATGGCGATCAGCAATCCATACCGAGGGCAACGGGTGCCAGGGCATATTGGTCAGCCGCTACCGGGCGTTGGCGTTCGATTAGTGGACGACGAAAACAACCCGGTTGCGGATGGGCAGCCCGGCGAAATTCAGGTGAAAGGGCCAACGGTGTTCCGTGAGTATTGGCAGCGACCACAGGCTACCCAGGATGCATTTACCCTAGACGGCTGGTTCCGTACGGGCGATGTGGCAGTAGTTGACGAAGGGAGTTATAAAATTCTGGGACGCAGTTCGGTCGATATTATCAAGTCGGGTGGCTACAAGCTGTCGGCGCTTGAAATCGAAGAGGTATTACGAACGCACCCAGCCATCGGCGATTGCGGTGTTATCGGACTGCCCGACGAAGAATGGGGCGAAATTGTGGGCGCGGTGCTGGTTACCAAAGAACCGATTGACATAACCGCCCTGAACCAGTGGATGCGCACCCAGATGCCTGGTTACAAAGTACCGCGCCATTATCGGATTGTGACCGAACTACCCCGTAATGCCATGGGAAAAGTGACGAAGAACGACTTAAAACAAATTTTCTGACCAATGGACTTTCTGACTGCGTTTCCGTACTGGTTTATTATCGTGATCATGATTCTCAACGCCATTGCAGTTCAATTTATGAACATCGACATCCGTAACGACGATAAGAAAATGGATAATGAGTAATTGATAATGAATACCTCCTGCTGGATGGCATCAGATTATCCATTATCCATTTTACATTATTCATTGCCCTATGACCTACTTCTCCGAACATGCTACGGTGCTGCTTTGCATGGTAGTTTACCTGATTTCACTGATTACGTTTGGCTGGTATCTGCAACGGCAGGCCAGCAAAACCGTGGGCGAATACTACGTAGCCAATCGTAGGATACCCGGCTGGGTGGTATCGCTGGCCTTCTTTTCAACCTTTGTCAGTACGAATACCTACATCGGTCAGGCGGGAGAATCGTTCCGATACGGCCTTTCCTGGACCTGGGTGGGCGTTTTCTGGGCGGTGTTCTGCATTATTTCGTGGCAGATTTTAGGTCCCCGAATGCGGAATCAGAGCATCCGGCTCAAGTCGTTTACCGTGCCCGACTATTTTCAGTTGCGCTACCAAAGTCAGCTTTCCCGAAGTATCCGGGTGCTGTCGGCCGTGATTATTCTGTTTGCCACTGTCTGGTACATGACGGGTATTGCCAAAGGGTGTGCTCATCTGCTCCAGTCGCTGCTCGATATTCCCTATGCGTACGGCGCGGCCTTTATGCTGTTCTTCACCTGTTTTTATACCATTGCGGGCGGGATGTACGGCATTATGTGGACCGATGCCGTTCAGGGTATTCTGATGTTCATTGTAGCAATCATCATGCTCGCCTTGCCCTTCATCTACGCAGGAGGGTATGATGCGTTGATGGCTAAAATTGCGTTTGTCGATCATGTATCAAAAAAAGGAGCCCCTATTGGCAATGGGCTGGTGACGTTTGGACAACTAACTTCATTTACGTATATCGTCGGAATTGGGCTTTCGATTGGTATGAAACAGATCTCCGAACCCAAATTACTCATCCGGTTTTATACCGTGAAAGACAAGGCAGGTATGAAGTTTGCCATGACCTGGACGCCTATTTTCATGGGTGTCTCACTCGTTTGCGTTATGGGCCTGGGCGCATTGGTACACGGCATGGTCACCAGCGACGAAGCCGCTAAACTCATCAACAACACCGACGAAGTGGTGGGCTTTATGCTCAAGAAATTCAACAATCCATTGATTAGTGGTATTTGCCTGATGGGATTGTTTGCGGCTGGTATGGCGGCACTGGCCTCGGTCACGCTGGTGGTGGGTACAACCCTTGTGAAAGACATCTGGAATGTCTGGAAGCCGATGCCCGTAGACAAAATTATTCCCCGCACCAAAGTGGTTATGCTGCTGTACTGCATCATTGTCTACTATTTCACCATTTTCCCTCCTGCCGATGTCGTTGAACTGTCGGCCTTTGCCGGTTCGGTTTACGTAGCCAGTTTCTTCCCAACTATTTTTGGTGGGTTATATTTCCGTTGGGGAACGGACTTTGGTGCGATTGCTTCCATGCTGGCAGGGATTGTAGTCAACATTCTCTGGCGATTTGGCGTTCGAACCCGTTACGAAAGTCTGGGCGATATTCATGAAGTTTTCCCGGCATTTCTGGCTTCGTTCATAGCTTATGTGCTGGTGAGCCAGCTAACGGGCCAACGGAAACCGACACCGGATCATCTGACTACTGTTTTCGGCGAAGAATCGAAGCTGGATTTTATTCCATCCGCCAATCGTTAAAACCGTTTTCTACAGCAATCCAAAAACTATAAATCTCCCGGCAGATAGCCACCGGGGATTTATCAAAACCAACCTATTTCTGAAACCTCCTGATTGGTCTGGACGAAGCCATCTTGGGCCAATCAAAATTTAGTCAGGCCCAAATCCCAATTATCGGTGCGAAACGGGATGACGGGTAAGCCTTCTCTGCTGAACAGATTTGGTTCGGGGGCGTCGCGAAAAGCAAACCGCACAGCTACGGGAGTTTTGACGCTCTCGGCCCAAACCTCAATCTCATTGCCGGCGATCCGGGCCTTGGCTTTTACAAACACCTGATCGATACCCGCAATGCCAAATTCAGTCAGTTCATTCCCTGTACTTATGAACCCGTTTGGCACTTGATCGAACATGAGCCGAATTACCGAACCACGTATTTGCATCGACCGATATTTAGGGCTCTTATAGGCGATTATCGGTCGTTTGTAAGTCTCAGCTAACGCCCAGCTTGCCAGCCGATTACCAACCTCTTTTTTAAAGATCGGATGTACATCATCCAGATTATCAGCTAAATCAGTTGTAACAACCATACCCGTTTTGGGTATATCCATAGCGTTGGTCTGGGCTTCCCGAAGTAGTGGCGTTTCAAATTTTCCTCCGTACCGATACGGAGCCAGTTGTACGTAGTAAAACGGAAAATCAGTCTGCCAAAGCCCTCGCCAACCCTCGACCAGCAGGTGCATGAGCCGGTAATAGGCTGGCGGATAGTGCCGGTTCGATTCACCCTGATACCAGATCACTCCTGCAATAGCAAACGACGTAATGGGGGCAACCATGCCATTGTACAACCAACCGGCTTTGGCAGGTGCCCATTGGTTTTGGGGCATCATCTGAATCGAGTGACGCGTCTCAGGGTAAAGCGTAGCCAATGCTTCGGGCATCCAAGATTCAATCTTTGTAGCGCCCCACGACATATCAATCAGGCCAATCGGGACATTCAGGCCTGCATGCAGCTTTTTACCGAAAAAATAACCGACCGCACTAAAGGCTTTCAGACTAGCCGAATCGCAGATTTGCCACCGCCCTTTTACATCGTCCTGAGCTACAGGAGCCGAGCGTTTTGTCATTTTAAACAGACGGATGGCTGGATTGAACGCCTGTGGCAACTCAGCCTGCGCATCTTTAACGCCCCCTGCCGCACTCAGGCCCATATTCGACTGCCCGGAACAAAGCCAGACCTCCCCAATCAGGATGTTGGTCAATTGGATGGTCGAACTCCCCGCAATGGTAATCGTATGAGGCCCACCAGCGGCTGGCGTTCGCAATCGAACTGTCCAGGTAGCATCGTCGGCGCAGGTTACGCTTATGGGTCGATTGTCCCAACTGGCCGTGACGGTAATTTTTTCCGGTGGACTGCCCCAACCCCAGATGGCAACATCTGTCTGTTGCTGCAATACCATATTCGATCCCAGAATAGACGGTAAACTAACTTCAGCCCTAGCAGCCAGAGCCAGTAGGAAGAAGACTATGGTTTTCACTAGCTTTATGTTTTAACAAATTATATGGTGTCTATCCGTGGTGTCGGTTACTTTAACCGACACGTAAGGGTTCTCAAAACCTAATTCGATTCGTTCGATTTTAAGAAACTTCACGTGTCAGCTAGGAGTAGCTGACATCACGATATGCTTTAGTCAGGATTTGACTTTTTTGATCAACCCTAAACTCCCATTTAGATCTCTCCTTGCGTCGGGGTGACAACATATAAAACTTCATAACCCTAAGCCCGCATACCCAGCTTGGTCAGTAATTGGGCGGCATCGCTCCAGGCTACTTCATTGGGCAGTTTATTGGTTTTGGCCGCAATGGAAGCCACAGCACCAGCCGCTTCGCCCATGGCAACGGCATTGCCCGTTACCCGATAACTAGCATGAGCTACAAAGTCGCCACTGATGCAACGTCCGGCCATCATGAGTCCATCCACATCTTTGGCAATCAGTGCCCGTAGTGGAATGTCGTACGGGATCATTTTGATGCCACCCCGACCGATGGTTTCTACCTCGTTGGTTTTCCGATCAGCCGCGTGAATGTCGACGCCAAAGGTTGGTCGAACTACCGCATCCTCATGTCGGGCACCAACTACCAAATCCTGTTTGGTAACTGTATAGCGACCATGAATCCGTCGGCCGTCACGAATACCAATCTGCTCGGGGGTTGCCACAATCTGCATACCCTCCCAGGGCCCACCTAGTTTGTTCAGCCCCCGCACAATGTTGTACACTTCAGCTCTGGCCTGAACAGTAGCTTCGGTAATCTCATCAGCATCGAACGCTTTGATATTGTACTCATGATTGACCATAATCATGACCAGATTATCCCGAATCAGAAAGAGCGTTGGCATACCATATGAAGGCGTAATACCTGCCCTAGCAATCTCCTTTTTGAACGCTTCAACCGCTGGAACATGCCAGTTCTTTTTATCACCATCGTTCGTGTAAAACGAAATGAACTGCTTCAGAGCCGCCGGATCACGAACAACAGCCAACGTATTGAGTGTCAGCGGCTGGCAGGGACATGTATCGCCACCATGCCCGATTTCCCAACTGTTGCCTGCCTGGGCTCCCACATCACCATCGCCGGTAGCATCGATAAATACTTTGGCTTTCCAGGCTTCACGACCCGACTTGGAATCGGTCACAATGGTTGTAAGCTGTTTTTTGTCTTTATAAGCGGACGATACGCGGGTGAGCAACCGAAACTTTACACCCGCTTCGATACACATTTCTTCCAGCAACACTTTCATTTCGTCGGGGTGGTACACAAACTGATCAGCAATTTTGTTGCGACGGGCATTTCGCTCATCGAGTTTCACCTTGATTTCTTTGGTCAGCCCTGGCTTGTCGAAATCGAAAATGTAGGTCAGTAGCCCGGCCGTCCAGACGCCCCCCAAGCACCCGTGAACTTCAATCAACTGCGTTTTGGCTCCCGCGCGGGCAGCCGTAATGGCGGCCGATACACCCGCCGGCCCGGCTCCACACACCACGACGTCAAACTCGCCTTTGATGGGTAAATTGCGGGCGGGTTCTTTAAATTCGTCAGCCGTTTTCAATGCGGCTTGGGCGTCTGATGCCAGTACAGGCAACGCAGCGGCTCCCGCGCCAGCAAGCGTCGATTGAATAAATTTCCGGCGGTTCAGGCTGAACATGGCCGATAGGCGATTTTGATTCTCCGTTGATTCCATGGACGAGAGATATAGGAATGAACAATGAATAATGCAAAATGGACAATGAACTCACGCACAGGCCAATAATTACCCATTTTACATTATCCATTGTTCATTGAATTGAACATTTAGTACCCTGGATTTTGGTCTTTTACTGGATCAATAGCGGTATTGTAACTTACTTCCGAAACCGGAACAGGCCACAGATAATGTTTCTGAACGATGGTTTTGCCTTTGGCAGCCAGAATGATTTCGGCCGCTTTACCCGTTCGTTTGAGTTCGAGCCAGCGTTTGCCTTCATATTGAAATTCATAACCCCGCTCTTTCACCAGTAAATTCAGGAATGCAGCCGCCGATCCGTAATCAGCAAGTTTGAAATCAACCGACGATGGGGTGCCCGACGGCTTCCCATACGCCCGGCGATGCACCTGATTGAGGGCTTCCATCGCGGCTGTTGTTGGGCCATTCGCGGCCTGACTGGCGGCTTCAGCATAAATCAGCAGCAGATCGGCGTAGCGGTACCAGCTTACATCATTGGCGGCTCCCGCAAATTCGAGTGAATTCGGATCAATGTATTTCTTACTAAGCAAGGATGTAGTACCAACCCCGATATTCCACGAATACCAGAGCATTTTCCGCAGGTCGGCGTTATCCCAATTGCTGTAGGTGGGCAAGGTACTATCGCTGTACAGCCCAAATACACCACCACCACCACCCAGCAGTTTGGTTCCGGGATGATTGGTTAATGTAGGAAACAGATTACCCTGACCAGGTTGGTGCGAGAACTTTAGGGAGAAGATCTCTTCGCTGGTTGTGATGACATCAGGCCCAAAAATCTTCAGAAAATCATCGACGGTTGCGACCTGAACCAGCGCGTATTTATTGGTTTTAATCACTTCATCAGCTTTATCGCGGGCTTCGGCATATTTACCAAGTTGCAGGTATACATCAGCCAGCATGGTTTTGGCCGCCCATTTTGTAGGTCTGCCAATGTCCGTTACCTGATCGGGCAGGCTCGTTTCGGCCACCTGCAAATCCGACAAAATCAGCGCATATACTTCATCGACGGAGTTTCGTTTTGCCGTGATATCGGCCATATTCGCTTCTGTCCGAATGGGTACTCCACCCCAGTTACGTACCAGATGGAAGTAACTGAACGCCCGCAGAAACTTGGCTTCAGCGATTGACTTGGCAATATCGGCCTGACTGATCGCCTTCCCGTTGGGTGCATTTTTAATCACCAGATTCGCATTGCGGATACTCAGATAGAAGGCCGACCACGCACCCGATACCCGGCTAACGTTGACGTTGTCCAGTCCCGCAAAATTATTCAGGATGGCATAGCTGCCCCGGCCAAGCCCATAGTCGGTATGCCCTTCCAGTACGGCGATATAAACGCCCATACCACTGGTATTACTATCGCGCAAAGGGGTATAAATAGCATTAACGGCTGCCTGTACTTCGGCCAGCGTATTGTAGAACGTCTCTACAGCCAGTGATTTAGGCGCTTCCTTCAGCACATCCTCACAGGATGCCAACAAAAGCGTGGAGAGGAGGAATAGGAGTTTTTTCATAATTCTGAATGATTGAATTGCTGAATGATCGAATGATCGAATTGCGGGCGATTTGAAAATCCCATTCAACAATTCAATCATTCTATCATTCAATCATTGGCAATTAAAACCCAGCTCGCACACCAAAGGTGATGGACTTGGCAGTAGGGTAGCTGTATTGGTCGAAACCCTGGGCAATGGAGTTGGACCCACCACTGGAGTTCACTTCGGGGTCCCACCACGAATAGTTGGTAAACGTCAGCAGGTTTTGGCCACTGGCATACACTTGCATCGACCGAATCCAGGTTGCCCCCCATTTCTGAATGGGTAGGTTATACGCCAACTGAATGTTTTTCAGCCGTAAGTACGATCCGTTTTCCACAAATCGATTTGAAACGTTGACACGTGTGGTACTGCTCACGAGCGGATATTTAGCGTTGGTGTTGGTCGGTGTCCAGTGATTCAGAAAAACCTCGCGCGGCATATTCAGCCCATACCCGTAATCGACCGTATTGTTGATGGCACTGGTGTTGAAAATGTCGTTGCCCTGTGTGCCCTGCAAAAAGAGGGTCAGATCGAAGTTTTTGTACGACATGCTGGAATTGAATCCGTAGATGAATTTGGGATTGGGATTCCCGATGAATGTCTTGTCGCGAACAGTGATGGCCCCATCGCCATCCATATCCTTGTATTTTATTTTGCCTTTATCGTCGTACCCATCTTCGATATAGCCCCAGAACATGCCCATCGGCTGGCCTTCCCGAAGAATATTTCGCGTATCGGTAATGGCCGATATATCGACAAAAGCGCCCAGAATATCCTGCCCACCGTATAATTTTACCACCTTGTTCCGATTCAGCGCCACATTCGTGTTTACATTCCACTTTAACGCGCCCGTCAGAATATTGGCGTTAATTCCCAACTCCAACCCTTTGTTCTGCACTTCGCCTACGTTCTGAATCGTCGTGGTAAAGCCTAGGGACGACGGAAGCTGTACGGTATTCAGCAGATCGCGGGTGTTTTTGATGTAGTAATCGGCTGTGATCAGGATGCGGTTTTGCAGGATGCCCAGATCTATGCCGATGTCCTTTTGCTCCGTAGTTTCCCATTTCAGATTGCCGGGAAGGTTTGTACCGGGCGAGTAGGCCGTATAAAGCGCATCTCCAAAAATGGTTTTTCCCGAATATAGCTGGTTCAGTGTGGCATAGGCATTAATGGCCTGACTGCCTGTAAGGCCCCAACTGGCCCGAAGTTTCAGATCTGAGACCAGGTTGCTGTTCTTCAAAAATTCTTCGTTCGAAATGCGCCACGCCAGGGCACCGGATGGAAAGTACCCCCACTTACTGCCTTCGCTGTACTTGGACGACCCATCGGCCCGAAAGCTAATCGTTGCCAGGTATTTGCTATCGAACGCATAATTGACCCGGCCCAGATACGACAACAAAACCGATTTGGAATAACCCGATGCTGGAATACCAGGAGTTCCGGCCGCTCCCAGATCAGACGTCTGACTGGAATTACTGATGTAGTTGGCCCCGCTGCCGCTCAGCGTCGTCGTCAGAAAATCCTGATAGGTAAACCCAGCCACGGCCGAAATGCTGTGCTTCTGCCGGATGGTCTTGCTATAGCTAATGGTATTCTCATTCAACAGGCTGGTTAGCTGGGTTGTACTCACATTGGCGTTACCCGTTGAACCGAAATAGTTGGTCGTTGTGTAGGAGTCGGTGCGGTCGTCGGAGTTTTCGATACCACCCGAAATTTTGATGGTCAGCTCGGGGATGGGATTATAAATAAACGCGGCATTGGTCAGAACCCGGTTGCCTTTGGTCAGGCTGCTCTGCTCGTTCAGTATGTTAATTGGGTTACGGAGCTGTGTATTAACAAACGCATAGGTTGTGCCAAATACTTCGTAAGAGCCGTCGGCTTTGTAAGGCCCTAAAACGGGCGGGGCCGATATGGCTCCCGCAATGAGCGATCCGCCCCGGTTGCTACCCTGGCTATTCTGGGCGTTCGTCGTGATTTTGGTTAACGTACTGGCAAAGTTGACCGATAGTTTTTTGCTGAGCGCATGGTTAATATTGGTCCGTATAGAGTAGCGGTTGTAGTCGCTGCCGCGAATGATTCCGTCCTGACTGAATACACTTCCCGACAGTGAAAACTGCGTTTTTTCGGTTCCCCCACTAATGTTCAGCGATGCCGTTTTCATAGGAGCGGTTTGAAATACGAGGTTCTGCCAGTCTGTACCCTGACCGAACGCGTTGATCTGGTCCTGGGTGAAATAAGGTTTCAACCCATCGTTGGCTGCCTGTTCGTTATAGAATGTCGCGTATTCTTTGGCATTCATCATATCCAGCTTTTTGCGCAGGGTTTGCGAACTGTAGCTGGCTTCGAAATCGACCGTGGCCTTGCCCGACTTTCCCCTTTTAGTGGTAATGAGGACCACACCGTTTGCCCCACGAGAGCCATAAATAGCGGTCGCCGAGGCATCTTTCAGTATCTCGATGTTTTCTATATCGGCATTGTTCAATACGGTCGGATTACTACCCGATAGGGGAAACCCATCCACTACATACAGCGGCTCGTTACTCCCCTGAATCGAGTTGGTACCGCGAATCCGCACGCTGACACTCCCACCGGGAGCACCCGTATTTTGCAACACCTGCACCCCAGCCGCCCGACCCGACAACGCCTGTAGCACGTTCGTAGCCGGATAGGCGTTTAGGTCTTTGGCCTTTACCTGAGCCAGCGACCCCGTCAGGTCACTTTTCTTAACCGTACCATAACCTACGACCACCACTTCGTCCAGCGATTTATCGTCGGGTATCATTTGTACATCGATATTGGTTCGGCTACCGATGCTGATCTCCTGATTCTGATAGCCCACAAAGGAGAAGACCAGCGTAGCCGCTCCATCTGGTATATTCAGTCGGTATTTTCCTTCGGCATCGGTGGTGGTGCCACGGGTCGTATTTTTCACTACCACGCTTACCCCAGGAAGCCCTTCACCCGTTTCGCTTTTGACGATCCCCGAAATTGATCTTTCGATAACTACCGGAGCCAATGCCTTTTCGGTTGACAGCGTAGGGGCTGCCGCATTGTCAACGAGCTGGGGCGTTACGGAGGTCTGCGCATTCA
Source organism: Spirosoma aerolatum (assembly GCF_002056795.1). Lineage (NCBI taxonomy): Bacteria > Pseudomonadati > Bacteroidota > Cytophagia > Cytophagales > Cytophagaceae > Spirosoma > Spirosoma aerolatum. Next base: position 1,215,883 of record NZ_CP020104.1, on the reverse strand, counting down.
GCATTGACGTTTCCGAGCGAACGTCGGCTGTGAGTGACTTTCCCGGCTTTTTTTCGCCAATCACCATATACACCCCACTTTTCACTTTCTTGTAGCGAAGCCTTTGTGGACGAAGGATTGTATCCAGATTTTTTTCCAGTGAAGCCGCCGGATCGACCATCGAGGAAAGTACTGTCTGATCGTTGATCAGTTTGTCTTCAAATAAAATATCGACGTGGTAGCGCGCCTTAAACTGGTTGAGTACATCCCGGAGTTGAAGCATCTGCGAAGCGGTCATGGAGGACTGAACGGGCTTTTGTGCAGCCCAATTAGCAGCCATCACCTGTGCTTCTCCGGGGTAGCCATTCAGCAATACGCTGATGAGCAAAGCCACTGATGAGCGGAGAGCCTGTTGCATGTGAGTAAGTAAAGGTTAGGAGTTAATTCGTAAAGGTTACGTTGTTGTTATCGCGGTGGTAGTTGATCTGGAGCAGATCAGCCACCAGTTTGATCAGTTCATTAGCATCCTGAGCCGGGAAAGCCCCCGAAATGGTCCGATTGGCCAGTTCTTCGCCTTCTATATGGACAGTCAGGCCATAGTTATCGTGCAAGGTCTGGGCAATCTCCCGCAGTGACGTAGTCTCGAAGGTAAAACGGTGTTGTTTCCACGACGATGCATTTTCAGGATGCGGGGTTTGCTTCAACGCCAGGTTGCCCTGCGCATCGAGCGTGACTAGATCACCAGGTTTCATTAGCATGGCGGGTTCATTCGGCTGTTTCGGCAGAGTCAGAGCAACTTTTCCCGAACGCAACACAACCTGCGTCCGGCGCTCCCGACTGAAAACTGTGAATTGCGTCCCCAATACATTCACTGCCAAGCCCTTCGGAGTCAGAACGACAAATCGCTGGTGATTTGGGAGATGACGCACGGAGAAGTCGGCCTCCCCGGTTAGTTCAACCTGTCGTCCGGCCGTTGCAACGGATAGGAGCGGAATATGACTTTCTGAAGCAAAGCTAAATCGCGGGAAACGAATGCGAGAATTGGCATTCAACTCCACAACCGACCCATCAGGCAACAGGCAGTGTTTGGTTTCGCCAAAGCCGGTTTCGATGGTTTTGTAGCGAATAACGTCGCCAGCCAGCCAGTTGCCAATGCCCAGAATCAGGATCACAGAAGCAGCCGCCAGCCAAACACCCATCCGCCTATTGCCCCACCATCGAACGGCTCTTTCCTCAGTTGGAGAATTTATCCAAACGGTAGTATATATACGTTTTCGGGTAGCGTCAAAAGCGTTCTGCCAGTTGGTCGTTAGTTGGAGGTTGGCAAGTTCCCACTCATGCAGCCACTGGTAATACGTATCCTGATTACCGGGTTGGGCCAGCCAGCGTTCAATTGATTTTTTCTGGATTGGACTCACCTTTCCGGCGAAATAGTCGAAAACGAGCGTTTTATTCACAAGTTCTTCCATAACAAAGGGGTTTGGGGAATGACACCGTATGGTTAATTTACCCTTAGTGTAATCCAACAAAAAGTAGACAAACCATCGTCAGAATGGCCCGCCGGATTTGAGACAAGGCCCGCGACAGATGGGCTTCTACGGTTTTCAGCGCAATACCCAGCTCGGTAGCAATTTCCAGATTTTTCCGGTTTTCGAATCGGCTCATCAGAAACACGCGCTGGCACTGGGAGGGTAATTCTTTGATGACTTTCTCCAGGCGCTGAAAGGTTTCATCGTACTCGACCAACGTCTGGGGCGACTCCTCCGCTCCCGCATACTCCAACTCATCAATCGACGCCGGAGCGCGGTTGCCCGTTAGCTCGTCGCGCAGGTAATTATAGGCCCGATGGCGCACGGCGGCATAGAGATAGGTACGATAGGTAAATTGTACAGAGCGATTTGCATCCGTTTTCCAGAGCTGGTAAAATATTTCGCTGACAATATCTTCGGCCACCTCACGGGTATACACAAACCGCAGTGCATGGCTGCAAAGGGGATTATAATAAAGCCGGAACAGAGCTTCAAACCCTTTTTCCGACGATTCGGCGAAGGCCGCTCTGATAAAATACTCGTTATCCACAACGGCCGTTGCGTGACTGCCCGCACGCAGGGGGCGGGGTACATCACCTGAATCGAAGCGCTGATATCCTTCTGGTTCGGTCATAAGATTGCCGGTCAAGTACGCGAATGACACGAATGCTGGCGATTACCCTTAGTCGAAAATAACTTTTTTGTGAAAATTTTTCTCTGATTTTCACAAAAACCAACCAAAAAGCCCTAGAGACCCTATAAAAATAAATTCCCGGCAGACATCCACCGGGAATTTACCAAACCAACCTATTACTGGAACACGGATCATTATGATGGTTATGATAGATTAAGATCTGTGTAAAACATAAGAATCATAACAATCTGTGTTCTATCCGCTTAGTCAACTTTGTTGCCCGAAAGTAGCACAACCAAATTCGTTATTTCTTACTCTGCCGCAACAAATCGCGCTCTTTAATCAGCTCATCCCAGGTCCAGGGTATTGTGCGACCAGCCGTTTGTTCCCGGATTTTCTTTACCTGTTCGGGTTTGACCAGCACGAAATTAGTCATATAGCCCGACGACATTTCCGGAAAACTCTGCATACCCAGTTCCAGCCGGACATAGGTCAGTACCGACGCAATCCACTCATCGCTGTTCGTACCCATAGGCGGCATCATTTCGTGATACGTAACGCCATCGACAGGCCCCGTCAGTCCATTGAGCATGATCTTGATGACTTCGTCGCGGTTTTCGAGCAGCTTGAATTTACCAGCCAGATGGGGTGCCATTTTCGTAGGCGTACCTTCGCCCTGCGGCCCGTGGCAGGTTGAGCAAAGCGACGTAAAAATCTGCTTCCCCTCCCCTACCCGCTTTCGGTCTTCCGGCAACAGGGCGGCCAGGCGACTGCTGCCAACTTTTCGGGTTTCCTCGGCTTTTTTCAGGGTTCGTTCTATGCTCGTCAGTATTACATGATCGGAATGCCGGGCCAGGATAGCCTGTCCAATTGCTTTGGCGTTATCGGCCTTACTGTACGACAGCGATAGCAGCAGTTGCGCCAGCACATCGCTGTCCGTATCGTTTTTGAGCGACTCCAGCTTATCAAACACCTGCCTATCAGCCGTTTTAATCCAGGGTTCGCTGAGCCATAAGGCCATCTTCCGCATTTCGGGTGCTGGATCGCTCAGGGTAGTCAGCAGTAGTGGTTTGTCGATGGCATCCAGCCCTTCCAGTGTCCACAAGGCGTGAATCCGGGCCAGGCTTGATGGTTTTTTGGTCAATGGTCCTTTCTGGCCCAGCGCGATTTTTCTCAATGAAGTCACTGACGACTTGTCGTTGCGCACAATGATTTCTTTTTGGGCATTATCGCGCCACCAGCCGTTCGGATGATCCAGATAGGTGACTAGTTTGGTCGTGGTTTCGTTCAGCATTTTGGGGGCTGGACTGGGTTTTATACCATCGTAAACCAGCCGGTAGATACGCCCCCGGTCAATGTTTTTGTTCAGCCCTTTGCTCATGATCTGGGCGTACAGGTAACTCCCCGGCTGAGCCCAGGTCGATTCCTGAATGATGCCCCGGTACATATCGACAATATACAGACAGCCATCGGGCCCTGTGTAGGTGTTGATGGGCCGGAAATTCATATCGGTCGATGAAATGAATTCGTCCTGATGATACACGTTATACAGTCGGATTTTTCCGTTTTCGTTTTTGATATTGGCCCGTCGGATAATGCGGGCAACGGGTTCGGCCACGATATAATCGCCGAAGATTTGTTTTGGAAGTCGATCTCCGCGAAAAACAGATTGGCCACAGATGGACGTAAAATCGGCCATCGTACTGTCGGGACGAAGGGTTTTGGGGCCACCATTCACATCGGGCGTTTTAATGGCTGACCAAACATGGTTGAATCCGTCTTCGAACGCATCCGGTAAATCGAGCTGTCCATAGGCCGGGTTAATCTGAAAGCCCGATGCCGCAATGCCAGATGCAGCCCGGCTGAAGAAAACGCGTCCGTAATCGTCGTGCGTCAGCCCCCACTGGCCAGCCGCAAACGGAAGTGTATCGGCCTTAAGCACACCTTTTTTGTACCGATAGCGAATGGGATCGATGGTTTCATAAATCCAGTTGTCCAGGTTCCAGTCAAGGCCACTGCGCTGGTGTTCCACATTACCGAAAGCTTTCCGTTTATTCTGAAACACAGGCCTTTTCTTATCAGCTTTACCATCGCCATTGGTATCCTGATAGGCGTAAATATCGTAGGAATCGGTTTCATTGACCAGCAGTTCGTGACCGATACACAGAATGGCACGGGGCAGCAGCAGGTCTTTCAGAAACACCGAACTCTTGTCCATTTTGCCATCACCGTTGGTATCTTCCAGCAGCATAATTCGACTTTTGGGCAGGTTTTGTCCTGTTGCCAGTACGGTCTGCATGTAGGTTTCCATTTGCGCCACATACAAGCGCGCATTGCCATCCCAGGCTAGTGCTACGGGTTCTGAAATCATTGGCTCACTAGCCACCAGTTCGAGGTGATAGCCTTTGGGCAGTCGAAACGTTTTCATACTGGCTTCCGGCGATAGCGGTACAGTAGTCGGAGTCTGACTGACAGATCGGGGTGTCTCGAATGGATCTTCCTGGCTATCATCCGCACGCTGATAAGCAGTGAAAAGCAGTATCGACGACAGAATGACAATCGTGGTAATCCAGTAAGAATGTTTCATACCAATTTTATAAAGTTCTTTTTTGACAGGATTTACAGGGTATACCCTGTAAATCCTGTCAAAAAGCATCAAGGAAGTTCGTCAATCTCAATATCTTTATAAGCCACCTGCGTAACGCCAGCCCCATGAATCTGTAATCCAATAACACCCGACTGCGGAATGGTTTCGTCCGATTCTGTGTAATCGACCGTCTGATGGCCATTGACATACAGCCTAATCCGGCGATTTTCGGCCTGTATCCTAAAATCGTTCCAGTCGGCTACTTTTATCCATTTAGCCGTTTGTACAGAATCTGGCTGGACCAGCGTCACTTTTCGGCGCGACTCGTCATACAGGCTCCCCCAGTACTTCGGCCCCCAGTCGGCCTGATAGCCAATCATTTCGTAAGCCGGGCTGGTCAGTCGTTTACTCCGAAACTGTACGCCCGCATTTACAAAACCTTTCGTTCCGGTTAGCCGAACTTTCAGCCGCAGGATGAAATTGGCGTAGGAGCGGGTGGTACACAGAAAATCGTTGTGCGGCACCATCCGATCGGGGTGTCCGGCGGCAATCGTTCCATTTTCGATTCGCCAAGTGTTTACCGTGTCGCCTTCCCAACCCCGAAAGGTTTTCCCATCGAATAGCCGGACGCTCTTTTTTAGAGGGATTGCATAGAAGCTGAGGAGAGATACAGTGATTATAAGCAGAAAGGACTTCATAGTAAGTGCTTCGGATTTAATAGAACACAGATTTTTATGATTAAGGCTAATTATCATACCCATACGAATCTGTGTTCTATTGATATCTACTCAAGCTCGTTAATACCCAGGATTTTGTTTCAGATCAGGGTTGGTAATGATTTCGCTTACGGGAATCGGATAGAGCAAATCCCGGTCGGTTACGTTAAACGCAGTGGCAATAGGGGCTCCACCTGTCGGATAATAATACGCCTGTGGGTTTGCTTTGACTTTAGCGCCAAACGCCGACATCACCTGTACAGCCGTGCCACTTCGGACCAGATCGTGCCAGCGTTTGTTTTCAAAAGCCAGTTCAACCTGCCGCTCTTTCAGGATGCTGGCTTGCAGGGCCGTCTGACTGCCTGCTGTCAAGGGATTTAATCCAGCTCGTACCCGAACCTGATTCAGATAGCCTACCGCATCGGCCTGCCGCCCCTGCTCGTTGGTCACTTCGGCCAGCATCAGCAGCACCTCAGCGTACCGATAAATCGGACCATTATCGGCCGTCTGCCCATAGACGGAGTGCGGATGCAGGTATTTTTTGATGTAAGGCGTATGGTTATACGTAATTCCTATCAGGGGTGACGGCCCGGTATAAAACCCGATGGAAGCCGCAAATCGCTGGTCTTTAAGTGTATCTTCATACGCCTTCAGCAAGTCGGGCGTCGGAACGTTGTACCCCCCATAGGTTTGCTGCGAGGCAGGTTTCACCCCCGTAATAACCGATGGGTCGGCCAGCACAGGTATAAACAGATAAGGCAGCGCATTAAAGATAGCCTGTGAAGTTCCCTCGGCGTACTGTATGTCGAAAACGATCTCCTTATTACCTTTATTGGTCGGCTTAAAAATATCAGCGTAGTTGGGCAGCAGGCTGTAACCCAGCGTGGTTACGGTTTTCAGAGCGGTTTCGGCATCGGCCCAGGCTTTCTGATCCATGTAGGCATCGGCCAGCAAGGTATACGCAGCACCCGCCGTAGCCCGCCCGGTTGCCGAAGCAACAGCAGGCAGTAGTTTAGCCGCAGCCGACGCATCAGCCACAATCTGTTTGTAAACCTCCGTAGCGTCGGAACGTGCCTTAAAGGTGGTTTGGTACGATGTAGCCGGTTCCAGAAACAGCGGCACACTGCCAAAATTTTTGACCAGATCGAAGTAGGCAAAGGCCCGCAGAAAAAGTGCCTGTCCTTTCAGATTGGCTTTCGCCGACTCAACGAATGTTGCCGATTCGAGGCTTTTCAACACCTGATTGGCCCGGGAAATAATCAGATAATCGTTCGTCCATTTGCCCAGCGTATAGGTATTGTTGGTTTCTACAGTAAACGTAGCCGGATCTTCCTGCTGCTTTCCGCCACGCTGAGCAATGTTATAGATAAAGAAGGTATTGTCGGACCGCATTTCGTTCAGAACCCAGTCCTGATTGTAGATTCCCTGAAGGGGGGCATAAATACCACCCACAGCCTGTTCAAAATCGGTCTGCGACTGATAGAAATTGTCCGCTGCCAGCGAGGTTTCAGGAACCACCTCCAGAAAACTCTTGCAGGCACTCAGCATCAGCAACGCTATACTAACGATAAGAGATTTAGGTTTCATGATGTAGGATTTTCCGTGGTTTATAGGCCAATATTGACACCGAAGCTGATCGTCCGGGGAACGGGATAGGAGTTTTCGTCGACGCCCGGCGAACTGCCACTGCTCGAATTTCGGGTATTTACTTCTGGGTTGCCGGGGTATTTGGTAATCACCCAGGCATTCTGAATGCTGCTGTAAACCCGTAGGTTTCGGACACTCTTGATCTTGATCGGCAGCGTGTAGCCCAGGGTAATGTTCTTGAACGACAGAAAACTGCCGTCTTTCAGGTAGCGCGTACTCCAGCGGTCGCGTTCGAGATAAGTAGTTCCCTGCTGCACACTGCCGTATTTACCATCACCCGGATCGGAGGGTGATTTCCAGCGATTTTTCACTTCGGCCAGTACGTTAAATGGCCCGTCGAGATTCGTCAGCCAGTTTTCGTAATGGGCCAGAATCTGGTTGCCATAACTGCCCGTAATGGTCAGGCCAAAGTCGAAATTTCGGTAATTGATCTGGTTGGTCAGCCCGAAAATGTATTTTGGCCAGGGCGTTCCGGTTGTGGTGTAATCTTCTGGAAAAGTAATCTTGCCGTCGCCATTGATATCCCGAAATTTGATAATACCCACCTGCGAATCAGCGTATTTGGGCGAATTATCGAAATCCTGCTGGTTCTTGTAAACGCCATCCCACACGGCTCCCCAGAACAACCCAACCGGCGAACCGACCTGCGAAATATGACTGGTAAACCCATAGTTGGTCATGCCATGGTAGAGCGCCGTTACTGATGACAGTTTCTCAACCCGGTTCCGGTCGAACGACAGATTCAGGGTGGTGTTCCAGCTAAAACGATTGGTGTGGATATTGATGGTATTGAGACCGATTTCATGCCCCCAGAATTTCAGTTCGCCAATGTTGGTCTGGATGTTGCTGAAGCCCGACGATACCGGCACCGATACGTTATACAACAGGTTACTGGAGATGGTACGGTAGTAGTTATACGTCAGTTGAATCCGGTCGTTGAGTAGGTACACATCCGCCCCAATGTTCAGTTGTTTTTTCTGCTCCCAACCTAAGTTATTATCGCCCAGATTGTTGGCTGCCCGTCCCTGAAACAGTGTATTCGCAAAGGCGTAATATACCGGACCAACTGTTGAGCGGAAGGTATAGTTACCAATCTCAAAATTCCCGGTAAGCCCGTAGCTGGCTCGTAGTTTCAGGAACGAAATGGGAGTCAATTTCCAGAAGGCCTCTTTCGAAACAATCCAGCCAATGGACGCCGAGGGGAAATTTCCCCAGCGGTTGTTGGGCCCAAAGCGCGATGAGCCATCCCGCCGAATCGAAGCGGTTAGCAGGTATTTTCCTTTGTAATTGTAGTTGAGTCGCCCCAGAAAGGAAAGCAATACCCACTCCTGCACATTGCTGGTCACAACGGTTTTTCCGGCCGCACTCACCGCCTGAATTTTGTCGTCGGGATAATTGGTGGCCGTAACCAGCGTGTTATCGCTGCGAGAACGCTGAGCCGTGAAATCGACCAGCGCGTCGATACTATGCCCATTCAGCTCCCGCTGATAGGTCAGTGAGTTTTCGTTGACCCAGTTGTAGGAACGGGTACTATTGTCCGAGCCACTCGGGATCAGCGGTGGGGGCGAAAACAATTTACCAATGGTCGATGGATTGAACTGGAAAATACTGTTGTAACCCAGTTGGACATTGGCTGTTGTTTTGGCTTTCAAACCCTGTATTATTTCGTATTCCAGATAAGCATTGGACAGTAGCGACAGGGTTTTGTTTTTATAGATTTTTTCCTCAGCCACCCGCAGCCAGTTCGGGTTCCCAAACGAAGCAGGGTCTGAAGCGGTTAAGGCCAAGCTCCCATCGGCATTATAGGGACTGGTCAGTGGACTGGTCGAGAGGGCTGATGAAACGATATTTTCGGACCCATAAGGATTCCCATCGGTCGGGAAATTCCGGTTTATGGCGTAGTTCGGCGCTACATTGAATCCGATTCGAATTCGGTCGCTGGGTGTAAAGATTGTATTGGACCGCAACGACAGGCGTTCAAATCCGGTGCCAATCACAACGCCATCTTCTTTAAAATAGCCACCTGTCACCGAAGTCAGGATGTTTTTGGTTCCCGAACTCAGCGTTAGGTTATAACTCTGAACGGCTCCGGTTCGGGTCACAACGTCGTACCAGTTGGTGCCTTTCCCGGCATACTGCGCTGGATTCTGGAATACAGGATTTACGGTTCGGCCATTGAATTCGGCGATTTCTTTCTCAAACTGAGCGTACTCCTGCGCATTCATCATTTTCAGCTTCCGGGCGTCAGGAATTTGCTCGAAACCATAATAGGTATTGAAATCAATCTGCGTTTTACCCGCTTTGGCGGCTTTAGTCGTAATCAGCACAACCCCATTTCCCGCCCTCGATCCATACAGAGATGAAGCAGCTGCATCTTTCAGGACACTAATGCTTTCGATTTCGGCTGGATTTATCGTATTAATATCGCCCGTAATCGGCATTCCATCCACGACATACAACGGATTGGCTCCAGCCGTAATCGACACCGATCCCCGCACTTTGATATTCATGCCCTCACCGGGGCGCCCCGTCACCTGATCGATACGGACACCAACCAGCTTGCCCTGTAGCATCTGGGCCACCTGGCCCACCGGCGGATCTTTCAACTCTTTGGCTGCGATACTGGTAATGGCTCCACTAATATCCTCTTTCACCTGCGTACCATATCCCACCACCACCACTTCGTTCAGCGATTTCTGATCGGGCACCAGTTGCACCTCTATCAGTGTCCGATTCCCGACAACGACTTCCTGATTTACATACCCCACAAACGAAAATACCAGCGTTGTTACCGACCCGTTGCCAGATTCATCGGGAATAACCAGGCGGAATTTACCCTCCGAATCGGTCGTTGCACCACGGGTCGTATTTTTAAGTACAACGCTGACGCCCGGCAAGCCTTCGCTGGTTTCGCTGCGAACTACTCCAGTCAACGTTCGATCAACGAATTCGGCGGAGGCCGGATACTTAGTCGTAGCCCCCTCACCCACATCTTCCGACGTAGGTCCACGCACAATGGCAATCTGACTACCTGTTACCACATACCTTAGTTGCAGGGGTTTTAACAGCCGTTCCAGAATATCGGCCAGTTTTTCGTCGGTAGCCGCCAGCGATACTTTCCGGTCGATTTGAACAATCTGCCGACTGTAAACGAACTTGATATGCGCGGTTTTTTCCAGCGTTTGCAGAGCCTGCCGGAACGTGTTGTTATCCAGTCGGATACTGACTCGCTGGTCGAGGAGTTCCTGGGCATTCGCTGCCAGAACGCCGTTGACCAGCCATACCGTAAGCAACAATTGGAGTAGCGAGATTCGCATAAGCATCCGAATCGTTTCGTGATTTGTAAACTTGTACATAACTTGGGGGTAGGTCTAGTTATTCCGGGCAAAGGAGTAGCTATACCGGTCGGCGGTGGCCCGAAATAGCCGCCCGATCGGTCAAGTACGCCCGTTATGTTGCAGCATAGCGGGCTTTTTTAGTAAGAAATTTTAGCAGCCTTTGCTGGTAATAATGACGCGGGCATCCACCACTTCGTACGAAGCGCCGATAGAAGCACACAACAACTGGAGTTGGTCGTAGAGCGAAACACCCGCCAGGGATGCCGTTAGGGTACAATGCCGCAGCGCCGACACGTCGTAAATAATCTCCACACCATACGCTTTCTTTAGCCGCTCAAAAACTGACGTGGCCGGGGTATCGTCAAACACGAACGTTTCCGGTGTTTCGGATGTCGAGGGAAGCAGGGTCGGTTTCGCCACCAGCTGTTTCTGGTAACTCCCCTGGCTAGCATCGTACGTTACCTGTTGATTGGCCGTCAGCACAACGCCTGCCTTCGGCACATTCGGAGATGATCGGGCCGAAACCCAGTCTTTCTGCTCCATGACCGACACTTTACCCGACAGAACAGACACCATCATACGGGTTTCACCAGGCCGGGCCTGCACCCGGAACCGAGTACCCAGCACGCGCGTTACGAGCGCTCCGCTATAGACCAGAAATGGCCGTTTCCCTTCGTGAACAACCGAAAACAGGGCATCGCCTTTTAGATACACTTCCCGCTTATCCGAATCAAAGGTGTATGGATAGGAAGCCTGGCTATGAGCCATCAGAGTCAACAGACTCCCATCGGGTAACGAAAGCTGTACGGGTTGCGACGTACCATTGACCTGATTCACCCATTTATCCGTGGTAGGCTCATCGACCTTAGATGGATTATGAGAAACAGTCGTCGAGTTGGTTTCACCGCGATTGACCAGAAACCACCCGCCAGCGCTCAGTATGAGCAATACCGTAGCTGCCGCTAACCATCGATACCGAGTCCATAGGTTTCGCTGAACGGGCCAGTTCGACTGTACGGGTACGTGCCGGGTCAGTTTCACGATCTGTTCTACCTCCAGTTGCTCCTGCCCAACCGAAAGACTATGCGGACGATTTTTGAGGGCTTCGGCCATGTCTTTAGCCAAAAGCAGCGTGTCGCGCCGGTCGGGATGCTGCTGCTGCCACTGCTCCCAGAACTGACGCGCTTCGGGCTGGTTGTGTTTTACCCAGGCCAGAAACCAGCTATCCGTCAGGAAATCTTCGACGGTATACTGTTGATAGGTTTTCATATCGTGTGGGAGTAAGCCGTTCAGTTGTTAATAGGGGCTTTTTTCGGGTTGATACTCAGCACATCGTCTTTATTTTGTGAACGATTCGTGCAACAGCCAGCCCGCCAATAGCGAAAGCAACGACGGCCAGCTTTCGCGCAGGCGAGTCAATCCCCGATGCAACAGATTGGCAACCGATTGCTTGTTAACAGCCAGTATATCAGCAATTTCCTCGTTCGACAGTTCGGCATAAAATTTCAGGTGAATGGCTTCCCGTTGCCGATCCGACAACTGCGCCAGCAGTGCATTGAGCCGGGCAGTCTGGTACTCCGATAATTCGGTATGAATCAGTGCCTGTTCGGCCGTTATGTCGTCTGAACTTACGTCATCGAATGGCATTGTCGCTTCACTAACGATGGCCGAATGACGCATCGCTTCCCGATGAATTTTGCGTCGAAGCGATTTATAGAGATAGGGTCGGATAAAGGACGTCTGTACAATCTTGTTTCGGTAAGTCCACAAGTCTAGAAACAGGTCTTGCAGGCAATCTTTCAGCAGATCGGAATCGCGGGTGAAACGGCCACCGTAGAAGTGTAGTTCCCGGTAAAAATGCTGAACAAGTCCCTGAAAAGCCGCTTCCTGCCCCTCCCGGAACTGTTGCCAGAGTACGGTTTCGTCGGTTCGCTCCCAGGTGCGCTGTGCGGTATGACTCAGGTCGGGCTTCAGCATAATCGTTCCTCGTTATCCGTAATCTATTGAGTAGTCTGATGGATGATTCCGGGTGGATACGCTGGTTAATAGGGGCGATAAGTCAAATAATACTCAGGATTGTGCAAAAATTATTAAAAAATAAGTTTGCCTAACTACTTACGGACTCTGAGCATAACCCTCAGTCGCCAAAGCAATTAGGCAATCGTTAGAGATTAGGATATTGAGTCAGTCTATTGCGTAATCCGGCCGGGTTCGCGAACGTTGGTACCGGCCCGCTTCTGAATGTCGTCACCCAGATCGGCGCGGGCCTCTTCAGCGATCTTCTCTAGTTTGGCGACAATCTCAGGATGCTGCTCCCGAACGTCGTAGCGCTCACCCGGATCACGACGGAGATCGTACAAACCAGCCGGAAATTCGTGGGTTTCGGTGCTGGGTCCCGGTTTACCGTTCTGGCCAGGCAAGAACCCTTCGTAAGTACGACCGGGATGGGCCAATACCAGTTTCCAGTCCCCTTCTCGAACCGCTTCCAGGCTGTTTTTACGATAATAGTAGTAGAACTTATCCCGAGGAGTAACGGATTCATCGCCTTTGAGCAGGGCAATCCAGTCGACACCATCAATGCGATTTTTAGGAAGCCGGGCACCGCAGAGCCTGGTTACGGTCGGCAGAATATCCATCGTGGTCAGGAGCTTATTGCATACCCGGCCTGCTGGCACCACGCCCGGCCAGCGAACCAGACAAGGCACCCGATGCCCGCCCTCAAACGAGGTTCCTTTCCCTTCGCGGAAGCCCCCCGACGAGCCCGCATGATCGCCATAGTTGAGCCAGGGGCCATTGTCGCTGATGAAAATAACCAGCGTGTTTTTATCCAGGTTCTGCTTTTTCAACTCACCCAAAATCTGCCCAACAGACCAGTCCAGCTCGGTCAGCACATCACCAAAAAGCCCACGGGCGGTTTTCCCTTTAAACTTATCCGAAGCCGCTAACGGTACGTGCGGCAATGGATGAGGGACGTACAGAAAGAACGGGGCATTTTTGTGACGCCGGATGAAGGAAAGCGCCTTTTCGGTCACTGTTGAGGTGATCTTGCTGGCATCGTTCAGATCTTTAATCTCTTCTTTAGGCTCGTTTCCTTCAATCCAGTTTAGAGGAGGGTAATGCGCCTGCGCCTGTGCCGGGTGCAATGGCCACATATCGTGCGAGTAGGGTACACCGTAATATTCATCGAACCCCTGTTGAAGCGGCAAAAACTGCTTCCGGTCGCCCAGGTGCCATTTTCCAAAAATACCCGTAGCATATCCCCGTTCTTTAAGCAAGTCAGCCAGGGTTTCTTCGTTCGGGTTCAGGCCGATGGGTGAGTTAGGCCCAAGGGCACCCGAAATACCCAGCCGATTCGGATAACAACCCGTCAGCAGAGCCGCCCGCGACGCGCTACAGACCGCCTGAGCGACCAGGAAGTTGGAGAATCGCGACCCTTCGGCGGCCATGCGATCCAGATTTGGCGTTGTGTAGTCCAGTGCTCCGGTTACGGATAAGTCGCCATAGCCCATATCGTCCATAAAAAACAGAACGACATTGGGTGGAGCTGGAGCCGGTTTCTCGACCCAGGCACTGATCAATAAACCAACGCCAATCAATGCGAAGGTAGTTAGTAATACGTGAGACAACCGTCGGGGAAGTAAATTCATAGCAGGTAGTTTTAGTTATAATTTCGGGTTGATGATTTCCCATTCGTTGATGTGCGTTGGTCTGTGTTCTCTGGCAACGATGGCATCAAGTTGCCGCAGCAGGTCGGGATGCTGGGCGGCTACGTTAGTCGTTTCACTGACATCGTGGGCCAGATCGTACAATTCCCAGGTGGCAGCCCGGTTCTTCCGCAAATTAGTCTTTACGGCTTTCCAGTTACCCACCCGAATGGCGAGTTGTCCACCCTTTTCAGGATATTCCCAATATAAAAAGGGGTGCTGCTTCTGACGGTCCGATTGCCCGAGCAGGGTTGGCAGAAACGACAGGCCATCGGTAGTGAACGGCTGTTTGTAGCCGACCAGATCGGCCAGTGTAGCCAGCAAATCGTACTGCACCGAAACCTGATCGGTGACCTGTCCCGCCTTTATTTTTCCCGGCCATCGGGCCAGCATGGGTTCGCGAATACCGCCTTCGTAGACATCCATTTTCAGTCCCCGCAACGTACCAACGCTGTTGAAATACGCAGCCTCTACCCCACCGTTGAACGTGGTGCCGTTGTCGCTCGAAAACATGACCAGCGTGTTGTCGTCCAGTTTCAGCTCTTTCAGTAGTTGCATGATCTGCCCCACTTTCGTATCCATATAAGTAATCATGGCCGCATAGGTTGCGCGTGGGTAGGGCGTCGATGCGTAACTCTGCTGACCCAGATACGGTTTGTCGTCAAACTTACCAACATATTCGTTCACAGCCGCTTCGGGAGCCTGCAAGGATGCATGCGGCACAGTGAATGGCAAGTACAAAAAAAATGGGCCATTCTTGTTCTGCCGAATAAAACTCTCTGCTTTCTGAGCCAGTTTGTCAATCGCGTAGTCATTGCCCCGATAGTAGGCAAACGCTTCGGGGGTAGCTGTTTCGGGTGTCAGTTTCCGGTGTACGTCAATAATGGGATTATTCAGGCGGTCAGGTTTTCCGTTTTCCCAGAGGTGCGTCGGGTAGTAATTATGCGCCTGTTTTTGATCCAGATAGCCATAGAAGTAATCGAAGCCCTGCTCGTTCGGATTGCCGGTGGTGCTCGCCATGCCTAATCCCCATTTACCAATGCAGGCCGTCTTGTACCCCGCCTGTTGCAGCATCCGGCCGATGGTAAACGCCCCCGGATACAGTGGCATCTGTCCACCTTCCAGCGAGTCGGCAAAACCACCCATTTCATAATTGCCCCGGATGTACGAATGTCCACCGTGTTTGCCGGTCAGTAGCATACAGCGGGCGGGTGCGCAGACGGGCATACTGGTGTAATGCTGGGTAAACCGCATGCCCTCGCGGGCGATCTGGTCCAGATGAGGGGTTCTGATTTTCTGCTGTCCATAACACCCCAATTCGGCATAGCCCAGATCATCGGCATAGATATAAATGATATTGGGCGGACGGACAGGCGAAGCTTGTTGAGGCCGATACGCCATCAACAAGCCACCTGCCAGCAGGAGTATAAAACAAACGTTGAGTAAAGACGGTCGTTGCTTCATGAAAATTGCTATTCCTAAAAACATAGAACCGCCCGGGCGGTTCTATTACTTCTACCAACCCGGATTCTGCGAGAGTGTGGGGGTAAGGTTTCGTTCTTTTTGCGGAATGGGCCAAAGATAATGCCGGGATTTATCGAATACCCGATTGATACCCACAACCTGAACCGTTGTCAGTTTACCATCCGTTCCTTTATACGTGATGCCATAAACCGGGCCGGGGACTACCGTTTCAGCCGTTTTCCAGCGACGAATATCGAACAGGTGCTGCCCTTCGAATGCCAGTTCAACCGTCCGCTCCCGACGAACGATAGCCCGTAACTCAGCCTGGGTTGGTGTACCTGTAATGGACGGTTGTTTCACATCAGAACGGCCATTGCGAACGGTATTGATGGCATTGAGCACACTCGCGTCGATCTGGTTCAACTCGATCTTCGCTTCGGCATAGGTCAACAGGATTTCGGCATACCGTAGCAGGATGATGTTGATACCGTTGTTGCCCGGATTAGCGTAATCGTCTGCATTGATGTACTTCTTGAGGTTGAAGCCTGTAGTCGAGGCAATGTAGGTGTTCCCAATCGCATCGGGGGTACCGCTGTTCGGTTCAGGACGGAACGTAGCGCCACTCGGCAATACATCGCCCGTCAGGAAAATCGAAAATTTGAGCCGGGGGTCACGATTAGCATAGGGAGTTACCGGGTCATAGCCGCTGGTTGGGTCGGAAATGAGCTTACCCGCCGTCGTCTCGTACATATCCACCAGCGCTTTGGTCGGTACAAAGTTGCTGTTGGCGCTTTTCTGACTGTATGGTGCCATATAAGAGAACACGTTGACGGGGTAGGTATCCTTGATAAACTGCCGATCCAGCAGCACCTCCTTGTTGTTCTCAGCCGCATACGAAAACAGCTTTTCATACGAATCGTTCAGTCCATAAATACCCAGCTTGATCACCTGATCGGCCGCATCGGCAGCTTGCTGATAGCGACCGGCATACAGATTAGCCCGCGCCCGAAGCCCAACAGCTGCGCCTTTGGTAATCCGGCCTTTATCGACGGCCGCATACGTAGCAGGCAATAGCCCGGCCGCATCGCTCAGTTCTTTATCGACAAAATCCCAGATCTGTGAAACAGGTGTGCGCGCTAAAGCCCGGCTTTCGTCCAGTGAAATAGCCGTTGTTACGAGTGGTACGTCACCAAACAAACTCGCCAGTTTGAGGTATTGGTAGGCCCGTAGTGCCCGCGCTTCGCCTTTGAACTGGTTAATAAGCGTAGTATTGGTCGATGGCACTTTATCCACATTGGCCAGAAAATAATTGCAGGCCCGGATACCCTTGTACGCTTTGGCCCACTCACCATATACCCGCGAGCTGGTAGCATCATATTGTCCCAGCTCGATATAGGCGTGTAAATCGAACGGCTGATTGACGTGGCCAATATCCGTCAGAGCGTCCCAGCTAAAAATATTGGTACTGTCGAGATCGGTGTACAATGAATTGGCCGCCAGCCGGGCATCGTTCTCCGTTTTCCAGAACAGGTCTTCCGACAGGCGGTCATTCGGAACAGTGTCCAGCAGATCACGGTCGCAGGAAGTTAGTGATAGTCCAGCGCTAAGTGCCAGTACGACCAGAGGTATATAATAACGTATTGGTTTCATGAGATTATCGGCGAAAAAAAGGTCGGGTTAGAAGTTCAGGTTAAGGCCAAGCGTATACAGCGACGTTTGCGGATAATATACCGCCCGACCCGACCCAACTTCAGGGTCCAGATTCCACTCGTTCAATTTCGAAATGGTAAATATGTTGGTAGCCGACACATACGCCCGAATCCGGTTCAGCCGCAACTTGCTGGCGATCGGGGCAGGCAGTGAATACGCCAACTGAATGTTTTTCAGCCGGATATACGAACCATCGATAATCAACCGATCCGACGTAGCCACGTTCCGCAGATCGAACTTCAGTGGTCGGGGGAAACGCGCATCGGTATGGTCGGGCGTCCAGTAGTTGTTGGTATAGATCGAGTGGGTAAAGCCTTCCTGGTTACCCATTTCGGCCAACGCTCCAGCTAAACGGGTATCGACTTTGGCAGCGCCTTGAAAGAGCAGGTTCAACTCAAAATTCTTGAATGAAAAACTGGAGTTAAGACCAAAGGTGTACTTCGGAAAATTATTCCCGATGTTAGTCATATCATTGGCGTCGATCTTGCCATCGCCGTTTAGATCTAGATACTTTACGTCGCCGGGTTTAGTATTGGCCGCATAGGTCGCCTTGTAGGCATCGATCTCCGCCTGCGACTGAAATAGCCCGGCAGTTTTGTAGCCCCACAAGGTGTTGATGGGTAACCCCACGGCGATAATGTAACGGGGGTCAATATCCGAACCGAGAATGTACGGCCCGGTGCCTTTCAGATCGACAACCTTATTTTCATTAATGCTGAAATTACCGCCCAGATTATACTGAAAACCCGATGTGCTTTTAGCCCCGCGATAGTTCAGGCTAAATTCCCAGCCCTTGTTTTCGACCGAACCGGCATTTTGCGGAGGAGCCGTCAGCCCAACCGTCGCCGGAATATCCAGATTCAGCAGAATATCGTTGGTGAGCTTGCGGTAATAATCGACCGTCAGGTTCATACGCCCCCGCAGGAACGATGCATCGAGGCCCAGGTCCAGTTGGGTTGTCGATTCCCAGCCCAGGTTGGTATTCGCCAGACTCGTTTGCCGATAGCCCTGCACAGCCGCGCCATTGAAATCATAGCCACTGGCTTTCAACGAGGCATAATAGCTGTACAGATCGACCGACTGGTTCCCTGTTATGCCCCACGAACCGCGTAGTTTCAGATCGCTAATCGTTGGCTGGATACCCTGCCAGAACGCTTCTTTCGAGAGCCGCCAGCCTGCTGAGAACGATGGAAAGAAACTATACTGCTTATTACCCGTAAACTTCGACGAGCCATCGTAGCGGCCATTCACTTCGACCAGGTATTTGCCATTGTAATCGTAGTTGATCCGCCCGAAATACGACCGAAGTCCATAGACTGCGTCGTTCCCCGAATTGCTCTTGGTGCCATCATTCGCCCCCTGCCCAATCGACTGAATATCGTTGTTGTAGAACCGTTCGCGGTAGGCAGTCAGGAAGTTTTGGGTGTTACCAATCTGCGAATATCCCAGCAAGCCTTTAATATTATGATCGCCGACACTCTTTGTGTACGTCAACAAACTGATGAGCGTGTACTCCCGTAGCGTATTCCTAACCTCATTCAGGGTGTTGTTGGCCACCGTTTTGGTGATATTCGTATTCTTATCGGTGTTTACGTACGAATTGGCGAAGTTCTTTTCCTGCGTGTAATAAGCCCGTCCTGCCAGTTGGGTCGAGAAGGTAAGCCCGTCCACAATGTCCCATTCGCCCTTAATCGAGCCAACCAGATAGTCCGCAAATCGCTTGTTCAATCCACTGATTTCGGCGTACATGATGGGATTATTCCCCTGCGTACTCAGACCATACGTGCCATCCGCGTATTTGGGAACGGCCCACAATGAGCCATGTAACAAGAAATTGATCGGGTCGACATTCGGGGTTTGGGAGTAATTGTAGCGGTAGTTAATATCGCCACTCACGCGCAATCGGGGTGTAATGGTATAATCGGTATTGAGCCGGATTTCCCCGATTTTGCTGTTATAATTCGTAATAATCCCGCCCTGATCCTGATAGCGCAGGCTCAACCGGGTACGCAAAGCCTCACCGCCACCCGCTACCGATAAGGTGTGGTTTTGCTGAGGAGCCGAATGTAGTACTGTCTGAAACCACGTATTGGGCAATGGATATTTCTCGCGGTCGGTAGCGGTTACGTAGGCCTGTATCGACTGTTCGGTAAAGCGGGCGGGCAAAGCCGAACCGGCATTCGTATAAGCCGCCACCTGCATCCGCATATAGTCTTCAATACCCATCATATGGGGGGTATTGATGGATTTCTGAATGGCGTAATAGCCGTTGTAATCCACCTGAACCTTGCTGCCTTTGGCCCGTTTGGTGGTTACCAGTACCACGCCGTTCGTAGCCCGCGAGCCGTAAATGGCGGTTGAAGCCGCGTCTTTCAGAATCGAAATGGATTCAATATCGTCCGGGTTAATATCCTGCAAACGCTGCTCAATCCCATCGACAATCACGAGCGCATCGTTTTTGCTCATGTCGTACCCACCCGAGCCGTTGTTGGTGCCTGCCGTGTTGCCAATACCGTTGATGTTGAAGGTCGTAATTCCCCGAACCCGAATGGCCGTTGTGGATCGGCCCGGCGATCCACCCTGATCTAACACCGTAACGCCCGGCAACTGTCCCTGCAACGACTGCTGGATGTTGGAAACCGGCCGACGGGCCACTTCTTCGCCACCAATCTGCGATACGGCATTGGTCAGGCTTTCGCGCTTCTGCGTTCCGTAACCCACCACGACGACCTCGTCAAGCTGCTTATTATCTGTGACCAGCGTAACATCCAGGCGGCTGCGGCCTCCGACCGAAACCTCCTGCGTTGTAAAACCAATCCCCGAAAAAACCAGGACGGCTGTGGCGGGAGCATCAATCGTGAATTTTCCATCGGCATCTGTACTGGTCCCTTTGGTGGTGTTCTTAATGACTACGTTGATGCCGGGTAAGGTCTCACCCGACTGGCCTTTCACCGTACCCGTAATCGGTCCTGCAACCACCTCGGTTCGGATACCCATCGATGCTAACGCGGCTGGTGTTTTTACAGGTATATCCACCGATGAATTAAGCTCCTGGGCAGTAACGGTTTCGACCTGCTGGCTATTGAGAAGCGCTACTTTTTTCGGCTTTTTTTCAGCCAGAATCAAGTACGAATTGCTGTTTACTTTTTTGTAGCGTAATCCCAGAGGACGCAGCAGAGTCTCCAGATTTTTTTCGAGCGTCGATTTGGCATTAAGCTTATCCGACGAGACCGAAATCCCATCGACGGTTCGCAGTTCGAACAGGATCTCAGCACCATATTGGGTTTTCAGATCATTCAGCACATCCTTGAGCTGACGGTTCAATACATGGGTAGTTGCTACCTGCTTTTGCTGAACATTGCTGGCAAATACAACCGATTGCGACCAGCCGGGTCGAAGCCCAACCAGCAGGAGCATGGAAAGTAAACCTATCGGTACGGTTTTTCGTAGCGGATTTATCATAAAATAAAGAGGGTTAATACGTGGACTGCCTGGAAGTGAGCAGAATAGGGTCAATAATCAGTAGCGAACGTGTTCTTAGTGCTGACAACAACTAGCCTGAGCATGGCTAATCGGGCAATTGCCCGTGGTGACGAAGGGGAGTAAAGGCAACAAATTCATATTAGTATTGTTAATTGATGGGCAAAGATTACTTAACAAAAAGCCTTTTCCAAGGAAAATCTAAAAAATTGACAATCAACAACTTACCAATTAGTCTATCGAGAAATACGGTTATTCGGGAGGCAATCGAATCATTAAGAATAGCTCCGTTCAGCAAAGCCGTTGAAGAACAGGAAGTTGTTGACTATGGGTAAACCTGATTCACTACTCTGCGCCCTACCTAGTCCGATACACGTCATTACTGATCCATAATCTGCACCTGATTGCCCTGCCGAACCACACTGATGTCGAGCAGTTCTGAAATGGACTGCAAAAGCTGATCGACATTGTCGGCCCTGAACGAACCCATGAGTATCCGCTCGGCCAGCGCCCGGTCCTTGATCGAAACCTGGAGGCCGTAATTTTCTTCGAGCAGATAAGCTACTTCCTGCAGGGTGGTTTCATCGAACACGAATCGTTTTTCCTGCCAGGCGAGTTGTTGCTGCGGCTGCTGGAGCGTTTTCAGGGCTAAATGGTTCTGTGGATCGAGCGTTACCAGATCGCCCGGTTTCATCGTAACCTGCTTAGCCGTTTGCCCTTCCTGGTAATGCAACCGCACTTTCCCCTTGTTCAACACCACTCTGGCCCCTCGCTTTCGGGCAAAGACGGAGAATTCTGTACCCAATACAACCACGTCGAACTTATTCGCCGTTTTTACCACAAACTTCTGGTCATCAGCCGTGTGAGTCACAGAGAAAGCCGCTTCGCCCGTCAGCCAGACTTCGCGGGTTTCATGGCCAAAACCCCAGCGAGGCACCCGCAAGCTGGAATTGGCATTCAGCACCACCGTGCTTCCATCGGCCAGTCGCATCGAACGCGTTTCTCCAAACGCCGTTTGGTAGGTCTGATACCGTATCTGGTTGCGGAACAGAAAACTACCCAATCCAAGCAGCAGTAGAACAGTAGCCGCTACCAGCCATTGACGCCAGGTTCGCTCATCCGTAAGTGGCCGAACATTTGCACCCTCCGCAACGCTACCCGCATCCGAATGTGGGTTTTCCGTTAAAAAGGTGACGTAGCGTTGGAGGGCGTTGCCGGTCTGAGCCAGATACTGCGGGTGCTTCATTTCCCACTCTTCCAGCCATTCGTAGTATTGCTCTTCGTTGGATTTCTGTTGGAGCCACTGAGCGATCATCTCACGCTGGAGGGGCGAGGTTTTTCGATCAAAATGGCTAAATATCAACTCTTTGTTTATTTCGGCTTCCATAGCGTAGAGCTGGTTGATGAAACAATGGGTGGCTAACTCAATTAATTAATACGGCAAAAGCAACCGCCAGGCGGCCACGAGCATGACGAGCCAATGATCTTTCAGCCCTTTCCGAACCAGGCCCAGCGCCTTGACCATGTGCACTTCGACTGTTTTGATGGAGATCCCCAGTTCAGCTGCGATGTCGGCATATTTCTTTCCCTCGAACCGACTCAACAGAAACACTTTACGGCATTGTGGAGGCAGGGCTTCAACCAGATCTTCGACCCGCCGAAATACCTCTTCGAACTGGAGAACCTGATCGGGCCGCTGGCTGCTGGCGGTTTCCCGCGTTTCGGCATTCTCAATATCGTCCAGTTCCTGAAATTCCAGCCGGAGGTAGTTATAGGCTTCGTTGCGAACGCTGCGAAACAGGTAGTAGCGATAGGATGAGGTAACGTTCTCGTAGGCCTTGGTTTTCCAGAACTTGCAGAACACATCGCTCACCAGATCTTCGGCGGTTTCTTTCGAATACACGAACCGAACGGCATGGCTGCACAATGCCTGATGATACCGCCGGAATAGCAGCTCGCAGCCTTTTTTCGGGCTTTCGGCAAACGCCCGTCGGATGAAGAGTTCAGTATCGGTGCTGGCCGTTTCCGCTTGTTCATGGGCCAAACCCTGATCGGTAAGCGGTACCGGAGTCGGTTGATCGGACGTTGGGATCAGGGGTCGAATTTGCATAGCCTATGACGTACGGAAGGTGTCGCCAAAAAGTCAATCATCTACTATACAAGACAACTTCTACAGAAAAACCCCTTAGTCAATTGTAAATTTTTCTCAAAAAGATTCTATTGGCTCATCACCCCCTCCGCTCGTTCGCAATTGAACCACGAAATGAGCCTTTTCTCTATTAATCGATTGAAGTGTCGGTTACTAATAACCATCCTTGTGGTGTCAGACGCTCACATCTAACACCACAAAACAGTCAACAATCGCCCTAATAATCCACGCGTTTGCGACCCTCTTTCACGTCAGCTTTACGCTTCTTCTGACTAATGCGTTCTTCAATTGAAGCTTTGGAAGGCTTGGTAGCTTTGCGGGGTTTAGGTGTTTCGAAAGCTTTTTCAATCAGCCGATAAAACTTCCTGGTAACTTTCTCCTTATTGGCTAGTTGAGTGCGCTCGGTTTGATGGGTCAGGACCAGTTCGCCCTCCGTAGTCAGTTTAGTTGCTAACTTCTCTTCCAGAATGGCCCGCTCATCGTCGGTAAGCAATGTCGATAGACGAACATTGAACCGCAACTCCGCTTTGGTGGCAACTTTGTTCACATTCTGGCCACCCGCTCCCCCACTGCGGGCAAACTGGTACTGAATTTCGGGCTGTAATCGTGTGGCATCCATACCGGGCAAGGTAACTAACAAATCAGAAAAAACCCATCCTTGCAGTGAACAATCCCCACAAGTGTCAGTTCCTTTTCAAAGCAAACCAATACCACGGGCGGAAGGCTCTGGCAGCCAATCAACCAAAAGCCTTTCGCACGAAACAATCACTTACTCAACAAAACCAGCTAATGATTTCCAACGATCAAACTCAGATTTCGCTCATCGATGAAACCGTCAATACGCTCGACGGAAACATCGATACTACCACCGCAACGGATGGGCTATCGCTCATCGATAAATGGCTGAACCGCCTGGAGGATGTCAGCGATGAAGCCACCGACGACATTGCCGAAACACTCGAACGACTTCGGCCTGAACTGGATTCTGCTCAACGGTACAACCGAATCGATAACCACCAGATTGCGAACTTGCTACAGGATCTGATTGAGCAAACCCGCAACATTGCCACTACGGTTGAAGCCAGCGCCGAGCAGGTAGAGCTTTCACAATTGATTGCCGTTCTTGAAAACCTGCATCGCCAGGCAGTAAGTCAGCTTCAGTAACAAAACCTTTTATTCCTATGGCACTGAATCAGCATGCATCGAACTTGATTGATATAACTGTAAAAGCCTTCAACGGCGATTCGGCCAGTGTATCCCCAACGGATGGTATGTCGCTTATTGATAGCTGGCTAGACTTTTTACAAACCGATCATCAGCATGATACGTCGCTGGAAGACAGCCTGACCAGCTTACGAGCCGAATTGCAAAACAGCCAGCATGATGGTGCTCATATCCAGGAGCTTTTGAGTGAACTAACGCAGCAGGTAAGTCAACTGGCTAGTTCGGCCGATACTGACAACAAACCGAAGCTGACCAGTTTAAGCAATGCTTTAACTGGTTTTCAGCAACTAATGGATGGGAAATCTGGGCATGATCATACCGATAGCCAGGCTCCCATGACCAGCACCGTTGGTGGCGAATCGACTTCGATGGGTATTGGCGCTTCGACAATAAGTGATGATGACAATGATTTATCGGATCGAACCGGCGGAACAGTAGATAGTGAATCAGCAGCCCCAGCCACTTCATCGTCGAAGGGGTCAAAAGAACGTTCGGCCGATGAAACGGGTGATACAAGCTATTCAGATAGTAATCGGTCGTCGGCTAACAAGCTCTCCCGAAGTGATACATCCCGAATAGATGGTATGGGGGTTTCCGGGGGCACTACCGATTCCGATACAACACAGTCGGGTGGGCGGTCGCAGTACTAACAGGCAAAACTCGTTTGCTACTCAGCTTATCACATGAAACCAACCCTTTCTAAAGCAGTCGCTTACAAAAAGCCCAAACAAACGCCCATTTAGCGAAGTTATTCTAAGATCAATCACCGACAGACTGGGAATTGTCGGCCTACATAGTCGCCCGGCCTGTTGCTAACATTCAAGCAATATGGTTTCTCACGCATTGGATCAGCGGTTATTTGAGCGAACAGATAGCCTTACTGACGAACATAATTCCATTTTAACGTCTACTCCCGGACGTGTCGAACTCATTGACGGTTGGCTGAAAGTAATTCAGGGTAATGAGCGAACAACGCTCATCGAAGAAAAACTGACGGCCCTACGAGACCAGCTCCAACTGAATCATCCTGATCCAGACCAGGTGCGGGCTTTACTGTTAGACCTTGCGGATTCAACCTCGTTGATTGCTCAGGGTTCACACATGCAGGAACAAACTGCTTCCAAACTGGAAGACTTGGCTACTACACTGCGTAAGCTGGCAGGTGTTCAGGTGGTTGAAACAAGATAGATTAACCGTTTACAGTGGTTGGTGCAAGAGACTGCTGCATCAACCACTGTAAACGGAATACCGTAAAACCATTTAACCATTTTCACTATGCTAGGATCGAATCAATGGGAAGCGAGTATGCTCGACAATACACTCGCTATGTTCCGCAACAATAGCCAGCCTATCTCTTCCGATCAGGGTATCATGCTGATTGATGGTTGGTTGCAAGCCTTGCAGGGCGACCCCAATATGAACCAGCTTACGGGTCAACTTACTGAGTTGCGTACGGCATTGCAGGATACGTCGCCCGATACAGTATATATCCGACAGCTAATGGGTAGCCTGGCCGACAAAGCACAGGCCATAGCCGAAGATGAAAACGCAGAAGGAACCTGGACGGGTGGCCTGGAAAGCCTGTCTAAAATTTTACGTCATTACGGCGACCAAGCCAGTTAACCACTGAAACGGACTCACTATAAGCCAGGTTAGTAGTGATACTTTAAACCTGCCACCACCATAAACAAGACTACAGATGGAAGCAACAGAAACAACACTCGAACACCGGATGCTGATTGATACATTAGGTGCATTCGGCGATGGAACACACGCTACCATTACGGCTGACCAAGGGATTTTACTACTCGAAGGCTGGCGCAATGCACTCCCCGGTAATGTAGGTACCGAACGCATTCTAGGGGAAATTACGGCCCTGCGCGATCACTTAAAATCAGGCCATGTGGATGGCGAAAAAGTACGCCAATGGCTTTTTAACATGTCCAGCCACATGATGATTCTGTCGCATGAGCCTTCAGTCGACAGAGCCGCCGTGCCTCAGCTCCAACAACTAGCCACAGTGCTCCGCAACTTTACTAACCAGATCTGATATGTTTACGCACGAAGATGCCTCCGAACTGCTCGATTCGACCATGACCGTTCTGGAAAGCGAATCGGGTTCCACCACGCCCCAGGATGGTTCCAACGTTATTGATCAATGGCTGACTCAACTCCATCAGGCCGATAACGCTGGCCCTATTGCCCAAACGCTTGAGCAGGTGAAAGAACAACTGCTAATGGAGTCTGTAAATAGTGACGAGCTTTGCCATCTATTGAACACGCTGGCGACTCAAACGTCTGAGTTCAGTACAATGATGGGCTCGGAAGGCGACATGGCGACGCGGCTGGAGGCTCTTTCGGCGGGACTAAAACTGCTGGCGGGGCAGGTCAATCACGCTTAACATCTGCTCAGTGCCTATCTGCGATAGAGTTACGGATGAGCACTGAATGTATCAGGAAGGTCAGTTTCCTGATACCGCTTTCGCCAACGAACGCCATGCCTGGTTCAGTAAGTTCTGAATTTTCTGCCAGTCGGCCTCAGTGATTGCCTCGCCCTGGTGATCCCGAAACAACATAGCTTCGGTACGCAGCCGACCATATTCGGCACAACGATCCACCGGAATCTGGTAAAGATTAGCCACCGTCTGTGCCTGAAGTCGGGCCCATTCAACGGGTGGATAATGTTCCCGCTCCCGGCGGATAATCCACCATTCCAGTTCATGGCGGGCTGTTTGATCTATATTGAATGGTTGTTTACTGATAGCGCTAATAGCTCCATAAAACGCTTCCAGGTCAGGTAGGGCGCGGTTGTAATCAGCTCTACTTTTTCCATCTTTAAATACAAACGCAGCTTTGGCTGCGTGATAGGCAATCACAAACGAACGCCAGAATGGGGCGTGTACCTGTCTTCGTACCAACTCGGCCGATTGCCAGAAGAGTCTTAAGGGATGCCGCTCGTAGTAGGATCGCCACATATCGGTGTCAAGCCGGGCTACATCGGCCGGGTCAAAATGACGTAAATCAACCTTGAAGGGCCTATATACATCAACGAGTACCCACCCTATCAACAGAACCAGTACGACCAGTGCAATTCGTTTCATCGCCTTTTACAATCCAGGCTCTACCTCGTTTTCAGTGTAAATGGGTACGACTGTCAGCCTGCCAGACAAACATTGAGCATCTTTCCAATCAACGTTTTAACTGATTCCAGTAGATCAGTACATTGAGCGTTGCTCGGCCCGATGCAATAAGATCTAAGTCACCATCGCCGTCCAGGTCAGCGGCTTGAATGTCTTCGCAGGCCATCCGCACACTATCGTCGATAGGATATCCCCCTACATTATCCTGTTCCTGCGGTTTGTATAGTCGAACGCCAACTTTCTTTTCGGCATTTGGATTACGCCAGCCTGCTACAATCTGGTCGCTGCCTATTCCCAGAAAATCGCCACAAACCAGCGCATGGCCCTGGTTGAATATGTCGGTGAGTACGTTGATTTGCTTGTCTGTAACGGCTTTTCTGCCTTTCTGAACCGAATAAGCCCCCGTTTCAACCTGGAGCAGATTACCGTGCATAGGCTGAATTGTTGCAATCGATTTCCCCTTATCCATTCGTCGGATTTCACCGATACCGTCTACACCTTTATTCAGGAGTGGTAACGCATTACTGGCCCCTTCATCATCGACCGGACGCCATTTGTTCTTCCGCCATTCAAAAATCTGCCCACCTTCTTTTCCCGCTACAATGAGCCCTGTGGCATCGCCATCTTCCCAGATTTCAAAGTTATGCGTCAGGTGCATGGTCGAGTCAACCAGATGCCGTTTCCAGCTATCGCGCGGGTTTTTCGGAAGTTCGTATCCCCAGATTCGGACGCCCTGCCCGTTCCCATTCCGATTATGCAAGCCATGCAGCGGCACTACGATCAATTGATAGGTCTTCCCCACTTTTGCCCAGCGCATTCGGTGAGTAGTTACCTCGTGCGGCAGTCGAATCGGTTCCCAGCGCTGAGTAGGGTCCTGGGGTCGAACCAGATAAAAAACGGCCCCCGATTTCGTACTGTCGTCGGTTTCGGCAGGGTTCCAGCCAGCGCCCACAGCAACTTCCACGCGCCCATCACCATCCAGATCGCGGGCAGTTATGCACACGTTGTCCTGCGGAGTCAGGTTTGCAGCCATCACGTACCGTTTCCATCGGGCAGAGGTATCGCCTGCCATGCGAGTGCCCGGATTTTTATACCAGACAAACTCTTTCTGATCGGCCAGCAGTATATCAGATTGACCATCGCCGTCTACATCGCCAATAGCCAGCCCATACCCAATACTAATCTGATTATCAACCACCTGAACCTTAAAATTCGGCATACCTGACGGCGATGAACCTGGTTGAGCCAATGCAGGCGCAACAACGGCCAGACCCAGAAGTAAAAAGAAGGCGTTTTTCATGATGGATATTGTCTTACAGACCAAAGTCGGCGCAATTCGGCTTCTACCGACTCAGGCTTACGCGCTCGCCCAACTGCATCACCCGATAAGGCGTATCGTATTGCTGACAAACACGCACAAAATCAGCCGGGTCAGCTGTGTTGAAGGCAAACAGGTCGTAATGATGCGGTATCACGAGCCTAGCGCCAATTTCTTTCCCGAGTCGGGCGGCTTCATCCGCGTCCAGATTACCGGCTACCCGTCGTTCGGGCTTATTGCCATTGATGGGCAGGAAGGCTATATCGACCTGAAACGGCCGTAGTAATTCGACCATGCCTTCGTACCAAAGCGTGTCTCCGGAGTGATACACACGGTATGGCCTTTCGTGGCCCGGCCCAATTTCAACCACATACCCCATGAACTTAGGACGCCCTTCAATATCCCGTTCGAGTTCGTTATGCGCAGCCGGAACCCCATGAAGGACAAACCCTTCGACCGAGACCGACTGTCCATCGATCAGGCCAATAGGCCAGGCCACATCACATTGAAGCCGGTCGGCAATGAAGGCTCGATTCGCTTCAGGAATAACCAGTTGAATCGCCGGATTTGCCTGAATTAATGGAAGCAGCGTTTCAGCATCGAGGTGATCGGTATGGTTATGGCTCGATGTTACCACATTGACACCCGTCAGCATGTCTGGTTTTATAACCAACTCCGAAATACGAACATGCGGCTTATCGGTATTGGCATATTTGCGGCTTAAGGAATCCGATAGATAGGGGTCGAACAACAACTGCTTACCGGCATATTGAAGGAGAAAGCCGCTTTGGCCAAGCCACCAGATATGTAGGGCATCGGGTTGCTCACGAGCGATTTCAATATCGGCCAATAGGGCATTGTCTTTTTGAAAGGCAGGTTTCAGCATATGGGTAGTTGGATATGTATTATTTTTTCAGTCCGCTTATGCGCTCCACAATCCAGTCTACAAGTCGAGCAGGGAGCCGGGGTATTAGCCAGCCTATCAATTTATTCGGTACAATGGCATAGCGGATTTTAGGCCGTGCCGCTTCATGAATAGCTACGATACGTTCACCCAGGTAATCGACCGAAAAACCATTCGCTTCGGAGGTTTCGACCTGCTTCAAAAACCATTGCATGGCCGGATAATAGGGTGTAGCCTGATAAGCACGCATATCCGTTCCTTTACTCCAAATGGGCGTTTTTACCGCACCAGGGCCGACAATGATCACCTTGATCCCAAACAAAGCCAGTTCCCGGCGCAGACTATGCGAAAACCCTTCGACGGCAAACTTCGATCCCACGTACGCGCTCATAAAAGGAATCGCCACTTCCCCGTTTACCGAACTGATATTCAGAATACGACCAGGTTGAACGGGGTGGTCGGGCCGAGCGCCCAGCAGGGGCAGAAAGGCCTGTGTTACCTGCACCAGACCAACCACGTTGACATCAAAATGCTGCCTGAAAACATCCATCGGCTGGTACTGTACAGGCCCACCAAAAGCAACGCCCGCATTATTGACCAACCCACCCAGGCCGCTACCCGCCAGTCGTTGGGTCAGGTAATCAGCAGCGTTCGAGACGGCTTCAGAATCGGTCACATCGAATACGAGCGGTTCAAACGGAGAGCCAAATTCAGCCTTCAGCCGGTCGCCATCCTGCGCGTTACGAACACTTCCGAACACCGTGTACCCACGTTCGATGAAGTGTTTGGCGGCTCCATAGCCAATACCAGTCGATACTCCCGTTATCAGAATAGTCTTACTGAGCGATTTCATGCTGTAAAGCTACGCGGAACAGGCATTCATCAGCCATTTTTCAGCATCCGGTCGGCAAGTCCGGGAACCAGGCGGTGAATAATTCGAAACAACTTAACCCTCCCAACATTCACGACCTTCCGTCCATGTTCTACCCCCCGAATCAGTTCATCTGCGACTTGTTCGGGCGAAATCTTTCCTCTGCCTCGTCCGGTAGTCATGGGCGTATCGACCAGCGGAAGCACAACATCGACAACCTGCACCGTTGAATCTTCTAACTGATACCGTAAGGCTTTCGTGAATACCTGCAAACCCGCTTTTGTAGCCGAATAAACCGGAGCCGACCGTTTGGGCGAAATACCTAATCCCGACGTGATGTTTACAATAGCGGCTTCGGGCTGCTGACGTAACTGAGGAAGCAAGGCATCGCAGAGTTGAATAGCAGTCGTCAGATTGATCTGGATTTCACTACCAATCCGTGACTGTCCCAAAGCGTCGTCGCCGAGGAGGTAATTGAATTGTATCCCTGCGTTATTGATCAAAACCGAGCAGTCTGGAAAACGCTCCTGAACCGTTTGAATCAGGTCCGCTACCTCCGAAGACACTGCCAGGTTGCACCGAATAAACGTCACAGCTGGATACCCGTCGCGCAGTTCAGCCATTCGTTTTTCGTTTCGTCCAATAACTATAAGTCGATTTCCCCGGCCATACAGGCTATGCAGAAGCGCCAGCCCTACCCCCGACGTTCCGCCCGTAATGAGGATAGTCTTATTGGTTAGTTTCATGGCGTGGCTGGCTGGCTTCAAATTCCCGAAAACCGTCTTCGACCGACACAATCACATCGATCAGTTCAATGTAGGGTTCCCCAAACAGTGACGTATCGCGTAGGGACTCTATCAGAAAATAGTAGTGGCGTAAATCCATACAGGAAATTAGTAGCACGTCCGACACACGAGCGTGAAAGGCCTCAGCATCAAATAAGCGAGTCGTCACCTGCGACTGGTACTTAGCCAGCACAGGCGTTACTTCGGCCGTAAAAATAGCATTACGCTCTGCGCGTGTTAGTTTCAACCAGGCCGGTAAGGCCCGGTACAGAACGGAGATGGTGTATGTTGTCATAAACAAGGTTTTGATTGGTTACGACAAAACAAGCGTCCGTTAATTAGCCAGACATTTACATAGGTAAAGAAATGCGTTTACCGATCAGCCCGGATTCGGCTTAGCTGCGTTGGTGTAATGCCCAGATGCGAGGCAATGTGGTACTGCGGAACGGCCTGTTCGATTGCAGGAAAATTGCGCTGAAATTTTTCGTAACGCGCTTTGGCATCCAGCATGACCAGATCGATTTCGCGCTGTTCTTTAATCAGAAACAGGTGTTCGGCTTGCTTACGAGCCAGTCGTTCCAGGGTTGGGTGTTCATCGTACAACGCTTCAATCTGTCGAAAATCGGCTATCAATACCGAACAAGGAGTTAAGGCCTGGACTGACAACGGACTTGGGCGATTAAGCAACAGAGCATAATAAATGCCCATCAGATCATTTTCGATGAAAAACGTTTTGTTGTATTCGACACCATCAGGCGACGTAGCGAAACAGCGAAAGATCCCACTCATGACAAAGGCGACGCTATGGGTGGTGTCGCCAGCGCGTACAAAGAAATCATGTTTGGCGATGGCCTCAGGAGTGAATAAGCGTCCTAACGCGGCCTGCGCTTCTGGCGTAAGCTTAACCAATACGCCGAGTTGGCAAAACAACTTTTCCATATCCTGCAAAATACGCGATTCAGTCAACCAATTCGTTGTAAATTGAGTTACCGATTTAAAGAGTGGACGAGCGAATGAGCGAATGAGTGAAAGCTCTTCTGCGACCCACTCATCCACTCTTTCACTCATTCGCTCTTTAAAAAATGCAAGACATTGAGCCTTTTTATGGTTGGGAAAAGTACTACAATGCTTCGGAAGACGACCGTTCGCCGTTTCACGAGCGTGAGTACAATATGCAGCAATACGAGAACACGATTTACGGCTATTACATCCACCCACTATGGGATGAAATAGGCTCCGAAACGCTGTATTGCAAGATTCTGTTCGCCAATTACGACCGTGAATTTGTGGTTATCGAACTGTTTGGCGAATGGAACGACACCTTACACAACGATATCATGTATTTGAAACGCCAGGTGGTCGATCCGCTTGTCGATGAGGGAATTAAGTATTTTATTCTCGTCACAGAAAATATCCTCAACTTCCACGGCTCCGACGACAGCTATTACGAGGAGTGGTTCGAAGATGTGGAAGACGGCTGGATTGCGGCCATTCATTCGCCGGAGTTCATTGAACGTGAATGGAAAAAATACCATCTCGATTACTATATCAACTTCGGTGGTACGCTCGACATTGCCAACTGGCGTACCCTCAAACCCGCTGGTCTGTTCGAATTAGTTAATAATTTAATCGTAAGACGATTAGGCTAAAGAAGAAAGGATGGAAAGGCCGTTACTAACGCCTTTTATCCCTCCTCATTTCTTCCTCTCCTGCCCTATCTCCTTTCCTCCCTCTTCTCCTTGCTTTTCCTCTTGTTTCTCGTCAACTTTCGCCCATTACCAACATCCCACAAAACATCCTATGGATACGAATGATAAGGCTAAGGCTACCGAGCAGGCACAGGCCGCTAAAGCAACAGCCGCTGAAAAGCTAGAAGCGTTCAAAACAGAAGCCAGCCAGCACCTCGATGCCACGGCTGCCCAGCTCGACGAACTGAAAGATAAACTGGTGGCTCAGGCCCAGGAATTTGGCAAAGACATTGACATCGAAGGGATCAAAGCCAAGGCAACGGAGCATTTTGAAGCCGCCAAAGCGTCGACAGCCGAAAATCTGGCTAATTTACAGGCTCAGGCCGAAACCGTTTTTGCCGCTGCCTCGGCCAAGGCCGATGAACTATCGGACGCAGCCGAAGACAAATTCGATGAGTTGAAAGCTGATGCCGCCGTACAACTCGAGGCCGCTCAGGCTAAGCTGGATGAACTAAAGGCTGAAGCTGCTCTCCAGATCGAAGTTGCCAAAGAAAAAGCCAAAAGTGTTTGGAACCAGTTGTTTGGTGAATAACTCGGGGCAATTCGTTTAAAAAAACAGCCTGACTCATGTTGAGTCAGGCTGTTTTTTTAAACGAATTAACTAGCCATGTTTGGGGCCATGAGGTGGGTGGCCCGGTCCACCGGTTCCACTAGCGGGCGGGGTGGCTGTACCACTATGCGGTGGGCCATTCGTACCACTGTGAGGAGGTGTATCGGTGCCTGAAGTGGGGGGAGTAGCCGTGCCACTATGCGGAGGGTGGGGCCTACCGGGACCATGCCCATCCGTACCGCTATGTGGGGGCGTATCGGTACCCGAATGAGGGCCTGTAGCCGTTCCACTGGTCGTAGCACGAGTGCGGGCCGCACTCGTCGAATCGGGCGACAGATCCGAGCTTTTGGTGCAGGCATACCCAACCAGCAAAGCGGTCACTACACAGCCTGATACAATTAATTTCTTCATTGACGTATCGTTTAGGAAATAAATCAGTACTTCATTTTAGGTTCTGTAAAAACTTTACGCGAGCAAGTAGAATAATGTGGCAGCTTAAATAAAAAATTAATCCAAAACTATCCAATGATAAAACATTATAAATCAGTCGATTAACTGGGCAAATCATAAGTAATAACCCTTATACGCAGCCTGAGAGCTTCCAACCAATAGCGAACCAATCGAATCTTATTAGAAATTCGAAGCGTTATGAATCGTTTGCTCTCCCTCTTACTGCTTTTCTGCCTAACCCAATGCCAATTGTCAGAAGATATAATTCCCGACGACCCAATTACTCCTGTAGCTGGGCAGGGCCTGCCCGGAACCTGGCAATGGTTTGAACGAGGCTACTCACCTGGGGCAGGTTATTATATCGATCAGATTCCTGCTAAACCAGCGCAGACACTAACGTTTTCGGCCAATGGGCATTTACAGGTTCAGGGCAGTGGTCTGATCAATTATCAGCCATTCAGCCAGTTCCGAATCGACACAACCGGGAGCGAAATTCTTATCCGATTTTTGCCTAGTACGGCCAACTATAGTGAACGGATTGTCTTAAACGGCGATACGCTCCGCTTATATCAGTCTTGCTATGAAGGCTGCCATTTAGGCTTTTTACGAATCAAATAGAATGCCTGATTTGGGGTCATCCTCATCCACTAACGAATTGGTACGCAACCCAAAAAGCCACAAACCTTGATTTTTGGGGCAAATGCTTACCTTTGCGCTTCGTTGATTCTTCTATCGTGGATTCTATTCGTGTGTTTGCTCCCGCTACGGTGGCCAATGTGGCCTGCGGGTTCGATATTTTTGGATTTGCTGTTGATAACCCCGGCGATCAAATTACCCTTACTATTAGCGAGGAACCCGGCGTTCGAATTACCGATATTCTGGGTGATGAAGGTCGTTTACCGCGTGAAGCGAGCCGCAACACAGCTGGCATTTCGATACAGACCTACCTCAACCATATCAACCGAACCGATCTCGGCCTCGATATTGTGCTGCATAAACAAATGCCACTCGGTAGTGGGCTCGGTTCTAGTGCAGCCAGTGCGGTAGCCGGTGTGTTTGCGGTCAACGAACTTCTTGGGCGGCCGCTACCTGTTATGAAACTGCTGCCCTTTGCGATGGAAGGCGAACGAATTGCCTGCGGATCAGCCCATGCCGACAATGTTGGTCCTTCCTTGCTGGGTGGTTTTGTAGTTGTTCGCAGCTATCAGCCCCTGGATGTCATTCGGATCGATACCCCGGCCAACTTATATTGCACACTCGTTCATCCTGACATTGAGGTCAATACGAAAGACGCCCGATTCATTCTGAAGAATGAGGTTTCGCTAAAAAATACCATAACCCAGATGGGTAATGTAGCCGGACTAATCGCGGGTTTGATGACCCCGGATTACGACCTAATCAGCCGCTCACTGGTCGATGTGATTATTGAGC
Organism: Spirosoma aerolatum; assembly: GCF_002056795.1. NCBI lineage: Bacteria > Pseudomonadati > Bacteroidota > Cytophagia > Cytophagales > Cytophagaceae > Spirosoma > Spirosoma aerolatum. The sequence goes on along the minus strand of NZ_CP020104.1, from coordinate 1,180,525 downwards.
CGGTACGTTCCATTCTGATTCCTGAATTTAACGAGGCCAAACAGGCAGCTCTGGATAATGGTGCATTAGGCTGTAGTATTTCTGGTTCAGGCCCTTCGATGTTTGCCCTCAGCCGGGATGCACAAACGGCCGAACAGATCGGTGCCGCCATGCAACAAGCCTTCTTATCGGTCGGTATCACCAGCGAAGCCTACGTATCCGAAATCAACAAACTAGGACCGAAAGTATTGAATGATTGAGTTGTTGAATGATTGAATAGGGTATTCGTCCGCTATTCAATCATTCAACAACTCAATCATTCAATCATTACAATTCCTCCCACGTCAATTGCCAGCCATCCAGCCGGGATGGGCGGGACACACCGGGTTGTTTGGGCTGTTCAGTAGCGACCAGTTTTAGGGGAGAAACCTGCTGAGTTTGAGCGGAAGTCAAGCGGTCGGTGCGAAGAAAAACCCGACCCGAGCCCGGATCAATGATCTCGATATGCGCCTGAATCAGATCGCCAACGGCAAAAGTGCGGCCATTGAGCGTAACAGGCTGGACCACCTGAAACATACAGAGTTGCCCTTCTGTTAATGGGCCTTCGCTCAGGCTCCGGGTCACCAACCGGATAACAGACGTCGATGGTGACACTATTTTCCCGGCAGATGCAACGGGTTGTTCTGTTGTTTCCGATGTTTCAGGTTTTAGGTCAGTTTCTGGTTCTTCGTCGTCAGTCAATAGTACAACGTTGGTTGTTGAATCAGTCACGAACACGGGGCCATCATCTTCACCAGTCGTTGACAATCGATTGGACGCCAGACTTTCAAACGTTTTTTCATCAATATCAAACGAAGACAAGATAGTTGCCCGCTCGGCCGATGCAATAGCTTCCAGACCATCGCTAAGAGCAGCCAAATGCCGACTACTTAAGCGATCCCGATAATTTTGCGGTCGGGTAAGGAGTTCCTTAATAGCAACTGTCTGATACAAATACGCTTTCGTTTCGGCAGCGCGATACGGCAACGCCATGGGGTGCACGTTGGGGTGCTGGCGGCTGAGCTGCTGGATGTAATTAGGCCCCGCATTATAGGCTGTAGCAACCAGCATCCAGGAGCCCAACTGGTCGTATAAATCATTGATATACCGACAGGCTGCGTGAGTCGCTTTGACCAGATTGAACCGTTCATCACGCCGATGCGATACACTTAAGCCAAGCGACTGGGCCGTTTGGGGCATCAACTGCCAAAAACCGGCCGCCCCTTTCCGCGACACGGCGTGGTTGGTAACAGCACTCTCAAGCAAGGGAAGAAACTTAAAATCAGATGGAATCCGGTATTGCTTCAGAATAGGCTCAATGAGGGGAAACACAACGGCCGCCCGTCGTTTTAATATAGTGAGATCTTCAGCATAAGAAGCTTGCTGGTTCAGCGTCCGAATCCAGCGCTGTACAATGGCAGGTTGATTGGTTGGAATAATTTCCCCACAAAAATGGACCGGGTTTTCATCGATGCTGGACCCTTTCAGGTGAGTAGCCAGCGCTTTTACAGGCGCAGCAACATTTAGGGCAAGTAGTGAGTTAGTTTGGGCAACTGCCGATGAAAACGTTAACGTGACGCCGACAAGTCCAGCCGCCACTATCAGGGATAGTTTCGCCATTAACAACTATGGGTTATGATGGATACCTACTCAGCCGCTCAGCCTGAACGGCACTCGATACATACGCGGCTTTATACTTCCGTGCAACAACCCACTCATTCAGCAGCCGCATTAAAAACTCTTTGCTGAACAGTGCTAACGTATTTTCAAGAAACGATCGTTATAAAAGAACCAATCGTTGAATTCGTTGAGTCAGTAGTAGGAGACTGGGAGGCCCAGTAGCTGTCTAATAGAAGGCGGAAAAACGCCGAAAAATCTGGCCAACGGGTGGCGGCTGGCCATTGTGTTCGTAAAAGTACAAATGTGGGCTAAGAAAAACAACATTTTAGCCTCAATTCGTGAAATTCAATTATGATTACCCGCTTTTTAGTACTTGTTGTGTTGTATTTTCTCGGGTCTCCCACCTTTTGCCAAACGACCGATCGGTACACAATTATCCCCCAACCAGCCCAGTTAGAACCCCAGGCAGGCGAGTTCATCATCGATCACACAACCACGATTGTAGTACCGACTACGGATACAGAATTGAAGTCGATTGCAGACCAGTTCGCTCACCAGATCAGTCGAAGTACGGGCATTAGCGTTGGAGTAAAGTTAACGGCGCAGATTACCTTGCCAGGGCAGACTTTAGGCACGAATCTCATCCAACTCCTACCCCTTCGCGATAGTACGATGGGCCAGGAAGGCTATCATCTCGACATTACCCCCAGGCAGATTACAATCCAGGCAGCCTCCCCTAAAGGTTTTTTCTATGCCATACAGACGCTATATCAGCTACTTCCACCGATTGTATTAAGCAAGGGATCTGGCGCTAAGGGCATAGGGAGTTTACTGGAAGACAATCCTTCAGCTCAAGCCCCTATGCTCCTTACACTGTCTGTGCCTGCCTGCCGCATTCAGGACAAACCGCGCTATTCGTATCGGGGCATGCATCTGGATGTAGGGCGACACTTCTTTTCGGTGGATTTTCTCAAAAAATACATCGATCTGATGGCGCTCCACAAGTTCAATACCTTCCACTGGCATTTGACAGATGACCAGGGTTGGCGCATTGAAATTAAAAAGCATCCGAAACTGACGCAGATTGGGTCGCACCGGAGCGAGACCATTGTAGGACACTACGACGAGTACGATCCGCAGGTGTTCGACAGCAAACCCTATGGTGGGTATTATACGCAGGACGATATTCGCGAGGTAGTTCGGTATGCCGCTTCACGCTACATCACAATCGTTCCCGAAGTCGAACTACCGGGTCATGCGCTAGCCGCTTTGGCATCCTATCCTGAGTTGGGCTGTTCCCCCAAAAAGGGTATCAGGTGGCGACCAAATGGGGGGTGTTTGGTGATGTCTTCTGTCCGACCGAAAAAACGTTCGCGTTTCTGGAAGATGTACTTACCGAGGTTATGGCCTTGTTTCCAGGTCAGTACATTCATATTGGGGGCGACGAATGTCCGAAAAGCACCTGGCGTCAGAGTGCGTTTTGCCAGCAACTGATAAAGCGGGAAAAGCTAAAAAATGCGGCAGAATTACAACGCTATTTCATCAAACGAATCGATCAGTTTGTTACGTCGAAAGGCCGTCGAATCATTGGCTGGGATGAAATTCTGGAAGGAGCCAGCCCTAAACTTCGGCTATCGGCTCAGGCTGCCGTGATGTGCTGGCGAGGTATTCGGGAGGGGGTTCAGGCGGCACGTCAGCATCACGATGTCATTATGACACCCGGTCAGTTCTGCTACTTCGATCATTTACAGGGCGATCCGCAACAGGAACCGACGGGTTTCGGTGGCTCGCTGCCCCTGGCCAGCGTATACAGTTACGACCCTACACCTGCTGGGTTGTCGCCCGAAGAAGCGTCGCATATTCTGGGAGCACAAGGTAATTTGTGGACCGAGTATATTCCAACACCACAACAGGCCGAATATATGCTCTGGCCCCGGGCGGCTGCTCTGGCGGAGGTCGTCTGGACACCGATGGCTCAGAAGAATTATCCCGATTTTCTGCGTCGGCTCATGACGCATTTCACACGCCTGGATTACCTGAATGTGACCTACAGCCGCACGCTCTTCGATGCATTACCCACAGCCAAACCCACTGCCGAAGGACATCTTGAGGTAAGCCTGACACCTGCCGATCCAACAATTGGAAGCCTGATTCCAGATATCCGGTATACAACCAATGGCACAATCCCATCCAGCGAATCGCCCCAATACGATAAGCCCATCCTTCTCACCCAATCCACCACTATTCGAACGGCGACCTTCTCGATGGGCAAACCAATCAGTCAATCCGCCAAAGTAGAGAAAGACTTTATCGTTTCGAAAGCGACAGGAAAACCCTACACCTTACTCAATGTCCCCACTAGTGGGCGGCCCGACAGAGGGTATAGTCTTACCGATGGCAATACGGGTAGTATGGGCGGGTATGAAGTAGCCGGAGTCGTTGCGTTCAGGAATGATTTCAACGTGGTTATCGACCTCGGAAAACCAGAAACCGTAGAACGGGTACGGATTGGCTTTCTGAAGTATACCGCCCGAAACCTTTGCCTGCCCAAACAGGTCGACCTATCCGTATCGGAGGATGGCAAAACATTCACGCCAGTGCTAACAGCGAAAACCAACGCAGCCGAAGGAGGCAAACGCGGTTTCGTCCGACTCCCGTTCGATTTCGCTCCCACTCAGGCCCGTTACGTTCGTATTATCGCTCACAATGTCAATCTGGTACCAGCAGGGTTGCGCAATCCGGGTAAACCTGCTCAACTGGCTGTGGATGAGCTTGAGGTCAATTGAGCCTGGATGATAGAACGCAGATTTTTATGATCCATATGATTTACACAGATCTTACTTATCAAACCTGTTGAAATTTCGTTAATCAGCAGTCGAAAATTTGAGGCTCCAGCGATTGCCTTTGGGCTGAATAATCAATTGTGAATACCCACCGTCGCTGTCGATGGTCAGTTGCTGTTTGGCGGCATCATAAGTTCCTTTCGTCTTTTCTTTGCCAAACCAGGCAGTACGGAATAGTACCAATACTTCCTGCATGGTAAACTTTTCCTTCGGCAGCTCCAGTAGCTGAGTTGCTCCGCCCTCGTAATATTGTTCCTCAAATCGGGCCCCATCGGCATACAGATATTGATACCGTTCAATGGTGCCGTTGGTAGCAGGCAAGGTGGTTCGTTTGCCTTTAACGGGCGAAATAGTCCGATAAAACGTATCCATTAGCGAAACACTACCATCCATGTTGTCGCGCTGCAAAGGCTTATACCGCGACAGATACCCATCAAATAGATAGCCCTCCTGCCCATCACGCGTTTTTACGGCCACCCAACCGCCTTTTACGGCAAACGAACCGATGGTTTCAGCCGTATAGGAACTACCCGGCTCCGGTAAAGACACTACCGTCAGTGGAGCCCCATTGGCCGGAACCGAAGTAATTTTGGCCCCATCTTTCGAAGCCGTTTTTCGGAGTGTCAGGCTGCTGGATGCATGCACATACACAATGTCATTCACCTGAAGTGGCTTATCTGTGGGCGCTATAATAATCGATGACAGGAATGTAAGAAGACTCGATAAAGCAGGAATGAACGATATACGTTTTACCATAAACAGTATGGTTTAAGCCGATTAGCAACGGTGGTTTTGAAACAGTTGACCCAAAACAGGGTTGGTTTGACAAAGAAATAGCGTGAGTCAATCGTCCGCCGAATTTATTTATCTATCGTGTAAGCCACCCTGCTATTTCTCAGGCTATTCTACGACCCTAACAAACGAACTATGCTCTTAAAACAATCAATCGTTCTGCTTTTACTAAGTTTGGGGCCGGGTGCATTCGCGCAGTCGTCCATGAAAGTGGCGAATTACGCCTACGGCCAGCCCGGCACCGACACCTATGAAGCGTTTAGCTTTTGGGTAAAAAATGGCAAACGGACAACAATCGACTATACTTATGGCAAAGACCGTAAAGAAACACCCTTGCAGTTTGTGGGCAAATCGCAGCCTGGAAGCAAAGCTAGTTTTACGGTTCAATTCCCTAACCGCTATACGTTGTACGTAACCCCGATGGGCAACCAGTTACAGGTGATGGATGAACAGAAAAAATACCGAAAAACGTTTATCTGGCAATATGAAGGTCCTATCAATGGCGTTGGAACCTTCTGCGATGTTTGCGCCCAAGATGAAAAAGAGGCCATGCGTTTGATTCAACGGTATTACCTAAAATGAATGAGTTAATCACTAAGAGCCTACTTGATTTTTTTCGCAAGTGTGGAAATGAATGATTTTGTCATTCCTCCCTCCGGCCGGAATGACAAAAAGTCTTCAACAAACTCTTAAACAGTTTCTTTATCAATAATTCTTTCAATGCGCAATGACCTACTACGCAACTCAGGCTCTGGCAATTCGGGATCAGATTTTTCCTGCGGCTTACCAAGTCAGGCAGATTATCCGGGCAAAGCAGTTTATCGACGCAAATCTGACCGAACCGATCAGCCTGGAAGCGATGGCCCAGGTCGCGTTGTTGTCGAAGTTTCATTTTCTACGGCTTTTCAAACGGTGTTATGGTCGCACACCACACCAGTACCGCACCGAACAGCGACTCATTCGCGCCAAACAACTCCTGCAAACCGGCCTATCGACGACCGAGGTCTGCCACGCCCTGAATTTTGAAAGCGTCACATCATTTATCGGTCTGTTCAAAAAATACACCAGCCAAACACCATTGGCCTACCAGCGAAAAAAGCAATTTTCAAGAGCCTGAACTCTGTTTTCCGATTGATCTTTGTCCTGTTCAACAACTACTTCGTTTATGCGAATCAAACTGGTGAGTGTGCTGGTCGATGATCAGGAAAAAGCGCTCCAATTCTATACGAACATTTTGGGGTTTGTCAAAAAAACGGAAATACCACTAGGCGAACATCGATGGCTAACCGTTGTATCTCAGGAAGAACAGGATGGCGCTGAAATCGTACTCGAACCGATGGGTTTTCCGCCCGCCCAAACCTACCAGAAAGCCCTGTTGGATGCCGGGATTCCTCTGACCGCTTTTCAGGTCGATGATATTGAGGCCGAATACCGCCGACTAACCGAGTTGGGCGTTTCGTTCAGCATGGCACCCACTCAAATGGGCACCACTACCCTGGCCGTCTTTGCCGACACCTGCGGCAACAACATCCAGATCTATCAGATAAGCTGATTGATTAGCCTAAACCATACGCAGAAGTTCCTGACGAGCCAGAATTATACGGCCGCAAACGTGAGGGTAACGGTAGTCCCTTCACCTACATTGCTTATAACCGTTACAGTGCCCCCATTGACTTCCATCAACTCTTTCACCAACGAAAGCCCCAGTCCATTTCCCTGTTCATTGGCGGTACCAGTGGCCGACGGGCGATTATGCAACGTAAATAGAGTTGTCAGTTGCTCGGAGACATTCCCACGCCTGTATCGTCAACTTCCAGTTGGGGCTTACCCATATGCTCAGCATACCGAAGCGTGATGGTACCGCCTGTTGGCGTAAACTTGAGAGCATTGTGCAGTATGTTGCGAATGATAACGGCAACGTGATTGGGGTCTGCCATCAGGTAGGTATCTGCGGGGATTAAACTGCGAATCTGAACACCTTTTTGCTCGGTTCGGGGACGGATCAGGTCTAGTTCGGCCTGGACCAGGGGAGCGATTGCCACGTGCTGCAGGCGAGCCCGGAACCCGCTAATCTGCGTAATGGCCCAGTTGAGCAGATTGTCGAGCATGAACCGCACGGAGCCAATCATCTGCCCGAACGTATCGGTAGCCTCCACGAATTCGGTTTGACTCATGCCACCCCAGTTGGTGAGCATGACGTTATTATGCAGATTGGCCACCGGCGAGCGTAAATCGTGCGCCAGAATAGCAAATAGTTTGTCTTTGGTAGTGTTGAGTTGGGCTAATTGTTCCCGCTGGCGTTCAATACGCTGCTGAGTACGCCGTTGCACCAGTACAAAGCCAATGAGCAGGCTTGCGAGCAAAATAGAGCCAATCAGATAAAGACGTTGACGTTGGCGTGCGGCATCAAGGAGTTTAATCTGCGTTTCTTTCTCTTCCAGTTTAAAGGCAGCTTCCTGCCGGGTCATTTGAATCTGGGCATCACGGGTCTGGCGCTTCCCTTGTCGCCAGAGTTCAAGACGGGCTACTGAGTCTCGAGCCAGAAACGCCTGGTGCCAGTTTCCACTCTGGGTATAGGTTTCTACCAGAAACCGTTGGTAATGGAACAGATGTAGCGAGTCGGGCCGTACGCGGCTTTTTTCAAACGCAATACCCCGTTTTATTGCAGCTATGGCTTCGTCATACCGCCCCAGAAAACCCAATAGCCGTGCCTGATCGGCGTTATAAACAAACAGCCCGAGTCGCTTCTGGAGCTGCTGAGTTTGGGTTACCAACTGACGGGCCATCTGCTGAGCCTCTGCCTGCCGCCCTTCTTCATAAAGAAGATTACAGTAATCCAGACCAGTCGTCATCCAGCGGTCTGGGTCTATTCCCTGGCTTGCGTCCATTGCCCGCAAAAGCATTTTCTCATGGTAAGCCCCACGCTTCTGGCCCCGGTCTAACTCATAATGAGCGGCATAGGCTTCGGCCAGCAGGCTGCCATTGTTCGCTCTTTGGGCATAATCGGCTGCTAGATGGAGATACTCTCGAGGATTACCCATTCGCTGGTTCGCCGAAATAGCCGCCATCAACTGGTAGCCTTTCGAAAGACTTGCGTAATTGGAGTTTGCCTTCGCTAGTTTCAGGGCTTGATTTAAGTACGTAATCGCCTGGACTTCGTTGTGGGTGTAGTAATGGTGGGCGTGGGCCAAAGACAGCAGCGCACGGGTAGCTCCGACCGAATCGCGTACATGCCGGGCCAAACGCAAGGATTGATTCAGGTACAACAAACTGGTATCCACGTTTTCCTGTAGGTATTCATAACCCAGGTTGGCCAGCAGCCGAGTGCGGGCCGTGTCGGTAGTGGCCTGGGCGAGTTGTGCGCGCAACCCAGGAATAAAAACCGATTGCGCGTTGAGGAGTGGAAACTGAAGCGTAAAAAGTAATAAATGAATGCGTGTGAATAGCGTAAAACGCTTCGGTTTTCGGATCATCGGGCCGTCCTATAAGGGTCTGAACTTGCTGTATTTTACCGACTCACGATCCGGCCTTCCAGATGTTTGCGATGCAGTTGGGCCCGGTACTGATCGCCAATGGGAATACTCTGCCCGGTGGTCAGCATCAGGTCATTTTTCCCAATACGGCTGATGGCCGTCCGATTGACCAGGTAAGACCGATGTACGCGCAAAAACGTATCGGTTTTAAGCTGCTCCTCCATTTTGGCAATCGACACGAACGGCTGGTAGATCTGAGTAGAGGTTACAATCTGTAAGATATTCTCCTGGGCCTGCATATAAAGCACATCGCTGGCCAGAACCTGAACGTAATAGTGATTGTCGCGAATAAAGAAATAAGGCTCGTTTTGCACCGGATCGGGGTCATGAAAGAGCCGTTGCCGTACCTTCTCAATGCTGGCCAGAAACCGGGCAGGTGCAATGGGCTTCAGCAGAAAATCAATCGGCGATACCTCGTAGCAGGGAATGGCATGATCGGGGTAGGCGGTTACGAAGATAACCAGCGGTGGCCGTTTCAGGCTGCGGATAAATTCCAACCCATTAATCTCGGGCATCTCGATATCACAAAGAATGAGGCTGGTTTCTCCCTGCGCCAAAAGAGCATAGGCGTCCATGGCCGACGCACAAACACCCGTCAGGTTCAGGAGCGGATTTAGCCTGACCAGTTTACGAAGCATGTCTTGCCAGGTAGGGTCATTCTCAACGATGAGGGTATTTATTTGATTGACCATAAAAGCCTACAGGTAAGGTAGATAAATTTTAATCAACGCCATTTCGGGCTTCATCAACGCACTTTGAGGATTCACCAATTCTCTAAAATTAGCCTTGGAGTCAGGCCTTGTGAGCTAGTAGCTTCGACTGTAAAAAACCTTCCTCAGCGCTGTTCAAAGATATTCACCAAGGCAATAGTAGCCAAGCGAATGATTACTTAATCATGCCCCGACACGCATTTAATAACCAATAAAGATGATAATGCACCATAACAGAGTACCATTCGGTGGCTCTTTCCTCCCTTACCTGCCGCAATCATGATACCAATCAAAATCCCTTACTGGATCAGTCGATTGGCTTACCGAATCCAGCAACGCCTGCACCGACGAGCCTAACCAATAAGGCAGACGCAGGCTACGGCCAGAGAAGAATGTACCCATTCACTTACACTTTAACTTTTACATATCCCATGACACACAGTTTACCAGCCAAACCTACCGCTACCCTACTTGCCGAACGGTGGTCACCCACCCGAAACTGGCCTCACCAAGTGTTCCTGCTCCTGCTGACGCTGCTAATGAGCCTCTCCTCGCCCCTACAGGCCCAAACCTGCGATGCCTCCACCTGGACCCTCCAAACATCGGCCGCTAACAATTTTTGGACTTCTGTGACCTACGGCAACGGCTTGTTTGTAGCCATGGGCGGTTCTGGCACGGGCAACCGGGTAATGACCTCAACCGATGGCATTACCTGGACCACCCGAACCTCAGCGACTGACAATAACTGGCGTTCGGTGACCTATGGCAACGGCTTGTTTGTGGCTGTGAGCGCTGATGGTACTGGCAACCGGGTGATGACCTCCCCTGATGGCATCACCTGGACCAGCCGTACCTCAGCGGCTGACAATCAATGGCTTTCTGTAACCTACGGCAACGGAAAGTTTGTGGCCGTAAGTGCTGATGGTACGGGCAACCGGGTAATGACTTCCTCCGATGGCATTACCTGGACCAGCCGAACATCAGCGTCCGACAATTATTGGAACTCGGTAACCTATGGCAATGGAAAGTTTGTGGCCGTGGGTGGTTCTGGCACGGGCAGCCAGGTGATGACCTCCCCCGATGGCATTACCTGGACCAGCCGTACCCAAGCCGCTAACAATTTCTGGACTTCGGTAACCTACGGCAATGGCTTGTTTGTGGCTGTCAGCAATAATGGCACAGGCAACCGGGTGATGACCTCAACCGACGGCATCACCTGGACCAGCCGAACATCAGCGGCTGACAATAGCTGGCAGTCTGTGACCTATGGCAATGGCTTGTTTGTGGCCGTCAGCATTAGTGGCACAGGCAACCGGGTAATGACCTCAACCGATGGTATTACCTGGACCAGCCGCACCCCAGCCGCTAACAATAACTGGTATTCGGTGACCTACGGCAACGGCTTATTTGTGGCCGTCAGCACTAGTGGCAGTGGCAACCGGGTGATGACCAGTTGCCAGTTGTTCCCCACCATCGGGGCAGGTACGGCTACCGGCACGGCTACCGCCTGCCTGGGAACAGCCTCCTCCAACCAATCCTTCACTCTATCGGGCACCAACCTCTCGGCTGACATCGTGGCTACCACACCCACCGACTTTGAAATCTCCACCAGTGCCTCCTCTGGCTTTACTTCCTCACTCACTCTCACCCAAAGCAACGGCTCCGTCACTACCACTACCCTCTACGTCCGCACCACCGCTGCCGCTACACAAGGCGCCAAAACTGGAAAGGTAACACTGACATCCACCGGAGCCACCAGCCAGACCGTAGCTGTGAGTGGCACCGTCAATGCCCTGCCCTCGGTCAGCATCACACCCTCTCCCTCCAGCAACATTACCAGCGGCAGCAACCTTACCCTCACCGCGTCAGGAGCCACAACCTACCTGTGGAGCGACGGATCAACGGCCAATCCTCTCCTGCTCACCAACGTCACCTCCGCCACCACCCTTTCGGTCACCGGCACCACCGCAGGCTGCTCGGCATCGGCCTCCAGCGCCATCACCGTCTCAAACCCCATGCCCGTCAACCTCATCAACTTCTCGGCCAAAATTCTGGAAAACCACGCCGTTCAACTCGACTGGACAACCGCCTGGGAAACCCACAACAAAGCCCTTCCGCATCGAACGAAGTAAAGACCTCAAAAGCTTCGAAACCCTTACCCTCATCAACGAGGTCGCCGGTACGCTTCAGGCCAGCAGCCACTACGCCACCATCGACAACAACCCCTACCCCGGCACCAGCTACTACCGACTCGCCCAAATCGACCTTAGCGGACAAGTCACCCTCTTCCCTGCCGTAGCGGTCGTCCTGCGGGAGAAACCCTATCAGCTCTGGCCCAATCCTCTAGCCAATGGACAAGCCTTTAGTCTCAGTCTGGACGAACCCCAAACCGCCCTGGTGAAGCTCTACGCCCCCAATGGCCAGCCGGTGGCTCTCCACAAGCTGGGGGTGGAGTCGGCCAGTCTGCGGCTGCAACCAGCCACGCCACTACCAGCCGGGGTGTATCTGCTCAGTGTGGAGGAGCGAGCTCTGATCCGCTACCATCGGCTGGTGATTCCCTAACCCAGGCCCAGCCGGAAGGTCTGGCTGGGCGAACCAACACGCTTACCAACAGTCCATTCATTTCATGCTCATGAAAACTCACCCCAAAAACAAGTCCGTTGTCTCTTCCAAAAAGACGTATGCATCTCCCAAACTAAAGGTATTGGGAAGTGTCCGAACGCTCACCCTTAAGTCAGGTTCCAACACCGATGGGTTTGGGGGCACATTTGTTTGACCACGATAAACTTACTTGTTGTATCTCATGCAACTTGTTCGTAAGGGCAGATTCTTGCAACCTGCCCCATGAGATTTCTTAAAACCGAACGGTTCGTCTGACTCGGTTTTGAGAATCGGCCCTCAACCTAACTGGGCCGCTTTACATTGACTAATTCGACCAGCTTCTTAGTTAACCTGGAACCCGTTTAAACTTTTTTGTCATGCTGAGGCACGAAGCATCTTCGATAGTTGGAGTTATAGCAGCTACCGAAGATGCTTCGTGCCTCAGCATGACAAAAACGCTCCTGTTTTGGCTGAGCAGGAACCCGTTTACATAGCCTCCAGGTTACGAATGATAACCGTAGCTTTTTTGTCATCTCTTCTGCGTCGGGATGACAAAAAAGCTACTGGAACAAAAATTCAAATAGGCTCTACCCTACGTCTATCTACTAACTACACTCGCAAAACTAGCCGCATTGGATCGATTAGCGAGTGGTAAATGCCTATTTTGCAGTCTGAATTTTTTCTACTATGAAATTGGCTTATTTCCTCTTACCCTTCCTTCTGTTGGTGGTACTGTCGGTACAGGCGGCACCGGGCGATACACACATCATTATCGAAACCAGCCAAACGGCGCTGGTAATCCGAATCGACAAAGAGCAGATTCCTACGCTGGTTCATCTGGGAGCCAAACTTCGCAATACAGCCGAATACGCAGCCATTCCAGCCAACGGTAAACGCGGAGACGATTATACTGGCATCTATAATTCGGTGTATACGCCCGCCGGAGGCCGCAACCTGCTGGAGCCAGCCATTCAGGTCACCCATGCCGATGGCAACCCCTCACTCGACCTCAAGTATGTCCGGCACGAAACCCAGTCTATGGCCGATGGGGTCGTACTTACCAAAGTCTATTTAAAAGACCCACAGTATCCGTTCGAGGTGACGCTGTATTATAAAGCGTATCAGAAAGAAGATGTGATTGAACAATGGTCATCTATCCGACATACCGAGAAAAAGTCGGTTGTGCTGCATAAGTACGCATCGGCTAACCTCTACATTCCGGCCCAAAACTATTACCTGACGCACTTTCACGGCGATTGGGCCAACGAAATGAACCCGTCGGAAGTACTACTGACCGAAGGCATTAAAGTACTGGATTCCAAGCTCGGCACACGGGCCGATCTGTTCCAGCCGCCTTCGTTTCTGGTGTCACTCAATCAACCTGCCGACGAAGATCAGGGCGAGGTCATTGCAGGAACCCTGGCCTGGTCGGGCAATTATCAGTTGGCGTTTGAAGTCGATCCGCTACACAATCTGCGGGTTATACCTGGTATTAATCCGTATGCATCGGCTTACAACTTAGCGCCGGGCGTTGAGTTTACCACCCCGGCTTTTCTGTTCACCTATTCCCAGCAGGGAAAGGGCGGTGCCAGTCGCCATTTGCACCGCTGGGCCCGAAAGCACCGCATTCCACAAGGCGAAGGCAACCGACTGACTCTGCTGAACAACTGGGAAGCTACCTACTTCGATTTCAACGAAGAAAAACTGAGTGCGCTATTCAAAGATGGTAAAAAACTGGGCGTCGATCTGTTTTTGCTCGACGATGGCTGGTTTGGCAACAAATACCCCCGCAACGATGACCATGCGGCCCTGGGCGACTGGCAGGAAAATGTCAAAAAATTACCGCATGGCTTGGGTTATCTGGTAAAAGAAGCCGAAAATGCGGGGATCAAATTCGGTATCTGGCTGGAGCCGGAAATGGTCAGTCCGAAGAGCGAACTCTACGAAAAGCACCCCGACTGGGTGCTTAAACTGCCTAATCGGTCGGAGTATTATTTCCGTAATCAGTTGGTGCTCGACCTATCGAATCCGAAAGTACAAGACTTCGTGTTCAATCTGGTGAATGACTTACTTACCAAAAACCCAACGCTGGGTTTTATCAAATGGGACTGTAACGCGGTCATTTACAATGCCTATTCGGCTACCAATTTGAATCAGTCGAACCTCTACGTCGATTACGTACTGGGCCTATACAAAGTGCTGGACCGACTCCGGGCCAAGTACCCTACACTGCCCATGATGCTTTGCTCTGGTGGCGGTGGCCGAGTCGATTATGGGGCACTGAAGTACTTTACCGAATACTGGCCCAGCGACAATACCGATGCATTGGAACGGATTTTCATTCAGTGGAATTACTCGTATTTCTTCCCTTCCATTGCCAGTTGCAACCATGTAACCGACTGGGGAAAACAGCCGATCAAATTCCGAACCGACGTAGCCATGATGGGCAAACTGGGCTACGACATTGTGGTGAGCAAACTGACCGACGACGAACTACAGTTCAGCCAGCAGGCGCTGAAAACTTACGAACGCATTAAAACCACCATCTGGCAGGGTGATCTGTTCCGGCTGGCGTCTCCCTATACAAGCGATGTTGCGTCCAGCCTTTATGTTAATGAGCAGCAGGACCGTGCGGTCTGGTTCACCTACCTGGTCAAAAATCGCTATAAAGCGGGTAGTCAGGCCCCTATTAAACTGAAAGGCTTGCGCCCCGATAAGCTGTATAAAATTCAGGAACTCAATGTCTATCCGGGCACGCGCTCTGCTATCAATACAGCCAGTCCCTCCTACTCAGGCAATTACCTGATGACCATCGGCTTCAACCCGCAGGTAGATACCCGTCGAACCAGTGTGGTGCTGGAACTGACCGAAGCAAACTAGTAGGCTGGCTATGGATCAGGCTTTCGTAGTTGCAATAGAATACAGATGATTATGATTTACATAGGTCTTAACTAATCTTATAAATCATAACCATCTGCGTTCTATTCTCTATAAAAGCGTAACATATACTATGCAAACAGACGCAGATGTCATTGTTGTCGGCGCTGGTCTGGCAGGCCTGGTAGCTGCCGCTGAACTGGCCGATGCCGGGAAGCGCGTTATCCTGGTCGATCAGGAGCCGGAGCAAAGCATGGGCGGGCAGGCATTCTGGTCGTTTGGCGGCCTGTTTCTGGTCGATTCGCCCGAACAGCGACGCCTGAAGATTCGGGATTCGTACGAGCTGGCCCTCACGGACTGGATGGGCACAGCCGCCTTCGACCGCCCGGAAGATCACTGGCCGCGAAAATGGGCCGAAGCCTACGTAGCGTTTGCGGCTGGCGAAAAGCGTTCCTGGCTACACCAGCAGGGTATCCGTTTCTTTCCGATTGTGGGTTGGGCCGAACGGGGTGGATACGGCGCTATCGGGCATGGCAATTCAGTACCCCGTTTCCACGTCACCTGGGGTACGGGCCCCGGCGTTTTGGCTCCCTTCGAGCAGCGAGTTAGAGAAGCCGTTAAACGCGGGGTGATTACGCTGAAGTTTCGTCATCGAGTCAATGAACTACTCATAACAAACGGAGCGGTGGATGGTGTTCAGGGCGAAATTCTGGAGCCCAGCACCGTGAAGCGGGGTGAAAAAAGCTCCCGCGTTCCTATCGGAGACTTTACGTTTCGCGCCCAAGCTGTTATTGTTACGTCAGGAGGTATTGGTGCCAATCACGAACTAGTCCGGCAAAACTGGCCTAAACGTCTGGGTGAGCCACCCAACCATATGCTATCGGGCGTACCCGATCATGTAGACGGGCGTATGCTGGCTATTTCGGAAGCCGCCGGCGCCAATCTCATCAACCGCGACCGGATGTGGCATTATACCGAAGGCGTTCAGAATTGGGCACCCATCTGGAGCCAGCACGGCATTCGGATTTTGCCCGGCCCATCGTCGTTATGGTTCGATGCCCTGGGTAATCGATTACCCGTACCACTCTTTCCGGGCTTCGATACGTTGGGAACCCTCAGCTACATCCAGCAAACGGGCTACGACTACACCTGGTTTATCCTGAATCAGGCCATTATTCGGAAGGAATTTGCCTTGTCGGGATCGGAACAGAACCCGGACTTGACGGGTAAAAGCTGGCGACAGGTGTTGGGCCGGGCAGTAGGCAAAAGCGCACCGGCCCCTGTCGAAGCCTTCAAACAAAACGGAGCTGATTTTATCGTTAAGGATAAGCTGACCAGTTTGGTTGATGCCATGAACAAGCTGACGGGCGAACCGCTGCTCAACCTGGTCACTATTGAACGCGAAATCGCAGCGCGTGACCGACAGTTGCTTAACTCATTCAACAAAGATGCCCAGATCACGGCCATTCGGGGTGCCCGTCACTATTTGGGGGATCGGCTGATCCGAACAGCAAAACCGCACCCTATTCTTGATCCATCGGCCGGGCCGTTGATCGCCGTCCGGCTCCACATTCTTACCCGCAAAACACTGGGTGGGTTGCAAACAGACCTCTCAAGTCGGGTGTTGGGAATCAATGGGGAGCCTGTTCCGGGGCTATATGCTGCGGGCGAAGTGGCTGGCTTTGGTGGGGGTGGTATGCATGGGTATCGGGCGCTGGAAGGTACGTTTCTGGGCGGCTGTCTGTTTTCAGGACGCACCGCCGGCCGGGCAGCGGCCCAGGCTATTCAGTGAGCAAACATTTTCGGGCGTATTGGTCTTATACTAGACTACCAATTGCTCAATGCGCCATGAAAAACTTTGTTGTCCGAAAAAAGATCAGCCTGAAAGCCACTCCCGAACAGGTTTGGAACGCGCTGACCAATCCCGAGAAAACGAAAAAATACTTCTTCAACTGCGAAGTATTTTCAGACTGGGAGGTAGGCAGTACCATCCTGTTTACCGGCCGTATGTTTCTCATCCGAAAAATTGAGCTGAAGGGCCAAATCCTGAAATTTGAACCCAATAAGCTCCTCAAATACACGCTGATGAACGACGGGGCGGATGAAGAATCAGGCAATTTTTCGACCGTGACCGATGAACTGACCTATAAAGACGGCAAAACCATCCTTTCCATTACCGACGATGTAGGCCCAGCTAAAGGAGCCGAAGAACGCTACGAACGTTCGCTGAAAGGCTGGGATAGTATCCTGAAGGGATTAAAGAAAGTGGTGGAAGCACCTTGATGCTTAGAAACTACAATTTCATAATGCGCCGGGCCGTTTTCCGGTTGCCAATGTTGATTAGCAATAAATAGCTGCCAGTCGGATAGTCGGTCATGGGGAGTACGGCCATCTCCTGCTGCGTTTCTTTTCTATAAAGGCATTGACCCGCCAGATCGACTAGCTCCAGACGAGCGGCTTGCTGACTGGTCAGTCCCCGAATACGAATTGTTAATGATGAAACGGTTGGATTCGGGAACACCTCAACGATCTCGGCCAAGGTAGCATCTTCTATACCCAAAAGTGGGTTAATCAGGACAGAAACCGGAACCCGTTCGCTCTCGCAGGAACCGATTTTCTGAGCCACATAGTACGTAGCCGGACCAACTTGGTTAGTCAAGGGTTTCGGTGCTACACTTGTTCCTACTCCACCCGTCGCATCAGTACCGTACCATACTAAGGACGCCGTACTATCGGTCGTTGTGGCACTTAGCGGCATCGCTACCTGACCCTGATAATAACTCACTACCGTGGTAGCAATAATTGGTTTTGTGGGAGTAGGATTAACGGTTACTTTTACATGCGTATAGGTTAGCAAATTATCATTCGCGCAGCCTTTGGTGTAATCAATCGGATACAGGTTCATAGTATACACACTATATCCTGGCCGACTGGTATCCGGTATAGGGGGAATAAATGTGGCAGTAGGTATAGGCTGATAGGTTGGGTCGCCCAACCAGTAACGAACCTGATAGTTTTCGGGGGGCGGTCTGTGACCGTTAACATTCAAGGGATAAGCCTGATCTCCCTGACAATAAGCTATCTGACCATACTGGCCGTAACTCATGTATGGCATTGGGTTGATCACTCCAGGCCCACCGCCAGCTTTCCAAATAATGCGAAGTTTACTGGGTGCCAGTTCACTCTCACAGCCATCTATGAGTTGAGATATATAATACGTTCTTTCGCTAACGGGGTACACATAAGTGGTTGAAGTTGCTCCTGTCTTGGTAAGTTGAAAGTAACCATGCTGCTTGTCACGAACATACTCGCCCGTAGGTAGCTGGGTCTGATAGGGAAATTCTGCATACTCCTGATAATCGTCTCGTTGCTTCGTATAATACAACCGGGGGGTAGCACCGGGTACTAGTCTGAAAGATAAGTCTGAATACAGCCCAGCCATGGATGATTGATTGGTTGACATACAATCCACAGTTAGCGAGTCGACAAGTGGTAGTGGAGGCCTAGATTCGACGCCTTTCAAGAACAGTTTATTCTGACTAGGCGAACCAATTACATCAGGATTAGTGGCTTTTATCCGAATGGAGTAAGCTGTATTAGCAGACAAATCGGCTGGAATGGTAATATTGATTGCCCGATCATAGGTTCCCTGGTAACCATACTGTATCCCGACACTAACATCTTTATACTCGCCCCCATCCGACATTTGTATCGTAAAAACAGTATTAGAAGTATAGCTGCCTGTGATGCTGAATGGAATGGTTAGTATAGAGCCAGGGCAAGTGGATGTTACGCTAAGCGGCTTAGTGGCTAATTGTAGGGTCTGTGCATACACACCTACACCTACTCGAAAGGTCAGGATGAGCCCTGCCCAGATGGACCAAAGTATACGATAATTCATAGTTGGATGGGTTAGCCAATGCATGACGAATATAGTCATACACCTAAGAACCAAAAACATCCGTTAGGGTTTAAGTTACCCGTCAGCCAATTGAAAAAACCGTTTTTAACGATCCCTTATCTCTCTGGCAGTTATGTTGAAAACCATAAGGAGTGAGTTACAGGTTAGCCAAAATGACCAAATAAAATAGCTCTACCATGCCATCGGCCTTTATTTGTCTTTGGGTAACTCAGCCGTCAGCCATAGAATTTAGGGGTACCTGTTTGCTTTTCTGACGAATTGAGCGGTTCTTGTATCTATATCTTCTTCTTCATGGCAGAAAACGTCTCTAATTCCGTTTCGTCGGTCGAAACCAACGCCGAACCCACCGAATTTAACCGCTCACTGAGTCTGCTCGACTCTACGCTTATTGTATCCGGCTCCATGATTGGCTCCGGCGTTTTTATTGTATCGGCCGATATGGCCCGCAACCTGGGGTCGTCGGGCTGGTTGCTTATGTTATGGGTGCTTACCGGCGTCTTGACGGTAGCCGCTGCACTAAGTTATGGTGAGCTGGCGGGCATGATGCCCAAGGCGGGTGGACAATATATCTATATTCAACGCGCTTTCGGCCCCTTGACGGGCTTCGTCTATGGCTGGACGGTATTCATGGTTATCCAGACCGGAACCATTGCGGCTGTAGCCGTGGCTTTCACCAAGTATACCGCTGTCTTTATTCCGGCTTTAGGGCCAGATAATGTGCTGCTGGCACTAGGCCCCATAAAAGTGACGCTCGGATCATTGTTTGCCATATCGAGCCTGGTATTTCTTACCTGGTTAAATAGCCGGGGGGTGCAAAGTGGGAAATTCATCCAGAACGTGTTCACTTCTGCTAAACTGATTGCTCTGCTGGGTTTGATCGTGATTGGTATTACCATCGGATTAAGCAGCGGTTTACTATCAACCAACCTGACCAATGCCTGGGAAGCCAGTACGACATCAGCTACCGGCGACGTAATTCCACTGGCGGGTATGGCGCTGATTCTGGCTTTTGGTACGTCGATGATTGGATCGCTATTTTCGGCTGATGCCTGGAACAACGTGACGTTCATTGCTGGAGAAATCAAGAATCCGCGCCGGAATATTCCGTTAGCCCTGTTTTTTGGCACGCTGATCGTAACAACGATTTATTTTCTGGCGAATGTATCGTACCTCTCCCTCCTTCCCCTGAAAGGATCGCCCAACGGCACCGACATCATCAGCCGGGGTATTCAGTTTGCCGTTGCCGACCGCGTGGCCACAGCCGCTGTTGAAACCATTTTCGGTAACGTAGCGGTCGCTATTATGGCTGTGCTGATTATGATTTCGACCTTCGGCTGTAACAACGGGTTGATTCTGGCGGGAGCACGACTCTACTACGCAATGGCAAAAGATGGGCTGTTTCTGAAACAGGCATCGCACCTCAACCAGCATGCTGTGCCAGGCCGGGCACTTTGGGTTCAGTGCATCTGGGCATCCGTTCTCTGCCTATCTGGCAAATACGGCGACCTGCTGGACTACTGTACTTTTGCTTCGCTGGTGTTTTATATGGTAACCATTGCTGGTCTTTTCCGGCTTCGTCGCACCGAACCGAATACCGAGCGACCATACCGGGCGTTTGGCTATCCGATTGTTCCAGCTCTGTACATCGTTGCGGCACTGGCCATTTGTATCATTCTGCTATATACCAAAACATTCAACACCGGTATGGGGCTCCTGATTGCCGGATTGGGTGTACCCGTTTATTTATTGACAAAACGGAAATAATCCGATAATCGAACACGGATTGGTATGATGATTATGATTTACACAGATCATAATCATCATACCAATCCGTGTTCGATTATCTGGCAACTTTACACTTCACCCGGCCCTTTCTTCGATTCACCCACCTTCTTTCACAACTGGTAGGTATTTTACTGGTTAAGGTGTTTCAGCATAGCTAGTTTTGTCGTGTTAACCAACAACTACTTATGAACACCTTAGAACGTCCCGACACCTTCCGCAAAGTGCATAAAGCCCTGCGTAAAACGCTGTTCGATACTACCTATTTAGCAGGTCGCACCGATTTTACGATCGACCATGAGCTGGAAGCCCTAAAAGCCCAGGTTAACGAGCTGGTTCACTTCCTGCATATGCATGCACACAAAGAAGAAGCGTATAGCCTACCCCTTATCGAAGCCAAATGTCCCGGTGCATCGGCTCATGACCAGGCCGAACATGAAAAAATCGATCAGCTCATTGCCGATCTTGAGCATCGGTTGGCAACCACCCAGGCCAGCCCTTTATCCGTCCGGCCTGGTCTGGGCTATGATTTTTATCTGGCACTTAATCGGTTTGTATCGGTCTACCTGATGCATATGGACGAAGAAGAAACCGACACTACCGCGCAAACCTACGCCCTCTGTACAGACGAAGAGATTCAGAGTGTTACGCGGGAAATTATTGCTAGTATGTCGCCAGCCGATGCTGGTTTATCGTATCGGTATATGATTCCAGCCCTGCACTCCGGCGAACGAACAGCTTTCTTCAAAGAAGTACAGGCAACTGCTCCGCCTTTTGTTCTGCAAAACCTTCTAAGCGTAGCCAGCACAACACTATCTGACAGTGAGTTCCAACAGTTAGAAACCGCTGTAGTAAGGCGGGTGGAAACCCGCAATTTTTAGGCATATAACGCGGGTAGGAACCCGCGTTACTTTAAGTGCAGTTCATTTCATAACTTATTGGCTTATTCAACCGTTTGTCTGTCAATGAATGACATAACGGCAAATGGCAGATTTCCAGGAAAACGAAACCCTACGCATGGAAACCTTCAGCGATGGGGTTTTCGCCATTGACATTACCCTGCTTACGTTTCAGTTAAAAACGCCCAGTCTGCGGGCTACAACCTCCAGCCAGTCGCTGGCCTTAGCGCTGTTTCATCAATGGCCAAATTACATCGCCTATTTTGTCAGCTTCACAACCATCTTTATCATCTGGCTCAATCATCATCGGATGTACAATGTCATCCAGCGTAGCGATGTCCGGTTTATGTTTTACAACGGCCTTCTGCTACTACTAGTCAGTATTATTCCGTTTACGACCTCGCTACTGGCCGATTATATCAACACTCCGGCTCATTCTCTTTCGTCGGCGCTGTATATGTTCCTTTTCTCCGGGATTTCCTGGGTCTTATTTGTGATGTGGACCTATGCTACCGACAACTATCGACTCATTAAACACCCTGTTGGCGACGTACGTATACACACCATTCGGGCCAGCCATCTGATTAGTGCCATTACGTATGCATTTGCCGCTGTTGTATCCTTTTTACTACCATTCCTTAGTATTCTGGTTGGTTTGGGAATGGTTGTCTATTTATCACAATTGAAATATCACCGCAACAAAGTCGTTTAATACTATAGTACAACTATGGTAATTAAGTATTATTCTCACCTTCTTTTGGCAGGACTTATCGCTGGCTGGCTTAGTGCCTGCACAGGTATTGGACCGGCCACCAATTTGTTTCGTTCCACGTCGCCCCACGATCAATACGGCCAATCGCTTAAGGAAGCAAAGCTGGATCAGACCGCCCTGGGTACCGATTGGCTGGCGGCTGCCGACCGAGCTCTCCACGACTCGCTGAAAATCACGGTTCCATACCGGGAAAGTGGTTATTTTTCGGCCAACAAAGCATTTGCTGTAGGCTATCGGCTGGATGGACAACGGGGAGATCGGTTCCTGATTCGGGTAGAAACACAGGGGCAAAAAACCACGCAGATTTTTATCGATGTATTTTCGCTTGACGATCGAAACCGGATGTCTTTAACGGCAGCATCGAAAGCCGATACGAATGTGCTGACCTGGGAGCCTCGAAAAAATCAGCCGTATCTGATCCGTATTCAGCCAGAACTACTCCGAAGCGCCAGCTACACCATTTCAATTACACGTGAACCTGCTTTGGCTTTTCCCGTCAAAGGGCGCGATAGTCGTCAAATTAGCAGCTATTTTGGCGCAGCCCGCGATGGAGGTCGCCGTCGGCACGAGGGTATTGATATTTTTGCTCCCAAAGGAACGCCCGCACTCGCTTCGGCCAATGGAGTTGTTACAGGCGTTGGCACTAACTCGCTGGGTGGCAACGTTGCCTTCCTGACGGATAACGAACGAGAAATCCGGCTTTATTACGCTCATCTGGACAGTTGGCATGTCAATAATGGGCAACGCGTTTCGGTAGGCGATACGATTGGCTTCGTGGGTAATACCGGCAATGCCCGTACAACTGGCCCTCATCTGCATTTTGGCATTTATGGCTTGACAGATGGAGCTACTGACCCGCTCCCTTTCGTTCGACTTGGGCGCGGCCCGGCCAAACAGATGCCCCTGTCTACTGCCCGTTTAGGTGATTCGATACGTGTGTCGGCCGCAAAATCGCTGGTTCGCCTGTCACCTGGCAGTGAGTCGCCTATCGTGCGTGAGTTGCCTAAATTATCAGCTTTGACCATTCTCGGCGGAACGGAAACCTGGTTACGAATCGAAACCCCGGATGGCCTGACAGGCTATGTTCTCAATAGTACTACAGAAACGCCTAAACAGCCCATTCGGCGTTTAACGTTATCGACACCGGGTACGCTTCGGGATGCTGCTGACCAACAGGCGGGGATTATCACTACATTACCTATAGGCTCTACCGTCGATGTGCTAGCCCGAACCGATGTCTTCCAACTTGTCCGAAGTTCTACTGGAAAAACAGGCTGGTTACCAGTGACAGCCAGCTCGGCCCAATCAATCAATTCGACCGCTCGTTAACTGCCTTATAAAATACTGTTTAGAAACTATCTAAATTAATAGTTTTGGCTTATCTTTGTGCGTTCATTTGCGTACCCATGACCAGTAACGTACCGACAACCTATCAGGAAGTCTTCCGAACCGACAAAGGTGTTGTTTATCAATGTGATGCGAGCTATCGCCTGATTCTGGAATTCTGGAATACCCGCACGCAGTTTTCAGCCCGCGACTTTGCCCAGTTTCGTCGTATGGTCGAAACTGTCGACATTCGGCAGATGGCGCTTAGTACAGCCGCATCCGATGACGTTGAAATCCTGACACTTCCCCGTTCAGAGCGTTGTTATGTGCTTACCCTATGCGAGATTGTTCATCTGCGTGAGTTGCTCAACGGTGCCAAACTTATGCTGGACCTGAACTCCATGCTACGCGAATGTGGCTGTACCCTACCCCAGCCAGCATAAATAGATTCCGTCTAAATTTCTTGATAGTCAGCCGGCTTTATAACATGAGCCGGTTTTTTTTGTTCTTTTGGGAAAAGATCTCACCGGCAACAGCCATTTAACTATGAAAGACTTAGCAAGACTTCGCACCGCAATCAAAGAGAGTGTTGAGCTGGCGCTGAACCAGCAAATACAGATGGAAATGATATCCTCGTCAAAATACCTGGCGATGGCGGGCTGGTGCGACCGTAACGGACTTGACCACTGTGCAGGGTTCTTTTATAAGCAGTCGAATGAGGAGCGCCACCATGCAATGAAACTTTTCCACTATCTCTGCGACCAGGGTGCTACAGCTTATTCGCCCGAAGTTCCAGCAGTTGCACAGGAATTCGACTCACTAAAATCTTTATTTGAAGGGGCTTTGGAACAGGAAGTTTCGGTAACAGACTCGATCAACCGCATTATCGGTATCTGCCGTCGCGAAAGCGACTATGCAACCGAAGAGCTGCTGAAGTGGTATGTAAAAGAGCAAATGGAAGAAGAGTACATTGCCCGTCGCTGCCTCGAACTGATCGACCAGATCCCATCCGACCAGATTTATTATCTCGATAAAAAACTCGCCAGCGTTACCTACGATGGCAACGTATTTGACGAATAACCAACCTATGAGAACGTAGAAAGGCATCTGTCATGGATGCCTTTTTTATTACCAGTTGAGTGGCGGAGATTGAGAAACGGCCTTCGTTGGTGTATCGACGGGTACCGTATTCCAGGACGTATCGATAGGTGCCATTGCTTTAGTTGTATCACAATCCTGTAACCGCTCCTGCAATTCGTTGATTTTACTCTCCTGCTGGGTCAGATTTCTCTGAAGATCAATTGTAGCGTCTTCCAGTCGTTGATGTCGGTTATAGGCCACACCAAGCAACGCCATAATGCCTAACAGCAGCACAATGACAACTGCCACGAGCGAATAAATAACTCCTCGGCTTACGGTGGACATAACCTGAAAACGAAAGGCGCAAAATAACAAAAAGCTATGGCCATAAAAAAACCTGTCCTTTGTAGAGGACAGGTTTTTATTATACTACTTTAAAACCTCACTTAACGAGCCGCGCCATAATCCTGGCCAGCACTTTCAGGGAAGTTTTTCATGATACTGGAAACCGTTTCACGGAAGGCCTGATCACGATCACGTTCTTTGTTACGGGTGTTGAGCTGCCCTGTTGCCCAACCTTGCCAGATGATGTCATTAGTACGAGCATCCAGTACGTTGATTACCACACGGTTCTCTTCGTATTGACGCGAATACACGTTATTGCCCATACCACCATACCACCACGAATAAGGCGAATACATGTTATTCGACTGGATTTGCTGACGATCTTTCGAATCCATAAAGAACCGGACAACCAGATCGGCTTCACCCTGTGTTACGGGTTTGTAGCCACGCGATTTCAGCGACTGGTCAAGCGCATCAGCAATCCGACGCTGGTTGAGGTTGCTACCCACAATGGGATCAGCATTCCGTTGGCGGTCAGCTTCGATCCGGTAGGTCGTAAACTGACGAACATTCACTTTAGGGTCGTAGTCGTATTTAACAGTAATAGCAGGAGCACAGGACGCCAGCGTACCGACGACGAACAGACTAGTTATTATGCCTTTGAGTTTCATGTATTTTGAGTCGTTAAATGGTCCTTAAACCGCTTAATTAACGTTAGGGAATTAGTCATTCGTATATGACAACTTAATAACAACAAAAGTGCTTCATGCGTTTCGATTCCGGGTTAAATATTTAGGCAGAAACAGATCGTTAAAAGACTGGTAATCAATGGACATACTTTATAATTAAGTATTTTTAACAAGGCTTTAACTTGACTTGACCAACGGGCGCGTTCTGGCTTGGCGAGCGCTTCTGCTTCCTTTTTCCATGACGCAATCTAGCCGTAAAGCGTTGCAATGAGTTAGTAAAAGTTACAAAAAAATAAAGCCACTTCTTGATAAAGGAGTGGCTTTATTTTTTTAACGGTAAGTCGATTATTAGCCGTTGGCAAGGGCTTCGGCACCTCCCACAATTTCAAGAATTTCGGTAGTAATTGCAGCCTGCCGAGTCCGGTTGTATACCAACCGAAGCTCTTTCAGCAGTTCGCCAGCATTCTCGGTTGCCTTATCCATAGCGGTCATCCGGGCACCATGCTCAGCCGCATTTGAATCCAGAACCGCTTTGTAGAGTTGAATCTTAATCGTTTTGGGGATCAGTTCCGTCACAATCTGCTCTTCCGAAGGCTCGAACAGGTAATTGATGGAATTGCTGCTCCCCGCAGTCGGCTCAGCCGCTACGATTGGCAGTATCTGTTCGGTCCGAATAATTTGTACCGCTGCATTACGGAACTCATTATAAACGACCTCTACCACATCGTAACGACCATTGGCAAAGCCTTCCATAGCCTCTTCGGCCGCAGCCCGAACCGTACCAAAATTGAGTGAATTAAACGTATCGATGTGGTTTGTATTCACTTTAAAGCCACGGCGCTGAAACGCTTCTGCACCTTTCTTACCAATGGCCATAATTTCTACATTACCCGAGCGGGCCTGTGTCGAATACTTTTCATCGATCAGTGTCAATGCTCCTTTTATCGCATTCGAGTTGAATGCCCCGGCCAATCCACGATCAGAGGTAATCACAATGATCAGGACCCGCCCAATAGTCCGTGTTTGCTTATATGGACTTTCCGAAGCCGTTTCCGCCCCTGCCGATACTGTTCCAAGCATCTGACTCAGTTTCTGGGCGTAGGGACGCAATTGCGTTATGTTATCCTGCGCCCGACGCAGTTTAGCTGCCGACACCATTTTCATGGCTTTGGTAATCTGCTGAGTCGAGTTGATCGAAGCAATCCGGGCGCGTACTTCTTTTAGTGAGGCCATTCCTTTAAGGAGTTAGTAGTTAGGAGCGAGGAGTAAGGAGTTGCCGACGCACATATAATATTCCCTAGTTTCGTTCCTAACTCCTTAAGCTATTAATAAAAAGGAGTTAATAGTGAGGAATCAGGAGCGAGGAGAAAACCGAACGCATCAGTATTCTCTCTCCTGACTCCTCGCTCCTAACTCCTTAGAAAATTAATAATTTGCTGATAGATCAGCGGCTACTTTCTTCAAGGTTGCTGTACCTTCGTCGGTCAGTTTACCGGCACGCAGCTCGTCCAGTACCTTCGGATACTGAGCGCTCAACACCATACCAAACTCACTTTCGAACGCTTTTACCTTGTTGACAGGAACTTTGTCTAGTAAGCCGTTAGTCGACGCATAGATGATGGCCACCTGCTGTTCAACCGGAACGGGCGAGTACTGCGCCTGTTTCAGCATTTCCTGATTCCGACGTCCCCGCTCAATGGTCAGTTTCGTCGACGCATCCAGGTCAGAACCGAACTTGGCAAACGCTTCCAGCTCGCGGAACTGAGCCTGATCGAGTTTCAGTGTACCTGCCACTTTCTTCATCGACTTGATCTGGGCGTTACCACCTACCCGCGATACCGAGATACCTACGTTGATGGCCGGACGGATACCCGAGTTAAACAGGTTCGACTCCAGGAAGATCTGACCGTCGGTGATCGAGATTACGTTGGTTGGAATATAAGCCGAAACGTCACCTGCCTGTGTTTCGATGATTGGCAACGCCGTCAGCGAACCACCCCCTTTCACCTTGTCTTTCAAAGATGGTGGCAGGTCGTTCATGTTTTTCGCGATGTCGTCGTTGGCGTTGATCTTGGCAGCCCGCTCCAGCAACCGGCTGTGCAGATAGAATACGTCACCCGGATACGCTTCGCGTCCTGGCGGACGACGCAGCAGCAGCGACACTTCGCGGTAAGCGACAGCCTGTTTCGAAAGGTCATCGTAAACAACCAGGGCCGGACGGCCCGTATCGCGGAAGAACTCCCCGATAGCAGCCCCCGTAAAGGGAGCAAAGAACTGCATCGGCGAAGGGTCCGAAGCGTTGGCCGCCACAATCACCGTGTAATCCATAGCCCCCGCTTTCCGCAGCGTAGCTTCTACCTGTTTTACGGTTGAGGCTTTCTGACCGCAGGCAACATAAATACAGTAAACGGGCTGGCCTTTGTCGTAAAATTCTTTCTGGTTGATGATGGTATCAATGGCCACAGCGGTTTTACCCGTCTGACGGTCACCGATAATCAATTCACGCTGACCACGACCGATGGGGATCATAGCATCGATAGCTTTGATACCCGTTTGAAGTGGCTCGTTTACCGGCTGACGGAAAATTACACCTGGTGCTTTGCGCTCCATCGGCATGGGAAACAACTCACCCTGAATAGGGCCCATACCATCAATCGGCAGACCAAGGGTATTGACAACGCGGCCAAGAATACCATCACCTACGTTTACATAAGCAATCTGATTGGTACGCTTAACGGTATCGCCTTCTTTGATTTCCGAATAATCGCCGAGCAATACAGCGCCAACGTTATCTTCTTCAAGGTTTAGAGCCATGGCCTGAAGCCCATTCTCGAACGACAGCAATTCACCGGCCTGCACCTTCGAGAGGCCGTAGATACGCGCTACGCCGTCGCCGATTTGCAGCACCGTACCGACTTCTTCGAGTTCAGCTTCAGATTGTGTTCCGGCCAGTTGACGGCGGAGGATCGCTGATATCTCGTCGGGTCTTACGGATTCCATATATGTGAGAGGGAAATTTAGTTTATTTTTTCGGCCGCAAAGGTACGATTAAAATTTAATAAAAATACGATGAAATGAAGAAATAACGACTGAATCTTAGACTTTTCCGATATTCCTCATCAAAAGTGCGCACCATTGGCTGGCGCTGAACGACCGTTCATCCAAATTAACGGTACTTTAAGGGGCTAAAATTGATTTCTGCCAAATTTTCAACTACTTTTATTTGCCTGATCAGCGACAGGATTAGGCTGAAATTGACAGCCCCCTCATCAACATTTTTTAGCCGAACCTGCTTATCGTTAAACTTTTATCCTATTCATTCACGTTTCAGTAGTATTAGGTCTCAATTCAATTACACCCGTTTTATTTTCGCATGAAGTTTAATCAATGGATGCTGGCCGGTACTGTATCGGCATTAGTAGTTGCTGGTTCCGCCACCGCCCAAGTCAAAAAGCCTGCCGTAAAAAAACCTGCTTTGGCCCCAAAAACAGCCCTGGCTCCCAAGCCAGCAAAAGGCACTTTAACCTCCGAACGCGATTCTCTTAGCTATAGCATCGGCGTCAGTATCGCCCAGAATATCAAGCAGCAAGGTCCAAAAGATGTCAATTCAGCGCTGATTGCTCAGGGTCTTGATGAAGCCCTCAAAGGGGGTACGATGCTGCTGTCGATGGATCAGGTTCAGCAGGTTATTCAGAATTTTTACCAGAAGCAGATGGTCGCCAAAAATGCAGAGGCCATGAAGGCATCGGCTGAGAACAAAAAAATTGGTGAAGCATTTCTGGCCGAGAATAAAACCAAGACGGGTGTAGTAACCACAGCCAGTGGTTTGCAATACTCTATTGAAAAAGAAGGTACCGGTCCTAAACCGACAGCTACTGATCGGGTGAAAGTGCATTATGCTGGCCGATTGCTGGATGGTACTGAATTTGACAGTTCTATCAAGCGCGGTCAACCTGCTGAATTTGGTGTAGGCGAAGTCATCAGAGGCTGGACTGAAGCGCTCCAGTTGATGCCCGTTGGCTCTAAATGGAAACTCTATATCCCCTCTGATTTAGCTTATGGCGACCGGGGTGCCGGTGCCGATATTAAACCCGGCTCAACATTAGTATTCGATGTTGAGTTACTTGATATTGTAAAACAATAACCAAAGAGCGAAAGAATGAAAGAGCGAAAGAGTGAATTGGAACCAAATCGTTTTGCACCAGTGGTTCAGTTTCACTCTTTCATTCTTTCGCTCTTTCGCCGTTAACCTGGGTAATAATAGATGAAGAAGTATCTGGTGACTCTTATGCCCGTGCTGATGCTGAGTTTTCAGCCGGATTTGCCCTCGAATGGTGCTGTAGGCCACGCTTCGTCCCTACAAACCTCGTCTCAATCGTCGACAGCCGATGATTTGAAGCCGACTGTTTCCCAGGAGCGGGTCGAACAACTGGTAGCGAAACTATTGACGACCTACCACTATCGGAAGGTGCGGCTCAATGACTCGCTCTCGTCAGTTGTGTGGGACAATTACCTCAAAGAACTCGACGGTAATAAAACGTATTTATTGGCATCGGATGTCGCGTCGTTCGAAAAATACCGTTATCAGATCGATGATGCCCTGATCAATGGTGATTTAACGGCCGCTTATGACCTGTATAATGTGTTCCGTAAACGGTTCAAAGAGCGCAGCGATTTTGTGAAAGAACAGCTTAAAAAGCCGTTCACGTTCACCGAAGACGAATCCTTCAATACTGATCGAGAGAAAGCCCCCTGGCCTAAAACGGTTGAAGAGCAAAACGACCTATGGCGTAAGATCCTGAAAAATCAGGAGTTGGAACTGCGACTGGGTAATCGGAAAGATAGTGCTGTTGTGGCTACCATGAACCAGCGTTACGCGAATCTGGATAAAGCTTACAACCGCATCAAGAGTGCCGATGTATTCCAGATTTATATGAATTCCTTTGCTGAAGCTCTCGACCCACATACGAACTATTTCTCGCCAACCAATGCCGATCGGTTCAATCAGGAAATGAGCCAGTCGCTGGAAGGGATTGGTGCCATGCTTCAGGAAGACGGTGAGTATATCAAGATAACGCAGGTGTTGCCCGGTGGCCCGGCCTTTAAAAGCAATTTGATCAAAGTAAATGATAAAATTGCCGGGGTGGCACAAGGCGATAATGGAGCAATGGTCAACACCATGAACTGGCAGGTCGATGAAGTCGTCAAACTTATTAAAGGCCCCAAAGGGACCGTTGTACGGATTCAGATTGTCTCGCCCGATGCTATTGCGGGTGCTCCACCAAAAGAAATCCGACTGGTGCGGGAGAAGATCAAACTGGAAGAGCAGCGTGCCAAAAAAGAAATCATTGAAGTAACCGACAATGGTAAACCCTTCAAAATCGGTGTGATTAACATTCCAATGTTCTATCGCGATTTCGAAGGTGCCCGTAAGCGTGAAGAAGGCTTCAGCAGCACCACAAGCGATGTGAAGAAGTTTGTCGAAGAACTTAAAGGCGAAAAAGTAGACGGTATTGTCATTGACCTGCGCGACAACGGCGGTGGTTCGCTTACCGAAGCCATTGACCTGACGGGTATCTTTATTCCGAAAGGTCCGGTAGTTCAGGTGAAAGAATCATCTGGCGAAACCGAGGTGTATGCCGATAAAGACGGTGGAACAACGGTTTATAACGGTCCGCTGGCCGTTCTGGTAAACCGCTTCAGCGCATCGGCTTCCGAAATTTTTGCGGCTGCCATTCAGGATTATAAGCGGGGCATTATCGTCGGTGGTCAAACCTTCGGGAAAGGCACCGTGCAAACGCTGATCGATCTGAACCAGTGGCTTCCCAAAGAACCGGAGAAAGTAGGTCAGGTGAAAATGACTATTCAGAAATTCTACCGGATCAACGGCAGCAGTACGCAACACAAAGGGGTAACGCCCGATGTAGAATTGCCTTCTGCTTTCTCAGCCGAAGAGTACGGTGAAAGCTCACAGCCAAGCGCATTACCCTGGGATCATATTAACTCAACGCGCTATGAGCAGTCGAACGATCTGGACGATAAAGTACTTACTCGTCTCCGCGATCGTTTTGAGCAACGGCTGAAATCGGACCCAGAGCTGAAAAAGCTGGCGCAGGACTTAGCCGATTTCAAGAAAGCGAAAGAAAATACAGTCGTATCACTCCAGGAGTCGAAACGTCGGAAAGAGCGGGAAGAAGCGGAGCGCAAACGGGCTGCTGCCAACAAAGTTTCGCAAATGTCGGCTACGACCGAGGAAACCGGCACGCCATCAACTGCAGCGACTGCCAAGAAGAAAAAAGACCTGTATCTGAATGAAGCTGGTCTGGTATTGGCCGACTACATTCTGGCATCAAATCTGGCCGTGAATAAGAAAATGTAGCGAGTTGCCTCATTTTAATCCTGAAAAGCCTGCATTTCGAACCGAGATGCAGGCTTTTCAGTTTGTAACGCGGGTGGAAACCCGCAAGTATACATGTGGACTGAAAATTGCGGGGCCACCCGCGTTACAAACTGTGTGGTATTTTCTTATTAAACAAGCCGATCTTGAAACAGCACAATTCCAAAGCCTGCAAAGGCAGTCATCGCTGACTGAGGTTGAAACCTTCAATGAACCCTACGAGAACTGGTACGTTTTCACCGTGGAGAAGGAAAGTTATGTTTCGTTCATGGATGACCTTGACCGACAGGGTATTGCTTATGAACTAACGGCCAATCGGCCAACTCGTGCCGAGTTGCTGGAACGTATGCGATGATCGTCTCCCCTCTTACAACAGCAAAGGGTAGGCATTGGCCAATTAAGTTCCCTTTTCCTGTTCTAGTAGAGGGGAAGAGGATGAAGTAAAAGCAGGCAGCTGGACTAGCTTCACCCTACGAAAAAACCGCCAGGTAAGCAGAACGGCTGCTATGGTTAGGCCAGCCAATAAGCCAATCCAGACACCAATGGCGTCCAGACCTAGCGGAAAGGCTAATACGTAGCTTAAGGGTAAGGCCACAATCCAATACGAAAAGAGAGTAATCAGCGTTGGAACATTCACATCGGATAGCCCCCGCAAACTCCCCAATGCCACAACCTGAACTCCGTCGGAAAGCTGGAACACGCCGGCAATGATAACCAGTGAAGCCGCAATGTGCATTACGGCCGGATTGTCGCGGATGTAGAGGGTAACCAGCCATTCGTTGGCCGTTAGAAAGACCAAGGCCATCAGCGTCATGAAACTGATCGACAGCATAAAAGCCGCTATCCCTGCCCGCCGAACCCCTTCCCGACTTCCCCGCCCTACTGACGCGCTTACCCGTATAGCGGCTGCCGACGAAATACCTGTAGCCATCATATACGTCACCGATGCCATATTGATCGCAATCTGGTGAGCGGCCAGTCGATCCTCCCCAAGCCAGCCCACAATCACTACCGCTAGTGAAAACGTAGCTACCTCAAAGAAGAAAGTTAAGCCGCCCGGTATACAGAGCCGCAGAATTTCCCAGGCTTCGGCATTCGTTGGTAATGCCCGGAATTGGGGAAGTAGAAATGGTTTAAAGCGATCTGACCGATAAATGTACATCAGCATAGCTCCCGCCATAAACGTTCGCGATAGGAGCGTAGCGATTGCCGACCCCATCAACCCCATCGCCGGAAAGGGCCCCATCCCTTTAATGAGTAAATAGTTAAACAGTGCATTCAGGAAGAGGGCCGAAAGCGTAATGGCCATAGCGACTCGTGGATAGCGCAACCCATCGCACAGCTGGCGAGCACCCACAAAAACCATCAGCGGTACTAAGGACGCGCTCAGAATCAGCATAAAATCACGGGACAGCCGCGTTACTTCCGCACTCTGACCGAACAGATCAAAATTAAACGCTAATAAGGCCGAAAGACTCCCTAAAATGAAACTCAGCAAAAGTCCCACCCGTAGCCCTGCCCGAAACAGTCGGTTCACCGCAGCCGGGTCGTTTTGGTTTTGCGACTTCGACACCAGAGCCGCCACTACCGTTAAACCGCCTACTCCAATACTCGACATCAGGAACGACAATGAATTGGCCAGCCCGGCAGCCCCTAGTGGAACCGCCCCCAGCAGCCGCCCAACGAATAGATTATCCGTAACACCCATCAATACGACACCCAACTGAGCAATGATAATCGGAACGCTCAGACGAATGGTATCGGTGATTTCGGAGCGGTAACGGGTTAGCAAAGAGGTGGGAGTATAGGACATAGGGGTACTAAATAGAAGTCGATGACAAAGGTAACCTTTCCCACTTGCTTATTCCCTATGCCCCTACTTCTTTGCCCCTTGCCGCTTGGTCCTTTCTTCGTACTTTTGTTTTCTTATTGACATAAACCAGGCAAGGCCTTTGAAAGAATACGGCAGCAGTATCCAAAAGCTGGTTGACAACATGGTCAACATTGAAGATCGGGAGAAGCGTACCCGCTACGCACATATCCTGATCGAGTTAATGCGGCAGATTCATCCCAACATGAAGGATGGACAGGACTACTACAACAAACTGTGGGACGATCTGTATATCATGTCGGGCTTTACTCTCGATGTCGACAGCCCCTATCCCCCTCCATCGGAAGAAGCCCTGGGTAAAAAGCCACAGCGTGTTCCCTACAACACGCACCATCTGAAATTCAAACATTTTGGCCGGAATGTGGATTTACTGGTAGCAAAAGCCGTTGCGCTGGAAGATCAGGAAGAACGTAGAGCGTTTGTTTCATACCTGACTCGCCTGATGCGCACGTTTTACCAGGCCTGGAATAAAGAATCGGTCGAAGATGAAACCATCTATCAAAGCCTGATCGAAATTTCGAACGGAAAACTTTACGACGATATCAAGCTCATCCGAGAAGAAGGGCTGGTGGAGTCTACCCCGCGCGAGCGTACAGGTGATCAGCCCCAGCGTATCAGCGGCAATACGAATTATCGCAATGATCGTAACCGCGACGGAGGGTCGAATCAGGGACGCCAGAACCGCGATGGAGGCAACCGAAACTTTGGCAACCGAAATAATGGGCCAGGCTCTAATCAGGGGCGCCAAAACCGCGATGGCAACCGAAATTTCGGCAATCGCAACGGCGGCTCAGGTGGCCCAAACCGAAACAACGACCGTCGAAGACGGTAATTTTTAACGAATAATGTACAATGAATAATGTGCAATGTTGGCACAGCTATCAACAGCATTATTCATTGTACATTATTCATTATACATTATTCATAATTTCCTAAATGGCATCTTTTCAAATTACAGGTGGACGCCGACTCAAAGGCGAACTTATTCCGCAAGGAGCAAAAAACGAAGCCTTACAGATTCTTTGTGCTGTACTGCTCACCAAGGAGCCTGTTGTGATTCATAATATCCCGAACATTCGCGATGTCAACCAGCTCATCGACCTGCTGGGCGATTTAGGGGTTTGGGTTACCAAAATTGGTGAAAGTTCGTACCGTTTCCAGGCCAGTGATGTTAATCTGGAGTATTTGGAATCCGAGACATATAAGCGAAAAGCAGCCGCCCTGCGGGGCTCGGTTATGCTGCTGGGTCCTATGCTGGCTCGATTCAAAAAAGGACGAATTCCACGGCCAGGTGGCGATAAAATTGGACGTCGTCGGTTGGATACCCATTTTCTCGGCTTTGAGAAGCTGGGTGCCCAGTTTAACTATGATGCGAATGATGGTGGTTATTATCAGGTTGATGCCAGTAACCTACGAGGCACCTATATGCTGCTGGACGAAGCGTCGGTAACGGGGACGGCCAACGTGCTCATGGCCGCTGTTATGGCTGAAGGAATTACCACCATTTATAATGCGGCCTGTGAACCCTACCTACAGCAACTCAGCCGGATGCTCAATTCGATGGGCGCTAAAATTTCGGGGGTTGGCTCCAACCTGCTGACTATTGAAGGCGTATCGGAACTGAAAGGTACTGAGCACACCATGTTGCCCGATATGATCGAAATTGGCTCGTTTATCGGTCTGGCGGCCATGACCCAGTCGGAAATTACGATCAAAAACTGCCGGATTTCTGAGCTGGGCATCATCCCCGACCAGTTTAAGCGACTGGGAATTCAGATGGAATTCCGGGGCGACGATATTTACATTCCCGCCCAGGAGCATTACCAGATCGAGACGTTTCTGGATGGTGGTATGATGACCGTTGCCGATGCTCCCTGGCCAGGATTCACGCCCGATTTACTGAGCATTGTGCTGGTAACAGCGGTTCAGGCACAGGGAACGCTGCTTATCCACCAGAAAATGTTCGAAAGTCGACTCTTCTTTGTGGATAAACTCATCGACATGGGGGCTCAGATTATTCTGTGCGATCCGCACCGGGCTACGGTGGTAGGTCTCAATCGGCAGATGCCCCTAAAAGGTATTCGCATGTCGTCGCCCGATATTCGGGCGGGCGTTGCATTGCTCATTGCGGCTATGTCGGCCAAAGGAACCAGCATTATCGACAGCATCGAGCAGATCGACCGCGGTTACCAGAATATCGATACCCGGCTGAACGCTATCGGTGCCGAGATCATACGGTTATAATAGCAGCTTTTTATAACATAAAGGGGTCATAGTCAGACCCTTTTTTTATTTACTATGCTTATTTATTTGAACAATCCTTATTAATTCAACTAAACCTTCTGGCTTCATTTTTGTCTTTAGTATATAATCCGTTTACTTAGGCGATTGATATTGTCTGTAAAAAACCATTTACAAAGCATGAAAACGCTACAATCCAATTTAGTGATCTGGGGATTAGCCTTCTCTCTGTCTGGAATTTCGTTTGCCGCCTGTGCTCAGGCAACCACAAGTGCCGCCACGTCAACCCAGTCAGCCAATGACCCGGCTAAAACTGCCTTATTGACCCCATTACAACAGACGGTTACGAAAATAAAGAAACTGGTAGCCACTGGAGACCCTGACTTTGATTATGCCTTTCAGGCGAAGATTCATGCTCAGGGCGCTCAGGATTTGTTGAAACAGGAAATTCAAAATGGCAAGGATACATCGCTATTGAAAATGGCAAAAACGCTGTTGCCAGCTACCGAAGCCGATATCAATCTGGTCGATGGTACAATGCGCCAGTTGAAGCCTACTCGCCCGAACCAGGCGTTTACACAACAGCAAAGTCGCAACATTGAGGCCATGAACCTGAAATTGCAGCAAACCGGCACCAGCGACAAACTGACCAGCAATCTGGATAAAAACTTCGCTACCTTACTGGCCGATCAGCGTCAGGACGCTATCGATATGGCTACTACCTACCTGCAATACGGTAAAAACGAAACACTGCGGACGTACGCCCAGCAGTTGATCGACAGATCGAAGAAAGAAATCGAGCAGATTAAGGGAATGCAAAAATAAAAACCCGGTTCCAAGGGCTATATAGAAAAGGGAGGTATATTCATGCCTCCCTTTTTTGTGTTTATGGACGTAGCCAACTCATTTATTCCAACGGCAGGTACAGCAGGCATCCTGCCTATAATTACCTATTTTTTTCTAATTGTAGCGATGCTGGCCTTTGTCGGCAACTTTGTCTTCATACTGCTTTCTTCAACCAAACTATCACTTTCTCCCATACGACCACTCTATAGCCAGATGCCCAATCTGCTGGCTATTTGTGCGTTAACATTGAGCTTTGTGTATTATCTGTTGCAAGCTTATTACCGGGATGTATTGGCGGAGTTACCTACTGTCACGGACCCGAACGACCGCCAAACGCTGCTGCGTGAGTCCTATAACGCCCTTGGTCAGTACCGCTATATGGGCTGGTTCATAACTACTCCATTGTTGCTCCTGCATCTTCTTCTTATCACTACTATCCGGTTCGAATCCATTAAACACCCACTCGCGTCCTTATTGCTATCAGCTTTTTTCATGGTGATTGCCAGTTATATAGGGCACGAACAACTATCGTTCGACAATGAGATTCAGATCGGGCCGAAGCTGACCTGGGGTCTGATTGCCCTCATCGATTATGTATTCATCCTGTTTACGCTAAACCGACTGCGTAATCAACTGGCGGGTGGCGCACTCAGCAAACAACCGCTTATCCGCCTGACGGCCCTATCGGTTATCGGTAGTTGGGGAATTTATTTACTCGGTTATTTCCTGACGCTCCTGCCTATCGATCTCAACTGGATTCACCTTATGTTTACGGTAACAGATCTTATAAGTGTGATTGGCAGTGGTCTGATTGCCTATCTATACAGCTCTCATGAAAATACCGAAAGGTGATTTATAATTCCTCGATACCGTAACCTCCTACCATCATGCATAATCTTTACAAACTCGCTCTCTTTCTCTGGCTATTTGCCTCGCAATCAAGCAATGCCCAAAATGGAATCGTCGTTTTCCAGTCTGATTTTGGGCTAAAAGATGGGGCTGTATCCGCCATGAAAGGGGTAGCAATGGGCGTATCACCTGCGCTCAAATTATTCGACCTTACACACGACATTCCGGCTTACAACATTTGGGAGGCCGCCTATCGATTGCATCAAACGGTTCCTTACTACCCCAAAGGCACGGTGTTTGTATCCGTTTGCGATCCGGGTGTTGGGACCGAACGACATTCGGTCGTGCTGCTGACTAAATCGGGTCACTATATCGTAACGCCCGATAACGGAACTTTGACGCTGGTAGCCGAGCATCTGGGTATTGGCCAGGTCCGGCAGATTGACGAAGCAATCAACCGACTACGGAATTCAAACCAGTCATACACCTTTCACGGGCGTGATGTGTATGCCTATACAGCCGCCCGACTAGCCTCACATACCATTCGTTTCGAACAGGTTGGCCCTAAATTACCAACCGAAGTCGTACGATTACCCTACCAAAAAGCGGAAACAGCCAATGGTATGTTGAAGGGGACCATCCCGGTATTGGATATTCAGTACGGGAATATCTGGAGCAATATCCCCAAGTCGATGATTGACCAGCTTGACATAAAACCGGGGGCCATGGTTCGGGTGCAGATTTTTCAGAACGATCAATCGCTATACGACAAATCCGTTACGTTCGTCAATACCTTCGGCGAAGCACCCGTTGGCGACGACGTAGCCTACATCAACAGTCTGCTCAACTTCTCAATAGCTATCAATCAGGGAAATTTCTCAGAGAAATATAAAGTGTTCAGCGGTCCCGACTGGAGGATTGTCCTTAGTAAGGCGAGCAAGTAAGGCGGGTGGAAACCCGCGCCATCAGCCACCATTGCGGGTTTCCACCCGCTTTACAACAGCTATACATTTTGCATCGTGCTCAGCTTTCGGTAAAAGCCTTCGTCCAGCGAGAGTAATTCATCATGACGCCCGCGCTCCACAATGCGTCCCTGATTGACGACCAGAATCTCATCGGCGTGTTGGATAGTACTCAGTCGATGGGCAATAACGAGCGTTGTCCGGTTGGCCATCAGACGAGTTAGTGCTTCCTGCACCAGTTTTTCCGATTCGGTATCAAGGGCCGATGTAGCTTCATCCAGAATCAGAATCGGCGGATTTTTCAGAATCGCACGGGCAATGCTGATACGCTGACGCTGTCCCCCCGACAGTTTGCCACCTCGATCGCCAATGATGGTCTGGTAACCGTCGGGCTGCGCCATGATGAATTCGTGGGCATTCGCAATCCGAGCGGCTTCCATTACCTGGGCTTCGGTCGCTTTACTACCAAAAGCGATGTTGTTAAAAATGGTGTCGTTGAACAGAATACTCTCCTGCGTCACAATACCCATCTGAGCCCGTAGCGAAGCCATTGTACAGTCGCGCAAATCCACCCCGTCGATTCGAATATTACCTGATGTTGGGTCATAAAAACGGGGAATCAAATCGGCAATGGTCGATTTCCCCCCCCCTGATGAACCAACCAGGGCAATGGTTTTGCCTTTAGTCAGGTCAAAACTAATGTTGCGCAATACGGGCGTATCTTCATTGTAGGCAAACGATACAGACTGTACCGAAATCCGGTCGCTAAACGTACTGAGTGTAATAGCTCCGGGTTTATCCTGAACAGCCGATTGGGTGTCGATCAGTTCCAGAACCCGCTCGCCCGACGCCAGGCCCCGCTGCGAACCACTAAAGGCGTTGGAAATATCTTTGGCCGGGCGCGTCACCTGCGAGAAAATAGCAATGTAGGCAATAAATTGGGCGGCTGTCAGGTCTGATTGACCACTCAGTACCAGCGATCCACCGTAGAGCAAGATTCCGGCTACCACTGCCACACCCATCACTTCAGAAAAGGGAGACGCCAGTTCCCGGCGGTTTGCCAGCGACCGAACAGCCTGTCGATAGCCTTCGTTTTCCTGCCGAAACTTATTGAGAATAAATCCTTCAGCCACAAAGCCTTTTACCACTCGCATACCCCCAAAGGTTTCGTCGAGCAAACTTACCAGGCTACTCAGGCGTTGCTGACCTTCCTGAGCATCGCGTTTCATCCGTCGAACCAATGTGGCAATAAACCCACCCGAAATCGGAATAACGATGATAGCAAACAGCGTCAGTTTTACCGAAATGCTGAGTAAAGCAATGATGTAGCCGATCAGCAAAAACACTTCTTTCGACCCGGCCGACAACGTATTGGCAATGGAGTTTTCGACCTCCTGCACATCTGTCGTAATGCGCGACATCAGATTTCCTTTCCGTTCGTTGGAGAAGAAACCCAGGTGCAGGTGAATTGTCCGGCTAAAAACGGTTTCACGCAGGGTAGCCACCATCCGGGCCTTGAACGACTCTAGTTGTCTGATCGACAGATATTTAAAAACATTACTTAGCAAAACCGATACGATAATAATACCGCACACAAATTGGAGAGCACCGATTTTACCATACTCCTGAAATACCTGAGCAAAGTAATAATTGAAGGCCTCGGTCGGCGATGAGGTAATGGAGGGAGCCGGTTGATTCAGAAACGCCTGCATCCGTTTGGCATCGATCTGTTCGAACAGGATACTCAGCAAAGGAATCAGCAACGTAAAATTAAGCACACCAAACACACTGGCAATCAGCGACGTCAACACAAATGGCGCCAGGAAACGACCCAGTGGTCTGGCAAACGAGAGTAATCGACTATATGTTTTCATTCGTGGTGCAAAGATAACCGAAACGTCGGCCCGGCGGAATTTATCTGATTTAGGGATTAAACAGATTTTGCTCGCATTGCGAATCCATACATCTACGAAATCCTATTCATCCGTAAATCAGCTAAATCCCGATTCAGGCCTATACCTAAGATTTGGATGTATATAATTTCTTTGTGTATATTTGATGCATGAACACGTCCAATAACTCCTCTTTATTGAAAGGTAGCCTGTCGGTGATTATTCTACGTCTACTGGAAGATCGTGACAAGATGTATGGCTACGAGATTACGCAGAAGGTGAAGGAACTAACGGCTGGTGAAATGACCATTACTGAAGGGGCTTTATACCCAGCCTTGCACAAACTCGAAGCCGAAGGGTTACTAACTACCGAAACACAGATTGTGGATGGTCGCGCCCGTAAATACTACTCGCTCACCAAAATCGGGCATACCGAAGCCGCCGGACGCATCGCCGATTTAACCGCCTTTCTGGAAAACCTGAATCTGGTCTTGAAACTGAAACCGAGCCTTTAAACATTAAACATGTCACTTTCGAATAAACAAATTACGGCTCTACGGCACGACCTGATCGGGTTGGCGTCCATTACCTACGACGATTTACTAGCTGAATTAGTTGACCACTATGCTACACTTACCGAACAGAAGATGGCAGCAGGACAGTCATTCGATGAAGCGAGTAAATGGGCCTGGTTCGAGTTAGGTGGTGGCATAGGCCTTGATCACATACAAAAGGACTATGAAAAAAGTATCGTCCGGCAGGTGCGCATTCAGCATAGGGCCATTCTGAAAAGTTATTTTCGCTGGCCCACAATTCTATCGACTGCCCTGCTGTGTTTACTTCTTTTGATACTTGTCCCTTTACTCCCTCCCGACACAGTAGCTACCAGTATTTTCTATCTCGCGTTATCTCCATTAGTACTACTGGTATGGGGGTATTTCAAAAGCGTCGATCAGCGCATTTCAACGGGTAAACTGGTGTGGCAGTACTTTCAAAATCAAGGTATGATTCCCATAAACCTATTACAGATCAGCCTCAATCTGACCAATGGCTTTTCTGAAAAAGGCTCACATACTATTCACGATTTTTTACAAACCTACCCAATAGTATCTGTCCTGATTTGCCTACTGACCCTACTGTATAGCCTTAGTTTTGTTCAGCTTTTCTATAAAAAGTTCTATTATAAACTCGCCTAAAGCCATGCTCAGTACCGATCAACTTCAAGCCATTG
This sequence comes from Spirosoma aerolatum, assembly GCF_002056795.1. Classification (NCBI taxonomy): domain Bacteria; kingdom Pseudomonadati; phylum Bacteroidota; class Cytophagia; order Cytophagales; family Cytophagaceae; genus Spirosoma; species Spirosoma aerolatum. The sequence goes on along the minus strand of NZ_CP020104.1, from coordinate 1,138,407 downwards.
ACCGCCATTTACGGAAAGACAACTGGTTGGTCAACGAAGAGCTAATCGCCGAACTCAAAGACCATTATGCAGAAGACATTGAAGAACGAGTAACGAATGGTATACAATTCGAAGCAGTCATTCAGGAAATCCATAATGGCTTTGGTGGACGAAAGGGGCTACGGAAAATGGAGGAAGAGTTTCAGAAGGCACAGGCACAGAATAATGGGCGCATTATCCGACAGAAAATAGCCAGTTACTTCCGCTTACCTCGCTTGGTTATTACCTGCCTACTGCTGCTTCTGGTTTATTACAATACACAGACATTAGCCAATGGATTGACTTTAATTTGGAACACTAGTTGGCTACTTGCTGGACTGGTGGTTGGTGTTATTATTTTGAATGCAATGCTGTACGGAATGGCATTCTTTCAATTAATACAGGAATTCCAACAACCCAGTCAGGCAAAAGCCTTCAGCAACGAACTACGTATACTACTTCAGGTTATTACCTCATTTATGAACCTCAGCATCTTCGTGCGGATATGGCTTCCTATTGAACAAATCCTTTTGCGTTACCCATTCATATCCTCAATTATCATCACAGGCTTTATCCTTATTGAACTTGCCACTACTGAACTCCTTTGGGATCGTCTTTATAGAAAGAATAGACCTAAACTTGCTTAACCACTATGCTTACCCCTAGCCAACAAGCCGATCTTGATTATCATCTTCGGGAAGTCAATTTGCTCACGAACGAAGAATTGATTCTTGAACTGACCGACCATTACACGGTCGCCCTCACCGAATACATGACGCAGGGCATGACGTTTGAAACCGCGTTAACCGAGGTTCAAAAAGCCTTTGGCGGCCGAAAAGGGCTACAGAAAATGGAGCAGCAATATAATCAGGTTACCTTCCGACGATATGATACGCTTTTTATGAATTACGTTCAGCAGCAACGTAAATGGCCTCATCTACTAGTACCTCTATTGATTTACAGCATGGTATACTGGGCAACCACCCATGTAGCGCGCCCCACTTCATGTACTGTTGATAGACTATTACTTACCCCATTGGGTGGTTTTGCTCTGGGCTCAACAATAGGCTTGCTTATACAGGCTTGCCGGTTTCTACTCCAACAGAATGGTTTAAAACGGAATTTATCACCAAAAGCCATCTACGTGATAACCCGATTCTTGCCAATCAATCTGCTACTATATGGATTCGCAATTGCTTTAGTCTACTGGGCGCAGTTATTTCCTCCCTACGTGTATGAGGCCACATTAGCCACCCTAGCCGCTCTTGGTGTAAGCTATATGCTGAGTTATAGTAAGTTTCACCAATCTGTATTCAAATCGGTGCAAAAAAGTGATTAATGGGTATATTTCCATAAGCCCCTATTATCAGTTATACAGCTAGCCTACGAAACTAAATTTCTGTACAACTCCCAATACGTTTTGGCAACATCAGGCCAGCTAAACGTGGCGGCTCGTCGGCGCAGACGCTCCTGACGGAGGGGGTTCTGGTTAAAATCCCGCAAGCCTTCATCCAGCGTTTGGGCCATAGACTCAGGCTCAAAATTTTCAAAATAATAGGCTTCCTTTCCGCCTACTTCGGGTAGGCTGGTGAGCCGGGAAATAAACACGGGCTTTCCGAATGCCATGGCTTCGGCTACGGGCAAACCAAATCCTTCCGATAAAGATGGGAACAAGAAGGCTGTACAATGCGTATAAAGCCACAGTTTTATTGATTCATCGACGGGGCCGGGCATTAGCAGTCTGTCAGCAATGCCCAACTTTACCGCCTGCTCGCGAATGTGCTGAGCATAGGGATGCCCGTCAGGACCAGCCAGTACCAATCGGTAATCCGGAAAGGCCTCCAGCATAGGCAGTAAGGTAAGAACGTTTTTTTTGGGGTGAATAACGCCCACAAACAGAAAAAAGGGCGCATCGACCAATGAATCAGCCCATGCTGATTTCGGCGGTTCTGTTGGGGTATCCGCCGGATTAACAGCTACTCCATTCGGAATAACCTGTATTGGTTTATCGGTTAACAACTGTTCACGAACCACCGATGCCGTATATTGAGAAATGGCGGTTAAGGCCGTCGCCCGGTTGACTTTATTTTGTAATCGGGTCAGTTTACGCGCTTTGGTACGCTCCGAATAATCTGATCGTTCAAGAAAATTAAGGTCGTGAATCGTCAGGATGAGTTTTGCCTGCCGGGGCAGATAAGCCGAATCCTGGTGCAAACAATGCCATACATCATACTGACCTGGTATCCAGAATTTGCGAGTCCAGGAGGCTTCTAGGTAACTCACCGAGTTGCCGAAAATACCTGTTTTGCCAGTTGGCACCAGAAACGTTAGCTGCCATCCGACGGGTGCCTGACGTACAAGTTCCTGACCAAGATGCAAACAGACCTGCCCTAACCCACTGTTAAGATCACGCAGACGCTCAGTATCGATAAAAAGTGTGGGCATATAAAGGCGATTTTTCGGCAAAATTGGCGAATTATAAAATGGTTTGGGAGCAACCCGACTTCACGGCCTGAAATTTCGGCTTGCAAGCGTACTTTTGCGGTATGACTTTACAAAATGATCTGCTGCTCCGCACCGCACGGGGCGAACTGACCGAGCGAGCTCCGGTCTGGATGATGCGGCAGGCCGGGCGCGTGTTGCCTGAGTACCGTGCCGTTCGCGAACAGGCTGGTAGTTTCATCACCCTGGCCAAAACCCCCGAACTGGCTGCCGAAGTGACCATTCAGCCCGTCGATGCGTTTGGAGTCGATGCGGCCATTATCTTCTCCGACATTCTGGTGATTCCCGAAGCGATGGGGTTACCTTACGAGATGATCGAGAGCCGGGGCCCTGTTTTTCCCGAAACAGTCCGCACGATGGACGACCTCAAACGGCTACGGGTGTCGGATGCTGGAAGTGATCTGGGTTATGTACTGGATGCCATCAAGTTGACCAAGAAAGAGTTGAATGGCCGAGTTCCACTGATCGGATTTGCCGGGGCACCGTTCACTATTTTCTGTTACATGACGGAGGGCAAAGGTTCCAAAACCTTCTCGATTGCCAAAAAGCTACTCTATACCGACCCCGATTTTGCCCACGCATTGCTCCAGCAAATTACGGACAGCACGATAGGCTATTTGCAGGCCCAGATCCGGGCAGGGGCCGATCTGGTACAGATTTTCGATTCCTGGGCAGGTATTCTCTCGCCCGAACAGTACCGGACATTCTCGCTGCCTTATATCAAGCAAATCTGCGATCTGATCACCGGAACGCCGGACCGCGAAGTACCCATCACCGTTTTTGCAAAAGGTGCCTTTTTTGCCCGACAGGAAATCGGCCAGCTAAGCTGCGACGTGGTTGGCCTGGATTGGAACATGGACCCGCATGAGTCGCGGCAGTTGATTCCCGACCGGGTATTGCAGGGTAATCTGGACCCTTGTGTACTCTATGCCGATTTTGCCCAGATTCGGGCCGAAGTGAAACGGATGTTCGACAGTTTTGGTCATCAGCATTACATCGCTAACCTCGGTCATGGTATCTACCCCGATACCGACCGCGATAAAGCCCGGTGTTTTGTCGACGCGGTGAAGGAATTAGGAGCCGTTTGATGTTTAATCAGGTGATGATAGGGAAAGTACAAACTGTGTTAAAAGTCACAGTTTGTACTTTTCTCAGACGGGTTTATAACTAATGTGGCTGTTGCAAAAGTCGGAACAACCGCGAACTTGCTCAATAAACAGCCAACTTTTAGCGAGTGAATGATCCGGTTCGAAGCCACGAATCAGGGTCATTTGACTTCATCCAGACTTTTGCAACAGCCACCAATTATATGTTAAGCCATAGTTCGGTCGAAAGGCCAAATACTCAGGCTAACCAAACAGATTCTCTTTCGCTTCTTCTTTCAATTTAGCTTTGTCGATTGGTACTACGCCAACTGATTCACAAACCAGTCCACCACCCAGGTTCGACAATCCAGCAATAACATGTGGGGGTTGTTTTAGAGCAACACAGCAGGCAGCAATACTGATAACGGTATCGCCCGCGCCCGACACGTCGGCAATTTTGCGGATGTGAGCCGGAAGTTTCTGCTTCTCCCCGTTGAAGTCAATAAATACCCCTCGCTCTGAAAGGGTAATCAGCGCACCCTTTACATTCAGTTGCTGCTTCAGTTGGTCAACAGCCGCCTGAAACTCTTCGGGGTCATCGACATCAAAATCGACTTTCAATCCTTCGCGTAATTCTTTCAGATTGGGCTTAAAAAGGGTTGTATTCTGATACGACAGGAAGTTACGCTTCTTGGGATCAACCACCGTTGGCACGCCCTGTTTGTTGGCAAAATCAGTAATCTCGGCAATAGCCTCTTTGCTCAGAACGCCTTTATCGTAATCCTCGAAAATAACGACATGGCAGGTCGGAATCAGACTTTTAGCTTTGTCGATCAGCTTTGTCCGTTCAGCCGAAGTAATGTATTTATCAGTCTCGGTATCGACACGCACGACCTGCTGTGATCCGGCAATGATTCGCTCTTTGATAGTCGTGATGCGGTCGTCACTACGAATAAGTCCATCGCAGTTTAGCCCCCGGTCGCAGAGTTCTTTTTCAAGCTGATCGCCCGACGCATCCGTACCAATTACCGAACAAATGATGGCTTCGGCCCCTAATGCCTGCACATTGAGCAGTACATTTCCCGCACCACCCAGCCGCAATTCACGACGGTCGAACCGAACAATAGGAACGGGAGCTTCGGGAGAAATTCGCTCGACATGGCCCCACACGTAGGAATCAAGCATAACATCGCCAATGATCAATACACGTAGATTATCGAACTGATCGAACAATTCATCAAGCGTCATATCCAAAACTGGACTCATAAACTAACAGGTTGTGAGGCTACAAAGAAACGAAAACAAACGATTCGCCCGGACGGACACTCCGACTACTTATTGAACGATAAGCTACCAGTTGGTTAACCAGCGCGATACTAAGTCCGGTTTGAGAAAAAGCCCAATGGCCGGTATTGTCAGGATAACTGCTACCCAGACTGCCAGTTTAGGCAAAGCAACATTAGGATAGGGTTCCAGGTCTGTGGGTCTTGGTCGGAAGAATAGAAGGAATGGTATCTTTAGATAATAGGCCAGGCCAATCAGCGTATTTAGAATACCTAAGGCAAACAATAGCAACAGCCAGCCATCGCCCGTTTGCTGATAGGCATCGTAAAGGGCTGAAAACGAAAGAAGCTTGGCCGTGAACCCAACTGTCGGCGGCAAACCCGTTAAGGCAATCATAACTACGGTAAGAGCGATCGATAACAGCGGTTGCTGTGAACCAAGGCCAGCAAAATTTTTGATGGTCAGATCACTGCCATTGCTACGTGCCAGTAGGTCGACCAGAAAGAAAGCAGCCAGCGTTATAAACAGGTACGTACCTATATAAAACAAAACGGCATTGAACCCAGCTTCGCTCATCGCTACTACGCCAACCAGCAAAAATCCAGCATGGGCAATGCTCGAATACGCCAGCAGTCGTTTGGCATCCGTTTGCCGGAGCGCCGACAGATTCCCAATCAATATACCAGCCAGGGCCAGTACGGCGAGCGGGGTTTGTATTGCTGCCGTTGTGGCTCCGCCTACTGGCGAGTCGATTGGCAAAGACGTTACTACACGCATCAGGACTAGTATAGCAGCCGCTTTGGGGGCTATCGAGAAAAAGGCGGCTACCGGAACCGGAGCGGCTTCATACGCATCGGGAGTCCAGACATGAAAGGGAACACCAGCCAGTTTAAACAACAATCCGGACAGCGTCAGTACTATAGCAATCGTAGCAACGGAGATTTCCTGCTGAGCCAGTTGGGCGCCAAATGCATCAGCCGTCAGGTCAAGCGTTCCAGTCATGCCATACAACAACGACATCCCATAAAGCATGACGGCCGAGCTGATTGAACCGAACAACAGGTATTTTATTCCGCCTTCTGAGGCTTTTCGATCGGTGGTGAGTGCCGTAAGCAGATACGAGCAGATCGAAACCAGCTCAATGCTCAGGTAAATACTGAGCAGATTGACTGAAATGGCCATCAGAAACAAGCCCAGGGTCATGGCAATCAGTATCGAGTACCATTCCAACGGCAGTTTTGTGGCCCGCCCAAATCGCTCCGATGACGTGGCCACCTCATAAAGCAATACGGCAACGGCACTCAAGGCCACCACCTGCTGAATGAAAATCGCCTGGTTATCGACAAAAAGCAGGTGCATGAACAAAAAGCCCCTTGCAGGTAGCCTAATGGCCCATACCCCTGCTACGCCTACGACGAGTACACTCAGACCAGCCAGATAGGTTCGGGCATTTGATAAAGCCACTGCCCGAACCAACACCAACTCAACTACCAGGAGCACACATACTGCAACCGATAGCCATATCTCAGGCCCAAAGCCACCGAGGCTAGTTAGAATGTCGTTTAGTTGGTCGGTAAGAGACAAAGCTTTTTAAAAGAGTGAGAAGCGAGGAGTAAGGAGTAAGAAGGCTGGCGATTATTTTTGGTGCGTCAGCCTTCTCACCCCCACTCCCCACTCCTGGTACTAAATAATCCCATCTTCACCCGGTTGCCCATCATACTGATGCAGCTTAACAGGTTTTTCTTTTTTACGCAGTTGAATATTAAGGAATTCGACCAGTAACGAGAAGGCAATGGCAAAATACAGATAGCCTTTCGGTACGCTGCCCACCTCCTGATCGAACATAACTACTTCCGAAAGGTGAGCTCCTTCGGCCAGCAGCATGAATCCAATCATGATCAGAAAGGCCAGGCCCAGCATCTGAATGGTAGGGTGATCGTTTACAAAACGACCTACTGGACCAGCAAAAAACATCATAATCAGAATTGACAGCACCACGGCAATCATCATAACGGCAACGTTCTGCGTCAGGCCAATGGCCGTCAAAATCGAGTCAATCGAGAAAACGATGTTCGTAACAGCAATCTGTGCCACTACACTGGAAATGGTCGTTTTACTTTTCGTACCGCCAGCCGTTTCTTCATGATCGCCCCCTTCAAGCTTGTGATGGATCTCAGACGTTGCTTTGTAAAGTAGAAACAACCCGCCCCCAAACAGAATCAGGCTTTGCCCTGTAAAAGCAGCTTTGAACCAGCCAGCATCAACATGGGTAAACGGTTTACTCAGGGAAATTACAAACGAAATACCCATCAGCAATACCAGCCGGAAGGCCATCGCCAGACCGAGACCGATATTTCGGGCTTTGGGCTGGTCGTTGCGGGCAAGCTTGTTGGCCGCGATGGAAATGAAAATGATATTGTCGATACCCAATACGATTTCCAAAAACGTTAGGGTTATCAAACTGACAATAGCTTCAGCAGTAAAGATGTCGCTCATTCGGTGAACAGATATATGGCCCAAAATTACCCGCTACAAGCCGGGTCTGCAACATCTTGTTTAACAAAGAGGTAGAAACCGGATAAAAGGCACGCCTAAAGGACCATTGGTACACAGCCTAAAACAATGAAAGAAGCAACATATTCTCTACATATTGCGTACTGGTATAGTATAGATCCAGCCCAGATTCAAACTCTTGCCGTTTCGGCATAGTTAATGTAGGGTAATACAACTTATTACTTCTGACTGTATCAACCCGACTGAAATTCAAAAATTACGGCAACACAAATGGTTCATTAAGAAGAAAATTATAGACATTTAAAAGCCATTAAAAGTACCCAGTAACATAATGACCTATATACGCGTTATTCAATGAAACTTATTCCCGAAATCCAGTCAGGTTCGATTTCAACTGCTATAATGCGTGAGGATTAGTTTATCCATCTAGTAGTAATCTGAAAAAACGTTTTATCTGTGCCAAAACTGATTGTTCGTGTTCTCCTCGGCTTACTTGCCCTCGTCCTATTACTGGTGGGGTTTGTGGTGCTTGTAGCCACTACCCCCTGGGGACAGCAGTTTGTTACGAAACAGGTAAACTCGTATCTGGCAAAAAAACTTCAGTCACCCTTTCATATCGGACACATCCACTACTCCATTCCCGACTGGATTGAATTGGAGGACGTCTTTTTCCAAACCCCCAAAGGCGATACCCTCCTGAATGGTGGCCGGATGCGGGTCGATCTGGACATGTGGGGATTACTTAATAACCGTGTTGCTATCAATCAGATTGAACTGGAACGTATACGGCTGAACATTACTCGTACACTGCCCGACACGACGTTTAACTTTCAATACATTCTCAACGCATTTGATACAGGCGAAGCGGCCGAACCGTCTGATACGGTGTCGACTCCGATGGCGGTTAATCTGACGGGAATAGCCCTTCGGGATGTGCGAATCAAATATAAGGACGATGTAGCCGGGGCCGATGTCAATGCGTACCTCGATAGCTTACGGGCAACGTTTAGCGAAACAGACGTCGATAAGTCGAAGTACCACCTGTCCAGTGTTACGGGCAACGGGCTGAATGTTTACACGCGATTGTATGAGGGACTGCCGACTCCACCTAGTGCTCCCAGCCAACCCGGTGATACCCTTGACCTGGCGTTGGGAAAATGGCAACTCAACCATACCCAATGGGATGTACGTGTCGAAACAGCCGATTTTGCAACCAAAGGCGCTGCCGAACGACTCGCCATGGAGTCGGACTATTTGTATCTGGAAGGTCAAAAAATTGGGATCAGATCGCTTGAGTTAACCAATGGGGATATTGCCGCTTTGCTAACCAAACCCACAAAAAAACCAGCAGCTACGCCAGGGGCATCCACATCAACAGCCGTAGCGTCATCCACGCCGGGCTGGCAGGCTAAGCTGACGAATGTACGGTTCGCCAACAACCGAATCCGGTTCGATGATGAAACAGCTCTCCGCCAGAAACAGGGCTTGGATTATGGGCATCTCGATTTACAGAGTCTGGGCATCGACGGACGCTTTCTGGTTTATCAGGACTTAGGCAAACGAGGTCAACGTATCAGTGGTCAGCTTCGTAATGGGCGCTTTCGAGCTACCAGTGGTTTTGTGCTCCAGCAACTTGACGGCAACGTACTTTATACCGATACCACCACTACGCTTACAAAACTATACGTCCAGACACCGACGACTCTTCTGCGCGACCAGCTTGTCCTGCGTTACGATTCATTAAGTCAGTTAACCGATCCACGCTTTGCCAAACGCGTGAGCGTGAAGGTGAATCTGCGCGACAGTCGGCTATCGGTCGATGATGTGCTTCAATTGGCTCCGGCCTTAGCCGATACTCCCCCATTTGCCGGAAATAAGGGGGGCGTATTCCGTGCCAATGCCCAGGCCGTTGGTACCCTGGCTTCGCTGAATCTGCCCCGACTGGAATTCCAGATGCTGTCGGGGACCCGCATCCGGGCGAGTGGCCGCCTGACCAATGTAACCGACCCCAATCATCTGGGCGTGGCCATGACTGTTCAGGAAGCAACCACCAGTCTGGCCGACATCAACAAACTAGCTCCCAAAGGCTCAATTCCATCGTCTATTGCCCTGCCGCCCTCTATCAAGCTGACGGGTAAGATCAATGGGCAATTGAACGACCTCATTTTAGATACTAAATTGGCCACAGAATGGGGCACAGCCAACTTCGACGGGCGGCTGGCCGGTTTCGTTTCGGGCAAACGGCAAACCTACAAAGGCACGCTCAATTTAGCCGATTTTGACGCAGGTAAGTGGCTAAAACAAACGGGCACCGTTGGGAAAATAACGGGGCGAGCTACGGTCGATGGACAGGGCATTGATGTCAATACCCTTACCACTCGCTTCGATCTGGCCGTGCAGTCGGCCGAGCTAAACGGCTATACCTACCAGAATCTTGATGCCGAAGGACGGCTGACCAATGGAAACCTAACCATTACCGGGGCGCTCAAAGACCCCAACGCCAATTTGAAACTCGATGCACAGGTAGGCCTGAAAGGCGAGTTTCCGAGTGTGACTGGCGAAACTGTAATCCAGGAGCTGAACCTGCAAAAACTAAAACTCTACAAAGACCAGCTATCATTGAAAGGGCGTATTGTCATGAATATGGCATCGACTAATCCCGACAAGCCTGTCGGTACCATTTCGGCTCAGGATGCGGTGCTTGATCTGAATGGCAAAACATACCCCGTCGATTCGCTGTATGCCCGTCTGGATGCCAATGGCCTCAATAAAAGCGTGATCGCTCAGTTGCCCGGTGCCCGGCTTAGCCTGGACGGGCAGTTCAGTTATCCACAGCTTTACGACATCATTGCGGGCGAAATCAGCCAATACATTGCGCTACCAGCCTTGGCCTATAAACGCATTCCTCCTCCCCATGCGTTTAACCTATCACTGAAAGCCTATCAAAACCCACTCTTTCAGGCCTTTGTACCGGCCCTTACCCGGCTGGACACGGTACGGCTGGATGCGTATCTGGACAATAAACGGGATACAACCCTCTCCGCTACGCTCCGAACGGGCGTCATTGTGTACGATACCACTACCCTACAGGGAAGTTCCTTTGCCATACGGGGGGCCAACAACCAGCTTAAAGTAGATGGACGGATTGCCGGTGTACTCTACAATGGCATGACCATCCGGGAAACGGACTTAAACGGGATCGCTGCCAACAATCGGTTCCAGTTTTCGATGGTCAACAAAGATTCGATTAATCGGGATTTGCATGGGCTGGCCGGTACACTTAGCGTTGTTGATTCCAGTTATCGATTCCAGTTTGCCCGAAATGGACTCCTGACCAATTACCAGCGGTGGCAGACCGACACAAGCGGTTTTGCCCAATACGGCAATAATGGGGTCTTGATCAACAATCTGCATATTGAACAGGGGCAGCAATCGCTTGAAATCAGCAGCACCGAGCAGTATGGCAATGCCCCCATTCGGGTTACAGCCCGATCGCTCGATGTAGCCAACCTGGCTCGGTTAGCCAATCAGGATACGACGCTGGCCAGTGGTGAACTGAATGGAACCGTAGTGGTGCGAAATTATATGGGCACCAATGAAAGTCTGGCGTTTATTGGTGCGGTCTATGTCGATAGCTTACAGGTGATGCAGAAACCCATCGGTAATCTCACCGCCCGCTTCAATAATACAACCGAAGGACGAATTAGTGTCAACACAACCCTGGTCGGCCCTTACAATGATGCTGCCATAACCGGGTTCTATAACCCAAATAATGCTAAAGAAGCCCTGAATCTGGCTATCAAACTGAATCGACTCGACGCCCGAACAATCGAAGCCTTTAGTTTCGGTGAGTTACGTCAGGCTAAAGGCAAACTCACTGGCGATTTTAGCGTAGCCGGGGCTATCGATAACCCGGAGATGGACGGTAGTGTTGCATTCGATTCGGTTGCATTCAATATCAAACAGCTTAATTCAACCTATCATATCGATCAGGAGAAATTAGCCTTCTCAGGGCAAACGATTACCCTAAACGATTTTAGTCTGCGCGATTCACTAGGTCGAACGCTCACCACCAATGGCACCGTCGTGCTCAAAAACCTGCCGAATGTGGCCTACAACCTACGCGTTCAGGCCGATCATTTCCAGGTACTCAATGCCTCCCGAAAAGACAATGACTATGCCTATGGGCAGGCTTCGGTCAGCACCGATCTTCGAATTAAAGGGACGGGAAGTGATGCTTCCGTTAATGGTACGGTACGACTCGAAGATGACAGTAAGATTTCGATGGTATTGCCCGACGAAACCGCCAGCGTCAATGAAGCCAATGGCATTGTTACGTTCATCAATCATAACGACTCGCTGGCGCTGGTAAAGTATCTGTACCAACCTAAGCGGGATAGTCTGGCCCCTCGACTCTCATTTGACAAGTTAACCAACTCAACCATTTCGGTCGATCTGGAAGCCGATGAAAAATCAGAACTGACCATTGTAGTCGATGAGCTCAATGGCGACTACCTGAGGGTACGAGGAAATGCCCGACTCAATGTTGGGGTCAATGCCGCTGGTCAGGTAAGTGTACTGGGCCGGTATGAAGTAACCGAAGGCGAATACTCGCTGACCTACCAGGTACTGAAACGTAAATTCGAGCTTCAGAAAGGCGGTTACATCAACTTCTCGGGCGATCCACTCAAAGCTGACATCAACATGACGGCCGTATATAAGGTCTCGACTTCGCCGGGAGATCTGATCGGTAATGAATCGACGACCTTGGATGCCTCATCCCTAAAGCGTAAATTACCTTTTGAGGTATTATTGACAATTAGTGACAATCTGGCAGCGCCTAAGCTAAGTTTCGACATTCGCTCACCGGAGGCAGAAAGTGACATAGCCGCAACGAGTGCTTTAGGTACAAACGTCGAAAACAAACTAAAAGCACTTCGACAAGACCCATCGCAGGTCAATAAACAGGTTTTTGCGTTGCTGGTATTGAATCGATTCCTGCCTGAAAACACCTCCGATTTCTTCTCCGGCTCCGACAATGGTGGACTCAATACACAGGCCGAAAACATTGCCCGAAGTAGCGTCAGCAAACTCATTTCCGATCAGTTAGGCCGACTGGCATCGGGCGTGCTAAAAGGATTTGATGTTGATTTTAATTTACTTTCTCAAGCGGGTAGTGCCAATACGGGCGGTACCACCAACGGCTCTCGTACTGACCTGAATGTAGGTGTGTCTCGGAGCTTTCTGGCGGGTCGTGTTACGGTCTCGGTTGGTAAAAACTTTGTGCTCGACAATGCTGCCAGTGCAGCTACTCCCAGTCAGAATCAGGTCTTCGATAACGTTTCGGCCAACTACAGTATCACTCGCGATGGCCGTTATGTATTACGAGCATATCGCCGGAACGATTATCAGGCCGTACTGGATGGGTATGTCATTGAAACGGGTATTGGGTTCATCATTACCATGGACTACAATACGTTATCTGAAATCTTCCGGAAGTCGTCGCCGGGTACAACGATGAACTAATCCGTTATGAGATTCTTAGCTACGATACACGATTACTGCACCATTCTTCTCACCCGGCCGAATCAACCAAAAGGCGCTTTTTTGTTTCGAGGTTTGCGTATAGCCCCTATTCTCTGTTTTTTGTTTGCCGCATGGCTTTTGAATGCCTGTAACATAGCCAAGCACTTACCTCCCAATGAACGGCTTTATATGGGAACCGACATAGTCATCCACGCCGATTCGACGATTTCAAAAGACGAGCAGAGTGGCTTGCAAACCCAGTTAGAAGGTATTGCCCGCCCCCGGCCCAACAAACAAATTTTTGGATACCCTTATAAAGTGGGTTTATACTACCTGTTTGGCGAACCCAAAAAGCCGAATGGATTTCGTTCTTGGTTTCGGAATAAATTTGGTCAGGAACCCATCCTGGCCAGTGCCAAAGCCCTTATGTCGAACATACCTATTTTTAAGGCAACATTACAGAATCAGGGGTATTTCGGCTCGGATGCTACCGGCAAGTTAAACGAAGAAGGCTACAAAGCACGGGGCGTTTACGATGTGGATGTAAAGCAACGGTTTTACATCGATTCAACGGGCGTTCTGTTCGATTCAACACCCGTACGAAAAGCCCTGCTGGCGGCTTCTCGTCGAACCATTATTAAAAAAGGCGATCCTTATCTGTTCGATAATATCAAGCTGGAGCGGGAGCGGATTAGCCAGGCCATTAAACAACGGGGATTCTACTATTTCCTACCCGATTATGTGGCCGTACTGGCCGATAATGACACGGCTACGCACCGTACTAAGCTCTATTTCGCGATTAAACCCGATATGCCCGAAGCGGCCGGTGTGCCTTATCATATTCGCGACGTATTCATTTATTCCAACTACAATCTGTCGACAGCTCGGAATGATACCAACCGACGACGTGCTTACCAGACCGAACAACAATTCCGAATCATTGACTCAACGCGTCGGTTCGATCCCAAACTTTTCCGCGATATTGTGACTGTACGACCCGGTCAACGGTATAACAGCCGTATGCAGGATTTAACGCTGTCGCGGTTTATCAACGTAGGCGCCTTTAAGTTTGTACGCAATCGGTTCGAACCCGATCAGCAGGGCGACTCTGCCGTGCTCGATGTGCATTATTATCTGACACCCTACCCGGCCAAATCCATACGGGTAGAATTGGACGGAACCTCTCGATCCACCAATTTCAATGGTACCCAGGTGGTTGTAAGCTGGCGCAACCGGAACGCGCTCCACCGTGCCGAACTCCTTACGGTCAATGCAAATGCCGGTATCGAATTTCAGGTTGGCGATGCTGGAGAGAGTGTTACCAATTACCGCTTAGGGGCCGATGCCACCTTGAGCTTTCCAAGGCTAGTAGCTCCTTTTAGCTTCCGATACGATCAGCGGCAGGCCTTACCTAAAACCAACGCTACTGTTGGTTATCAGACAATTATCCGGGGTGGTTTGTATCGGATCAATTCCGCTCAGACCACGTTTGGCTACGCCTGGCGACAGAACCAGCAGGTAGAGCATGTTTTCCAGCCATTCAACATCAACTATGTGTATGTGCCCTTAAATAGCGTAGGCGATCGGGTCTATGAAATTATTAGTGATCCAGATATCCCCTCCATTGTCAGGTCGCAATACCAGACTACGGTTTTCCTGTCGGATCAGCTTATTCTCAGTTCATTATATACATTTAATTATAACTCGCCAGCCCGTTCTATTTCGCCGAATACATTTCGATTCACAGCAAATGCAGAAGCTGCCGGGAACCTGGCCAGCCTTTTCTTTCGAAAATCGCTCCCAACCGATGATCGTAAAGGTATCTTTGGCGTACCTTATGCTCAGTTTGTTCGGTTTGATGCCAATCTTCGGTATTACCGTCAACTAAATCCTAAACTGACATTGGCTAATCGACTGTTTGCTGGTTTAGGAATTCCGTATGGAAATTATAAAGGCTATCAGATTCCTTTCACCAAACAGTATTTTGTGGGTGGCAGCAATAGCATTCGGGCATTCCGACCCAGAGCTATCGGTCCGGGCCTATTTACCCGCGATACAATTCGGAATCTACCACCATTTCAGGACGGTGGAGGAGATATAAAACTTGAAGCCAATACCGAATTGCGGTTCAAGTTTAACAAATACCTGGAAGGGGCTCTATTCGTTGATGCAGGCAATGTCTGGACGTATTATAACCTTGATAATTTCGAAGGAGATGTTGAAACCTTTTCGTCCAATTTTTACAAGCAAATTGCCGTGGGCGCAGGTGTCGGAATTCGACTGGATTTATCGTATTTCCTGATTCGCCTTGATCTGGCAACCCCGTTACGAAAGCCCTACAAAACCGACGGTAACGAATGGGTCATCGATAAAATGGCGTTTGGGAGTCCTGATTGGCGAAAGCAAAATCTTGTGTTCAACATCGGCGTAGGCTACCCGTTTTGAGTTTTATTTACTCTTTTTCCAGCACGGGTTTCAATACCTTCCAGACCGTGTTCGCTACAAGTTTATGGCCATCGGGTGTAGGGTGGATACCGTCGGGTTGGTTTAGCTTGGGAATGCCGCCAACCCCTTCGAGCAGGAACGGAATCAGTACGGCTTTGTTCTTAACGGCCAGTTCGTTAAACAACCCTCGAAACTCTTTCGTATAGGTCGTTCCCATGTTGGGCGGAATCTGCATACCAGCCAGTACAATGGTTGCTTCCGGGCTTTTCTTACGAACCGTATCCATAATAGCCTGTAAGTTTTGACGGGTTGCCGTTAGGGGTAAGCCGCGAAGGCCGTCGTTACCACCCAGTTCGAGCACGAACACAGCTACGGGCTGACGCATCACCCAGCTAATCCGGCTTTTTCCGCCTGCCGTCGTTTCGCCACTCAGTCCGGCATTCACAACCGTATAATTCAGCCCGAGGGAATCAATTTTTTTACCGACCAGTGCCGGAAACGCCTGCGACGGTTCAACTCCATACCCAGCTGTTAAACTATTCCCATAAAACAGTACAATCTGTTTTTTTGCCGGAGCCATTGGCGAAGCAGCAGAAGTTTTAGATGTACTATTACCTGAATCTGAAGTAGTCTTGGTATCTGATGAACCGCAATTCCAGACCGTTAAGCAAACGATCAGGCCGCTTATCACAGAATAAACCATTTGTCGATTTTGCCAGAACTTCATTGGTTGTCTGTCGGTTAGATGTAAACGTAGAGAACACAGAGGATAATCCAAAGCTTATAAAAAGTGCTGTTCCTCGCTTTCTCCGTGTAAATCTCTGTTATCTCTGTGTTTAGAACAACCTTTTTGTTCCATGAGTATCCTACACGTCGAAAATCTTACCAAAACCTATACCAGTGGAGGCCGTGAATTGACGGTACTTCATGGAGTCAACTTTACTCTTGAACCGGGCGATACCTTTGCCATTGTCGGTCCATCGGGTAGCGGCAAAACAACGCTATTGGGCCTATGCGCTGGGCTGGATCGGGCTTCTTCCGGCAGCGTTTACCTGAACGACATTCGGCTGGATACACTCAATGAAGATCAGCGGGCCGCCATTCGTAACCAATATGTTGGGTTCATTTTCCAGAACTTCCAGCTTCTGCCCACGCTGACTGCCCTCGAAAACGTGATGGTTCCGCTCGAACTACGGGGCGAAAAAGGAGCCGCCAAAACCGCTCAGGCGTTGCTGGATCGGGTTGGCCTGGGACAGCGAGGGCACCACTACCCTACTCAGCTTTCGGGGGGTGAACAGCAACGGGTTTCGCTGGCGCGTGCTTTTGCCAACCGCCCTAAACTCCTCTTTGCCGATGAACCAACCGGCAACCTCGATGCCGACACCAGCGCTACGGTTGTCGATCTGCTATTCGAACTCAACCGCGAAGCAGGTACCACCCTCGTACTGGTTACCCACGATATGGAATTAGCCTCCCGCACGCAGCGAATTATTCGAATTAAGGGTGGGACGGTAGTTAATGATCGAATGACTGAATTATTGAATGACTGAATGAAGTGACTGAGATAATTCAATCATTCAACAATTCTATCATTCAATCATTACCTATGGATTCCCCTCAATTTCAGACAAATCTCCTCCCCCGCCCCGGAACAAACTGGTTATTTCGGATGGCCTGGCGCGATAGTCGGCGGAGCCGCCAGCGATTATTGCTGTTTATGTCGGCAATCGTACTGGGCATTGCTGCGCTGGTAGCCATCAATTCGTTCGGCGATAACCTGGCCCAAAGCATCGACGACCAGGCTCGTGAATTATTGGGCGCCGATTTAGTGCTATCGACAAACGACCCAAAGAAAGAAAAGCTTTTCTACCCGCTGCTGAAGAAAGTTGCTCCCACTACTTTTCAAAAGACTAATGGCCACAATGTAGTCGCTAAGAGCCCTTACGAGTACACAAATGAGATTTCGTTTGCGTCGATGGTTTCGTTCCCCAAAAATCAGGGAGTCAGGCTGGCTCAAGTCAAGAATTTAACCCTGGGCGTTAGCAATTTTGGTTCTCAGAACAGTTATCCGTATTACGGCGAATGGCAGATTGTTCCACAGTCTGCTGAAAAGCTCTGGCGAGACCAACTTCAAAAACGGCCTAAACCGTATTACGCGTTGGTTGATGACGCGCTGATGGTTCAGTTTGGTGCCCAGGTAGGTGACTCCGTACAAGTGGGTGGGGTTTCGTATAAAATAATCGGACGCGTATTGAAAACGCCGGGGCAGTCCACGGTAACTACTACCGTAGCCCCAACGGTCTTTTTGCAGTTTGTTTCGGAAGACTTATTACAGCGTGGCAGTCGAGTTAATTATAAATACTACTTCCGCTTCAATCAGGGTATAGACGTCGAAAAAGCGATTAAACAAATTGGCCCTACTTTGGAAAAAGAAGGAGTCAGCTACGATACGGTAGCTGGGCGTAAAAAACAGACCGGACGGGCGTTTGGCGATCTGACCAAATTTCTGAGTCTGGTGGCCTTTGTGGCCTTATTGTTGGGCTGTGTGGGTGTTGCCAGTGCCGTTCAGTTATACGTAAAAGAGAAAATTGCATCCGTAGCCATTCTGCGGACACTCGGTACCAGCGGACGGCAGGCGTTTCTGATTTACTTATTCCAGACGGCGATTATGGGCTTTTTAGGGGCCGCCATTGGCGCTTTGGCTGGTTCGGCCATTCAGCTGATTCTTCCCCGCGTATTCAGCAATTTTCTGCCCATCACCGTCGAGACATCGGTATCCCTTCCGGCCATTCTGGGTGGTCTGGGTACAGGGTTACTGATTTCGGTTTTATTTTCGTTATTACCCCTGCTGGCTATTCGGAACGTATCGCCTTTGCGAGCCATCCGTAACTCGTATGAAGATGACCTGAGCGGTCGAGACCCACTTCGTTGGCTGGTATACCTGCTTGTTGTTCTGTTCATTGTTGGCTTTGCCTATCTGCAAACCCGAAATCTGATGCTGGCCATTAGTTTTACCGGTGGTCTGATGCTGGCCTTTGGCATATTGACAACGCTGGGTCTAGGGCTGATCTGGCTGGTTCGTCGATTTTTTCCCGCTTCGTGGAGTTACGTCTGGCGGCAAAGTCTGGCCAACCTTTATCGACCCAATAACCAAACGCTGATTCTGATAACATCCATCGGGTTAGGCGCTTTTCTGATAGCGACCCTTTACCTTACTCAAGGTTTGCTGCTGGGGCAGGTCGAATTATCGGCTAGTGGCAAGCAACCCAACATGGTCCTGTTCGATATTCAGAATGAGCAGCTTGGCGGAGTGAAAAAATTAGTCGCTGTCCAAAAATTGCCGGTTTTACAGGAAGTCCCGGTCGTGACCATGCGCCTGTCGGATATTAACGGCAAAACAGACAATGAAAACCGGAACGATACCACCGCCAGGCCACCGAAGTGGGCTTTTACCCGCGAGTACCGAGTGACTTATCGCGATACGCTGATTTCGTCGGAGAAGTTGATTTCAGGCAAAGCGCCCTATCGAGCCGATGGCGCTGTCTACGTCTCTTTAGAGAAACCTTTCTTCGACCGAATGCACCTTAAACTGGGCGATACGCTGAATTTCAACGTGCAGGGTGCTCCTATTCAGACGATTGTAGGAGGCACACGCGAAGTTGAATGGAACCGGGTACAGACCAATTTTCTGGTGGTATTTCCTTCAGGCGTTCTGGAGCAGGCTCCCCAATTCCATGTGCTGATGACCCGTGTACCCAACAATCAGGTTTCGGCCCAGCTTCAGCGGGGTTTGGTTAGTCAATTTCCGAATGTCTCGGCCATCGACCTGGGCCTGATCCTGAAAACGGTTGATGAAATTCTGGGGCAAATCTCGTTCGTCATCCAGTTTATGGCCTTGTTTAGTATTCTGACGGGCTTATTGGTACTAGCTAGTTCGGTCGTTATCAGCAAGTTTCAGCGGCTGCGTGAGAGTGTATTGTTGCGTACTTTGGGAGCCAGTCGGGAGCAGATTTTAAGTATTACCGTTCTGGAATACGGCTTGCTGGGGCTATTGGCGGCTCTTTCGGGTATCGTCCTATCCATAGCCGGAACCTGGGGTCTAGCCCGATTCGTGTTTGAAGTCCCATATAAACCAGCCATTATTCCACTAGTGGTTGTGGCTTTAGTCGTTACCGTCATGACGATCCTGATTGGTGTATTCAACAGCCGGGAAGTGCTGTCAAGGCCACCGCTGGATGTGTTGCGGGCCGAAGTGTAATGTGACGAATCGTAACGTTTATCGCTTTTGTGAAAACGGCATCTGACCATGAGTATAGCCGAAGCGCTCGGTGACATAGCCAGCAGCCGGCCTCAATTAGTAGGTTAAAAGCTCCTACCTCTAATTGAAGCGTTTCGAAAAAAGGTAAAGTAGCCTTATTTCCACTGCGTAATATCAATCACATTTGGGCAGAAGTCATACTCCTCCGGCTGGTTGGAGCCGATCAACAGAAGCCGGGGTAACGGGTTTAGGGGGGCAATTAACTGCTGTATCTGCTCCTGATACCAGTTCATCCCCTGCCGATCCAGATTGGACGTCGGTTCATCGAGGATGATAATCGGCGAACTGGAGAAAAAGGCTAACCCAAGCTTCACGCGTTGTTTCATGCCCGACGAAAAATACTTGATTTCTTTATCAAGGGCATGGCCTAGCCAAAGCTTCTCAGCAATCGTTTCGGGGGTTTGACCGGCTACGAACGGTTTAAACGTCTGGTGAAACGTCAGCAGTTCGTCCAGCGTCAACTCCTCGACCAGTTCCAGGTAAGGCGCGGCTATTGTCACATACCGAAACCAGTCGTCGGCTTCGAGAGCCTTGTCCTGTAGCGAATAAGTAAGCGTTCCTTCCGTTGTAGGCAAACTTCCGGCCAGTAATTGTAATAGTGTCGATTTACCACTACCGTTTGGCCCTACAAACGTATAACTATTTCCGGCGGTAAGCGTCAGATCGACCCGCCGAAAAATCCACTCTTTCCGATACTTCTTGCCAATTTTTTCAGCAGCGATATGCATACATGAATACTATCAAATGGATAATGCACCGCACGGGCGGCCCCGAATGAATAATGATGGCTAAACACCCATTGTTCATTCGGGGCCGCCCTTTAGGTTTGTCTTGTGGTAAGATTTCAAGATTTGGTAGCTTGTCAACTAGTGAACAGGGTGGGCTACCCTATGGGGCCGCAGAGTTCCAGCTCTAGGCGCGGATTCAGGACCCACCCTGTTTTACTTGCTTGAAGGCTCGAATGGAAATGAGGGCAACTAGGCCCATTAGCAAGGGTTTGAGCACCAAAGCAAGAACTTATTGAACACCCTAAATTACTATCTCTCATGGACATTCGCTACTTCATCGGTGTTGACGTTTCGAAAGCTACCCTTGACTGGGCCGTCTTTGATGGCAAAACCATAGTATTGCAAGCTCAATCGGTTAACTCACCAGCAGCGATTAGGGCCACCGTCAAATTGGTGAAGGCGTTGCCTGGATTTACGGTAATGGAATCGGTCTGCTGTCTCGAACATACAGGCATTTATTGTGCGCATCTTTTATCTTCCCTTTACAAATTGAAACTACCAATTTGGCTAGAGAGCAGCCTGCAAATTAAAAAAGCAGGCGGTTTACAACGAGGTAAAACCGACGCTATCGATGCTATTCGCATTGCCGAGTACGCCTTCCGTTTTCGAGACAAAATGTGCCTTTGGCAGCCACCAAGGCCTATTCTGCAAAAACTAGCCACGTTAAGTGCCCTTCGTCAACGGCTTCTTCGCGTTCGCCAGCAACTTCAACAACCTATTGACGAACAGCAGGGCTTCGCGGAAAAGTCACTCCAAAAGCAACTGGCCCAAAACTGCCAGGCCTCGTTAAAAGCCATCACTGCCGATTTGGCAAATGCCGAAAAACAGATCGATACGCTCATCCAAAGTGATGATCGCTTGAAGGAGCTTTTTGCCTGGATTACCTCCGTTCCCGGTGTGGGTGATGCCATAGCGACTGAAGTGTTGGTGGCTACCAACGAATTCAAGGCTATCAACGATCCTAAAAAACTGGCCTGTCACGCGGGTGTGGCACCCTTTGAATACCGATCGGGTAGCAGTGTGCGTGGCAAAACGCGGGTGAGCCAACATGCTCGTTTACGTCTAAAATCTCTGTTTCATTTAGGGGCCATGTCAGCGATCCGGATGAAAGGTGAGCTACAGACCTACTACCAGCGCAAGGTAGCTGACGGCAAAAATAAGATGCTCGTTCTCAACGCGGTTCGCAATAAGCTAATCCACCGGGTTTGCTCGGTGGTTCATCGAGAACAGAAATATGACAAAAATTATACGCCAGCGCTTGCATAAACCATGGAAATCCGTGCGGTGCATTATCCATTAAATCTTACTCCCGCTCTCCGTTGGCCGATGGACCGCGCATGATACCTCGTTCGGAGCTGCGGATGAAATTTACGATTTCATCACGCTCGTCTGAAGCAGGCAGTTCCAGCTCGATCTGGGCCAGGGCATCAGCATTATTTAAACCACGCAGATAGATGTAGCGGTAAATCTCCTGAATCTGGTTGATCTGTTCGTTGGTGTACCCCCGCCGACGGATACCCACCGAGTTGATACCGGCGTAGGTGAGCGGTTCGCGAGCCGCTTTTGAGTAGGGTGGCACATCTTTCCGAACTAGCGAACCACCCGAAATAAAGGCATGCGATCCAATCCGGGAAAATTGCAATACAGAACTCGATCCACCAATAATAGCCCAGTCACCCATATGTACGTGACCCGCCATCTGCACATTGTTGGTAATAATGCAGTGGTTTCCGATTCGGCAGTCGTGCGCAACGTGCGCATAAGCCATAATCAGGCAGTTAGTTCCGATTTGCGTTTTCCAGTGCTCTTCGGTACCCCGGCTGATGGTTGCATACTCACGGATCGTCGTATTGTCGCCGATGAAAGTTCGTGTGTATTCGTTATTGAATTTCAAGTCCTGTGGTGTGGCCGAGATAACGGCTCCAGGATAAATTTTGCAGTTTCGGCCAATACGGGCACCTTCATTGATAACGGCATGGGAACCGATCCATGTTCCTTCACCAATCTCAACGTCTTTGTGAATAATGGCAAAGGGCTCAATCACTACATTCTGCGCAATCTTCGCTTCAGAGTGAATATATGCTAACGGTTGAATCATTGTATGAATGTATACAATGAATAATGGATAATGCTTGACAGTTGAGTTCTCAACCTAGACTTACATTATTCATTATCCATTATTCATTTTTTCTTTACTAAGCTGGCAATCATATCGGCTTCGCAGACCAGTTGATTCGCTACATACCCCCGGCCCTGCATTTTTACGATCCCCCGCTTCATGGGCGAGGTAAACTCACACCGGAATATGACCGTATCGCCGGGCAATACGTTCCGCCGGAAGCGACAATTTTCAATACCCACTAAAAACGGCCAGTAATTCTCAGGATCAGGCACCGTACTCAAGACCAGAATACCGCCCGTTTGCGCCATAGCTTCGAGCTGCATAACACCAGGCATCACCGGATTACCGGGAAAATGGCCGGGGAAAAACGGCTCATTCATCGTTACGTTTTTGATGCCGACTACACTGTTCTCGTCCAACGCAATGATTTTATCGATCATCTGGAACGGGTAGCGGTGGGGCAGTAACTGCGATATACGATTGATATCCAGTACGGCTGGCTGCATGGGGTCGTATTTTGGCACCTGATTGGCCGCGTTTTTCTGAATAAGCTTCTTAATTTTTTTAGCAAAGGCCACATTAGCAGCATGACCAGGCCGAGCTGCCAGGATCTGCGCTTTAATGGGCCGCCCGATCAGCGCCAGGTCACCCACTACATCGAGCAGTTTATGCCGGGCCATTTCGTTCGGATAGTGCAGTTTCAGGTTATTTAAGATTCCCTGCTGCTTATTAACACTCACCTTCGGCTTATGAAGCAGTTCGGCCAGATAATCCAGTTCACCATCCTGCACATCCCGATCAACAATCACAATAGCATTGGTCAGGTCGCCCCCTTTAATCAGATTCTGCTTATAGAGTGCTTCCAGTTCATGCAGGAAAACAAACGTCCGGCTACTGGCAATCTGTTCAGGAAACTGACTGATGTCGTTCAGATACGCGTGCTGGCTGCTGATAACCTTTGAGTTATAATCCACCATTACCGTCAGCCGATAGTCGTCGAGGGGCAGGGCTGCCAGTTCAATATCCTTCTCCGCATTTCGGTAATGAACGTATTCGTTCACTTCAAAGTAGTTACGGGTGGCATTCTGCTCTTCGATTCCGGCATCCCGCAGGGCATCGATAAACTGAATGGAAGAGCCATCCATAATAGGAGGTTCAGGACCGTCCAGTTGAATCAGGATGTTATCGAGTTGTAAACCAACCAGCGCAGCCAGTGTATGCTCAACTGTATGAATCCGGGCCCCACTCTGCTCAATGGTAGTTCCACGCGAAAGGTCGACCACGTTATCTACGTCGGCATCCACAATGGGTTGGCCCGGCAAATCGACGCGCTGGAATTTATAACCATGATTGGTTGGTGCCGGCAGAAACGTCATCGTTGCCTGTACACCCGTGTGGAGTCCCACTCCCGATACCGAAACGGCTTTCTGAATCGTCTGTTGTTTGGTATTCATTCCTTTTCAGTTTACAGTTTACCGTTTTACAGTTTACAGTAGGCCGACGCATAACGTTGCTGGTGCGTCTATCCACCGCCACCCGTAAATCATAGACCGTAAGCTATTTTTCGTTTTTCTTTTCCAGTTTAAACACTCTTTGTTCCAGATCGGGCAACCGACGGAATACCGCCAGCGAGCGCATACTTTCCTTTAAGCCAAAAGCGGGTGAGCTATTGAGCGAAGTACCTTCTTCCTCAACACTCTTGCCTACGCCCGACTGCGCCCCCACTTTAGTGCCATTGGCAATGGTTAAATGACCGGCAAACCCGACCTGGCCGGCAATTACACAGTTATCGCCGATTTTGGTGGACCCCGAAACCCCAGTCTGCGCGGCAATGACCGTATTTTTTCCAATCTCGACATTATGAGCTATCTGGATCAGGTTATCCAGCTTGGCTCCCTGTCGAATAATGGTTGAGCCCATTGTAGCGCAGTCGATGGTCGTATTTGACCCAACATTCACATTATCTTCCAGAATCACATTACCCAGTTGGGGAATGGTCTTATACGTTCCATCGGGTTGGGGCGCAAAACCAAACCCTTCGCTACCAATAACCGCATTGGGATGGATAACACAATTCCGACCAATTACACAATTGTCCAGAATCCGAACTCCGGGATGAATAATGGTATTATCTCCGATCCGAACGTTATTCCCAACGTAAGCTTGTGGGTATATTTTCACATTACTTCCGATCTGACAATTTCGGCCAACGTACGAAAATGCCCCCCGGTAGCCCTGTTCGCCCATCTGACTTCCATCGCCTATATAAGATGGCTGTTCAATGCCAACCCGCGCGAAAATTAATTGCTTGTGGTATTCTTCCAGCAGGCGAGTGAAGGCAGAGTAGGAATTTTCTACAAAAATAAGAGCCGATGCAACCGGCTTTTTAGGCTCGAACGACCGATCGACAATCACCGCCGAGGCTTGCGTGGTATAAAGATGCGGTTCGTATTTGAGGTTCGACAGAAATGAGATATCCCCTGGTTGCCCCTCTTCAATCTTAGCTAACCCAGTGATTGTCAGCGATTCATTTCCGGCGACTTCGCCCCCCAGCAGTGTGGCAATCTGCTTGACTGTAAACTCCATATATGTATGACGGCCGTCGCAAAACACCCATTATAGCCAGGTGTTCAGGCCGCTAAGGTAGCGAACAAATTGCACTTTTCCGCAATTGGTCAAGCGGTTAATTGGTGAAGCATTCCGAGCGAATACGGATTTATGGTTATGCCATGCTACCAATGACTGACGCCACCGATCAGCTACTCCACAAAATTCCTGGCCCAGCAAACATAGTATCGACGGACAATGTTGGTTAGCACCTGGATATTCGACAGGTCAGAAGCATCGGCAATATCGATCACGTTGCCACTTTTCAATTTGATAGAAATGCGGTCGCCCGAAGGCAAATAAGCAGCATTGGTGGCCTGTCCTTCAATTAGAAAATACGAAAGCCAGTCCTCCGGCATACCTGTTTGCCGCAACTGTTTTTCAAGCTGAATAAGTAATTCACCCGCAAAAGGCTCGGTCGATAACATGATCTTAAACAACCGCCGATTCAGTAGCATCTGGCAGAGTTTTGAAAAAATCGGGTCGGGATGCGAAGCGCCCTGCTTCACACAAGTCCAGATATCAAAATCATCTAATCGGGTAAATGCCTCAAGATAAGTGCGGTTGGTCTGGAAATCCTGAATCGACACGCTGTCACGCAAAAACAACCGAAACACATCTGACGCAAACACCGACTCAACGCCCTCCTGACGGCTCAGGAACCGGGCCCGTCGTAATATCTGAATCATCATCGATTCACAGCAGATCGACGTTTTGTGCAGATACACCTGCCAGTACATGAGTCGTCGGGCATTCAGGAAGTTTTCGACGCTCAGAATACCTTTGGCCTCAACAACCAGTTGATCGTCGACCAGATCGAGCATTTTAATAATTCGCTCGGCCCCAATAGCTCCTTCAGCTACGCCCGTATAATACCCATCGCGGTTGAGATAATCCATCCGGTCCATATCCAACTGGCTGGATATAAGCTGATGGAAAAATGGGCGTTCATACGTCCCCTCAAACATGCGGATCGCCAGCGACAATGCTCCGTTAAACTGCTGGTTGAGATCGTGCATCAGCATCAGCGAAATCTGTTCATGGGGCACATTGTCCAGCAAGCAACACTCCAATACGTGCGAAAACGGCCCATGCCCTACATCATGCAGTAGGATGGCGATTTGAGCGGACTCGCATTCCTCATTGCTAATGGTGTGGCCCTTGCTTTGTAGTGTACTCATCGCCTGCCCCATCAGGTGCATGGCCCCTAACGCATGATGAAATCGGGTATGTAAAGCCCCCGGATACACGTACTCGGAGAGGCCCAGTTGCTTTATTCGCCGAAGTCGCTGAAAATAAGGGTGCTCGACTAAATCGTAGAGCAGTTCGGATGGAATGGTGATAAACCCGTAAACCGGGTCGTTGAGAATTTTCTTTTTGTTGGGCGTTGCCATTAGGCAAAGATACCAGACTGAAACACAGGATTGGCGGCATACTTATTGAAATATCCGCCCAAATCTGTTCATTCTGTCAAAAAATATGTAAATTTGCCCTGCTGAATCTGAGCAATCAGTCAGCAATGGGCTTGTAACTCAGTCGGTTAGAGTGCCTGACTCATAATCAGTAAGTCGCAGGTTCGAGCCCTGCCTGGCCCACGCTCATTCTCAAGCACTTACCTTTTTAGAGGTAAGTGCTTTTTTATGGGTTGCCATATATTCTCTTGACTAGGCAATAGCGTGTTTCTATCTCTGGAATCAGCTTCTTACCAAACTGGCCTTTCTGGCTTTCTGATACATGCGTTTCTCGTTCGATCAGGCTCTACTATTCACCAGCCCACGGTAAAGGATTCAGGACGCTGATGATCGTTACGACTGTAAAAACATACATGGTGCTGCTTTCAGATTAACACAAACATCAGTTTGCTTTCTCTACCGACCTACCAGGAAGTTGATATTCGAGAATCGTTAACTTATTGTCTAAATATACTTTGGGTCAGGCCCATATTGATTGGGGCCTCGGTTACCTTCCGTACACAATAAGATTAAATTGTAAAATGGAATTAATATAAACCAGCCGCTTTGGCCCGTGTCGTGTATTCGTCTAACTGCAACAGCAAGGTACGGAACTATAGTGGCAAAGTAATATAGACTGGTTAACAAGCCATAGCCTTCGCTACCGCCATTCTTCATTTCATCGATAACACTTGCGATAATTAATACAATGAAGTGAAACAGAGTAAAATACCAATATTCACTTCGTCGAGCGCGGCCCGTAAACTGAGCGTATTTCTGCCAAACCATGAAATACCATTCATAAGCAGGTGGTGTTGGTTGAAGCTGGTAATTGGGATACTGAGGAGGATATGGCTGATTAGGAACCTGATACGAAGGCGGTGGCGAATAGGGTGGCTGATTGTATTGTGGATTAACAGGCGGTGTATTCGATGGCCGATTAAACAGATTGGCCAATTCAGGTAGTTCATAGCCTTTCTTCCATTGAGGAAGGCCTTCATACCAGAATAATGTATCTGGAGTTAAGTTCCGGTTGAATAAGTCGCTATAATTTAGCGGCCCAATTTGCTCATTACCATTAAAATAGTAGTAGCGTTTGTCCATTTGATTTAGGTATATTAAATTATTGGGAAGATTTACTGGTTACAGCCTGTTTGTTACTAACATTAGTCAACTCATCGTATAACCTTTGTTCTGATAATTGGATAATTATACACTACAACAAGAGCTATACTGCTGACAATAAGAACATCACCAATTAATTGCTTTTTTATGTTTTGTTGTATTCCTCTCAAAATAAGCTACTGCTTATTTTTAACTACTGCCTGCTAAGACACAATTTGCCCTGTAAGCATGTTGTTCTTGCTAATATAAACCTTCTAGTATACTAGCGCAAGGTCCAATCCAACATCCTGTAACTTTGCCCTGCAAGATGTATCATTGGGCAAAAAAATAACATCAATACTCTGTTTTCTGTCAAAAGCATTTCCCTTCCAAAGCCTTTATGAACAAACAGAGGATGGCCTACTCTCCGAATAAAGAACTATGAGCAAGCCATTTGCTTACGTCGAGCTGACCTAAAAAAGCAATTAAGATCTCGTTTTACAAATTATGAACGAGTGGTGCATGCAAGTAACTTTTGGCCGGTTCTGTCAATAAAATCAATATAGTTTTTAGTACGAAGAAAAGAGCTTTCGACTCTGATTAGTTTAGCTATTCCTTCCGAAAAATAAGTTGCATTGTTGTAACTAAATGGAATCATCACTTTCCCTTTTTTATTGATAAAGCCAATCTTACCGTTGTTTTGTACTGCCGCCAGCCTATCCGAAAAAGGCCAGACTCTCTCAAATTGAAGCGGCACTATCAATCTCCCTTCTGTATTAATATAGCCCCACACACCTCCTTTGGCGACACCGGCTACCCCTTCGGAAAAGCTATCCATTGCATCATACTCTCCAAAGCCGATTATCATTTCCCCTTCCGTCGTAAAAAAGCCTCGTTTGTTGCCTTGTTCCACTAATGCAAACCCATCTGAGAAATCGTAGGCCATACTATAACGCAGTGGAATCACAACTTCATTAGATCGATTAATATATCCATACTTCCCATCGATCATTACCATCGCCAGGTCGTTGTGAAAATCACCTGCCATATCGTACTGTAATGGTATACGGGTATTTCCTACTGTATCAATATGGCCCCACTTCCTTTTTTGACTGACTAAAGCCAATCCGCCCCGGAATTCACGTGCTTTATCATATTCAAATGAGATAACTGTTTGGCCTTTTTTATCAATGTAGCCAAATTTATAGCCTTTTCTAACGGCAGCTAAGCCTTCGGAAAAAGATCGACAGTCATTGTACTCTAAAGAGAGTACTGGTTCTCCTTGCTGGTTTATAAACCCATAGTTAGTTGATAAATTTTTGCGAACTCTTGCCAGGCCTTCCACAAAATCGTTGGCTTCTTCATACTCTGCCGGGATAACCAGTTTGCCTGATAAATTAATGAACCCGTATTTAATGGACCCTAGTTTACTACGTTTTCCTACTATGGCCAATCCATTGCAAAAACTACCTACTGTTTCATACTCTTCTAGTATGATTGGAGCCTGCTGGTCAGGCCGAAAAACAAAAGATTCGGTATGGTCCGTCTCCTCTGGTGCCACTTCTACCCATACCTGGGTTTCCAGATTGCCACTTGGCTGACCACTTATCAAGCCCGTAAGGCGCTCCCGAACGAGCGGATCGGCCTTATTTTCGGCAGTCAATTCCAAATAAAGTAGCTTCGCTGCTTCTGCTGATCCCAGTTCTAATAATCGGTTGGCAATTTGTCGCTTTTCCCGATAGATTTCTTCCCGTCGGTGAGCGGTCTCCCAAAAGAGCAGTAGCTCGTCGGCTTTCTGCACACGCTGATCAATATCTTTCACCAAACAGCGTCGGATTATCGTCTGGTAAGGTTCATCCAGTTCCGATAAATTAGCAGGCAGTTCAGCGTTAGCAATTCTGCGAAGTACTTCCGCTCTATTCATTTCAGAATCGGGCACTTGCAGGCTAAGCTGGAAAGGTCGTTCGCCCGTATACAATTCATACAGCAACACACCATATGCCCATAAGTCAACGTTAATCCGCATTTTCCCATTCGTTAGCTGCTCAGGTGCCATATAGTGTGGCGAGCCACCCACTGTACTATTCGAAAAGGCACTATTATCGTTCAATACAGTACGCCCCAGACCGAAATCTGAAATTTTAGCCACTAATCGGTTCCCTTCATTATCAATCAGGATGTTAGCTGGCTTTAAATCCCGATGAATAATCTTGTGGGTATGCAAATGCTGTAAGCCCCTCAAAATGCTAATGGCTACTTCTTCTTTTTCGGTTGAGGTTAGCGAACGAGCGGCCAATAACTGGCTTAAATTCCCACCTTCATAAAAAGACATAACCCCATAATCGTATGTGCCTACACCAGGCAGATCGAACCGGTGGTGTTCCAGATAACGGACCAAATTGGGGTGTTCTGGTAGTTGATTGGTCAGGTCTACTTCTTTTTGAAGCGACACATTTGGCCCCGTCGGATTAACCTTTGCCGATTTGATGGCAACAAACTGCTGAAGTTCCGTATCGAAAGCGCGATATACCGTACCAAAGCCACCCTGACCAATAAAATCGCGACTGGTGTGATAGCGAAAGCGTTGCAAAAACTGTTCGTAATTCATCTCTCTATGTAAAAGACATCATCTTCAAATCGGCATAGGTCTATATCCAGTAGATCCAAGCAGACAGGAAAAGGTCAATGAGCTTTACAATAAATAGTTGTTTAAATCCGAAATTGTAGCTTATAGACGGTCAATTCAAGCGCCAGTCAGAGGCTGGTTATTCCAAGGAGATCGGTCTAAATGACCAGGTTAATCAAGTAGAGCAATGTAATCTCCTGATGGCCTGTTTGGCTTCCTGGTTATTGTGCTGGGCGGCCCGTTGATACCAGTAGCAGGCCGTTGATTGATAAGATCGACTATCCGATTGCCGTTCAATAAGCTTACCTAACAATAATTCTGCTTCAGCACTCTCGCAGCCCGCAGCCCGCTTGAGCCAGAACTGGGCCTTCTCATCCTGCCTTTTCGTAGCGTAATAACTGCCAACCGCATAGCTGGCTTCAATCACTATGGCATTATCGGATGTATAAGCTGCCCGTTTCAAATATAGCATCGCTCTGGATGGGTTTTTGGACTTACCGTTTCGCCCTAACAGATAATCATTACCCTTATTCAAAAGCTTTCGAGCCTCTGCGGGGGCAATCGTTGCATAAACTGGTGTATCCGTTGTTACCGTCGAATCTGTAGCAGCAGACTGGTTACTTATTTTGGGCTGCTTAGCGGGTTTGAAGAAAATTTCCTTAAGAAAAAAAACTAAAACCAACCCACTCAAAAGCAGTAAAATACCCGGCAAAATTCGTCTAGATAGCCAGTCGCCGGACTGGCCCGTTTGTCGATTCGGAGATGTTGATTCGACGGGAGCTTTCTTTATCGCTTTTCCGTTATCAACAAACGGACGAGGACGCTGGCCAATTGATGGGCCACGTTTTGGCTTCGTTCCGGTCACCGTGTCAGCGTACGGAGCATCCTGCCTAAAAACCTGTTGTTTCCAGCTATCATATTCCTGTTGTAATAAAACGTTATCAGGCAGACAGGCTATCGCATATTCATACCAAACCGAGGCCTCATTTTTAAGAGTAGGCCGATCCAAACGGCTGGCCTTGGCAAGAGCCACTTCCCGACAGGCAGAAGCGAAAGCAGTTGATAATTCGGCTCCGTTTCGGAATCGATTGCCCGGTTCTTTCGACAGCATTTTTAAAATAACCCGGTCTAACGCTTCTGGAAATTCTGATCGATACGCTCGTATTGGTTTAGGCAAAACTGTTTCCAGGGCGTTCAGAAAATTTGTTCCAGGAGCAATGGGTAATTCACCTGTCAGGCACTGATAGATCACACAACCAAGACTATATACATCGGCAGTAAAGTCTAGCCGAGCGCCTTCATAGAAACGTTCGGGAGCCATGTATTCGGGAGTTCCGGCCTGATCGGGCTGGGCGAGTGGTGCCGATTGGCAGGCAATTCCCAAATCCATCAACACAAAATTTCCACCTGGGCGTCGCATGAGATTCGACGGCTTTACGTCCCGATGAACAACCCCCTGATTCTGGAGCTGATCGAGGGCGGAACCGATCTGCTGAATTAATCGGCAGACCTGAATAGTCGGTAATGTCGATTCAGTGCTAAGAATCTCCTCCAGGCTTTTTCCTTCGACAAACTCCATAGCAATGAAAACGTAATCCAACTCCTGCCCAAACTCATGAAATTGTGGAAAGCTGGGCGAGTTAAGGCGTTGCATCAACTGCGCTTCTTCCCGAAAATGCTGAAGTTCGTCTGGCGTAGCCATAGACTCTCGCAGTACTTTCAGCGCATACACCTGTTGTGGCTGACCGTTTCGGATTACTTTGTAAACGGTACTAAACGTCCCTTTTCCAAGCTGGCCAACGCGAACGTAGCGAGCGATGTTAAACCGCTGGGTCTGATCCGAACTCATTCGTAAGTGAGGGATGGAACGAAAACAAAAGGAGCCCCTGTGGATTAGTACTATCCAACGAAATCTGATCGCCTTCGGCCAAGATATGAGTAGCCCCGCTGTAGTTTAACTGGATAGGCTGAACAGCGCCCTCTGCCCGAACAGTTAGCCGTTTGTTTTCGGCCTTTAGCAAAAAACGGCGCTGTTGGGGATCGTATCGAATGACAGCATGATTGCGACTGATGCCACTATTTCTCTCGGAGTCGATAAAATAAATGTGATTTTCCCGATAGAACCCGTCATCTAACCGGGGGTTACTTCCACGCCCAATTTGAAAGGAAAGTTTATCGGCAGTTGGTTGTAGGGCAAATCTTGTTTCACCTTGATAAACGTAAGCTGCGAGCGGCTCTATAGCCTGGTAAGCCTGTTGACGTAAAATTAGCCATACACCGAATTGATAGGTTGACGAATGCCGCTGAAAAAGCCGAAGATGATGAAGGTGATGAGGTTTCTCGACGACAAGCTCAGCTTGCCAGAGGCAATTAGCAGCCGCGTAAGCGGCCTCCTGAGCAAACGCAGCTTGCCAATCCGTCACAAAGTTTGGCTGCGCCAAATGCTGTGCCAGTTTCTGTCGGGCCACTTCATCGTTACTGACTACATATAAAGTAATTCCGACTAAGGGAACAGACGATTCTTTGCTAAAATCTCTTAAAGCGTCGTCGGTGGCATCCTGAGCGGCTTTTATAAACTCGTGGTAAGACTCCTCCCGTTTTCGAAACGAATCAATAAGTTTAGTCAACATAAAGTGAAGGAATGAACGAAGGAATGGACTAAATTGACAAGCTAACTTACTCAAAGAAAGTACATAAACATCAAAAAATAAACACAGTGTACTATCTTATTTCTTTGCGACCCAATGCTTTTTATTTAATTTGCTCTACTTAATTAAAACAGTATATTCTGACGCTACATTACAAAGGAAATAGCCATCTAGAGTTTATCCATAAAGACACAATATTTTACGACATAAACAAAATGTTTCATACTATTCAATCCTTGTTTCAAAAGCTGACAACGGATGTGTATCGAGAAGCCGAACCTCAGCCAGCTACTCAGCTTCGCGTCGGATCACGTCGTATTATTGATGAGCTCCTGCTTGCTTTTCAACAGTCGCTTCTGGAAGAAAGCACTTATCTAAAACTAATTCCGCATTGTAGTTATATAATCTGCATGCATCCAGAAGTTTACGAGCGTCAAAAAGCAGCCTTTAAAGCCGTTGTTGACGAAGTAGTCATTTTTTTTGACCAAAAGTTGCAAACAGCGTTGGACCTGAAACGCAAAGAGGCTTCCGCTCTGAAGATAGCCCCTCTGGCAATAAGATGGCAGTTTCAGTTTGTGGCTACGGAAGAGTTCGCGCAGGAAACCATCAAACCCGACAACTTGCTTATTTTTAGCGAACTGGTAGGCCCGGCGCCGGATGATAACCGCGAATCGGGTGCTGGACCCACCGGAGCAACCAACCGACGCGGAACGGTCCGCAACGCACAAAGTCAGACTTTCCGAAACCTGGCTATGGCGCTGGATCAGTTCCCGGCTGTCGCTTATGAACCTGGTGGCTTATTTTGGGTACCTATTCTACGTCCGGGGCTAAAACCTTCCAGTACGCCATCCGCTGCACCCATCGACCGGCTGTGGTCGGATGCACCCCTGGCCCGCATTCGGGTGAAGCCCGATGATGCCGACTCATGGGATTATTTTATGAATAAACGTGAGATCACCATTGCCCGCAAAGAACCGGATAATGATCATTATGAAGTACGGATCGAGTCGCGCTATGTTTCCAATCCACACGCACGAATTCGTTACAACGACACCCTAGGGCATTTTGAAGTAGCCGTTTTAAGTAACAAAGAAACCTTGCTTGACGAAAAACCTCTCACGCAAAGTTTGCCGGAAAAAGGCCAGTTTATCTACACACCTTTAACTCTGGGTAGTAAACTGCTTTTAAATCATACGGTTGAACTGGAGTTTTTTCCCAACCTCTAAATTTCTCCAGACAATGCTATGATTGATACCCTGTTAATCGTCGTTTTACTGATAGTTGCTCTACTGCTCGTTCGATCTCATTTACAGAATAAACCTGACTGACCTGCATGGCCTCTAACAATATGGAAGAAGCCATTGACACGTTTTCTGACGAATCAAAGCGGCCTTTGATCCTCTTTGCCGGTCGAACGCACCCAGGCCGTGTACGCCAATCGAACCAAGATACGTTCATTATGCTTTCTCCGCTCTGGAGTCAGTCGTCCGGCAAAAGTATGTTTGCAGTTATCGACGGTGTCGGTGGATATGCCGGAGGGGAATACGCAGCTGAACTGGCTCGAAATGCCCTTGAGCAAGTCATGAACAAAGCTTCCGGCGAGCTGAAACAGATGCTCCGGGAAGCCGTTGAATATGCCAATCGACGCATTTATGAAGAGAGGCAGCAGAAAGATCAATACCAGGAAATGGGGTGTGTACTCACTGTAGCGGTAACGGACGTACATGAGCAGAAGCTTTATTTTGCCCACGTTGGCGATACGCGGCTTTATCGACTGCATCAAACCGAATTAACAAAGCTTACCCACGATCACTCGGTTACTGGCCTATTAGAAGATTCGGGTCAACTAACCGAAGCCGAAGCAATGAGCCACCCTCGGCGCAATGAAATAACGCGCGATGTCGGCAGCTCCATACCCGTAGAGGGCGATGAACTGACGGAAATCGGCGAAGCTACATTTTTGCCTGGAGATGTAATACTTCTTTGTAGTGATGGATTAACTGACATGGTAGCTAGTCGGTCCATCGAAACAACCCTTAGTAAGCGGAGCTCGCTTGAGAGCCAGATTGATGAATTACTAGAAAATGCCTTGGCAGCAGGTGGCAGGGATAATGTCACCATTGTACTGGTTCGTAATCAGACTTGTTCGCCCGTTATGGCAGAGCCGGGTCACGCAGCTACTAAGCCAATTGTAGACAAGCCTCAACTCGCCAGTACGAATGAGTTGTTTGCAACCCAATCAGCTCAAGAGCCTGCAAGCCTACAAAATCGATTGAAATGGGCCGTTTGGGTTCTTTCAGTACTCTGCCTGCTTCTGTTAGCCGTAGTCGTTCGACTCGTAAGCCAGGTAAATGCCCCCTTGGCTAAAAGTAAGCCAATGATGTTGTCTGTTGTCAGGCATTCGGCCGAAGAGGCTAAATTACGCCGTCTGATCGACCAGGTTCGTCAATCGCCCCAGCGGATTGTGCGCTTAAGCAAAGCCGTTTTTGGACCAACTATTACGCTAACCAGCCCGATTGAGCTAAAAGACTCATTAGTGGTTATTGGCGATGGTGATGTATCCATTACGGCTGACTCAAGTTTTCAGGGCCCTGCCGCACTACTCCTGTCCGGCAAACGGCCCATTGTTCTGCGTAACCTTCGGCTCAGTGGCTTTTCGGTTGGTATACAAACAGCAACATCTACCTATCAGGCAGATAGTCTGCAATTTATAAAAACGACTATACCGATTCGTTATGTTAATCCGTCGGCAATGGATACGCTTCGGCTGGGCTCTGTCCACCCTGCGAACACTTATCCCAAAAACCCAAGGCCCTTTTTTACAAAGTAACTGAATCTTTTGTCTAGTAAGCTATCCATAACTGTATTTAAGCCGTATGGCTCCATTACCAACCCATTCGTTTGCGACAAAACGCTCTCAGGAATTTCGGTGGTTACTAATCATCACAACCGTACTAGGATTCTGCTTTTGGCGAATGCATCATGTACTGATCGCTGATGTAGAACGGGTAGATATGGCTTATCAGGCCGGCCAGGCGCTAAATATGGAAGCTGGGCTGAGTGTGCCGGAGGTAGAATCGTTTCTTAAACAAAACTTTTACCTGGAAGACCAGCGCGATCGGCACCTGCTGGCCAGCGCCCTCTGTGATTCTCTGGCGCACGTGGGCCGTCTAGAAAACCTGGGTACGCTGAATAAGAGCGCCTTTAAAATTGTGGCTCGGCTTGCCGACTCGCTAGGAGGCCCTTACTTCAAAGGGCAGGTTTCGCAATCACTTCGGCAACTTGGTCTGGATTCTACTTTACTGGATCAGGAACAGAAACACCCTGTTTCGTTACCGGCTCAGGTTGGTGAAGGTGGCTTATCGATGAACGGTCAGGTGGTCGATGCAGCTAAGCGCCCCATGGCGGGAGTACTGGTACGATTGCATCGACACATGCCTGATGTAAGCCTCGATGAAGAGCAGACCGGACTTATCCGCACATCGTTAGATAAGGCAGGAGGCTACCAGGTTGTATTGCGTCAGGCTGGTCAGGCAGATAGCCTGCTTTTCTACGAGCGATATGCCCGGACAAATGCAGAGGGTCGCTTTTCCTTTCGTGGCCTCACCGAAGGTGAGGCCTACAGCGTACTACCTATTCATCCCTACTATGAGTTTGGAACGCGAAAAGGTGTCGAAAAGCTCTATCCGCCCGGCCTGTTCGACCGATTAAAGGTTTTATTTGGGCGCGAAAAATACCGTTTTGAAGGCCACGAGCATCAGATTCGGTTGTTAAGTCCCAGCCTTTACAACCGGCTGAAAAACGATGTGGCTTTAACCGTTCGCACCCCAAAATCGTACTCACAAACCTATTTTTGGCTCTGTCTTAGCTTATTAGGGAGCTTTTGGGCAGTTCATTTTTTGTGGGTTTGGCAACGCTTTGCTGGCGACGCGCTGCTTTTACCAACCCTGCTGCTGTTAGTTGGCTTCTCGTTTCTGACCGTGTCCAGCTTACAGCAACCCGTACTCGATACGTTTTACAGCCGATACATGGTATGGGGACATCCGGTTCCGCTCGGCATAAGCCTGGGTGTGTTATTAATGGGTGGATTGTCGCTGGTGAACATAGCCGGTTTTTTATATACCAATCAGCGAACCAAACGTCAACGCATTTCGAATAGTGTAGGCCTGCTGGCTCTTCTGCTGGCCTTAGCCACTGCCTTTTTGGGCAGTGGCCCTGAAGGAAGCGGGGTGCAGGTAAATCTATCAATAGGGCCAATCAAATTTCAGCCCAGCGAATTAATTAAATTTTTGCTTGTCCTCTATCTCGCCTACACAGCCGAAGATCTTCGTGTAGTGGGAGGTAGTAAATCCAGTTTTCGTGATCAACTGCCGTATGTCTGGAAACCCCTCCTGCTGACATTGTTTATCCTGGCACTTTTCATGAAAATGGGCGACACCGGACCCGCGATTATAGCCTGTACAGTGGTGATCGTGTTCATTTATCTGATTCGTCGGAATACTCAGGTTCTTGTCGCTTATATAGCTTTAGTGGTCGGTTTTTACTTTATTGGTCAGCTCCTGCCAGGCATTGGCGATAGGCTGGTTGAGCGTACGGCCATGTGGCTGAATCGGTGGAACAACGAAGTTCGGGGTGGTGATCATACAGCGCACAGTATCTGGACGTTTGCTTCGGGGGGCTTCACAGGACAGGGATTTGGACAGGGAGAAGCTCAAACGCTGCCAGCCGCCCATACCGACATGATATTGGCCAGTTTTGGCGAAGAGGTAGGTTGGCTGGGTCTGGCTGCCTTCTGCCTGATTTATTTCATGCTTCTGCAACGCATTCTGCTGATTGCCATCCGATCGATTAGTCCCTTCCAGTTTTTACTCGGTGTTGGTATCTTTTTGGCTATAGGTTTGCAAGCCGTTCTGATTATTGGAGGATCGGCTGGCTTACTGCCGTTAACGGGTGTGGCACTACCGTTTATGAGTTACGGGAATATTTCCATGCTTTTGCACCTGATGTTCCTCAGCTTACTTATTCACATGTCGGCTTTCTCCAACAAAGTAAGACAACCGGCAGCTACCCAGCTATATCTGCCCTATCTGCGGCTATTAGGCAATACATTTGGCATTTTTTTTCTATTTGTATTAGGTACCCTTGCCTGGATTCAACTTATTCAGGCTAAAGAATATGTTGTACGCCCAGCTTTGGTAGCCAATCGACAAGGGGAGCGAGTGGTCAGTTATAATCCCCGAATAGAGTTGTTGGCTCAGAAAATCCCGGCTGGTACTATCTACGACCGGAATGGATTAATCCTGGCAACTTCACGGCCAGAGCAATTAACCCAACAGCGCTCCGAACTGGAAAAATATCTATCATCCTATCAATTAACAGCGCTTTCGTACCGACGTCAACGGCGCTACTACCCATTTGGTGCGCATACGTTTTTCTGGACAGGCGACCAAAATCGTCACCAATGGTATAAGAACAACGGTTACTTCGCCGAGCTACGTCATTTAACGCAACTTCGCGGTTATAACACCACGCCCGAGGAGGCCAACTCTCATCAGCAGGTTACGGCCACTCATTACCGACCCGACCGCT
This sequence comes from Spirosoma aerolatum, assembly GCF_002056795.1. Taxonomy (NCBI): domain Bacteria; kingdom Pseudomonadati; phylum Bacteroidota; class Cytophagia; order Cytophagales; family Cytophagaceae; genus Spirosoma; species Spirosoma aerolatum. The sequence goes on along the minus strand of NZ_CP020104.1, from coordinate 1,099,780 downwards.
TTTTGCCGTCTTATTCGAAGCAGACGGATGTACGTTTGTTCGATTACCATACACTGGCTCCACTCTTGATAAAAGGAATTGACAGTGACGAGGTTAAACAATTTGCCGCCCAGAATCGGGATTTTAAGTTAACGTTGGATGCTGCCTTGCAAATGGCACTTCAGAAAGGCCTGGCTGAATCGGAGTCAAAAAATAAACGTATATCAGTAGTCGTAACCAGGTCTACATCGGGCGACGTGCTGGCATCTGCCGTGTGGCCATTAGCGGAGCCATCTCTGGACGAAACGAACGCCTACAGGAGCGAACAGCCGGATGACCTTAGCCCAACCGATCAGGATTTAGGTATGTTTTACGCTACAGCACCCGGCTCCAGTGTTAAAATCCTCACCGCACTCGCTGGGTTCAACAAGCTCGGTAGCGCGGCTGATACGGTAACTTATGCTGTGAAACAGGACGAAGCTATTCGCCGGGATAAAAAAGGAAATCCAACTGAGCCCCTCGGTTTGCACGTAACTATGGAAGAAGCTATTGTGAAATCCAGTAACGTTTATTTTATCAAACTGGCAAATGACAAAAACCTTAAACAGGAATTAGTAAACTTATACTACCCCTTAGGGTTCCGGCTTGGCACTACCGTCGACAAACGATTAAAGATTGTTGGCGCTAACCTACTCACAACCGACCCTGTATCGCCCCCTGTTGAGCAAGAAATGATCCAGGCAATGAATCAGATCCTGGAAAAAGGCCGCCGTAATTTTTCTGGCAATGGGCCTAGTGCAGTACGGTTTAGTGGCGAACTGTCGAAAGTGGCCTGGGGTCAGGGTGTTCTTGACGCCACACCACTGGGCCTTGCCCGCCTGGGGGCAACTATCGCCAATGGCGGTCGGCTAGCACCCTCACGTTTTCTGCTTTCGGTAAGTGGGAAAGATTCAGCAAAGATTTCAACGCTTAAACTCACCCAACCTGACTATGCAGCCACCGTTCAACGCTACATGGCTTTACAAACCAACACCAAAGCGTTGAGCAAGGAAACTGGACTCGTTTTGTACGGCAAAACGGGTACCCCCAACCGAATTATCAGCGGCAAAGGCCTTCGGAACGATGGCATTTATGTATTCTTCGCCCAACATCCGACCGACCGCTCCTTTACGGTTGTCTGTATCCGGGTTGAAGCCGGTACAAATTCAAAAGAGGCAGTCAGCCTGGCCAAAGAAGTGGTGATTCCTATATTACGCAAATTCGCCTATATGTGAGCAGCCACAGGCTTATTGCAGCGACCGTTTCTGAGCATCCTGAACTTGCTTAAGTCCTTCCTGAATTAAGCTAAAAATCACCGTCCAGCCCATCAGTCCCAACAGAATAAACTTAGTGGGAAAAAAGTCCAATATATACGGAATCACGGGAAGTTGAATATTCATATTCCACAGCATATGGAGAACAACAGGCACTGCAAACAGCCGTAAAAATGCCTTACTGGTTAGCAAGCTCCAGTTAAAAGGTTGAGACCCTTTCAATCGCCAAACCGCAGCCACAGCAATAGCTGTCCAGATGGTATGGGCAAAAGGAGCCATAAGCCCCCGTAACAAAATATTCTGAACTGGACTTCCACCCTGCTCAAACAACTGAATAAAAGCATAACCAGCCGATTCAAAAGCGGCAAAGCCCGTACCCACTGCCGCACCCAGAAGCAGGCCGTTTAACGTCCATGAATACCGTATTTTATTCCGCATTAGCAGAAGTACCGCCAGCAGCTTGCCCGATTCTTCAATAATGCCTGCACTTGGTGGTCCTATCGTGGTGGCCAGAAAACCTGTGTTACTAAATAATAGCAGCGAAATCAGTAATGATGCAATCCCGCCCGACAACACCAGTTTAAGAGTCTGATAGATTGAAATATTTTGAGGAACATTCATCTCCCAGAAAAACAACAGACACGTCATCGGAACGGCCAGTGATCCTGTCACGAGAAGCCCAGGAATAAGAATCGGGTTATTGAAAGAAGAGACGCAGATGTAAAGTCCTACAAACACGATAAGGGCAAATAGGCCTATTCGAGCAAATAACCATGGTTTGGGCCAGGTAGATGACAGCGTTTGAACAGGAGGTGTTGTCTGTATCGACCCAACCGTAAAAGCCGTCTCGATATCTTCATCGCTCCGCTTCTCCCATACAGCCGAAAAAATGGCACTTAGCTTAAAATCGCTCTCTAAATGCTGAAGCCCCAGCCACTCTTTCATTCTCCCCAACTGGGATAGCGGCTGAACGGGTACGGCCTGACGGCTAAAACGCCATAATGACTGACCGATCTGCAAATCGCTGCTCCCTTCGGTATAAAGTAAACCACTCGGGGTCAATTGCGAACCCATATATACATAATTCCCCTCATACGTACTAAAACTAAGCTGGTTACCAACCAGGCCAATAACCAACTGAAAATCTACTACATACGGATCAGACAAGACAATATCATTCTGAGGAGACCGTCCCAGCGACAACTGCTTATTGATCGGCAAGGCAATGGACTTTCCACTATCTGGCCCGGCAAGGCAGTAAAATACATAGGGTGACTGAAAATTATTCGTCGGAGGCTGCATAATCCGGTTACTTAGGGCCGACTAAAGTAGTTTCATCATCCTGATGAGGAAGCTGTGGTTTGGGCGGTATTGGGGAGGAAAAAATCTGCGTTTCCTCTGACTCAGTAGATCCAACGAGTGTATCTTCAGATTGGTCTCTATGAACCGGACGAACCTGAGTTTCTTCCGTATACATAGGCGCCATGAAAGGCGGTTGTGGCTGCCAAGGCTGATTTATTGGAGGAGGAGTTGGACCCGTATACGGAGACTGGCCTGAAGACATCGTTTGGGAGTAAATGGGCTGGTGAGCAGGAGAAGGAGGATTGGGCATACCTGTTCTGCGAGTTTGGTTTCGGCTACGAAAAAACCAAAAAGCGCCCAGTAAGAAAACAATGCTAATAGCCCACTTATTGACGTACTGAAATGTTACCTGAATTGGCTGGGCATAATCATTCGTCAGGTTGAAATCCCAGGCACAGATTGTTCGGTCTTTTCCGTTCTTACCCTCCTCTTTATCCTTTACTTTCTCGCCATTTAAACCTGTGATGAAGAATCCTTCGGGGGGTACAATTTTACAATAACCCTTTATCTTAAAATAGGTGCTGATGTCTCGGCCAGCCAACCGTTCCAAATCTAAAAGATAATTGATTCGAATATTTTCGTAGAAAAAGAGATTGGTTCGTTCAATAAATGGAACCTCATCTTTCCTAAAAAGCCGATCGCCTGGCGACAATGTTTTTTCGCTAAGCAATATATTGTCGTTATCGCTATCGATTATTGTGAAGCCCTGCTCAGTCATAGCATTCGAGATGTAGCTGGCCACGGAGGAACTATATCCCTCCATCTGCACAGCTATTCGGACCGTAGCGGAACCGTCTGGATTAAGTACTGTTTGGGTGCCAACACCAGATACCATCGTTGACAAACTTGAACAGGATTGTAATAAGGCTAACAGCGGAAGCACCGCCAGCAAAAAACCAAAGCGTCGCATCAGTTTAAAATTGGAGGAAAGGTTTGTTATCGACAAAATAATGAGAATAGATGGGTAATATACAGACCGATAAGGCACTTTGCAAATTAAGAAAGAGCTAGTTTAAGTCTGTATTATCCAACGCATTCAGAACGGCGCCAAGCGCTACATCACAAATCTGATGCTGAGTGGCACAACCATTACGTTGCGTAATCTTGTAGTCCTGAAATTTACCATTCTCAGTAACGTGCAGCAACACGGTATACCCCACGTCGCAAGGACTATCGAAGATGGTGCAGCTTCCCTGCCAGTTGGTCTTCACTTCTATTTCGTAAACTCCTCCGCTATAGTCCCAATCGACAACGTCATAGGTAGGATTCTTGCCCGTTACCGGATACGTCGCCTGCATTAATTTTGCCGCAAAATTGCTGGCGTACGTCTGCACATACGGTTCCCGATTTTTATCTTTACTTGAGCCAAACAGCTTAAATAAAAGAAACAAGGCGACAACTCCTCCAACAATATAGAGTATTGTTTTTCGATTGGGTGAAGGCGATGCGGGTGAGTAACCTGGAAGGTGAGGCTGAGTTCCATGAGCTGCTGGGTTGTTAGGCGGTAGGCTACTCAGCAAAGTGGGTGGGATAGACGGGATTGATGGCTGTTGAGGAGCCAGTTCTGGAATGTCGCTTGCCTTTTTCCAATCCGACTGCCCCTCAAACCAAACCAGGGTATCAGGTGGAAGATTCAACTCGCGAAACTGTTGCAATGTGACTGGTCCTATGCCAGGCTGGCCATTTACGGAATAAAATAAATTGTTCATAAGGTTGATCAGCGTGTTAACGTATTGAAGAAATTAAGCGGTATAAAAATGAATACATAAGGAAATTGTACAGCTTGGCTGACTTTTTAATTCATCAGCCAAGCTGTTTACCAGCCAAATTGACGGAGTAATTGTCTTTGTTCACTTTCACTCTCCACAGCCCGGAAATACATTTCAGCAACCTGATTGCTATCATCTACATTAGTCAATCGATATCGACCATTCTCTTTCCACAGAATGAAATTATCAGGTGCGTAGGTTGCGTGCCGTACAGTCGATCCTGCATAAACAGGCTTATAACAAGCCAGCATCAGCGCTCCAGTTGTTGTCGTTTCGCATTCGATCAGCTCTTCTACAGTTTCCTGACGCTGATTCCGAACGCTGTAAAATTGAATGCGAACTACACCTACACCATTTCGAAGCAGCATAAGACCATGGTGGCGCATTCCGTTCGATTTGAAAGAGAGCTCAAAAACTCCAACGCGTCCAGCCTGAAATAACGGTCCGGTAAGAAGATGATACTCGTTGATGCGGTGCGATTTGGCATCGGTAGGCGAAGTTTGCAGGACGAGCAGGCAGATGATTGTGAGCGTTAGTAAGTACTTCATGATAGTCGAATTTAAGATGACGGTTTCATTAACTATATCCGACTATTGGGCAACATGTCAGTGCTCAATATGAAAAAAAATCCGGCACCCTCGTCCGAAGCCTTCATCTCCCCCCAACTGCCATTTACAACCTATTTCAGGTTAAATCTTCGTAATAAAACCCTTGTAAAAAGTATTTACAAACGGACTCCATCTCACCCAGCTCATTTGAAACAGCCTCTTTGAAGCATGCGCTCCCAATATCATCTTTCAGCATCGACAATCCCGTATCTACTAAACGAATACCATCAGAAGTTAAAATAACATTGTTCGCAATGATTTGACCGCGTGAAGATTTTACAACTGTTCTGTTAAAGTCATTAAATACAAATCCTGCACTGTGAAGCTCTGTTAATTTTTGTTTAAATTCTTCAGTAAATTTTTGCCTTGTTTCAATTTCTACCCCCCAATGCTGCAAAGGATATAGCCTTTCCATTACCAGCAAATTTGTTTCAGCTTCATCCTGCCTTAAATCGACAAATTTTACGACTAAATCATTTATTTCATTCGCAAACTTCATATTATTTGCTTCTAATTCAAGCGAAGACCTTGAGTTGGTATAAGCTATCTTTGCTACTTCCTTTTCGTTTAATGCCACAACGACACCATACCTCCCGTAAGCAAGTATTTTACTGGAGTATTGGGAATAATGAAAATTCATATTACACTTTTTTACTATATAAGTATTGAAAACACTAAAATCCAACTGGGCTTTATTATATTGCAATTTTCTGAAATGGATACCTAATTAATTTCCCAATTAAAATTGCTTAAGAATCGATTTTGCTCGTCTATACCCTCTATGACTGAGATGAAAGCTTCGGCAGTTACACCCTGATCGTCAATATTAGTTACCGACCATTCGCCATTTTCATTGCGGGATATATAAAAATTATCAGGTATATAATTTGCAGTCTCTCCAGTTTCGGGATTAACCGGGCTATACCCTGTTAATCGTATACCGCGATCTGTGTTTTCTACCCTCATCTTCTGCTGAACCATTACAGGCCCAACCCCTTCTTTATAATAGCGAACTCGCATTAAGCCTTCCCCATTTTTTAGCCATAAAGCGGCTTTATATTGGGTAACCTCGACCACAAAACGAATATCAAAAATCTGTACAGTTCCAGTTTCAGTATTGTCGGAATAATTCTGCTCAGGCGCTGACGGCGCCGAATTGGGCATATTTTGCTCTGGTTCAGGGATTGTAGACTGGTCTGGCTCGGATGGCTTATAAGGCTCCGAAAAATGGTGCGACTCAGAACTTTCTTCTGATTTTCTTGAACAATTCTGCAGCAGCAAACAAATGCCGAATGCAAATAGAATCCGGGAAAATAAATTCCATTTCATGTGTGTGGTATTTTAATTGATGGAGCTTCGTAAATGAAGACAAATCATATATGCCAGTTGAAATCGGTGAGGAATTGATTGCGATCATAAGTAGACTGAAAAACTCGTACCCAGGCTCGCGAAGTACCCCCACTATCATCAACATTTAGAACCGATACGTTCCCATATTCGTCCTGTGATAAGTAAAAATTATCGGTGATATAATTTGGAAACCGAGTTGATGTACCTGGATAAACCGGATTATAACAAGCCAATCGAAGACCATATCGCGTATTTTCGGTTCGAACATATTGTTCAACCATTTTTGTCCGCCCTTCGCTAAAATAGCGTACACGTATTTTACCCGTTCCATCCGAAAAAATAATCAGTGCGGCTCGATGCTGAGTTGTACCTGACGTAAAGCGAATTTCATATACTCCCTGTATCTGGCCAAAGCCTAGCAGGGGGAACAGTACTACAGTAGCAATCAGAATACTTTTTTTCATGATGCAAATAGAAATGGAGTGTATAAATCATTGCAAAACTTAGTAATACTGATTTAGTAAATTGCTGGCCTTCTGTTGGTAAGTGTGGCCTGGAGTATTAGCAATTTGAGTAAAAAGTTTTCTGGCATCATCTGATCGATGCGCTTTCAAATAGGCCAGCCCTAAATACCATTCCGATCGTTGCTGTAATTCGATGATCGGAGCTTGTCGGGACTTCTCTAATTGGTCGATTGCTTTAGCCGTTTGATTATGCTCCAGAGCAATAAGACCAATATAGTAGGCTTGATAGTAATAGGCTGTTCCTTTGGAAGTAGGTTTAAGATTTCTAAATTTTTCCTCTGACAGTTTCAGCCGATTATGCCTGTACTCGTCGATCGCTTTTGATAATTCCTTCTCATTCTCGCTCACTTCGGGCGGAAGTTGTAGTGTATTATCGGTACTATCAGGCCGAAAATATTGCCGAAATGTAACTTCCGATTGGTCGCTCTCTTTGCTCCGATATTGAACGATAAATAAAGTTCCCAGAAGAACGCCGATAAAGACAGAGGCTGCCGCGTATTGCCAGAAATAGTTCCGCCGAATGGGAACGACAGGAACATCTCGTCGAATAACCGGCTCCTGAGGCTCAGACCGAATAACTTCCAGATCGGGAGTAGCATCGTCTTCCAGACTAACTTCAGGTTCCTCTTCATCCTCCGACTCGGCAAGCAAACCCATCCGGTCCAATTGCAGATGCATGGCTTCAAAGCGTTTTTTGGCGGCAAGCACCTGCAAGCTTTCACGAACAGCCCGATGTTGCTCAACAGCCTGCCTCAATTGATCATCCTGCGTCATATCCTCTATCATACGCTGCTGTTCAGCAGTCGTAAACTTTCCGGCCAGGAAATCATCAATACGTTCAAATTCTGATTCGGTCATGGCTTGTTAATACGCTTTCTAACAACAGGCAGTGTCGTCTTTAATTTTATTGGTTATGTTTCCAGAATAATTTTTTTAACTGCTCGGTACACTCGTAGCGCTTTGTCCGAGCCGTTTTGGGGGTATACTCTAACGTTTCGGCAATTTCTGCCAGTGATCTTTCTTCTATGTAAAACAAACGGATCACGTCCTGACACCCTTTGCCTAATTGATTCAGCAGTAACGTCACTTTTTCAACGTTACTGGCTAAGGTCATTAATTCGTCCAGTATGTTTTCTTCTTCCTGGTCCATGTAAGACTCCAAAACCTGCGTCTTCCGGTGTCTTGCACTTTGTAATTCATTGATCCACTTTCGCTTACAGAACTCAAAAAGAACGTTTTTCAGGCGGGCTTTCGGAGAAAGCTTATACTTTTCAGTCTGAATAGCTACATAAAACTCGGCCATACCCTGTTGAAAAGCATCCTGTGCATGCTCAAGTGTTCCTTGTGTACTTTGAACGTAATGGGCAAACGAACGAAATGTTTGTGCGTATAAACAAGCGTAAGCGCGGTCGTCATTTTGCTTCAGACCATTATACAGCAACTCATCGGTAGAATAGTGTCTACACGGATTGTGAGGAAGGAGCATAGTCTAATTTTACTAATGGATTGTGGAATTAAAAGCTGTTCAATATACACAGCATTTTCGAACATTATCAACTCTAAATACATCCATTAGCAACACTCAACAACATTTCACTCAACACATTAACAATCCATTAAAGACATATAAAACCTTCTTTACATACAGTTACAATTTTATTATAGGCATTGTATTCGAGAAATGTCCATAAATGGTGGGAATCTGCCGATTGCGGGTAAGAGCCGCCACCTGCTTCCGAACATACTCATAGTGTTCCTGCACAGTAACAATCCTGTCTTGATCAACATCGGCTTCTCCCTGAGCGCCTTTTATCAAAAAGTATGTAAAAACGCCCTGGCGCAATCGAGAGGTTTCGGCAGAATTCTGATTATACCGCGATGAGGTCATAACCACGATATTCAGTTTGGGATCATTAAAATGAGTATAGGACTGGCTAGACTGTGGCTGAGGATTTCGCCTTTTCAGGCTACCCGACAGGCACGCATCTGCCCATACGATTTTTGTTTTGGCCGCAGACCGTCGGAAGGCGGCTTTCAATTCCTGATGAAGTAATTGCTCCTTAGGGGCATCGTATGGATAAAAAACACCCCCATCACCATGGCCCGAAAAGTGAAAAATGACGCGATCGGATGGGCGAGCTCGTTCAAAAATGCGAAGGGCTTCTAAAATATTGGCGTGGGTGGCCTGGCTATTGGTTAAGGTAACAATATGATCACTGGACACACTGCCCCCCTGTGGGCTTTTCAGAAACCGTGTCACTAGCTGGGCATCATCATCGGCATACCGTAGATCGCCCTGGTTATTGCTTAAATTCTGGTAATCAGCGACCCCTACAACAACTGCGTAGGTTTGCTGTGCCAAGGCACTAAACGCAACTCCTGCGAGCAGAAAAATCAGGAGAACAGATTGCTTAAACATAGGACTATTGATGATCGGATGGCTGTGCTCCTGTTTGTTTAGATGGTTTAGCAGACGAGGGGCCAGCCTGAGACGAGTTCAACCGTTTACCCGTTTTATCAATGTCGTAGGTATCTTTCCCTTCGCGCACTTTGGCTTTGTCCCCTTTAAAATCCTCTGCCTGATCAAAGCGGCAATCAATGATTTCTTTGCCTTCTGAGTCGATGTACCCCCATTTGTTGGTACCACTGGCCTGTACGGCCATAATGCCAGAGTCTTTGCCAGGTTTTTTTATATTTTGATAAACATTATGATTAATCGTATTATTATTTTCGTCAACCAGAACCCAGCCGTCGTCGACCTTCTTCTTAAAGAGCTTGTCAGCCACTAATTTTATTGGCTCATCAGCGGATGGTTTTCGGTTATTATCCATTGCTTCGGCCAAATCCTGGGTTTTGTTGAGGGCATCATCTACCTTATCAATAGCCTCTTTTGTGTCACCAGTACCTGAATTACCAGGACTAATGCCTTCGTTGTTTTTTCTGGAATGTTTATTCGGAGACTTGGCATCGCTGCTGGGTACTGCCGCATCCTTATCCGGACCAAACAACAGCCATGCAGCCGCCAGCAAGCCCGTTACGACCAAGGCATACAGCAACGATTGCCAGACCGCCATTTTAGACGAAGGAGTAGGCTGTGAATTGGCAGGTTTAGGCGCTGAAAAAGCTGGTGGGGGAGAATTGTCTGGTTTGGATGTCGGAAGCACTGGCATAGGTGGTCGAACGGGTGGCGCTGTACGCGGACTTGGACTCGCCGACATACTAATGACCGCTACATCTTCGTCATCGGAGGTATCATTGTAATCAGGCACATAAAGTGCTGGCGAAGGAACCCGATACTCGGAGGAAACCTCACCCTGAACTGTCTCAATTTGAATCAGATAAGCAGAAAAATTATCTTTCGTTTGCCCGATTGACTGTGCTATTAATTTTTGCTGTTTCTGCTCATTGGAAATCGATTCACTCAGGACCGACTCCAGAAAGGCATCGGTAACCTGCTCAAGTACGCCATCTGTACAGAGAAAAAAATAGTCGCCAGACCGTACATCATTCAGAATCTGTACATCAGGCAAAACAGGCCGTTCACTGCCCTGAATAGCCCTGTCAATTACATTACGTTTGGGATGCGTTTTAGCCTCCTGTGGCGTAATAACGCCTGCTTTGAGCAATTCGTTGACAAACGAATGATCTTGTGTACGCCAGATAATTTTCCCATCGCGCAGGTGATAAACCCGGCTGTCACCGATGTGAGCTACAGTTACCCCAGCCTGATGCAAATAAAGTAAGGTGAAGGTTGTGGCCATACCTTTTGCCTCCGGTCGGCTAGTGAGTTGATTGTCAAACTTTGTTTGCACATCCGCCAAAGCCTGCCCAATGTAAGCAGGTGTAGCAATGGTTTGCGGGTGATTCAGGAAATAATCATTGAAGCCTTCAACGGCCACGGCACTCGCAATTTCGCCCCATGACATGCCCCCTACACCATCGCAAACCATGAACCATTTCTGATCTGGAGTAGCCTTTCCGGCTGCCGGGAAGATATTGTCCTCGTTATTCGCACGTCCTCCCTGCTGAGAGTATCCTAAAGGTTGATAAATAGTCAGTTCCATGAAAATAGGGGTTCTAAGAATAGCCGACGACTCAGGTAAAGGATAGAATAGTTCGGGTGTAATCGGTCCCTTCAACCTGCCGATAGGCCTTTTGCAGCGACTCAGACATCTGGAAAGTTTTAAGGACAACCTTGGTTTCGCCGAGCTGGATGGTATCACCGTCTTTCAGATAAATGCGTTCCGAAGGATGCAAAGCGGGCTCCTGCCCATTCAGGAAGGTACCATTCCGGCTGTTTTTCCAGGAACCGTTTGGCTGAACGGCCCCATCCTGAAGCACATATTCTACCATCCCCATTTTACTGATTTTCACTTCAATCGTACAGTGTGGTCGGCTCATGTATCGATCATCTGTTTCAATCATCAGATCAGAAGGAGATTGCTGCGATAAACGCCCTACCGAGTTGAATCCTTTTTTAAGATTAAAATTCTGCGTTTTTGTTTTCTCGTCATGCACAATCAGCCAGCCTAATATCTCTGGCAATGGGGGTTTCGGCCCATTCGCATCACGAAGGAGGGTTTCATCATCCTGCTGATGCTTTAGCAAGGTACTTTCATCGGCAGGTTGCCCCGGATTTGCCTGATAGCCACCCTCGAAAACACCATCAGGTCTCTTTCGAACATACGATGGGTTGGGGGGTGGAATGGGACTACCAGGTATGGGAGGGGGCGTGGCAAATGTAGGCAATGGATTTACCTGACCACAATTTGGGCATTTTACGGTTGTGGCTTTCGTCGGCAGTTTTACGCGAACAGTGAGCCGACGTCGACAATTGGTATTTATACAGACAATGGTCAGTTCTTGAACATTCATGAGCGAGCAAGGTGAAATAAGGGTTGGACCGTCAAAGGGTTACGCTGTATTTAAGCGGCCCATTCACTCATGTCGGAGTTATTGTCGTAATCCTGTGTATCCGCCATGTTGTTGTCTGTATGATCCAAGTGGGGAACGTCAACAGCATGATCCAGGTAGCCTACCTGCTCTACATTTCCCGTATTTGGATCATATAGAACGCCCACGTCGAACTGGTGGTCTCCATCTGTATCGACAAACATGACGCCATTGTCGGCAAGCATAACATCGACATACCCATCCTGATCAACATCGCTTAACAACACTTCGTGCTCATCAACAGTAGCCAGCACTACTTCTGGCTCATCGCTAGCGTCGGCATTATTTGTTTGATGAGTCTGATCATTATCCGTCGATGTAGGACCGTCCAGCGCATTCATTGAAGGAGCTGCGAAAGGCGATGATAATGGACTACTGGACTCTACCTGATGGGTTTCGGCATTCAGCTCCACCCGTGTATCCATTATCCCATCATTGTCGGTATCTACAGCGCCCACTGTGCCATTGTCGATGATAATAATTTCGGCATCTCCGTCGTGGTCAGTATCTCCCAGGCCGATCGTATGGCCTTCATATTGGCCTACCTTGATATCAGGTTTGTCGTTTGTTTCGTTACTTGATGTAGTAGGTTCATGCGTGGTCGAATCGTTGTGGGCATTGTAATCCCGGCTGGTACTCTGTTCGTCGTCACCGTATATTTTGTCAATATAAGCCTGACGTTCCTCGGGCGACATGCGATCCCATTCTTCTTTGTAGAACGTATTGTATAATTCGCCATGCCATTCAAAAAAGCCGCCAGCCCCAACTTCTTCCCGAGCCGCCTTAAAGGCATCTTCCTGGGTCATGCTATCGTCAACATGTGTAGCCAGGGTTGGTTCATGGATCGTTGTATCCACCACCTCCTTCGCTTCTGTTGAGGTATGTGAATCAGGGTGACTATTGGTTGGGTTCTCTTCGGTTGTCGTGTGCGACTCAGGGTGAGTGGTAGCAGGAACTCCCTCGGTTTTGGTCAGTGACTCAGGATGCGTATTGGTAGGTTTTTCCCCAACTGGTTTATCCTGATGCGTCTTTTCGTTAGCCGGAACAGTTGTTGCTACGGGATGTTCTTCTGGGGCTGGTTTGTGATCAGGTTTTTCGGGCTTGGTTTCTTCACCTACCGGATTGGTTTTGGATTCAGCGGGAGTAGTTGATGAATCGGAATCTGGTGCAGATTCAGGATGTTTATCATTCACAGAACCATCCTGGCTCATTCCCCAGGCCAGAGCCGTGCCAATGGTGCCGAGTGTAGCAGCACCGCCCAGACCAGCAAAAATGCTGGCTTTTTGTCTTGGTGTTAATTTTTTGCCGACGGGTTTACCTCCCTGGGTAGGCTGATCGAAAGATTCTGAGTGAGATTGCATGGTCAAAGAAAGTTTTGGCTGTTTATGTGTTTTGACTACGTTTAGCGAGTGGTCTGCTTATATATCCGGCATGAAACCGGAATGTCAGTGCCCGTTGCAAAAAAAATTTCAATTATCTACCCAGTTGCATTTGCAGAAACGGCACTGCTTCTGAAAAAGCAAGTCTTTATAAGGAGTATACCCCAAAAAATGCTGACAGTCGGGATTCGGGCAAACGTAGTCGCGCTTAAAGGCTTCGTCGAGTATATGCAGTTTCTCCGTCGGATTAAACATATACGCATCGGCCAGAGCCGCTAGCTGCATTCCATAAAGAGGAACAAACATGAGTGCAACACGCGCCCACGTTTTTGTCTTATCAACCTGAATGTCTTTTTTCGCCTTCAGATAATTGTCGTAGTGAAACTCAATCCGTTTAAATGGCTCAGCATATGACACCCCTTTGGCCGCTCCCCCCTGATTGTAAAATTGCTGTGGTATGGGTGGTGGAGTCGAACCCGGTTTAGGTTTTGGCTTTACATCGTCGAACAATGATTTTATATCCAGTGGAGTAATTGGCCCCAGCATTACTTTACTGGTGGGCGTAACCAGCTTTAGAACAATCCGATGGCTATCGACCTGAGTCCCGTACGTTGAGTCAAGGTCTTCAATTAACCCCAGGAAATCGGTATACAGTGAAAGTCTGGCATGATAACGGCTAACTCCTGGTTTTTCGAGCACCAAATCATTATCTGGGTTTTTGCCAATACGGATTACACGTAATGCGGACTGTTTGAGTGGATCGGAAGTCATTGGTTAAGAAAGGTCGAAATAAAAGAGTTACCAAAGGCAGTTTGTGTCTCAGAGGGTATAGGTCAATTGCAGCCCAACAGGTCAAATTAAATCGTATAGCAGTCTGGATACCAGGCCAACATCATAAAACCAGCTAATCGGTGCCAGAAATAGCCCAATCCAAAAGCAGTTTTTAGCCCTGGATGAACTAGCCAGTGCACTCGCTACATCACCCCGATCAAAAGCAGGATTGACACGGATTCCATAAATGAGGGAAGCAATACCAAAAGGCCAGAAACAAAACAGGATAACAAAAATGGCTCCGCCTATCCAGTTGCTGGGCCGTTGAGCAGCAGGCTCCTGCCCTGTAGTGATCGGATTTGAATAAGTATTGCTCGACTGCCCACCCGAAGGCATAATAATAGGGTGAACCTGCGAATGGGTTGAGAAGGTTGTGGATCCGTAAACGGGAATTGGCGGTAGCTGACCATACACCGGTGGCGGAACAACTGCGGGATTGGGGCCAGCAGTTCCCATTGATCCGAACGAACGGTTTTCCGACGAATGCCACTCGGCTGGCGCTCTATACACCTGAGTTGGTGCCTCGGGCATTGTCAGCATGTTTTTGAATTCCAGACAAGTCTGAAAGCGGTCGGCTGGCGCTTTCTGGGTTGCCTTTTGAATCACATTATTCACCTTGTCCGAAACCCCTCTAAGCCGAGGCAATGCCGTCTGAATGATTTCTCTATGGATCGTAAATACCGAACCCGCCGAATCATCATACGGCTTATGCCCTGATAGTAAAGCATATAACGTTACGCCCAGCGAATAAATGTCGGTTCGGTAATCAACTTGCTTGGGCGTCATAATCTGTTCAGGGCTCATATACTGTGGAGAGCCTATAGCAGTGGATGTTACCGTCAGGTTCAGGTCAGAGTCTACCAGTTTGGCGATACCAAAATCCATAACTTTCACCTGCCCATCGTCGGATAAGAAAAGGTTAGAGGGCTTAATATCACGGTGAAAATAATTCTTTTGATGCACGTAGCCTACAGCGTCCAGAATTGATTCGAACCACGTTACAACCTGGCTTTCCGGAACAGACTGATGTATTGCTCCGTACTCAAATAAATCGTTGCCCTGAAGGTATTCCATGATGATCGCCATCGTCGCTTCGTCCTCATAATAATCATACACCTGACGAATATTCGGATGACGCAGGCTCACCATAATTTTAGCTTCGTTCCGAAATCGCTCGGCTGCCTGCGGATACTGCATCAGCTCCGGTTTAAGAATCTTGATCGCAAATTCTTTCCCCAGCGCATTTTCGGCATACCAAACCGTAGCCATGCCCCCAGAGCCAAGTTGATGCTTGAGTTGATAAAGGCCTATCTGTGTAACCATTGATATAAAATTGAAAACGATAGAAACGGGTATTCGTCAGCCATGTACGCATTACCGCCAGCTATATCCATAACCAGTCAGTACTTTCTGGGCATTTTCATTACCTAACTGGGCCGATTTTTTGTAATAGGACAGTGCTGTGGACCAGTCTTTACTTTTGCCGTAACCATATTCATAATATTGCCCCAAATAATAGAGCGCCCTGGATTCGTTTTGATCGGCAGCTTTTTCAAACCAGGTTATGGCAG
Organism: Spirosoma aerolatum; assembly: GCF_002056795.1. Classification (NCBI taxonomy): domain Bacteria; kingdom Pseudomonadati; phylum Bacteroidota; class Cytophagia; order Cytophagales; family Cytophagaceae; genus Spirosoma; species Spirosoma aerolatum. Next base: position 1,084,141 of record NZ_CP020104.1, on the reverse strand, counting down.
TATCATAATCATTCTGTCCCGTAGCGTAGCCAGCTCCATACATATAACCTAGTCCATATTGCCCCTCAGCATATCCCTGCTCGGCTGATTTTTGAAACCATGAAACTGCCTGCGAGTTACTTGTACTGACCCCCTTACCCAATGCATACATCAGACCAAGCCTGTACTGAGAGGCTGCGTGCCCCTCTTTGGCAGCCTTTGAATAATAATTAAATGCCCTATACAGGTTAACATCTACACCTAAACCATTCTCATAGAGATCGCCCAGGTTGTAATTAGCCAGATGTACCCCCTCAGCGGCTGCTCGTTCAAAATACGATCTGGCCCGACTGTAATCTTTATCCACCCCCGACCCATATCGATACATAACGCCCAGATTATTCATACTCATGGCGATTCCTTTATCTGACGCTTTTTCATACCATTCCCGTGCTTCTGTATAATCCTGTTGTGTGCCGCTTCCAGTGTCATACATATAGCCCAAATCGTGCATGGCCTGCGGAGTCAAAAAACTCGACCCCCGGTTTTTGTAAAGCAGGTTAAACGCTTCCGTATAATTCTTTTCTTCATACAGGTTAACCCCTTTATTTATTTCGCTTTTCTCTATCTGAAGGCCGAACAAAACCAACCCGCCAAACACAGCGATGACAATGACGACGGCTATGATAATGTTTCGCCCTACGTTGGATTTGGGCTTTTCGGGATAATGCCTTATAGGCGGATTATCGTAGAGAGGTTGAACCGGAGGCCGATGGTTGTATGAAGGTGGAATAACTGGAGGTCGATCATCTATTTCTACCTCAACCTGATCAGAATCCAGGCTATCAGGCTCATTCAGAGCGGCTTTAAACTCCTCGCAGCTTTGGAATCGGTAGTCCGAATTCTTACTGGTGGCTTTTTGAATTGCTGCGTTGATCGCAGATGATACCCCCGGAATATAAGGTAGCGGATTTTTGGTAATCTCTGTTTGAATAGTATATGATGAACTATAGGAATCGTTGTAAGGCTTTTTACCAGTTAATAAAGCATATAACGTGACACCCAGCGAATAGATGTCGGTACGGAGGTCGATGGATTTTGGCGTAAGCACCTGCTCCGGGCTCATGTATTGCGGAGAGCCAATCGAAATCTGAGTTAGTTCCTGAGTAGAATCAACGATCTTGGCAATGCCAAAATCCATGATCTCTATTTGTCCTCCGCTTGTCAGAAACAAATTTGAGGGTTTAATGTCACGGTGAATGTACCCTTTGCGGTGAACGTAGGTCATTGCGTCCAGGATATCATTAAACCAGCGAACGGCCATACCTTCGGGTATTGCTCCATAGGTTGTCAGGTACTTGCCTAAGTCCTGCCCTTCGAGGTATTCCATAATGATGGCCATTGTGTTCTCATCTTCGTAGTAGCTTATGACCTGCCGGATATTAGGGTGATTCAGGCCGACCATCAACTTAGCTTCATTCCGAAACCGTTCTACAATTTTTTCTTTGCCCACCATATCCTGGTTGAGAAGTTTTATGGCGAATGGTTTTCCAAGCGCATTCTCGGCATACCACACAACCGCCATTCCCCCCTCTCCTAATTTTTTAAAGTTTTTGTAATCAGGTATTTTAGGAATCATAATGGTAAGTATTAGTTTTTTTGATCATACTAAGAGTATATCCAGCTTATGAACTAAATGTCAATGGAGAATTGTGAGATTTAATTAAAATCTGTCCCATTAAGCAATGGGGAACCGTAACCTATATCGTCAACTACAAATCAGCTCTGGTTTGTAGTCCTTCAGATCATAGTATCAAAACGTATAATACCAGCTGCAACAGATTGGGCTAAACCCACTATGGATAATTAATCAGGACTAAAGAAATCTACGACAACGATATCAGGCCCGCTCATAGATTTAAGAAAATTCGCCAGCAACAGTATTTTTTCAAGAAAGGGCAATCATTAAACTCATACAGATCAAAAGCGAACTTTACTCTTCCGATCATGTAGTATATACTTTATACTTTTCTATTTAGGCCCCAAAAGCACAAATGATCATATCTCATAGATAGCTTTACTTGTAAAGCTGCTTGAAATTAGATTGAGAAAATTACATACACAAATCAATTGGTTGACTTAGCAAGATTACCAGTTTTTTTATAGACTTACGCACTTGCACATATAAAACTGTGGATGCCTTTTTGTTGCCTATTCATGAAATTCTTCACTTTGTTTTTGCTGTCCCGACTACGTTTTATCGATCGGGTAAATTTAGAGAAACCCTGGACGGATTCGACGCGTTATTGCTTTTTAACCATTGCTGATCCCGTTTTTTACGTCTACCCTTGTTATAATCACGTATTAACAAAGTGAGTCCAGTACTCTTAATCCATGAAGATACTACTTGTTGAAGATGAAGTGAGTCTGGCCTCCTTCATTCGTAAAGGCATTGAGAGCGAGGGTTACGAAATCGACCTGGCGTATGACGGCCTGATGGGTCAGCGTATGGCGAATAACAATAGCTATGATGTTATTGTACTGGATGTTAATCTGCCGTATATCAACGGATTTGAATTATGCCGACAGATTAAGCAGGAGTCACCTAAGCAATCAATACTTTTGTTGACCGCATTGGATAGTCTGCCCGATAAAGAAAGTGGTTTCGGAGCGGGTGCCGACGACTATCTGGTGAAGCCGTTTGAGTTTCGTGAGCTCCTACTACGGATCAAAGCTCTAGCCCGCCGAAATAGCGATTACAGCGGTTTTAAAACGGTGTTACGCGTGGTTGATCTGGAGCTGGATACCGAAGCCCATTCCGTTACCCGAGCGGGCCAACGGATTGATTTGACCGCCCGAGAATATGCGCTACTAGAGTACCTTATGATAAACAAGGGTAAAATTGTCAGCAGAATCGATATAGCCGAGAAAGTCTGGGATCTTCATTTCGACACCAATACTAACGTTATTGAAGTGTATATCAACTACTTGCGCAAGAAGATCGATAAGGATTTCAGCCCAAAGCTAGTACACACCATTGTGGGCATGGGTTATGTCTTACGGGGCTAATTATGCAGATCAAGCACAAACTCATCCTCTGGTTTTCGGCACTGGTGGCCAGCATATTGCTCATTTTCTCGGTCTATGTATACAGTACCTACGCCAGCTTTCGGCAACGGTCCATCGAAGATCGGCTGGAACGAAAAGCCAGGGTTACTGAGCAATTGCTGACCCTGAAAGGAGTGGCAGGCAGTGTGATTACCTCCATGCCTGAGCAGGTTGAGTTTGTCTACTCGCCAGCCGATAGCTTGATCTATAAAAGTCAGGATACCAACGACTTTATGTCTGGGCCATCATTCCGCAACCGGGTTCGGCGAGAGCGGCTAGTGCGTTTCCAGTATACGAGTTCGGGGCACACTTACCCAAAAGATGGAGTCGCCCTGACCTATGCAGGCCTATCGCCCTCGCCCGATGGCCATGAGTATGTAGCTATCGTGACCGCTTACGATCAGGACGGCTATCAACGGCAACGGGAACTACGAGACCTGTTTATCGTTGGTAACGTAATGGCCATCGGCCTGGTGATTTTCTTAGGCTATTTTTTTTCCCGACAGGCCCTCAAACCGCTTACCAGGCTAATCGATCAGATTAACACACCCACGGCCAGCAAACTACCTTTCCGGTTACAAACCGAAAACCCTAACGACGAAGTAGGTGTATTAGCCCAGGCCTTCAATGAGTTACTGACACGACAGGAACGGCTCGTCGAGAACCAGCGCTCCTTTATTGCTCAGGCTTCTCACGAACTACGCACGCCATTAACGACCATCAAAGGCTGGCTGGAAACATCTCTCATCTACGACGCAGACCCCGATGCGCTCAAGCGAGGTATAAGCCAGGCCGTTACCGAACTGGATAAACTTACGGCGCTGGCGAACGGGTTATTGCAACTGGCTCGTATCGATGGGCTGGATGCACATCTTGATCGAAAAGCCCTCGAACTGGTAGAGGTCGTACTCGATGCAGCCGATACCCTCGGCCAGCAACGCCCCGGGCAAGCATTATCCGTACAGGTCAGCGACGGAATCATTGAACAAGCCACACCCGTTACGGTTCTGGGCAATGCCTACCTGCTCAAAACCTCCTTGCTGAATCTACTGGACAATGCAGCCAAGTATTCCAGCGGACAGCCTGTTACGTTATGCCTGGAAATGGACACCGACGAGCGGGCACGTATTCGTATTGAAGATCAGGGGATTGGCCTAACACCAGGCGAAGAAGAACGGGTCTTACAACCGTTGGTTCGAGGATCTAATGTAGAGCCAATCGCGGGATTCGGCATCGGATTAACCTTAGCGCATCGAATCATCACGCTCCATCAGGGGCGGCTTCACTTACTTCCACGGCCGGGTGGCGGCACCATCACCGAAGTCATTTTACCCTTGCACGCTGTTTGATTAGGTTATTGTTTCTCCAGTTAATTGTCTTGCTGCATGGGTACATTTTTTAGACGGGCAGCAGTGTATTGCAGGTATGTCAGGAAAAGTCTCATGTCGTAACCCACATCCTATACTACTTATGATCCAGGTACTCTTTACGAATCCCCAGTTTTTTCATTTTAGAATTTAGCGTTGTTGGCGGAACATTCAGCACTTCGGCGGCCCCACCCGCTCCCCAGATTCGGCCGTTGCATTTCTTGAGGACAGCAATGATATGATCCCGCTCATTTTCATCGATAGTCTTAATCCGGTGCTCTTCAGACACCGTTGGTAAGGGCGGTTGGCCTATATTGAGTAAACCCACTTCTTCGATTAGTGAGCCTTTCGTCAGCAACACACTTCGTTCAATCAGGTGCTCCAATTCCCTAATATTACCAGGCCATTGATAGTCTAGTAAGGTATTTAATGCCGGAGTCGATATCCCTGCGACTCTCTTACCCGTTTTCTGATTATACTTTTCGATAAAATGCTCGACAAGGGCGGGTATATCTTCCTTACGATCTCGCAACGGGGGAAGGGATATAGGAAATACGTTCAATCGGTAGTACAGATCGAGCCGAAAACGACCTTCGGCTACTTCCTTTTCCAGATTACGGTTGGTGGCAGCAATAATGCGTACATTGATTTTAATGGACGACTGCCCCCGATGCGTTCAATCTCTTTCTCCTGCAATACCCGCAGCAACTTTACCTGCAATTCAACCGGCATCTCCCCGATTTCGTCCAGAAAAAGGGTGCCTCCGTCGGCCTGCTCAAACCGGCCGATTCGCTTATCGGTGGCTCCCGTGAATGAACCTTTTTCATGACCGAATAGCTCGGACTCAATCAGGTTGGCGGGTAAGGTGGCACAGTTGACCCGGATAAAAGGCTTTCGTTTTCGGGGAGATAACTGATGAATCGTGGCTGCAATGCGCTCTTTGCCGGTTCCGCTCTCACCCAGAATCAACACCGACGTATCGGTAGGAGCCACCAGCGACAGATGATCGAATACCGTCAACAGCAAGTGACTACTACCTACAATTCCCTCAAATGTGGTTTGGCTGGAATAACTAGCTACCGGCGGAGGAGCTATTGGCTCTGGAGACGGAACCCCTGTTGAGTGAAGGGGGCTCGTCGTTAGTTTCTCGGCAACAGCATTCGTCAATACGGTCGTTAACTGGCTAAGCAGAGCAAGGTGTTCCTCCTCGTAGGCATCTGGACGACGACTATAAAAGTAGAATGTAAAGAATTCGCCCGTTGGCACGGCCAGCGGCAACACCAGTTGAGAGCGCATCAGAAACGTATTGGCAATTAATTTTCGGATGGAAGGCAGTTGGCACACACGCTTAAAGGCAGTCTCATCATACCAGGTGGCTTCTGTTTCCAGAGGGGTTTTCGCTTGTAAAGCAGCCAGTTCATGCTGTTTCAAATTGGCCATAATCATCAGCTCGCTCGGGCCTACAAGCTGATATTCGTCGAAACCGATGCGTAAAAAGCCTAGATCTGTGTACACCGTTTTCGAGGCTGCTGATGGGCCTGCCGCCACAAAGTCAAACGGAACGAAGGGCTGAATCGCTTTCCCAACATTCAGCAACTTCTGCTCCCAATCGATTGGCTCCGCAAGGAGTTTGGTGAGTTGTTTGAGAAGCTGAGCGCCCCGACGGAAGCTAGCTTCGAGGCTATGTTCATACCGATACCGGGCCACTTCGAGCGTAACCAGTACATCTTTTTCCCGAAACGGCTTCACTAAAAAACCATCGGGCTGGGTCGCTTTGGCGGCCGTCAGGACATCCTGCGTCGAGTTGGCCGAGAGATAGATAAACGGAATCGAATCTTCTTTTAATTGTTTAGCCAGATCAATGCCGGTAAGTGGTCCTTTCAGGAAAATATCCAGCAGGACCACATCCGGTTTTTCCTGACCGATAAGTTCCAGCGCATTGGGAACCGAACGGGCAATCCCCGTAACCCGGTATCCGGCTTTTTGCAGCATTAATCGCAAGTCATTGGCTTCAATAAACTGATCCTCTACAATCAGGACTGTCTGGCTCATAACGTGGTCGTTTCAAAAGGTAGATGGGGAGCTAATCCGACTGATTGCGGCCCATCAGTCGGTTCGTATACAAAGTGGATAGTAATAAGAGTCCCGTTGTTGTTGGTGATGGAAAACTGACCATCGATATCGTCGCTCAGCCCCCGCATCAGGCTCAAACCCAGCGAATCGTGTTGCTGACTATCTATGGTGGCGGGCAATCCAATTCCATTGTCGGTAATGGTGATGACATAATTTGTACCGCCCATATGTTGGAATGAAATCGTAATCTGACCTACCATATTGCCGGGAAATGCATACTTGATGCTATTGGTAATGGCTTCGTTGAGAATCAGGCCAATAGGCACGGCATACGATACGCCCAGTTTGACCGGATCAAGATGCGTTTCGAATCGGATACGCTGCCCTGCGCCAAAGAAATCCCGTAGATATTCGACGAGTTCGCGGATATACACCGACATATCGATGGCCGATAAATTTTCAGATTGATACAGCTTTTGGTGGATCAGTGAGATGGCCTGAACCCGATGCTGACTATCCCGAATGGCCAGCATGGCTGCTTCATCGGTCAGGTAAGCCGATTGCGTATTCAACAGGCTCATCACGATTTGTAAATTGTTCTTGACCCGGTGGTGAATTTCTTTGAGCAGCCATTCTTTTTCAGTCAGCAACCGCTGAAGAGAGGCATTTTTATCATTAATTTCGATCTGTTGAGCCTCCAGAATGGCATTACTTTTCTGTTTGAGCCGATACCGATTGTATACTAAGCTCAGAATGATGGCAAGCAGCACAACGACGATGAACGTAACATTCCGTAAGAGCCTGGTTTGGTTTAGATCGTTTAGTTGCAGTTCGCCCTGTTTTTTGAGTAGCTCAATGTGCTGCCCTTTTAGCTTTATATCCTGATCTTTCTTTTTGGTATCGAACTGGGTTTGGAGTAAGGCTATCTGTTTACTTTTTGACTCGGTAAACAAGGAGTCATTCAACCGTTTATGGCGCTGGTAATGCATAATGGCGGCTCGATAATTACCTTGCGCTGAATCCACTTTAAATGTCCATAAATGATTGGTAGACAGACTCCGTAGAGACCCCATTTTCTCAGACACTTCCCGATGAATCAGCAGGTATTTATCAGCTTCCTGATACTGGCGGGTGTCTAAGAAAAAACGAATCAGCATACCATAGGCATAGAGCTGTGTTTCGTTATCAATTTGTTCCCTGTTTTCGGATAATCTGACCAAACGATCACTGTAGGGTTGAGCCAACGTGTACTGCTTACCGGGCAGATAGGCATTGATAAATTGTCCTGTAATATAGATTTGGCTGGCCAGGCCAGGAAGGGTGTATCTTTTGACAATTGTCCGCAAAAAATCGAGAGCAGCCACTGGCTGATGAAGCAGTATGTAAGTATCGCTGAGATTCGTCGCTAGTATACAGATCGCTGCAACGTCGTGATAGGACTCTGCAATGGCAATCGACTTTCTAAAGTACAGATTGGCCAGTTTAAGATCATGCAGGTTCTGATAGGTAATTCCCAGCCGGTTATAGATAGTCGCCAGCAACATGGTCGAATCGCCGGATTGTTCGGCCGTTTGCACCGCCAAAAGTCCATAACGAATCGCTTCTTTATAATCGCCCAGTTCACCGCAAACCTGGCCCAGCAAGTCATATACCCCTTGCAGGCGGCCTCGACCTACGACTTTGTATAAACTCAACGCCTGCTGAAGGAAAGTCAATGCCTTACTATTATTCCCTTCGACTTGGTACAAATCGCCGAGTTCCTTGTTACAATTGGCCTGCTTGAGTTTATTGCCTGACTGTTGAAACGTCAACAACGCCAATTCTGCCATCCGTATTCGTTCTGCCAGCCCCGGCCCAATCAATGGCGAGTAGCTACCGAATTCAAAGTAGGCTTCGCCCAATTCATCCAGATAATGAAAGGCTGAAAAAATGGCAATGGCTTTTCGCACCTGCGCTTTTGCTTTTTCCTTTTTCCCATCGTGGTTGTATACGCGGGCATACAAAATAAAACTGGTTGCCTGCCCTTTCGGGTCGTGTAGCCGCACACTCAACTGTTCGGCCTGCCGGGCCACGGCCATTGCACTATCCATATCAGCAGCCTGAGCGTTCGGTTTGAACATATAATAGGTTGCCAAATCCTGCAACAGGTGGACCCGATGAGTGTCGGGCTTGCTTTGCTGCAAAAGCGTCAGTAATTCACGCGACGACTTATTGGTTGGAGGTTGGGCGGAAGCCGTCAGCCATGCACATCCTGCTACGCAGCTAATTAATAACAGTCTCCTCATTAAGTTTTCGTTTCGGCTGGTCGTTCATAAATCAGGCCATCGCCATTGGCAGGCTGGCTAAAGAAAGCGGCAAGTATATTAACGTACTGTTTATCAGCACATAGCCAATAAATATCGTACTTTTTCGAGTGATTTAGCCATGCGCTGTTTTGTGTGGCTCAAGCTATAGCCAACGATATATCGTTGTGCCGTTCGTTGTTCAACGATATGCAGTAGCCAAATTCCTGGCACAAAAACATAACAGCTTGATTTTCAGAAGACATACAATAACGGCATTTCGTTTGGTTTAGATGGCTCAACCAAATAAACTGAAACGATCATGAAAACCGCCCGTCCCAAAACCATCGTCTTTATCACTGGCGCCTTTGTTAGCAATGATTGCTGGAATGAATGGCAAACGTATTTTCAGCAGAGAGGTTACACGACTATCGCACCGCCCTGGCCCCATAAAGATGCTCCGGCTGAAGTATTGCGAAACCGCCATCCAGATGCCAGCATTGCCTCCAACCGTCTGGCCGATCTGACCGATTATTACGCCCGGATTGTTGAGCAACTTCCCGAAAAACCCATCCTGATCGGTCACTCCATTGGAGGGCTAATGGTGCAGCTTTTGTTACAACGCGGATTAGGGGCAGCCGGTATTGCGATTCATTCGGTGCCTCCACAGGGTATCTTCACCTTCAAGCTGTCGTTTCTGAAAGCAGGCTGGGGACCGCTGGGCTTTTTTACCTCCACGAAGGAGACTTATCTGATGTCGTTTGAAGACTGGCAATATGCCTTTACCAATGGCATGCCACTCGACCAGCAGAAAGCCGCTTATTACCAGTTTGCCATACCCGAATCCAAACTCATCGTTCGCGATACGATTACGGCAGCGGCTCATGTCGATTTCAGCAAACCCCACGCCCCATTGCTGCTTACCTCGGGTAGCACGGATCACACGATTCCGGCTCCGCTCAATTACGACAACTACCGCAAATACCGGCATTCAGACTCTATCACGGATTACAAGGAACTTAAAGGGCGTAACCATTTTGTGCTGGGTCAACCTACCTGGAAAGAAGACGCCGACTACATCCTGAACTGGATAAACAATACACTGCCCCAGCCCGAAACCACCGATAAGTCAATGACGATCAATAACTAACCAACGTTTCTCCTTCCTCTAACTTTATAACCAATCAATTCCCATGAAAACGCTCTTTTTCTCATCAATTCTGTTCGTAATTACAATTTTTGCGTTGCTGTCATGCACAAAAAATGACACGGTTGCACCTGCTCCAAAAACGTTTGTACTGGTACACGGAGCCTGGCAGGCACCTTATGCCTGGCAATCGGTGAAAGATCAACTGGTTCAGCAAGGCCAGAACGTAGTAGTGGTCGAACTACCCGGTCACGGCAGTGATAATACCGCGCCTGCTACCCTGTCGATGGATGTATACCGGGATAAAGTCGTATCTACGATAAATGCTCTGTCGGGAAATGTGATTCTGGTGGGCCATAGCATGGGTGGGATGGTCGTATCGGCCGTGGCCGAAAAAATCCCCAGTCGCATCGACAAACTGGTGTATGTTGGGGCTTTCTTACCCGCCAATGGCCAATCCCTGCTGGCCCTTGCCTCTACCGATAGCACCTCCCAGCTGGGGCCCGCTTTGATTCCCTCGGCCGACCAACTTACCCTGGGCATCAAGACTGAGAATTTAGCCTCCATCTTCATTCAGGATGGATCGGAGGCCGTCAAAAAACAGGTGATCGATAATTACCGGGCCGAACCGGCTATTCCCTTCACCAATCCAGTTACGCTGACGGCCACCAACTTTGGTAAGGTAACCAAGTACTACGTGTACACAATGCAGGACCATGCCGTGGGGCTGAATCTGCAAAAACGTATGGTAGCCGCAGCAGGCATCAAAAGTACCTATTCGCTCAACAGCAGCCATTGCCCCTTCCTGTCGATGCCAATGGAGGTAAGTACGCTACTTCAGACCATCGCCAGCGCAACGCCCGCCCCATAAAACCCGCCCTTCTCCCATTCGAAGCGTCGGTCCTTCCCTCTCCTACATTTTAAACCCTTACTAATATGCTAACCTTAGAAGCAACGCTTGGCCTTGACGACCAACACACACAGACGGCCTACACGGAGTTGAACAGGCAATTTATAAATGGGCACTGGGTCGATGGTCGGGAAACTGCGACCATTGATAACCTGAATCCATTTACCGAAGCCGTCATTCATACACTTCGTTCGGCCGGAACCGCCGATGTCGATGCCGCCTTTGACGCTGCCAAAAAGACCTCATCTGTCTGGGCAAACACCAATCCACTCGTTCGCCGGGACATACTCCTGAACGCAGCTACGATTCTACAGGAACGTCAGGAAGAGTTTATTCACTGGCTGACCCAGGAAACGGGCAGTACCTATTTGAAAGGCTTACTTGAGGTACAGCAATCGCGCGATATTCTGCTCGAAGCGTCCTCTTTTCCAACTCGTATGCATGGCCGCACTACCGCGTCGACGATTGATGGGAAAGAAACCTACGTATACCGCAAACCGTTGGGCGTTGTTAGCCTCATCAGTCCCTGGAATTTCCCTTTGTATCTTTCTATGCGAACCATCGCTCCGGCTCTGGCCGTTGGCAATTCAATGGTCGTCAAACCGGCCTCGCAGTCGCTGGTTACGGGCGGAACCATCATTGCCAAGCTACTGGAAGAAGCAGGTGTTCCTGCTGGTGTATTCAACGTTGTGGTTGGCCGGTCAGAAATCATGGGCGATTACTTCACGGCTCACCCCTATTCGCGGATGGTTTCCTTCACGGGTTCGACGCCAGTAGGAAAAGGCATCGGACGAATTGCGGGGGAAGGGCTCAAAAAGTCGGCCCTGGAGTTAGGTGGTAATAATGTATTTATAGTCCTGGATGACGCTGATGTGGATAAAGCTGTGGATGGGGCCGTGTTCGGGCGATTCCTGCATCAGGGTCAGGTATGCATGGCTACCAACCGCATTCTCATCCACGAAAGCCGCTACGACGAGTTCAGAACCAAGTTTGTAGCTCGGGTAAAACAACTCCCCTACGGTGATCCGGCAGATAAAAACACGGTGGTAGGCCCCTTGATCGACCAAAAAGCCGTGCAGCGTATCCTGGGTATTCTGCAAAGCGCCGTAGCCGACGGTGCCGTCGTCGAAACAGGAAACGTAGCCAACGGGAACGTTCTCCAGCCGACCGTTCTATCGGGTGTAACCAAGGCTATGCGGGTATTTAGGGAGGAGATTTTTGGCCCAGCCGTCGGCCTTGTCTCGTTTGCCACGGATGCGGAGGCTATTGGACTGGCCAATGCGACCGATTTTGGGCTAAGCGGAGCGTTATACACCCAAGATATTTACCGGGGTATGCAACTGGCCCGGCAGGTAGAAACGGGTATGATGCACATTAACGACCAGTCGGCCAATGATGAAATACATACGCCATTCGGTGGCGAAAAATCGTCGGGAACTGGTCGTTTTGGGGGTGATTTTATTCTGGACGAACTCACGACGGTTCAATGGGTGAGTGTTCAGAAAGTAGCCAGAGAGTACCCATTTTAACCTAGTGAGGCCTGATGAACAGGCCTCAACTCGACCTCAACACAATACCATCATGAATCGTCTTCAAAACAAAGTAGCCATCATTACGGGCGGGAGCAGCGGTATTGGTCTGGCAACGGCCAAAGAATTTATCGCTCAGGGAGCCACTGTACTGATTACTGGACGCAACCAGGAGTCGTTGGACAAAATTACCGCTGAACTGGGTGAAAGAGCGCATGGGATCGTATGGGATGCCAGTACGCCGGGCAATGTAAACCACTTGTCGGAGTTTGTGCAAGCCAATTTCACCCGTATCGACATTCTGTTTGTCAATGCCGGTGTGGCCAAATTTGCCCCGTTCGAGAGCATGACCGAAGCGGTCTTTGATGAAAGTATGAACACCAATGTCAAAGGAGCGTATTTTACCATTCAGACGCTGGTGCCTTTTTTCAAAAATGGGGGTTCCATCATCTTAAACACCTCCATCAACGCGCACGTTGGCGCACCCGGTGCGAGCGTATATGCCGCTACGAAAGGGGCCTTACTGACAATGGCCAAGAATCTATCGACCGAGTTAATCCATCGTCAGATACGGGTCAATGCCATTAGTCCGGGGCCGGTCGATACCGTTCTGCATAGTGCTGCTAAACTCGGCATTTCAGAGCAGCAATTAACCCAGATGAATCAGGGGATTATCGAGGCCATTCCGCTGGGCCGATTCGGTCGACCGGAAGAAATTGCCAAGGTCGCCTTATTCTTTGCCTCCGATGATTCCTCGTTTGTAGTCGGTGCCGAGCTGATCGTCGATGGCGGCATGTCGATGGGTTAACGAACTTAATCTCAACCTCACTTTTAACCAAACACAATCATGTACACAGTCAACCGCGCTCTTAGCGCACTAACCGCCATCAGTATGAGCCTTTTAACCCTCTCAGGAGCAGACGCTCAATTGACCAAAACGGGCGTAACCCATGTGGTGCTCGTTCATGGTGCCTTTGCCGATGGATCAAGCTGGTCCAAAGTAATTCCGCTGCTGGAAGCCAAAGGACATACCGTTATTGCCGTGCAAAATCCCCTAACCTCGCTGACCGACGACGTAGCAGCCGCCAAACGGGCCATTGCCTTACAAAATGCCCCCGTACTTTTGGTTGGCCATTCGTGGGGTGGCGCCGTAATCACCGAAGCAGGTAACGATCCCAAAGTGGCAGGCTTGGTTTACGTGGCGGCTGGCGCGCCTGATGAAGGACAGTCTTTTGGCGAGATGGGTCAGGCAGCCCCTCCAGCACCGGGCACTGCGGAAATCAGGCCCGATGCGGCTGGCTTTCTTTCTCTGACGGCCAAAGGAATCAAAGACGATTTTGCTCAGGATCTGTCAGAAGCGGAAACCCGCCTGCTATTCGCTACACAAGGCCCGTGGTCGGTCAACGCATTGGGGGATAAAATTTCTAAAGCGGCCTGGAAACCAAGCCCTCCTGGTACATTGCGGCCAGTGAAGACCGCATGATCAATCCCGATCTGCAACAGACATTAGCGAAGAAGATCAACGCAACAACCCTTACCCTCAAAACCAGTCACGTACCTATGGTATCTCAGCCTGAGAAAGTAGCGGCTTTCATTATTGAAGCGGCCTCCCAGGTACCCGTACAATAAAGCGGATATGCCCAACAGATCAAGTCCTGCCCCTATTCAGGGCAGGACTTGATCTGTTGGGCCAGGCGTAAAAACTAGCAGAAAATCGGCTCTAATACTAACTAATCTGGCTCTAATCTGGCTCTAATATTGGCTTCCTAGCTTTGGCCTTATTCATCGAAATAGGCTCATGCTCAGCGGAGATAAACGACACTATTGGTTCATAGCGGTTCTAACCAGTTGCTGGATAAGTCAAAGTTTGGCTCAATCAGGTAGCCCGTCTTCGCCCCTATCCAATCAACTTACCTTGTCCAAAGCGCTGGACTTAGCCCGGACAAATTACCCTACCTTACGGGGAAAATTAGCCAACATCCGGGCTACGGAAGCTGATGCTCAGGCGTTGGCTATGGCTTTGCTGCCTCAGGCGGGTGTTCAGGCACAGACGCTGAATGCCACCTCCAATCAGGTCCGAGGGGCCTACGTCTCCAATGGAGGTCTTTTATTGCCCATATCTGGAGTACGCACAGACGGATTTAATAGCCAGGCCGCCTGGACCAGTGGTGCTTCGCTGGTTGTAGACTGGGAGGCCATTACATTCGGTCGTCGGGAGGCACGGCGCAGTCAGGCACGGTTAGCCGTCGAACAGGCACAGGCCGATTACGAGGGTGAACTGTTCACCCATCAGGTGCGCGTTTGCGATGCGTATCTCCTGGCCCTCAATGCTCAGAAATCAGTCGCCTTGCAGCGGGCCAACCTTCAGCGGGCGCAGGAACTTCAACGCATAATTCGGGCCAGCACCGAAGGAGGTCTGCGCCCAGGTATCGACAGTTCGGTAGCCAATACTGAAGTGGCCCGCGCCCGTTTGCAGGTATTGGAAAGCCAGCAAATGGCTCAACAGCAGGTGCTTCGGCTCACCGAACTAATTGGGCTGCCCAATCCAACTATTCAACTGGATTCGCTGGTGTTTTACAACCAACTTCCGCAGATGCCCGCTATGCCTGGCAGCAACCCGGCGCTGCATCCTCAGCTACGGGTCTACCAGAAGAACATCGACCTGGGACGAGCCAGCGAAACCTTACTGAAGGCCAGTGCTCTGCCATCGATCTCGGTACTTGGTTCTCTTCAGGGGCGCGGTTCCGGTATCAGCGAACAGGCGCAGTCAGACGGTACGTTTCGGATCGACCCTTCGCTGGGTGCTGGTTTGCCCTTGCGCTCCTACAATTACATTTTGGGGCTAACGGCCATCTGGCGCCCAACTGATTTATGGCGTACTAAATATGCCGTGTCGGCCCAGCGGGAACGGATCAATGCCAGTCAGCAGCTATACGACCAGCAGGCGCTAGGCATACAGGCTGCGAGCCAGAATGCTGTTTTGCAACTCGAACTGGCTCAGGCTCGTGCGCAGCAGGCTCCTCTACAACTGGATGCTGCCAAACAGGCGTATATCCAGGCCCAGGCGCGGTACGAATCGGGGTTGGACAATATTCAGGCGCTGACTCAAACCAGTACGCTATTGAACCGGGCCGAAGTCGATCAGGCGCTGGTTACCAGCAGTGTATGGCGAGCCTTATTGCTACGGGCCGCTACGGCTGGTGATCTGGACTCTTTCCTGCAACAACTTCCCCACTAACTCAACTGTCATGATCAAAGCTGCCTTAGCCAAACCCATTACCGTACTCGTTGCCCTGGCCGGCATTGTCCTGTTTGCGGTACTGGCACTGCTCAGTATCCCGGTCGATATTTTCCCCCGGCTCAATCTTCCGACCATTTACATTGCCCAACCCTACGGCGGTATGACCCCCGCCCAGATGGAGGGTTTCATTGCGACCCGGTATCAGAACCAGTTACTGTATGTATCGGGCATCAAGAATGTCGAAGTAAAGAACATTCAGGGCCTTTGTCTGGTCAAATGCTCGTTCTACGAAGATGTCAACATGGCGCAGGTATCGGGCGAAGTAGCCAATCAGGTCAGCCGGGTTATGAATTACCTGCCGCCGGGTACTGTACCGCCCACCGTGGTTCGGTTCGATGCATCGAGTTTGCCGGTTGGGCAGTTGGTATTCAGTAGCCGACGGGCCTCGCTGGGCGAAATGCAGGATTTAGCGTCGACGCGGATTCGGCCCCTGTTCTCTCAGATTCCAGGGGCATCGGCTCCTCCCCCATTCGGTGGCAACGAGCGAACCGTGGTCGTAAAAGTAAATCCCGAACGGATGCGCAGCTACGAGCTGACCCCGGATGAAATTGTACAGGCCGTTGTGAAGAACAACCAGATTTCGCCCGCAGGAAGCGTTCAGATGGGCGATTACACGGTCATGACGCCCAGTAATACGGTACTCGACAAGGTGGGCGAGTTTATGAACATCCCACTGCGTAAAGGGGTAGGACCAACGGTGTTTCTGCGCGACGTAGCCACGGTAGAGGATGCCACAGATATAACAGTAGGGTACGCTCTGGTTAACGGAAAACGGTCGGTGTATATACCCGTCACCAAAAGTGCCGATGCCTCTACGATGAGCGTGGTGAGAGCCTTGAAAGCCAAACTGC
Organism: Spirosoma aerolatum; assembly: GCF_002056795.1. Lineage (NCBI taxonomy): Bacteria > Pseudomonadati > Bacteroidota > Cytophagia > Cytophagales > Cytophagaceae > Spirosoma > Spirosoma aerolatum. The sequence goes on along the minus strand of NZ_CP020104.1, from coordinate 1,067,594 downwards.
CCGAAATGAAGGCCCTGTTACCCGACGATGTGCAGCTTTCCTATGAATTTGACCAATCGGTCTACGTCACCCAGGCCGTACATAGTCTGGCGGTAGAGGGAGGGCTGGGCGCTATTCTAACCGGGTTGATGGTGTTGCTTTTTCTGGGAGACTGGCGCAGTTCGCTGATCGTGATTCTGACCATTCCGGTATCCATCTTGAGTGCCATTTTGCTCCTCAACCTGACCGGGCAAACCATTAACATCATGACGTTGTCGGGTCTGGCACTGGCTATCGGGATTCTGGTCGACCAGGCAACGGTGGTCATTGAAAACATTCACCAGCATCTGGAAATGGGCAAGCCCAAAGCCCGCGCTATTCTGGATGCCTGTCAGGAAATGTCGTTCCCGCTACTGCTCATTACCTTGTGTATTCTGGCTGTATTTGCCCCAGCTTTTCTGATGAATGGCGTTCCGCGCGGGATGTTCCTGCCTTTATCGCTATCGGTAGGCTTTTCGATTATTGCATCGTATATCCTGTCGCAAACGTTTGTGCCGGTAGTAGCTAACTGGTGGCTGAAAAATCATGAACACGCTCATCCGCATGACCTGAGCATCCTGCCCGATTTAGCGAATCAGCCTGAAGCCCGACAGGAGCACTATGAAGAAAAACACCCTGAAAAAGTAACGGGTTTCGAACGCTTCAAGCTGAGCTACTTACGATTACTTGATAAAATGATGGGCCGACGCGCATTGGTCATAGGTGTGTATGCCCTGATTTGTGCGCTCCTGATTGGGGTTGGATTTACCCAGATTGGCCAGGATATGATGCCCCGGCAAAATCATGCACACCAGTTTCAGGTACGGATCGTAGGACCTCAGGGATTGCGAATTGAACGTACCGAAGCACTGACCAAACGGGTTATCAAACAGATCAGCGACATCGTTGGTCCTCAGAACATCGCGATTTCGTCGGCCTTTGTGGGAATGACGCCCTCCAGTTATGGCACTAGCGCCCTGTACGTATTCAATGCAGGCCCTCACGAAGCCGTATTACAGGTCAATCTGTCTGAAGACTACAAAGTTGAGTCGCTGGACGCGCTCAAAGAACAGATTCGCCAGCGGATTCGTCAGAAGATGCCCAATGTCCGGCTGTCGTTCGAACCGATCGACCTGACGGACAAAATCATGAGCCAGGGTGCCCAGACACCAATTGAAATTCTGGTGGGGGGAAAAGACCTGACTGAAGGTCAGCATTACGCCAATCGGCTGCTAACCCGGCTGCGCGAAATTCCTTACTTACGCGATCTACGGATCAATCAACCCCTTAGCTATCCGACCGTTTCGGTAAAGGTCGACCGTGAGCGGGCGGCTCAGTTGGGGCTGAGTACAGACGAAATTTCAAAGTCGCTGGTAGCGGCTACCTCGTCGAGCCGGTTTACAGCCAAAAACCTATGGCTCGACCAGTCGAAAGGGTTCGCGTATCAGGTGCAGATTCAACTGGAACAGGATCAGATGAAATCCGTAGCCGATATCCAGGCCATTCCGCTCGTAAAAGGGCAGCTTCGCCCCACTCTCGGCGATGTGGCTACGATTACGCCAACCACCGTACCAGGTCAGTACGACCGCATCGGGCCCCGACGAATTATTACGGTATCGGCCAATATCAATAACCGGGATTTGGGCACGGCAACCCGCGATGTTCAGGCAGCAATTACGGCGGCTGGCGACCCTCCAAAAGGCTCTGTGGTAGAACTGCGGGGACTGGCGCAACTGCTTCAGGAAACGCTCAGTAGCCTGCAATTCGGTCTGGGATTAGCCATTGTCGTGATCTTTCTGCTGCTGGCCGCTAATTACCAGTCGTTCAAAGTGGCAAGTGTGGTGCTTGTGAGCATACCCGCTGTGCTGGCGGGTGCCCTTACGCTGCTACTGGTAACGGGACAGACCCTGAATCTGCAATCGTACATGGGCATCATCATGTCGGTGGGGGTATCGGTGGCGAACGCGCTGCTGCTGGTAACCAATGCCGAATCCCTGCGACTTCGGTACCGCGATGCCCGGGCGGCTGCACGCGTAGCGGGAGCGGCTCGTCTGCGGCCCATTCTAATGACCGCCCTGGCCATGATTGCCGGGATGATTCCAATGGCCAGTGGCCTTGGCGAATCGGGCGAGCAAACGGCTCCCCTAGGCCGGGCCGTAATTGGCGGATTGCTTTTTTCGACTGTGGCCGCGCTGCTGATCCTGCCCGTCGTGTTTGCGGCTGTTCAACGAAAAACAACCTTCGATTCGCCGTCACTGGATCCCGACGACCCAACCAGTACTGTGTACGACGGAACACCCGTTGCCGCTACGGAGGCTCACCAAACCAGTTTAACCTATTAACCTTTCGAACAAGACCATGCAATTATATCCTGCGCTTCGATCTGGCTTCCAATTGACTTTTATGGCCGGGATGACGTTCCTGCTAAGCCAGTGCGGTAACTCGTCGGCCGAAAAAAGTCGAATGGAGGAAGCTCCAGCCGACGAAGAAATCCGCTATGAAGCCATTCGGGTAACCACTTCCCGACCCACATCGGAACTAAACCTGCCCGGCGAACTGGAAAGTTATTACGAAACCGATATTTATCCGCGTGTGAGTAGCTACGTTAAAGCCCTGCATGTCGACATTGGCGATCAGGTCCGTAAGGGACAGGTTCTGGCTGAACTGGAAGCCCCCGAACTGACGGCTAATCTGACCGAAGCCTATTCGAAGGTAAAAGCGGCCGAAGCGGTTTTTGGCACCAGTAAAGCCACGTTTTTGCGGGTGTTACGTACCAGCCGTACGCTTGGGGCCATCTCGCCAGTCGATCTCGAATCGTCCCGTACCAAAGCCATTTCGGATAGTTTGGCCGTAGTGGCCGCGAATGCCCACTACAGTTCTGTAAACCAGTTAGTGAGTTATCTGAAAATAACCGCTCCGTTTACGGGCGTCATCACCGATCGTCGGCTATCGCCTGGAGCATTTGTTGGGCCGGGTGGGCAAAATGGCATACCTATTCTGAAAATAAAACAGTTGGACCGACTCCGGCTACGGATAGCTGTCCCAGAAGCCTATCTGGGAGATATTCGTACTGGAAACCCTGTGCAGTTTACGGTGCGTAGCTTTCCCAATCAGACCTTTACGGGACGAATTAACCGTATCTCCAATAGTGTACGGCCCGAAACCCGATCGGAGATGGTTGAGATCGACTTTCAGAACAAAGGCGGCAAGCTGAAACCCGGCATGTTTGCTTCGGTTCGACTACCGGTGGCCTCATCAGGCGAAGGCAGTGTCTATGTCCCCAAGTCGGCCGTTATCAGTACGATGGAACGCACCTTTATTCAGAAACTCGTGGATGGGAAAGCCATTCGGACAACGGTTCAGAAAGGCGACGATGCGGCTGGACAAACGCAGGTTTTTGGCGACGTTAAGCCAGGCGATATTATCCTTAAAACAGCCAGTGAGGATATTGACGACCAGGCTCCCATTAAAACGCAGTTAGTAACCCAATAATCATGCCTGTTGCCCAAGAGACCTAGTTTACGCTATCATACTCATAACCCCTTACAGGACCAGGCACTGACAGCTTTAGCTAGCAGTGCTTTTCCGTTTAACAATACCATCCCACTACAAACGCCTGTTGGCTAGAGGCCTACCCAGCTGCTTACATGACCAAGTTTACAGACCAGTACGTTTGCCATAAACGAACGCAGTAGCGTATAGTACAACAAGCGGAAACTACAGTATAGAAGTAGACTACCTCATGGTCTATCGTAAAATAATAACCGAAATGACCTAACCGTGACAAATTCGTTGGGTAGCTACGGCTCTCCAGGGGCTTTTAATGACACGTAAAGTAACCATTCACATTTACCCTGCTTTGTTTTGGCACTACAACCTTTGTATACCAAAATCTCGAACCCAGCGCAGATTGGCGGCATCGAGACCTCTGTTCTTGACAATGGTGCGGGTCGCGGAACCCGAATAGCCTGGATCAATACCGGAAGCGGCCTCCGGTACAAACTGGTTCTTGACCGGGCGATGGACATTGCCGATACCTTTTACAATCAGCATAGTCTGGCCTGGCTAAGTCATTCCGGCATTACATCACCCCAGCCATTTACCGAACGCGGACTGGACTGGCTGCGAACCTTCAACGGGGGGTTGCTGACTACCTGCGGGCTATCGCACGTGGGTGGCCCCGAACAGGATGCCTACGGCGAACGGGGGTTACATGGCCAGATCAGTAACATTCCGGCCACCATCGAATCGATCAGCCAGCCGGACCCATCTATGGGGAAACTGGATATGAGTATTACTGGGCGCATGATGGAAACCAGGGTATTTGGCCCAAGTCTGGAGTTGACCCGAACCATTTCCGGCACCCTTGGCCAGCCCGTTATTCGGATTCATGATGCAGTGGTGAACCGGGCCAATACACCCGCTCCCCACATGCTACTTTATCATTTTAACTTCGGCTGGCCACTGGTCGATGAAGGCACCAAGTTACTCTGGAAGGGCCCCTGGCAGGCTCGTGAGGGTGGCATGAATGCTGAAATTTTCCGGGATGGATATGATTTCCGTACATGTCCGGCTCCACTCGATAGCCATAGCGGTACGGGCGAAGCCGTTGCGTTTATCGATGCCACCCCCGACCAGAACGGCCAGTGTAGCGCCGGGCTGTACAATCCTATGTTGGGCATAGCTGTAGCCATGCGGTTTCAGAAAGCCGAGCTACCTTGGCTCACGAACTGGCAGCATTGGGGAACAGGCGAGTATGTTACCGGAATTGAACCCAGCACGCACCCACCCATTGGTCAGGCGAAGGCGCGGGAACAGCAAACCCTTATTTTTTTAGAGCCCGGCGAAAAGCGATCCTATACAGTCGAACTGGAAGTGCTTTCCCATACCGATCAGATCAATGAACTGGTCAATCGTTTAGCCTAGGCCGAAATAGCTGTTCAGGACAGCGTACATTTCCTATGAATCCCAATTCCGATTACATTCTTCAGGTAAGCGGGCTAACCAAAACGTTTTCGGGCGTGAAAGCACTCGATCAGGTTCAGTTGGCGGTGCGCAAAGGAGAAGTTCATGCGCTGATGGGTGAGAACGGGGCCGGAAAGTCCACCTTAATGAAGATTCTGATCGGTCTTTTACCTGCCGACTCAGGAGAAATCATCTTCGAAGGGGAAGAACTGACGGCCGCTCATGTCCGGGATGTGATGAAAAAAGGCATATCTATGATTCATCAGGAAATGCTGGTCGTTCCTGAATTGACCGTCGCACAGAATATTTTCCTGGGTCGGGAAACGAAGGGCAGACTGTTTAGCTGGCTGGATGATCGAACGCTTACGAAACAGGCGGCTGCATTGCTCCGGGAGATGGCTATCCAAATCGACCCTGACCTCAAAATGAAGTACCTGAGCGTGGCCCAGATGCAGATGGTCGAAATAGCAAAGGCCATTTCCAACAACGCCAAGGTGATCATCATGGATGAGCCGACCTCAGCCCTTTCGGAAAAAGAAGTCGCCACCCTCTTTCGGCTGATTAAAGACCTCACAGCCAAAGGCGTAGCGATTATCTACATCTCACACAAGATGGAAGAAATTACCGCTCTGGCCGATACGATCACGGTACTTCGCGACGGCAAATACATCGGCACCCGACCCGCTTCCGAACTGGATATGGATACGCTGATCACAATGATGGTGGGTCGGAAAATTGAGAGTCTGTTTCCAGCGTCTACAACCCAGCGGGGAAAGGAAATCCTGTCGGTGAAGCAATTAAGTCGTCATGGGCAGTTTACCAATATCAGTTTTGCCGTCCACGAAGGTGAAGTGCTGGGCATTGGGGGCTTGATGGGGGCAGGCAGAACCGAAGTTGCCCGCACTATTTTCGGCCTTGACCAACCCAATAGTGGCCAGATTTATATCCGGGGAGAACAAGTCTATATACGTTCCCCACAGGACGCCATCCGGCGGGGCATTGGCTACGTGAGCGAAGACCGGAAAGGCTTCGGATTTATTCCCCGGTTATCGGTACGGGAGAATATAACCCTGGCAAGTTTACCCGTTCATGCCAAGGGCGGACTGGTTCGGGCAGCGAGTGAGTCGGCAGTTGCCGATCGTATAATGGCTGATCTGCGGATCAAGGCCGCCAGCCCTGAGCAATTCGTCACGTTTTTGAGCGGGGGAAACCAACAAAAAGTAGTCATTGGCAAAATATTGCTTTCCTCCCCATCAATCATTATTCTTGACGAACCGACACGCGGTATCGACATTGGCGCGAAAGCTGAAATTTATAAACTCATTCACCAATTGAAAGAAGCGGGTAAAGCTATCATCCTGATCTCGTCTGAACTTCCTGAACTCTTGGGACTGAGCGATCGGATACTGGTCATGGCGAAGGGCAAACAAACGGCTGAACTATCGGCTCAGGAGGCTTCGCAGGAGGTCGTTATGCACTACGCGATGCAGGTTTGACAGCCCACCTTTTCGACAGATACATGGAAAACAATCTCAACAGCTATTTCGACAAGGATAGCGGGTCATATAAACTACTGGTGCGCCTACAGGAAGTTCGCAAATACGGCCTCCTGATTGCGTTTGTCGCGGTTTGTCTGGCGCTCTCCCTCACCACTCCCCGCTTTCTGACCATCCAGAATCTGATGATCATTGTGACGCAGGTTTCCATCAATGCGCTGCTGGCGTTTGGGGTTACGTTTGTCATCATTACAGGGGGTATCGATTTGTCGATTGGATCGATGGTAGCCGTTACGGGGGTGGTAGCCGCCACGTTTGCTCATCCCGACGAGTACCCGGTAATCGTTCCGGTCGCCGTGGGGCTACTGGCCGGACTCCTCTTCGGTGCTTTCAACGGATTCGTAGTGACCCGCAGTAAAGTTCCGCCGTTTATCGTTACCTTAGGAACCATGACTATCGGCCGTGGCTTAGCCCTGATTATCAGCAAAGGTCGTCCCGTCTCTAATCTATCCGACTCCTTCAATTTCATCGGTGGAGGCAAAATTCTGGGTATTCCTACGCTGATTATCATTCTGATTGTAGCCTTTATTGCCTGCACAGTCGTGCTTCGAAAAACCGTGTTAGGTCGTTATATGTATGCCGTAGGTGGTAACGAACAGGCGGCCCGAGCTTCTGGTATTGAGTTGGGTACAGTCAAAATGATCGTCTACACACTCTGTGGAGGCCTGGCAGCCTTGGCTGGTATTCTGCTAACCTCGCGCATTACAACGGGACAGCCGAATGCGGGCGCGGGTTTCGAACTGGATGCGATTGCGGCTGCTATTATTGGTGGCACCAGCACCTCGGGAGGAACCGGCACCATAACCGGAACACTGCTTGGAGCCTTACTCATCGGCGTCATTAGCAATGGCCTCGATTTGCTCAACGTAACCTCTTATTATCAGCAGGTTGTGATGGGCATCATTATCATCGGCGCGGTTGTACTGGATAGCGTCAATCAACCGAGTCGTTAATTTTGGAAAATAAGAAACGAATAGCAGAACATTACCCCCAACCCCTAAAGGGGGCCTTGCTCGTTTTGGAACTACGCCCCCTTTAGAGGGTTGGGGGTAATGTTAGCAGATATCGCAGGTCTTAAACATCCATAGTCCCAGTTACCATGAAGCCGATTTCATCCATAGTCCTCACAATCAGCCTGATTAGCACCTTAGTAGCCTGCAATCAATCCACTACCAGCGAAAGCAGCCAAAACGGAGACGGCAAAAAACTGGTGATTGGCGCTACCATGCTCAGTATGCAGAATGAGTTTATTGTCAATGTTCATGATGAAATGGCTAAAAAGGCCGAAGCCGATGGGATTGACCTGATCACGGTCGATGCCGAACGGTCGGCGCTGAAACAGGTAGAGCAGGTCGAAAGCTTCATTGCCCAGCATGTCGACGCGATCATTATGAACCCCTGCGAGGTAGAAGCCAGTTCACCCGCCGTTACCAAAGCCTTAGCTGCCAAGATTCCAATCATCAACGTCAATTCGGAAACCAGTACAAAACCTTCGGCCTTTGTGGGTTCGGATGATGTGGAGTCGGCCCGGATTGCAATGAAATTTATTGCCGACAAGCTGGGTGGCAAAGGCACCATCGTTATGATGCACGGCTATATGGGTCAGGCAGCACAGATCAAACGCGAACAGGGGGCCCGCGAAATCCTGAAGCAATACCCAAACATTAAATTGATTGCCCACCAAACCGCCGAGTGGGACCGCGCCAAGGCCATGTCGTTGATGGAGAACTGGATTCAGTCATATGGTTCGCAGATCAATGCCGTCTTCGCCCAGAACGACGAAATGGGATTGGGGGCGGCAAAGGCACTGGCGGATGCGGGTCTGAAAGATAAAGTCGTTGTAGTCAGTATCGACGCCATACCCGACGCCCTTCAGGCGGTTCAGAAAGGCACACTGGATGCAACCGTTTTCCAGAATGCCCAGCAACAAGGCTCAAAAGCCATCGAGACGGCCGAAAAAATTATTAAAGGCCAACCCTACGAAAAGGAGACGCTTATTCCGTTTCAGTTAGTGACGAAGGCCAATTTGTCTCAGTTCATGAAATGAGCAACGACGAAAAGAACACGGATTGTTATGATTCTTATGATTTACACGGATCATAACCAATCATAAAGGTCATAGCAATCGGTGTCCTATACACATTTAAAACGAACAGCCGTGAAAACAAAACGAAGAGCCTTTCTGCAAACGATTACCGGATTAGCCAGCCTGAGTGCCCTATCAGCCGTCAGCGCAGCCGCCCCTCAGAAACCGCTGGTGGTATTTGTGACCGGCGATCATGAATACAGTGGCGAATTGACCTTACCGCTCATTGCCGCCGAACTGGAGAAAAATTATGGCATGCGCACCAAAGTCCTCAAAGCCTATCCCGACTATAATGGCGAAAAAGACATTCCAGGCCTGGAAGCCCTGCGCGAAGCCGATCTGGCAGTATTCTTTCTTCGCTGGCGACAACTCCCTCAGCAACAGCTCGATTACATCGACGCCTATCTCAAATCCGGTAAGCCGGTGATGGGTTTCCGCACCACCACTCATGCCTTCAATTACCCGGAAGGCGACCCACGTATCCGGTGGAATGCCTTCGGGGAGTTTGCTTTCGGAGCACCTCCGGGCTGGGGGGGCAAAGCCGCCCACACGCACTACGGCCACAAGAGTACGACCGATGTGACCATCATTCCTGAAGCAGCTAAAAACCCAATTCTGACCGGTGTGGCTCCCAGCTTTCATGTAGCCTCCTGGCTGTATCGGGTACGGCCCGACTACCCCGCCAAAGGCGCTACCTGGCTGCTGATGGGGAAATCGGTCAATCCCGATAAAGAAGCTATCGACAACCCGGTAGCCTGGACCTGGAAAAATGAGTGGGGCGGCAAGGCCTTTATGACTACGCTGGGCCATCCCGAAGATTTTCAGGTCGAAGCCTTCCAGCGGCTGGTAATCAATGCCATTCACTGGGATCTAGGCTTACCCGTGCCCACACGCTGGAAAGGTAAGATTAACATCAACGTACCCTATGGCCATCCTTAAATCCCTGATATACTGATCGTATGCGACCATTCGTAGCCCGAAAAACCAGCGTTTATACCCTGTTTGCGATGGTGGGTTTTCTCATCATGCCCATGAGTGCGTTTCAGCGGAAGCACTACCCGACTGATGAACCGCCCATCCAACTCAAAAAAGACACGCATATTAGCCTGATCGGTAATAATCTGGGGTCCAGAATGATGAACTATGGACTGTTCGAGACCGAACTCCAGGTTCGTTATCCCGCTTATCAGCTGTTTATCCGCAATATGTGCGATGGTGGCGACACGCCTGGATTCCGGCCACACGCCAGCCGATTTGCCCCCTGGGCCTTTCCCGGAGCTGAAAAATTCCAGACCGAACTGGCCAACAATTCCGAAAGCGAAGGCCATTTCGAAACCCCCGACCAGTGGCTTACCCGTCTGAAAACCGATGTGATTGTCGCCTTTTTTGGCTATAACGAGTCGTTTCAGGGCAAAGAAGGGCTGGCCAATTACAAAGCCGAACTCGACGCCTTTATAAAATGGACGCTGAGTCAGAAATACAATGGCGTAACGGCTCCCCAACTGGCCCTGGTTTCGCCCATTGCCTTTGAAGATTTATCGGCTACCTACGACCTGCCGAATGGCAAGAAAGAGAATGAAAACCTCCGGCTCTATACCGAAGGTATGAAAGAGGTGGCGCAACAGAACAAGGTACTTTTTGTGGACGCCTTTACGCCCTCGCTGGCTTGGTACGAAGCGACTCCCGAACCCCTCACCATCGACGGGTCGCAATTGAACGAAGCAGGCTATAAAAAACTGAGCCTGTTACTAGCCGATCAACTGTTCGGGCAAACAGCTGCCCAGGCCGAAGCCAACCGGGCCTTCGTTCAGGAAGCGGTACTGGAAAAGAACTGGATGTGGCACAACGACTATAAAATTCCAAACGGCGTTCACGTGTATGGGCGTCGGTATAATCCGTTCGGGCCGGACAACTACCCCGCCGAAATTGAAAAGATTCGGCAAATGACCGCCATTCGGGATACGGCCGTCTGGCAGGCGGCTTCCGAAGGCAAACGGATGGATATTGCTGCAGCCGATGAGCGTACCCGCCAGCTCCCAACGGTGAAAACCAACTTTAATCCCGAAAAAAACGGGAGCCTGACCTACCTTTATGGCCAGGATGCGTTGAGCAAACTAAAAGTACCCGCTGGTTATAAGATCGAACTGTTTGCCTCGGAGCAGGAGTTCCCCGATCTGGCCAAACCCATGCAGATGTCGTTCGACAACAAAGGGCGGCTTTGGGTGGCCTGTATGCCCAGCTACCCCCACTACAAACCGGGCGATCCAAAACCCAACGATAAAATCATTATTCTGGAAGATACCAATGGCGATGGCAAAGCCGATAAGCAAACCGTTTTTGCCGATAAGCTGCACCTGCCGCTGGGCTTCGAGATCGCCAAAGAAGGTGTCTACGTTTCACAGGGGACTAATCTCAAACTATTTACCGACACCAATGGCGATGATAAGGCCGATAAGGTTGAAATCCTGTTGAGTGGTTACGACGACCACGATACGCACCACAACAGCCACGCCTTTACGGTCGATCCATCAGGGGCCATCTATTCGGGCGAAGGGGTGTTTTTGCATACCAATGTCGAAACCTCCTACGGCCCCGTTCGGGCGACCAACGGCGGTTTTTACCGCTATGCGCCCCAACTTCATAAATTGGAACGCACGGCCCAGCTATCGATTCCAAACCCATGGGGTATTGCCTTCGACGATTGGGGCCAGCCATTTTTTGCCGAAACATCCAGTCCCGATGTGCGCTGGATGATGCCGGGGACGGTACTGCCTCGCTACGGCGAAGCAACGGACAAATCGAAACAGTTGATCGAGGAAGCGCACCGGGTACGTCCCACATCAGGGCTGGAATTTGTATCGAGCCGCCATTTCCCGGATGACATTCAGGGTGATTTTCTGATCAACAACACCATCGGTTTTCTGGGAACCAAAGAGCACACGCTGGTCGATGACGGAACCGGCTACAAAAGCAAGCACCGAATGGATCTGGTGGTGAGCGATGACCGGAATTTCCGACCCGTCGACATGGAATTTGCGCCCGACGGCTCGCTGTATCTGATCGACTGGCACAACATCCTGATTGGTCATATGCAGCACAACGCCCGCGATCCCCTGCGCGATCATTCGCATGGCCGGGTGTATCGCATCACCTATCCGTCACGCCCATTGGTAACACCAGCCCACATTGATGGAGCCAGCGTAGAGGAGCTATTGGACAACCTCAAACTGCCTGAGTATCGTACCCGCTATCGGACTCGGCGGGAACTGCGCGGACGGGATGCGTCTGAAGTACTATCGAAGTTGAAAAGCTGGGTAGCAAAACTGGATAAGAACGATCCTCGCTACGAGCATCACCTGCTGGAAGGGCTGTGGGTAAGCTGGGGAATGGACAAAGTCGACCAGAACCTACTCCGCCAGGTACTGAAAGCGAAAGACTACCATGCCCGTGCAGCCGCTGTTCAGGTGGTACGGTATACGGGGCATCAGGTAGCCGATCAGGCAAACTTGCTGATGCAGGCGGCTAAAGATGAGAATAGTCGGGTTCGCCTGGCGGCTATCGTAGCAGCTTCTTGGATTGGCAAGGAAAAAGGATTGCCCATTCTGGCCGAAGCAGCCAAAAAACCGCTGGACGACTGGATGATGCCTGCTTACGAAACAGCGGTGGCTCACCTGAAAGGCGAAAATGTGAAAAAGAAAAAGGAGATCACCGTGACATCCAGCCTGAAAGGGAAAGAACTGGACCTGTACACCCAGGGCCGACAGATTTTTGCCAAGGAAGGGTACTGCATTACCTGCCACCAGGCCGATGGAAAGGGACTGGCCGCTTCGGGCTTCCCTCCGCTGGCGGGAACCAACTGGGTGACGGGCAGTGAAGACCGTCTGATCAAAATCGCCTTGAAAGGGCTGATGGGTCCCATAGAGGTCGCTGGAAAAAACTATCCCGGCCAGGTACCTATGACACCCTTTGGTGGTTTACTGAACGATCAGGAAGTGGCGGCTGTGCTTACTTATGTCCGAAACTCCTTCGGCAACAAAGCCCCGGCGGTCCTGCCCGAGAATGTTAAAAAGGTACGATTAGCCACGCAACAAAAGAAGGACTTTTATACCCCCACTCAGTTGCTGAAAGAGCATCCGCTGGAGAAATAAAACTGGATTCATTCCCCTTTATCCTATGTCATTATCCGATTCCTCATCCGCTTCTACACCCAAACCTCTATCGCCAGTTGGCTTCAACCTGCTGGTCTGGACGGCGGCCATCTCCGAACAAATGAACCCCATCGCCGATCGGCTGAAAGCAATTGGCTACGATGGTGTCGAATGTTTTATCGATACGCAGGATGTGGCTGTTTACCAGAAGTTTGGCGACCATTTAAAGCAGACGGGCCTGCAAAGTACCTGCGTAACAGTGGTAGGTCCCGATACCAATCCGGCCAGCGAATCGGCCAGTATACGACAACAGGCCGTGGAGCATCTGAAAGGGGTAGTCGACCGGGCACACGCAATGGGCGCATCGGTCATTTGCGGCCCCTTTCATTCGGCTTTTGCCACGTTCACCCGTCGTGAACCCCAGCCCGAAGAGTACGACCGCAGTGCCGAAGTGCTACATACGGTTGGCGATTATGCCCGGCAGGCTGGTATTGTGCTGACGCCCGAAGCGCTCAACCGCTTCGAATGCTACCTCTGCAACACGATGGAACAACTGGCCGAGCTGGTCCGCCGGACTGATCACCCAAATGTGCGGGCCATGTTCGATACGCACCACGCCAACATGGAAGAAAAACGCTTCCCGGATGCCATTCGAACAATTGCTCCGTATCTGGCCCACGTCCATATCAGCGAAAACGACCGAGGTACGCCCGGTGACGGACATATTCCCTGGGACGATACCTTCCGAACGCTGGCCGAGATCAACTACCAGGGCTGGATGACGATTGAAGCCTTTACACGCAACGACATTGACTTCGCCAATTCGATCAACGTCTGGCGGGAATTCAGCAGCCCATGGGATATTGCCGAAAACGGCCTGAAGTTCATCCGGTCGATGCAGACAAAATACGCCCGTTAAGTACTCAAACGAAAATAGTTTAGAGTATGCTACAAGGACGTTTCTGTCATCCCTCGTTCCTCGGGATGACAGAAATAACCTAATGTATTTGCACTAATCTACTTAACAAGCGGTGGGTTTGTGCAACACAGAGGTTATTTGAGTAAAAAGAGGCTGCCTTTGGGTGTCAGGTTTAAGAACCTGACACCACGAAAGACAAAATACACCCTAACAGACGGTACAAAGGCTATTTGAGGGCAAAGGCGATGTAGTTTCCACCGATTTTCTGGCCTCTACCGCCCCCAGCGGCAATCACGATGTATTGTTTTCCGCTCACCTCGTAGCTGATGGGCGTTGCAAAACCACCCGCCGGAAGCTGGTATTCCCAAACTACCTTACCCGTTTTCCTGTTGAAGGCCCGAATCTTTTCATCTTTCGTTCCAGCAATAAAGACCAGGCCACCTGCCGTAACCAATGGGCCGCCATAGCTATCAGTTCCTGTGGTAGGAATGCCTTTCTTCGCCAGTTTGGGGTACTCACCCAACGGAACCCGCCAGAGGTAATCGCCCGTGTTCAGGTCAATAGCGTTCAATGTGCCCCAGGGTGGTTTAATGCCCGGATAGCCTTCTTGATCGGTAAAGCGCTGCCACACCTTGCTTACATAAGCAGGCACATACGGGAAGCCATTGTTGCTACCGGTAACGGGTGTAGCAGCCGAAGCCTGCGCTACCTTAGCTAATCCGCTTTCGGTGTTCAGCAGGAAACTAACGAGCGCATCCCGATCTTTCTCCGACAGATGGCCGAACGAGGGCATCCGACCGCTCCCGGTTTTCAGCAAGGTTTTAATTTCATCGGCCGACCGCTTTTTCCCAATATCGATGAGCGACGGTAACTCGGGGCCACTGCCACGCCGATCCTGCCCGTGACAGGTGGCACAGTTCGCGATGTACAACGCATTGCCCGCCGTAACAGGGGTATTGCGCTGTGCCAGATCGGCTCGTTTAGTCATAATCAGCTCCCAGGGGTCTTCGTTTACGTTCTGATAAAGAATTCCTGACGGGTCGATGGCATTGCCGCCCCATTCGGCCCCTCCACTGTAGCCGAACAGCAGCGTACCTTTTTCGGATGGCGGGGCAAATTTATTGTCCGTTTTTAGCCTAAGATACCGCTCCTTTACATACGCATGCGCTTCTGGCGACAGGTCGGTAATATCCGCTTCGGTATACACCTGCCGGGTTAGTGGGAGTGGTTTACGAGGAAATTTCTGCGTCGGCCAGGGATGTTCGCCAGGTAAGCCGTTGATGGGCACCTTCCGTTCATCTATCGGAAACAGGGAAGTTCCTTTATCCCGATCCAGCACGTACACTAGTCCGTCTTTAGTGGTCTGCACGACCGCATCTACGCGCCGGGGTTTACCGTCTGGGCCAGGGCGATGCAAGGTAATCAGATTGGGTGGGCAAGGGTGATCCCGGTCCCAAAGGTCATGATGGATGGTCTGATAATACCATTTCATCTTGCCTGTTTCGGCTTCCAGCGCCATAATGCAATTGGCAAACAGATTCTGGCCTTTGCGGTCGCCCCCGTAAAAATCGGATGCAGGCGAGCCAGTTCCGAAATAGACGACTCCCCTTCGTTCATCGAGTACCATCCCACTCCAGTTATTGACGCCCCCGATTTTCAGGTAGGCATCTTTCGGCCAGGTGTCATAACCGAACTCGCCTGGCTGCGGAATCGTATGAAACACCCATTTCAGTTTGCCGGTGACCACATCGAACGCCCGAATATGACCAGGGGCTGCATCACCCGATTCGGATACACTTGACCCGATAATGAACGTATTACGATATACGATTCCCGGCGAAGTTGCATTGACAGATAGCTTACTTACATCATGGTCTAGGTTAGTTTGTAGCCCCGCATGCAAATCGGCCTTGCCTTCTGTACCAAAATTGGCAATGGATTTACCCGTTTCGGCATTGACGGCATACAGGCTTGACCCTACGGTGTAGAGAATTCGTTTGTCGGACCCATTCTCCCAGTATACCACCCCGCGATTGGAATTGCGCCGATCATTGCGTGATGGTTCAAAGCGCCAGAGTTGCTCACCCGTTCCAGCCTTCAGGGCAAACAGATTTAGATCGGGCGTAGTCCCGTACAAAACGCCATTCACCACAATGGGTTGACACTGAATGGCCCGATCAGGCCGACGCCCGTTAGCGTCCGGTTTTTCAGAAGCATCGTACATCCAGGCTACTGCTAAGCTCGCTACGTTTTGGGTATTGATCTGGTCCAGTGGCGAATAGCGATTTCCGGCTTTATTGCCTCCGTAATTGGGCCAATCCTTACCCGTCGTTATTGGGCCTTCGCTCGTGATCATACCCGCTCCAAGTACGCTACTTACCACCAGTCCTAAAATGGCTCCCTTGTGATCCAGACGAATCATAAAAATCTGTATGAAGTAGATGTAAGGCTACCGATCAGCCTTTACCTTCTAAAAGAAACAGTCGCCGATAATTTCATCAATCGTTTCAGAAAAAATAGCATAATACCAACAACCACCAGGCACGGTTTTACCGAACTACGCTGTACAGAATATTCGGGGAAGCCCTACTTTCTTTTCGACCAACAACTACTTTTCCCGACAAACTGCATTACTTCTAAGCAAGATGTTTTGTAGGAGCCGTTAGCGGTTGTTCGTCTAAATTCGAGCCCATTAACTTAATTCTTTCCTTGATTTGCTCTACACGAACGGGCTGTAGGCAAAACAGCCTACTCATGCACAAATAATTCGGCATCAGGTTGTTTGAATTTTGTAATTCCTTATTTGAAAATAGTAAGGTGGCGAGGCTAGATACAAGTAATTTAGTAGTCAAAACCCTGACTGGGCTGACCAATAAACCAGTAGCGCTTTGCTACCAAGTGCCTTTACGAATAACATACTGACAACAAGCACATTAATCGCATTCGTAATTTTCGCAACACCTATTTAGGGCAGGCAGTAAAGGTACATATAGTTGCCCTCGTTACGACAAACACTACCGATGAACGACATCGAAACGATAGACGAATTATATAAGCGAAAGTTTGATGAAGAAGCTTTCCATTGGATACCCAATCCCATTCGGCATGAGATTGGGCATTTCAACGTAATTCGTCTCGAACCACTGGTCGATGGAAAAGCAAAACCGGTACCCTACAAACGGCGGGATTACTACAAGGTCATGCTGGTAATCGGCCATAGTCAGGTGCATTATGCCGACAAAGTCGTAGCGGTAAAAAAACAGGCCCTCACCTTCTCCAATCCGCACATTCCTTACAAATGGGAACACCTGGATACCGTTCGGGAAGGATATTACTGCATTTTTAATCGCCATTTTTTTAGTCAGTTCGGCAATCTGAGCCAGTACGATGTGTTTCAGCCGAACGGCACGCACGTCTTTGAGCTGACGGATGAGCAGGTGAGTCAGCTTCACCCGATTTTCGAGCGTATGTTTACCGAAATCCGTTCCGACTACATCCATAAATATGACGTGCTACGAAACCTGGTGTTCGAGGTGCTGCATTTCGCGATGAAGATGCAGCCGACATCGACCTTCACCAAACAGGCCATCAAGGCATCGGAACGAATTGCAGCCTTATTTCTGGAATTGCTGGAGCGACAATTCCCGCTTGACGATACCCATCAGCAAGTAGCCTTTCGGTCCCCATCCGACTTTGCGTCTCAGTTGAATGTGCATGTTAATCACTTAAACCGGGCCGTTCGAGTAACCACGCAGAAAACGACCTCGCAACTCATTGGCGAGCGAATTTTACAGGAGTCTAAAATGCTACTGAAACAGAGTACCTGGCCTGTATCCGACATTGCCTATGCATTGGGTTTTACCGAGGTGACCCACTTCAACAACTTCTTCAAAAAACACATGCAGGTAAGTCCGATGAAATTCAAAAATAGTTAACCGACATCCCTTAAACGCGTAAAAACATTGGCAAAATTCAGCTTAAAAATCAACGGAAAAAGCAGGCTGGTTGATGTAGACCCATCGACGCCCATGCTCTGGGTCCTGCGCGACCATCTCGATTTACCAGGCACCAAGTACGGCTGCGGTATGGCTCAGTGTGGAGCCTGCACCATCCACCTGGATGGCAACGCCGTTCGCTCCTGTCAGCTTCCGGTTTCGGTTGTAGGCAATCAGGCCATTACGACCATCGAAGGTCTGTCGGCCAATGGCGACCATCCTGTACAAACAGCGTGGCTCGAACACGATGTCGCGCAGTGTGGCTACTGTCAGGCGGGCCAAATTATGAGTGCAGCCTCTTTACTCAAAACCAATCCGAATCCGAGCGATGCCGACATCGATGCGGCCATGAGTGGCAACATCTGCCGATGTGGTACCTACCTGCGCATCAAAAAAGCCATCAAATCGGCTGCCCGGCAGTAATCAGGCTCCTCAACTCATAACCAGAACCTTGACATGGAAAACACGAAAACAACCTATAATCGGCGTTCTTTTCTGAAGGCGTCACTGCTTTCGGGTGGTGGTATGATGCTCAGTATTAGCTGGCTATCCAGTTTTAAGCCCGCTGATAAAATGGAGGCTATGAACCTGCCAGCGCAATGGTCTCAGCTTACTGGCTATATCCGAATTACCCCCGACAATAAGGTGACGCTTCTGTGCCCTAACCCTGAGTTTGGCCAGAATGTGATGACGTCGCTCCCGATGATTATCGCTGAAGAGCTGGATACAGACTGGAAACAGGTTGTGGTCGACATGGCCCCACACGACAACGTCAAATTTGGCTCTCAGTTTACCGGGGGAAGCCAGTCGGTCAGAGCCTATTGGAAACCACTACGGACCGCAGGCGCGGCAGCCCGGCAAATGCTCCGGGAAGCCGCTGCCCAAAGCTGGCAAGTTCCCGCTGATGAGGTAACGACCCGAGCCGGGATGCTTTACCATGAGAAATCTGGCAAGTTCGCTACATATGGACAGCTAGCCTCAAAAGCGGCCGAAATCCCGGTACCCAAAGACGTTACGCTCAAGACACCCAAGGCGTTTAGCATTGTCCGCCACCCAAAGAAAAATGTTGAGGGCCTTAAGGTAGTAACCGGTAAGCCCTTATTTGGTCTGGACTATCGTCAGGAGGGTATGCAGATCGCCATGATTCAACACCCACCCGCTTTTGGGATGAAACTAAAATCGTTTGATGCCTCCCAGGCCCTTAAAATGCCGGGCATCAAGGATGTATTCACCATTACCCTTTTCGAGGAGGGCACCGAGCGGGGTGCTTTCGAGACTCGGTCATTCAATGAAGCACTGGTAGTGGTAGGCAAAACAACCTGGGAGGTTATGAATGCTCGCAAAAAGCTGAAGGTTCAGTGGGAGCCAGCTCCTGAGCTTAGAGAAACCATGAATGCATTCGGGCGTACGATTGAGGACATTACACCCGCCGGTCTGGAAAGTACGACTACCCAACTGCAAAAAATGAAGGAATGGGCGTTAAAGCCTGCCACCCAGCTTCGAAAAGACGGCGACCCGGAAACAGCCTTCAAAAATGCAGCACAAATCATCGAACGGACCTACAATGCCCCTTTTCTGGCGCATAATACAATGGAGCCGATGAACTTCTTCGCGCATGTAACCGACGACAAAGCCCTGTTGGCAGGCCCCTTGCAGGCACCCGGCGTAGCCGAGCAAACGTTGTCTAAACGATTGGGACTGCCTGCCGACAAGATTGAGATTCAGATGACCCGAATGGGCGGAGGGTTTGGCCGTCGGGCTTATTCGCACTATCTGGTAGAAGCGGCTCTGATCTCCAAAAAGGCCAAAGCACCAATCAAGCTAATGTACACCCGCGAAGACGACATGACGTACGGCATTTACCGTCCTATGTACACCGCCACGTATCGGGCCGCTTTGGATGCGAATAAAAATCTGATTGCCTTCCATGTAAAAGGGGGTGGTATACCCGAGCATCCCATTCATGCCAATCGATTTCCGGCTGGAGCAGTTGACAATTACCTGGCCGAAGGCTGGCAGATTCCGTCCAACATCACCATCGGTGCTTTCCGGGCCCCACGTTCTAACTTCAACGCTGCCGCCGAACAATCCTTTCTGGACGAACTGGCCGAGGCTATGGGCAAAGACCCTATCGAGTTCCGACTTGATCTTCTAAAACGCGCGAAGGATAATCCGGTAGGCAAAAACAATGAGTATGACCCCGATCGGTATGCGGGTGTGCTCCAACTGGTGCGCGACAAATCGGGCTGGAATACGCCGGGCAGCGAACAGTATAACCGGGGTGTAGCCGCTTATTTTTGCCACAATTCCTACGCAGCTCACGTAGTCGATATGGTCACCCGCGATGGTGTACCGTATGCAGAGCGAGTATTCAGTGCTATGGATTGTGGGATTGTCATAAATCCGGAATCCGCGAAGAATATGGTTCAGGGGGCAGTGGTCGACGGGATTGGCAATGCGTTTTACGGAGCCCTCACGCATAAGGCTGGTGCCGCCGAGCAAACCAACTTTCATAATTACCGACTTATTCGCCATAACGAAGCGCCCAAACAAATTGAGGTTCACTTTGTCGAAAATGACATCGACCCAACAGGTTTAGGAGAGCCCCCTTTCCCACCTGTGTTTGGTGCCGTAGCCAATGCCTTGTATAAGACTACGGGCAAACGGCACTATAATCAACCATTCAAGCCCGATGTAGAGAAGCGCATCTAATACCGCTATAAGCAACCTATTATTCGGTCGGCAAGTACTTACAGGGCACTTGCCGACCGAGCGGTTTTCCACTAGGGTTTCGCAAACTAAGAGTTCAGATTTTGGGGCGCCGATGACTTTTCCGAGCGCCATCTGCTCATTTTCGTGAAGCAGGTTCGATTCGGGACTATGCGGATTTGTCGTATGGATTACGCTCTTCCGGGGCCCTTCGTTCGGGACATAATCGTGAGGATTGTGGTTGTCACCACCGCTCCGATCAGCACATGCTGAAGCAGATTTTTTCGATTGTATTTCCAATCGGCCAGCATCCCCTTTTCGGCAAAAATGTTGGGAACAATCCCTTGTCTGACATCATCGATAAGCCCTTCTACCACGTTGACCCGGTCGGCGAGCAGCAATGGGAGCCAATGCCCATATTCCGATTCGCTGAATCGAAAGGCAAACCGACGAATCTGGCCGCTAAGCCCGGTTGGAGGTACCGACGTCCCAAAAACGGCGCTGACGTTTGGGCGTTCTATTGAGCGAAGCACCTCCGTGTCGATGGGCTGTTGTGTCGGCCGCTGCCAGGAGTAGCCCCGTTGTTCGGCATCGGTGCGATTCTTGATAGGATAGGTCGGATCATTTTTCGGATCGGCATCAATGCCCCAGCCCCGAATATGTGTGTACTTCTGTGCTAATGTTTCGATGGTTTCCATAGTCGTTGTGTGTTAGCTTCGAGCCGAAGGTGGAATAAGAACGGGTTTAATGCAGTTGTCGAGTTTGTTGGCAAAGATGTTATAGGCATCGGCGACATCTTCCAGCGGCACACGGTGGGTAATCAGGGCTTTAGGGGCCAAAATACCATTTTGAATATGGTCGATCAGCCGTGGCAGGAGCCGTTTTACCGACGCCTGATTAGCCCGAATAGTAAGCCCTTTATTAACTACATTACCAATTGGAACCAGGTTGTCAGTAGGTCCATACACGCCCACCACCGAAACGATGCCTCCTTTTTTGACCGAGTTAATGGCCCAGTGAAGCGCTGTTGCCGACCCGGCCTGAAGCAGTAGCTTACGTCCGGTAATGGTTTGCAACGGGCTACCAGCGGCTTCGGCCCCAACGGCGTCAATGCATACATCGGCCCCCATCCAGTCCGTTATTTTTTTGACAAACACCACCGGATCGTCCATCTCGTTAAAGTTATAGGCTTCGCAGGGAGCATAGTTTCGGACAAACTCCAGTCGGTAATCAACCTGATCGATTACGATGACGCGTCCCGCCCCAAACAGCCACGAACAGCGTGCCGCCATGATACCTACCGGCCCAGCACCAAATACAACAACCGTATCGCCGGGTTGAATACCGCCCATCTCGGCTGCCTGGTAGCCTGTTGGTACTACATCTGTCAGCAGCACAGCATCATCGGGGTCCATGCCGGGAGGAATAACCGTAGGCCCGAAATTGGCGTAGGGCACCCGAACAAATTCGGCCTGGCCCCCATCGAACCCACCAGCCGTGTGCGAATACCCAAAGATGCCCCCTACCGCCGTAGCTTCGGTGTTGGATTCGTGGCAGTTACCATACAAACCCTGCTGACAAAAGGAGCATTTGCCACAGGCAATATTGAAGGGCACCAGCACCTGATCGCCTATTTTGAGTTTGTGTACTTCAGGACCTACTTCCTCGACAATGCCGATAAATTCATGCCCGAACGTCGATCCGACGCGTGTATCGGGCACATTACCATTGTACAAATGCAAATCTGACCCACAAATGCAGGAACGGGTCACCCGCACGATGGCATCTTCCGGGTGTTTGATTTCGGGATACGGTTTTGAGTCAATACGGACCCGTCGAGGGCCCCGGTAATTCATGGCTAGCATATGTATATTTTGATGACTACGATTAATTGATCGGGACTGCTTATACCAACTCGTTTGCTGGACGGAGTGCCCCAACGAGACAAAGCGAGTAAGGGAATGGGGCATCCGTCGTTGCCCTGAACCAGAAGCCGGAAAGCGTTCCCGTCAGCCTCTAGGGTCTCGGTTTCCATTGACTGATTCGATCACCAGCCTGGCCAGGCCAATAGAGCCCTGCTTCAAAACCGCCTGACTACCCGGCATTTGAGCCACTACACTAAAGACATGGTTGTTGTAAAGGACATGCAAGGATTTTTTACCGGGTTCCCAAATCGCTTTATCCCCTACCCGGTCTACGGCTTCGCCAGCAGAAGGGCTTTGAACGGGAGCCACCAGAGGGGGCGTCTGCTTGGTTATCCCCTCAATGGGCGAATTCGGGTCCGCACCTCGCGTAGAATCCTGCTGCGACGAGCTTGTTGTACTAGCGGGTGTTTCGGCATTAGTGCCTTCGGGCGCGGGGCCCGACAGAGCCGGTTCGGCCCTAGCCTGCTGGTCGGCTATCTGATTGGCCTTAGGATCGAATAACTTATTGAAATAATATTCGGATTGATAAACCGACTCGAAGGGCTTTTCACTTTCCAGATAAAACCCAATTTTGTTTGGCCCCCACCGAAGTTCACAACTGTTTAACTCGGTGTAACGGGTTAGCTCGACCTCATCGCCCAGATGAAACAGATTGCGCACAAACTCTTCCGGCAAGTAATTGCATCGTTCCTGATAATGGTAGTCTGTACTGAGCAGCCAAACGCCCGTTACGCGCCGGGCCATATAGGCATCGCCCAGACCCGCTGCGCCACCCGTTTCCTGCCCTTCCCGTTCCTGCGTTGAACAGGCCAGTAGACAACCGCTGAGAAAAAGTATCCTGATTGATTGCATAGGTTCCTCTTTATTGTCCTTCCGTGGATTTTGGTTCGTTTTGGATCAGGTCATCATCTCCCTCGTGGTAGGGCGTTCCCGTCGTAACTTGCCCCCCACTGGTCCACAGGCCCCCACCATGTGCACCGTTATTTTTGGTGTTTTCACCACTTGGCCCATCCTCGGTAACCGATCGGTCGGGTGCCTGATCTGGATCATAATTATCGGCATGACTTCCCTCGTAGGGCGTTTCACCAGGGCTGCTACTAACCGGACTCTGGCCCTTTCGCGTTTGGGCCAGCGACTCGTTATTCTTTGTATCGTACTGATCAGATGGGGCCGCATCGTCGGGATGCGGATACCGCTGGAGGGGGGGCTGGTTCATGAGATGATTCGTGTTTAGTAGGGTTTCAACTCATCAGCCCCCACTCCTTTCCTGCTATTTCGAGACTTTAATGAGGTAACGGAACCCACTTTTTGGGCTGGCACCGTTCGCTCACTCCTGGTCTTTTTTTTAAAGCCATTACCCATGTAATGGGCGTTGACAGGATAATACCAACGCAGTTTAGCGACTTATGAAAAAGCCAATCTGGATACTCGTATGGCTTATGATCTGGGCGACAGCCGAGCTAATGGCGCAGGCAGGTGGCAATGCAAGCGGTAGTTCGAAGGGTAGCCGAGCAGCTCAGCAGAGCCGAAAACAGGCGCGCGATATATCAAGTAATGGGTCGCCTGTTTTATCCCGAACCAGTACCTCGCAGGTTTCTTCCGGTAGCCAGGCCAGTGGCCATACGACCGATCAAAAAAAAGGGCATCGGCCAGGTAAACCGGGCTCTAAAGTCAATAAAAACCAATAAACCCCTCTATTTCTTATGTTTTATCACGACAAAAAACTCCAGTACACCGTCAAAGTCGAAAAACCAGACCCTCAGTTCGCTCGTGCCCTTCAACAAGCCATCGGCGGTATTGAAGGCGAAATCCGGGTTTGCCTTCAATATTTGTTTCAGGCCTGGAATTCACGAGGCCCTGTTCGTTATCGGGATATGCTGCTAAACACTGGCACTGAAGAAATTGCTCATATCGAAATGCTGGCTACCGCCGTTTGTCTGAACCTGCAAGGTGCTTCAAGCAGTGTGATCGACACAATTGTTGGCAACGACCCACTTATGGAAAAAATCATCGGTGGAGGAGACCCTCGGCACTTTCTGTCGGGTGGCATGGGGGCGTTGGCTTCTGATGCCAATGGTGTTCCATTCAACGGCTCCTGGGTAGTTAGCTCAGGGAATATGGCGTCCGATATGTTTGCCAACGTAATGGCCGAAGCAACCGGGCGCACGCTGGCCACACGGCTGTATGAACTGACAGACGATGCAGGCATGAAAGACATGCTCTCTTTTCTGATTGCCCGCGATACCATGCACCAGCAGCAATGGCTGGCCGTTCTGGAAGAGTTGGGGCATGGCGATATGCGGGGGGTATTACCTATCCCGAACAGTTTTCCACAGAGCCAGGAGCATCAGGAATTTAGCTATGCTTTTGTAGATACCAACATTGACCCCGACTCCCGATCGGCCGGACAGAACCGACGGTGGACACAAGGCCCATCGATGGATGGCAAGAGTGAGTTCCGGGAAATAAAAGCGCAGCCCCTGGGTGATGAGCCTATGTTAGCCCCTCCTCTGCCGGAAGGCCATGCGCAAACAGAACAGATCGAACAAGCTGGAAAGAAAAGCTAATTTTCAGAAACAGGCTGAGTGAAAAGGCCGTCGCCAGGATAGCCTTTTTCACTCAGCCTGTATTGACTATTCAACCAACGCAACGCCCAGGCCTGGGTTGTGGATTTATGATTGCCATACGGCCCTACTGTGGGAACGACTTAATGGCGTTTGTATGTCAAGACGCCTGGGTACCCTCTCTTCAACGGCCCGACCACCGTTTGCCTTTCGGAGCCTATTATTCTCGGTTATCTCCAACCCAACTATCAGTATGAAAAGTGGGCTTGAACAACAACCCGATGTATATCGAAAAATCATCATTGCCAAAGGGCTAAAGTGGGAAATGCGGGACAAACTTATCGGGCCACTATCAACGAGCGAGTACTTTTTCCAGGTATAGATGGCATTGGTCGATGGCTGATTCTATCATAGCTGAATGCACGCCTGAAGCATAGTCCAGTCCGTTTCGGAGAGTGGTTGCCATGCCTCCAGTGTATTACGTAGTGTAGCTAACATCACCTTCTAAAAATACAGACTTTTGAGTCAATCAAAATAAACACTTGGTTTTAAGCACGTTAGTAAACACGAGTGCTGCTTTTTAGAGAATCGTTCCCGCTCTTTCTGCTTTCTCACAACGCTACTAAATTTAGCCACTCTACGATTCGAGATTGGTAACCAATGAAGGCATTTCAAGTCTGGCTGTTTAGTATAATTAAGAAACACATCAGGCTGGTCGGGCGAAATTGATAACTAGTCGGGTGGAATCGTTATTTCCGGCCTGCCTTTCATCGGCGAATTTTGTCTCGTTAATCAAACAGAAACTAAATCAACCAACGCATGGCACAATTCACTGTCCCGACCCGCGATCAGGTATCGCCCGCAACCCAAACGGCTTTCGATAGCCTGCAAAAAATGGCCGGTTTCGTCCCTAATCTGTTCGCTACGTTCGGCCATTCGGACAATGCACTGCCTCGGTATCTGGCTTTTCAGGGAGCCAAAACGTCGCTTTCCAATAAAGAAAAAGAAGCCGTTAATTTAGTCGTGAGCGAAGTTAACGACTGCCGCTACTGCCAGAGCGCCCACACGGCCATCGGCAAAATGAATGGAATTTCGGAAGAAGAAACGCTGATCATCCGGGCAGGCCACAGTACCAACCCCAAACTGAATGCGCTGGTCGTCCTGGCGAAAGACATTACCGAACACAAAGGGCACGTATCCGACGAAAACCTGAACGCTTTTTATGCCGCCGGGTATGATAAAGGCAATCTGGTCGACCTGATTTTACAAGTGAGCGAAAAAATTGCGGCCAATTACCTGCACAATTTAACTGGTGTCGATATCGACTGGCCGCTGGCTGCCGAACTCGAAGGCACAGTTGCGTAATTTGTCTGGAAATAGCCGTTCTATGCTGTCAATTTATCATGAACCGACTACCGATGGCGTCATCCGGCTCGTTGAACACGAAGCGGGTTTCTACCGTCAATTTTTTGACGAAACCATTCGCGGAAATCAAGTGCCGACCGGTCGCGGACAGCGCCTGCTGACGATCGCCTGGAACACCGGAGCCGACCAGCCCGTCACCATCGACGGGCTGGATTACGTGTTTCCGGCCCAGACGGTGTTACCACTAGTCGTGAATCAGACGTTTCGTTTCGAACGAGCCGAAACTGTCGTAGCCTGGCAGTTTGACCGGGAGTTTTATTGCATCATCGACCACGACAAAGAAGTATCCTGTTCGGGGTTGCTGTTCTACGGTCGCCCCGAACCGATGTTTTTGCGCTTAACGGCTGACGAACAGATCAAACTAGCGGCCCTGCTAGTTGTCTTCAACGACGAGTTTGCTACCTGTGATAACATTCAGGGTGAGATGCTGCGGATGTTGCTCAAACGGCTGATTATCACGCTTACCAGGCTGGTTAAAATGCAATACGTTGACGCATTGCTGCCAGATTCGAGCCGGGAACTGATTCGGCAATACCGAATGCTGGTCGAGCAACATTACCGTCAGCAACATCAAGTAAGTTTTTACGCTGATAAACTGGCCAAATCGCCCAAAACGCTAACCAACGTGTTTGCTCTGAGCGAACAGGAAAGCCCGCTCCAGATTATCCATGAGCGTATCGCTTTAGAAGCCCGGCGGTTGCTGTCGTTCACCGACAAGTCAGCCAAAGAAATTAGTTATGAACTGGGTTTTGAGGAAGTCTCGAACTTCAGCCGTTTTTTCAAAAAGATAGTCGGGCTGCCACCTTCCGAATTCAAGGAAAAGCTTCGTCAGCCGGTCGGCGTGTTGGCTGGTAAGCTAACTTAGTGGAGCTAATAAGTAGTAAAAATTCGATGCACCGCCATTTTCCTGTTTATTCCATCGGGCATTTTATTAATCAGCCGGACAATCCGACGGCGTTTGAAATTACCCATTTTGAACGCATGGCCGAACCCGACGTAGAAGACCTGCATCGTCACACATTCTACGAAATCATCTGGGTCGATGCGGGAAATAGCCAGCAGACTATTGACTATCAGACGTATGAACTTCAGCCCCAATCGCTATTTTTTATTTCGCCGGGGCAGTTGCATGAGTTTGAGGAATGGGAAGCGCTACGGGGCGGCAGTATTTTGTTTACCGAAGCGTTTTTTCTGCTCAACCAGCAGAATAAAGACACGCTGTTTGCGCTAAGTTTTCTGGATAATTTCTACGCCAACCCACTGCTACAACCCAGCCCAACCGACTTTCGGTACATTCGCCAGACGATTGAGTTACTGAGCCGCGAACATCAGCGCCCCGACCACGCGGCAGCTATCACCCAACCGCTACTACAAGTGCTAGTAGCTCAAATTCAGCGGTGCATCAACCAGCAACAGCCGCCCATATCCCGTCGATATGTTATTCAATACAAGCAATTAAAGCAATTGCTCGATGAGCAGTTTAGCCAGAATCTTCCAGTCAGCTACTACGCATCGGCGCTCAATATGACTCCGCATCATCTGAACTTAATTTGCCAGGAAGTGACCGGCCAGACGGCGGGCAACGTCATTCGGGAACGAAGCCTACTTGAAGCCAAGCGATTACTGACATTCACCGACCAGACCATAACGGAAATAGCCGCCCACCTTAATTTTATGGACCCGTCTTACTTCGCCCGCATTTTTCGGGCGGCTACGGGTCAGTCACCGGCCTTGTTTCGGCAAACGATGTCCGAATTGTACCGGGTATAGTCGGTTCTGTTCTACCCCTCCCAGTAACGGGTCAAATACCTTTGTGTCGTTATTTTCACCGACTTACTTCAATGACACAAGAACTGACCAAGTGGGCCTTTGAACCCACACACTGCAAGATTGGCTTCGCCGTTACACACTTTGGCATTACCGAAACCGAAGGACATTTTAACAAATTTGACGGAACGGTGGTAGTTGGTACTGACGATTTTTCGGATGCTCAGGTAACCGTTCACGTCGATGTGAGCAGCATAGATACCCTCGACAAACAGCGCGATGCCCACCTGCGTTCAGCCGATTTTTTTCACGCCGAGCAGCACCCAATCATGACCTTTGCGAGCACCGACATACGTACCGTTGCTACGAATACGTACAAAATGGATGGGAACCTGACCTTAGCGGGTATCACCAAACCGATTGAACTGGACGTAGTGTTTCGGGGCATTGTTCCGAAAGACCCGTTTGGCAATACCAAAGCGGGATTCAAAGCAACGGGAACGATCAACCGCAAGGATTGGGGTATAGTCTGGAACACGGTTATGGATTTTGGCGGACTGGCCGTGGGTGAAAACGTCCACATCAGCTGTCAGATTGAATTACAGAAACAGGTATGAGTCAGCCAAATGCTACCATCTGGTTTATCACGGGCATTTCTAGTGGGTTGGGGAAAGCCCTCGCCGAAGCGGTCATGCAGCATGGCGATTTTGTAGTCGGTACGTTTCGCCTGGCGGAGCAAGTCGCCGATTTTAACGTCAAACAGGTGAATCAAGGATTTGCTCTGCTGGTGGACATTGCCCAGCCCGACCAAATTCGACAGGCCGTTCAGACGTTTACCGAGCGCTTTGGAAAAATTGACGTGCTGGTTAATAATGCCGGATATGGCTTCGCAGGGGCCGTTGAAGAAGCTTCCGAATTAGAAATTCGCGCCGTTTTTAACGTGAATTTCTTTGGTACGCTGGCCGTTACACAGGCCTTTCTACCCATGTTCCGCCAGCAGAATAACGGGCATATCATCCAGATTTCGTCGCAGGCCGGCGTCAAAGCGATGGCAGGCTTTGGCGTCTATAACGCCAGTAAATTTGCGCTCGAAGGCATGAGCGAAGCTTTGCTGGACAGAATTTGAAGCTAAATTTATTCATTAAAAGCCAGCAAGTTCACGTGTCATGTTCTGCCCAGCATCGGTGTTTCCAACGACACGGCATTAGCCGCTTACCACTGGCTGACCAAAAGCAGACCTCGCAAAAGAAGTTTAAAAACTACCCCATTGGCTATTTGCACATTGATTTTGCCGAAGTGCATGCCCAACAGGGAAAGTCATATTTGTTTGAGGCCATTGAGCAACGTTTAGTCAAGCTGGCTCATCCTTGGACTAATAAGCCGCCGGGCGGAAGAACACATGAACCGCACGATTAAAGAAGCCACCGTGTACCGCTGAGTTGGGTCAACACTTGCACACGCCAAACGATTAAAGAACGAGGGTTAACGTCGTATGAATTTGGCTGTACCCAGTGGCAAGCCCATCTGACTATCTTTACTCGCAATCCAACCCATCACACTTTGGGATTATACACCTGGGTACTGGACACTATTTTTTTGTTTTACGATAGACTAACTTGCCGGCATGAAAAACCGCTTCCACATCGAATAGAGCCTTCTCAAACCTAGTTTCTAAATCCCCACTAAAGACCACCAAGTTCGCTTTCATCCCCTTTTTGATCGTACCGATGCTGTCTGACCGTTTAAGTGCTTTGGCTGCATTATAAGTAGCGAAACTAAGTAGCTCAGCCACCGGTAAGCCCGCTTCTCGGTAGGCTAAGAGCACATCCACTGAACTCGGACCCCACTTCAGACCTTTGACATCATTGTAAAAATCGGAACCCGAGACAATCATCACCCCCTTCTTTACGGCTCTTCGCAAGCGGTCATGGAAAGCGTCTAAACTACTTAAGGCTACTTCCGCTGTCTTACCCCTCATACCCAGACCAGCCACCAATATTTTACCTCTGCGTCGCGAAACATCAGTAGGCACCAAATATACATTTCGGGCGGCCATTAGCTCTAATGTACTGTCTGACATACTATAGCCATGTTCGATACCATCAACCCCTCCTAAAACAGCGTTTCGGATGGGTTCATCATGCGTCGCATGAGCCGTAACCGGAATGTTTTTAGCGTGAGCGGTCTCGACAATAGCTCTGATTTCGTCCACCGAAAGAAGCTTATCATACGTATTTGCACAAATTTTGATCACGTCAACACCGTGTTGAATATGGGTCAACACCGCTGCTCTTGCTTCATCAACACCCTTAATTTCGGTATATTCCTGACCGATTAAAACGCTATCTGCGGGAGCGAGTTTACCGAACTGTCCCCCTGGAGGGCTTATTATAGGCCCTGAAGCATACATATCGGGGCCAAGTTTGGCATCGGTACCCAATAGTTTTTTTAACCGAATATCCAGATACCTGCCCGAATTGCCGACATCGCGTACGGTGGTGATTCCAGCGTTCAGATCCTGTTTGGCAAAGCCAAGCCCTCGTTTAACTCGCTCTTCTGCGGGTGGCCTTGCGCCATCTTCAAACCCAGTCTGCGTCTGTTTCTGATAGAAAAGCAGATGCGTATGCATATCGATCAGCCCAGGTGTTACCGTATGCTGACTCAGATTAATAAGTGTTGTTCCTTTTGGCCGTGTCAGCCGTTTACCCACGGAGCTGATAAAACCATTTTCGATGAGTATTTCTTGGTTGTTAATGAACTGGCGTTTTTCGCTATCATACAGCTTACCTACCCGCACTAAGATGGGTTTTGATGATTTACCTTGAGCGTTAGCGACTATGCCTGTCCACGCTATCATCAGAATTGCCCTGAGAAACTTTGTTGTGACTGATGCCATTTAAATCTGTTGGGTAAGTAAACGTTATGGTAAAGGATAAAATTTAGAGTTAAATACTGTATCAGCAAACGCCCCATTTACGAACAGGCCAATCCTCTTTTTCTCAGGTAGAAGCATTATATGAGATCAGGAAATGAATGGCATCAAACCGATAGATTAGAAAACTGCCACCCCAAGCCCGTTCGACACAGTTTATGTCTTTGTCTTATTGACCTGTTCTGTAAACGATCGGACTATATTTTGATAAATACTGGTTGAAGCAATGACTTTTGTCTTTCGGTAAGTGCAACCCCTTACGAATAATATTCGTAAGCCTGCTGGGGAGTTTTCATCGCTTGGCTTATTTCACCCAGACGATCGATCATCTAGATTAGTATCATCGGGATACAAAGAAAGGGCCCACTCCAGGGTAGCCTGATCATCGCTCAGCTTTTGCGAATAGAATAGATTATAGGCAATATGAGTTATATGCTGTAGAGTGAGCAAGAGCATCCCAACTTTATTCGACTATTGCAACTTTGGGTCTTGATCCGCGTTGTACCCAGAATAAAAAAGCACTTAACAGTATCTGCTAAGTGCTTGATTTTCAGTGGTGGGAGTTGACGGGTTCGAACCGCCGACCCTCTGCTTGTAAGGCAGATGCTCTGAACCAGCTGAGCTAAACTCCCTTTGTTTCCCGTCGTTTGGGAGTGCAAATATAGCAGCCTGTTTCGTCTTTTTGCAAGTAAATTCTGAGAAAAATTTGAAAAATTGTACAGATTTTTCTCAGGTCAGGGCCAATAAACTGACAATCAATGGGGTTTCAACAGGCTATCAATTGAAAAAAGTTCGCCATTTTTAATTACATGCTCCACATTGAGGGCATCCTGAACCGTTTGGAGTGGGTCTCCCTTTACGATGACCAAATCGGCTATCTTACCCAGCTCTATAGATCCCAGGTCTTTACTAACGCCTACCGTCTCAGCTGCCCAGAGGGTTGCAGACCGCAAAGCTTCATAGGGTGTTAGGCCAGCATCGACGAACGATTGCAACTCGGTATGCAAGCTTAGACCATATGGCACAAAAGGACTATCGGTACCCGTCGTAACATGGGCGCCTGCCGCAATCAATTTTTTGACGCCTTGCTGTAAGTTGCCGAAGTTGGTTAAATAACCCGGATTAATTTTGGTAATCTGAGCAGCTCCGGCCTGAAGCGAATTTCGAAAGTCTTCGCTGAAGAACGTTTTGTATTGTAGGTTCTCATTAAGCGCTGGATTTTTTGAACTCATCACGAAAAAACCACCCTGCAGCGAAGCCGTCGGCGTAATGTTCATCCCTGATTTCGCCAGTAGCTCAATAACATCCTGATAGCTTTGGTTCATGGCCGTAATCTTTGGCGAATACCCACGCCGACTGGTTCCACCTATATGCTCAACTGCATCTACATCATAGCGCATGGCCGGGAAAATTTCATGTGATGATACCGGCAATCCATGCGCATGCGCAAAGGCCGTGATACGCTGCTGCATGGCATCGGGCATACGAACATACGTTTTGATCAGATCATAGCCGAGCCGAACGGCACGGTTCAGTTCACGGTCAAGCTGCTCGTCGGAATTAATGCTTGTGGCGGCTCCGTAATAAATCCGGGTTCCATCGGTCAGTCCTCCCGTAAAAAACTGCCTTGGCCCCGGACGAACTCCACTAGCCCACGATTCTTTCCGTTCAAGGGCATCATATGGGTCGGCACCGGGTTCGCGAATCGAAGTAATGCCATACGATAACCACAACCGCCCCAAACGCTCGCCCGTCATGGCGTGCTGGTGCGTATGCATCTCAAATAAGCCGGGAATGACTGTTTTGTCGGAGGCATCAATCAACTTTCCCGAACGACCCGCCTGGTGCGGCAGAATGGCTTTAATCCGATGCCCCTCAATCAGTATATCTACGTTCTGTCGGTACGTGTTGGAACGACCATCAAACAGACGTCCGGCGTGAACAACCGTCTGACCAGTAGGCTGGTTTAGTTGCCAGGTCAATTCCATTGGAATGGTTTCGATATGGCCGTCAGCCAGTGACACTTCTTTCAACACCTCAGTAGCCAGAAATAACAGATGTTTCGAATCGCCTGTCCAGGTTGGAGCCTCAGCCTGCTCCGTCGTTAACCGGCGCGGTTGGCCAGTAGGCGTTCCATCGGGCAAAACCGCCGTTACCCAGAGCAAGCCATCCAGAATATAAGCCATTTGTGTTCCATCGGGCGACCAAACGGGACCGTTTTTACTGCGTGTCCCCAGGCTATGGTTAGGTGCAGGTGATACATACCGATCATTTTTACCATCGAACGAAATCAACAGTACTTCACTAACGCCTTCCCGATACCGCGACGAATAGGGATGCAAGGCTGATACCGCAATCGTTTTTCCATCGGGCGACCAACTTGCCTGACTAGGCACAAAGACCGACTCGTGAACTTTCTGCGTTTTGGGCGTATTAACATCAGCCGTATAGGTGACGTCGGCCGTATACAGTGTACTGCGCCCCCAGGCGTTACGTGGATCACTTTGGTAGAAAGCGATTTTGCTACCATCGGGCGACCAGGTTGGAAAGTGAAGATCTTCAGCCATATCGACGAGGCATTTTTCCTGGCCCGTTTTCAAGTCGTGAATCCAGATATCCATTGTTCCATTTCGATCCGATACATACGTTAGTTTGGTACCATCGGGCGACCAGGCCGGGTCCACTTCCATAGACGAGCCACTGGTCAATGGTTTAGGTTTTTTATCGCCTTTAGTAAGAAGCCATATGTCGCCCAGGGCGGCAAAGGCAATCTGTTTACCATTGGGCGAAATTGCTGGCCCTTTGATCCCCAGTACCGGATGGGGGCCTTTCGTATCGAAGTCATACGTTTTTCGTTTGTAGGTGTTGCGAGGTAGGGAGATAATGGCTTGAAACGGAATAGTCTGTGTCGTTTTACTCCCGATTTTACACCGTTTTAGGAGGCCATCAGCCGTGTACAGATACTCATCGGTCGAAAACCAGGCTAATCGAAAGGGAAACACATCTTCAGCCGGTTCGGTCAGAATCGTTGCCGAACCCGACTGTGAACTGACAGCCGCTAAACCACTCTGCGATTTATTGAGCAGGTTATAGTAAAGCGCTAATCCATCGGGTTGCCAGGATGGACTGGCCAGCTTGTCGTTGGAAGCAGAAATTAGTTTTTCGGTTCGTCCGGGTGTTAGTGTGTACACGCCGGGTGCATCGGTCCGGTCGGAGATAAAGGCAATCTGTTTTCCGTCGGGAGCGAAAGCGGGATTGAAGTCGTTGGCGGTATTGGTCGTGAGCTGAGTGAGTTTTCCATCGGCTAAGGTTAGCTGCCAAATGTCGTAATTGCCTCCCCGATCCGATGAGAACACAATTGCTTTGCCATCGGGCGACCAATGTGGCTCGCGGTCGTCGGATAATCCGCTGGTTAGTTGACGAGGGTTTCCGCCAGTCTTCGACACCGTCCAGATATGATAGCGGCCATCCCAAAAGGCATGAAAAGCAATCTGACTCCCATCCGGCGACCAACTCGGTTGCCGACAGTCGCCAAGTGCGTCGGTAATGGGTTTGGCGATACCACCTGTAGCCGGTAGTAACCAGAGTGTACCCTGTAAATCGATAACGATTGTTTTCTTGTCGGGCGACAGATCGGCAGCCATATTGGTTCCTTCTGTAACCGTAACCCGGATCGAATCGGCTACCAATTCAGCCTTTACAAACGTGGTTTCGAACAATGCCCAGACAAGTACCAACAAGCAGACCTGGTAAAGCAAGCGTAGTTTAGTCATGATGCGTGCGTAGACCTTTAAGAGTCAATATAATACCTCATCTGCTAAATTAACTGTATTGACAAATAATTTCGAATAATATTCTACATAAAAGCGATATTGTAAAATAATTTATAGGTAATCTTTATTTTTGGCAAAATAAAACCAACGGCTCGCTGATAATCAGGCAACAAAAAAGCGGATCACGATATACACCGATGATCCGCTTTTTATAGGCTAACAAAGCTATTCGAAGTTAAGGTATAAGGTAACCGAATGAGTAGTCAATTTACTGATACCAACGCCAGCCGCATTATTGGTTGGATTAAACAGATTGACGAGGCCATGCGAAAAGCGTAGTTCAGGTGCCAGCTTGAAGTATTCAAAAAACTGCTCCAGACCAATACCGTATTCAATCGCAAAATCCATCGTTCCGGTACTCAGCCGACTAGCCCCCTGAAGCTCTTTTCGACGCACATTACTTTCAATACTAAACGTTCCACCAGCCAACAGATACATGCGTGTATTGTTGCGCCGTTCAGATTTGTATTTGAGTAACAGTGGAAAATCGACCCAGGTCGACTCGCGGGTTTCAGTTTTGGAAGTGCCACCCGGATAATCGTAGTGTACCTCCCGGCTGAACAAAGATACCGACGGCGTAAAGCGGAGATCAAACCGATCATCCAGAAAGAGATTGATGACCCCACCGACTCGAAAAGCGGGTTTATTGGGTGAGTGAATCCGGTAGGCTGAATCGGCTGTCATAAACTCAGGGCTGTAGGTTACGCTGAACCGTGTAACCGGAGCGGCAAAGAAAAACCCGTAATGGATTTCCTTTTCGTCGTAACGTTCGAGGTGTTTACGAACGTATTTGTACGATGTCTGGGCCTGGCTGTGAACCGTCAGTAGTAAGCCAAGTACAACAGTTACGCTCAGTGATCGCACCGTCCGACCTATCCTATTCATAGAGGCTAAGCCTGCTTGTGACCTATGTAAATTGAGGCAACGCCAAAAGTAAGCGGTATCCATTTAGTAGTTGTAAATCCGGCTGCTTCATAAATCCGCAGAAAGTCGGGACCATCGGGAAAAGCCTGCACGGATTCGGGCAGGTAGGTATAGGCCGATGCGTCTTTGCTTACCACGCGCCCGATGAGCGGCAGAATAGTTCGGGAGTAAAACGAATAAAGTTGTTTAAACGGAAACTGACGTGGATTCGAAAATTCCAGTACCACACAAACGCCACCCGGACGTGTTACACGGTGCATGTCGGTTAAGCCTTTGAGCAGATTCTCGAAATTGCGTACACCAAACGAAACGATGACAGCATCGAATTCATTGTCTGCAAACGGTAAACGTTCTGAATCGCCCGTGCGCAGGTCAATAACAGAATCGACACCGCGTTTCTTCATTTTTTCGCGCCCGATCGAGAGCATGCCCTCCGAAATATCGACACCGATAATTTTTTTGGGCTTCAATGCCAGGGCTTCGAGGGCAAAATCGCCGGTACCGGTGGCAATGTCCAGAATCGTTTTGGGAGCGTACGGCTTTAATTCACGAATCGCCCGTTTACGCCAAAGAATATCAATCCCTCCGCTCAGTACGTGATTTAGTAAATCGTACTTGGGCGAAATGCTATCGAACATCTCTGCAACCTGTTCGCGCTTCGACGTATCTTTATCTTTATAAGGAACAACAGCCATCTTTTAATGAGTGAATGAGTGAATGACAGAATGATTGAATAAGTGTATAGGCTAGTTATTCAATCATTCTGTCATTCACTCATTCAAAATTAGTATTACCACAAAGGTAGTGCCATAACAGGAGCTTTCCGTCGAAAGTTTGTCATTTCGGGGGGCAATGCGTAGTTTCGAAACAATCCTCTTCGTCTCTATACAACTTGACTGATTATGCTTCCAATTACTTTATATACGCTACTCGTCCTGAGTTTCGCTGGCCCCCGTCC
This sequence comes from Spirosoma aerolatum, assembly GCF_002056795.1. NCBI lineage: Bacteria > Pseudomonadati > Bacteroidota > Cytophagia > Cytophagales > Cytophagaceae > Spirosoma > Spirosoma aerolatum. Next base: position 1,030,870 of record NZ_CP020104.1, on the reverse strand, counting down.
GTCAGGTGGCGATGATCCGGTGGCGAAAAAAGTTCATAAGATTCATCAGCGCGTGCTGACGCTCGATACGCATGCCGATGCACCGATCATGATGAAAAAAGACGGCTTCGACGTCGGCCAGACGCACGATACCAAACGGGATCAGTCGCAGATCGATTTCCCACGTATGAAACAGGGTGGAATGGATGCCATGTTTTTTGCCGTATATACTTCGCAGGGGCCACGCACATCCGAAGGCCATGCCGATGCCAAACGCGATGCGCTGAACCAGTTCGACCTGATTCATCAGGCTCTGAAAAAATACCCCAATCTGGCCGAATTAGCCACCTCTCCGGCTGATGCCTATCGAATTCAGAAAGCGGGCAAACGGGCGGTATTTATCGGTATGGAAAATGGCTATCCCGTCGGCGATGACCTGTCGATGCTCCAGAAGTATTATGACCTGGGCGCTCGCTACATCACCCTTACACACTTTGCCAACAACCTGATCGGCGATTCATCGACTGACCCTGACGGGCCGATGTATGGCGGATTAAGCGATTTTGGCAAAAAAGTCGTAGCTGAAATGAACCGGCTGGGTATCCTGATCGATGTATCACACGTAGCCGATAGCACGTTTTACGATGCACTGGCTTTGTCGAAAGCACCGATGATTGCTTCTCACTCGAACTGTCGGGCCATTTGCGATTTTCCGCGTAATATGACCGATGATATGATTAAGGCACTGGCGGCCAAAGGAGGGGTAGTACAGGTGAATTTTGTGAGCGATTACCTAAAAAAACCGTCGGATGCCCACCGGGCCGCTAAAACCAAAATACGGATGTCGCGGGTTGGTAAAGTATCAACACCAGAAATGGAAGCCCGCATTCAGGCCATGAGCGATTCGGTATCCAAAGTGTATGCGTCGGAGCGAGCCAGCCTATCCGACATTGTCGATCATATCGATCATATTGTCAAACTGGTCGGTATTGACCATGTCGGTATTGGTTCCGATTTCGATGGCGGTGGTGGCGTAAATGGACTGGAAGATGTGAGCCAGATCGAGAACCTGACCGCCGAACTGGTTCGGCGGAACTACTCAGAAGCCGACATCGCCAAAATCTGGGGTGGCAATCTCCTGCGAGTACTAGGCCAGGCAAAAGTCACTCAATAAGTTTTGGGTTTACAGTGGCTGATGTAGCCGATATAGGGCGCTTCAGCCTCTGTAAACTGTAATCGGTTAACTACTCATGTCGCCCGAAACCGCTTTTCAGATCGCGAGTACGCTTGTGCTGCCTCAGTGGTTGCTGATGGCCTTTGCCCCACGCTGGCTGGTAACGCGCTGGCTGATGAACAGCTACCTAATTCCGGTATTTATTGCTGTTATTTACCTCGTTTATCTGTTTGGCGATGGCATTATTGATTTTGGTGCCTTCGGGTCACTGGCGGGTATCAAACGGCTATTTGCTACCGGAAGCAATGGAGTTATACTGGCCGCCTGGGTGCACTACCTTGCTTTCGATTTGGTCGCTGGCAGTGTTATCGTGCGGGATGCGCAGGAGAAAAACATCCCACACTGGCTCATTATACTTCCATTGATGTTCTGTTTTATGCTCGGCCCGGTGGGGTTACTCCTATACTGGATCATTCGGTTGATTCGAACGCGCCGACTGTCAATCTAATCGCATTTTAAGGAATGGACAAAAACTTGTCAGCGTTTGTATCGTTCAGTTAATGAGGGCCAGTACGACCAATTGAACCGACCTGCATATGAGCTATTTTCTGGAAATTCTTAAAAAGCGAAATAACCTGCTCTATTCCTTCGGCTGGCTATGCCTGATCGGTACATTCATTTGTGCCATACTCGCGCTCACTACCCATGTGCAGGTGCTGGGAATCAATGCATTTATTAAGCCCATGAAGTTCTTCGTGTCGATCACACTGTTCTGCTGGACGATGGCCTGGTATACGGGTTACCTGCCCCCGACTCGTAACGTGGCGATTTATAGTTGGGTAGTGGTCGTAGCAATGACCATCGAACTCATAATTATAACAGCACAGGCAACCTTGGGAAAGCTGTCGCACTTCAACGTCAGTTCACCTGTTGACGGCATGCTATTCAGCCTAATGGGCATAGCGATTACGGTGCTAACCGGCTGGACGGCTTATATTGGTTATCTCTTTTTCCGTATTCACAACAATCCGCTGGCGGCAAGCTATTTGTGGGCCATTCGGTTAGGTATTTTACTGTTTGTCGTGTTTGCATTTGAAGGATTTATCATGGCTACCCGGCTCAGCCACACAGTAGGTGGACCCGATGGGGGTGCGGGATGGCCTATCACCAACTGGTCTACCCAATTTGGTGATTTACGCATCGCTCATTTTTTCGGAATGCATGCGCTTCAATTGATTCCCTTGTTTGGCTACTACATCGCCCGACGCCCAGCTCAGGTTTTCCTGTTTACCGTTTTATATATCGGAGCCGTCACTTTTCTTCTCCTGGAAGCGCTGGGAGGCCGACCGGTGCTATCAGGTTTATAAAATCGACGGTAAAAAACCAGGAGGTTCAGCTTTGACAAATGGAAGGCCTGCCTGATAGGCTGATTCTGACCTAACTGAAACCTCGTTTCCGATGAACCGCTCCGATTTCCTGAAAACGTCTGCTCTTGCCGGTGCTACCCTCATTACCGACCCTACCCAGGTACGGGCATTTATTACACGCCAGCCTGCCCAGAAATACCGTACGGCCCTAATTGGTGCCGGATGGTGGGGGAACAATATTCTGCGTTGTGCCGTACAGGCGGGCGAATCGAAAATAGTAGCTTTGTGTGACGTGGATAGCCGCCAGCTTCAGAAAACAAGCGAAGAGCTGAACAAACTCACCACCGATAAACCAAAGCTGTACCGTGATTACCGGGAAATGCTGGCCGCCGAAAAACCCCAGATAGTGATTGTAGCCACGCCCGACCACTGGCATCCACTGGCTGCTATTGCCGCCATGCAGGCAGGAGCGCATGTATATGTTGAAAAACCTATCAGCCATACCATTAACGAAGGCAAAGCGATGGTAAAAGCGGCCCGGCAAACGGGACGAATCTGTCAGGTTGGGATGCACCGCCGTGTATCGCCCCATAATGTATCGGGTATGGAGTTTCTGAGATCAGGGAAAGCAGGCAAAATTGGAATGGCACGGGCCTTTGTGCATTATGCAGGGGGGGCCGGACAACCTACGCCCGATAGCGAAACTCCGCCAGAAATTGACTGGAATATGTGGTGCGGCCCTGCCCCGCTTCATGCCTACAATAAAGCCATGCACCCCAGAAGCTGGCGTAATTTTTTGAATTATGCGAATGGAACCCTCGGCGACTGGGGTATCCACTGGATGGATCAGATTCTGTGGATAACTGAAGAAAAACATCCGCGTAAGGTATACTCTACCGGCGGACGAGCCATCAAACAGGACAATAGCGATGCGCCTGACCATCAGGTAGCTACGTTTGAATTTGAAAATTTCACGGCTGTTTGGGAACACCGGACTTTTGCCGGTAATAATGCGGAGAAAACGCATCCTCAACAGGCGGTAGGCGTCTATTTCTACGGAACGGAAGGTACTTTTCATATGGGCTGGCTCGATGGCTGGACTTTCTATCCGGCCGATTCGAAAAAGCCGATTATCCATCAGGACGCTCAACTGGATAAACCTGATGACCAGAACATCGCTTTGCTCTGGGCTAACTTCCTGCAATGCATCAAGTCCAACAAACTCCCCGTTTGCGACATCGAGATTGGTCATCGCTCTACGAATATGGCCCTGCTGGGAATGCTATCGTTAAAACTTGGCCGAAGCGTTGAATGGGATGGCAGCCAGATACCCAACGACCCCGAAGCCAACAAATTACTCAGCCGTGCTTATCGTGGCGAGTGGCAGTACCCGGTTTAGAATTATTCGTTATATTTGTCAGAGAGCCGTTTCGATGGCCCGGCTCTCTGATTACATGAAAGAAATCTTTTTTCTAATTGAGGAAGCAGACGAGGGAGGGTATATTGCGTCGGCAATTGGCCAATCCATTGTTACGGAGGCCGACACATTGGAGGAACTGAAAGCAAATATTCGGGAAGCAACTATTTGCCATTTTGATGAAGGACAAGCTCCACAAATCGCCCATTTGCATTTCGTGAAAGATGAAGTCCTGAGTTTGGTGTGAATTATATGTACATTTACGTCATACTTGCACGTCAAAGAGGCTGATTGTGCTGCCTATTTCAGCAATTGTGCTGATATTCTTCATGAAAACACCTCGCGATCTCAAAGGTGAATCACTTATCAAATTATTAGAAAAGCATTTTGGCTACGAACAGACCCGGCAAGCAGGGAGTCATCTCCGGCTAACCACTGTACGCAATGGTACCCACCATCTAACTGTTCCCAAACATAATCCGGTCAGGCTTGGCACATTAAATAAAATCTTGTCAGATGTAGCCGATCATTTTGGGTTAAGTCAGGAGCAAGTAGTCGATCGGCTGTTCCAATAAACTACTTCATTTTCACTGTTCATTATTGGGCAATATTCGGTTCAGGATATTGCCCGTTTTGCGTCGTAATAGGTCAGACAGTTGTCGATACACAGCCACTGAATAATCGCAGTCCATAGCGGTAGTAGTTTCGATTTGTTGTTGCCTTTTTTAGGTGGCCCTTAGCCTTTTCTACTTTAACAAAATGCCTTCATCAAGACGCGATTTTCTTCACCAGTCAACGCACCTGGCGGCAGGGCTAGGTCTGTCGGCCACGCTACCCGAAATAAGCCGTTCAGCAGCTCCATCCGATACGATCCGTATCGGGTTGATTGGTGTTAACAGCATGGGATGGGCAGATCTGACGTCGATGCTCAAAAATCCCGGTGCTGTTTGCGTTGCACTTTGTGACGTAGACAACAACGTACTGAAAAAACGGGCAGATGAACTGGAGAAACAAACGGGTAAAAAAGTTACGCTGTACAACGATTTCCGGAAATTGATCGACGATAAAACGGTCGATGCGGTCATCGTGGGTACGCCCGATCATTGGCATTGTTTGCCAGCCGTATATGCCTGCCAGGCCGGGAAAGATGTATACGTTGAAAAGCCACTGGCCACGACCATTGAAGAGTGTAATCTGATTGTAGCAGCCGCCAAGCGCTATAATCGGATTGTTCAGGTAGGGCAATGGCAGCGGAGTGGCGACCATTGGAAAGCGGCACTAGACTACGTTCAGTCAGGAAAAATCGGTCGGGTCCGGTCGGTAAAAACCTGGGCATTCATGAGTTATGGCAAAGAATTTCCACCCCGCCCAGACGAACCTGTACCTGCCGGTGTCGATTACGATATGTGGTTGGGGCCGGCACCAGGTCGTCCATTCAATCGAAATCGGTTTCACGGTACTTTTCGATATTACTGGGATTATGCCGGTGGACTCATGACCGACTGGGGCGCCCATATGATCGATATTGCCCTTTGGGGAATGAACGTGACCGCGCCCAAATCGGTCATAGCTACGGGAGGTAAATTTGGTTTTCCCGATCATGACGGCGATACACCCGACACCATGCAGGTTGTGTATGATTATGGTCAGTTCTCAATCCTGTGGGAACAGTCGCTGGGAACGATGCGTGGCCCTTACGACCGCGATCATGGCGTAGCGTTTATTGGCAACCTGGGTACGGTGGTGATTGACCGGGGAAAATGGGAAGTACTACCTGAGGTAGAACAGGGCCGGTATCTGGTTCCGGCTCAACCAATTCAGTATGGCAATGGCCGGGATCTGGACAGCCACACCCGAAATTTTCTGGAATGCATTCGATCAAGACAACAACCCAATTGCCCAGCAGAGGCTGGCCGCAATGTAGCCCTGCATTCGCATCTGGGCAACATTGCCTATCGGACTGGTCATAAGCTCATCTGGGATGATGGACAGGGCGGTATTGTGAGTGATCCGTCGGCCCAGGCACTCACTAAAGCCCATTATCGAGCACCTTGGTCTTTACCTAAACTATCCTAAGCTCTTCCTGGAAAGGAATGTCAATCTATTGAGGAATAGTGGCCGTTTCGTACCAGAATTTTTTCATAGCTGCTACATAGTCTTTCCATCCTCTCAACTCATCGGGCTTCTGCGTATAGGCAACCGCACCAGCCTGATAGGCTTGCTGGATATGCTGCTGGCTATCGGACTGCGAAAAAATAACGACAGGGACTTTTTTCTGAAAGCGAGCCTGCAACATGGGCAGCCAATCGATTCCATCCTTTTCCTGATGAAAATCGATATCTAATAAGACCAGATGAGGAAATTGCTCATCGATCGTATTGATCGCATCCTGAGGGGTAGCAGCACTTCTAAATGTAGCTTCAGAAAATTCCCGTTGCCCTACCATATGCAACAGGTCATAAATAGATGGATCGTCGTCCACTACTAAAACATCAAACGGTTGATTCTGTGTTGTCATGAGGGACTAATGATTTCTGTGTAAATCCTTATGGCCGCTAATGCTTCTAACGAAATAAAAGACAACTAGTTTAGCTAATTTTACCTGAAGAGCAATAACAATTCTACTCTACGATTAAAAATAACAGGTGGATTCACTTAGCCGTTCGTTGTTAATGCCTTTTTAACCTTGTCGAAAAAAGCCGCTACTTTTACTTTCGGATCTCCTTTTCCAAGTGTTTCGATGGGCAAATAGCCCCGATACCCCGACTCGCGCACGATGCGTACAACACGTGCCAGATCGGTAGGAACTTCTTGCCCATCAACAAACAGATTTTCTTTGAGTTGCCATGTTGCCGCATACGGTGCCACACGAGCGATTTGTGCATAAGGATCGCCCACTTTAAAACTTCCAATGTCCAGATTAACCGCCAGCCAATCGGAGTTGACCTTACGAACGATGTCCAATATATGATCGGCCGTTTGTATAAAATCAGCGTGGTTTTGTAATACGATCATTACACCCCGGCTGGCCGCATAGTCGGTACAAGCACGAATTGAATCGACTACCCATCCGGTTACCTCTTCCCGATTGTAGCTGGCAGGTAATTCTTTTCCCAGGCCTGCAAAAATCCGTACAACAGGAGCCCCCAGACGCGCGGCCACATCGGTCCATTTCGTCACCAGATCCACTTCGGCTTTTCGGCGGGTAGCGTCGGGTAAGGTAAAATCATTTCGTACACCCGTTCCGCTAATGTCGAGCCCCAGTCGAAAGGCTTTTTGCTTGATCTGATACACATAGGCATCATTGGGAGGGGTTGGGTAGCCTGGAAAGTAATAAGCGGTTGGGTCAACGGCATCAAAGCCCAGTTCTGCACAGTAGACTAGCACGTCGTCAAGCGTCATCTGTTTACTCATCAACGGTTCATTGAAGGAATACAGATTACAACTAAGCCGAACCCGACTCGGTAAATGCAATAACGAACCTGTTCCAGTATACCTCTTAGGAGCCGCCACAGAGACTGTCCCTGCCAAAGCCATTTTGAGAAACGAACGTCGGTCCGGTTGTGATGAATCTGTATACATACCAAAACGAATGTAAAGTCCTGTCTATCTGCACCCTGCACTAGTAAGTACCAATGGGCCTAAAAATACTAGTAAAGGCTCTATACAGTAAATCCGTCACTGTCCTTAACTTATAGTCAATCAAGTAGATCAAGTATTTAAACCCACAACTATGCCTTACGGAATTCTGATTGCCCTCTTTCTGCTAAGCGGCACCTTCGTTTCTTCAGATGCTTCTCTTTCCAGGCCCCCACAACCAACTCAGCTTACGGCTAATGCAGGCTGGCGACCTTTATTTAACGGAAAAGATCTGACAGATTGGAAACACGTTGGGAAAGGAAGTATGCTGGTCGAAAAGGGATTAATTCACGGAAAAGGCGGTATGGGATTGCTCTATTACACGAAAGAAAAATTCGGCAATTGTACCTTACGTGTGGTCTATAAAATGCAGAAAGAGAACAGCAATGCTGGCGTTTTCATCCGAATTCCCGTTGAGCCACGGGAAGAATGGATGCCCGTGCATTATGGCTACGAAGTGCAGATTGACAACCATCCCGAAACCTCTGACGAAGACGAATACCACGTAACAGGCACCCTTTATTCGCTCACCAAGCCCCTTGCAAAGCCTGGCAAACCTGGTCCGCAGTGGAATACGATGGATATCACGCTGGATGGTCCCCGCACAATCGTTTATGTAAATGGGGTAAAAGTAACCGATTACCGGGAGGGCGGGCCAGTGCCTCCCCGTAAATTTGACTTTGAGCCTTATCGGGGTATCCGACCCAATTCGGGGTACATAGGCCTACAAAATCATGGTGAGCACGACATCGTTTATTTCAAAGAAGTATCCGTAAAGCCACTTCACTAAGCCCATTGAGTGATTGGGTGAGTTCGTGATTGAGTGCTATAATCACCAAATTACGAACTCACCCAATGTAGTTAAATACGTTGAATAAGCGCTGCCACTTTATGGACCTCCCGGCCCATGATGTGGTCAATAATAGCCTGAGCATGTTCTCGCCCGTTTTCGATGAATACCTTTTCGGTATAGATACCAGCCAGCACCGTACCACATACATACAAGCCGGGAATATTGGTTTCAAAGGTTTCCTTATTATAAACAGGCACCTGCGTTTCGGGGTTAAGCTCGATACCGCAGCGAGTCAGCAGGTCAGCATCCGGGATGTATCCAGTCAGGATAAACACGAAATCGGCCGGTAAGCGAATTTCCTCACTGGTTTTCAGATCGTTGACGGTAACCGAATGCTCGTCGATTTGGGTGACACAGCAGCTAAATACCGTCTTGATCTTCCCTTCTTTGACCCGATTCTTTACATCGGGAACCAGCCAGTATTTCACTGTGCTGCGAAAATCTTCGCCACGATGTACTACTGTTACATCAACATCATGCCGGTATAATTCCAGAGCGGCTTCAACGGCCGAATTCGACGCACCGATGATGACCACTTTTGTGAACGAATATTTGAAGGGCTCGTCGTAGTAATGCGATACGTGCGGCAGATTTTCGCCCGGAATGTTGAGCCAGCGCGGACGGGTGAAATAGCCTGTAGCCATGATCACCTTACGAGCCTGATACTGTTGTCCAGTCGTTGTTGTAACCGTAAACAGGTCGTCCTGTTTCCTAACATCCCAAACCTCCTGAAATACGTTAAAATTCAGTTTGTAATAGGCAGCCGCTTTTCGGTAATACTGTAAGGCTTCGTTACGACTTGCTTTTACGTCCGAAATAGAGAATGGAAGACCGCCAATTTCAATATTTTCGGCAGTCGAGAAAAAGCGCATCCGGCGCGGGTACTGCCGAATCGACTCCGTAAGACTTCCCTTCTCCAGAATTAAATGGCTCAACCCCGCTTTGGTTGCTTCGATACCAGCTGCCAGTCCACAAGGACCTCCGCCAACAATAATGACGTCGAACAATTGCATGATTTGCTAAAAAAATCTGTCTTTTTCTGGTGACCAATCCAATAACTTGTTTCCAGCCGTACGTACGCAGGTAATGGTAGTCAAAAAAGCAACGAAGAGTGTTTCGCAAAGATTCCTGATCTGGGCAATAGGAGCCTGATTAAATGATAGAAACAACTAGTAAAGTAGGATTAAGTAAACCATATCGATAATATAACAAAATATTCATATATAGGTATAGTTTTTTTATGGTAACTTATAAGTAATCAAATATGCGATTTATTAACCGCTTAATATATATATTAACATTTATTATGCAGTTAATGTTATTTGGTCACGACAACTTAATACTGCACAATTATGAAAAACAAACTATCCTATTCACTTTTTTACACACTAACCGTACTTTCAATCAGTTGTTCGCCAGAAGCTACCGAACACGACTTACAGAGCGTAAAGCCGACTTCTGCTATTACACGCCCCGAAGAAGCTTTCCCCAATCAGCGGGGATCCATTCAGACCACCAAACTCAACGGAAAAACCGTGACTTATCAGTTGTTTGGTGATCAGGCTGTATTCGAGAACGACATTCTTTTGTCGGAACATGATTTACGCCAGGCTGATGATTTACAGATAGAAGGAACTGGCCGAACAAAAGCGTCTTCGCGCTGGCCCAATAAAATTGTCTATTATTCCATCAGTCCTTCCCTACCCAATCCGTCGCGCGTGCTGGCCGCTATTGCTCATTGGGAAGCCAATACGCCCATTCGATTTGTTGAACGAACTACACAGCGAGGATATGTACTGTTTCAAACGGGCTCAGGATGCTCAGCGAATGTTGGGTACGTGGGTAGCGTTCAGTACATAAACCTGGCTAGCTCCTGCACCACTGGCAACACAATTCATGAAATAGGCCACACCGTTGGCCTCTGGCACGAACATAGCCGCGCTGACCGTGATACGTATGTAAACATCAACACAAGCAATATTATTACGGGCTACGAGACCGATTTTCAGACCTACGTACAACGAGGCACAGATGGCTTCGATTCGGAAGGAGGCCTTGATTTTGGGTCAATTATGATGTATGGCTCATACGATTTCTCCAAAAACGGACTGCCTACAATTACTAAAAAAGACGGGTCAACATTTACCAGCCAGCGGAATGGCCTGTCGCAAATTGATATTCAAACTGTGAACTTAATGTATCCTACTCCTAACTGAGCACAGCACACACTATATCCATAGATGTATGAGCTAAATTGAGTAAATGCAACAGGGTCTGCACGTTATGTACAGACCCTGTTGCATTTACTGGATGATACGAATAATAGGTTATTTGAGTCGGCGCACCAGTATCGGCAAGCATTTGGGTTCCCGCCCCGTACAGGGGTCGTCGCCGTCCGGTGGTGACACTTCAACCGTAAGATCAATTTTACAGCCATTGGTTCCCGTAGCAACAACGGTATAATCGCCGGGTACAGTCACTTCGGGCTCGGCTTCGGTGCTGGTAAATCCATTAGGCCCACTCCAGAGTAAAGTAGCTCCCGGCGCATTGGCATACAGCGTAGCACTACAGCCTTTGCAGGGGATAGCCGCCCCATACGCTTCCAGAACCGGCTTGGTGGTATCGGCCGTCACAACCACCGTGGTCGATGTAATAATATCGGGGCAATCAAGTGTGTAAGCGATTACGGTGTAATTGCCGGGTACCGATACACCTGGATTCTGACTGGAACTGGTAAAGCTAGCTGGTCCAGTCCAGTTATAAACCAGATTTGGCGGAACTGTTGCATCCTGTAAACTGGCCTGTGCCGAAAGGGTTACTGATAGAACTGAGCAGGTCAATTTACCTTCTGTAGCGGTGATTGATAGAGGTGGGCATGGATCGTCGGTAACCGGCTGAACTTCAACGGAAAGGTCGATCTTACAGCCATTTACACCCGTAGCCACGACGGTATAATCACCTGCCAGCGTTACTTCAGGCTCAGCTTCGGTGCTGGTGAATGAGTTAGGGCCTGTCCAGAATAAAGTAGCTCCGGGGGCATCTGCAAACAAGATCGCCGTGCAACCTTTACAGGCCAGTGCCGCTCCATAAGCTTCCAGAACTGGCTTGGTGGTATCAGCCGTCACTACGGCAGTAGCTGTTGTAAAGGCATTAGGGCAATCGGTGCTACTGATTGTTACTGTGTATGTCCCGGCTTCCGATACAACAGGATTCTGAACCGCACTGGTAAAGCTATTGGGGCCTGCCCATGAATAGATTACATTGGGAGCAGCCGATCCATTGCTAAAAATAGCCTGTGCAGTTAGCGTTACTGATTTGACAGAGCAGGTCAGCTTGCCCCCGGCGGCCGTTACGGATAATGCTGGCGTGATTTCGATAACGGTTTCGCCTTCTTGTCGACATGCTGGATTTTCAGGCGTCGGATAGATGATCGCATAAACGTACTGTCGGGATATGTCGGCTGTAGTATTGGTCGTATTTATACTTGGGCTATACAATACCGCCCGATTATTCGCATCGGGCTTTACCGTTCCCAGCACAGTACCCGTGTTGCCATACATAGCCGTTCCTGATTGAGGGCTCGTAAACAGAACAAAGCGAACCGAATCAACACGGCTGAAATAGTTGCCAACCGCAGCGATGGAATCAATAGGTACTCCTGTACAGACAGCAATGGTGTCTTTTTCATTTTTTAACTGCGGACAGGAATAAATTGATAAATCATTGGTAAAGTCATTCTGCCCGGCATCAAGCGTCGTTACGGCAATTACGGCCGAACCACCAACCAGACTCGCATCAGAATCCCGGAGATAAGCATCCGTAAAGTTGCCACGATTGGCTGGCGACAGTGAGTAGTAGCGTTGTGAGGTCGGCGCCGACAGCCGGGCACCACGTGCAGCCAGGCGTCCACCCGAACCGGCTGGGATTATCGGTTTGGTACCGGCCAGTGTTATGTCAAGCAGCGGTAACTGAGTCGTATCCATCCGAATCTCATAGCTATGTCCAAACTGGAGTCCGCCAGGTACTGTGGTACTATTAAAATAAAACTGACCGCCATCGTGGGTTTTCTGAGAAGCAATCTGGGCCCCACCTGCCTGCATGTCGTGCAGGGTTAGTACAATGCCGTCGATACCGGGTTCATAGGCGTCCTGAATACCATCGCGGTTATCATCGAACCACAACCGGTTCCCAATTTCGACAGGAGCCGGGTCGCAAAGCGGCTGATTATCGCCTAATCCTGATGCTTTTCCGAATGAGCCAGGATTAATTGTGTATAAAACATAATTCCGATTTTCGGCTCCTGTTTTGACATTAAAGGCTTTCAAGCCCCCCGATTGATACACATCAGTAATGGGGTCAAACGCTGATGTTATAACATCATCATAACCCGGCACTTTGGTTAAGGCACCGTTTGTGATTTCTGCATGAGCTACATTGCCAAAAAACATCCAGCGATCTTTTCCGTAAAACTCGCCACCATCAGGCCCTTCATTATTACCAACGCCTGAACCGGTCAGATTACCGGCTTTCCCGTTCTGCTCCAGCCTGAATGTGCCATTGTCGTTATACGCCCGTAGCAGATCGCCACCCGTAAATCCATCATATAAGCCATTACCGCTGGGGTCATGGTTAGCCACACCAGCGAGATGGCCGAAACGATCCAGAAAACCAATCAGCATGGAGCCATCGTCGTCAAAGGCCAGATCCGATAAAATCGGCTGTGGATACATGACAAATTTAGGGTCAGGGCCGATACCACAGGCAGCAGGCCAGTTTTCAGTCCAGGGAAGCCAGTGATCGTACTGAATACAGGTGCCCGTCAAGTCGGCCGAACCACGGCGAAAATCAAGTGGAAATGAAAGAACTTCTGTAAATACCGGCGTAGCCGCATTGGGATCAAAACGATAAATCGTCGCTTTCAAATCACTTTGCAACTGCGACGTTTCGGCTGAACAAATGACTCCGATATACACCGCTCCATGGTATACTTTCAGGGCCCAGGGGCGAAAATCACCATTTGAACAACCCGGGTTCGGAATATCCCATGACTTAACGGCGGCTGCCGACGTAGGAGCTACCGCTGGCGACCCAACCAACAAGCCATAGACTTTCCGATCTTTAAGGTTAACAAAATAGAGCGTCTTGTCGTCCTCTGACATATCCATGCCACCAAAACTCATACGGCCCATAGCCGTCATCGAACTAGGGTCGGCACTGGTCTGGGTTTTATCGCCAAACAGATTCGCTAACGGATCCTGATGGGGGTCCTCACCCACATCGATACCCACAGAGCTCACCGACATAAATGTTGTGGTCGTACCCGCAACGATGTCTGTTTTATAAATCCCGCCTGGGCCTGCCGGACCAAAGCTTGCATGTCGCTTGACAACCGCAGCGCTAAAAACAGTTTTATTCCGTCGCTGGTAGGCAAGCGCCCAGATCGCTCCTACTTCGCCAGCCGATGCCAGGTGGGTAGGCATAAAATTACCCGGTCCGGCCACACCAGAGGATTCATAGGCAAAGCTTACTAATGCGTCGCCATGAGCCGCCTGCTTATCGTCTGGTACTGGATTGCCATCCTTATCGGTGGTTATTTGTGAATTTCCATTTACGTAACAGGGGGTTACTAATTTTAAGCCGCTCGACTGACAATAGTCGGCGGGATAGTTAACACCAAGATTAATATGTTCTGCCGGAGCTTTCGTAAATTGAACACTGGTACCACTACCAGCTCCATAGGGCCCATTATAATCGCCCGAAGCAAAATTCCTGAATTCAACCCGAACGGGTAAGCCAGCCGGTACATCACTACTATTAAATGCGTACGAACCGTCGGATGCCGTAGTTGTCGATACGGGTGTTTTACTTTGATCGACAAAAGCCAGTACGACAACGCCTGATAGCCCCACTTCAATAGGCAGGGTATCGGATCGAACACCATTCAAATCAAAGTCTCGGAATACAACTCCTTTTACCTGAGCCTGCGTAGTAATTGTACTGCTAAAAAAGAGAAAACAAACAACTAACCATCGCCCATACCGGTTGAATAGTAGTGTGTAGACAAGCTTCATAATTTGAGAAATTTTTGTTGGAAAAAGGAATGCTTACTGAGTACCAGACAAATACATAATCCCATCTGTCTAGTGACATATTTTTTTTTGATTTTCTTTATCTATTTTTTTGTTTACAAAAAGAAAATTGACAGACGTACGTATGACAAAAGCCTTGCCAGACCGCTTTGGGTTTCTGTGTATATTTACTGTCCATCCGTATCCAACAAGTGGAAAATCAGCTCAATACGTTATTTTCGTCGTTTGAAAGTGAAGAAATCACCTTCTTCGCCGACTTAATTCTGCCAATTCCGGTCCCAAAATTGTTTACCTATCGGGTTCCTCGAGGAATGGCCGACATTCTCAAAATTGGTGCCAGAGTGATTGTTCCATTTGGCAAGAAAAATAGCCGGGTGCTCACGGCTGTGGTGGCCAAACTACACAATTCACCACCTACGGCCTATCAGGCACGTTACATTAGTGAAGTGCTGGATGAGTATCCCTTAGTGACTGGCTATCAATTGGAATTATTTCGATGGATGGCCGAATACTACATGTGCTGCATCGGTGACGTCATGAATGTAGCCCTACCGTCGGGTCTTAAAATATCGAGTCAATCGAAGGTGCAGTTCAATCCTGATTTCGATTACCCTGAGCTACTGACCGAATTTGAGGAGGTGTTGCTGACCGAACTCAAAAAGCATCCCGCTCTTTCGTATGAAGAATTAGGACGTCTGGCTGGGGAGAGCACCAACGTACCTGCCCTGATCAAATCGCTGGTTGGTAAGAAAGCCGTTATCGTTTTCGAAGAAGTTCGGGAGAAATACATCCCAAAAATGGTTCGAAAAATCAGGTTGCATCAGAACTATGAAGAGCGGGAACAATTGTTGGCCCTGATTCAGCAGCTCGATAAACTGCCTAAACAGCAGGAAGTGGTGATGCGCTACCTGCGGCATGTTCCCATGCAACGCGACCCGTCTCTGAATCAGAAAGGGCTGGATAAAACGATTCTTAATCAGGACGACGAGCTTTCACAATCCTCCCTGTCGACGCTGGTCAAAAATGGCGTTTTCGAAACCTTTGAGGTTATCCAGCCCCGCTTTTCGGACAACCTGGCCCCACAGGTAGAAATTCGGTTGACCGATGCCCAACAGGCAGCGGCAAACCAGATCATGCAGCAGTTTGCTCACCAGAATATTGTCCTGTTTCATGGGATTACAGGGAGTGGTAAAACCGAAATTTATATCGATCTTATTCAACAGGCACTGCTGGGGGGCTCGCAGGTGCTTTATCTACTACCCGAAATTGCCCTGACCGCCCAGATTGTGGTGCGGCTCCAGCGAGTCTTTGGCGATAAAATGGGGATTTACCATTCCAAGTTTTCGGACAATGAACGTGTTGAGGTCTGGAAAGGTGTTGTATCAGGGCAGTATCAGTTCGTGGTTGGTGTACGGTCGTCGGTGTTTCTCCCGTTCGATAACCTGGGGCTGATTATTGTCGATGAGGAACATGAAACGAGTTATAAGCAGCACGACCCCGCTCCTCGTTATCATGCCCGCGACGTAGCGATTATGCTGGCGCATTGGCAACAGGCTAAAGTACTACTGGGATCGGCTACGCCCTCCCTCGAAACCTATTTTCAGGCCAAACAAGGCCGGTATGGACTTGTTGAACTATTCCAGCGATTTGGCGATGCTACGTTGCCCAACATTGTACTGGTAAACACCCAGCAGGAAAAACGGCAAAAGACGATGAAGAACGAATTTTCGTCGGCCCTGCTTGGAGCTCTGGAGATGAACCTGGAGCGAAAAGAGCAAAGCATTTTGTTCCAGAATCGACGCGGCTATTCGCCCTATATGCAATGTGAAGATTGCGACTGGACAGCCGAATGCCAGAACTGTGCCGTTAGCCTGACCTATCACCAGCGCGATGCCGAGCTGCGCTGTCATTACTGCGGCCATAAGGAAGCGGTACCACGTACCTGCCCTAGCTGCGGCTCTACCAAAGTCCGGACCATTGGGTTCGGAACAGAAAAACTGGAAGATCAGCTTCAGATTATTTTTCCGTCGTCGCGGGTGTTACGAATGGATCTGGATACGACTCGCGCTAAAAACGCTTACCAGCAAATTATCCAGGAATTTGAAGGTGGCCAAGTCGATATTCTGGTGGGTACGCAAATGATCACCAAAGGGCTCGACTTCGATAATGTGAGCCTGGTCGGTATTTTCGATGCCGACCGCCTGATTCACTTCCCGGATTTTCGGGCTACCGAACGGGCTTTCCAGATGCTCACGCAGGTAAGTGGTCGGGCCGGTCGACGGGCCGGTCGGCAGGGAACGGTACTTATTCAAACGAATAATCCTCAACAGCCGATCCTGCAAAAGATCATTACCAATGATTATAAGGGCTTGTACGACGAAGAAATTCAGGAGCGGCAGGATTTCAACTATCCGCCTTTCTCCCGGCTCATTAAGCTGACCATCCGGCATACGGATAAACTCATCAGCCATCAGGCTGCCGAACGACTGGCCGCCGAATTAACGGATGTGCTGGGCAGTAGTCGCGTGCTGGGTCCCGAAGAACCTCTGGTTGAACGGATTCGTAACCAGTTTCTGTTCGACATTCTGATTAAAATTGAGCGGGATAAGGTCAACATCAAAGCGGTTAAAACCTACATTCAGGATCGGATCAACGACATTCTGACCGACAAAGGGTTGCGTCAGGTAAGCATCGTGGCCGATGTGGATTGTTTGTAATACGCATCATTACTGTAAAATTTCGATGAATACGACCGTTTTTTAGGGCATCCGGTTATTTTTGCACCGGCTTTGGCCAATTTTGCCCAATTTTTCCCATCCTATGTCTAAGAAAACCAAAATTGTGGCCACCATTGGCCCGGCTTCCGAAACCAAAGAGCAGTTGCTGGCATTAGCCAAAGCCGGGGTAAATGTGTTCCGACTCAATTTCTCCCACGGTACGCATGAAGACCACCTAATGCGGCTGAACCGTATTCGCGAAATCAACCAGGAGTACAACCTGAACCTCTGTGTTCTTCAGGATTTACAAGGTCCGAAAATCCGAATCGGTAACGTGGAGAATAAAGATGGCGTCATGATTGTACCCGGTCAGGAGCTGGTCTTTACCAACGACGATATTATGGGGACGGCCGAACGCGTCAGTACACCTTATAAAGATATGTATAAGGATGTTCATCCCGGCGAGCGTATCCTTATGGACGATGGCAAGCTGGAGGTTCGCGTCCTGCGCACCGAAGGAACCGACGTAGTTACAGAAGTAGTATACGGAGGTCCAATGAAATCCAAAAAAGGGGTGAACCTGCCGAATACCAAAGTGTCGATGCCTGCCGTTACCGACAAAGACTGGGCTGATCTAAAATTTGGCCTTGAGCATGAGGTTGAGTGGATTGCGCTCTCTTTTGTGCGGGAAGCCTCTGAAATTCTGGAGATTAAAGAATACATCAAATCGCAGGGTAAGAAATGCCGGGTTATCGCTAAGATTGAAAAGCCCGAAGCCATTCAGAACATCGACTCCATTGTGGCTGCTACGGATGGTCTGATGGTTGCCCGTGGTGATCTGGGGGTTGAGCTACCCGCCGAAGAGGTGCCAATGATTCAGAAAATGCTGGTTGAGAAGTGTAACAAGGCGGCCAAACCCGTTATTGTGGCTACGCAGATGCTCGAAAGCATGATCGATGCCCCACGGCCAACCCGCGCCGAAATTAACGACATTGCCAACTCAGTACTGGATGGCGCCGATGCCGTTATGCTCAGCGCTGAAACGGCATCCGGCAAATATCCTATACTGGCGGTTGAAAGTATGGCTAACACCATCCGACAGGTAGAAGCTACCTCCGACAAAATTTACTATCGCTACCATGCGCACGTCAACGAGGAGCCTACCGATAATGTCCTGAACGACAATGTGGTTATGAGCGCCTGCCGACTGGCCCGCGATACCAAAGCCAAGGCCATTATTGGTATTACCAACTCAGGCTATACGGCTGTACGGATCTCGCACCACCGTCCCAAAGCGGATTTATATGTGTTTTCGAATGATGCTCAGTTACGGAACACGCTAGGGTTGTACTGGGGAGTTCAGGTTATGCCGTATGAACCCGATCTGGACCTGACGGTCGATCAAACGGTGGAAGGTATCAAACAAACACTGATTGGACAGGGAAAACTGCAATCAGGTGATATTTTTATCAATACCCTCAGCATGCCGTTAACCCAGTCTCGCCGGACCAATACGGTCAAATTAAGCATGGTCGATTAAATCATTGTACACATACCGAATTTTACTTATACAAACGGCAGTCGGGCCAGCATCTTTACGATGCTGGCCCGACTGCTTTTAAGCCACTAAAAATTGCACTCTTACAAACAAAATTTTATTTAATCCAATAATAACCTTAAAAAAGTTGGCCAAATACAATATAGGGGTAATTTTATCACTCTAATTACTTTCATTGCCATATTCGCCTATAATCCGTATTACGTAATGGTTTCAGAATCTGTCAGTAGTCTACTCGACCTATACCGCACAAAGCTGAACACCTACGACGAAGTATTGGGCAGCAATGGGACAATCAAGCGTCATTGGCAGAAACTCTTTTCGTCACTGGAAAAAATCGGCCCCGACGAGTTGGCGAACCGTTCGCAGGAGATAAAAAATAAGATTCGTGAGAACGGCGTCACCTACAATATATACCAGCATCCCGATGGTCTCAATAGTCCCTGGAAATTAGATTTAATCCCATTCTTAATTGAACAGCGGGAGTGGCAGGCGATCTCGAAAGGGTTACAGCAACGGGCTATCCTACTCGATTTGATTCTACGGGATATGTACGGTGAGCGGAAGATGCTGAAAGATCGGGTATTGCCCGCCGAATTGATTTATACAAACACTGGTTTTTTTCGCTCCTGCTACGATGTAAAACTACCGACCCAGAATCAGTTGGTCATGTATGCCGCCGATATGGCTCGCGGCCCTGATGGGCGAATGTGGGTAGTTGACAATCGAACACAGGCCCCATCGGGCTCAGGCTACGCGCTGGAAAACCGCGCCATTATCAGCAAAATTATGCCTGAACTGGCAAGGGATATGTATGTTGGTCGCCTTTCACCTTTCTTCACACAAGCCCAGCAATCTATTTTTAAAGTTTTTCGTGAAAAGTCCGACTATCTGAACGTCGTTTATTTAACCCCTGGCCCTAATAACGAAACCTACTTTGAGCAGGCGTACCTGGCTTCTTATCTGGGCTATACACTGGTTCAGGGCGACGATCTGGTGGTGAAAAATGGATGCGTCTGGGTAAAGGCCATCGATGGACTTCAGCGAGTCGACATTATTATCCGACGAATTGATGATGAATGGTGCGACCCGCTCGAACTCCGAATCGACTCAAAATTGGGCGTTCCGGGCTTGCTCCAGGTGATTCGTAACGGCAATGTCATGGTAATTAACCCACCAGGCACCAGCGCGGTTGAGAATTCGGCCTTTAACGCATTTATGCCATCGTTATGCCGTTATTTTCTGGGCGAAGAACTAATCCTGCCATCGGTCGCTACCTGGTGGTGCGGTCAGCCTAAAGAACTTCAGAACACACTCGACCATCTGGACAGTCTGATTATCAAAAAAGCGAATCGTAAGCAGGTCTTCCGGTCGGTATATGGCAAAGAGCTTGCCAAAGAGCAGCTACACCAGCTCCGGGAACAGATTCTGCAAAACCCGACCGAATATGTGGCTCAGGAAGAAGTGAATTTTTCGACCACACCCACGTTTGTAGATGGGCAGATTGAGCCTCGTTACGCAGCCATTCGTGCTTTTCTGACGGCTACGCCCAATGGGTATCAGGTGATGGACGGTGGCCTTACCCGTAGTTCGGCGCTTAAAGGCAAATTCACGTTTTCAAACCAGTACGGTAGCGTTTCGAAAGACACCTGGATTATTTCAGATGAAGCCGAAGTGGTTCGGGAACGAGTCAAACTACCCGGCTTTGTTTACCACCAAACGCAGGCATCACTTCCAAGCCGTAGTGCCGAAAACCTATACTGGGCGGCTCGCTATAGCGAACGAAGTATGAATGCTACTACTTTTCTGATGTTTACGCTTAATGCTTTAAGTCTCCAGCGTAATTTCGGCAATCTAAATAAGACACAGCACATTGAAATACTGCTGAAAACGGTATCTAACCTTATCCAGATTCAGCCCTGTTTTTCGGAAGAGAACAAGGATGACTTCAAAAACCCGTTCCCCATCATTGCCGACAGTATTGCCAATAGCAATAAAAACGGTACGGTGACCTCATCGGTCAATTCATTTTTAAGAGCCATGATGGCCGTCCGCGAACGCTGGAACAACGTAACCTGGCGAACAATCGATGTTATTGAACACATCAACCAGAAACTTCAGCAAATACAGGCCAGTCACAACCCTAACGATATTCAGAATACCCTGAATAGTTTGCAGAGTAATCTGTTTACATTCTACGGAATCGTAAACGAATCGATTCCCCGGAACAATGGCTACTATTTATTCGAGACCGGAAAACTAATCGAGCGGATTCTATCAAAAATCACGATTCTGCAATCCATTTTCAGCAATAAGACCGAGCCGATTATCGAAAGCGAATTGCTGGAAGTGGTACTGATGAATCATTTTGCCTTATCGCACTACCGGTCGATTTATAAAACCAACTTCGAAAAAGAATATGTGCTGGATATGATTTTACTGGATCGGCAGATCCCCTCCTCGCTGGCCTACCTTCTTGATTCACTGGACTATAGCATTAGTCAATTACCCCAGGCTTCCGAACGACTGAGCAAATCCCGGAAGGCGATTCTGGAAGCGGTTACTCAAATTAAACTAATTGATGTATCCGACATTGCGACTGTTGAACCCAGTACACAGGCTTACGAAAAACTGAGTACTATTCTTTCGCAGGTATATGGACTGATTGCCGACGTTTCCAGCTATACTGCCAATCAATATTTCAATCACACAGCTACGCAGCATTCCATTACCGAAACCATTGTTGATATCGTAAATGAATTATAGAGTATTCCATAAAACCCAATACGATTACAGCGAAAACGTGAATAATTACCATGGATTGGCGTGCGTGATGCCGAAAAATATAGGCTATCAGACCTGCCATGATTTCTCACTGGCCATTTACCCCACTCCTGACGAGATTGATTCACGAATCGATTTTTATGGCAATACCACGCATTATTTTTCGATCTATAAGCCGCATAACAAACTCGTTATTATTGCGAAAAGTACGCTTCAAACGCACGCTGGAAACCCCACCCGTTCGTCGCTAACCAATGGAGCAGTACGAAAAAGACTACAAACCGATCGGACACTCCGCAATGAGTTGCTGGACTATATGCTTCCCAGTCCCTTTGTTCATTGGGACGACGAAATCAGGCAGTTCGGTGTCGACTGTTTTAACGATCAGGCGTCCTTTTATGACAGCGCCCGGCTTCTTTGTCAGAAAATTTATCGCGACTTTACCTACGTGCCCGGCTTTACGACCATTTATACACCTTTGAAAACCGTACTGCGCGAAAAAAAAGGGGTCTGTCAGGACTTTTCGCATCTGACCATTGCCTGCCTGCGTAGTTTAGGGTTTGCGGCCCGATACGTTAGCGGCTATCTGGAAACGCAACCGCTACCCGGTGAACCCAAGCTACAGGGATCCGACGCTACTCATGCCTGGGTATCGGTTTATGTCCCTGAGATTGGCTGGTGTGATTTCGATCCAACCAATGACATGATTCCGCAGGAGCGGCACATCACCACCGCCTGGGGGCGTGATTTCGGAGATGTTTCACCACTAAAAGGAATCATTTTCAGTACAGGCAGGCATACATTCCAGGTGGAAGTCGATGTTTTGCCGATCTGATTGGCGCTACTTAAAGGCTTTGAATGCAGATAGGTGCCAGGAAATAGACTGGATTTCATCTAAAAAGCCGCGAAACCAAAGGTCATCGCGGCTTTTCGGTTCTTACTGAAAATAAGAACGTTGGTAACAAGAGCTGTACTTACAAAAAAGCGAAAATCTATGCTTTTTGTTTTTTCTGCTTGGCAGGTTTTTCGGCCGCAGATGCATCAGGTACCGTTTCAACAGCTTCTGATTCGTCTGATTTTTCTTCCGTTGCTGCCTCGGCTTCAGCCGTTACCTCAAATAATTCGGGGGCATACTGGTTCAATATGCCATACCAACTTATGAGCTTCTTAATATCGGCCTGACGGACACGCTCGCGGTCGTAAGACGGCACGACCGAAGCCATGAACTCAGCCAGTTCGTCGGGTGAACCTTTCGGATCGACCGATAGTGTATTACCATATTTTTCATGGATAGACAACAGAACTTCGCTCAGTGGAATGGATTGCTCCTTGCTGTCGTCATCGACATAAATAGAAATATCGTTCAGGACTGACACCCGTGCCGTGGGGCCCATCATGGTTTTAGCCTTTTTATCGTCCAGCGATTCAACAATAACGCCAGCTCGGCCCGGTTTCAAAATTCGGTAAAGGCCGCTGTAGCCAGCCACATTAGCAATCTGTTTTAATGCTTCCATAGAGAGACTTGTAATTTGGTAACGCGTATTTGGGTGGGTGTATTGCCCGTTTACTGATTGAATGATTGAGTTGTTGACTGATCGAATGGCGCAAAGACTAGTTGCCTGTTTTTCGTAGAGGCCCGGCGTTTCGCTTCTTTCGTTCATTCTTTTGCTCTTTTACATAGTCTTCGTTCAGGGGTCGAATAAACGAAAGAATATCTTCACGCCCGGCTCCAGTCATGGCCGATGTTACAAAAAACGTGGGGGCTTCCTCCCAGCTTTCCAGCAACTTTGCCCGGTATGTGTCGAGAGTAGCCTGTAACTTCATAGGTCCCAGCTTCTCCGTTTTCGTAAAAACGACAACGAAAGGAAGACCGCGATCACCCAGATTTTCCATAAAATCGAGGTCTATTTTCTGCGGTTCAATTCGGGAGTCAACCAGAACAAAAATGCAAAGTAAATTGGGTCTTGTGGTCAGATAGCCGGTGATGAGTGCCGCAAACTTTTCCCGTTCGGTTTTACTAACCTGGGCATATCCGTAACCCGGCAAATCGACCAGATACCATTCATTGTCAATGATAAAGTGATTGATCAACTGGGTCTTGCCCGGTTTGCCCGAAATTTTGGCCAAGCCCGAGCGGCCCGTCAGCATATTGATCAGCGATGATTTGCCAACATTGGAACGGCCAATAAAGGCATATTCAGGCCGATCAGGACTAGGGCATTTCGCGGGGTCGGAGTTACTGACAAAAAATTCGGCTTGCTTAACAGGCATACGACTAAGTCATTTATTGTTACTACTCGCCATTAATTATCATTCATCGTTACAGAACAACGGATGGCTAATGAATGAGAGTCAATGACCTCAAATGACGAACATTGGTTGAAACGGCTGCAAAGTTCGGAAAGATTACCGAGAATGGCACACCATTTGTAAATTGAGAAGCAGACTATTAATTTGCTTCAGAAACAGGCGATCAGAAACGAAAATCGCCTGCCGATGCGTTATAGACTCAGAAAAACCATTAAAGACCGCCGGATTGCCGGTTCAATCATGAAAAAAGTTTTTTGGCTACTTGCGCTATTACTGGTAGGATTTTCTTCTTTACCAACTCAGGCTGGATCGCATCCGACCCGTACTAACCGAACTGGCAACCACAGCATTGCTCCTAAAAACGACGCAGAAGGTATTCAGTTTACAGAAACCTCCTGGAAAGAAGTGCTGAAAAAAGCCAAGGCTGAAAAAAAGGTAATCTTTCTGGATGCCTACGCGAGCTGGTGTGGCCCCTGTAAGATGTTGCAGAAGAACGTGTTCACCAAAAAAGCGGTAGGAGACTTCTACAACAGCAAGTTCATCAATGTGAAAATGGACATGGAAAAAGGGGAAGGCCCTGCTCTGTCGCAGGTGTATCCGCTCGAAGCCTATCCAACGCTGCTGTTTATCGATGGCAATGGTAAAGTGCTGAAAAAGGTATTAGGCTACCAATCACCTGAAGATCTGATTGCGATCGGTAAGAGTGTAAAATCGGCATCCATGTAGTTATTCTTCTGGCCGATTCGCCAGATTCAAAAGTAAGAGGTCGGCTTAATCAAGCCGACCTCTTGTCATGTATGCCGGACAGATCAGTACGCCTTACTGTTTTTAGCACCTGCCTTATCTGACGGGCCAAAGCCGCATTGATCGTCTGCCGTTGAAATTGACGGACAAATTGATGCCTTGGCTGGGTAACATAAGGCGTCTCTCGCAATTTGCGCACAAACCCTGCTACATCACCTGGTCTGAACACAATTGTATTGGGTATGTATTTGTTGATGAATGCAGCCGCATAGCCCGACACTCCAGCAATAATTGGCATATCGGTAGCTCCGTACTCAACTAATTTAGACGGTATTACCCGCTTAAACGCTTCCAGATCATTCAGATGCACAAAAAGGTAATCTGCCATTTGATAGGCAGCGATCAAATTGGCACGACTGGTTGGCGGGCGCCATTCGATGTTCGGGATTGCGTTCAGGCGAATGGCTTTTTCCAGCTTCGATCGGGTGCTTCCATCGCCGATAATTACAAAACGGTAACCGTCGCCTAATTGCTGAGCCGCTTGTGGAATAATCACATCAAGCCCCTGCCCTTCGCCAATATTCCCTGCATAGAGAATAGTTTTAACAGTACAATCCGTTCGTTTTTCGGAAAGTGGCAACTTGATAAACAGTTCATCTATACCATGTGTATAATAACTGTATGTGGCCTGGACGAATGGTTTAAAGTAGTCGGTAAAACCTCTTGATACCAGATTAATATGCCGGGCATACCCGAATGTGTACTGCTCAATCGGGCGCAGCATCCGATCGGCCAACCGGGTAACAGGCCAATTGAACCTCCGGCGATTGAGTACCTCCAGGATTGTTTCCCGAAATATATCCCGAATATCTAAGAACAAAGCAATATTCTTTTGCCGACTGATACGAGCCCCTAAAAAGGCAGTAAATAATCGGGATGATGAGGCTACTACCAGATCGTATTGTTGATCTTTGGTTAGTTGTCGAACGTGTCGATAATACGTATAAAACGCAATGAGCTGTCCAATAAAGCTGCTTTTGTGTGCTAAAACGTTGACCCTATGAATCGTGATGGTCGCTCCTCCATGATACCATTCTTCATGACTCGCTGCAGGTGGATGATACGCACTATACCGATTGGGATGGGTTGTAAGTACATGAATTGAATCGCTGGGGGCTAGTTGGCTGGCCAGTTCATTGACCAACGAAGTATTACGGGTAGCACCTGGCCCCAAATCAGGTTCAAAATAAAATGTCAGATAAAGTATGTTCATCCACTGAGCAGAAAAGATGTTTCCAGCCTGCCTGTAAAGCTTATTTCAAGGCACTGGCCCGGACTAAGGCGATTGAAGCCTTCAGCACTAGAAAACGTTGAGACGCGATACGTCGGTTTGGTATCGGATTTTACGTTTATTTTTATCGAATCGGCCTGAATGGTATCTCCTGCCAGTTGCAAGGCAATGGCCGGGTGAAAATGGAAACGTGCAACTCCTCGCTGTTCGATTGTAGTTTGAGTATGTATGTTCAGTAACGAATCCGTAATCAGAATCCGGTCAGGTGCCAGCGCCCAGGTTCGTTGATGAAGTACGTTAATAATCTTATAGCCATCGTGACGGGCAGACAACTCAGTGGCCGAATCGACTTGCAGACTCACCCTCGCCCGGCGCCCAACGCGAAAGCTTGCCCACACTTCGGAGGAATTTCGATCATTAATCGTTACCGTATTATGGGCTACCGTACTTCGCTCCCAGCAACGTTGGGCGCCAGCCTCATAGGTCGACGTGCCCGCATCGATAAGTACAGGCTTATTGTCGACATATAAGATACATGAGAACGTGTCGGCATGGGCGTGGCCCGACCGATGGGCATCGCCAATGGCACCTACGTTTGCAATAAGCTCGTATCTGCTTTGTCGAAACATACGATAGCCACTCTCTCGGAGTACTGCTTCCTGCCGAACAAAGCCAGGTAGAACCGTTTTGGCTTTCGCATACAGTTGTGGTGTTGAAGGTGCCATATCTTCGGCACTATCATTCACCATAGGAACGTCGCCATTACGAAATGTTACAGCGTTTAACCAAGCCAGCATTTGGGATGCGATCTGCGTTAGGAACAGCCTGAGACCGAGGTTATTATACCAGGTATCTGCTTGTAAAACCGTTAACGTGTCGAGTAATCGGTTGAGCAATAGCTGATGGTAAATAGGGCTGCGCTCGTCGTGTCCGCCATCCGGCAAAATTTGTCTGGAGAGTTCCTTTCTGAGCAGCCTTTCCGCTTTCGTAATCCAATGGGTATGCCGAAAATATAAGCCCGCCGTCAGTAAGGCAAACCCATTTTCGATCACATGATTGCCTCCCAGATGATACTCTAACCGTCGATTAAGTAGGGCCGCCTGCGCAAACAAGTGTCTGTTAATAGTATCATCCTGAATCTGGTGCCTGCTTAGAAAGTAAATCCAGTTTACAATCCGTATCGACATTGGATAAGACTCCAACCCATCTTTTAGCCAGAGTATCTGGGCTATAAAATCACGTATCATCCTCAGACCGCCATTCTCGCTTATATGCGGCTGATTCAGAAAATCGAAGTAGTTGAGATGATACGTCCAAAGTTTACCTAACTGGTTAAAATTCCAGTTTATCCACGGTAGAAACGAAACGGATTGGTTCAAAAATGTAAATGATCCCGACTGCCATAATACAGGCTTATCGGCATCTGGTACATGCAGGAAATAGCCTTTGCAAAGCCGGCTGGAGAACGTTAATCTGGCTGGCCCTCTTAATCGATGCCGTATCTGATGTATAATCTGCCCGGCCGATAAGTGTCGTATCGTCCGCCAGATTATCCCAATACGATGTACTGTATGAACAGGTAAGGCTGGCTCCAGAGCTTCCAAAACAGGTAGATTTATTGACGTCATTCGTACTGAGTGGCCATTAGTATGTTGACGATGCGATTTGCGCTTCTGCCATCCCATAAGTATGGAGGAGCCGTCTGGGGCCTTGTTTGGTCCGGCAGTTCATCGATGTACTGTCTGACTGAATCTTTACTCAGCTTATCAATGAGACGATTAGTGCCTAAAGAAAGCGTTACTGGCCGTTCGGTGGAAGGGCGAATGGTTAAACAGGGAACCTGCAAGTAGGTAGTTTCTTCTTGTAAACCACCCGAGTCGGTAATGACTGCAGCCGCACTTTCCATTAGATTCAGAAATTCGAGGTAGCCGAGTGGTTCCAGTATGCGAACATTCGGAATATCCATAAGCTGGCCTTCCAGTCCAAATTGCAACAGATTAGCTCGGGTACGTGGGTGAACAGGAAAGATCACCGTTTTGAGTAAAGCTACCGTTTCGATTAATTCCAGAATTTTTCGCAGGCTGGTTTCGGTATCAACGTTAAAGGGCCGATGGATGGTGACTAAAACATAACTTTTGTCCGACACGCCCAGTCGTCTTACCGTATTTAGTTCCGAAGCCTGAGAGCGGTACTGAACCAGTGCATCGATCAGGACATTACCTACCCAATGGACTTTATGGGCAGCTATTCCCTCTCGTTGAAGATTCTGAACGGCAGCCTGCTCAGTCACGAATAAACGTTCTGACAAGGCATCGGTCAGGATTCGGTTGCGTTCTTCTGGCATTTGGCAATCGCCCGAACGCAGGCCCGCTTCGACATGCGCAACGCGAATACCCTGTTGAGCGGCTGCCAGTGCACAGGCCAGCGTACTGGTTACATCCCCAATTACTAATACCCAATCGGGCTGCTCTTTGGCCAGCACCTGCTCAAACTTAACCAGTATATCGGCCATCTGTCGGGTAGGGCTTTCAGCGTTAATGTGTAGGCGATAATCGGGGGTTGGCAGGGTAAGTTGTTGGAAAAATACGTCGCTCATTGCCAGGCTAGTATGCTGGCCTGTGTGCACAATCTTCGAACATATTCCTGGTGCGCTAGAGAATGCCCGCTGCAGTGGAGCAAGCTTAATGAAATTGGGTCGGGTACCTACAACGTTAATAATTTTCATACCACATAGCCCTTAGTTAGAATGGATTTGCTGGTCGTAAACCTGCGACCATTCGTCTATGGAATCGCTAATTGAAAACGTCCGCTGCGCAATCTCGACAGCCCGTTTGCGGTAACCCTGGTATTCATCCGACGACATTACCAGATAGCGCTCAATAGCGCGTCGTAATGGATCTGGGTTATTGCTAATCCAGGCTCCCACGCGTTCGGTTTCGAGCAATTGCCAGGGGGTATTGATGGATGCGATGACCGGCGTTCCCTGAGCTAGTGATTCAATCACGACATTGCCAAAGCTCTCCGTGTGCGACGGCAGAATCGTCAGTAAAGCACTGGCATACAATTGTTGTTTTTGCGCCCCGCTAACGAACCCTATGAACGACACCTTTGCCGAAAGCCCCAGGGTTACTACTAATTGTTTTAGGGTTCGCACGTAAGCCCTGTGCGCTTCTGGCCCAGCAATCAACAGCCGAAAGTTGCCTTCCAGAAATAAAGGCGATGTACTGACTGCTTTCAGCAATCGATCAATGGCTTTAACGGGATGCAATCGGCCGATAAAAAGCAGATAAGGCGTATCGACAGATTCAGGCATAAGTAAGGCGGGTATCTCCAGGCGATTTCGGATAATATGGACTACTGCATCAGCCCCAAAATGCTGCCGGATGTAAGCTGCTTCGGGAGCGCTGGCGGCATGAAAGCAAAACTTTGGCCTGGCAAGCTTGACAAGTAGCAATATCAGCCATTTACGAAAGGGCTTAATGGCTAAAACGGCAGGATTAAGTTCACCGTGTGGAGTCCATATCACGGGTTTGTTTCTGATTCGGCACATAAGCACCCAAACCACAGACGCGGGATAAAAGAAGCTATTGACGTGAACAATGTTGGCGTTCTGGATCGCCTGCCAGCCGTACCAAATATGTTTTATCGGCAGATAAGCGTGAGGATTTTGGGTATAGATTACCCGTCCGCAGTCCAGCGTAACCCAAGTATTGGTGGGAACCGACTGCAAGGCCTGTGAAGTAGCCACTACCGTTACGTCATGCCCAGCTTGTTTCAATGCTTTTGCCAGCCAGTAAATTGAATTGCTGGGACCACCCATCTGCGAAGGGTAAAAATAATCGGCCGACAGAACGATCTTCATGCGATTGCTTCAGCCACGGGGAGTCGATGGGTTGCTTTCTGATAAATAGCGACATATTGGGCAGTCGCTTTATCGATAGAATACCGTTGTGCATTTTCGACCCCTGCTTCAATAAGCTTCGTCCGATAGTTTTCTTCATCAATCAACTGCAAAATACCCTGACGGATAGCTGCCGTATCTGTTGGGTCAACAAAATGAGCAGCTTCAGCGGCAATCGTTCGCATTGGATCAATAGCCGAAGTTAGTACTACCCGGCCTATGGCATTGGCCTCCAGTACAGGCATACCGAACCCTTCGTAGGTAGACAGAAACGTAACCATATCGCAGTCGATATAGCTGTCAATAAGGGCATTCCGGCTCAAGTTGACGCAATTCCGATAGTCGATCTGGTGCGTCTCCAAATAGGCCAGTATATCATCGGTCAATGAGCCAACGATTACCAGCGTGCAGGGGATACCGTAGAGAGCGGTTATTAACCTGATCAGATTTTTGTTTGAAGCCGTACCTATCTGTAATAAGACTGGACGTTCGGTTCGAAATCGGGCAGGCGTATAAGTCATTCTGGGGTCGTGTCCATTGGCAACCACTACCGCTTTCTCGGCAATCTGTCCTAGGTATCGAATTAACTCCTGGCGGGTTTTCTCGGATACAACCGTTACGTATCGCGCCCGACGTACGGGTAAGTAATACCAGAACAGCCAGAACGCGACGTATCGCAACGGTCGATTTCTGAATTTTTTGAGGGGGCCGCAGTCATGAATCGTTAGTACTGTACGCGATGCAGGTAACGCCAGGGCTGTATAGTGAATGTCGCCTGTAATGTGAAACACATCAGCCTGTAACCGTCGTACAAAGCGTAGATTTTGCCACACGTGCCACAAACTCTTACTAATGTGCGGCACGTTAATAGCTTGTATATGAACGCCTTTATCCAGACTCATTGTCTGTTTAATATGCCCAAATAAAGTTTCAATGCTGTGACCGGTACCTGAGCTTCGAAATAAATAGGTAATCTGCATAGACAATTAACAGTTTCATCGATGCGGTGAATTGATTCGCAGCATCGTCATACTTAGTTACGATTTATAAATTCACTCCCATTGGCTTCATTATCCAGTACAGGATGGTTATAAACATAGCGCTGGTTAGCAGGCTACCCCAGGCCGAAAACACATCCGTTTCCATGGTCATGCATCCGGCAAACAACATGGGTAGCCACAACACAGCAGAAGGCACCCGCCCGGCTACCTGGAATACAAACTGAAAGCAGTTACGCAAAACGGCGCCGTATAGCCAGGCGAAAAGCACCCCTCCATAGCCGAAATTGACATACCCTTCGCCTATGGGCGAAAGGTTCATACTTGTATTCTCCAGTTGTGGAAGGGATGTAAACCGTTTGATATTGGCGAACCCACCCGCAAGTGGTTTATCAGGCCATAGAAAGCGCGGAACAAATGGATATAAAAAGGACAGTAGCACTTCGCCACGAGCATACGCTTCAAAGGCAGGTACTTTAGCCATAGCGCTGCCAATGAGAATACCCTGATTGAATCGAACAGATGATCGAAACAACTGACTGGTATTCAGAAGTTTGTCTGGATGAGCCAGCCGATCTGCCACTAAGTCAATCAGCAACCCGGCATCTGCCGAGCGTTCGGTACGCCAATAGCCCCAGGTTTTGGAGCGGTATTCCCCTTTAATGGACTGAATTAGCAGCAAGGTGCCTAAGGCCAGGCTCAAAGCAACCATTTTGATAGGCCCAGTCAGTGGCTTGCCAAGACCAACCGAACCAATCAGCAACCATAATAAAAGCCAGAAGAACAATTCCCCAAACATTCCTGTCTGAACCATATTGACTAGCCAGACGGTAATAACCAGACCAATCATTGGCAGCCGAAATGAGCTTCTAGTATATTGAGCGTACAAGGCGCTGGTCAGCAGGCAATTCATGGGTAATGTCCCCATAAACGACGGCGCATCGGTCCAAAATCGTTTGACCATGAAGCCAACTAAACCCACGCAAAACAGCACAATAGCAACCGCCTGCCGATGCTGAACAGAATTGGATACCCGCCCAATAATGGTCTGATGCACTGGCTCCGACTTTGCTAATCCATTGACACCCATGTAAAACAGTACGCAAGCCGGAACCGCATAGCTGAAATAGGCATCCGATTCGATAGGCATAGAGGCCGCAAATACCCAATACGTAACCGCCGGAATAAACAGAATTTCAAACGCAGCAATAGCTCCTATGCATTCGGGAATAGCAATACGCTGGCCAAAATGACTGAAGAAGGTCTGAAAGGTATATGCCGAAAAACCCACCGCTATCGCTTCATAAAACGAACCATAAACAGGCCAGAGGGCTCCCAGAAAAACAGCGGATGGTAGTAGTAGTCGATTCATCGGTCTGTGGGCCTGGTTTGTTCCTGAACGATCGGAGGCATCAAGCCAACGGTTTGTAAAAGCTGTGAAACGCGACGGTCGAATGTATGGTGTTCCTGAAAATGGGCGTACTGTTTGGCCGCCAGTTCGTGTCGCCGGGCCGGATGGGCCAGATAATACCGGATCTTATCAATCGCATCGTCCATAGTCCGGTAGGTGACCAGGTCGGCCGGAACTCCGGTATAGGAATCAACCGTCGGTTTATAATCGCAGAGCTGGAACCCGCCAATGCCGTTGATCTCAAAATATTTTTGATTGACCGACGTCACCTCGGCGTAATGAAGGTTATTGAAAACGATTCTGGCTCCGTAAAGAAGCCGGTTTTTTGACTGGCCGATCAGGCGTTGGCGTTGAAAAACAGTACGCACATCAGGACGCATATACGGACCTTTTGTACCATACACCGCCACTTTGACCCCAGCCCGAATCAGTTGCTCGATCATTCGAACGCGATAGGCATACAAACTGCCAAACACCAACACATCAATATCGGTGAGCCATTCGGCAACCGCTTTTTCAATCGGTGGTTTCTGGTGGAACCTAGGGTTAAATCCTTCCGGCAAATAATGTGCATTTAGCCCGGCTTTGTGGCGCAGTACTTCCACGATATAAGGCTCTTTCGAAAAGTAATAATCAAAATCAGCAGCAATGATCTGTTGCTTTTCCAGGTTCGACAGAGCATCCGGATTGAGCTGAACAATGGGTATATCAGGCAATTGAGCCTTCACCTGCTCTACCAGTATCGGATTCATGTACCGATATACTACCAGCACCAGATCGGGCTTATGGTTTACAATTTTACCCGCTAGCTGTCTGCCAACCAGTCGATCATATAAACCCACAAAACGAGAAAGCCAATAATTACCTCTTGTCCCCATGGGCCCAATTGCGACGGTATCTATCAGAAAAGCATCGTGGCCCAGCACCCGAAACGAATCGCACAGGTGTTGCTCCAGTGAATCGGCAAGGCTGCTTCCTACAATAACTACATTCATATCGATACCTCCATCGGCTTTATATCGGTTATAATCGCTCTGACACGCGCTTTTAAGCCAAATTGTCCGGCAATAGCCGACAATACACTCACCATTAACCCCAGCAGGATGAAAGCCAGCAGGATCATCGTTCGTTGGGGAGAAGTCCGCTGATGCGGTACTTTGGGCGGTTCGAGTACCTTGAAAATGGGGGTCTGCTCCTGAACCTTAAGTTTTGCCTGTTCGTACTGGCGCGATAACTCGGTAAATACCGTCTCGGTAGTAGCCACATCCGCATCTAGTCGATACCGCTCCATGGCTACTGTCTGAAGCACTACATTGCGGTGATTATCATTGTATTGGAATACCCTGAACTGAGCATCCTGATAACGTTGACGGGCTTCGGCCAATTGGTGGCTATAAAAAGCGAAATCGGCCCGTGCCTTTTCCGTCCGGTAGTCTGTTACATAAAGCGTCAGATACGTCATGGCGGCCTGGGCTACCTGGGCAGCTACCTCGGCATCGGGCATTTGCGACACGATGGTAATGATGCCCGACCGCGTATCCAGTTTGGCGCTTACTCGTTCGCCAATTTCCTCGACCAGTTCCTGTTGCCGATCCGATAAGCGTACGGTTCCCTTCAGTCGGTTCGACACAGGTCGTATAGCGACTGCTTTTTTGAATGAAAGCCATTTCCTGAGTGACCAGCCCGTCGAATCAGGTAGTAAAAACTGGCCAACCGTTGTGGCGGGTCCATCACTCGGATAAACTGTCTGGCCAATCAGGTACAACGCAAACGGTGTACTTTGTACGACATTGGGGTATAAATCGGGCCGAACGGCATCCATACCTTCCGTGCTGGATAGATCAAGATCGGCAAATGCAGCTACTGACGACAGTCGCTTGAATAAACTACCCGCATTCGTATTCATCTCGGGCATAATCCGTGCCTCAGACCGAAACTCCTGAGGCAATAAAAAAGCCGTTACCACACCGAGTATGGCAAACAAAAGTGTACATAGCAGGACACGGTGCCGAGCTTTCCACGCGGTTCGTAGCACCTGGTCGGCGGACAATAGCCACCAACCGGGTTGTAGGGAGGGCTCAAACTTCGTCGATGTGACCATACCAAAGTCGTCCGGGAGTTGCATCCTTCTATAAAGCCCGAAGTGGCCTTAATCAAACTCTATGACGACAAATCATAAAAAAAGTCTCCTAAACAAGGCGCTTAGGAGACTTTTTTTAGCTAACTAATTGGTTGTCTGCTCTATAATCGACGCATAAATTTGACGACCATCTCATTTTTCCAGGCGACGAAGTCACCGGCTTCGATATGCGTTCGTGCCTGCCGAACAAGCCACAAATAAAAAGTCAGGTTATGCAGGCTGGCAATCTGTCCACTCAGCAGTTCTTCAGCTTTAAACAGATGACGCAAATACGCTTTCGTGTAAAAAGTGCTGGCATATCCACCCAGCGCCGGATCGATCGGACTAAAGTCGCGGCCCCATTTTTCATTTTTGATGTTGATAATACCCTCCGTCGTAAACAGAATACCATGACGGGCATTGCGGGTCGGCATCACACAATCGAACATATCGACGCCCAGGGCAATCGCTTCCAGAATATTGGCAGGCGTGCCAACGCCCATCAGATAACGAGGCTTATCGGTGGGCAATATGCTATTGACCAATTCAATGGTTTTATACATTTCTTCGGCCGGTTCACCCACTGCCAATCCACCAATCGCATTTCCTTCCCGTTCTTTGCTGGCAATATATTCGGCCGACTGTCGGCGTAAATCGGCGTAGGTACTCCCCTGAACGATAGGAAAAAGGGTTTGCCGATACCCATACAGCCCTTCACCGCCATCAAACCGGGCAATACAACGATCGAGCCACCGGTGCGTCATGTCCATCGACTGTCGGGCATATCCATACTCACAGGGATAGGGTGTACACTCATCGAACGCCATAATAATATCCGCACCAATGGTCCGCTGAATGTCCATAACGCCTTCGGGGGTGAAGGTATGCTTCGAGCCGTCGATATGCGATTTAAACGTAACCCCTTCTTCCTTAATCTTACGCGTTCCCGACAATGAGTAAACCTGATAACCGCCTGAGTCGGTCAGAATGGGGCGCTGCCAGCCATTGAACGCGTGCAACCCACCCGCCTGACGAAGAATATCGAGCCCCGGCCGCAGGTATAGATGATAGGTATTGCCGAGAATAATTTCGGCATTGATATCGGTTTCCAGTTCACGCTGATGGACCGCTTTCACCGTGCCAGCCGTTCCGACTGGCATAAAAATTGGTGTTTGAATAAGGCCATGATCCGTGGTTAAGGCACCTGTTCGCGCCTTCGACTGGGGGTCATGGGCAGTAATAGAAAATGTCATACTGCAAAGATAGAAAGGAAAAGGCGGAAGGGACATTAAGCGGCCGGGTGAGCGATACAGTACCGTAAATTCCTGCCTGCTTTGCCGTCTTGCCTGTTCTGCACTCTCTTTTCCCTTATCTTTGCGGCTTCATTCAAAATCAACGCATTAACGAATAAACATTTACTCCTGGTGATTACGGCACTACTGATAGCCTGGCTGGTCATAGTCGGCATTCAGCTTATTTACATCTTCTTTGTTTACTCCAGAACGGCTCTCTATCGACAGTCTGAACCAGGTGATGTTAACGGGCAACGGCAATTTTTGAACGAATCTACGGGGGGCGTTACAGTAGTTGTGTGCGCCCGTAATGAACTCAACAATCTACGGGAACTGCTGCCACTCCTGAACGAGCAAGTCTATCCCCATTTTGAAGTGCTGGTTATGGACGATCGTTCGACAGATGGCACACTGCTTTTTCTGGAAAATGACATTGCCCACCTCAACCGGATACGATTTATCCGCATCGATAAAGAGCATGAGCATGTAACCCCAAAAAAATATGCCCTTACGATAGCCCTCAAAAAAGCAACTTATCCGATAGCCCTTTTTACGGATGCCGACTGCCGCCCTGCATCAACCGACTGGCTGGCGGGCATGGTAACACCACTGGTAACGAACCAAAAGGACATTACGCTGGGCTTCTCTCCTTACTATACTCAACCGGGCTTGCTGAATCTGCTCATCCGCTCAGAAACCTTGTTCACAGCTGTCCAGTATATTTCCTTAGCCCTGGTGGGTAGCCCCTATATGGGGGTTGGCCGAAATCTGGCCTACCGAACCAGCCTGTTTTTCGCCAATCGGGGGTTTTATTCGCACATGAACATTGTTGGTGGCGACGATGACCTCTTCGTGAATGAAGTAGCTACCGGCAAAAACACGGCTGTCTGCCTGCATCCCGACGCCTTCACCTGGTCGTTCCCCAAAGAAACCTGGGCCGAATGGCGTCAACAGAAACGTCGGCATCTGAACGCTGGCAAATACTATAAGCAGGGGCATAAACTACGTCTGGGGCTACTCCTCGGTTCGCACGTACTTTCGTGGGTACTGGCCATGGCCGTTGGCCTGGTTGTTCTTATGCATGAATTGCAGCATCGTTCGTTTACCAACAACGAATGGTTATTTTTGCTAACGGCAACGGGTATTTTTGTACTCCGGCTGATCGCCTTCTGGGGTATTGTCGGACGAATCAGTTATCGTTTGGCGCATACCGTGCATTGGGCTGTTATGCCGTTGATGGATATCTTGTTAGCGGTCTATTACGGAGTATCGGGACTCACAACCCTATTCGTACGGCGTAAAAAACGACTTTACTGGAAATAACTGAATCAACTATCGAAGTCGATGGGTGCGTATCCAATCGCTACTCCTGATTCAGGCTATAGCATTTACTATGAACATTGACCTGATTCTAAACTATTTCCCAGGCCTGACCGCCGAACAAAAAGAGCGATTTGCGGCCTTGGATGAACTCTACCGGGATTGGAACGCGAAAATCAACGTAATTTCGCGGCAGGATATCGATGCGCTCTACGAAAAGCATGTGCTTCATTCACTGGGCATTGCCAAAATTGTGGACTTTAAACCGGGAACCGAAATCCTGGATGTAGGTACAGGTGGTGGCTTTCCGGGTATCCCGCTGGCTATATTGTATCCCCTGGTCGATTTTCACCTGGTCGATAGCATCGGAAAGAAAATAAAAGTAGTACAGGAAGTGGCCGATGCGTTAGGGCTCCAAAATGTAAAAGCGGAGCAAGCGCGTGTCGAGCAACTGAACACCACCTACGACTTTGTTGTGAGTCGGGCTGTTACACGGCTAAAGCCCTTTCTGGGTTGGGTACGATATAAAATCCATAAAGCAGGCAACAACGACCGGCCCAATGGTGTTTTGTACCTCAAAGGGGGCGACTTGGCCGAAGAGTTGGCTGAAATCCCGGACCGATACCGGGTCTATGACTTATCCGACTATTTCGAGGAGCCTTTTTTTGAAACCAAAAAAGTGATTTATATACCTAAAAAGTAGTAGGAGGAGTGGGCGGTGTGGAGCGCGAATCCATCCGCAATAACTTTAGTGCATCAGCATTCTTACTCCTCACCATTCACTCCTACTACCACGACTCCCACATATGCCAAACGAAAAATTCCGCAGCAGCAGCTTCAAAGATCCACTTACACCCGACGAGGTGGTATTCAACGACAAAGGCGTTACATTCCGGTCGCGCAAGCTCATTGGCGGGACCGACAACTTCGTCTTCTTTTCGGACATATCCGGCGTTGAAATCGACAACGGATTATTTTTTGCCACGATTCGGGTCATTCCACGCGCTCGTCCGGAGATTGTGATCCGAAACTTCTCAAAAGGGGATGCCCGACGCATCAAGGAACTGATTTTAGAGAACGTACCCAATCATCGTCCCGACGCGTTCAGATAAAAAAAGGTGCAGCAGGGTGCTTGATTCCCACTAGGTTATCAGAAAGTCGCTCAAAAAAAGACTTTTTTTCGGGGCAAATGCTTGCGTAGTATCCCGAAACCCCTTAGTTTTGCACCACGATTCCCGAATAGCTCAGTCGGTTAGAGCATCTGACTGTTAATCAGAGGGTCGCTGGTTCGAGCCCAGCTTCGGGAGCCTGAAAACCAAGCACTTACGAGGTAAAACTTGTAAGTGCTTTTTTATTTGCACAAGATTTGCACAAGAATTTTAGGGCGGCTCGGAACAGGCAGTGTGCAACAGATGCACTATTGGGGTTCATCTATACCACCGTAACCGAATTTTTCACGAATATTTTTAGCGAACCCGCTTTTTTGCCTTCTGCCGATTGCGCTCTCGGATCGCCCTCTGCTCCTGCATCAGTCGTTGAAGCTCGTTTTCGGCCTTGGCGACTTCGGCTGTCGTTAGTTCTTCATTTTCCAAAAATTGCCGTGCGGTTGTCTGCTGTCGCTGCACGGTTTCTTCCTGTGATAGTTCGTTTTGATCAACCAATTCGTCCTCGGCCTGCATAAACTCTTTCAGGATGTCTTGATGCCGTTTACTATCAGGCTTTGCACTCAGTTGACTTGTGTCTTCTTCGTTAGCCGCGAATTGCTCTGCGATCCTTTGTTGTCTCTGTCGGCTCTCTAATCTCTTTGGCTTCGTGGTAATGTCCTCACTTGTCTTTGTGTAATCTTCCGCTAATTGTGTTGCACGTTCTTCAGCTATCGTTTCCTCAGCTTTTCCCGTCAATTCATCCGAATTCAAAAAATACTCTCCTGCCCGTTTCTTTTTCTTTTCAAGGCTATCGCTTTGGTCTGTGGCTTCCGTCATTTCCTGCCCTGACTGGATAAAGCTGTCAGCCAAGTCTTTCATTCGCCTGCGGCTCTGGGCCTCTGGGCTTTCCTGTGTTGTGTCCTGCTTATTACCCCAGAAATCTCTAGCCGTTCGTTTCGCTTTATCTAAATCAC
Source organism: Spirosoma aerolatum (assembly GCF_002056795.1). Taxonomy (NCBI): domain Bacteria; kingdom Pseudomonadati; phylum Bacteroidota; class Cytophagia; order Cytophagales; family Cytophagaceae; genus Spirosoma; species Spirosoma aerolatum. The sequence continues at coordinate 991,788 of NZ_CP020104.1, read as the reverse complement.
GCTGTTGTTCGGCCTTATTCGCGTCACTGCTGCCCTCCTGCTTTTGCCGCATCAACTCGATGGCTTCTTTTTCAGGAATCAGCTTCTCATGACGTAAACGCTGGCGAACCTCCTTGATCCGTACTCCTTTTAACTGACGTACTAGATCGAACGATCGTCCATTCTCATCTACCACCATAAATGGATGACGCGGCACGCCTTCCGCCAACAGATACCCATTATCGTGAACGGCTTTGACAAACTCTTTCCCTGTTTTGGTTTCCTTCCATAGATTGGTCAGTGCTTCTTTGAGTTCAGGCCGATGCTGGTTACGGTGGGGCGTCGGCTGCTGTTCAAACACTCGCTCCATTTCTTTACGAGCGCGATCTTGAGCCAGTCGGCTAAACTTGTTGGCAATGACTTTGCCCGTCTGATGGTCGTAGCGTTCCCAGACCACATGTGCGTGTGTCCGTCCCTTTTTGGTGTGTAGGACAATCACGCGCCGTTGTTCCTGCAACCCTAACTCGTCGCCCAAAATATCAGCCGCCTTGAGCCAGTCCTTTTCGCTCATCTTTCGGTCTTCGCTATAGGCTGGATTAATTTGAGCGTGGTAGAGCCCTTTCTGACTTTTGGTCAGTTCGCTGGTTAGTGACATGCTTTGCAAGGTCTGATGCAAATAAGCGTCGGTGGCGTTTGCACGTCCGGCAACGTCTACAATCTGGACACGTTCATTCGCTTCGCCAGAGAGAAGATAATGCGCTAGCTGCTTGCCATTGCCCCGTATCGCTCCTCGGATGACCATTAGCTAAGGAGTTTGAGAACCTGAGCCGTGAGATCATCCAAGCTTTGCATGGCCTGGTTGATCTCACTCGTATTGATACCCACCAACTGCCCCGTCTCATCACGGCTGTTGAGGCTACGTGCAATCTGATTGACGTTGCTGCCGATCTTGCCAAGCTCGGCCATGACATTGAGCAGCAATTCACGCTCGGGTGTCGGCTTATGCCGCAAGGGCTGCGTGGCAGCCATCGTCCGTAAGCGCATGAAGTCGCTAGGCGTCAAGCCCGCTTCGGCTGCCATCTGCCAGATACGGAGTTTCTCAGATACCGTGACCCGAACGCGAATGGTGAATTCGCGTTTGTCCGCATCGTCCTTTTGAGGTCGTGCCATACGCGCTAGCGTTTACAGGGAGGGTTAAGGGAGGGAGAATCCCCACCCTTACAAGAACGGTTTGAGAGCTACAATTACGGAGTTTTTGTAGCTACAAACCACGTCTTGCAACACTTACCCACGAAGGTAAGGAAACTACTGGGTTTCAGGGCAAACTGCTTTTTCTTTTTTCTGGGCAATTGCTTTTTCATTGCAGAAAACACCCGTTTCAAATACGGGAAAAATCCCGTTGCGGGGAGTTATTCTTTTTCCGTTTTTGGGCAACGTTTCCACGCTCCTTAACCTACTCGTTAATGAATCCCGCCGAACCCCAAATGGTTGGCGCACCGCAACCTGCCACAAACGGGTTTGGTGTGACCTCAGATGAAATCAATCAGCTTTTCAACATCACCCCCAATCCTTCGCTACAGAACAGAATTATTCTGTTTCTGGTCGGCCTCTTCCTAACCCCTATCACGTTGGCAGGAGCCTTATTCGGCTATACGCAAGCCTACCTGCGCTTTATGAAGCCGTTGGCAGAATACCCCCTGCTCTATCCCCTGCGGCCCATCGTTAAGTTTGCGATGGTTATCTGGGCGATACTGGGCTGGTTCGTTCTGTTTGGGCTTTTGTTCGTTCTCTGGTTCGTCGCATCCCTGATGGGGATGCAGGGCTATGCGTTTCTTGTTTTCATGAGCTTCAATCTTTTCTTTTCACTCGTCGTATTTTTCATTTTCCGACGTTGGCAGATTGGTGTTAACAACGAGCTGATCGAAGGCAATCGTTTTGGTACGGCGCGGTTTGCCAGACCCGATGAACTCAATCCCTATCGGCAGGGCCCAGGCATTTATATCGGCGGTGGGTACGTCTTTAAAGATAAAGGCCACATTCTAACCGTTGCCGGTACACGGGGTGGCAAAGGCACGAATTTGATTATCCCGAACTTGCTGGGTCTTGGCGGCTATACAGGTTCCTGGGTCGTCATAGATCCCAAAGGTGAGAATGCCGCAATCACGGCACGATTTCAACGCGAAAGCGGACGACAGGTTGTCATTCTCAATCCGTGGGGATTACTTGAAGACCACATTGGTGAAGCTGAATCCTATAATCCACTCGATATTCTAGCTGACACGAACAGCATTCATCTAGTCGATGACGCACACATGATCGCGGAAATGCTGGTGCCCGTCGAGCGAGACGACAAGAACCGCTTCTTTACCGATACAGCGCGTTCCGTCGTTACTGGCCTCATCATGCAGATTGCCACTACACAGGAAGGTGATGATCGAACACTCACAACGCTCTGGCGTTGGGCGCGGCTTGCCGGAGATGATTGGGATGAGTTAATCGCTCGTATGCGGCTCAACAACGATCCAGTTAATGGCGAAATCATCCGCAATTCCGGTAATGAAATCGTCAAATTGATGGAAGCAGGCGAAGAAACGTTTGGCAGTATTCTGTCCTCCGTTTTACAGGCAACCGATTTTCTGAAAAGTCCATCGCTGCAAAAGGCGTTACGATCTGGCTATGATCCAGCCACCTTATCAGATGGCGATACAGCCCTCTATATCATCATTCCAGCCGACAAGTTGCAAAGCCACGCGCGGTGGCTGCGGCTCATGGCAACAACGACCTTACGTGCTGTTGTTAGAAATCCCAATAAGCGTGTCACATTCTTGCTGGACGAGTTTGCAGCTCTAGGTTACCTACCGGAAATAGAAACCGCTTTGAGTACGTATGCCGGATTTGAGATTACCGTTTGGCCAGTCTTGCAATCACTCATTCAGTTACAAGGATTGTACGGCGAAAACTGGGAAACGTTTACAGCTAATACAGCAATCCGACAGTTCTTTACAATTAACGACAATTTTACGGCGAACTATGTGAGTGCGGCTATTGGCCAAACGTCGCATGTAATTACAACCCGAAATTGGTTCGGAGTGCAGGATGCTAATGCCAATCAAAGGCCGCTTGTTACACCAGATGAGGTAAGGCGTGGGTCAGCAGAAAATATATTCGCGTTTTTGGGAGGCAACCCGCCAACTATATTTGCTAAGCAACCCTATTATCGGATGTCAAATTTATTAGAAAAGAGTGACATAAACCCTTATCAAGCACTCAGCAATTAATTTTACCAAATTTTTCAAGTAGACACCAAGGTGCTCTCAATTTGTTTGCAAAGATTTGCGATTTTCAGTATATTTTTGCTTAAGTTTGAGCCTAACTAAAAGAGCACATCATAATATGAGCACAACAGATGCAGTCATCAAAAAGGAGGAGGAAATTCAATCTTTCTTAGTTGATCCCTATACTAAGATTTTTAATTATTTTTCGTCTGATCATTCTACTAAAGTTAGCGTTGTGGTTCTGGAGCTAACCGGTGAGCATTCTCGGAGAGTCAATCATGTTAGCGATAAAATCTATTATATTTTAGAGGGTAAATTAGATATTGAAGTAGAGGGGATTAAATATACAATTAAAAAAGGCGACAGTATATTAATAAAATCTGAGAAATGGCACGAAATGTTTAGTGAAGCTTGTAAAATGCTAGTAATCTGTGGGCCTTCTTTTAATGACAAGGATGAAAATATAGCTTAAGCTATGTCAGATTTTTCAATTAAACAATAACTTTTTATAATACTTTTATTGTAGTTATCTAATGGGCTATATTCATAATCATTAGGTGATATCCACATATAGTCATCAAATGAATCTTCCAATATCACCTTATTATCATATACATGAACAAGAAAATTAACTTGTAAATTGATATGATTTTCAGATAAAAATCTATTATCAAATTTAGAATATGATACAATTCTTACAATATTCCCTGTTAAATTGGTCTCCTCATAAAGTTCGCGTAAGCAAGCCTCTTTAATAGTTTCATTTAGTTCTACTTTCCCACAAGGAATTGACCAAATAGAGGGTAGATATAAAGAGTTGGCACTTCTTTGAATAATTAATATTTTGTTATTATATAGAGATATAGATCCAGCATAAATTATGAATTTATCCATAATATTATAAATAATTTCAAAATAAATATTTATTTTACTTAGAGTTGTTCCACTCGAAGATAACCCTAATAGTAGAATTAGCATTACCTTTTGCTATTAAAGTAGTTATACCTGAAGCCTCTAAACTTATGTTAATTCCAAATTCAACGGTTGCTTTTTGTGGTCGAACTTTCTCAAACGAACCAACAATTGCCTTTGCAATGCCTTCTATCTTATCTGTAATATCTGAGAATTTGTAATCAGTTACCAAACCTACGTTTTCTTCAATATTTTGCGATTCAACCTCTACATAAATCAGCGTACCATTGTCTAATTTAAGAGGTATATTTTGTGTTTCCATTTTTACATTTACTAATTAGTTCGATAAAAATATTTTCTAAGTCAAATATAGAAATATTTGGCGAATCAATTTCATTTGAATCTATAATTAAGTCATCACTATAAATCTGCGTATGGTCGTCCAGTGCCGAGCCTGCCAAGAACAGAGTCGCAGTATAATCAGACTCAACTAAGTTTACTTTGTGTAGAACATGGCAATCTAACACTAAGTAACTATCAGCACTAAAAACGATTCTTTCTACAAGCTCTAGATGCTTAACTCCCTTATATTCTAAGATGAAGTTTGTCTTACTTAGTCTTGGATAATAAAAATATTTATATTTTAATATACCGCTATTTGCTTCTTCATAGATTTCATTTCTATAGCCTCCAATTAGTACATATGAAGCGAAATTCCAACGGTGATTATGTATGTCCTCATGATAAGCTTTTTCATCTTTTCTCCATATATGCAATCTTAACTTGTAATTTTCAGACGCATGCAGAACTATCTTAAAAAAACCATTCGCATGTTTATAAGATAATTTAGAAATCTGAGCTAAGATATGCTTATCACTAAGTAAGCAAGAAATATATTCTTTTAAATCAACTGTTTCTACAATTTCCTGTAAAATTCTCCTAAGTAATAATGAGTCCTGACGTAAATTTACATGATTATCCAATATCAATTTTATTTTGTCCATCAGTTATTACATGTTTAGAATATGACCGCCGTCAACTGTTAACACATGGCCAGAAACATATTGAGAATTAATTAAATACATAGCTGCTTCTGCTACTTCTTGAGGAGTGCCCAAACGTGGGATAGGAGAAGTATTTTCGACCCATTTTTTGAAATCTTCACCAGCAGAAGATGTCATTCTTGTATCAATATTTCCAGGCGCTATGGCGTTTACTGTGATATTATATTTGCCCAGCTCTCTTGCCATAGAGTGAGTTATATTAACCACACCAGCTTTAGCAGCTGTGTATACTAATACTCCAGCCGCTCCAGTGATACCATATGTAGATGTGATATTAATTATTCTACCAAACTTGTTCAGAATCATTTTAGGAACAAACTGGCGCATACAAAATATAGGACCTTTTAAATTTGTATTAATAGTTTCATCTATATCGCTAAATGCAATTAAGTCCCATTCGCCTGGTCGCTTAATAACTCCCGCATTATTTACTAGTATATCAACATATTCAAACTTTTCTTCTATAACTTTTGCCATAGCCTCAACTTGATCAGGATCGCCAACATCGGCTCTAACTGATATTGCTTCTACATTAAATGACTTTATTATTTTTACAACCTCATTAGCAGCTTGATCATCTTCTAAATAATTTATTACCACATTAGCACCATTCTTGGCTAATTCAATAGCTATAGCTTTACCAATACCGCGGCTTGCGCCTGTAACGAGAGCAACTTTATTATTCATACCCATATGCACTTATGTATTTTTTGAAGTTCAATATATATATTAAAATTTCGAAAGTCAAATAAATTTATATTTCTTTATTAATTCTTCACTATCAAAGATCTCTGGCCATTCAATCTGTTCACTTTTAAATTTCTCAATTATTGCATTGAACAAATAAATCTTTTCTTTAAAAACTTCTGAAAAGTCCTCGCTAGATTGACTTCTATACTTTCCAATATAAATAATTGTATAGAGATCTAGTCGCCAACTAGCTGCATTATTTTTTTTATTATCAAGTTGTAGCAAGAGCTTCGAAACTGTTCCTCTACATTTCCTAAGGCCTTGGTCTTTCTCTGGATACAGTACCTCAAAAGGTTGGTCACCAAAATAGGTTAATTGGCTACCTACATTGATATCGTTCAATCTTGAATTTGTCTCATTTCTAAGCATATCAACATAGTCATTGAGGAACTGATCATTACCTCCAAAAGCTAGGCCAATAATGATACTCCTTTTTATAAATTCATCTTTTTCTCTATAAAGTAATTGTTCAACTAAGAAATCGTAGGCGTTCTTACCTTTTAGGTGACCCATATTATACGCTAATTGACTTCTGGCCAATCTTTTTCTACTTTTCTCAATATTAGAATCGCCTCTTTTTTCACTACTCATATTGTATGCTTCAATAAATATTTCTGTAGTTGAAGTTAAAAATCTAATGTTAGTATTAATATTACTAATAAATTCTTTCAAAAACTGTTCTACTTCCTGCGAAATGTGTTGCCTTAAACAAGTAGCAAGCTTAGCCGAGCTATTACGCATTAAGCTATATATATATTTAGCAACAAAAAATTCTTGAAAAGACTTATGAGTAAATTTTAGCAGAATTTGATTTAATTCTATTCTTTGTATAGATAAAATTGACCTTAATGCTAAATCAGAAGTAATATCTTTTCTGTAATTATATTTTTTCTTTAGGTATTTATCATTCTCCAAAAAACTACGCATCTCAGGTAGAGAAAACGAATTTTTTTGTATATCATTTCCTATCTGGCCTTCTTCGTAGAACTCCCAAGATATTATTTCAAGAGAATATATCTTATCTTCTATACTCAATATATTACCTACCCTTGAAGCTTCTCTTGATAACCAACCATATATATAATTATCATATAGCGAATTTAAGCTTTCGACTAAATCAAAATTCATAAAGCTACTCGATAAAGTTTCAAGTGTCATGTTATATCTTAATGGTACTTTACATATCTCCTTCAAATTTTCTGATTTTTGAATTATTTCAAATATGTTATAAGCATTTAAATTTGAAATTACCTCATATCCTATACGCTCCAAGAACCATTTTGTATACTCTATTGTATATTTTTCTTCCCAATTTGATAAATAACATTTTTCAAATTGGGAAGAAAAATTTGACATAGCTAAATAAGTATCGAAATATCTAGTCCGGCACGAAATGATGTTGGCTAACCCAAAAATATATTTGCCTAATCTAGAGTTAACTTCTGATGGAGTACAATCAGCCAAATATTCATCTAAAGAATCAAGAATAAAATAAGGAAATAACGTCAAATTGTATATTGATTTTTTATTTGGCATTATAGACCAAGTAACATTCTCATTCTCAGTTATCGAGTCTAGATACTTATAAGTCCACTCCTTTGTACCAAAACTTTGGTCATCTGCATAATCATGTAAATCAATATGTATAGGTATAAATCCTATTTCTTCATTATATAATTTCTGTAATAAATCATAATATAGTTTATATAGTAATGTAGATTTTCCAAAGCCAGGATCACCTAATATTACAAACTTCTGATGCTGAATTTTCGACAATGAAGCTGCATCCGTGATCCGTTCAATACAATAATTTATAAATTCTACTTCTTTTTTTTTCTTATTTTCAATTATTACAGTTTTAAAATTTAAAGTAAAGTCACTTTTAATTAGATCCGCTAATCTAACTAAGTTAGAGCCAGAGATAAAATTAGAACAGATACTCTCCATTCTTTCTTTTGAATTACTTATTAAATTCTCTATAGAAATGTCTTTTTCTTGTATATATATTTTGTATATGCCAATCTCCTTCTTCTGGTTGTCAGTAAGCATATTATACCATTTCCTATTGTATTTATTAAATTCATTATTTTTTTGAAATACAAAGTCTAATTCGTTTACATTTTCTTGTATTTCATTTAAACATATCGCTCTACCACCTAAATCTATTGCTTTGTTTCTTGTAGTTTTAATCATACCACAAACTAAACCTGTTCTTAAATTAAGTAAGGGGGCACCACTAAAACCAGGCTTTATTTGCCCTCTTTTCAATTTTATTAACTGATAATTTTTGTATCCTGTGCTTGAATAACCTTCATACTCCACGCTTAGAGAATCTCCTGTCCTGTAATCTTCTGGATACCCGTAACTATACAGAGTATCTCCTATACTATTTAGAGACCCTATCATTACGCATGTATTATATATATCTTCTTCAACCTTCAGAATACATAAATCTATATATTTTTCAGTAGAAACGGCAATAGTAGTATTTATTTTTCTATCTTTCCAATAGACTTCATATGGTATATCTATAACATGTAAACAGGTAATAATCATATTTGGAGCAATGAAAAAGCCTGTTCCCCCACTTGTCTTTGTCTCAATTCTTACAGTGTATTCTTTTAGTATGGCTGTAAGTTCATTGTCCCTCATATCATTCAATTAAAAATCTTTTTCATTCTAAATATATGATTTATTGATGAATGTTTTTTAGAAATTAAGTTAGATTGGGATGGTTCAATCTAATGAAGCAATTTGCCTCCTACCATAAGGCATGACCAATCAATATCTAAAGACCATAAAACTATAACCTCAACACTAGCCTTAGGCTAATCTAAGGGAAGATGTCTGACGGATTTTATTTAACAGTCTCACTATTAATTAGGTATACCTTTATCACTCTGTTACCACCTATAACAAACTAACAATCTACCCAGCCGCTGAGCATTTCCGATGTATAGAATCATACATGATCCGTATGATTCAAAGCACCTCGGCTGGACAGGCAAAAGAGTATTTCAACGACTCTTTGCACCAATCTGACTATTACCTAAATGATCAGGAACAGCCTGGGTGTTTCTATGGACGGATAGCCGCTCGTTTTAGCATTACAGGGGTAGCGACGAAGAACGCCTTTCACGCCCTCTGCGAAAACATTAACCCAATCACGGGCCAGGCCCTTACACCTCGTAAAAAAGATAATCGCACGGTCGGGTACGACATCAATTTCCACTGTCCGAAGTCGGTTTCGATCCTTCAGGCGTTGACGGATGATAATCACATTCTGGATGCGTTTCAGGAAAGCGTTCGTGCCACCATGCTGGATATTGAAGCCGATGCTCAGACACGGGTTCGTAAAAACGGCATGGATGAAGACCGACCAACGGGTGAACTACTCTGGGCCGATTTTATCCACCAAACGGCAAGACCCGTTGATGGATTAGTGCCAGACCCTCACCTCCACTGCCATTCGTTTGTATTCAATGTGACGTGGGATGCGGTTGAACAGCAGTTTAAGGCGGGACAATTCCGGTCGATCAAACAGGACATGCCGTATTATCAGGCACGGTTTCACAAACGACTGGCCGATAAGCTGGTTGAGTTGGGCTATCGCATCCGACGTACCGATAAAGCCTTTGAAGTCGCTGGTGTCCCCGAACACATCATTGACCTGTTTTCCAAACGCACCAACGAAATCGGCCAGCTTGCCAAAGAACTTGGCATTACCGATCCGGCCGAACTGGATCAATTAGGAGCACGAACCCGCTCCAAAAAGCAAAAGGGTTTAACCATGACCCAACTGAAGGCTGAATGGCGCAAACAAATATTCGGGTTAGGAATACGCGATAAAGATGAAGGTGAGCAGCCAATCCGTTTTACCCCCATCAAACCTATAACACCACCCTCGCCTAAACAATGTGTCGATCATGCGTTGGCGATGCGCTTTGAGCGCGTTTCGGTCATGCAGGATCGGCGGATTCTGGAAGTTGCCTATCGGCAGGGGTTGGGCCATCCAACGCTGACTATTGACCAGATTACCGACTACTTTACCGACGATAAGCGGATTATTCGGGTCAAGGATGGAGCCAAAACGCTCTGCACCACCAAAGAGGTGTTGCGTGAAGAGAAACGCATGGTGGCTTTAGCACAACAAGGCAAAGGCAATCTGCCCCCGCTTTATCCGGTTGCCCCTGTAATCGCACTGGAAGGTGAACAGCATGAGGCTGTAGTCCATGTGCTGACTACTACCAATCGCGTGTCGATCATCCGAGGCCGAGCCGGAACCGGCAAAACCACACTCATGAAAGAAGCCATCCGGCTGATTGAGGAAGCAGGTCATAAAGTCACCGTTGTCGCACCGACGGCGCAAGCCGCACGGGACGTATTGCGGGATGAAGGCTTTAGCGAAGCCGAAACTGTTGCCAAACTATTGTCCGCACTCGAACTGCAAAACAGCCTATTGGATGGCGTGTTATGGGTGGATGAAGCCGGACTGTTGAATACCAAGGATATGACCGCCCTACTGGAACTGGCCATTCAGAAAAATGCTCGCCTGATTTTAAGCGGAGATACCAAACAACATAGCAGTGTCATTCGCGGGGATGCTTTGCGCATTTTGAATACGGTAGCGGGTATCCGATCCGCTGAAGTAAGTCGTATCTATCGGCAACGCAATCTGGATTATCGCAAAGCCGTACAAGCCTTGGCTGATAACAAAATTAGTGAAGCGTTTTCGGTGCTAGATGGCATGGGAGCGATCAAGACTCTTGATCCCGCCAATTCCTTTACCGCCTTAGCTAACGATTATCTAGCTGCCTTGAAAAAAGGGAAAACGGCTCTGGTGATTTCACCGACACATAAGGAAGGCGAACAGGTCACCAAAGCCATTCGCGAGACATTGCGCCAGACCGGACGTATTGCTAGCGGGGAAACAACCTTGACGCAACTGGCCAATACTAATTTGACGTTGGCCGAAAAAAGCGATCATCGGAATTATCGCAACGGTCAGATCATCCAGTTCAGCCAGAATATAGCAGGCATTGAGCGTGGTTCACGGTGGAAGGTTCATTCTGTGGTTGATAGCATAGTCCACATTCAGGATACTAGCGGCCAGCAAACCTCTCTTCCCCTGGATCGCATGGATCTGTTTGACGTGTACCGACCCAACAAAATCGCGCTATCTAAAGGCGATAAAGTACGCATTACTCGTAATGGATATGACGCTAATAAAAAACGACTAACGAATGGACAAATGCTGGACGTTATCGCCCTTGAGCCGAACGGGGCTTTGCGCCTACACAACAAGGCAAGCAAAGCCACCTATACGGTTCCAGCCAATTTCGGCCATATTGCTCACGGCTACTGCCTGACTTCTCATGCCGCACAAGGAAAGACCGTCGATGAGGTCTTTATTGCGCAACCGGCTAGCAGCTTTTCGGCTACCAATCTTAACCAATTCTATGTGTCGGTGTCACGGGCGCGGGATGGTGTGCATATCTATACCGATGATAAAGCCGCTTTGCTGGCTCATGCATCAGAAGCAGGAGAGCGATTGTCAGCATTAGAACTGGTGAACCGAAACAATACCAAACGAAATGCTGTCGAGCATATCATCAGAACAACACGGCCTGCACCACCGAAGGTGAAACCATCAATCAAGCGTATTAATACCCCAAGCAAGCCAAAGCCTATGCAGCGAAAGCCAAACGGTCATGCACCAAGTCCAAAACTTTAGGGCGAATTTCTCGCAAGATGAGGTAGTGGATACAACCAGCGATAATCTTACGGATTACACGGTTGGTAGCACAGAGTTGCATGATATAGACAGTACTGTACGGAATCTCTGCTTCGTATGGGAAAACGGACGACGGGCATTTTTCAATTACGCCTATCTGGTATCGGTTGACTTGGTAATCGCTGACAATTTGAATGAAATACTACTTTATTTCAGTGGTCATATCGTCACGTTGAAAGGGTATCAGCTAAGCCCCTTGTTCGATTTATTGTTCGATCATAGCCTCAAAATGATTAGAGTCAGTAACCCACGCTATAAGGTTGATGGGCAAACACAGATTAGTCTTGTGACTGAAATCTTACTCAAAAGCGAGTGATATAATACTATGCGTAGATTTTTGCCTTTATTCTAGGCATATTTTCGGTGAATAAGTGGACATGGTATTTACAGCCAGCCCGAAAAATAAAAAAGAGCCTACTAAACTTAGCAGTAATGACTTTGCCAAAACGTCAAGGAAGCATTTTTTCATTAGTTCCTAATTTTATAGGTTTTTGACCAAGAATTTTGATTTTCTCGCTACACATCGGTTGCACATCGAAGAAGTGAAACCTGTACAAAAAAGAATATGTTTTTAGGGTGAAACAGTCTCTTTGTACTGTACAATATCCAATATGAGTGAGAATCTACCTAATCCCCTCCATCAACTTCACATCTTTAGTAAAAATACAGATGCCCCATCTGGTATTCGCGGTTTTGAATACCAGAAACTCAAAACCTTAGCCTCTTGGATTGATAGCTGGCATCAACCCGAGGCTCAGATTTACTGCGAGTATGAGGATGATATTATGCAGGTAAATCCAGCGGAGGAGGTTGTGACCTTCCGCCAGATCAAGTTGTATTCATCAACCTTTTCTCTAAATAGCCCGGAAGTCAAAAAAGCAATTGCTAATTTTTTTATGTTATACTGCAATCCGGCTTATGCCGATCAGCAGGTTCGGTTTACCTTCGAAACAAATTCATCCATTACTCCTTCTGAGGCACTTTTACAAGACTGGATAACGCATCAGAACAATCTTGTCGAAGAGGTTTTGGAACGTTGCCGAGATGCGGTTAACGCCATATTAGTTGATTATATAGATCAGGAAACGAAGTCGTTCACTGAACGAACATCCCGTAAAATTCAAACCCAGCAAAAGAAATACGACGAAGCTACAACTGAAATCCAAAAAGCTACATATCAATCCGCTATTGAACAATTGGAATGGCAGATAAAGAACCGAGTTCTTATCGCTGACAGTTATCAAGAGCTTGATAATAATGTAAAAACTAATTTCGTAAAAAGCATTCGCTGGGAATTCTTATCCACTCCCTCCGAACAGGCCATTTTAGCTATAATCGAACAGATCCATAACCAACTTTTACAACTTCCTTACGGCATTTTAGCTAGTGAAACGGATGCATTGATTGCTCGACTGCACTGGTTTGTCTCTCAAGCATCTACCGAAGAAGCACCATCGGATCGACTGCTAACATTCCCTCACTTAGAAACCATTATACTAACTCGGAATGAGAATGACGATAAATGGTATGCTGACATAAGGGAGCAGTGGCTACAGGCATCGGTGGATTATTTTTTAGTTGCTGAATTTTATGAAGTCGTCAATATTAGTCATCACTGCCGCAGTAAGTTGTATTTATATAATGACACCGAGTTTTGGGTTGATATTTTAGAGCATTATTATTCTCTCAATGAGATACCTCGTTTTGCCCAACGAAAAGCAGCTTACGAAATCTGCATGCTCATTATAAAACCTGATTCCGTAGCGCAAGGATATACTCCAACTGCTTCGTTAGGCGACCGTGTTGCTTATCTATACGATTACTTTGAGGATGTAGAAGCTTATACCAGCATCCGCGATATTGAAGATGCCATTTCTTTATTAGCTGTTGTTTTTTGGGAGCTACACGTTTCGGGAACGTCTCTTTTAGAAGAAAACTGGCAGGACTGGATTGATCGGCTGAATGCCTTACTGGATAAGCAATTAAAAACCCATAACCCTAATTACCGATGCGGCTTATTGGAGTGTAAAGCCAATTTAGCTTTTACGAGTGATTTGATTAAAGATATCGATGGGACTTGTTATCGAGTCATTGAATATATCAACAAAATTATAGAGCTATTGCCCGATGCTCCATTCTATTCGGCATATCAACTACAAGATCGGCTGAATTTGCAAGTTCGTCTGCTTACGGACCGAATCCCAGACAAACTACTGGACATCCTGGTTGATCTATCAGAGCGGCTCAGTAAGTTCGTAGGTGAGCGAGAAGGTGATTTTAAGCGAGCTAAAAGCAACGTTGAGCAAGGGGTCAGCTTTCTGGAATCAAATAAGTTGATCCGAACACTTCAAAACTTTCATAAGGCCAAAAATCTTTGGTCAAAAAAGGAATCAGCCGATGGCTTCATCCTGGCTTGTCTTAATATAGCTCAAGTATACGACGCGTTAGGGATGCACTTAGCGGCTAAACAGTATGCATTAGCGGCTGGTTGGTTTGCTGCAAACACAAATGATCCAGCATTAATGAAGCGTTATGGTCATGCTTTTTTCCTAGCTGCTCATTCGGATTATAAACAAGGGGCATGGGTTAGTTTCTTAGATTGTTACAGCACGTTTGTGTATGCCTCGATTGAGTTTGACCCTAATGCATTCGAGTCCGATCATGGAAAGTTTTCTAGAATAGGTAAGGCACTCGCTGATAGTTTGTCCATTGAGTATATAACGCTGCGCTTCGCTCCCCAATTACAGTACTTAATTTCCCACAAACTGCGATGCAATTCAGCTCTTGATCCGTTCGTACCAGTAGATGAAATGAGAGCTGTACTAAATAAACAGTTTGATGATTTTTCGGATACAAAGTTATTAGAGCACTTTCACAGAAATAAATTGGATGATGAACCTTTCAGTGATTTAGGACCAACCCGTACCATCCGTTGGTTTGCCGAAGGAAGTGAATGGCAAATTAGATTTGACAATGATTGGCACACTACCCCAGTCGCTGAGCAAGTGGTTGCTAGTCTCCAGATTTTACAAGTTGAATTGATTCCAGAAGATCTCCATTTGATTAAAACCAAGATTGAGATTGATCTTTCCGTTAAAAATGAAGGCAAAAATGTTGACTTTGAATTAACCGAATCCAACAATCGTACACATTGGACGGTTGTTGTACCCACATTAACTTCAATTAACGATAAAGATCCAGAAGAAGTAAAGTGGCTACAAGTTCAGATCGTCACCATGGCTTATTTCTTAATACGGAATATAAGCCTGTTACCTATAAAGGCAAAAGAACAAATATTCGAAGATAAGCTGAAAAACGGTGGATTACCCGAAAAAACGCTAATCGTCCAGCCTTACGAAAAGCTATACCGTCAACTCTTTAGCCAAGCTACCTTCGAGGAAACGCAACGCGCAGTTTTTGCTAAACCAATTCTGTACAATGATTTTAGCCTGAATGAAATAGCAGAATTACAATGGAAGGATTCAATAAGTCCCTTATATAATCAAGAGCAGACACTTACCTATATAAAGAATCGCTACGACAATTTTGACAAGGTAATATCAATGACCATAAGGAGTTGGATGGCAGATAAAAGGGGGCAAGAAATAGTAACTGAATTAAGGAATGAAGGATATTTAGATTGGCACATTTTACTGGCTATGAAGCATGTAATTTTCAATTACAAGACAAATTATATAGTCAGACAACGAGGGCCATTTGCCTCAAGGAAAGAGTATGAAGATGTATTTAATGGCATATTTAATACCATCCGCCTAGAAAACGAATCTGACAATAATATTGCCGTACCCATCGAACTAATCTTTTCAGATGAATTCCGATTCTGGGTAAGTCAGGTACCTGTATGGGTGTTAGAATCATACGGCTTAGAAAACGAAGCACGCACACCACATGCCACTGCGATTCTGAGCTTCCTAATAAAACGATTTAACTTTCAAGTGGATGATGTGACTCATAAGCAATTAATGACGAAAGAGTAATATTGTCAAGCATGATTGTATTGATAATTGATACGTGCTTAATACTCATTTTTCGGCAAAATCAAAGCCGGAGAGAAAGAATCTCTCTCCGGCTTTGCTGCAATTAGGCTTTCGGTTTGTTCTTACGAACAACAACCGGAATTTTCTGGCCGAGGATGTTCAAGGACAGGTTCAAGCCATCTTTATCGCCGTGTTCCCAAGCAGCCCCTACTCTGATCCAGTCAGCTTGCTCAGTATCGGCTTGCGGTTTGAGAACATAAACCGTGTGGGTTGGCTTGGTCGAACGGGTTTCGGTTTGGTTAGTCATCATCAAATCTCCTTTCTTGTGTTGTTGATGATGGAAGCGAACAAAGCGCAAGGGGCCGTATCAGCTCTCCAAGGCCATAAATTGATGTGCAATGTCTATTTTGGGCCGCAGTCGTAGATCGTTTTTACCTCGTAAAAAGGAGGGATAAGCGCCATGACGGACAATTGGGCTAAGCTGACATGCTCTATCAACCGACCCAAGAAAGGTACAGTTGAAGAAACTGTCAAATCGTCCGTGAACCAACACATCGTTTGTGCCCTCGAAACTCAAGGGCGAGGGCATTGCAGGGCATGAATGTATTCAACCGCCTTTTGCGCGTGGGATGCGGCCTGAAAGACAAAGCGTTTGTCATCCTTGAGCACGTGTAGCCAGGACTGGATATAAGCCGCATGATGTTCTTCCGGTTGCGGTTCAAAGCCAAGATCAGCCGCCAAGAAGCAGGCTCCTAGTTCGGCCACCAATTCTTCTTTAGCGTACCCTTCATCACCATAGTGCTTTTTGCCAAGGTCTCGGTTCAACCGCGTAGGCGCTTTTGTCCAATGGGTGAGTTCATGGGCTAAAACAGCATAATAACGCATGGCTGTTTCAAAGCTTTCGAATGGCGGCATTTGGATGCGGTCGGTGCTCTGCGTGTAACACGCTTTGGAACCGGTATAAATGTCGGCTTTCGTCTGCGCAAAGAACTGTTCAAGTTCCTGATGACGCGCTTGCTGATTTTTAACAACGGGTTCAGGTGCTTTATAGAAACCATCGGACAAGCCTTCGATCTGAGACGCATTGAAGACGGTGTAGCATTTGAGAAAGGGAATCTGGCTAGATTTAATTTCGCCATTACTATCTTCCTCTGCTTTGGTGAATTTATCGGCATAGACAATTTGGGTGCCCTTCTCACCTTTACAGACAGCGGCTTTCATGTCGGTGGCCTGCTTGAAAGTCATCCAATAGGGAGAGGTAAAGCCTTGCTCACTGGCAGCATTCCAGAGAATGAGCGTATTGATGCCGGTATAAGGAATATCATTCCAGCGCAGAGGACGCATGACCTGACCAGTCATGTGTTCGGAGTGCCAAGGCTTGCGCCACGAGAGATTACCTTGTTCCAGATCGGTTAGGATTTTAGCCGTAACACGAGCGTAAATATCTTGTTGAGGCTGTTCGGCAGGGCTTGATGAGGTTTTGCGGGTAATCGGTTTGGTCATGTATCATGCTCCAATGGTTGGGGTTACAGGGAATGAAAGAACACGGCGGCTTAGCGAGAGAACCAACCAGAATTTTGGTCGGGCGGGGAAAGCCGAAGGCTTGGCGAAAATTGTGGTTGGTGGAATGAGTGGCGTCGGGTATAGACCCACAAGTAACTCTGGCTTTTGGCAGAATGAAAATTGAACCGGTGACTGTTAGCGTGGCATACAGCCCTCATCGGCAAAGGAATAATAATTATGCGATGTGACAATCAAGTGGTCGAGAACGGCAATGTCCAACAGCTTGCCGCATTCAGATAGTTTTCGCGTCAAGGCTAAATCCTGTGGACTCGGCTGAAGGTTTTGCGAAGGGTGGTTGTGCGCCAAAATAATACTGCAAGCATTGGCTTTGAGGGCTGTCACAAAAATCACTTTGGGATCGACAATGCAAGCGGTCATACCGCCCGTGGCGATGTCGGAGATTGCTAAGCAATTATTCTTCCGATCTAGCAACAGAATCTTGAACTGTTCCAGCAGTTCGAGTTTATTTTCGTCCCAAGCCGTGCGTAGGACTTCATAAGCCGTTGCGGACCGGGTAATCTGAATCCGATCCTGATACGGTGTTTTGTTACGGTAGCTGATCTCAACTTCGTTGACCGTAAACAGCGATTGAATGGCCAGTTGTGACATTCTTACCTCTCTTTACAGCGTCAAGTTGAGTTTGTGCATATGCCACGCGTTGACATCCTTGTGCGGAGCATAGACCTTGTTCATTGGCATATGCCGCAGATCGATCTGCGTCTGACAGAATTCAGTGATAACGTTGGTCGCTTTCATTCCAGCCTCGTCGTTGTCTATCCAGCTATACGCGATGCGGTAACCGTAATTCTGCATATAGGGAATGGCTTGTTTTAGACAGGAAAGCGAATTGAGAATGATGGCATCGTCGGCAAAGCTGCTGCCCTGCAACTGGCTGATGGCTGACAGATAATCCATGAAGCCTTCAAAGAGATGAATACCTTCCGGTTTGGGTACTTTTCCCCGTATAAAACTGATCGCTTTCGGGCGTAAACAGCCTTTAAAGAAGGGATTGCGGAGTTCAAAGCCACCGTCTTCATTGGGAAAACCAAGCGCGGTAAAGTACTTATTCGTCCGCGTATTCTGAATGCGAAGTTCCTTGAGATGGCGATGGGCAACAGAAAGTGGAATACCACGCTTATCCAGATAATGCATCAGCCCTACATGCTGAATAGATCGTTTTGATTTCAGAACCAATGATGCATCATGATGCTGGTGCTCGTCAGGCCGATAAATGGGGGTAATCGCATACGCAGCAACGCCCATGTTGCCAATCCAGCGCAAGGCATCCGAAACGGTATGCGCTTCCCGCGTGAATTGCAGATAGGCTGTGGCTAAATCAACAACGTCTCCTCCTCGCCCATCGCCGTAATCGTGCCAACGATTTGTTTTGGTATCGACCCAAAAACTGGGTGTTTTTTCATTCCGCACGGGGGATAGGTAAAGTACTTTCCCCGTCGTTGTTCGTTTGGGGTGAATGCCCAATCGGGCTAAAATTTCGACAATAGCTACCGCTTTCGCCTGATCAATGTTCACGGGCGATCTCCTAAAAAATGATGGGAATGAATGGGGAGTTATTTACTGCTGAAGTTGGCGTTCAATGAACTTGTCCAACTCCGACCGGCGATAGCGGACAGCACGGCCCACTTTGAGCGGTTTCAAATCATAGCGTTTTGTGCAATCCCACACGGCTAACGTGTTTGGAGAAATACGGAGGTATTTAGCGGCTTCTTTGCGGTCTAACAGTGTTTCATTTGTCGTCGGCATGGCTTCCCCTATCTGAAAATATCAATCTACATGAAGTAGGAATATAGTCATGATAGAAGGAATAAATACCTAACGTCAATCAAAAACGGGATTGATCAATAACAAACAAGAACCGATAAGCTGGGTTAAAAGCCAAGGTTTCATGCTGGCTTACTTTTTATTCCTCCAGCCTCCAGGATCGCATCGGTTGCTCTCTCGACAGACTGTCGCACGGGATCACTATCCAGGCGGGAATAGACCTGAGTTGCCGCCAACGATTTGTGATTGAGCGATTTTCCAATAATAATTAGGGATGCCCCTGTTTTTGCTTGCCAGCTTCCCAACGTGCGTCTTAAATCATGCAGCCGCAGGTTATCAATACCAGCCCGTTTCAGTATTCGGCTCCACCCTTTCTTCGGCTCAACCAAGTGGCCCTTTTTACCAGTACCAGGGAAGACAAATAGAGAACCCTTATCATTACGTGCGTCTAATATTCGAATCACTTCATCAATTAACATTACGGTTTGCGGATCGCCATTTTTAGTCCGAGGAATCCTCCACTCTTTTCGCGCAAATGAAAGTTCATCCCAGCGCATGGCTAATACGTTTGCTTGTCTGGCTCCTGTCAAAAGAGAAAGTAAAACATAGTCACGGATGGTTGAATTTGGCTCTTGATAGAGCGCTTCAAAAAATCGAGGGAGTTCATCGGTTTGTAAAAAACGATCTCGGCTACGGACAGCATTCCGTTTTACACCTTTTGCCGGATTCTCCTCACAGAGGCCAACGCTTATTCCCCAATTAAAAACAGCCGATACCAAATCTAAAATCCGATTGGCCGTTGCACCGCTTTTTAGTTTAGGTTTGCCCTCTCCATCTTTTTTGCCTTTGGCTGGCTGTTTCGTAATTCGGGCATGGATGGTAGCAATATCCGCTTTTGTTATTTCCGAATGACGCTTATGACCTAGTGGCTTGTCCAAGTAGCATTGATATCTGCCCTCATCTTTTTTCCAGGTTCGGCTTTTATACTTGGCATGGCCATCCAGATAACGATCAAAAAGCTCTTTAAAGGTTAGTTCCGCTTTATGTACTCGTTTCACTTGGGCGGGATTTGCCCCTGAAGCAATTTCAGCATTTACCGCGAGTGCCATCTTACGCGCATTCTCAATTGAAAGATCGGGATACCGACCCAGCGTCACTCGTTCAGGGGCTCCGCCTTTTATTCGTCGAAACACGCTGAAGGTTTTCACACCGGTTGGACTTACTCGGCATTGCAGGCCAACAACTTTTGTATCCAGTAATACAAGACGGGTCTTTTTGGGAGCATTGGCCGCTTCGATGGCAGCCTTTGTAAAATTCACCTTTTGGCCCATCCATTCCTCCACTAGATATATGGGGTTACGCCGGGGTTACAGTATAGGTCAATTTGGATGAACTTCAAGCAAACTCGATTTGGAGAAACATTGAATAAATATCTGATTATAAAACAACTAGCAATCGGTATAAAATTGTGATAAAGTCCAACAGGGCCGCTCATAACGGTCTGGTCGCCAGTTCAAGTCTGGCCGGGCCCACCATTTTAATCAACTAGTTAATTAGCTGATAATGATTGGAGGTTATATCGTGGGGTTACACAGGGGTTACACCCAAAGTGGTTTTCGAACCTATCCGTAGCCTCAAACTGTACTGAGATGTAGATCAAAGGAATTCGGTCCTTTGCCAGATGGAAAAGCAATTTATTTAGATGCGCTCAGCAAGCTTTTGGGGAATCTTAAACCCCGAACCTCTTAAAGCTCGCACCAATTTGTCTTTCCATTGCCCAGCTTTATCATACTTCTCATAGATAACACCCAGAAAATCGCTCGGTTGTTCTATGGATTCTTCTGGATGTAGAACGAACAGATTTTCACGTCCCACTTTAGCCAAAAAATACCCTAACTCTAATACTACATTTTGCCGAGCACGTGGGCGTGGTGAGGGAGCATCTTTAGAAGAACGCGCTTTAGTGCGCAATCGCCCTTCATCGTCGGCCGAGCAGAGGACAACAGCATATTCACATCGTGCTGATTCTTTAATGAATTTTTCAATAACCGTTTGCCCTAAATCGTCTTCTCTGTCGAGCACAACAGTAGCAAGGCCTAAACCCCGCAAGGCACTTTGCACCTTCTCACGCATATCATGATCACGCCCATGAACAATAAAAATGGATTTATTCTCACGATCGATTGCTTTTAAGAGGGTCAGTAATTCAGACCTTATTGCTTCCGTATCACTATCGGAAAGGCCCGAGCCGTAATGGTAAGTTTTTTTGTCAGGAAGCCTACTCTTCAATTCCGCTAATTTCCGGCCGTAAGTTGATCCGTTAACAAGATTTGGATGTTTATTTAACCATCCCGACAATCCAGAAAGCAGCGTACGAAGCTGATCCTCAGCAGTATGTTTAGATACATTAGATTTAGAAGGGACTGCAAAATTGTACTGAGACTTTGTGTTTAAAGTCTTGGTTTTTTCAATGAGTGGAAGAAGCTTCGTTTTGTCTAGATGCATTATTTCATTAAATTAGAGTATTAATCCACTATTACAAACATGATCTCAATATACCAAGTTTACAGAATTTTAAACAATGGTGGCAGTTTTGGTAATGATGTTCACTACGAATTAATGCCTTTTTGGGTAAATGATCCACAGAACGGTCGATATCCTTGGGTACCTTCATTTGATACCAAAGATGAAGCGGTTGATTTTGTCAAAACGTTGAAAGGAAAATCCGGCCCATTTACAATTATAGAATCTTGGACCGCAAGTCGGCCATACCAACATACAAGGCCACATATACCCTTGGACTGGTTCCATTAATCGGTTAATAAATCCCCATTACTCTCTTTGCAGGTACTTTTTATCGCCACTACCTCTTATAGGTCTGCGAAAGAGATATTTCATTATTGGGCTCCTTTAATCAGTAAACGATCATAATGTCCTAGGCCTAAAAGCACAGTAATCGATGGTTTGGCGGGCCTCAATGAAGAAAAAAAGCAAGCAATTGAAATAATTGCTTGCCGAAAATACATTATTAGATTATTAGTTCTTCAGTCCATGTTGTGTAGCATAACTAGCCACAGTTAATCTGTGTACACCAAGTATTCGTGCAATGGCGCTGTAGGAAACACGCTTGTCCAGTAAGTCTTTGATTTTTTTGTCATGACCAGTAAGTTTGGTTTTAGAAGATTTACTCCCTACTGGGCGACCTAAGATTACTCCTTCCGCTTTTTTTCGAGCCAATGCTTCTTTCGTACGCTGTGAAATAAGATTTCGCTCTATTTCGGCAGAAAGCCCAAAAGCGAATGCTAACACTTTAGAGTTAATATCGCTACCAAGGCGATAATTGTCTTTAATTGTCCAAACTTGGATATCTCGGTTCATACATTCATTTAAAATCCCCATGATCATCAATAGGTTACGTCCAAGTCTTGATAGTTCGGAACAAATAAGAACATCTCCTTTTTTCATTTTTTTTAAGAGCTTCCCAAGTTTTCGGTCTTGCAGATTCTTCGAGCCGGAGATAGTTTCTTCAATCCATTTATCAATTACTAGTACACTCTTCTCACAAAACTGGTTTAACTCGTAGCGTTGGTTTTCGACTGTTTGCTTATCGGTACTAACGCGGATGTATCCGTAAATCATTGGTTATTGGATTATATAGTGAAAATTGGGTGTTTGATTTAAACCAAAATTATCTATAAAAAAGCAAACCATATTTTTATACAATAAAGGAGCGATTACGTTCGACAACACGCCACGACTACCTCCTTTTCCGGGAGCGAAAGCTGGGTAGTGCTGAGCGAAATTGAGCAGCGGATTAAGGCTAAGATTGAGGCCGTAGGAACACCCCTCAAAGATTGGGATATCGCCATCAACTACGGTATAAAAACTGGTTTCAATGACGCCTTTATCATTGATGGTGCTAAACGGGCAGAACTATTAAATGAAGATCCAAAATCCGCCGAAGTTATTCGACCGATTTTACGTGGCAGAGATATAAAACGATATGGGTATGATTTTGCTGATTTATGGCTGATAAACATCCATAATGGGATAAAGGAGAAAGGTATAAGGCCGATCATTATCAGTGACTACCCAGCTATAAAAAGACATTTAGATAAGTTCTGGCCAGAGTTGGAAAAACGGCTTGACAAAGGCTTAACCCCATACAATCTTCGCAACTGTGCTTATATCGAGGATTTTAATAGACAGAAAATTGTTTGGGGTAATCTTAATTTGAGTGCCTCGTATGCTATAGCTGAAGAAGGTTTATTTGTTAATGCTCCTTGTCCTATGATAGTACCAGCAAGCAAATACTTACTGGCAATATTGAATTCCGAAGTTGCTGATTACTATATAAGAAAGCTAGGAGTTACAAGGAATGGAGGATATTTTGAGTACAAGCCTATGTTTATTGAGCAACTCCCAGTCCCTCTTATTGCAGCCCCTCTTCAACAAGGCATTCTTGATCAAGCAGAAAGACTGATTGAAAAAGTAGGTAAAGGCGAGTCTGTTAAGCAGGAACAGCAGTTGTTAAATGAAATGATATTTCAATTATATTCTTTAACTCCAGAAGAAATAGAGTTTATTGAGCAGTCTCAGCATTCCCAGATTCAATAAACTCTATTTCTTCTGGTGTAAGTTCTAAATGTTCATAAATTAGCTTATCGAGTTCACTAGTTAGTAAGCTGTAGTCTTTTCCAAGAGTAATGCAATTTAAAGCCCCTAACACTCTCTTTTGATATTCGTTTTCCTTGGATGGCTCTAGTCTAGGGATGAGCATTTGTTCAATAGTATATTTTTTCCATCGGATCGTTCCAACCCCTGTAGTAGTCCCAATCTTTGAAAAAAGGTATTCTGATAGTTTTGAGTTTAGGTATCCAACTAGATAAATAAGTGATTCGCCAACCATTAAAAAAGTTGTTGCTTCATTCATATACTTACCTTCTAAGTCTATAGCAAACTTGGTTTTATCAGATATTTCTCCCCAAACAATTTTCTGTCTATTAAAATCCTCCCAATAGCTTATACTATCTTGTGTTTCAAACCATTTATTATTAGTCTTTTTACGGGCTCCTGATCCTCCAGATTGTTCCAATCTGGCTCTACCAAAACTTAATAAATGCCCTTTTATAGCTGGATATTGCTGCTCAATATCCAGTTTTAAACTTGGAAAAGTAGCTATAAGATATAAGTCAGCAAATTCATAAGAGTACCGCTTAATATCACGCCCTCTAAGTATCGGTCGAATAACTTCGGCGGATTTTGGATCTTCATTTAATAGTTCTGCCCGTTTAGCACCATCAATGATAAAGGCGTCATTGAAACCAGTTTTTATACCGTAGTTGATGGCGATATCCCAATCTTTGAGGGGTGTTCCTACGGCCTCAATCTTAGCCTTAATCCGCTGCTCAATTTCGCTCAGCACTACCCAGCTTTCGCTCCCGGAAAAGGAGGTAGTCGTGGCGTGTTGTCGAACGTAATCGCTCATATTATTTAACACATTTTCCTTCACTATACATGCAATCGTTTTTCCTTGATTTTTCTCCTTAGAAAACATCAGGATATTTGTTTCAACAGTTGCAGACTCAAATATTTTTTGCCCTGCAAAATCAATAAGTAGAAGCGGGCTTGTCTTTTCACCAAAGAAACCTCTTGTTGATACCCCATACCCAGCTCTCATCCATTTATTTGATGTGATGAAGCAGAGGATTCCTTTCTCTTTAAGTACATTCCAACCATTCTCATAAAACAAAGAATAAATATCCCCCATCGACTCAAATGTCTGATAGCCAACCTTTTGCAGATTTTCACTCTCTTGCCCCAATTTTTGTAGCTGAATATAGGGTGGGTTGCCTAGAAGAACATCAAAACCAACGAAGTCACCATCATCATTCAATATTTCTGGAAATTCAAACCGCCACTCGAATGCAGTTTCAAACATTTTATTGTTTTTCACTTCTTCGATATATGTAGTGAGTTGAGTAATTTCCTTTTTAAGCTTTTCTTGCTTCTGCTTATTCAGCTTTGCTTCTGTTTTACTTGGTGCAAATAATTGACTTTGAGTAATGTTAAAAAACTCACCAGTTAGCTTAGATAGCTTTTTCTTCTTAGGATCATTATTACTTATTTCTGTACGAAAATCACTTTTGATCCTATTGATCAATCGTTCCATTTCACGTTTTTGCTCTTTATTTTCTGCATTTCGATAGGTCTGAACAGCAGCTTTATAATCTTCAATCGATAATTTGTTCTTTTTTAAGGCTTGGCTTAAATCAGCATCCAATGTATATCGGCTGATAAGAGAGTTACCCCACTTGATATTGATATCAATATTAGGAAGTGTTTCTAAAGCTCGTTCTTGAAGAACTGTATTACCTAAAGGGGTATAATAAGAGTTTTTTAATAATTCAATCCACAATCTTAATCGACAAATTTTTACCGAATTCGGGTTTAAATCAACACCGAAGAGGCAGTTTTCAATTATCGTTTGTTTTTCATGAAAAATAGCCTCCTGAACTCGTTGGCTCTCGAGGTTATTGAAATTATATTCAAAAAGCGAGCCATCTTCGTCAGTTATAATAAGCTCGTCATTCAGAACCTCAATATGATAATCGCGAAGTCGCCTTTTACCAGTTCGATCAAAAAGAATCTTTAGATCGTTCTTAATACTAATAATTTCATTTAAAGCAGATACTAGAAAGTGGCCTGAACCAACAGCAGGATCACATATTCTCAAACTATTGATAATTTGGTTCGCTTCAACTTTATCCTCAATTTTATCGTAAAGTTGATCTAAATCTGAACAATTCCATCCTTTAAGCTCATTAAATTTATGTACAACTGCTCGTCTAATCGTTTCCCGACACATATACATAGTTATAAAGCCAGGTGTAAAAAATGATCCGTCTTTATAGCCATTAATTTTTTCAAAAATTAGGCCTAATACCGATGCATTAATCAACGTCTTATTGTCCTCCTGAATTTCTTCTGAACCTTCGCCACTGAATTCATAAGCATTTAAAAATTCAAAAAAGTATTCTAAGGCATTAATTTCACCAGCTCGCTTTTTACCCTCTTTGGTCTTTAGTATTGTCGATGGCAAAATGGGCAAGGTATAATCATCTCTTAGATTACTCACAAAAATAGTAACGTGCTCAATATCAGTTGGTTCAAAAAGAGAACTATTGAGATAAGGAACTGTTATAAAGATATTACTATACTCTTTGTCTCTGCTTTCTGGCTTCCTTGCTAGTACTTCAAAGAATAGACTGTTTAAGGCATCAAAATTTTTAATTTTACCTATATTTAGAAATGAGTAGCTAGAATCACCTTTTTTTGTATGAGTAGATCGTGAATTGTATTTAATTAATTGAGCCTCTAGAAGTTTAAGAAATAATATACGGTTTACCCACGTGATGACTAGTTCAAGAGTAATATTAAAAAGGCATTCTTCGTATGTTGAACCAAATTGACTTGGTTTTTCCAAACGAGACATTTTGTCCAAACTCTCGATCTGATTAATAGCATTTTCAAGCAACGAACCCTTATTACGCTCTACAGCTACTTTACGCTCGATAATCTTTTTTCCACCATCTTTGGTTTCAGTCAGCCCTATAATATGAAGTAACTCACTATAAAATCCTTTATCAAGTGAATTACTGTCATTACTAAAAGGAAGCTTTAGTAAATGCTCAGGAGATAAAAGTTTGTATAAAGCAATAAGCTTATGATCATCCTGTTTGTCGTGATTACGCAGAATCTTATCATAATCGCGAATATCAAAATGAGTGAAAGGAACTGTAATCTGAATAGCAGAAATGGCCGGTTCAGCAATTTCTTTATAGAAATATTCTGTTTTACGGTCTCCTAACCTTCCTTCTTCAAAATCAATAAATCTTTGAACTAGTTTTTTATTCTGGGCAAAAACTCGTTCGAAAATAGCACCATCAAATATGAACCACTCGTAAAGGTTTGAAGCAATAATATGTTTGATTTCTAAGTTTTTATTAGTAATCCTTTCTCTCAAGTAATACAATAGTAATTCTTGGAAAGCTTTGGTATTAAGCTGTCCCAACTTTAGCATTTCTACTTTATTCGCTGGCTTTTTTATTTCTAGAATTACCCCAACAGAAGTATAAGTGGTATTCCCGTTGTGAATCACTAGATCATTACGCCCTTTTGTATTAATGTAATGATTTGGAGAGTAATATGTAGTTTCTAGAAAACGTGAAACAATATTTTTATGAAATTCTTCAGATTCTAATTCGTGTATTTGGTCTAATACCGTAATTAAATTCTTTTTGAATTTTTCGATATCAAGCCTGTTAGGTTTAACTTTTAGAAAAGCCTTATTAATTACTTGGCGGGGTCTTAGTGGTGTAAAACTCATTTAATAGGTTTGAATTTTAATAAATGATCCGTTTGCCTAACTCTATTAGATACGTCTAATTTTATTTTCATAAAATTATAAAAAAGCACATTATGGCCAAGCTTTGAGTTTTCGTAAAGCTAGTCAAAGAGCCCAAAGCTTAAATTTTGGAAAATAGGATTTGATCTTATATTGGCGATTTATATCCTAGATAAGCTACATTAACTCACTAATTATCAGACACCTACCACATATAATTACGAATAAAATCAACTGATTTGACAGTGGCGGAATCAGGCGCTCAAATTGTCCGAAGTAAGTAGATAGCCAACGAAAAACGTTACTGACTTAAAATTGCGAATTTACTGCATTACATCAATTAAAGTGATTGTCATGACATTTTGGAAATCGAGTAGCCTTACATACTATCATCCTTGCAATTATAAAACGACATATTAGGTTTACAAGGATAATTGGTTTAAGTATAGAACCGCTTATAGGATCCGCTCGGTCTTTTAAGCTTATACAAAACTTGGTTTATTCTGACTAGATATCACAATAAAAACCTATTTTATCGTTATTGTCCTCCTTCAGCATATGTCTGGCAAACCAGCCAAAATCACGCTCGATAGTCATCTTGTTGTCGTAGATGTCGTGAAACTCCACGATCAAGGTGATTGAACTTAGCTGATCGCGGACGCGGTTAAAGGCTGTCTCGTTCTCTTGAGGAGAAAGAGAGGCTTCAAAAATCGTCAATGACGAATTGGGAAAAATAACTTTTTGCACGGACTCGCTGCCATCAAGCCGCCCATAAGAACGTTTGTCTAGTTCCAGACAGTCTTCAATGGCCGCATAGCGTTTGCCGTTTTTGATAAAACACAACCGATCGACAATCATTGGTCCTACTCCATTATTGCTGACACGAATGTAGAGTTGATCTGGCCGATCTCTGAAATCAATCTGACCCAACGGCTTGAGCGATTTTTCGTTATGGGTTCGTTGGAGATAAACTTGATACAACAGAACAAACCAAGCCAACCACGAAATCAAAACCGTTACGTCCCATGTCATTGGTAACCTCCACTTTCCCTATTTAACAGCAGGATACCCAGCAGAAGTTAAAGGATTTTAAAATCCCGTAACGCTTTTAAGCGTTCCTTAGCTTGTAGTTCATATAGTAACGGAATGATCCGATGATACAGGCTGCATTGGGGATCTTTGCCATTCACCCGGTAGACCGGACAACCACTGGTACAAACGGCACTGTATCGACAAGCCTTGCAATCAGCCGACCGGTTGTCTTCTTCATGGCTACCCTGCTGGATCATATCCACTAGATCCAGTTCAGGGTCGAAGATGGAATGGGATAATTGAGCGTCATCGCCAAAATGGACATGGCAATAATTGAGGGTGCCATCGACATAGATAGCACCACCGGAAAAACCCGACGCACAGGTCTGAAAGCCTAGTTCCTGGGGTTTCAGATCGCAAAACTGGTGCCGACGCGAGAATTGCCATCCCTTTTGGATAGCCTCCTCCATAATCGCATACGATTCCAGCAAACTGCTTTCTAAAAGCTCGGCATCAAGCACTTCACCTTTGACAATCGAATACCGAAACGGGACATCCAGCTCAATCAGATAGCGAGTCAATGCGGGTAAGCCTCGCAAATTTTGATTGCTGAGAACGGTGTTGACTGTGACTGGGATCTGGTGAGCTAGTAATTTTCGCAAATTTCGATCAATGTACTTGAATGTGCCGGCTCCCTGTTTAAAAGGCCTGCTGGCATCATGGTCATATTCCAAGCCGTCCAGCGAAATACCAAAGCCAATACCCTGTGCCTTGCAATAAGTGATGATCTCATCAGTAAGTATGGTCAAATTGGTAATAAAGGAGGCTTCAAAACGGCACCCAACTTCCTGCAATCGCTGACGGATTTGAGGGATGAAGACTTTCCAGGATTTGAACTGTGTTAAGGGTTCGCCACCCGCCAATCGGAATTTAATCTGTTTGAGCTTTCGCTTGCTAGCCGTTTCGACCACCTTCTCCAGCAATTGCTGTTTGGTCTCATCAAGCATCCCTTGGGTAGTATTCAAGGTCGAAATATAACAATAGCTACAGGCCAGATTACAGCGATTGGTGGTGTGAATCCAGAAGTTGAGTGATTGGGGAATGGCTGGTTTCTGAAGCTTGGTGAACTGATCGTCAAAGCGAATGATCTCCGTCTGAACGAGCAGATTTGAAAATTCCTCTAGTACAGTTGGTGGAATAGCAAGCCGCTCACTCAACATAGAAATCGTAGACTGCCCGTCCATAGCCGCTAAAATATCAGCTTGTGGCTTCGTCAACAGGCGAAGTGACTGCGGATAGGCACAATTGACAACATAAGAATACTGCGCGTCAACAGATCGCAGCAGCAGATGCGGGGATTTGGTGGGTATCGCGTTCTTCATCGTTGGGATTGGGGTAATAGCCATCGCAATCGCAATTGGTATTGATCGAGGCAAGCGCCAATGCCTTCTCACCGAATGCCATTTCTAGCAGCGAACGATCATCAAAGAGCAGGTTGTTTTTATTCGACGGAGTTATAAGGGGTCGTGTTTTCATGGTTATTGGTTGTTTTTGTTTCAATCGCTTTTGTACTACACAAACGGTACTGGGGTGCCACTGACTATCGCCCCGAAAGGTTGGTACACCTTGCCGGTTGAGCTCCTGAGCAATCGCCCGCACAGTGATAACACCTCGTTTTTTTAAAGACTTGAGGATCGGCGCAAGCTGGTTGGCAAATTCATCGGCCGCTTTTTTATTTCGCCAAGCCAATGTCTTGCCATGCTTTCCCAAGACCACTCCTCGTTTTCGGGCCGCATCCAAAGCGGCTTTTGTTGTTTCACTAATCCGCTGACGTTGCTCTTCGGCGACTGCGGCCAGAATATGGATCGTGAACCGATTGGCATGCGGGTTATCGGTCACCACAATCTCCACATCGGACTTGACCAACCTGGCAATTTTCTCAACATCCCGGCCTAACCTGTCCAGCCTAGCGACCATCAACGTGGCCTTCCGATGTTTACATGTATCCAGTGCTTGTAAAAGCCTGTACTGTTGTTTGCGAGTGGATTTGACTTCTATGACTTCGTCAATCAGATCATACGCATTCTGCCGACAATAAGTAGCGACCACCTCTTGTTGCGCTTCCAGGCCTAATCCACTTCGTCCCTGTCGATGTGTGGACACGCGGTAGTAAGCAATCGCCTGTTTCATAGGGAGTTGGCCTCGATCTTGTTCAGATGTAAACGATGGATTACCTTTGAACAGATTTGGATAAAAAATCGATTATTTTTACGTGACTAGGCCTTGATAGACAAGGGATTACCGATGAAGAAACATTGAAAAAGAGGAATCTGTGTACGGGGGTTAATGATCGTTTACTATCGAACAAATTTTTGAAAAAGAAATTAGCAAAACGCCTTATTACTCTATCCAGCCGCCAAGCCTATGGACTTTAAATTTGATAAGTTATATCCCGATGAATACGCTTATTTAGGGGACTTTGCCGCGAGAGCGAATGTTCAGCTCAAGAAAATGGATAAGGTCATTTACCACGTATCGGATACGATGAAAGAAGTGCCTTTTTCATGGTCACGGTCGGCAGAAGATCTTGAACGAAATGATAGACGAGCCCGTGTTCTTTCTTATTTGGAAGACAAACGAGCGGCTTATCGGCGGGAAATCTTAGAGACGGTCTCCAAAGAGACGACTGGCACTGATCCAAAGGTTGCATTCTGGGTTCGTCAAAGCTGCTCATTCGAACTAGACGGATTTGATGAAGAAACCAGACGTCATAATAGCCAAGACACTGACCTCCCTGCGGAGAAGTTGTACAAGCTGTTTTCTGAACTCCCGCCAATTCGTCAAGAAGAGCCAATCGAGCAAAGGTTGGTGCCGTCTGGAGATGAGATCACCGAAAGCTTAGCGAAGGCAGACGAGATCGCCAGACTGATGGAGGAGACTAAAAAACGACGACAAACTAATCAGCTTCGGCGAGGTGGTCGTCGACGTTAGTGGTCACAATACCTGTGACGTATTATCACTGCAATAGATTAGGTAATTTATTGTTACCCTTATAATACCTATGGCATACAGCGATCTTTTAGCTCAGCAAGACAAGGAACTTGAACGGCTCAATCAGGAATATTTTGCAGATCAGGCCACTATCCGGCAACTGCAAAACGATCATTACGATAAGGCCAAGTATGATGGCCAATTAGATCGGCTCAAAACACTCCATGAAAAGAAGGTCAAAGATGTACAAACACGTTTTGCTCAAGAACAACGGGAGTACTTAGGAGAGCCGACACCGCCGGAACCCTCCCCCGATATTTCTCAAAGCCAGGACAAAGCGACTGACATGATAAAGGCTTACCGACAGCAACAAACCTCAACCCAAATCGGGGATCAACAAGGCACGGAAGGTGGTCAAGAAATCAAGTGTTCTCAGCCCGCAAAAGGGCAACCAGTCGATGAAGTTGAAGTCAAAAAATTAGCGCAACAGGCGCGTGAAAAACGTGAGCAAAAGCAGCAACAACAGCATCGGCGTGGTTTCAGACGATAAGTAGCAACCCGTCTAGTTTATATGTCATAATTATGAAAATTAACAATTTAGGCTATAAACACTTTAATAATGAGAGTGTATCACTTCTCTTGACAACGAGCATGAAAGATAGTATTTCCTTTTTTTACTATTTTTAGCAAAAAAAGGAAATAGATGGACTTCGTTACCTTCCAGCGAGCCTTTCAGGAAAGCGGCGTTATTGAACTCCATGAAGTGCAAAAAGAGTTTCCTGACTTCCATGCACGACGTTTATCCGACTGGCAAGCCAAAAACTACATTCAAAAAATCATCAATCGGTTTTATCGCTGGACAGACCAGCCGTTAACCGAGCAGTTGGCGTTTTATACAGCCAACCGGATTTACCGCGACTCCTATATCTCGCTCTGGTCAGCCCTCAGCTATTATGGCTTAATTCCCGAAGGGGTCTACCAAACCTATTCGGTATCAACCCATAAAACCAAGTCTTTCTCAACGCCTATTGGTGAATGGGTTTATAAACACATCAAGCCAACCCTCTTTTTCGGCTACCGGATCGAACGTTGGAATAATAAACCACTCCTGATTGCAGAGCCCGAAAAAGCACTTCTCGATACGATTTATCTTAATACTCAGTGGCATAATACCACCGACATCGATGCCTTGCGGATCAACTGGGCAATTTTAGCTGAAATCGCTCAACCCAATATTATTCGGGAATATGCTGAATTCTATTGTAATCAGCGTATAACCGAACTTGCCCACTACCTCATTCAACGGATGTCCGATGATTAACCTACAATCCATTCAGGCATTTTTCCCCCAGCATGTGCAACAAGCCCGTCGGTTCATGCTGCGCGAGTACCTTCAATGTCGAATCCTGGAAATTTTGTTCAACAGTGATTTCCGAAATCAGTTTGCTTTTTTAGGCGGTACATGCTTACGGCTCGTACACGATAATCAGCGTTTTTCGGAAGATTTGGATTTTGACAACTTCAATATATCCACAGAAGAATTTGATCAGGTTTCTACTGTGATTGCCGAAGGGCTCGAATTACAGGGCTATACGGTTGAATTCAAAACGGTCAATAAAGGGGCGTACCACTGTTATATTAGGTTCCCCAATATGCTATTTGAGCACGGCTTGTCCGGTTATAAAGAGGAGAAAATATTAATTCAACTGGATACAGAGCCACAGAACTTCGTTTTCAAGCCAGAAACTGTGCTGCTCAATCGCTTCGATACGATTGCACGTATCTTTGTGACACCGATTGATGTTATTCTAGCGCAAAAGTTTTATGCCATACTCAACCGTCCCCGTAATAAAGGACGTGATTTCTTTGATGTCGTTTTTCTACTGGGGCGTCAGATCAAGCCAAACTATGCCTACCTCAACCAGAAGATTGGGATCGATACAGCCAATGCCTTAAAAGAAAGACTCATAGCACACTGTGCAACGCTGGATATGGATGACATGGCAAAAGACGTCGAGCCATTCTTGTTTTACAAAGCTGATCGAAATAAAGTGATTTTGTTTCTTGATATTATAAAACAGGCTAGCTTATGAGTAACCCAAATAAATACCCATTATATAATAACATTACTTAGTATTATGAGTAATATAGTAATTAAATACAAAATATAAAGCCGTGACCAATAAAATTCCAAGAGGAACAAGCCACTTTATACTCATTCCAACCTGAAATAGAATAAAGCAAATGAAGAGTGTATTAAAAAACACTTGAATGATAAAATAAATTTTTACAGCTAAATTAAATTTAGAGAATTGTTTTAATACTTTTTGTTTCGCTTCTTTAAAATGCTTGCTATCTTCTATATTACTTTCTTTTTCAAAAAATTTATTTCTAGCAAGCTTCGCAAAATCATCCTCAAAATTGCTTTTCAGTTCTCTAACATCGTCTTGCTGTATTCCTAGAAGAAATGTTGTATAAAATGTGAACACTAAAAAAGCGGCAACTATTAATAATAGCAGAAATACTGTCGTTAAAGGCTGGCTTGAATCAGTGACCTTAAATGTAGCAAATGCCGTAACAGTTATAGAAAGCGGAAAAGCTATTGTCTGGTTAATCACCTTGCCAAGTAGCTCACGTAGCTTAGTAAAATATTGTTCTTGGCTATCTCTATACTCTGATTTTAATTTGTCAAGTGATAGATCATTAAGATATATCTCGAAGTTTTGTTGAGCATTATGAAGCATCTCAGGCATTTTTTCAATGAAAGCCTTCATACGCTCATCTCTATCAATTTTCGGTAAAAAATTAAATAATTCGTATTTTATAAATTTAGGCAGATGTCTATTTTGATCATCAAAAGCCAATTTAAATTGTTCAAATGTACTTTTTAATGATTTATCTCGATTGAAATCTGGCCTAGTTTTTCCAAACGGGATACTTAATTTCCCCTCCTTTTTTGAAGAGGTAAAAATTATTTGGTCTGAGGTATCATTGAAATGATCAACAAAATAAAATGGCTTATCTTCTTGATGGTCTTGGGTTCTTAAAAATTGTATATAGTTAAAATAAATTTGAACATTTGAAAATAAATAATCTCTCTCCTCAAAACTAAAGTTTATGTATGTTTCCCCGCTAGTATGGTCAAAAAAGTAGGGAACTCCTTTGGATGTATATATAATCAGTAAATCACATTCAAAATTATTTGGTGCTATACGATCAAAAAAGTCGTTTTCATTAAAAAATATTATTAAATCATTTTGGTCAAGCAAAATTTGAATATTTTTTCCAATACTGTCTACTTGTTTTATCTGCAAATCTTGTAAGGTTTCAACAATTAACTCAGGTTGGTCAGCAACAAATTCAATAGTACCATCTTGCTGGTTATATTCTGGGGCAGCAGGAATTATCAAATTGCAAAATGCTACTATGTTTTGCATGCGACTATTCATTGCCCATTTGTTCTAAACGGCGTAAAATTTGGTCAATAAGTGAAGGAGATTCTATGATTAATTTCCTATCGGCTCCTTCATTTTTTATTTTAATAGTACGCCTATCACCAAATCGATGTTTAGGAAATTTCAATTTTATCCCTAAATCATCGTCTTTAACATCAAATAAGTTATATTTGGCAAAGGTAGATTTATGAAGCTTAAAAGAAGAATCAATTTCTATTTTGTGTGCTCTGGCTTTATTTAAGAAAAACATATTATCATTGAATAAATGCTTCCCGATGGTTTGCAAATCAAGAGTCTTTGTTTGCTCAGATTCAACTAAATTAAAAATATCTTCTTTCAGTTTTTCTGCTGTAACTTTCTCATTAGTATTAGGATTTATTGGTAGTTCGTCTCTAATAGCATCAATAAGCTTGTATAAATCTTCTGTTGATTCCTTACCGCTTTTCCGATTTTGGCATCCTATCCATTCGACAAAGTAGTCAGATACTTCTTTCTGACGATTGTGTGTAAATGCTAAACATTTTTGACCTTCTGATCTATATTTTATATAGTCAATTTGGCAGCCCATAGCCATTTTATCGGTTTCCATATACTTGATTTTATCAAGTTGGAAGCTATGAGATTTATCATCGACTTTAAATAGTGTACCTTCTGTATCACGAACTAAAAATATACCAAGGCCTTTATTGTTTTCAAATTCATACTCACAGAAAACGTAATAGCCACCGCGTGCAAAATGTTTCTTATCCAGTAAATGATTTAATTGCGGTACTACCTCTTTAGTAAAAGCAACAAACTGCTCATCTTCTTTTTGCGAAGTAAAATATGATTTAAAAGAAGCAGCAAAGGGGTTTATCTCTGGCTCTCCGAAATAACCATGAAATACACCTTCTCTATCAAACCCCCTAATCATTTTCTCAAGGGATATGTAGTCTGATGGTTTAACCCCTGCTAATTTATCAGACAAAAACCAAGTAATTCCTGCATGGTCAGGGCTTTTTTGCAACTCGTGAATAACAACTTTATTAGGCTTGAACATCAGGTTAAAGTGGAATTGAAAGGGAATGGGTGTGAATTTTAATTTTTTTAGTGAATATTAATCTTAATAATTTATTAATCGGTCAGCAATACTTGTCGCTTATCGTTTCCTTCTAATTGTCTGCTTTTGACGTTCACGAATGGCTTTCATCTCAGCAACAAGCTTTTCTTGCTCACACTGGGTTTTCCCATGCACCATAGCTCTGCTGTAATCGTTGGGAGCGTTGTCACTTTGGGACTTCAAGATTTTGTCCAATAGCTCCGGTTCATACTTGGCGAGTTGGTAGCCATGATTATAGCCCTTAACGAACTCTGGAGATGGCTCTTCTTCATCTTCTGTCATGGGTAAAAGGTTTCTTTAGTGTGGCGAGATAAATAGTCGTTGATGGAATCGCTGTCGTATAAGATGATCTTTCTCTCAGGCTGCGAAAACCGAATGCTGCCTTCATCACGAAGCTTCTGCAAAGTTGTTTTACTTTGGATACGCAACTTCTTCATGGCTTCGCTGCCTGAAATCCATTTGTCTTCCTTGGTCGCTTGCTGTTGCTGAACCCGTTCAAGAACCTTGTCGATCAAGGCGTAAAAAGCGTCATCGTGCAGACAGATAACTTCCATTGTGCTTTTTTGACCAAAATAGATAGTCTACCGGTAAAAGCTATACGAACTGCCTAAATACTGACTTTTATTCATGCCCGTTTTATTTAACGGACTAATAGCCAATTGGTTGCTTACGTCATTTACTCAACTTATCCTAAAATTCGTTCATTGTAATTGTCTAGGATATTGACTGGCAAACCTTTGAGATAAATTTCAGTAGTTTTTACGCTGGAATGACCAAGCATTGTGCTGATAGCCGTGAGCGGAATATCATGCAGCATCGCCTGGGTCGCAAATGAATGTCGGCTCACATAGCTTGTCAGATTTGAGTCAATCCCGCATAGCGAAGCCAAAATCTTTAGCTTTTTATTGTACCGTTTTCTGGCCCATTGGATGTCCTTTTCACGAAGGGTTGGCGAGTCCCGTTTCAGAATCGGAAAGACGAATCTGGAATCAGGAGTTTGTTGCATATAGTGAACCAATATGCTTTCAAGCTGCGGGGTAACCTTAATATCGTATAACTTACCCGTTTTTCTTCGGCGATACCGGACGCGCCCGTTTTCCACAGAGCTTTTTTCCAAGTAAGCCATATCCGCAAAGTTCATTCCGTACATCATATAGCTGGCAACGAAATAATTGCGCGTATTAAAGCATAGGTGTGTAGCGGGAATGTCCAATTGAATAATCGTTTTGAGAAACTCTGCGTCCAAAGCCCGTTTTTCGGTAGGAGCAGTCTTAATCTTATAGTCATCGAAGGGATACAATTCTTTATCGGCCACCCCAGACTTAATGGCCTTGTTATAGATGGCCCGAATTGTCCGCATATAGACAGCTAAACCATTAGCGCCATTCCCTTTGCTTTTATGATTGGTCTCAAATCTGGCAAGGAAATCATAGGTAATCTCTTTGAACAATAAATCTTTCCCCTTGCGGTATTCTTTCAAAACGCTGATTAAGCCCTTATACGATCTGGCCGTACCAACCCGATGCGCTTTAATCAGTTCATCCACGCATTGACTGGCAAATTGCAGAAACGAATCCTTCGCTTCCTTTTGTGTGATCCGGTCTTTTAAGGATGTGATCGACAAGGTTTGAAGCGTGCCTAATTCATGGAGTTTAAGAATGATGTCCATCGCATCGGTCTTCTCCTTCTCAATCTGATTGTTCAGTCGGGTAACGGAACTAACGCCCTTGTAGCTTTTTTTAATAGCCCGTTTTTTCTCATCCCAATCCGCTACAGCAACGCTTATTCCAATGGGGATAGAGGTTGTTTGTGCATTATGGCCTAGCCGCATAATGACCGGATAGGTGCCGTCCTTTTTGGCACGGCGTGTATCTAAGGAAATCACGACGTTTGTGTTCATGAATTAAAGATACGAAAAATTTGCACAAGATTTGCACAAGAAATCCGTATTTATACGGTTTATTTCGAAATTGTATATCTTATAAACATCTAATAATCAGTATATTATAAATCATATTGAACCATATTAAACCAATAATCTGCTGACTGTTAATCAGAGGGTCGCTGGTTCGAGCCCAGCTTCGGGAGCCTTAAATAAAAAAACCACTTAGCGAATTTCGCTAAGTGGTTTTTTTATTTAAGGGCACCGCAAGGGATACCACAAACCTACTGGGTAGGTAATTCACATCGTCATCTACCTAAAATATCATCTACGTTACATCAACCTTTCACACAGAGCAAAAAGTTACAATTGAATTTAAGTTCGAGAGATGACACTATAGTTTTCAAAAGCAGGCTGTAGCAGGTATCAGACTAAGAGCTGGAATTCATAGGAGCCTATACAGGCTTAAGGCTTTTAAATAAAAGTGGAAACCTTTTAACCCTTTTTGATCCCCCCAATGTTGTATCCAAAGGTTACAAACTCATCTACGCGTCTATTGTCAACATGAATCATTTTAACCACCAGTTTCAGGAGGTTTATCAGACCCATATTGATCAACTGGATAGCCAAAATTGGCCGAAAGACTTATCCATATCTGCACCGTTACTGATGAATGTATTTGAGAGTTACGTTCGGATGGAGAAGAAAATCCTATTTGTAGGCCAAGAGACACATGGATGGGGCAGGATGCAT
The DNA here is from genome assembly GCF_002056795.1 of Spirosoma aerolatum. Classification (NCBI taxonomy): domain Bacteria; kingdom Pseudomonadati; phylum Bacteroidota; class Cytophagia; order Cytophagales; family Cytophagaceae; genus Spirosoma; species Spirosoma aerolatum. The sequence goes on along the minus strand of NZ_CP020104.1, from coordinate 953,052 downwards.
GACTATGCTAGTGTTCAGGAATTACAGACTAGGTATGCAAATTTTGACCTTGGGAAACAGGCCGACTATGGAGATGGTAAACCCTTTAGATAGCTGAGAAGGCCCTTTTGGAACTTCTGCCGATCGTTCTTCTACAACCTGAATGGTCGTTTGCAACCACCTCTACTACCCAGTCAACATTCAGGAAAACCTCTAGTTCCAGAGTCAGCGACCTATCGATACGTTAGTTCAATCCGATGGTCGCCACCAGATATGGTCGGAACAACTACATACTGACTGGTTAACACTTTTTCAACCGTAGCCGTCATCCGTTTGCCGTCAACAGTAAGGCCCTTAACCTGCTTGCCAGCCGGTAAAAGCTGTCGGACGGTGTACTGCTTAGGGTCACCCTTGATCGAAAGCGCAATGGTCTTCGCTTTGGAATTATGGTGGTAAACATAACTGACAGATTTGCCGGAGGGGCCATAGGCGATGGTAACAGATGCGTCATTCTTTCCCGCAGCCAGCCATCGGGGAGTCAATTCAACTTGTCCGAACAAAGCTCCCTTATCCACTACACCAGCCAGGCCTTCTACCATCGCACTCATCACAGCGGCCTGGCCCCAGTTGTCCGGAATGCCAGCATCTACAGTGCCATCGGGCTTGTAGGAAACGGGTAGTTTGCCACCATGTTTTTCGTTAAGCTGTATCATTCGATTCAAAATATCCACCCCGTACGTTTCGTAGCCGTGCTGAAACGCAGCTTTCGCCAACTCTCCTCCCACAATGGTATTCACCCCGCCATTCATATACGATCCGGGCAGATAATCGGCGTAACTTGGTTCAACAGGTGGATAAACGCCAAACCATTCGGCAAAGGAATTTTCTACATTTTTACCCTTCAAACTGAGGTAAGTCTGAATGATCGACTCGGCCATGGATTCGGTTGGTAAACCTCGATTTATATCGTATGGATTCGATAGGCTCAGGGTGTTCTTTTGATCCATATTGAGGTAGGATGGCGTTGGATCATCAGGAACGAAATGGGCATAAAAACGACCATTCCAGCAAAGCTCATTCGTCCGTTTCCGAATCCCGTCCGCCTGTTCATTCCAGTGGGAGGCTTTGGCAGCGTTGCCCAAAACGGCATACAGTTGCGCCAGTTGCCGACAGGCGGCATACAGACCGCTGTTATCCCCATGCATGATTCCCATGGGCGTTTTCTCGTCGATGTCAAAAATACCGGTCTGTACATCATGCCCCTGCCGAACATAGTCGGCCCGAGTGGTGGGAAGTTGCATAAAATCCCAGGTATCGAGCGTATAGCCGCGTTTTATCAACTGGTACTTCTTCGACCAGCGCAGTGGATCGGTCATGTCATACATCAGACCTTTTTCCAGCTTGCCAATCCATTGGCGTATGTAAGCCGTATCGCCAGTAGCCTGCCAGATATAATGTCCGCCTTCAACCATCAGGTATTCCAGATCTGCTTCCACCGGCAGGCGGTGCATTTGAATGGTATCTCGCGCTATGATCTTCCAGTATCGTTTGTCGAATAGATTCATACGGTGACTTTCGCGGGCCACCATGGGGTAATAGTAGTCGTAATACAGGCCTTCGCGTGTCTGGTTTTCCATAAAGAATTGCCAGAAACTGCTAATGTCCGGTTCCAGGTATTTCATCGCCTTCATGACGTGTACATTGTCGCGTATCCATTGCACAAACTGCTTGCGTTCCTTGCCGCCAAAATGAACCGTTTTTCGATATTCCGTATTGATTAACTGCGTTTTAAGGCTGGTAAAAAATTGGCCATACTCACCCGTACCTTCCCCAAACTGGGTTTGTGGCTGGCTAAAACTTATGGACACGCTATGAACACAGAAGGCAGTAAGTAGAAGGACTTTAGAAAGCGATTTCATAATTCTTGACAGGACGATAAACGAATGGTGGGCAAGAACGTAAATTCCCGTCAAGGCATTGTCCTGCTTTGTCGACTGTCAGGATAAGGCAGGATAAACAAACCTTGCAAGACGCGTTGTTTGCAACCGGAATCTTATACACCGAATGAATACGTTCGCTTTTGCTGTCAAAAAATACGCGCTGCTGCTCTTTATGGCGGCTATTTACCTCGCTGGACATGCCCAATCGGTCGCTACAGGCAGTAGCGAAATGCCTAAACTACCGCTGGCAAGTGATCGGGCCGACATACAGCAATTGGTTGCTTACCTTCGGACACTGGCCGCAAGTGAGAAAAATCCACTATTGAAACGGCATTTCGAGTCGGTTATACAGATGAGTCTGGATTCAACGCACGGGCTGCGTCCTGATGACAAACACATCAAGGCAGCTATAGGGACACTGGCCTTTTTTCAATCAGAGGGGGCAAAGTGGGAAACGTACTTACAAGGCACCCGCCCCCTCATCATGGCTTTCAAATCGAAAACTGACAAAAAAAACAGCTATTACTGGTTGTTTCTGCCAAATGGCTATACCCGTCCGAAAACGAAATTCCCTTTTTATGTAGAACTGCATGGAAGTGGTGGCGGTACGAACAATCCGCCCTGGCACATGCTCTACGATTATTTACAACCCAAACCAGCGGGGGCTACCGCCCAGATGAGCCGCCGGGAAGGCTTTATGATTCTTCCCTGGGGCAGGGGCGACAAAGGTTATCGCGATATAGCTGAGACCGATATTTTTGAGTGCCTACAGGATTTCGATGCTCAGTTCAAAACCGATCCAAAACGGCAATACCTGTATGGTTTCTCGATGGGGGGCGGTGGTACGTTCCGCCTTGCTCAAAAAACGATGTCCCGCTGGGCGGCCGTTGGGCTGTATTCGGCAGCGCTGGGCAAAAACGTGACCTATGAGGAAGCCGCCAAATTTAAAGGCATGCCGGTATGGATGGTTTGGGGCGAAAAAGAGTGGCTGAACACCGAGAACCGTAAACTCAAAGATGATTTTTTGAAGGCTGGCGTAAACCTATGGTGGAAAGAAATCGAGGGAGTCGAACACAGTTACCTCGGCGAGTATCAGGAGCAATTGATGGATTGGCTCAAAACCAAAACGAAATGACAATCTACAGAGGTCGACAATGGCGCGTAAAGGGCATTTATATCCTTAGTTTACTTTTTTGCTGTCAATCACTGCTGGCCCAATCGCCCAAATCGGCGGAGATAAAGCCGTTTAATGGTCGACCCACCTTGTTTGTAAATGGGAACCCGCAAACGCCAACGTTTTACGCGCTCACCCATGCCTATGGCGGACGCTGGTCGTGGGAGGAGGTGCCCGCCCGAAACCTGCATAATTTTTGTCAGATTGGATTTCGGCTGTTTCAGGTCGATTTGTGGCTCGAAGACATCTGGGCTAAAAACAGCGATACGCTCGATATTCGAAAGGCGCAGCGGCAAATTCGGGGGGTACTCGACCAATGCCCCGATGCGGGTGTCGTGCTACGCATTCACGTCAACGCGCCCTTTTGGTGGAATAAAGCACACCCGGAAGAATGCACTCAGTATGCCGATACACCCGTGGATACCTCCTTGCGGGCTGGCCCTCCGTACCATAATGAAGAACACGACATCCATGCGGCTTTACGGGCCAGTCTGGCATCCACACGCTGGCGGCAGGAATCGGGCCAGAAACTAGTTGAGTTATGCCAGAAACTTTCGAAAACGCCAGAAGGTAACGTCCTGATTGGTATGCATATAGCGGGCGGCATTTATGGCGAATGGCATTATTGGGGCTTTATCGAACACGACCCGGATACTGGCCCGGCCATGACGGGCTACTTCCGCAACTGGCTCCGAACCAAGTACAAAACGACATCAGCGTTTCAGAAAGCCTGGCAATCCACAAGCGTTACATTTGAGAATGCGACCGTACCGAACGTAACGGAGCGGCTCAAAACGCAGGACGGTTTTTTCAAAGACCCGGTTCAGGACCAACGCACCATCGATTATTTCACCGCCCAGCAGCAGGTCGTGGCCGACGATGCAATTTACTTCTGCCGATTAGCGAAGGAAAACTGGCCCCGACCGCTGGTTACGGGTATTTTCTATGGCTACCTGCACATGACATTCAATCGACAAACCGTTGGCGGTCACCTGTTTATTCAGCAGGTTCTCGATAGTCCGTACATCGATTATCTGTCGGCTCCCCAGACGTATTGGCCCGACAGCCGTAAAGCGGGTGGCTCCGGCAATTCACGCGGGATCATCGAATCGACTTTGCTCCATGGTAAACTCTGGTTCGACGAAATCGATAACGGCTATCTGTTTAAAAACGATTTTGAAAATATCCGCTATACGTCTCGTTACGACACTACGTATGCGAACATCATGAAACGGTGTGCGCTATTGCCCCTGATGCGGGGTATCGGTTTCTGGTTCTATGATTTTGGCCCGCAGAAAGGCTTTGGCTGGTGGGATGATCCGACGTATCTGGCAGCCATGAAGGCTGAAAAAGAACTGTTCGAAAAGCGCCTGACTGTACCCTATCATTCCGAAGCGGACGTGCTGTATGTCTGGAGTCAGGATGTGTTCTATTACCTGAAATCGGCACCATTGCCCATCACGGTCAACGTACTGGATCATTCCATCGAGCAGGCTATGCGCTCGGGTGCAGTCGGCGACCATGTCTATGATTTCGACCTGAACCGGGTCAACCTGGCCCAGTACAAAGCGGTGGTTTTCATGAATGTCTATAAGCTGACGGATGCTCAACGAACGTTTATTCTGAAAAACGTCGCCAAAGATGGCCGGACCGTCGTCTGGAATTACCTGACGGGTTATACGAATGGCGAACAGTTGAATTTATCCTTTGTCAAATCGCTGACGGGCATGAATCTGGAACGTATCGACGGGAAGCAGACCCCAGGTGTTGCGTTCCTTAAACCTGCTTATGACTATAATTTCAGCGGCTCCGTAGAGCCACTGGTGGTCGTAAACGATAAAACGGCCGAATCGCTGGCTGAGTTGCAGGGGAGTAAACAGGTCATAATAGCCCGTAAGAAAACCAAAGCGTTTACGTCGCTTTTCTGCGGTCTCCCCCTTAACGGAACCGACGGATTTCGCGAAATTTTCCGGCAGGCGGGTTGCCACATTTATAATGAACAGAACGATTTCACGTACGCCAATTCCGGGTTGCTCCTGCTGCATACCAAGGATGGTGGCACACGAACGCTTCGGCTCAGAAGTGGTAAATTGGTGACCATTCCGCTGGAACACGGATCAACCTTACTTTTAGATGCTCAAACGGGTGAAGTAGTATTGAAATAAAGAAACAGTTTTGTCAGACTGAGGAACGAAGTAGCAGGCCGACAAAAGAAGGGGTATGAAACGAAGACTATTGACGAGTGTTGTGGTAGCGATCCTCATGGCTAGTGGGTTTATCAGCATACTGCCTGACCCACACGACCCACGAGCCGCGCTGGCCACGATGCAGGTGCCCAAAGGATTTATGGTTCAGCAATTTGCCGCCGAACCCATGGTGACGAATCCAACCAATATGGACGTGGATGAGCGCGGACGTGTCTGGGTGACTGAATCCCATAACTACGACGTGGCACCTGCCGAATTTGACAAAAAAGGTGACAAGGTTATTATTCTGGACGACGTAAACGGCGATGGCAAAGCCGATAAACGTACCGTTTTCTTCGAACATCCGGGCATGAAAGCGCCAATGGGCCTGGCTCTGGCTGAAGACCGAATCTATCTGGCGCAGGGACCAAATTTGCTGGTTCTCTTCGATACCAATCACGACGACCATGCCGACCGTATCGATACCTTGTTTTCAGGGTTTGGAACCCGTGATCATGGTATTCACGCGCCTTTCTGGGGCCCCGACGGCAAGCTCTATTTCTCGATGGGCAACAACGGTGGCGAGGTGCGTGACCGATTCGGGAAGCCAATACACGACGTAGCCAGCAACCTCGTTAATGGCAAAGGGAACCCCTACCGTAACGGCCTGATCCTACGGTGCAATCCCGATGGTAGCCACCTGGAAACCATTGCCCATAACTTCCGAAATCACTATGAACCCGCGCTGGATTCGTTCGGTACTCTTTGGGTATCCGACAATGATGACGATGGCAACGAATCCGTCCGGATCGACTATGTAATGGAATACGGCAATTACGGCTTTGCCGACGAAATGACCGGAGCGGCCTGGACTGCCTCACGTACTAATCTGGAAAAAACGATTCCTGAACGGCACTGGCATCAGAACGACCCCGGCGTTATTCCGACAATGCTCATTACGGGTGCAGGTTCGCCAGCGGGTTTGTGCGTATACGAAGGTCACCAGTTTCCGGCTCTCTATCAAAATCAACTCCTTCATGCCGAAGCGTTATACAACGTCGTGCGATCCTACGCAACACAAAAGCAGGGCGCTGGCTACAAAGCCAGTATTCACAATGTATTGAAAAGCAGTCAGCAGTGGTTTCGCCCGGTCGACGTCAGCGTGGCTCCCGATGGCTCGGTCATGGTGGCTGACTGGTACGATCCGGGTATTGGTGGTGGAACGGCTGCCGATGCGAACAAAGGCCGGATTTATCGGGTAAGCTACGGGGGTAAGGCTGCGTATCATGTACCCGTTTCTCGCTTCGATACACCCGAAGCCGCTACGGAAGCGTTGAAAAACCCGAACTGGGCCACTCGCCGGAAAGCCTGGGCTAGTCTGCAAAAAATGGGTAGCAAAGCCGAGGATAAGTTGCTGAAAGTATATCAGTCGACCAATCCGGTCTGGCGAGCACGGGCGTTATGGTTGCTTGCCAAACTGCCCTCTACAGGCACATCTTACCTGAAACAAGCGCTACATGACCCGAATCCTGACCTGCGTATCACTGCTTTACGGGCAGCTCGGCAACAGCCAACTTTTCCATTTGCGCTGTGTACTCCGTTAGCCAACGACCCTAGTCCTGAAGTCCGTCGGGAGTGGGCCATCGCGCTCCGTTTCCTTAAAACACCCGAAGCCGCTGAGTCATGGGCAACCTTGGCCGTACAGCATACAGGTAAGGATCGCTGGTACCTGGAAGCGCTTGGTATCGGCTCCGATCTCCATGCCGACGCCTGTTTCGATGCCTGGCAACAAAAAGTAGGCGTCAACTGGAACACACCAGCCGGGCGCGATATTGTCTGGCGAATTCGTTCGGCCAAAGCCCTGCCCCTACTTGGCCAACTGATCCGGCAAACGCCCGAAGTGAATGCTACGCTACGGTATTTTCGAGCCTTTGATTTTCATCCGTCGGCTGGTAAAAACGACGTACTGGTTTCCTTGTTAAACGATCCGCGTCCTGATATTCAGCGGTTGGCTCTGGAGCACATGGACGGTAGCAGCCTGGTACGAAACGAACCGTTGAACCGGGCCCTCGAAACAGCCCTGACCACAGCGGGCCAAACGGAAAGTTATGTTCATCTGGTCGAAAAGTTTCGCCTGACGGATAAACGAGAACAATTGCTTAATCTGGTACGCTGCTGTGCCACCCGACAGGTCGGCATTGAAGCAATGCAGCTACTCTGGCGATTCGGAGAGAAAGAGTTTGTGCGACAACAACTGCACGACGATAAAACCGCTGAAGCGATCATGACGGCACTCAAAGGCAACGGAAGCCCCGATGCACTGGTGCTGCTCAGTGAGGTTATGCTCGATGATTCGCGCCCGGTCGAACTGCGAAAAACAGCTACTCGCTTACTGGGTAGTAGTTGGGTGGGTGAGCGGGCCTTGCTGGATGAGGTCAAGAAAAAAGCCTTTCCTGATGTACTGAAACCCACGGCCAGTAGCGTCTTATTCGGTGCTTTTCGGAACGAGATCAAACGCGAAGCGGCTGACTATCTGCCCAAACCTGCCGGAAAAAACGGTGAACCATTGCCACCAGTCTATTTGCTTGTGTACGAAAGCGGTCTGGCGAGCCGAGGAAAAACAATTTTTGCACAGAATTGCCAGCCCTGTCATCGTGTGCAGCAGTCAGGGGCTTTATTCGGCCCCGAACTGTCGAAAATTGGTGCAAAGCTCTCCAAAGAGGGGCTCTTTCGGGCTATTCTCTATCCCGATGAAGGCATCAATTACGGGTACGAGACCTATCAAATTCATACCCGCGATGGTAGTCAGTTAACGGGACTTCTGGACAGTGAATCGAGCGATGAAGTAATCCTTAAATTGCCGGGAGGGGTTAAACAAACGCTACGGAAAGCCGATATCCAGTCAAAAACAAAAGCCCCCCAGTCAATGATGCCTTCTTTTGGCGAAGCGCTCTCCAAACAGGAACTGGTCGATCTGGTCGCTTATCTAACAACGCTGAGGTAATTAACTCATTGACTCAAAAACGTCTCATGCCTTGGTCAGAAATTCCTGCGGAGCTTTGTTTGGAAGGCCCTTGTTAACGTATTACCTTGAATTTTCGTACGTACTCTCTACAATTAGTCGTATTTTTGATTTGTATCAACTACTACGGTAATGGACCGGATTATTTCTTGAAGTGGCTAACAATACAGCACGCAAATGGCGTCATAGTAATCCACAAATTCGGCAACGTATCTCCGAAAAGTTCGACCTCATACTGAATGATTTATTAGATAAACAGGAAGATGACCTGTGGCCTTTTCTGGAAAAAGTGCGGGCTGAAGCTGAAGAAAAAGGATTTACTGACGAGCTATTGGCGCAAATTCTGGATGAAAGATAGGTTTGTCTTTGACGCTAATGCACTCATTAGTGCGGCTTTATCTCGACTACCTACGAATGCCCATGCGCTGAAAAAGGCTGATTCAATTGGTACAATTGTCTATTCCAATGAAACCTGTCTAGAATTTCTTGATGTCCTGTTCAGAAGTAAATTCGATAAGTATTTCAGTTTGAGCGTACGGGAAGAAATTGCTGATCGATTTTTAAGTCGTTTTCATGAAGTACAGGTAACTGAAACCGTGGTAGCTTGTCGTGACCCTAAAGATGACAAGTATCTAGCCCTCGCCTTATCTGCTCAGGCTTCGTGTATTATTAGTGGAGATGAGGATTTGTTAATTTTGCATCCCTTCCAGACGATTCTTATCCTGAAAGCCACCGATTTTTTGCAACAATTTTAGTCATATCAACTGTCGTCTTAGGCCTTCGCCAGAAATTCCTGCGGAGCTTTACCAAATTCTTTTTTAAAACAGCGACTGAAATAGGCTGGGTCGTTGAACCCTACTTTCCAGGCTACTTCCGATACGTTAAAGTGGCCGCTTTCAAGCAATTGAAGAGCCCGCTTCAGCCTCACTTGCCGGATAAATTCGGCACCCGACAAATTGAGGATACTTTTTAACTTTCGATACAATTGCATACGGCTCATATTCATGGCTTCTTCCAATTGCTCTACATCAAAATGAGCATCATCGATGTGGGCTTCAATAATGGATATGGCTTTCTGAATAAACAGTTCTTCCATCGGTGGCAGTTGGATATCAGACGGGGACGCCAATACTTTTTTCTGCCATTTTTCACGTAGCAACTGTCGGTTCCGAATCAGGCTTTTGACTTTGGTTTCCAGAATCGACAGGTTAAAGGGTTTGGTCATATAATCGTCAATGCCAGTGCCAAAAGCGGTAATCTGACTCTGATTAGCCGCCCTCGATGTCAGCAACAGAAACGGAATATGGCTTGTTTTTTCGTTAGACCGAATTACCTGACAAAGTTCGGTGCCATCCATTTCTGGTCCAGACTGGACCGGCATGAGCCAGTCCGAGAGAATCAGGTCTGGGATATGCTTTTGCGCCAGCGAAACGGCTTGCTGGCCATTGGCTGCGGTCAGGACGTGATAGGTTCCCAAAAAGCTTTCCTTTAGATATTGACGAAGTTCCTCATTGTCTTCAACCACTAGCAAAATTGGCAGCGACTTGGCTGGTAGCGTAGTAGCCTGCTCGGGCATAATGATTGGCAATACTGGTAGAGTAGCCCCCGTCGGTAGCTCCGGCGATTGTGTAAGCCATTCGGCAGGAAAGTACTGCGCATCGAGAGGCAACGCAACGGTGAAGGTAGCCCCTGCGTTTTCAGTGCTTTCGACTGTTATACTTCCTTTGTGCAGTTCAACCAGTTCGCGGGTGAGAGCCAACCCAATGCCACTACCCGATTTCTTTTGCGTAGGCTGTTCGGCCACCTGATAAAACCGTTCAAAAATATGCCCCTGTGCTTCCGGGGAAATGCCAATACCTGTATCGGCAACGGTGATACGTACCATTTTTTGGTCTGGTATCAACATCAGATTTACCCGAACTTCGCCATTCGGTGGCGTAAACTTGAACGCATTGGAGAGCAGGTTATAAATGATCTTCTCGACAATATCGGCATCAAAAAAACCATCGAATGCATCGAAGTTGCTTCGGAACGACAGTATAATCCGTTTGCTTTCAGCCAGTTCATCGAAGTAGTGAACGATTCGGTCAACAAACGAAACAATATCATTGCGGCTAATGTCAGGCACCAAGCTCTGGCTCTCCAGCTTCGATAGGTCGAGCAACTGATTTATCAGGCGTAGCAGCCGCTGTGCGTTTCGCTGGATGGTCTGGAACTGGTGCTGAAGCCGATCACCAAAGGAAGGTTCTGAAACGAGTTTATCTAAAGGCGTCAGAATCAGCGTCAACGGTGTTCGAAATTCGTGCGAAATATTAGTAAAGAAACTGGTTTTGGCTTCATCGAGTGCTTTTATCGATTCAGCTTCCAGTTGCTTGATACGTATATCGGCTTTCAATTGCTCCCGAATCCTGACAATTCGGCGGAACGTAAGGAGTGCAAGTACTAAAAGCAGTCCGTACAGCAAATAAGCCCACCACGTCCGATACCAGGGAGGCAGCACGGTTAACTGCACGGCTTTGGGTTGACTCCAAGCGCTGTTGCCAATGGCGGCTTTGACTAAAAATTGATAATTACCTTCGCGCAGATTCGTGTAGGTAGCGGATCGCTGCGAACCCACATAGTTCCAATCGTCATCAAAGCCCACGAGTTGATACGCGTACCGGATATTGCGGTGCGGCAGAAAGGATAATGCCGTAAAGTCGATGGTAAAAACGGATTGAAAAGGTTGAAAAACCAGTTTCGTCACATCGGTCATATCCAGGTGCGTCGGCGCATCGCTGTCGGCTAGATCAATGGGGCGGTTAAAAAGCTTTAAATCAGACAAGTAAACGTCAGGAGGTGTTGTTTTCGACCGTACACGCTCTGGCTTAAAAACAACTAACCCCTGCATATTGCCAAATGCCAACTCACCCGAGGGAAGCTGTGTACAGGCGTCAGGTAGAAATTCTTTGCCGATCAGCCCATCGCTCTGGTCATAATTTTCGATCAAATGGGTCGTCGGATTGAAGCATGAAATGCCGCCGTTTGTGGACAACCAAAGATTATGTTGGTCGTCTTCAATAATTCCTGCGATAAAGTTGTTTGCCAGCCCATCTTTGGTTGTCCACGAACGGAACGTTTCAGTGTGGGCATCAAACAATTGAAGTCCGTTGCCGCTGGTACCAACCCAAAGCCGTTTTTGCGTGTCTTCATATAAGGCAGTAATACTGTTGCTTCCCAAGGCTCCTGGTTTATCGCTACTGGCGAAATAGCGAATCTGACCCGTTCGCTGATTCCAGCGTAGCAAGCCGGAATTGTAGGTGCCAATCCACAAATTGCCCAACGCGTCGTCAAACAATACGTTGAGATCGAATTTTTGAAAGAGTTGGACTAACTCCTTCGTTCTGACGGCTTCTAATCGTCCCGATTTCTCGTCGAACAGATATAACTCCCGCTCATGACTCCCGATCCAGACACGACCATCCTGCGAAGCCGCAAACGCCTTCACCGACTTACTTTTACCCGGCAATAAAAATGAGGTAAACCGATCCAGGTCAGGATTATACAGGGAAAACCCGGCCGTCCAGGTGCTGATCAGTATGTTGCCTGTTGATGTTCGAAACAACAGGTTCACATCATTGGCCTTTAGCGGTGAGTTGGCCGACGTAAACCGTCGAAATTGCTGCCGGTTCGGAGAAAGCGTCGTTAACCCTTTGATGGAGCTTGCCCAAAGATTGCCCCGTTGGTCATACGTAACAGCCGTAACCCGGTCGGCCAGCAAGCTTTGTGGATTGTGGGGTTCATGGCGAAAGGAATTAAATCGCTCGGGCTGGGCGTAGTGAATGTTGATCCCACCCTGCCACGAGCCAATCCAGAGATTACCATCTTCATCGCAAAGTCCACGTTTTAAGGCATGGGTACTCAGACTGTGTCTATCCTCGCTGTTGGGCAATAGATAGATTTTTCTGGCGGAATTACCCTGCGGATAGAACCAGGCTCCATAATCGGTCAACACCCACAAATTACCCGATTTATCGTCAATGATGTCCGTGATGACATTAACCGTTTCATACACACCGGGCCTGATTAATTCCTGCCGAAACTGCTTGGATTCTGGCTCAAACTGGAAAAGCCCTCGCCCACTAGTTCCCACCCAGAATCGACCCTGATGGTCTTTTTTGATGACATTGATTGATCGGTGATGCGTGGCTATGTCGGCCGTAAACGGAATGGAATAGGACGTCAATTCACCCGTTTCGGGCGTAAAGGCCAGTAACGTTCCCTGGGCCGTACCGATCCACAGCAATCCGATTTTATCCCGGTACAAGGCTGTGACTGACGTGCCAATGCGTGAATCTGTATATCGACCAATTTTTTGCGTCGCATACTCATAATAGAACAGGCCATTTTCTGCCGTACCGATCCAGAGCCGATTAGTAGCTTCTGCAAAACAGGAAATACTGACCTGCCCGCCTGAGGCTCCTGGCCTCTGCAACGGAAAATGGTCGAATGTTTCGCCATCGGGCCGTAACCGACACAGGCCATTGTTGCGCGGCCCTACCCAGATGGTGTTCTGCTGATCGGCATAAAGTGCTGCGATGTTGCTGATGGGTAAACTATTCTTCTGAGCCGGCTGCCGACGAAAGACTTTAAAGTTATACCCATCATAACGATTAAGCCCATCGGACGTAGCCATCCAGACGAACCCTTTTTTATCCTGCGCAATAGCCCATACCGTACTCTGCGACAGCCCATCAGCCGTGGTCAGATGCTCGAACGAGACCTGACAATTCGCCTGTATGCTCAGAAAAAGTAGTATGAGAAGTGGCTTCAGGATGTCCATACCTATGACAGAATAGGACAAAGGTATCTTTTAATGGTACCAATTTTCAGGTCAGAAAGCTAAATATTTACCATAACGACACGTATGAACCAGCTTTACTCTATTTCCAGAAATCTGGCAATGGCAGTGATCATGCTACTTGTTTTTAGTAGCGCCCATGCACAAACCCGAACCATTAAAGGGAAAGTTCTCGATGCGGGCAACAACACCCCTCTGCCAGGTGCCAACATTGTCATCGCGGGCTCAGTACAGGGTACCACCAGCGATGCCAACGGTAATTTCAGTCTGTCAGTACCCAATTCGGCACAGCAGTTCGTCGTCTCCTTCGTCGGATACATTCGGCAGGAAGTCCCGATTACCAATGCCAATGACTACTCCATATCGTTACGGGCCGAAGAAGGCTCGCTGAGCGAAGTGGTGGTGATTGGGTATGGGTCACGGGAAAAGAAAGACCTGACGGGTGCCATCTCAACGGTGTCCTCCAAAGAAATCAGCAAAAGCATTGCGCAGGCACCCGAACTGGCCATGCAGGGGCGAATGGCGGGTGTGTACGTATCGACACCGGGCGGTAGCCCACTGGCACGCCCGCAGGTCCGTATCCGGGGGGTCAGTACGTTCGGGAATGCGGAGCCACTCTACGTTGTGGATGGGATTCCATTGACGGAATACGGTTCAGGAACCGACAACGCCAGCGGCTCGGTGACGCGCGACATTCGGGGGAATGTTAACGTACTGTCGATGATTAACCCCAACGACATTGAGTCGATGTCGGTCCTGAAAGATGCGTCGGCAGCGGCAATTTATGGAGTACGGGCGGCTAATGGTGTCGTACTGATAACGACCAAGAAAGGGGCGCGTGGCACCCCAAAAGTCGACGTATCGGTTTCCCATAGCATCCAGAACGTAACGAAGAAACTGAACATGCTGGATGTGTCGCAATTTGTGGCGCTTTATCGCGAAGCCTATGCCAATAACCCCAACGAAGCGAAGAATTTACCCGTTCAATTCGATCCTACCAACGCAGCTTATCTGGGCAATAAACCGACTACCGACTGGCAAACCCCGTTGCTGAACCGGAACGCACCCAATACCGACTACAGCCTTCGGGTATCGGGCGGAAATGACGCCACGCGCTACTATGTATCAGCAGGTTATACAAATACACAAGGCCCTCTGATTCAGAATAGTTTGAAACGGTATTCGCTGGCAACAAACGTCGATACAAAAGTGTCGAAATACCTGTCGACGGGCTTGACGTATCGATTGGCTTATTCGGAAGCGGTTGACAACACCCCGAGTGCCTTGCAATACGCGGCTGATACGTCGCCCTGGCAACAAATTTATGATCCCAATGGTCCGTTAGGTTTTGCTCCGTCCGTAAATTTGACCTTTAAGCCAAACCCCGAATTAGGAACGCCTGTTGCGTCACGCCCACAGTATCTGCCTTCTATCCCACCCTACGTTGTCGATGCTACTACCTTGCTTTGGGGGCCAGAAACCAACAATAACCTCTACGGCATGGTCGCCACCTCCGACCGGACCTATACGCTGCTACGGAATATAGGGACCGCCTTCGTGCAGGTTGAAACGATTTTGGGATTGAAATTCAAAGGGACGCTAAGTGTCGACTGGTACTATAACCGCCGGAACGACTGGACAGCGGTTAACAATTACCTCTTCCTGCAAAATCCGGGTAATCCGTATGCCGTGGGCGATGGCACTTCCAAAGGAACCTACGGCGAACGGCATTCGCGCAACGCCAACATTGTTAAGGAGTTCAGTATCAATTACACCAAGTCGTTTGGCGATCACAATGTCGATGTGTTGCTGAACGCCATGGATCAGAAATATACGTATGAGTTTTTGCAGGGTGGTGCCTCGCAGATTCAGTACGCGCAGCCGGAGTTTCGTAGTCTGACCAACATTCAGCCTTACACCAATGTCAGTTCGTTTCGCGATGTCAATGCCTTGCAGGGGTATCTGGGCCGGGTGAGCTATAACTACGCCAGCCGATACTACATCGATGCGACGGTTCGTCGGGATGGGGCCTCGCGGTTTGCGCCGGGTTACAAATGGGGAACGTTTCCAGCGATTTCGCTGGCCTGGCGGATTAGCTCGGAGCCGTTCATGAAAAGTGCTACATTCATCGACGACCTGAAAATACGCGGAGGCTGGGGAAAACTGGGTAATCAGGAAACCCGTTCGTTTGCGTACCTATCGCTCGTTTCCGATGCGCCCGATTATGCTTTAGGTTCGGGCAATGGAAACGGGATCGGGACGTTGCTGAACGGCACATCCCTTCCCGATTTTCCGGTGCAGAATCTGACCTGGGAAATTGGTAAAACGACGAGTTTTGGCGTCGATGGATCGTTTCTGAAAGGCAAACTAACGGCTACCGTTGAGTACTATAACCGTTTGACATCAGGAATTTTACAGGCAGCTAGTCTGGCCGCCAGTGTAGGCAACCAGAACCAGCCGATTCTCAACATCGCGTCGGTACGGAACAGCGGGATGGAATTCCAGATTGGCTACAACGGCTCAGTCGGTAAAGACTTCCGATATACCATTTCCGGGAACCTGACCACCGTAAAAAACCGGGTCGAATCGACCTTCCAGAACTTACCCTTTGGCAACGAATTTGGCCGTATTGAGGTAGGGCAACCCATGAACTACCTATGGGGTTACAAGAAAGGCGGAATTTTCCAGAATCAGGCGGAGATCGATGCCTGGAAAGCCAAGTATTCGGATGGGACAAACAACAACAATTTCGCGCCGGGCGATATGTATTTCCAGGATGTGTACGGCGATCCGAAAGACGCAGGTCAGACCCGCTCCGAAACACCCGATGGCAAAGTAAATACCAACGACCGGACCTTCCTGGGAAGCACCATTCCGGGGTATTACTACGGGTTCAATCTGGGTGGGAGTTTCAAAGGCTTCGACCTGTCGATTTTCTTCCAGGGTGTGGGCGACATTTACCGCTACAATAGCTGGCGGGCGGCTGGTGAAAATATGAGCAGCACAGGCACCAACCAATGGACAACGACGCTGAACCGCTGGACACCACAAAATCCATCGACGACGATGCCGCGCGCTGTCCGATCTGATCCGGCCAACAACAACCGAATCTCTGATCGCTTTGTGGAAAGTGCGGCTTTCCTACGTCTGAAAAATGTGCAGGTCGGCTACTCATTACCGGCATCACTGACACGCTCACTTGGCTTCGTGAATGGACTACGGGCTTACGTAGGGGCTACCAATCTGTTTGTCATTACGCCCTGGACAGGCCTTGATCCTGAAGACATTGACCGGGGCGGAACGGATTTGATTCCGCCGGTTCGTTCGATCACCCTGGGTATTTCGGCCACTTTCTAATTCCTGAACATGAAAAAATATTCGATAATCGTAGTCCTGACCGTCGTTTTTACGACGCTATTCTACGCGAGTTGCAGCGAGAAAAATCTGGATCTGCAACCGCTTTCGCCAACCGAAGCGTCGTATTTCACCGAAGAATCCGATTTTAATAAGGTGGTGCTGGGCGTATACGCCAAACTAACTGATTACTACTGGTTTAACGCAGGCTCGCCCATACAGGGCTTCTGGCAACTGCCCGGCGATGATATTACATCGACGGGAACCTATGCCTTCGAAATTTTCGGTACGTTACAGCCCTCAACAAGCCAGAATCAGGTATTCTACCGAACTGCCTATCAATTAATTAACCGGGCGAATACGGCACTCCAGAAATTGGATACGGAAAATGGAGTTATCAAAACGGCAAATTTGAAAAACTGGCTACGTGGCGAAACGCTTTTTTTACGTGGCTATACCAACTTCCTGCTCTGGAATTACTACGGCACATCGCCCCTGATTACCGAACGGATTCAGACACCTGATAAAATTACCCCGTCCAGCTCGAAAGATACCGAACTGCTCGATCAGGCCATTAAAGACCTTACCGATGCCGCTACGTTGTTGCCAGCTACCTGGGATGCCGCCAATCGGGGTCGGGTAACGAGCAATTCGGCCAATGGCTTGCTAGGGAAGGCCCTCGTATTCCGAGGGTCGGCCAAGAAAGCTGCGGCTGATTTTACGGCGGCCATCACAGCGTTTAACAAGATTTCGGGCGTTAGTCTGGTACCAAATTTCAACGATAATTTCGATGTCAAAACGGAGAATAATGCCGAATCGCTGTTTGAGTTTCAGGCATCGCAGCCCGACTTTGATAATGTCTGGCTGGCCAATGATTTTCAACGAAACGGGGTTGGTTCTACGTCGGCGTTCTGGGGATGGTATGAAAATAGCTCACAGTTGGGTGGTCAGGCACCGTATATTGCCACGCAGAAATTAGCGCAGTCTTTCGACGCTGGTGACCCACGGATTGCCTCTACCCTGGACCCCAAAACGTTGAGTTTCTACAAGTATTGGCACACAGGCGATCAGAAATCCCAATCGGGCGTGGCATCGGTTAATAATCCACGTATTCTTCGCTATGCTGACGTGCTGTTGCTGAAGGCAGAAGCTATTCTGGAATCAGGCGGTTCGACATCCGAAGCCATTGGGCTGATCAATCAGGTACGTACCCGCGCTCGCGAGATGGTTAAAGGTGGTACGTCGCCCGCCAATTTCGCCACCACCGAAACCGACAAAGCTAAAATTTTCGACTGGGTCATGGGCGAGCGCCTGCGCGAGCTGGCGGGCGAAGAAGGTAGTCGATGGCTCGATTTGCGCCGGTGGCATATGGCGGGTAAGATCAATCTGGCAACCTGGAACTGGAGTTCGGCCCGTACCGACGTAACCTTTAACGTACAGAAAAATCTGTACTATCCTATCCCTGATATCGAAACAAATCTCAATCCGAATGTCAAGCAAAATCCGGGGTATTAGCCTCTACTCATACTTCACAGTAAGATCAGGTTGGTAAGAGACCTATTGGAATGACTAACAGTAGGTTTACACCAAACAGCCCAGACACCTTGTATCTGGGCTGTTTTCATTAAAAAACACGTTTAAATCTTGTTTTGGGTAAATGTGCAATCGGGGCGATGGATCTTTCGCAAAACCAGATCGTGTATCCCGATGAAGGTCCCCGCTCCTTTCCATTCAAGGGAGTAATACATGGTTTTGCATTACTTGACGAATGCGAAAAGGTCATGAGCGATGAGTTGCCCGTTCTTTTTTGACCTACATCAAGGTTTTTGGTGTCTCGGCCTCGCACTTTTGCAGCGTTAAGTAAGCAAAACCATTCCCAACATGAAAAAGAAGCATTTTAAGTACATTAACACCCTGTTTGTGGTAATCCCGATGACGCTGATCATGGCGTTTGTTGGCCTGATGCGGAACTACGGCTTCGGCCCCGACTGGTTCCTGAAATTTCTCAAAGCCTGGAGCGTGATGCTACCGGTAGCCTATGCGGCTGCCTTTATCATCATTCCTAACGCCCGTAGGCTGGCCGAGCGGGTAGCCACCAGACCCTAACTGAACAAATTCTGAGTGAATGCACGAACAACTAAGTTGGTATATCAACCGTCAGATCAAAGTCAGTGAGGAGGATCTGAATACAATTCTTTCGTACTTCAGGCCACTAACGCTAACAAAAAACGAACTCGTGGTGACCCACGGACAAACCAGCCAGCGAATCTACTTCGTTGGCAAGGGTTGTTTACGAGTGTTCTTCATTGACGATAAGGGGCAGGAAGCTACCCGTTACTTCGCCTTCGAAAACCAGTTTGCCACGGCTTTAGTCAGCTTTATTACCGGCGAAGCGTCCGAAGAGTTTATTCAGGCCACCGAACCTACGGAACTGCTCTATATCAGTCATCACGATTTTTATCACTTACTGGATACGATTCAGCAGTGGGAGAAATTTTACCGCTATTATCTGGAAAACGCGTATGTGAACAACACCAAGCGACTGATGTCTTTCCTGATTCAGGATGCGACTGAAAAATACCGGCTGTTACTGGCCGAAAACCCCGTTATTGTCCGCCGACTTTCCAACAAACTGGTGGCCTCGTATCTGAATATTTCGCAGGAAACCTTAAGCCGATTGAAAGCCAAAGTGAAATGAACAGCGCATCTACACTCACAAAAACGATTGGGTATGCACGAACAACTCCTAAAACTCATTTCTCAGAACGTATCGCTTACCAACAACGACAATGTGTTGTGCGAGCAGTATTTCGAACCTTTTCTTTCGCCCAAAAACCGTATTCTTGAAGAAGAAGGAAAAATTCCGAAGTACTTATATTTTGTTATATCAGGCTTTGTCCGGTTGTTTCACTACAACGACAAAGGGGATGAAGTGACCACCCATATCAACTGTCCCCCTGGCTTTATTACGTCTTATGTCAACTTCATCAATCAGGCACAATCCAATGAGAATGTGGAGTGTGTTACGGACTGTGAACTACTTCGAATTACTAAAAATAATTTGGCTCTACTGACGCAGCAAAGCACGGCGTTCAAGGATTTCAGCATTTTGATTTTTCAGCAGTCACTCGCTTACAACGAAAACCGCTCAAACGAATTAGCCACACTCCCGGCAGAACAACGATACCAAAAACTTATCGACAAGTATCCGCATATACTTCACAACGTTCCGCTGCAATACATCGCTTCATTTTTGGGGATGAATCCGAAAAGTTTGAGCAGAATCCGCAAGGCCATGATTAAGTAACATTTGTGAAGTAGGCTTGCATAGGCAATCCTGAATTTTGTGTCATAATTAACTATCAAAACACATGACACAGAAGAATCTGGCCCTGGTTACAGGAGCCAACGGGCATTTGGGAAACAACCTGGTGCGATTACTGATTGAAAAAGGTATCCCGGTTCGGGCTTCGGTTCGCAATATCAAAAATAAAGAACCCTTTGCCGGATTGAATTGCGAAGTAGTACAAGCCGACATCACCAACAAGCAATCACTGATAAGCGCATTACAAGACGTTGACGTTCTGTATGCGGTTGGAGCCGCCTTCAAACTTTGGGCCAAAGACCCCAAAAAAGAAATCTACGATGTAAATCTTGCCGGTATAAAAAACACCATCGAGGCCGCAGCCGAAGCGGGGGTAAAACGAATCGTTTATGTGAGTTCCATCGCGGCCTTGAACTATACCAAACTTCCCACCCAAGAAGGTTATGGCTACAATCCTGACCGCCGGGATATGTATTATAATTCGAAAAATGACGGCGAAAGGCTGGCCTTTGACCTGGCAAAAAAGCACAACATTGAACTGGTAGCCGTGTTGCCATCGGCCATGATTGGCAGTAGAGCCTTTGCCCCGTTAAATGTTTCCTATAATATCATCAATCTGATTCTGAAAAAACAGATTCCTGTCGAAACCAATATCACCCTGAACTGGATCGACGTAAAAGACGTCGCCGAAGGCTGCTATCTGGCTGCTATAAAAGGCAGAAATGGCGAACGTTATATTCTGGCCAACGAACAATGTATGTCCATCAAAGACACGACCCGAATTGCCCAGGAACTTTTCCCCGAGTTAAAAATTAAATTACCTGCGGCCGTACCCAAACCTGTACTCTTTACCGTTGCCTGGTTTATGGAAATGGGAAGCAAATTAACGGGAAAAGCTCCATTGCTCACCACCAAAGACATTGCCATGTTCTCAGGGTTGCAGCAGAACGTTGACATCACAAAAGCACGGACAGAATTAGGATTTAATCCCAAAGATCCGGTACAAGCCGTAAAAGAAGCCATGCGGTATTTACGTGAAAACGAAAGTCGGTTCAACGAATGACAGGCTTATCACTTTTCAGCCATGATTGTATACTCACCAAGCCCAGTAACATAGCTCCCACCCCAAACGTAACGGTCAGCCCGTGCAGCATATCCTCCGGCTTTGCTGCACGAATCGGTTTCGTGGCGACTGCTAGTGAAAATAAGGCTCCCATTACGGACGCTCCCGTAACCAGCCCCAGGTTACGGGACAAATTCAGGATGCCAGCTATAATTCCATCCTGCCTCTTGCTGGTATGGGCCATCACAGCGGTGTTGTTACCTGCCTGAAATAACTGGTATCCCGGCGTCAGCAAACAAATCCCGATGATATACCCCGTCAACCCATAAACTGCTGGTAAACTGGCTAAGGCTATTGTACCAGCCCATAGACCGTGCAGACCTACTTTTACGATACGATCCGGGCCTAGTGTATCGACTAATTTTCCGGCGGGTATTCCGGTCAGTATCGAAATCAACGGGCCTACCGACATGACTAACCCGGCATTAAATTCGGTCAGACCTAAACCAACTGTCAGAAAGAAGGGGCCAATCACTAAGGTTGTCATCATGATCGTAGCGACCAAAAAATTAGCCAGTAACGAGTTCCGTAGTACCCAATTTTTAAAAACGCTGGCGTCGATCAATGGGTTACTACTGCGTTTCTGAACATAAACGAACAGACTACCAGACAGCACGGAAAAAAGAATCAGCAGGAGACTTTGTGGACGTATGGATTCTTTTCCAAGCGTCATGGACAGCGCATAAGCGGCAATTGATACAACAAGCGTCACCACGCCCAGCACGTTGATCCGTTGGGTATTGTTCACAATCAGGTTGTCTTTACGAATATAGTGCATGCTCAACCAGAACGTAGGGATACCTAAACAGGCCAGCAACAGAAAAATAGACGGCCAGCCCCAGACACTAAGCAGGAGTCCGCCCACCGAAGGGCCCATGGCTGTACCAACGGCAGATAAGGTTCCGATCAGGCCCATCGCACTACCCATTTTAACGGTTTCGTTATTTTTTTTGACGATTGTAACGCTACTGGTCATCAGAACCGCAGCTCCCATACCCTGAAGGGCCCTCATGAGGATAAGTGCTGAAATTGTAGGCGCAAATGCACACAAAAACGAGGCAATCGTGAACAGGAGTAAGCCTGTCAATAAAATCCGGCGATGGCCGTACTGGTCGGCCAGTTTACCGACAATGGTGACGGAAACTGTGATAGCCAGCAGGTATGAAATGGTAACCCACTGCACCAACTGGAACGTTGTCGAAAAGGCTTCCTCAAAAACCGGTAGAGCAATATTGGCGATGCTTGTTCCTAACGAAGTCAGCAACACACAAAAGGAAATAACCAATAGGATGGCCGCTTTGTCATTTTTCATAGCAAAGCCTGTTTTTGGGAAACCATGCCAGACTGGCCTGCTAACGGATGTTGTAGGGAGCGTCGCGGGCGTCCAATAATCCGGCTACCTACTAGCGACAATCCATGAGAATGGATGCCGACCCGTTTTAGAATCCATGGCCAGCTATCCGTAGCCAACGTCTCCCCGATACCGATAAGAATGATTTTTGCTGCTGTTATCATACGCTTTGCCTGTTGATGATGCAAAGCTAAAGACCGCAATATCCCACGGGATAGGACAAAAATCAAGTACTATGGCACTTCGTTGAACTTCAGTCTGAAGGCTTCGGGAGAATACCCGGTATGCTTTTTAAAGAAGCGAATAAAGTACGAGACATCGTCATAGCCAAGCTGCCACGAAATCTGATTGATCTGGCTGGAGGTAGCCAGTACGTATCGTTTGGCCTCCAGCAGGATGTATTCATTAATGATTGCAGAAGCTGTTTTGTCTAGCGTTGCTTTGGTGATGGCATTCAACTGATAAGCCGACAGATTCAATTGACGGGCGTACCAGCTCACCTGTTTTTGTTCGGTGAAGTGATCGGCAATTAATTCCTGAAACGCTTCCAGCCGTTCCTGACTATAGATATTGGAACTGTCAGCGGTTGTTCGGGGGCTTTTCTCCTGACGTAATAACTCAATAAAAAGCAATTGAAGGGTCAGTTGAATCGCCTGTTGGTATTGGGAGTTCTTTTCTGAAATTTCCCAATAGATAGCATTCATAAAAGACAAAATCCTCTCAAAGCTATTGGCATTGGGCTGATAATAATTCGTTTTGCTGACTTTCTTCAGGGGATCTTTGTGTAGCAAATCGCCAGGAAACTGAGCCAAAAAACCCTGTCCCCCAGTTGCCAACGATAAGGCATGCACCTGACCGGGCCGCACAATAAACACGCAGCCATCCCCGACAGGATAAGGGATAAAATCGATGCTATGCTCACCTGATCCCTTTTCAATGACCAGCATAAAATAGAAACCATGCCTATGCAGGGGCTGAATCATGCCCTGTCCGGCCAGTAATTTATCAAGTCTCCGAACAACAAAGCCATCGGAAGCCTCGGCATGGCTAACATCGGAGGGGGTATGTCGTACCGGTATCGGATCCATGTCAACAAAAGGCAGATGGCACCCATAAAAATACGATAATTCAACAGTGGTTAGACGACAAAAAGCGACACCAGGAACTGGATAGTGGACGACAATAGATCTCATGCTGGCGAGTAAACCAACTACATTCACTGTGCTGCAAGACCGACTACCTCACCAATTATTCCGGAACCGGAATTATCTTTTTTCTTTGTGAGGATATCCGATTTATTAAATAATTTCATCGTATAGGCTTTGAGTCGTTAAGTAGCAAGGTTATTTCACCCATAAGACGATGCGAATCATACATGATACCACTCCTCTTTCCAATAGTGCACACGGAGAGAACACGCCGGGTCTGTATGCCCGATTTAGCTGGCAGCATTGGTCATTTGAACAAGGGCTAAGTGCTCATTATTTCACGTTTCAAACACAGTCTGCGCACCATTTGACGACGCTCTATGGCGAAGAGTGTTTTA
This sequence comes from Spirosoma aerolatum, assembly GCF_002056795.1. NCBI lineage: Bacteria > Pseudomonadati > Bacteroidota > Cytophagia > Cytophagales > Cytophagaceae > Spirosoma > Spirosoma aerolatum. The sequence continues at coordinate 929,212 of NZ_CP020104.1, read as the reverse complement.
AGATTGTGCTTTGTATTTCAGGGCAAGCCAACATAGATTCCCTTCAGCGACGGTTTTCGTTTCAGGCAGGCAAACTTTACCTGTACAAAGCCTTAGGGGTATCTGAATCTAACTTGCAGGCTGGAATGGCTTACGAGCTGCTCCATATACATTTCCCTGTGTCGAAGCTGCAAGCAGTGATCGCGGACACCCCGCTCCAGGATATGCTTCTGAACGGAAATCAAGTGCTTTCCTTAGCGTTAACGCCAACGATTTTTAGCCTGATTCTAACACTGGTTAATTCGGAGTTTCAGGGGGCGTTACGGCAATTACAAGTGGAGAGTGCGCTGTATCAGCTCTTGTTTGAAATTATCAAAACAGCAGACAGAACCTATCCACCCGTTCATCACGCTATATCGACAAACCAAACCAGATTGATAAAGGAGGCTAAAGAGCTACTTGATACCCATACGGGCTACATATCGATACGTCAGCTCGCGAAAGAGGTGGGCACGAATATGGTTTCGCTTAAAACGGGCTTTAAAGCGCTTTACAAGACAACTATTTTTAGCTATCAGCAAAACAAAAATTTACAAAAAGCTTATGAGCTGCTTTTGGTGGAGAATATGACCATTCAGCAGGTCAGCGAGTGTTGTGGATACCAAAGTCTTGGTAGTTTCTCGAATGCGTTTCTGCGACGCTACGGCCATCGACCCTCAGCGTTGCTGAAACGACCGATTGAATAAAACATGTTTCTTATCGGATAAGAAAACTAGCCTGGTGATGCCCCACTTTTGCTTGCCATGAAGCAAGCAACAAATGATTTACCGACACCAACGTTTCAAGGCGATGCGATTGATCAAACCGGCGCACAAGCAGTCCTTGAAGCACTCTTAGCGGAAGGAGTCAATACAATTTTTGGCTACCCCGGTGGAGCAATCATACCGGTTTACGACGCCTTGTACGATTATACCCCCTCCCTGACGCATATTACCGTAAGGCACGAACAGGGAGCCATTCATGCGGCCCAGGGTTATGCCCGGGTCAGTGGCCGAACAGGCGTTTGCCTGGCGACTTCAGGTCCCGGTGCGACAAACTTAGTGACAGGCATTGCTGATGCCATGATGGATTCCACGCCTGTTGTCTGTATTGTTGGTCAGGTGAATTCAGACCTGCTGGGAACAAACGCATTTCAGGAGGTCGATATGATTACACTGACCCAGCCAATCACTAAGTGGAATTATGAAATAATTCACCCAGATGAAATACCCGGCATCATCGCAAAAGCATTTCACATCGCCCGCTCAGGACGCCCTGGTCCAGTAGTAATCAGCATTACCAAGGATGCACAGCTCATGCCGTTGCATAGACCGGTTGAACGCAGGCTTACTTTTACCTCAAAAAAGCCACCGTTACCTGATCCAACACAGCTACAGCGCGCGGCCGATTTGCTGAACGAGACCACATTTCCGTTCATTCTGGCCGGTCAGGGAATATTATTGGCGAAAGCAACCAACGAACTTGTCGCTCTTGCCGAAACAATGGGTAGCCCGGTTGCTACTACGTTACTGGGTCAATCCGCTTTTCCGACTGATCACCCACTGTACACCGGCTGGCTGGGTATGCACGGTACGTATGCCAGCAATATGTTAACGACAAAATGTGATGTTATCATTGGCATCGGGATGCGTTTCGACGAGCGTGTTACGGGAGACCCGAATGCGTTTGCCACTCAGGCTAAAATCGTTCATATTGATATTGACCCCGCCGAGATCGGCAAAGTGACTCAACCCGAAGTTGCGTTGGTGGGGGATGCCAAAGAGATTTTACGTCAACTGATACCGCTGTTGAAGGCGCATCCTTCCTCTAATTGGCAATCGCATTTTACCAGGTACCAATCACTCGAAAGCGAGAAGATCACCAGGCGGGAGCTGGCGCCGACCACGCAGAAGATAAAGATGGCTGAGGTTATCGCCATGCTTTCCGACAAAACGGCGGGTAATGCCGTGCTGGTCACCGACGTAGGCCAACACCAGATGAAAGCGTCACGCTATTATCAATTTCGCCGAACGCATAGCTTAATAACGTCCGGAGGATTTGGCACAATGGGGTTTGCGCTCCCGGCTGCCATTGGTGCCAAAGTGGGAGCGCCGGATCGTGACATTATAGTCGTTGTTGGCGACGGAGGCTTTCAGATGACCCTACAAGAGTTGGCAACAATAGCGCAATATGGTTGGCCCATCAAAATAATTCTACTAAACAACAATTACCTGGGTATGGTACGGCAATGGCAACAATTGTTTTTTGAACGTCGGTACTCGTTTGTCCATTTGCAAAACCCAGACTTTATGACGATTGCTCGTGGGTTTGCGATCGATAGTAAACAGTGTAGCCAGCGTGACTTACTTTCAGCCAGTTTAGATGACTTATTGGCTAGCCATCAACCATTCTTACTGGAAGTAATTGTCGAACAGGAAGAAAATGTGTTTCCAATGTTCCCCGCCGGAGGACGAATGGATCAGATTCGTTTAGAGTAGGGCGCCGATTTAATACATTGGTCAAATCACATCGAACCAAGTCAACAAATTAGATAGAATAACTAAGCAAACAGCCCAGACACCTCGTATCTGGGCTGTTTTCATTATAAAAGCCATTTCCTGCAAATATCATCCAAGTTTTTGCGCAAATTATCCAAGTCGATCCTTCCCCATTCGCCTACTTTCGCTTCAGCATTGGCCTATGTTTTTTACCCGAATGATACGGCACTATAACAGCAAACTCAGGCAATCGATGACTCATAAACAAAGCTATTTGTTTGAAGCGTTGATTGGCCTTTTGATTATGTTATTACTCCTACTGGGTATCGGCTGGCTGTAAGTAAACACTAACTGAAACGATTATGATTGGGGGAACTGCTTTACGAGATGCATCCTTTTTACGGATTGACGAAAACGGAAAAACGCCCAAATTCCAACAAATTATTAACGGCATTATTGCCCAGATCGAAGCGGGTATTTTCAAACCCGGCGACCGACTGCCCTCCATCAATGAAACCAGTGCTGAGTATTATCTGGCTCGCGCTACGGTCGAGAAAGCGTACTGCAATCTGCTTAAAAGCGGGCACATCACCTCCTTATATCGTAAAGGCTTTTTTATCTCGCAGGGCAAAATCGTCAAACGCGTGCTGTTTCTGACGGGTGCGATCAGCGAAACGAACCGGGCTATTTTTAAGGCAGTAAGCGAACAGCTTGGTAAAGCCTATAAAGTCGACATTTATGCCTACGAATATCAGCGCGATTACCTACTGGATGAGTTAGAAAAACAGGCGGGTAATTACCATTACTTTGTGTTGATGCCGCATCATCTGGGCGAAATATGCGACTTGACCGACCTGCTGAAGAAAATCCCATCGGATCGGCTCATTTTTCTGAATGGTTCAACGGTAACGGCGTCCCGAAACTGTGCGTCAGTACGTTTCGGATGCGGGGAGCATTTCCGAACCATTCTCGAAGCGAATGCCGCTACATTCCGTAAGTACCACACGCTCAACTTTGTCACGACCGACAACGAGTATATCCCCGCCGACTGGTATCGTGCATTTTTTGCCTTTACAGAAACCTACAAGTTGAATGGGCAAGTACTGGACGACGTTCGGGAAGCACCCTTGCAGCGTGGGTCGGCCTACCTACTCATAGACGATGACGATTTAATAACCACAATTCAGGATGCCAGCCGGAAAGGGTTTACGCTGGGGCATGATATTGGCATTGTCTCGTTCAACGATGCCCGGTACAAAGCGGTCCTGGGCGGTGGTATTTCGGTGATACAAACCGATGTAGCGACGATTGGGCGGAATCTGGCAATCATCATTGCACAGAACCAGAAACAGACCGTCCGTATTCCGATGCAGTTTATTGATCGTGGCTCGTTGTAAAGCCCTTCACCCGTCTTCATGCAACGACTTTTATTACTCCTGATCCCCCTGGTAGCCTCCCTGGCCTGGGCCGTCGGACACAACCCACCGACGCCAAAACGATTCCGTCAGCTCCCTTCTTCGCAAACGGGCATCACGTTCAACAATCGGATACAGGAATCGGATTCGGTGAATATTCTACGCTTTGAATACCTCTACAACGGCGGGGGCGTTGGTATTGGCGACTTCAACAATGATGGCTGGCAGGATGTTTTTTTTACGGGTAATCAGGTTTCTTCGCGCTTATATCTGAGTAAAGGAAAAGATGAAGAAACACCATTGCATTTCGAGGACGTAACGGAATCAGCGGGCGTAACAACGCATGCCTGGTGCACGGGCGTTACCATCGTCGACCTGAATCAGGACGGTTGGCAGGACATTTATGTGAGTGTGGCCGGTTACGACAAAGACACGACCAAGCGGGCTAATCTGCTGTTTATCAACCAGACGAAGAAAAAAGGCGATCCTGTTCGATTTCGGGAACAAGCCCGTGAATATGGGCTGAACGACATGGGTTACAGCACCCAAACTGCTTTTTTCGATTACGACCACGACGGTGACCTGGACGCTTATGTGTTAACGAACGCTCTTGACCGCTATAATCGAAACGCCCTGCGTCCGAAAATGATGAATGGGGAAGCTCCTGGTAATGATCGGTTGTACCGGAACATGAGCGCAGAAAGGGCGAAAGAGCGAAAGAGTGAAAGAGCGTTTTCTAAAGATTCGCTCATTCACTCGTTCACTCTTTCACTCTTTAAAAACGTTACCCACGAGGCTGGCATCTTGACAGAAGGGTATGGACTGGGTATTACCATTGCGGATCTGAATGGTGATGGCTGGGAGGATGTGTACTGCGCGAATGATTTTCTGTCGAATGATTTGGTATGGATTAATAATCAGGATGGTACGTTTACCAATAGAGCAGCTGATTATCTGAAGCACCAGTCTCATAACGCGATGGGCGTCGACATCGCTGATATCAACCATGATTTGCTGCCCGACATTATGGTCGTTGACATGCTGCCCAATACGAACCAGCGTCAGAAAATGATGCTGCCCGGATACAATTACGACCGGTTTCGTATGGATTTGAAAATGGGTTACCAACCACAATACATGCGCAATACTTTGCAGTTGGGCGGGGAGCGGGGAGCCTTCTCTGAAATCTCCCAACTCGCGGGTGTCGATAAAACCGATTGGAGCTGGGCACCCCTATTGGCCGATTTTGACAATGATGGCTATCGCGATTTACTGATTACCAATGGCTATCGACGAGATGTAACGAATCTGGATTTTACTACGTATCTGGCCGATTTACATGCCGGAGGTTTTGGTGATGAGCAGGAGAAAAATAAAAAAGCCTACCAAAAATTACTGGAACTTCCTGACGTGAAACTGGCTGATTTCTGCTACCGAAATCGAGGAGCGGAAGGCAATCTGACGTTTGAGGACGTATCGGAGCAATGGGGTCTCGACGCACCAAATTTTTCCAATGGGGCTGCATACGCCGATCTGGATAATGACGGGGATCTGGACATAGTCATTAACGCCATCGATGACGAAGCCTTTGTCTATGAAAATGGTACAGCGCAGGTTGCAGAGTATAGCGACAGTAAAGAACACGTAAATTCGTGGCTTCGGCTGGCGCTTGAGCGGAATCCAGCGCAGGGAACGCGGGTGAATGTCTACTCCGGGAATCATACACAAACAGCCGAATTTAATCCGACGCGTGGTTATGTATCGTCAGTGGAGCCGTATCTGCATTTTGGGTTGGGGGCCACGTCAACTATCGATTCGGTGGAGATCATCTGGAATGATGGTACCTATCAGGTGCTACGTACTGTAAAGCCCAATCAAGTGTTACGTGTTGTTTATGATCCGATTGGAAAATACAAACCACGTAGTTTTTCAACACCCACGTATTTTCAAGAGATACCAGCAACTGATCTAGGGCTGGATTACGTCCATGCCGAGAGCGAGTTTAATGACTTTGCACAGACCCCTTTACTGCCTCATAAGCACTCGCAGAATGGCCCACCTATGGCGGTCGCCGATGTGGATGGAAATGGATTGGAGGATATCTACATTGGTTCAGATTTTGGTCAGAAAAGTTATCTGTACTTCCAGCAGTCAACTGGTCGTTTTGCAAAAAAGGAACTTCAGAAAGAAGCCAATCAGGAAGAGACAGGCGCTTTGTTTTTCGACGCGGACCAGGATGGGGATCAGGACTTGTACGTAGTCAGCGGAGGAAGCCATGCCAACGCTCCTTCAGCCGCCTATCAGGATCGGCTTTATTTGAATGATGGGAAGGGGCATTTGACGCCATCCAAACAGGCATTGCCCCTAATCAACAGTAGCGGCTCCTGCATTAGTGCCTGTGATTTTGATAATGATGGTGATCTGGATTTGTTTCGAGGTAGCCGGCTGATTCCAGGTCAATACCCAATGCCCGTCAACAGTTTTCTGCTTAAAAACGAGCATGGTCGATTTATCGACATAACAGCGCAGGTCGCTCCTGAACTACAAAACATTGGGCTGGTTACGTCAGCTATATGGGCCGATTTAGACAAAGATGGTTTACAAGATTTAGCGCTTTGTGGCGAATGGATGCCTATTACTATACTAAAAAATACAGGCAAGCAATTCACTCATTCGCTCATCCACTCATTCGCTCATTCAAGTGGCTGGTGGAATACGCTCGCTACTGCCGATTTTGATCATGACGGTGATATGGATTTGATAGCCGGAAATCTGGGATTGAATACCAAATACAAAGCATCATCCGAACAGCCGATTGAGTTATTTGCCGCCGATTTTGACAAAAACGGGCGTATCGATCCTATCATAACCTATTACAATGATCGACAGCGGTGGATACGCCAAACACGCGATCTGTTAACGACGCAGATCCCATCGATGAAACGTCGTTTCCCCAATTTCGATACGTATGCAAATGCGACCTTCAACGAATCATTTACAGAAGAGGAACGCAATTCGGCCTACCATTTAAAAGCAACAGAATTTCGCAGCATGTACTACGAAAACGTTGGTAATGGGTTTAAAGCGCATCCGCTTCCTGTGGAAGCCCAATTTGGTCCTGTATACGGTATTGTGGTCGATGATTTTAATAGGGATGGGTATCAAGACGCTTTACTCATCGGTAACTCCTATGCCTCAGAAACTATCGGCGGCTGGTATGATGCCTCAAAAGGCACCTTATTACTTGGCGATAAACGTGGTGGATTTATGGTTGACAACCTTAACGGGTTGAATGCCGATAAAGAAGCGAAATCGATCGTGCAACTTCATCAGAAAAAGGCCACATCCGTGATCATAATTGGTAATACGAATAGCCCGCTTCAAGTGTTTACCAGGGGTAATACCAATGAATGACGTACTAGCACTAGACTCAAAAGGATATAAACCTGACAAGCGCCGATTTTGAACCACCCGGCCGATTGTAGCCCTAACCCAAAAGCAGTTGTAGCTAAACCCCCACCCCACTGATCCACGTAAAAACAGCACGCATGGCCAAGTACCAATCGGGACATTTGACGATAGAGCTAGTGGAAAAGTTTCTGAACGATTCTACTAAAAAGCTGCCCCAGTAAGCCATATTTAAAATGAATAAAGGGAATGCTATGCCCATCATCAGTAAACCAGGTAACCAATAGTTCGTACCGAGTGGCCCCTAAACACGGCATGGTCAGCAGTCCGACGACCAGATGGGCGGCACCCAACGCGCTAGCAGCCACCGCTTTAAATTGACTAAGCGACTCAAATTGCAACACTTCTAAAAGCTTATTACCCTCCTGGATGGCTTTATGGTAGGCCACGACTACCAAGCCTTCGAACTGCTTTAAACGACCATGGTCTGGACGCATCGGTCTGTAAACTCTGCTCGAAAGCCGCCAAATTCGTCCAATGGAGGTACTCGGTAACGTGTTGTCAATCTATACTGCGGGAAATGCCCCCAGCCACCAGACTCGCAATGGGGCCGAGTGCGTGAGACGACTATTTGCCGCTCAGGAAAAGGCCCGTTAGTAGCCCCACTTTTGTCAGGCTGATGTTATTGACCCGCGCTTGGTTTTAAGCAGAAATTCGCACTAAATCGGCCATGATACTGATTGGTAAGGCTGACTAATTCCGTTTATGACTAGTAGGCAACCGCTATCGTTTGTTGCCAATTAGCTTCTGATTCGAGTTGCCCCAGCATGAACTCAGCTAAATCGGCTCGTGAAATTGACCCGGCATTGTCCAGCGTGCCGGATACACCCACACGAACGTGTCCGGTTCGCTCACCGCTGACCAATCGAAACGGCCGCACAATTGTCCACTCCAGCGTACTCTTCCGGACAATCTGCTCCATCTGCCGCATATCTTCATATTTATGTCGAAGCAGGGGCTTCACCAGCCAGCGATAGAACAACGGGCCGACCGGTTTGTCGAGTACACCCACGCTGGTTAGGCAGACCAATCGCTTAACCCCTGCTCTATTCATTTGGGCGACGATGTTTTGAGCTGACTGACGGTGAAAGGTCATAGGCTTAAGCGAAGCCCAAAAGCTACTGATGCCAATGGCCGACAACACTGCATCCTGCTGCTCAAGGGCGGGGGCAAATGAATCGGGTTTTAGTGCATCACCGACTGTCACGTGCAGCCGCTGGTGGGTCAGAACGATAGCGGCCGGGTCACGAACAATGGCCGTTACGTAATGGCCGCGGTTGAGGGCCTGTTGCAGGAGTTCACGCCCGGTTTGGCCCGTGGCGCCAAAAATGACTACTTTCATAACGCTTATTCATTGGTTTTTCACTTAACTCTCATCGATGATCGCGTTTTTCAGATGAACGTTTGCACCCCGTCGTTATTGGATTTGCCGATACAGGACAATTTTCTAAACCCGCGGGTTTCAGCGTCACCTCGGTACTGTGGCATCGAAAGCAGTTTCGCTTTATTAGTTTTAATTGAAACTACATGTAGATAAAATAGTTTTAATTAAAACTATTTTATCTACAGATCTGACGGCCTATTGAGATTACTTACCAGTTGTAACAGCACTTTTCGACAGATAGCCAGCTCCTGCTCATCGATTCCTTGAACGGTATGTTTCGTCGTTGCCCAGGCGATAGCCGTGAGCGGTTGTTGTAGCGACCAGGCTTGCCGGGTGAGTCGTATTTGATTGATGCGTCGATCGGTGGGATCCTCGATTCGTTTAACCAGATTGCGTTTCTCTAGGTTGTTGATCAGGCTGTTAATACTGGTTTTATGTTTGGCTACCCGCTGGCCGAGTTCCTGTTGGGTTATCCCGTCCTGTTGCCAAAGGTGTACCAAGAGGGCAAATTGCTCGACGGTGATCGAATACCCAGCCCGCTCAAAATCGTCGGTCAACTGGTTGCTGATTAGTCGGCCTACCCGGCCCAGTAAAGCCCCCAAGGATAAGGGTAGGGTTGATTCATCTGTGTTGTTGCGATCCGGATTCATACTCAAAAGTAGCTATTGTTCGTTACCCCACTTAATTGAACTTACCTAATAACTGAACGGACTACCCTAACCGTGTTTAGTGGTCATTCATTGATTACGGGGCTTTCAACAGTTACTTTACTGAGCAATCCTTTTCACATGTATTATCCCAAATAGTATTTCGTATGCGACGGATGGCGTTTGACAGATAGTAAAACTGTCTCACAATTTGCTCTCATGTGAGACGGGTAAATTGTACCTATCGATACATAGGGCCTTTAATTGGCTGGCTGGTTCCATGCCTGTCAACGGCTATCCGTAACATACGATGATTCTTAGGCAAGTGATCGTGATGGTCTACCTATTCTTTGCGCTTGGCTGAGAACCGGATGCTAAGCCTTGAACTCACCAGGGCCATGCCTAATAAAAAGAAGACGACGGTTAAAGGGGCCTGATTGGACAACTGGCCAGCAAGAAGGAGCAGATAACCCACCAGGATGTTGAACCAGGCCCAGGCAATATTGAGAAAAGGAGATGACAGTCCCTGCCCACGGGGTTTGGAAAAAACAGTTGGAAATTTATTACCCGAAATTCCCTGTACAAAGTGAGGAACGGCATTCGTCAAAAATACACCACTAAAAAAGCAGGCAACATAGTGATACCAGAACATGTGATTTTTAGGTTTAACGTTTATTCTTTAAGCTAGTAACTCATCTATCAGGCTGTTGGCGCCACTGCCACTTCGGGTGCCAGATTTTCAGGCAGGGGCGAGATTGGTTTTGAGGGACTGATTTTTTGTCGATGGCGGAGGTGCAACGCACCAATCCCCAAGGCCATAATGCCTTCGCCTAGTACAGTCGCCTGTACACCAACGTGCTCTGATATAGTCCCGACAATCAGGCTACCAACTGGTAAGGCGCTAGCATATACCATGACGAACATACTCATAACCCGACCTCGCATGGCAGGAGCTGCCTGAGTTTGGAGCAGCGTGTTACTGATCGTAATCTGCGACATCATCCCAAATGCGCCAATTACCAAAAAGAGCAGCGCTAGTGGATACCAGCTCGTGTAGGAAAACAAGATGAGCCCTGCCCCGAAAACAAAGGTGTTGACGGCCAGTACCTTGCTCAGGTTGCGCTCCGGCTTTAGGGAAGCCAGAAAAATGGCGCCGATAAAGGCTCCCAGCCCGATGGCACTGTCGAGCAGGCCAAAGGTGGAGGCTGTGCCCCGAAATACATCCTTTGCATAAACGGACATCAGGCTGGTGAAGGGCAACACCAATAGACTGGCCATCGCCAGCATGATCATGATAAACCGAATGGATGCTGTTTCTTTGGCATATGTGAATCCCTCTGCCAATTCAGTTAATATATTCTTCCTATGCAGTCTTGGTACATATTTGGGCAGTTTCATGAGCAAAAGGGAGCTAATGACGGCTATAAAGCTGACAGCGTTCAGCCCAAAACAGACCACCTCGCCTAGTTTTTCGATGGCAATGCCGGCAATGGCCGGGCCAATCAACTTGGATAAATTGACCATCGATGAATTTAACGCCACGGCATTCGGTAAATCTTTTTTGTCATCGACCAGTTCGTAAACCAGCGACTGACGAGCGGGCACATCGAACGCATTAATCAGACCCAATACGACACTCAATAGAATGATTTCCCAAACGGCATAGTTCTTGAAGAAGACCACAACCGTAAGCAGAACCGCCTGCACCATCGATAAAACCTGCGTGAGTAAAAGAACCCGGTACCGATCATATCGATCGGAGAAAACACCGCCCAAAGGTGTTAATAAAGCTGACGGAAACAGGGTAGCAAACACGCTCATGCCTAACATCAGCTTGGAATGAGTCTGCGAATAAATTACCCAGCTTACCGCCGTCTTTTGCATCCAGGTGCCGAGCAGAGAAATGGATTGGCCGGCAAAAAAAAGTCGGTAATTCCGACTTTTAAACGCGGTGAATGTGCTTACTTTCATAACGTGAGTTTATCGTAATACCTGTCAATAGCACCTGAGAGTCAGGGTTTCATCTTGACCATGAATGAACTACTTGCCATCACCGACATAGCCACAATACCCAAAAACAGCAGGAACATCAACAGATTGTTCTTTGGAGATGTCTTACTTACCTGAAGTAATAAGTACTCGATAAACAGATTAAAACAGGCCCACAAAACATTGATTTTAGGCGAAGAAATCTCCTTGCCCGTGACTTGGCAAAGGGAGATGGAAACGGATCGCCAGAGATACCTTGAATAAAATGAGGTACTGCGTTGGCCAGGAAAGCACCGGCAAAAAACGCAGCTACATAGCGATATCACTTCATAATTCGATGAGTAGGTTGTTTGCAAAAGTTTTAAACTTCTTTTTTTCAAACCAGCTTCAGTCAACCTCCACCAGTTTGCTCAACGGGACCAATGCCTGACGCAGGATCGCTTTGTCTTCGGCGGAGCAGGTTTGCAGTATGGCTTTATTTAACCACTCGTCAACTTCATTTCTAACAGCGTGTAAAATGGCCTGACCGGTTTCTGACAGGGAGATCACCACTTTACGCTTATCGGTTTGGGAGGGGGTACGGGTAATATAACCAAGCGCCAGCAGGTGATTCAAAATCTGCGACATCGACTGCATGGTCACTTTTTCTGTCCTGGCGATCTCGCTGGGCAGCAGTTCTTTCTGCTTATCGAGCAGTTTAATGACCGACCGTTCGGTAAGCGATAGCTTGGCGTGAGTTGGCGACTCACTGCGTAGCTTTTTAATAAGCCGGGTCACTACTATTCGTAGTTCGGTTGATAACTCTTGGTCGTTTTGTGGTGATGAGGCCATATTAATAAAGTAAACTTATTAAGTAACTTTATAAAATGACAACTAGTTCATGATTTGCAGAAAAAAGCAGTAGTTGGTTAGTGCGTATGCGACTGATTGTATTGGACAGATAGTAAAAAATCAATGTCTCACAATTCGCCCCCAAATGACACACATCACAAAAGCTCACTCCTCATTTTGCTGTTTTAAGGCGGCCATGTCACGCTTTTGTGTTTGCTTCATGGGGGTACGTCTTCATCTTCTGACGATAAAGTTGGGCCAAACTGCGCAAGGTATGGCAACTGTGAATACCTAAGTCTTCCATCACCTGGCTTACTTCTTCACCGCCAAAGAGGATACGAAAAACGGCGGCCTTTCGGAGTTGTTCGCTGAACTGGAAGCGACCGCTTCGGCGGTCCCATCAGCAGGTCGCGAATGTGGTCTTGTATGGTTACGGTCCGCTGTTGCGGTCGATTTTGGGTGAAATCTGACAACCTATTTCAGTGTAAGCTAGTGACAGGATCAGTAACGTGTCCGACAAGATGAAAGAGCGTTTAAAATGATAGTCAGATTCTTCAGCTGTTGAACGTTGAAGTATTGACAACAGGATAGGCAATCGAATACACCTTTGTTGATAGACCGCCTGGAAAATCAAATTCCCCGCCTGCTTGCCGTATCATAATACGGCAAGCAGGCGGGGAATTTGATTTGTTGGTTAGAGGTTCAAGCCAACGGTCAGTACGGCGCTTCGGCCATCGGATGGCCATACGCCGGGCCCTGGATAGAAGGTCGGACGCTTGGTGAAGTACTGCGTATTAAGTAGGTTATTGATGCTTCCACGCACTGTTACCAGCCGTTTGATGTGCCAGGTGCCATTCAAATCCCAAAGGCTATAAGCAGGTACTGGTCCAATAGCTCCGTTGGCCGAAGCAGTCGGCGTATTCAACGCATCGGAAAACGTCCGCGCCACATAACTATACTGGAGCGTCAGACTTGCCGTACCATAACGAGCAGTGAGACCATTGCGCGTCGTCCAGCGAGGGGCCGATTCTACCTGATTGCCCGTTACGGTCCGGTTCTCGGTTCCGGCCGAAACCCGGCCATTGATGTACCGGGCATAGTTATAGGCCGTTGAGCTAAAGCCACTGATCAACAGGTTGGTTGTGCGGAGAAGTTGTGTTTCTATCAACGCTTCGACGCCGGTGCTCCGACTATCCCCGATGTTGGTCCGGTAGATATAGCTGGTTCCATCGGTATTTGTCAGTAACAACGTACCCAATCGGTTTCGGTAGAGTAAGTCAAAAACGGTCAGATTTACATGCATCCCCTGCCAGCGCCCCGTCAAACCGATTTCGGCATTGTAGCCATAGGCGTCTTTCAGGTGCTTGTCGATCTGCTCATACGTAGAAGCCGGAATGATATCCTTGAACACAACGGGGCGATACGCCTGCGACCAACCTCCATAGAGTTTTACCGCATTGCTGAGTCGATATTCGGCGTTAATACCCAGTAAGGCAAAATGGTGGCTAATGTCGGTTGGCAAATTAGACGCGTCGTAGTAACTGATTATGCCACGCATTTCCGTTTTTCCATGCTCAATCCGAATGCCCGGAGCAATCATGAGCCGATTGGTCAGGTAGAACTGGTTTTCGGCAAAAGCGGCCATGTTCTTCGTTCGGTAATGCAGGTCGCGCTTAAATGGACTGGTTAGGGTCAGGTCAAAATCACTCCCTGTTGTTCCTACACCCAATTGCCGACGATGCAAATCGGTATTCATCAACTGCACACCAGCGGCCAACGCTCCGTTCAGGCTCCCTAGTTTATACTGATGTAGCAGCCTGGCTTCGGTCGTATAGCTGTTAAAGTTGTCAATATCGACCTGGCGTGCCCGATACTGCCCCGTTACCCGATTGATCGTGTCGGGAACCGTAGCAAAGGCATCCAGTTGAACACTATTACGATTGCCCAGCACCGCCGACGTAGTCCACAAAAGTCTGGTTCGATCCGAAATGCGCCAATCCAGTTTCAAGGATGGAATGTAAATATCGGGGTTGAAATAGTTTCGGCTACGGGTCGACTGACGCGGGTCCTGCGCAAACATGGCATCGGTCAGCGGGCCGGGAATATTGTATATGTAGGCAGATCGGCCCAGTTCGGCCGTCAGGCTGAGCCGCTGTGTCGCCTGAAACTGGATTCGGCCTAACTGAGACTGAGCATCGGTACCGCTGTTTTGACGATAGCCATCCGAATGACGACGATAGTAATAGGCGTAATAGGTCCATTTACCTATCCGTCCGCCAATGGCATTAAAGGTACTCCGCAGTCCGTACGATCCAATGGAATTGATAGTCTGGAAGCCGAACCGACGCGTTGTATCCGCTTGTTTGGTAATGTAATTAAGCATCCCGCCAAACTGTGCCCCGTATTGCAGCGAAGCCGTCCCTCGGACTAGTTCGATTCGTTCGATTCCTTCCATGGGCGGTGAATAGTGGCTGGCCGGATAGCCATACATATCTGAGTTTGTAATGACACCATTCTGGCGAATATTATTTTCCCAGGAACGGTGAGGGTCCAGCCCCCGCGTAGAAATATTGATCTGATTTCCAGTCCCATCCATGTCATAGACAAATACCCCCGGAATCCGGGCGAAGATCTGCCGGGGATTTTTCTCCGCGACATTAGCATCGATTTCAGTTATGCGGATGGCCTCACTACGCTTTCCTCCCATCAGGTAGGTTCCATGGACGTTTGGTAAGGATTGTATAACGATGGAGCGGTTGCCCGTTACGGTAACAGGATTTAATAGGCGAGCCGAGTCGCCTGCCGATTTTTGTTGCTGAGCAAACAGTGAAGCCGACACCAGTACCATCCCAACGATCAGACGTGTGGTAGGGACAAGTGTAACGAATGGATTCGCTTCAATTGAAAATTGCTTCATAAATCAATGTTTATCTAAATAGCTAATTATCAGAAGAAAGGCGTTTGGTGGCTTGTACAAAAGCAGTGCCGATTCTGATAGTAAATGATTATACTGATTGTTTTAGAAAGGTCGACAATGGATGTCCTACAGGGGCACCAGCATGTAAACTCCTACAGCCTGGCCGATTAGCCAGTTCTATAGCTTGCCTCACTGACACCCGGAAATTCGAAGGGCACACGATCGCGATACTAGTTCCGTCTGGCTGTTGTACACAAGACGATTTCAGGCGCAAAAACACCTAGCTTCCTGACACAGAATACGATGGGCATCCGTCAAACACGAATTGACGGATATACTTAGCCAATACCCACTCACGAAGCGTTGGAATCTACTTGAAAACAGCCCGGAAATCGAAGTCAGGCTTGAGGAGGGGGCGAAACAGGCGACCGGTCTAGCTGGTACCGGGCAGCCAGCATATTCGGAAACTGTAGCACACACGCCAACGAACGTACCACTGGTTGATCGAGTTGGCAGAAAAAAGGAGGAAGGTAAGTAGTTAGCCGTTCGCTGATCAGTTTAAGCAGTCTACCCAAAGGCGATTGAGCGTCATTCTGGTCATCGCTAAGTTGCTGCCATTGTTCAGCCAGTTCAAAAAATCGTTCTCTGGCGTTCTGGTTCGTTTTGAGCAACGTATACAAGGTATCATTTGCATACCGCTGCTGAACGATGTTGTAAAACGTATCTCCATCCTGAATGAGCCCCTCCTGCCCATCCGGGTTTTCCCAGGCTGCGGTGTAGGGTAAGGATATTGGCAATTTGACCAGTTTAAACTCATCGGTTGCCGACCGCTGCGAGACTTCCTGATAGCTTTGTTCAAACGTTAGCACAGCCAAAGGCAACCCTAACCAATGATAGAGCAGGAGGATCAAAAAACCGATGGCTGGTAACGATTTCACAAATAGCACTTAATTCGCCGGTAATTTCGTCATTTTCACCGGATAATGTATGAATCGGCCCTAAATCTGAACGCTCCACCCACCGACAAGGCCTGACGGATAAACGAAACGAACGCGTTTCCTAAATGCCTTTAGCTTTCGATTATGGCCCTAAAACCTGTACTGAGGTCAGTAGGGCAGCCTCACCCTCTTCATTCATCAGCGATAAACACTAGTCCATCCGGCCTTATAGCCACTTCATCCACTTTTGTTTTTAAGGCTTCGTAGCATGACTGACCTTTGTTATGTCAGAATAAAGCTATGAAAACGAACATCTTCTTAACCGCTCTTCTTTTTTGGGTTGGCAGTTTGCTAACCCCAGCCCAGGCCCAGTTCCCGATGATGGGTGGCTCTACCCAATCTAAGGCATTGCCCGGTACGGCTGGCGATCAAAGCCCGAAAGGGAGCGCTAAAATTATCGGCTCGGTAGTAGACTCAACCCAGGCCAAAGCCGTTGAATTTGCCAGCATCGCCCTTTACAATAAGTCTACCGGCAAGGCCATCGATGGTACCGTTGCCGACGAAAAAGGAAAATTTGCTCTAACCAAACTGGTAGCCGGTGATTATCAGGTGCTGATTAGTTTCGTCGGATTCCGCAATAAAACCATTTCTAACCTGACCCTGACCAACGGTCAAACGCTGGATCTGGGTGTTATCAAACTATCGTCCAGTATCAAAACGCTGGAAGAGGTAACGGTCGTCGGTCAGGCCGCCGTGATCGAAGAGAAAGTAGACCGGCTGGTGTATAACGCTGATAAAGACATTACGGCCAAAGGTGGTGATGCTACCGACATTCTGCGTAAAGTACCAATGCTGACCGTAGACCTGGACGGTAACGTGTCATTACGGGGTAGCCAGAATATCAAAGTATTGATCAACAACAAACCTTCTACGATTGTTGCCAGTAGTGTTTCGGACGCGCTGAAACAAATTCCAGCCGATCAGATCAAAACGGTCGAGGTTATCACTAGTCCATCTGCCAAGTATGATGCGGAAGGTTCGGGGGGTATCATCAACATCATCACCAAAAAGAACAGCCTGCAAGGGTTAAATCTCAACATCGACTCGGGGGTTGGTAACCGGGGCTCTATGCTATCCCTGAATGGGAACTACCGGAAAGGAAAAGCCGGATTCACATTGGGCGGCTTTGGCCGGGCCATGTACAATACCATCACGAAAACCAATCTTGATCAGACTAGCCAGTCGGGTGGTGTAACGACCTTGACCCGCCAGAGTGGTGATGGACACAGCTCTGGCCTGTTTGGCCAGTATAACCTGGGCTTCGATTATGATCTGGCTAAAAATCAGAGCATTACGGCCGGTGTGCGGTATGGGGTCCGCAACTTCTCCAACCAGCAGGACCTGGTTACCCAACTGTTCAACAACGGCTCGCTCAACTCAAGTACCAACCGGAACGTCGATGCCAAAAATTTGTCGGGTACAGTAGACGCCAACATCGATTATCTGCACACCTTCAAACCCCAGCAGGAATGGAGCATTTCGACCCTCTACAGCCGCAACGACCTGACCAACAACTTCGATGCGAATCTGTTCGGCAGCACTGGTGATTTATCGGGCCGTCAGCGGAATCTGAATAAGAACGTAAACCAGGAGTTTACGCTGCAAACTGATTATCAGACCCCGATCAAGAAAAATCAACTGCTGGAGTTTGGCGGCAAAGCCATTTTTCGGGAAGTCAACAGCGACTATAAGTACCTATTTGCGGGGCCTTCGGGGCAATTCACTACGGAGTCGAACAATACACTGGGCGAACTAACCTACCATCAGAACATTGCTGCGGGGTATACCTCGTATACCTACACCACCAAAAATCGCTATACGCTGAAAGGTGGGGTACGTTATGAACACACCTTCATCGATGCCAGCACCCGCGAAGGCGGTAGCCTGGGCGTAGGCGACTACGGTGTGCTGGTGCCTAGCGTGAATGCCTCCAAGACGATCAAAGGAACGACGTTTAAACTCGGCTTTAACCGCCGGATTCAGCGTCCCGGTCTGCAACAGTTGAACCCCAACTTCAACGCTGCGAACCCTCAGGTCATTACACTTGGCAATCCTAAACTGAAACCTGAACTGACCAACAACGCCGAACTGGGTGTGAGTAAAACCATTGGCAAAACGTTTATCAATGCAACGTTCTTCGGCCGCATTACCAACAACGCCATCACGCAGGTTAGCTCACCATCCGACTCGATCAAAGGTGCCATTGTCACAACCTATCAGAACATTGGCCGTCAGCATGCCTATGGCACCAACCTGTTTGCCAACGTAGCCGCTACCTCTAAAATCAACATTGGCTTATTTCTGAACGCTTTCTACACAAGCCTGACGGGGCAGTCTACAGGGCTGGACGGAGCTTCGTCTGAAATCACGAACAGTGGTATGAACATCGGTGGCGGTACATTTATGAACGCTACCTTCAAAAATGGCTGGGGTGCTCAGGCATTTGGGTTCCTACAGGGATCGCAGGTTCAGTTGCAGGGCCGTCAGGGTGGCTTCGGTTTCTACACGATTGGTGTCAAGAAGGAGTTCAACAACAAAAAAGCCAGTCTGGGTTTAGCGGCCGAAAACTTCCTCAACAACCGCTTCAATATTCATACAACCTTGAACTCACCCTTATTTAGCCAGGTCAACGATGTGTATATGTATAATCGGGGCGTCCGTCTTACCTTCACACTCAAGATTGGCAAAATGACGATGGACGCTCCTCGCAAGAAAGCCAAGTCGGTCAATAACGACGACGTAAAAAGCGATGGAAGCGGTCAGACCCAATCGGGTGGTACGCCAGGAGGAGGCCAGTCTCGCCCTTAACTGTTGAAAATCCCACATAAAAGTTACTATTTGCCAACTAAAATTTTAACCTAATTCCGCAACATGAAAACCAACAAATTCCTGGTTCTAGGCTTCGCCCTTTGCCTTTCTGGCTTTGCCCAGGCTCAGACCGTCGACGAATTGGTCGATAAACACGTAGCCGCGCTGGGGGGGCTGGATAAACTGAGCAACGTCAAAACGCTGTATATCGAACGCTCGATGGCTATTAACGGCATGGAAATTCCCAGCAAGTCGACTATTGTGGTTGGCAAATCCATGCGGACCGAAACGTCGGTAATGGGCAACTCGATGATTCAGGTTGTAGACGGCACCACTGGCTGGATGGTGCGCCCGGCCATGATGGGTGGCACCGGCGATCCAGAAGAGATGCCCGCCGATCAGTTGAAAAGCTCAAAAGGCCAGCTTGACCCGTTCGGTGCTCTGGTCAATTACAAAACCAAAGGCAATCAGGTCGAGCTGATTGGTAAAGAGAAAGTAGATGGTAAAGATGCCTATCACCTGAAGGTAACAACTAAAGAAGGGCAGACCGTCGACGAATTTCTGGATGCGAACACCTACCTGGTCAATAAGGTCAAAATGGCGATGAATGGACAAACGGCCGAAATTGCCTTTTCAGACTACAAAGACAAAGACGGAATTAAGTTCGCCAATACGATGGAAATGGCCTCACCACAAGGCGCTTTAACCTTCACGACGGAAAAGATTACTGTTAATGGTCCGGTAGACGAAAACATTTTCAAAAAGCCGGCTAAGTAGGGTCGAAACGTGCTCACATAGCTGACCCATTCTCTATAAAAAAAACCGCTAGTCACTAGCGGTTTTTTTTATAGAGAATGGGTCAATGCAAGACTGCTCTTATGGGTTAGATTATCAATCTACCCTTTTGACTCAAAAAAGGGCCCTCAGGTAACAAAAACGCTGGCACTAAAAGTACCAGCGTTTAAATCTAACCCATAAGAGCTTGCAGCCGAGTTCACACCCAACTACAATCAATAACAAATTAGGCAAAAATCTAACTAATTAGTAACAAAGTAGACTATTTTACTAATTAATAGCTTACTTTTACTACATGCATTTATATATTCATATTTAATATAGTTTTTAATTTCCCCTCCTCACTAGACGCCTAAAGTATTATCTTAAATAGTCCAAAATGTTTCCATACTTAGGTTTATGTACCTGTCCATTCATGGTAGTATTTTAAAATTACGGATAGCCATAAGGGAATAAACCGGAAATTTTTATCGGGATTACCCGTTCACAGGTATTAATCCTTTTTTTTGGGCAAAGGCAGTTAAAGAACGTTATAGTTAAGTTAAGAAGAGAATGCAGTCAACATCCCGCCACCAATTAGCGGGATGTTACTTTTTTATACGAACCGCAACACGATGAAATCTGATGCCTATTCGTCTACGTATGTTAGGCATTACATTAGTTAAATAGAGGAATCTTAGAAACGCCCAACCATATTGAGTTGGGCGTTTTTTAGGTATATACTTCACCAGTGATTTGTAGATCGGTATAACTGGACGTAAAACAAAGCCCCTGTCAACTGACAGGGGCTGTTGGCATTTAACCTATGATAAATCTAAAAAAAGAGATAGATCGTCTACCTCCTTTACATCATGGTCTAGACGATCTGTGGATAAATTTCTGCTAATTTTTCGAAAAAGCAATCGGTTGCATAAAAAGAATCATGAAAATAGTCCGTTCTCTAATTTTTCGTATTATTGCACATATTCCTGATAACACTTCACTTTTCTCAACATACATTGTTGTATTTCGTTTTCAAATGATGATTTAATAGATCTCTTTGGCTAAAAACTGGATCATTTCAACCGATTGCAACGCATTGATAAACCCACCGCAACAATGCAGAAAGATGTAACGATTTATGACATTGCTAAACTCCTTGAGTTATCCCCTGCTACGGTAAGCAGGGCATTAAATGACCATCCTGCTATTAGCTCTTCGACAAAGAGCCTCATTACCAGTAAGGCAAAGGAGATGGGCTATCGTTCCAATCTATTCGCCAGCAATCTACGCCGTCAACGAACCAATACCATCGGTGTAATTGTACCCCGTCTTGATAGTGCGTTTATGTCGACCGTATTGGCCGGCATGGAGAAAATAGCCAATAAGAGTAATTACAATCTGATTATCAGTCAATCGCTGGAATCGGTTAAGAAAGAGGTTGCGAATGCTAAAACGA
Source organism: Spirosoma aerolatum (assembly GCF_002056795.1). Classification (NCBI taxonomy): domain Bacteria; kingdom Pseudomonadati; phylum Bacteroidota; class Cytophagia; order Cytophagales; family Cytophagaceae; genus Spirosoma; species Spirosoma aerolatum. Next base: position 908,006 of record NZ_CP020104.1, on the reverse strand, counting down.
TGTTCGATAGCCGGGTCGATGGATTACTGGTTTCTTTAGCCGCCGATACTGACGATCTTGAGCATTTTAATACATTCTTCCGTAAAGGCATTCCGATGATTCTATTCGACCGGGTGATGCCGCAGAAGAATTGCACCAATATTGTCATCGATAATGTAAAGGCAGGTTACGATGCTACGATGCATCTTCTCGACCAGGGATGCAAGCAGGTAATGCACGTAACGGGTAACATCAAGCGAAATGTATATGCCGATCGGCTCAAAGGCTATAAAATGGCCCTAGTCGACCGTGGGATTCCGATTTCCGACGAACTTATTCAACTCACTGACCTAACGCGTCAGGCAGGGCTGGATATGGCCAGTCATATCCGTCAGATGGCTAGCCCTCCCGATGGGCTTTTTGTTGTCAGCGATTTCTGTGCGGCCAGTTGCATGGGCGCGTTACGCCAGTATGGATTTGCCATTCCGGCCGATATTGCCGTGGTAGGCTTTAATAATGATCCAGTCTCTCAGGTTGTAGAACCTAACCTTTCGACGATTCACTACCCTGGACAGGAAATGGGTGAGATTGCTGCCCAAACGCTGATCAATCACCTGAATGGCCTGCTCCATCTGAACACAACCAACAGTATTCTGTTGAACTACGAACTGATTATCAGGCAGTCGTCTCAGCGGACCAAAGCTCTATAAGAGCCGGCAAAGGTACTTGCTGCTATTCTTACCGTACAATTCCTTACCTATTCTTAGTCTATGATTAGTCCAACCAAACTCATTATCGCTACGGCTGGCCTGGCACTTTTGGCCATCCAATCCGGTATTTGCCAGAATCCGGTTTCCAGTTCGGCAAAGCCGAAACCACTCGTGACGGACATTTACACAGCCGACCCATCGGCCCATGTGTTCAACGGTAAAATTTACATCTATCCATCGCACGATATTGAAGCCAACGTGCCCCAGGATGATGAAGGTGGCCATTTCAACATGCGTGACTACCACGTTTTTTCGATGGACAAAATTGGTGGCAAAGTGACCGATCATGGCGTTGCGCTCGACATTAAAGACGTTCCCTGGGCAGGGCGGCAGATGTGGGCTCCTGATGCCGCCTATAAAAATGGTATGTACTACCTCTATTTTCCCGTAAAGGACAAAAAGGACGTTTTTCGCATTGGTGTAGCCACCAGCAAATCGCCCGTGGGCCCGTTTAAGGCCGAACCAGCTCCTATTCCTGGTAGCTATAGCATCGACCCAGCCGTATTTACTGATACCGATGGCAAATCATATATGTACCTCGGCGGCATTTGGGGAGGGCAATTGCAACGCTGGCACACAGGAAAGTATGACAGTAGCCTGAAAACGGACCTAAAAAAAGATAACGAACCTGCCTTAAATGCTAAAGTTGCACGCATGAGTAAGGATATGCTTAAGTTCGATGAACCGCTCAAAGATCTGGTGATCGTCGACAAAGCGGGTAAGCCACTACTTGGGGGCGATCATGATCGACGGTTCTTTGAAGGAGGCTGGATGCATAAATACAAGGGTACCTATTACTTCTCGTACTCGACGGGCGATACACACTTACTGGTATATGCCACCAGCAAATCGCCATACGGTCCGTTCACCTATCAGGGAGTGCTGATGAAACCTGTGACGGGCTGGACTACACACCATTCTATCGTAGAGTTTCAGGGCAAATGGTACATTTTCTACCACGATGTAGAACTATCTGGCAAAACGCATCTGCGCAACATCAAGGTACGGGAACTGAAACGGAACCCGGATGGATCGCTGGAAACCATTACGCCATAAACTGAGTTTCTAGTATTTTTTTGTCATTCCGACGAAAGAGGAATCTTAAGATTCCATTACTCTCAAATCAGTAAATCTTGAGATTCCTCTTTCGTCGGAATGACAAAATACTTTTCAGTACAGTGTATTAAAACAGATTAACCAGCTTGATCAAACACCCATTATTTCGTTGATATAAGTTCCTCTGCTTGCCTTTTATCAGGCATTAAACAACGATTGAGCCGTATACCCTGCGAATTTATAGCCGTTATCAGCAACATTTCTTTATTTTTTCCGGTCAATAAAGCTGATGTTCGGGAGTCGCCCCGAATCACTAATCCGCTCTCGGCCGGACTCAGGGGTTGAAAATGACCGCGCCCATCGCCTAGTAGAACAACGCCCACGGAGGCATCTTCGCGACCCATGTTTACTTCGTTCGGATAAAAGTTTCCGGTCAATACAGCATCCAGCCAACCATCCTGATTGACATCATGGACAACAATACCAAAAACGGGAGCAGCCTGAGCCATGCGAGGTAAGGCATGAATCGCAAACTTTCCCTGGCCCAGGTTTTCGATGTAGGCACTTTGCAGATAAGTAGCCCTGGCTTCATACGCCCCACTCCTATCGTCGTCCGTAAACAACTGATCGAACCTGACAGCCGCGTAATCCGCAAAACGCTGGTATTTCCGTCGGAACTGAATAACCTGTTGATTCAAGGCATCGCGCGGTACAGCCGGGTAACATACCCCATTGATGTAGTAGCCCATCAGCGGGTCCATAGTGCCATCGTTGTTAAAATCCTTCGCCATGATGGTGACAGGCTCCTGCTCCGAAGCGCGATAGAGTGTATTTAGCCCCTCATTACCCGCTATGTAATCCAGATCGCCGTCCTGATCGAAATCGCCCTGGGCGAGGCTATTCCACCAACCCGATGAGTTGGGGAGTTGAATCGGTTTCGACGCCTGAAAGGAGCCTTTGCTGTTTTTATAGATCGTAAGGGGCATCCATTCGCCTGCCAATAGGAGGTCCGCCCAGCCATCCCGGTCGTAATCAGACCATAGTGCCGAACAAACCATACCCGCCTGCATCAGTGATGGGTTTAGTTGCTGGGTCACATCCACAAAGCGACGCCCCTGCGCCGTCTGATCGTTTCGAAGCAGATAGCTGCGGGCTGGTAGTGGATACTTCCCCGGTATCTGACGGCCACCTACAAACAGGTCCTGGTCGCCATCGTGGTCGAAATCGGCAGCGACTACACAGGAGCCGCTACCCGATACATCCGGTAAGGTTCCGGCAGGAGCTGGGTTAAAATCGCCTTTTCCATTGTTGATAAACAATTGATTCTGATAAAATGCCTTTTCGGTCGCTGGGCGTTCGTTTCCGCCATACACTACATATAAATCCAGATCCGTATCGCCGTCGGCATCAAAAAATAAGGCGCTGGTTGCTTCCTGATCGGCAGTAGCAGGAAAAGCACGCTTTACAAATCCACCACCTGCCGTTTGCCAGAACAGACAGGATGGACTACCCCGGTACGAGCCGCCCATAAAACAATCGTCCAGGCCGTCGGCATTGACATCGCCAACCGCCAGCGCAAAGCCTGATCGAGACAACATTTTATGCATAGCCGCCGTCTGTTTAAAATCGACAAAGTCCGACTCAGTATGGGCAAAATCAATGGTATACTGGTCCGTTACATCCGTAAAGAGTGAATTTGTCTTTTTATAAAACACAGGCTTATTGCCCGAAGATGCCTGATCCTGTGAAAGCGTAAGTACCTGGTTGGCTGGTAGGTTTCGTTTTATCTCTACTCGCCCGTCGGGCCATTCGATGCGTAGCGAATCAATTATAGTGCTTTTTCCCAGGCCTATATGGAGTCGGGGATCTACCGATGACAAATACCCTCTGATGACCGTTGCTTCACTGTACTGCATCGTTTCGCCAGACCAGAGTGTTACCTTAGTGCCAACACCCTGACGATTTGTCGGACTTCCCTGCAAGGAAATGGTCAGGTAATGATCGGTCGGGTTCTGTTCCCGGCTCTGATTCCGGTAAATAAAAGCTTCGCCATCCACGTTGTTTACGGCCAGATCCAGATCACCATCATTGTCGAAATCGGCATAAGCGGCTCCATTCGCGTAAGACTCGTCATGTAATCCCCAGTTTTGGGACACATCCTCGAAGCTTCCGTCTTCTTTATTATGGAAGGCGTAATGAGCCAGCGGGATCTCAGGAACCTTGTCGAGCAGCTCCAGGCGTTTCTTTGTATTAAATTCAGTAGTACCAAAACCCGAAAAGTCTTCGGTAAAATTGATAAAATCGCGGTCGGTAACGTTTTTCCGATAACCGTTCGTTACGTATATATCCTTCCGTCCGTCGTTATCGAAATCGGCCAGCAAGGTTGCCCAACTCCAGTCGGTTTGTGCCACACCGGCCATCAGCCCTACTTCCGAAAAAAGCGGAACATTTTTTCCCTTCTTCTCCAAGCCCTCTGCACTTTGTCCTACACCCAAATTCATCTGGAGTGAGTTACGCATGTATTGCATCTGATGGCCAAACTGGGGCGAAATACTCATCTGCTTCCGATCATAGTCCTGCCCGCCCAGCATCATTTTAAGTCGGTCATTTTCTTTCGGTAGCATGTCCAGTTGCATCAGATCGGGGAATCCATCATTGTTCAGATCGGCTGCATCGACGCCCATGCCATACATACTCGTATGTGTGGTCGCCTGTTTGATTACATTGGTAAAATGTCCTTCACCATCGTTGAGATACAGGATGTCGCTGCTGGTAAAGTCGTTGGAGCAATAAATATCAGGGAAACCGTCTTTATTAAAATCACTGATAACCAAGCCCAAGCCTAGCTCATCGTAGGTAATCCCGGCTTCTTTCGAAACGTCTTTAAAAACCGGATGCCCTTTGGTCCCTGCTCCCTCGTTACGATACAATTTACCCGTGCTCGGGTGTGATCCATCCGCTACAACCGGGCGAACGTGGGCAGGGTTCTGAAAATCGGGAGCCGTATTGAGCAGAAAAACATCCAGGTCACCATCCCGGTCGTAATCAAAAAAAGCGGACTGGGTTGTGAAAGCGGGGTCGGCCAGTCCATACTCGGTAGCCATTTCCTTGAAAACGGGCTTACCATTTTTTAAACCCTGATTGATAAACAGCAGATTTTCGGTCCGCTTAAGCGCTGGGTGACTGGCAACGGAGACGTACATATCCAGCCAGCCATCCTGATTGACATCGACCATCGCCACGCCCGAACACCAGCGATTGGTTGTTAAACCAGCCGATTGGGTAATATCCTCAAACGAAAAGGCCTTCTCGCCCTGCTTACCCTGATTCAGATACAGATGACAACTCACCTGATTGCCCGTAAAAACCAGGTCTACCAGCCCATCATTGTTGACGTCACCTATGCCTACGCCCCCACCGTTGTAGAAATTTGTGAACGTAAAGCCATTTAACTGTTCTGTAGGGGTTAAGGTGTTGGTAAACGTGATGTGGGTATGATCACTGGAAAGCCGCTCAAATCGCGTCGGTGCCGATTGATGACAGCTCACCATCAAACCACTGACCAGTAATCCAAACGTCCACAACCGGATACGTCTCATAGAAAGCATTTTGGTTCTCTTTAATATAACAATGACACCGGCATAACCGATGTCATTGTATAATAGTAAGTAAAGTCATCCAATCTCTTCTTTTCAATTCAGGAAGAGGCTCTTTTTGTCATCCCGACGAAGGAGGGATCTTTGGGTAAGCCCATTGAATCGCCCGCTCTAGAGATCCCTCCTTCGTCGGGATGACAAAAAAGGTTTAATAACCAGGATTCTGACCTTTCAGGCCGATGTTCGGGTTGTTGTCAATTTCCTGCTGAGGAATAGGCAGCAATTCGTGTTTGCCTTTCTGGAAATAGGCAATAGGCTCAGTTTTCAGTTTACCCAGCTTCCGCCAGCGCAGAATATCGCGGTTCCGAATTTCTTCGCCATTCAGTTCAATCCGCCGTTCGTGTACAATAGCCGTGAATACCTGATCTTTAGTCGATACGGGGTAGTTGGCCGTTGGGTAAGCGGGCATAGCTACACTTGGGCGGCTTCGAATCATGTTCAGATAGGAAACCGCACTGGTCAAATTGCCCAGTTCGTTTTCACATTCAGCCATCGACAGCAACGTTTCGGCATAGCGCATAATCCGCTGATTAATACCACCCGTTGTTGACGTACCGGCTTTGTACATCAGCGTAAATTTCCGCCAGCTAACTTTTTGCACTTTACCATCAACGGTTGAGCTATTGCCGTTCTGTATTTCGTCGGTCAGTATCGTCTGATCTTTGTTATACTTATCGCCAGTCGTATAAACCGATTTTGCATAGCGAGGATCCATCTTTGCGTCGCCTTTGCTGGGCCGTTCGAACTCGGCCAGCAGACTATTCGAAGGAATAATGTTCCGCCAGCCAATGCCCGAATACTCCTGCGTTCGAACGGTTTCTTCGGCTCCTGCCGTTCCATCGCCATCGCCATTCCAGTTGAAATTACCGCCTGATGGCAGGAAGTTCACTTCCCAGATCGACTCTTTATTGAACTCGCCTTCCTCCGTAAAATTGTCATTATACTCATCCACTAGAGCATAGTTTCCAGAGCTAATGATTTTCTGAAGTTCGGTCTTGGCATTGGTATAGTCGCCCTGTTGCATATAAACCCGCGCCAGAAGCATCTGCGCAGCCCCTTTGGTAGCTCGGCCCTGATTGGCCGCATCGTAGGTAGCTGGTAATGCATCCTGAGCTGCTTTCAGATCAGCAATAATAAACGCATAGACATCGCCTTCCGACGCGCGTGGTAAGGAACCCGCTACCGACGTAACGTAGTTTTTATAGAGCGGCACCCCGCCCCACATGCTCACCAGTTCGAAATAAGCCCAGGCCCGCAGAAACTTAGCTTCGCCCACGGCCTGAGTAGCGACACTGGCGGTTAGCGCTTTGGCCGCGGCAGCTTTGTCTATCACCACATTGGCCCGGTGAATAATCCGGTATGCGCCTGTCCAGACCGAACTTACCAGTGAATTATCGGTGCTATGAACACCTAGCAACAATTGGTTACGCGGAGTTTCGAGTTGCCCTCCGCCTGCCGCTACATCATCAGAGCGCAGATCGTGGGTAAAAAACCACTCACGAGCGACCAGGTTTGTCGATTGAAGGGCAGCATAAACCCCATTGACTGCACTCCTGATTTGAACATCGTTTTGAAAATAACTGTCGGTCGTAACCGCGTTGGGGTTTAACTGGTCGAGGCTTTTTTCATTACACCCAACCGCCAGGCCCAGCAATAAAACACCAATTGAGAAATAGTGCCTTTTCATAGAAAACGTATGCGTTAAAGTCGTTAAAGTCGGTTAGAACGTAATCTGAAGACCTGCCAGCAAGGTACGTGCCTGCGGGTAGTTTGCGTAGTCGATACCATTTCGCAGTAAAGTGTTGTTACGCGAACCAATTTCCGGGTCATAACCCGTGTATTTGGTAAATGTCAGCAAGTTCTGACTCGATACATACACCCGAACTTTGTTCACTACACCACTGGTCAGGCTTCCTAATGCCTTGGCTGGAATAGAATAGCCAACGGTCAGGTTTTTGACACGCATGTACGAACCATCTTCAATGAACCGATCCGATGTACGACTGTTGTTGTTCGGATCACCCGCTACGGCCCGTGGCACGTCGGTATTGGTATTGGTTGGCGTCCAAGCATTTAACACGGCCGGGCCTGCATTAAACAACCGTAGCATACCCTGTGTAACGACTTTCGTACCGTTGTAAATCTTGTTGCCGTAGGTGCCCTGCAAATACAAGGTAAAGTCGAAGTTTTTGTAGTTTCCCGTAAAGTTGGCTCCGTAGTTAAACTTCGGCAGGTAGCTTCCCAGGTAGGTCCGGTCGTTGGCATCGATTTTACCATCACCGTTCAGGTCTTTGAAGCGAATATCACCCGCCGACGTGTTTTTGGCCGGATTATCGGCATCGCGCGAAGCTGGTCGGTTCTGAATAGGTGCACTGTATACTTCGTCGACTGACTTGAAAATGCCATCGACTACATAGCCATAGAACGACTGAATGGGTTGACCCGCTTCGGTTTTGGTAATATCGGCTCCGCCGTAGTCAGCATTCGAGCCTGCGTAGATGGCTGCGGTCGGTGTCGCCAGATTCAGTACCCGGTTGCGGGTAATACCGATATTGGCCGACACGTTTCCACGAAAATCACCTTTTGCGTAGTTATAGCCCGCCTGGAATTCGTACCCCCAGTTTTTCATACTGCCGATGTTGGCCACTGGCGCATTGCTATAGCCAATCGAGTTTGGAATGGGGACGCCCAGAATAAGCCCGTCGGTGAATCGGTTATAGACTTCAGCCGTGAACGTGATTTTATTATTGAACAGCCCCAGATCGACACCCCCGTTAACCATGTCGGTCGTTTCCCACTGCAATTCGGTGTTGCCCAATGCGTTAAAAAACGATCCCAGGCTGGTCGATGAGCCAAATGGGTACTGGGTTGCATCAGCCGATACAAGCGATTGCCAGGCGTAGTTAGGTATGCCATTGAAACCTGTCTTTCCATAGCTAACCCGCAGCTTGAGTTCCGACAGATTTGGGATATCCTTCATGAAGTTTTCCTGATTGATACGCCAGCCAACCGAAGCCGATGGGAAGTTACCCCACTTTTTACCTGGTGCAAATAAGGAAGATCCATCCCGCCGAATCGACGCACTCAGTAAATACTTGCCTGCATAATCGTAATTGACACGGCCCACATACGAGATCAGATCGATTTCAGACCGAGAGCTACTAACGGATGGGTTGCTTATCCCCTGAATCACATCCAGATCATTGTTAGGTCGGTTGCCCGATCCTGTCATACCCGTTAAGAGCACTTTCTGAGTTTCAGCTACAGCCACAGCCGTAATGTTGTGCTTACCAAACGTTTTATCGAACGAAAGCTGATTGGTAATCGTCTGCGTAATATTCGTGTTGCGCGATTGCGAAACCGTAGACGATACCCGCTGGATATACCCATCATTATAGATCGGGTTGAACGTACTACCATTCGAGAAGGCCAGATCGACGCCGTAGTTGAATCGATATTTGAGGAAACTCGTCAGCCGAACATCCGCATAGACAGTAGCAAAGGCTTTCAGGAACTTCGTCCGACTAATATCCATAGCCGGTGCCCGAAGGGGGTTTTCAGGGTCTGAACCATCGGCGGCCGTTGGCGCACTATACCCTCCTACTTTCGTCGGGTCCGTTGTTGGCCAGTACGGCATCATCCGAAGGGCGTGCATCAATTGCGACCGATCGCCGGTGGTCTCGCCCCGCTGGTTACTGTAGGCAGCCGTCAACGTCTGGCCAATCGACAGGAATTTGGCTACCTGATGGTCGGAATTGAGCCGTAGCGAACCGCGTTCAAAGTCGGTTCCGACCATTATACCATCTTGTTTGAAATAGCTACCCGATGCAAAGAACCGGGATACCGCATTACCCCCGACAGCGAAAGCTGATGCTGAGCAATGGGTGCGTTACGGAAAAGCTCGTTTTGCCAGTTGGTTTCTGTCTGCGCAAAGGTTTGTGTAGCGCCGTCGTAGATGGGCGTATTCAGGTTATTCAACCGAGAAGGCAAGGCGATACCGGCGTTGGATGTCAGGGCTTTAGCGTACTGCACATACTGATCCCGGTTCAGCACATCAATTTTATGCGATGCACTCTGCGTACCCACGTACGAATCCAGCGTGATGCGAATTTTGCTGTCTCGACCACCTTTCTTGGTCGTAATCAGAATAACCCCATTAGCCGCCCGCGAACCATAAATAGCCGCCGAACTAGCGTCTTTCAATACTTCCAGCGACTCAATATCATTGGTATTGAAGCTATTCAGATCGCCGGTGGGTACGCCATCGATCACATATAATGGGCCTGACCCGTAGCTGATTGAACCGATACCGCGAATTTGTACGATGGGCGAACTCCCCGGTCCACCATTGTTCACGACAGATACGCCCGGCACTCGTCCCTGAAGGGCTGAGGCTACGTTAGGCACGGGCAGAGCGGTTAATTCTTTGGGGGTTACGGTCGATACAGCGCCCGTCAGTGAAGAGCGTTTCTGCGTACCGTAGCCAACAACAACTACCTCTTCGAGCGCACCGGCATCCGATTCCAGCGATACATTGACTACACTCTGGTTACCCACTGTGATTTCCTGCTTTTTATAACCGATATAGCTGAATACCAGCACAGAGCTTCCATTGGGTACATCAATGCGGTATGTGCCTCGGGCATCGCTGGCTGTACCGCGTGTGGTTCCCTTGATCTGAATATTTACGCCCACTAAAGGGCTTCCTTTTTCATCCAGTACAGTACCTGTTACCGGCTGATCGGCAGGCCTGGCCCAGGTCGTCGTAATCAGGCAATTGATTAAAACGACCAGTGCAAAACCCTGCCTCACGATTTTAATCACTAACGCATGGAATTGTAGGTGGTTTGACATAATTTTAAGGGTTTGTCGGTTTAGCAACGGCAAAAAAATCCCTGCATCCGTTTTACGGACGTCTTTCTCGCGATTGTACAGGGGGATTACTTAGTGAGTCAGTAATGTTGGCGCATTACTGACTTTTTTTATGTGTATACATTATGCTATTGGCATAGGCAAACAAAGGGGTTAGAATGGTTGAACAGGATATATAATCTCCAAATCAGAATGCGTACGCATTCTATTAGCTACTAAAATCTCCAAAAGTAGACCTGTAACTATACATAGCCGAAAATCACTTCTTATTTATTTACCTATCGACACAGTATGTTACAAATTTGATAAACTATCAATTAATTATATTGACTACTCTAATCAGCTTCTACGCGTATGTTGACGAAATCTGGTATCATTTTTCTTAGCACAAATATCACAATAAATTTATCATTTGCAATCGGTTGCATAATTTTTATAATTAATAGTATATGACAGATATAAGATGTATAGGTGATTAAAACACAATTAAAGCCAACGAGGGTAGGACTCCTGATTAGTCGGAGTGTTACCCTCGTTGGCTTTACGTCTGGCTGTTAAGAAATTAACTCACTGCAAAATCGAGATTTTCAGTGATCCGTTTTCCCTGGTTGACCAGCGTGTCCATGTATAATCGGATACGGTCCTGTGCTTCTGCCAAATCCATGTTATTCAGATTGATATTGAGCAGATCGATAAACCAGGGCGCTTTTTCAGGGCTTACTACATAAACCGTCGCGATTTCCTTGGCAATTGGCAAGGTTGTACTTTTCGACGCATCGAATACATCCTTATTGCTGGCTTCCAGCAACTTATCATATTCTTGCTCCAGCAAGGTGTTGAACAGGTCCTCGGAAAACATATCCCCCGCTTTAACGCCAATGTCAGGATCGTCTTCGGTCAGAACAGCGCCTTTGTGCAGCCACTCCCACAAAATACTCAGTCGAATTTCGCCCGTCGCCATATCTTCCATCAGATACAGAATATCGTCGTTACCAAAGAAATCAGCGGCTTTCAGGGCGGCTGCCTGCATCCCCTGCCCGAAGGCATTTCCGTATTGCAGGGCCACACTCAGCAGGTTACGCGCTCCGCGAATATCACGGGGGGCGGGTTCGATCAGGATCAACCCATCCGCATCGGCCTGAGTGTAGGTGAGTGGCGGGAACGAACGCCCGAGCTGGTTGGCTTCGCCCACTTTTTCCCAGACAGGCCGGACGATGTGTACCATTTTCCAGTGAGCGACCCATTTGCCGCTGGCCCCTTCGCGCTGTTCGCGTTCGGCACCAGCCACAGCCTTTGCCATACTAGCCGATACACCCGCTTCGGAACCCACCGGAATATTCGGCTCCATGCCTCCCTGCCAAAGCGCAAAATTGCCGTTGAGATCCGGCGTATTGACGGCCCGGCGAACGCGGTCTTCGTAGTTTCGCATGTAGCCGTAGGTCATTGTAATGGCTTCGATATTCGGATTGATAAAGGTGTTATCCCAGGCCATGGCATCCGACACACTGTTGATGTAATCCCATCGGCCCGTGTTGAAGCCAACAAAATGTTTTCCCAGTGCTGCCCGAATTTCCATCAACTGGTGCGTAGCTTCCAATTGCTCGACCAGTACGTATACTCTGATGGTGCCAACGGGCAAGCCAAGATGGGTTTCAAGGGCGCTAAGTAGTTCATTCCACACACCTGCTTCTTCAGCCGTCTGGATTTTAGGCAGGTACATCACGATAGAAGCCCCCGCCTGTTGCAACGCCTGATAATTGTTCACGACATACAGTGTGGCATCGACTATCGAAGCGGCCATCGCAACACCATCCTCATCCCGAATATGGCGGTCATCGAGGTGAAGGCCCCGCGCCCGGAAAATTTTGGTGGTAAAATTGAGCTGTTCTTCCCAGTTGGCAATCGTTTTTCGGCCCAGAAACGACTCGGCCCATTTGTTCATTTCGGCAGCAACCTGCTCAGCTACTTTTAAGAAAATCGGGTCTTTATGGATGGCTAGTTTCAGGTTACGCTGGTTATCGAGCGACATGGTGGTAATCTGACCCAGCGCGTCTTCGCCATCGAACATCCAGCCGTCTGCCCCGACAGCAACGCATACGCCACATTTCGAATGCTGCTCTCGACGGGTGCATTGGGTTTTGCTGCCGGGCCAGTTCCCTGTATCCACTGTCGCTGTAAATCAGTCGGAATGGCGGCTCCTTCAAATTTCCCGTCGCGGGCATCCTGCACCTTAATGGATGTACCAGGAATCAGGCTTTCGGGCTCCAGAAAGCTAATCCGGGTTTTTGATTCCTGACGAGCGGCACGGCGTTTCATCCGACTATCCATCACCTCCTTAATACGCTTGTTAAACGGTGCCAGGGCTGAAAGGGCATCGATTACCTCATGGGTATATACGTCGGAATAAGTTTCGTTCAGGTTGTCACGAATGGAGATTAAGTGAGTTAGCATAGCCAAAAGTGTAAAATGGATGAAAGAAATAACCGCGAGGACGCTATAGGCGCAAGGGATGACTAACTACTCTTTGCGCCTTTGCGGTGTAATGCAAATAGGAGGTGTTTATTCCAGTACAAATACGGTCATTGAGATGGGGCCGTGTGCGCCCAACACTAATGCCTGTTCGATGTCGGCGGTTTTCGAGGGGCCACCAATAAAAGCCGCAAAGCCGTAATCGCCCTCACCGATTTTTGCATAGGCTTCATGGAGCGTGGGAACGATTCGTTCAGTAGGTATGACCACCGCCAGATGCTGGCAGATATACGGTACAATACGCTGTCCCATGCGCTGTTCGGGTAGCCAGACAGCGCCATTTTCGGCAACGGCCAGTTCGGCCTCAATCACGGCTACGTCAACATCATCGAATGTATGGGGGTCAACATCCGTCGATAACGTTTCAAACGAATCGCTCAGCTCAGCCAGGGACGTAATGATGCGTTGGGCTGTATCAAACTGTTCGGCAATCAGGTGTTTGATTTCGGCAAAACTTTTAACCCGAAAGGCTTTACCACCAATTCCGGTAAACACCTCACAATAGGTCGCAACAACATCCTGATTCTTCCCTTTGAAGGCACTCATATCAGGCAATGGGCTGGCCGAAGGCTGGTTTTTTAACACATCAGCTAGTATTCGTTCTCTCGTACTCATAACTACTTAATCTAAAATAGTTTATTCACTTTTGTCATCCCGACGCAGGAGGGATCTCGATCTGCTCCACGCTTGAGATCCCTCCTGCGTCGGGATGACAAAAGCTACAATTAGCCCCTCTCAATCAATTACCATTTTAGTAATTTAGCAACCGCCATAGGGCCAGCTTACCGTAAACCTATTTCTTTTCATTTTTCGCATACCACTCCCCGAATGACTCTTTTGGGCTATCGGGCATATCACGCTGCCTGTACCAGGGGTTGAACTTGTTGTTGACCGCAAATGGAATATTATTCAGAACCCACCGCCCGGCCTTGCCAATCGTCGAATACGAAGTAGGCGAGGATAGTGTCCAGGCCATTGCCTTGATACCCAACACTTTGGTATTAGCCGCATAGCCTTCCTGCACAATTACCTGCCGCCACTTATACAACTGCTCATGAATGTTGATCTTGACCGGACAAACGTTTGAGCAGGAGCCACAAAGGGTGGATGCAAAAGGCAAATCGGCATGTTTACGCATATCCAGATTCGGAGCCAGAATAGCGCCAATTGGCCCGGCAACGGTATTGTGGTAACTAAGCCCTCCACTTTTCCGGTATACGGGGCACGTGTTCATGCAACTTCCGCAGCGGATACATTTCAGTGAATCCCGGAAATCGGGACGACCCAACTGCCGACTACGGCCCATATCAACCAGAATCAGGTGCATTTCCTGTCCTTCACGCGGCTTTTTGAAATGGCTCGAATAAATCGTAATCGGTTGGCCGGTAGCACTACGGGCCAGCAATCGCAGGAAAATACCGAGGTGTTTCTTCTGCGGGATAATCTTTTCGATCCCCATCGACGCAATCTGCACCTCCGACAAATGAGCACCCATATCGGCATTGCCTTCGTTGGTACACACGACATATTCACCCGTTGCGGCGACGGCAAAATTGACACCCGTAAGCGCAGCCCGGCGCGTTACGAACACATTGCGCAGGTGTCGGCGGGCGAATCGGGTGAGCGTCGTCGGGTCCGATACGCCTTTTTCGGTGCCCAGATGCTCATGAAAAATCTCACCGATTTCCTCTTTGCGTTTATGAATGCAGGGCAGCACAATGTGGCTGGGTGGCTCATTGTCCAACTGCTGAATGTATTCGCCCAGGTCGGAATTGATTACGTCGATGCCGCGCTCAATGAGGTACTCGTTCAGATGACACTCTTCCGTGAGCATGGATTTGCTCTTGACCATCTGCTCGATGCCTTTTTCTTTCAGAATCGAGTATACAATGGCATTATGCTCCTCGGCATCAGCCGCCCAGTGCACCTTGATTCCATTCTTTGTTACGTTGGCTTCAAATTCCAGCAGATAGTCGTGCAGGTTCGACAGCACGTTGTTTTTGATCTGTGAGGCCGCTTCGCGTAAGGCTTCCCATTCCGGTATGTTTTTGGCCGCCATATCGCGCTTTTGCCGAATCCACCAGAGGGCGCCATCGTGCCAGTCGACCCGCTCTTCGTCTTTGATAAACTCTTCGGCCAGGGCTGCGTGGTCTTTTTCTACTTTTTCCATTACCGGGTCGCGTTTAAAATTTCAGCAATGTGTACCGCTTTTACAGCGCTCTTGTTCCGTTGTAAAATACCTTCCATGTGCATCAGGCAGGATAGGTCGACCGAGGTGATATACTCAGCCCCGTGCCGCAGGTGGTCCGATACCCGATCTTTACCCATCTTGACCGAAACGGCTTCTTCGGCTACGCAGAACGTACCACCAAACCCGCAGCACTCGTCGGGCCGCTCCAGCGTGACCAGCTCCAGCCCATCCACCATATGTAATAGTCGAACAGGCTTGGAAAACGGAGCCGCATTGAGTTCGCTCATCTGGGCCAGATGTAGACCGCGTAATCCGTGACAGCTTTGGTGAATGCCTACTTTATGCGGAAAACGGGCCGCCAGCTTATCGACCTTAAGTACATCGGTCAGAAACTCCACCAGTTCATACGTTTTTGACCGAACCCGCTCCGCTTTGGCCGGATCTTCGGTCGAGTGCAGGTGATCTTTCACGTGCAATACACAACTGGCCGAAGGCGCTACAATGTAGTCGAACTCCGCAAAGTTTTCCAGAAACAGGTTGTTGCACTCCTGCGTCAGATGTTCGAATCCTGAGTTTGCCATCGGCTGGCCACAACAGGTCTGACGCGGTGGATAGACCACCTTTACCCCTAATTTTTGGAGTAATTGCAGGGTAGCAATAGCCGCGCTGGGATAAAACTGATTGACGTAACAAGGGATAAAAAGTCCGACGGTCATTGGTATGTAAGGCTTACTTCATTTCTTGTCCAAAGAAGCAGGCCAAATAGGTTTTACTACTGAATGGCTAATTACTTTTAGAGCGGATCAGGATCGTAGTTGTCAAGGGCTGTTTCTGTGTCGATGTACTCACAGACGCGGGAATAGCGATCCAGTCAGTCTTCCAGAAAATCCAGGTCTTTCCCAAATGTTTCTTCCATTTTCCATAGCCCAAGATACGCAATGGAAATGGTCAGCAAACCCAGTAAAGCAGCCCCGTTGATGATGCCCAGTTCGCCTTTGAAAAGCAGAAATAAGGGCGTCATAATATTGATGCTTCCCCGGACAAAATTGGGTACAGTCGTCGCAACGGTAGCGCGGAGGTTGGTGCCAAACTGCTCAGCGGCAATGGTAACAAACAAGGCCCAGTATCCTACACCAACGCCTAAACCCACACAGATGGCATAAAACACAGCGGCCGACTGGAACGGCACGTACAGATAGACCGCCACCAACGTAGCGGTCAGTAACAGAAACATCGCCAGTACCTTCTTCCGACTGTTCATATACTGGCTAAATACCCCACTAGACAGATCGCCAATCGATAGGCCAATATATTCCCACATAACCGCTTTTCCGGCCACGATAGGCTCACTCAGATGTAAGGCTTTTCCAAATTCGGGTGAGAACGTCATCAGGATACCGGCCACAAACCAGACCGGAAGGCCGATCAGGATGCAGCGCACGTACTTGCTAAACTGCCCCCAGGACGAAAATAACTTCATAAAATTCCCCCTCGACACCGTTTCCCGCTCTTTGACGCTGGTAAAAATGCCCGATTCAATCACGCTTACCCGCATCAGCAGCAACAAAAGCCCTAAGCCTCCCCCAATGAAGTAGGCATTTCGCCAGGCAAACATATCGGCGATAAAGTAGGCCAGTACGGCCCCCAACAGCCCGACCGAGGCTACCAGCGACGTGCCATACCCTCGAATTTCCTTTGGAAGAATTTCGGCCACCAGCGTGATACCGGCCCCCAGTTCGCCAGCCAGGCCAATACCGGCTATGAACCGAAGCAGCGCATACTGATCGACCGAGGTAACTACGCCGTTGGCAATATTAGCTAACGAGTAAATCAGGATGGAGCCAAACAAGACCGACAGGCGCCCGCGTTTATCACCCAGAATGCCCCAGATAATACCCCCGACCAGCAGACCCGCCATCTGCATATTGATGAGGTAGATACCCGTTGGAAGCATGTCAGCATCAGCAACGCCCAAATCCTTGAGGCTTTGCACCCGTACGATACTGAACAGCAGCAAGTCGTAGATGTCGACGAAGTAACCCAATGCCGCTACGATAACGGGAATTTGCAGCAACTGGCGAATCAGCGACTTACGGCTCGCGGTTGTCGATTTATTCTTGTAAACAGGCTCAATCATGTTTCGTTTGCGTTTACTGGCGAATTTGTCATCCCGACGAAGGAGGGATCTCAACACTCCCTGACTATTAGTAGTGGTAGTTTGAGATCCCTCCTTCGTCGGGATGACAAAAACTACCATTTTAAACCTTTGTCTATATAAAGGACTTTACATTCCCCCAAAGCACATGTATTTGATTTCGGTGAAATAGTCCATGCCGTATTTGGAGCCTTCCCGCCCGATACCAGATTCTTTAACGCCCCCAAAAGGGGCCACTTCGGTCGAAATCATGCCTTCGTTTATTCCAACCATGCCATAATCCAGCGCTTCGGCCACCCGCCAGCAACGGTTAATGTCTTTGCTATAGAAATAAGACGCCAGTCCGTAAGGGGTATCGTTGGCCTGCCGAATCACCTCCTGTTCATCGGTAAACCGGAAGATGGGGGCCACAGGGCCAAATACCTCATCCTGAGCGATAATCATATCGGCAGTAGCATCGGTCAGGATCGTTGGCTGGAAAAATAGCCCTTCCAGTTCATGCCCACCCATATGCACATGAGCCCCTTTAGCCAGTGCATCGGCCACATGGCGTTTTACTTTGTCGAGACCTTTTTCGTTGATCAGTGGGCCAATCTGCGACTGAGCGTCCAGCCCATTTCCTACCTGCAACGCTCCTACCGCCTTCGATAGCTTTTCGACGAACGCATTGTAGACGGCATCATGCACATACAAGCGGTTGACGCACACGCAGGTCTGGCCGCTGTTGCGAAACTTCGAGGCCATTGCCCCTTTCACGGCGGCATCCAGGTCAGCATCCTCAAAGACAATAAAGGGTGCATTACCCCCGAGTTCGAGCGAGATTTTTTTCAGATTCGACGCGCACTGCTTCATCAGAAGTTTGCCCGTTGCCGTTGAGCCAGTAAACGATAGCTTACGTACTTTGCTATTTTCGCAAAGCTCCAGGCCAACCTCTGCGTTTTTCGAGGTGGTGATCGTGTTGTACACACCCGGCGGAAACCCTGCTTTTTCGGCCAGTTCAGACACCGCCAAGGCCGTCAAGGGCGTTTCGGACGGGGGCTTCACAATGACCGGGCAGCCAGCCGCCAGCGCCGGACCGACCTTGCGAGTAATCATGGCCAACGGAAAATTCCAGGGCGTAATAGTCGCAACAACTCCGATTGATTGTTTGATGGTAACCAGCCGTTTGTCTCTGGTGTTGGCCGGAATCACATCACCGTAGGTGCGACGGGCTTCTTCGGCAAACCACTCGATGAACGATGCGCCATAGTCCACTTCGCCCCGGCTTTCGGTGATTACCTTACCGCACTCCATGGTCATGAGTCGGGCCAGTTCGTCTTTATTTTCCAGAATCAGCGCGAACCATTTCTTGAGCATCGACGACCGCTCTTTGGCCGTCAGATCACGGAAGGCTGGCCAGGCTGCGTGGGCCGCTTCAATGGCCTGTCGCACATCGCTCTGATCCATGTCGGTCACGGACGCAATCACCTCACCCGTAGCTGGGTTCGTTACATCGAACGTAGCCCCACTAGCGGCACTTACCCATTTCCCGTTCACATACCCCTGCGTTCGGATAAGCGAATTGGGCACCATACGATCTTCAGAAGTGATCATCGAGTTCATCGTTAAAAAGTGATTACCTGACGGATAGCTTCTCCTTTCGCCAGTCGTTCGAAACCTTCATTTATATCGTCCAGACGAATCTTGTGCGTCATTAGTTTATCGACGGGCAAGCGACCGGCCTGGTAGAGGGAAATGTAAGCCGGAATATCCCGCGCCGGAACACAACTACCGATGTAGGAACCCTGTAATGTACGTTCATCGGCCACCAGTTTGGTTGGAGAGAGCTGTAACATCTTACTGGGGTGGGGTAAACCTGCCGTAACGGTCTTGCCACCGCGTCCGGTTGCGTTATAGGTAAACTCCAGCGCAGGAACTACCCCGGCAAACTCAAATCCAATATCGACACCGCCACGTGTGAGGTCTTTCACCTGCTCGACCGCATTCGCTTCCGATGAATCAACAACATGATGGGCACCCAGTTCGAGCGCTTTGGCGAGTTTGTCTTTATTGACATCGGCTACAATAATTTTACTGGCTCCACCCGCCAACGCACCCAGCAGGGCAGCAAAGCCGATTCCGCCCATACCCGTAATGAGTACGGTTTGGCCAAGCGTTAGTTTGGCGGTATTGATTACGGCTCCTACACCCGTCATGATAGCGCACCCAAACAGGGCGGCAATATCGAAGGGTAAGGTTGGATCGATTCTGACAATAGATTTACGCGATACCACACTGTATTCGGCAAAACCCGACACGCCCATATGGTGATGAACCGGATGTTGCTGCTGGTCCTGAAGGCGCATGCCTCCGTTCATCAATTCTCCCTTGTTGTTGGCAGCCAATCCATTTTCGCAGAGCGCCGGGCGTCCGGTCATACAAGGCATACAATGACCACAAATGGGCAGAAAGGAAAACACGATATGATCGCCAACGGCCAGATCGTGTACACCCGGCCCCAGTTCGACCACCTCACCGGCGGCTTCGTGGCCAAGCGCCATCGGCATCTGTCGCGGGCGGTTCCCATCAATGACCGACAGATCGGAATGACACAGACCAGCGGCTCTGATTTTCACCAGCACTTCATCCTCCTGTGGGGCCTGTAAGTCAAGCTCCTGAATCATAAGCGGTTTACTCGTGGTGTATGGGCGTTCTTTGCCCATTTCGTGTAATACGGCTGCCCTAATTTTCATATACTAGTTATGTAAGTACTCAACTTAAAATAGTCAAATATTCTTTTTTGTCATCCCGACGCAGGAGGGATCTCGAATTACCTGATACTTGAGATCCCTCCTGCGTCGGGATGACAAAAAAGAATATAATGTATTTTGATCTGCCTAGTAATCAATAGCATTGGTTATACATTAGCTAATGGCTCATGCTCGTCTGCGATTGTAGCGCGGACGTTCGAGATCTCCGTTTTCAAAAACGCTTCGATATTCTGGCCGACTTTCTCCATTAGCAGCGTTCGGGCCTCGATACTGGCCCAGGTTACGTGGGGCGTCAGAGCTAGCCGTTCTTTATGCTTTACGTGCAAAAGCGGGTTTTCGGGCAGGATAGGTTCTTTGGTAAACACGTCGATACCGGCGGCTGCAATTAACCCTTCGTCCAGCGCTCGGGCCAAGTCGGCTTCGTTGACAATGCCCCCCCGACCTACGTTGAGCAGAATGGCCGATTTTTTCATACGTGCCAGTCGGTCGTAATTGATAAAATTAGCCGTGCTTTCATTTAAAGGGGCGTGTATAGAAACAATGTCGCAGGTATGTAAAAACTCATCTAATTCAAGTCGCAGATAGGGCTGCTGGGTATTCTGGCCAGATGTAGAGTAATACACGACTTCGCAGCCGAACGCATATGCAATTTTGGCTACCTGCCGACCAATATTTCCCAGGCCAACAATGCCAAACCGCTTTCCGGCCAGCTCCCAGAAACCCGGTCCGAAATGAGTAAATATGTCCGTTTTAGCGTATTCACCGTCTTTCACATAGTGGTCGAAATACGGCACATTGACCAGCAGGTGCAGTAGTATGGCAAACGTGCCCTGGGTAACGCTCTGTGTCGAGTAATCCATAGCGTTCATTACCGGAATGCCTCGCTTTTCGGCGGCTTCTTTATCGACATTATTAGTGCCCGTAGCGGCAATGCAGATCAGCTTTAGCTTTGGCGCCTGCTCGATGATGGCTTTATCCAGCATCACCTTGTTCGAGACAACAATATCGGCTTCCCTGATTCGCTCCAGCGTTTGATCGGGCTGCGTAGTTTCGTAGTAGGTCACCCGACCAAATTTTTCCAACAGATTCAGGTTGGGAATATTACCAATGGTTTTCGTATCCAGAAACACTAATTCCATGAGAAAGGGATCGTAAACGGTACTGGGGTAAAGGCTGCGAATGGGTTATATATTAAGTATTCGACCTATCCTAGTCTGGCTTAGTTGAGCTCAAATTTTTGTCATCCCGACGCAGGAGGGATCTCAAGTGCCAGGAAATAAGAGAGATCCCTCCTGCGTCGGGATGACAAAAATAATCGACTGAAAACTGACTGAACGCCTACTCCTTTACGGAATGGTCCGCACCTTGACCACTACTTTTTTAACCCCGTCGTATCCGTCTACTTTGTTGGCTGGGTTATGCGCTTCCTTGGGCGTAACGATGTAAAAGATACCGGGTTCGGCAACGTAGAATTTACCCTGATCGGACGAGTAAAACATAATGTCTTTAGCGGGGCTATAGGCCTCGACCAGATTCGATTTTACGTTCTCGACCGGAATGATGCCGATTTGCTCTTTGCCCTTTAGCACGAAATGAATGTCACTGTAGTTCTGGTGGGCTTCGAACTTGTCGTTGGAGATTTCGCGCGGTGGCCCTTCCGAAATGGTAGCGTATACGGCCTCATCGTCGATGGGGTATTTGCCGGGGCGCAACCGGGTGAAATCGGTGTTTTTCAGAAACGCAAACGCTTTATCCCAGGCGGCTTTATTGCCGTGGTATTGCCGGGCAAACTCTTCCTTATTGATCACCTCGGCGGGTTTGGCAGGCAGTCCGCCAAGCCAGTCCATTTTAGCAAACCATTGGTCGGCCTTTTTTCCGGTCCAGTTCTCGACCGACTGGGCGCGTACCGCAACAGTCATCAATACGGCCATACCGACCAGTAAAGCCCGCGAGCGGCTAGTGTGCGATTTTTTCATTACGAAGCGATTAAAAGGTTTATAGTAGCTGGTTTACCCATGCCAGTGCTTACAGGCATGGGTAAACCAGCTACTATAAACTAGTTCTTGGTTACCTTTTTCACCTGACCGAGACCAAACTGGTCTCCAGCGGCAACAGGCTTACCACCACTAAAGTGAATTTCAACCATTTTCTCACTTTGCACATCGTTATGATCCTGGTCTTCCAGCGAAGCAATGATCTTGCGGGTTTTCACATCGATCACGTCGCCTGTTGCTGGATACGCATATTTCCCATCCAGGCTGAATGTGATCCAGCCGGGCATGTCTTTCAGGGCGATGCTTGTTTTCTGAACGGGCGGCATTACGGTGTTGTCGAATACATGCAACCGATAGTTATGCCCATCACACAACCAAAGCTCCTTTTCATCGGGCGTTAGGCCAATGCCGTGGCTGGGGCAACCATGCCGTTTTACTTCGCCCATGTTCCAGCCTTCGACTACGACCCGATGCAGGAATTTACCCGTTACTAAATCGGCCACTTCGAAACCCAGCAATCCGTTGACATTCACATACACGAGGGTCTGTGAACCATTGACCGTAAAGGGACGGATATCGGCGCTGAACGGCCCAACCTGGCGGGACACAGTATGCGTTTTGGTATCGGCTACATTAAGCATGGTCGATTTCAAGCCTGCCAGATACACCTCTTTACCATCGGGGCCGTAAATCGTATTGTGTGAACCCGAATTGGTCACAATCTTGGTGATTACATCGCCCGTTTTGGCGTCGATGACGTTCCAGTGGGCTTTTTCGAGCGATGGCGCATAAATAATTTTACCATCGGGCGATATCGAAATACGGTCCACTCCACCTTCGTAATCTTTTTCCCACAGTGTTTTTTCGGTAACCAGATCGATACACTGAATGGCCTCCAGCGTGCTGATATAAATACAATTGTATGCCAGACTCACATCGACGCCCTTCACATTGGACGGAATACCTTTTTTCATCGTACCCGTCGGGGATGGCGAGTCTTTTCGTAACAAACCACCCGGTGTGCTGATGAATTTGACAAACTTGTGGTTATTGTCGATGTCGAACACCTGTATACCGTGCCCACCGTAACCCAGGTAATTTCGGATGCCGGGTGTAACGACGTATAGAAGGCGCTGCACTTTGGGAGCCGGTTTTGTAGGTTTGGTGGCATTGACCGCCAGTCGATCTTTAGACGCTGTTATCCAGGCCGTTGCCGTTATAAAAAGTATACTACACAGAAGCAGGGATAAAATGGTTTTTGTCGTCTTCATACAAGAAAGGTTTAAAGGCTAATTTGGTTGATGTGTTTTTATTGTTTCGGGTCAATAGTTCTGGTTTTAGGTAGGCACTCGACCGCGATACAATCGTGGACGAGTGCCTACCTAAAACCATTGTTTAATCATAGCCCGGATTCTGCGGGAAAATGGTACGGTCGTTAATGAGTTGAATCTGTGCCAGGGGAATGGGGAAAACGACATTACGCGCTTTCATTCCATATTTCCCCATCACGTTAAGCGCCTGGCCGGTTCGAATCAGATCAAACCAGCGATGCCCTTCAAATGCCAGTTCCCGACGACGCTCCAGCACAATCTGATCGCGCAGGTCTGTCTGAGTAACTCCAGCAGCCAGCGCATCAATACCCGCCCGTGTCCGAACTTGATTCAAATAAGGCAGCGCCTGCGCCGTTTTACCGTTTTCGTTCAGCGCTTCGGCATACATTAGCAACACATCGGCGTACCGAATCACTTTCCAGTTAGCGGGACTATCGTTGGCCGTACTGATTTTAACAATGTATTTGCGGGTGTAAGCCGACATGTTGTTGGACGAAACCAGGAGCGGGATAAACTTCCCTGTCGCATCGGTATACCCACGACTAGCGGTTATATCTTTCCGTTTATCCTTTGCCTCAAACAGATCGAACAGCACCTGGTTGGGTGTATTCTGATCATCGACCGAACCGGCAATGCCATAGAACGCAATCATCGACGTAACCTTGGGCGTAAAGCGGTTGGTGTAAATACTGCCTTCCCCCCCTAAACCCTGCTCGTACTCAATGTCGAAAATGTACTCGCTGTGGTGCTCATTTTTGGTATAATCCCACAGGTCGGCCCAGTTGGGTAGTAGCGAGTAGCCCATGGTGGTTACTTCCTGAAGTTTGGCTTCTGCTTTGGTAAAGTCCTTCCGGGTCAGGTACACTTTTCCCAGCAACGCTCTGGCTGCCCCTTTGGTCGCTCGTCCTACTTCTGAGCCCGCATAACTGGCAGGCAACTTACTTTCGGCATCAAGCAGGTCTTTGATAATGACTTCATCGTAGATTTTATCGACCTTTTCCCGAGGAGTTTTGTACGACTCTTCGATGCTCAGGGTTTTGGTTACCATCGGCACATCGCCAAAAATCCGAACCAGATCGAAGTAAGCCAGCGCCCGCAGAAATTCAGCTTCACCAATGTGCCGATTTTTGTTCGTGATCGACGCATCAGCGGTAGCAATACGCTCCAGGATGGTATTGGCCCGCGTAATGGCTTTGTAGTAATTCCGCCAGGTATTAATCAGCAGAGGGTCGTCGTTGGCCAGTGTAAAGTTATCGACTGCCCCGGCAGTACCTTTCACCAGCTCATCCCATACGTCGTCGCCCCGGATATCGCCAAAGTAGTACATGTTGGCATACTGATCCTGATAAATCCCATAGACACCGATAATGGCATCCTGATAGTCTTTGTCGGTTTTATACAACACATCGACCGTGACCGTATCGACGGGCAGAATTTCGATAAAATCCTTTCGGCAGGCGGTCGTCAGCAACATGACCAGCGCCACCAGAAAAATTGTCTTTTTCATTGGAGAAGAAAAGGTTAAAAGCCAATGTTTATGCCGAACAGAATACTTTTTGCCGTTGGGTAATCGTACCGTTCGTTACCGGGCGTAAGCGGGCTATCGGTCCGGCTCACATCGGGGTTGAACCCAACGAACTTCGTGAAGAGGAAGGGGTTATTGGCGGTTACCGACAGGCGTACTGAGCTGAGTTTGGCCTTTTTCGCGATCAGTTCGGGAAGGGTATAGCCCAGCACGATATTATTGATTCGCAGATACGAACCATCGTCCAGCCAGCGCTGGCTGTAGGTCCCCCGGAAATTACCCGTTGGCACATCGTTGGGGCGTACCGAATAGCCATCGCCCGGCTCCGACTCCGATTTCCAGTAGTTGTTCATGAAGGCATACTGCCGGAACCGAGCCCGGTCGTTGGCCAGTTGCTCACGCGATAATGCCAGTACACGGTTCCCCTGTACACCTTGCAAACTCACGCTCAGGCTCAGATTTTTATACGAGAAGCTGTTGGTCATGCCGTAATAGAAATCGGGGTAAGGCGAGCCCATGATGGTTTTGTCGAAACTGTTGATAATGCCGTCGGGTACGCCGTTTGGTCCGCTTACATCCACAAACCGAACATCGCCCACGCGCGAGGCATCACGACCACCAGGGTTCCAGATCGGCCCTTTATCCAGTTCCGCTTTGGTTTTGAAAATCCCATCGGTCAGCCAGCCGTAAAACATCCCGATTGGTTGGCCAATCATGGTAATATTACCTCCCTGACTGGCAATAATGGGGTCGCCGGAGGGGCCCAGACGGGTCACTTTGTTTTTATACATCGAGAAATTCAGGGCCGTCTGCCATTTGAAAGCGCCCTGGGTATTCACCGTGTTCAGGGTAATTTCCCAACCTGTATTCTGCACTTCGCCAATGTTCTGGAGTGCGGTATTGAAGCCCGTAATGTCGGGTATGTTGACGTTCAGCAGCAGGTCGGAGTTTTTCGACCGGAAATGGTCTAAGGTCAAGGCCAGCCGGTTGTTCAGGAAGCTCACATCAATACCCACGTTGATCTGTTGCTGGGTTTCCCAGGTCAGATTTGGATTGGCTAGTCGGCCAGGTGAGAACCCTCCTACTCCTGTTCCGCCCAACACATACTTTTCGTAGTTGATCGTGGCCAGATGGTCGTAATTGCCGATGTTGTTGTTTCCGGTTTTCCCGTAGCTGGTCCGCAATTTCAACTCGTTGATGGCACGAATATCTTTCATGAAAGCCTCATCCGAAATACGCCAGGCCAGTGCAACCGATGGAAACACACCGTACTTATTTTCTGATCCAAACCGTGAAGATCCATCCGTCCGCAATGAAGCCGTTGCATAGTACTTGCTGTTGTAGTTATAATTGATCCGGCCTAAATACGACAGCAGTGACCATTCCGCTACGTTCGACGAACCGCCCGTCAGAATCCCGCTCACGGCACTCAATGTAGGCACCAGGTTGTTGGGGTAACGGTTGCTGGTCAGTGTGTTGGATTCGAAGGTTTCCTTTTGGGTCGTGTAGCCTAATAGCCCCGTGAAATTGTGCTTGCCAACACTCTTGGTATAGTTCACGGTAGTTTCCGTAATCCAGTTAAGCCGTTGCGATGCGTTGTCGGTACCACTGGCCAGTTCGTTGAGGAAAGCCGCCATCTGGGGTTTGAAGTAGCTCCCTTTGATACTCATCAGGTTGATACCCAGCATCACATTCACTTTCAGATTAGGCAGGATAGCATATTCCATGAAGGTGTTCCCCAGAAACCCAATGCCTTTTTGCCGGGCCTTTATTTCGTTGGCCAGCGCCAGCGGATTCTTACTGGTCACCACGGCATCCAGGCCATTGCCAAAGGGATAATAGCTGCCATCCGGGTTGTATAAGGACTGATAAGTCGGAATGACCAGCGCATTGTAGAGTGGGTTGTTGGTAATATCCGAGTAAGTTGCTACGTCTTCAGCACCGACACCGCCCACGTTGAATTTATCGGTATAGGAGGGGTTCAGGTTCACTTTCAACGTGAGCCGGGGAGCTAGTTTGGCGTCGATATTTGCCCGGACCGAGTAGCGTTTGAAGTTGGTGTTCAGAATAATCCCATCCTGATTGAAATATTCGCCACTCACGGCGTACCGGATATTTTCGGTGCCGCCCGATGCATTTAACTGATATTGCTGCTGAGGGCCTGTACGTAATATGGCATCGAGCGGGTCTTCGTTCGTGGTGATCTTTCCTGACAGTACATCCAGAATCGTTTGCGGAACCGGTGCTTTCCACTTGAGCGGGTCACCCGACACATCGTTTCCTTCGTCCAGGTTTCGGTTGCGAACGCCATCAAAATAGTGCTGCGCTTCTTCTAAGCCGGATTGTAGTTTGGGCCGCTTGGCTATTTTTTGAAAACCGAACTGGTAACTGAAACTGATTGCAGCCTTGCCCGATTTACCCCGCTTAGTATTGATAATCACAACGCCATTGGCACCCCGCGATCCGTAAATAGCCGTAGCCGACGCATCTTTCAGCACGTCGATGGTTTCCACGTCGTTCGGGTTCAGGGTCTGGATACTGGAAATCGGGAAACCATCGACTACATACAGCGGACCAGCACCCGCCGAAATACTACCAATACCCCGAATTCGGATTTGCGGAGCAGCACCGGGTTCGCCCGAAACAGGTTTTACCTGCACCCCGGCAATTTTACCCATCAACGCCTGATCGACCCGAGGGACGGCCACCTCCTGAATGGATTTACTACCGATAGAGGCTACGGAGCCCGTCAGGTCTTTTTTCTCGATTGATCCATAGCCAATGACGACAATTTCGCTCAGTGTTTTATTGTCGGTCGCCATCGTAACGTTCAGGCTTGTGCGATTACCCACCACAATTTCTTGTGAAGCGTAACCAACAAAGCTGAAAATCAGCGTGGACGACGCATTGGGAACGTCAATTTTATACCGCCCATCTACATCGGTAGTCGTTCCTTTCTGGGTCCCTTTCAACAGAATACTGACACCGGGCAAGCCCTCCCCCTTTTCGTCGGACACTTTTCCCTGAACCGAAATATCAGCCACCCGCACTTTTTCGACGGCCATATCAGCCGATGCGGTCAATAAAGGCAGTTGTGTTGTTGATTCCGACTCCTGGTATCGCTCAGTTATCGGTGTAACAACCGGAAATCGGGCGTTGGTGGACTCCACCTTTCCCGACGGCTCCTTCGTCGTGATCACATAGCTACCGTTTCTGATTTTCTTGTAGCGCAGGCCCAATGGCTTTAGAATAGCGCTCAGATTGTCGTCTATCTTGGCATTGAGGTCTACAGCATCGACCGCAACGGTCAATCCTTCTACATGACGATCCAGATACAGAATATCGGTGGCATACTGATCCTGAAGTTTCTTCAATACATCTTTTAGTCGTTTCGTTGAGGCTTTGGCATATACCTCTTTCGGCTGAAGTTGTTCAGCCCGCGCCAGGGTTTGGGAAAAGCCAGGATGTACTCCTCCCATCACTACTCCCAAAAGGAGTAGAATACGTACTGATTTTTCCATATGGTACAGGGTTTATGTAGTTTGTGCTGCTAGGTTATGGTAAGAGGCTTGTACGCTGCGACAAAAAACCAGGATCTGTTTGTGGAATAGCCTGACGGGCGAAGTCATAGGCCTGCTGCCTTAGCCCGTCTATCCTCTAAGACGGGTAAGTGCATTAAAAACACTTAGTCGTTTTTTAATTTTTTTTTTGAAAAATTGAATTATACCCGATTTTCAACTGAAATGGAACATGGGGTATCAGTTTTGAGAAACCTCCCAGTGTCAGATGTGAGCATCTGACACCACACAAAACCACAGAAATACCTGATTGCACTAGTTTCGCAAATCGGGTTGTGCCTGTTCAGCGACGGTAATATCGTGGGCTACATCGGGGCGGAGTTTTTCCCAGTGGAAGCGGAGTTGATTATTTTCGGCCCAGGTGTGGCCTTTCTGTTCGGTCAGATGGACTAACGGCATGTCGTTGTACAGTGGACGCGTAATGGCAATAACCTCATCCCAATAACGGAGGGCTTCTTTCACGTGCTGAATGGCTACCTGCTTCTGTGCTTCCTGTCCGGTAGTCCGATAGGTTTGTAAGGCAATCGCTCCTTTCAGTTTTTCGGCAAAATGCAGCCCCAGATTGGCCCACACCTTCACATCGGCCACCTCATACAGCAACGACCGATTCGATGAGGTATTGATCGGCCTGACCAATTGTAAGGCTTTCTGGCAATCCGTTTCAAGCATACTGGCCAACACAGGCGGGGTTATTTTTTCTGGACCGAATGCCGCGCCTGTATTTTTTGCTTTCACATAATCGGCTACCGATACATAATTTGGGTCGAGTGTTGGCTGGGTAATCTGCTGATTGACGGATATATAGGCTACATTTTTAGCCGCATCGAAAGCCATCATACCTTCGCTGTATAGCGAAAAATCCCAGGTAAAATCGAAGTCGGCTGCCAAGCGAAGCGGGGTCGACGAGGCCAATGCATAGGCTTCCAGCAATGAAGCTGCCGAGGAGCCATACCGTCGGACAAATTCGGCCTTGAAGAGAGCATCGGGCGTGGCGGGGTTGTAAAGCAATCGCCCCCAGAGTTTATAAAACAGCCATTGCCGCTCAAACGCATACTTCCAGTCGACGGGGCCACCAGGGGTGGTGAAGTAATCTTTGGCCGGAATATATGTTTCTGATCCTAGAAAATAGCCGCCCACATAGGGTTGATTGTTCTCGGCAATGTGCGCCCGAACAAAGGAAGGCACGCCCCAGCGCAGACAGAAAAAATCCTCATTGCGAGCCGTCCAGGTGATTTTATAGGCTGTGGGCAATGGCTTGAAATAGGTATCGTATAACCTCCCACCATGCACTTTCACCAGCTTGGGTGTTGAGTGCGCGTGTGACCAGTTGTATTTCAGATCGGCCCAGATAGGCCCCTCAATAAATGGCAAGGCCCCTTCGCTTTCAATCGATTTTCGGGTCAGTTTTTCGGTATCGATGCTGGTAACGCCCAGAGAACCCGTCGTGCTCGAAAATGGAATCCGGTGAATGAGTTTGGTTTTCCGTCCGGCCAGCCGCATCCCCTCGATAATGGTCGCCTTCATCCAGTCTTCGCGCTGCTGGGGTGTCATGCCGCCCATGGCCTCGCCTAGTGTCAGGCCAAAACCGGTCAGTTCAGGATACTCCTGCAACACCTGGGTAACACACTCGCGTGTGTAGCGTTTGACAATCGCCGATGTATCGCCATCAATAAAATGGTGATGCTCCAGATTATTCAGCTTTGGATTGACGTTGTAGGCTTTAGAAAATTCAGGGCTTGTAAAGATGTTGAAAGGCACCAGGTATGTATCAATCGCCCGTTCGCTCGCCATCCGAAAAATAGCGTGAAACAACGCTTGCCATTCGGCCAGTTGCTGATCGTTGAAAGGGGTAGCCGCCGGAAAATTTCGGGGCCGGATCATAAACGTGTACGGATGCAGATTCCACAGGCTCAGGGCGTTGAACCGATTGGTGACCATCATATCCAGAAACGCCTTCCAGTACAATGTATCGCGGCAGGTGTCGTAATGCAGGTCAAGAGCGTAGCTATGGCGATAGGTATCCCAGGGGAGGTCAAATTTTATGGCCCGTAACGGCAAATGTGGCTTTTCGGTACTGGCTACGATTTTTGCCAATGGTGTTCCATTCTGAATGGCCTCGACCACCGACAGACATCCATAGATTAATCCGCGTGCATCGCCCCCCGTAACAAGTAGCTGACTTCCCTGACGGTATAGTCTATACGTTTCCGATCCCAATACCGCATTGATAGGTTCAAGCCGAATGGTATAATCGGCATTTCCAGCCTTTTCCCTGAGTATCGTATAGTGTTTCGCCGTAAGTGCCTCCGCAAGCTGACTCGCAGCATACCGACTCTGCGGTGATGGTTGTTTTTGTTGAATAACTACCCGTTGGGCCAATGCCGTGATTGAACAGGCCAGGGAAAGCAGGAGCAGTGTCAGGTGCTTGTGGCTCATAGCTATGTCATTTTTGGCCTACCTGCTTCTGCTTTACATACCGGGCAACGTCGATGAACGGAGCCACCCAGATGTCGCCCAGGTTTTGCTTCAGATACCGCAACAGCTTATTGTGCTCAGGCAAAGCCACATTCAACGAATGGCCTCCACCCACTCCATGAAACAGAAATACCAATAACGAACCACTTGCCTGCGCTTTTTTGACCAGTTCGATCAGTTGTTCGCCCGATTGACCATTGATAGCATACGACCCAATGTCGGCCAGGTTGATTTCAGTAATCGTTTTCATTTCGCTGGTCGTCCCTCTGGCGGCTACAAAATCAGCTTCAGCAGATTTGTAGTAATCCACGTCGCCAATTTTGGTATCGCCACAGGGATAAGCAAAGGTTCGGGCTTTTTGTCCGTCGAGGGTGTTGAGCAGGACGTTAGTCATTTTCATTTCATCCGTCATGCGCTTAACGGTGTATTTGCTCAGGTCATAGTTGGGGTTTACCCATTCACGGCCCGGTCGGTCGCCCGCGCAGGGGTGAAACAACGTATGATTTGCCAGCTCATGCCCTTTATCAGACGCTGATTTCCAGCGGGCCAGGTTATTGACGAAACCCGGAAAATAGCCCGACAGGTAAAACGTCCCTTTCAGTCCCAGCGAATCCAGAACCGGCATCACATTATCCAGATGAACCTGTAAAGCATCGTCGTAGGTCAGTACCACGGCACATTTTTTACCATTCCAGGCGCCCTTCTGCTGGGCATTGGCAGATATGTACACAAACAGGTACAGGCAGAGTAATGCTATTTTTTTCATGCTGAGGCCAATTCACAGAATCAGAGAAGCTTTTCAGTCAACTCCATAGTGAAGGTAAAACGTTTACTGATTTACTGCCTTTCACTCTTTTTTCGGCCTTGAGTCGTCTTTATTCGTCAAGGCGACATCGTTCCAAAGGCCAATACCATGCCATTAGGGAATAGGCTAAGCTTCTAGTGTTTTTTAGAGGCTTTCGGTTTCGCTGACGAGGTAGCCATCATCTGCACGGCCGAATAGGTACGTGGAACCAGCCGCCATTCATTCCGTTGACTGCCAATGAGCCTACTTTGGCCATAGGATAGGTAAACCGACGATTACAAATCCTAAAAAATACAACCTATCGGCCCGAAATGCGTTGTATGAAGACACCTTGTCGCATGATACCTTAATTCTATAAAGCCATGGATAAGCGTCTTTTTCTCTCGTTAGCCGTTTTGGCTAGTTTACAAATCGGTTGTCAGTCTCGAGTCGATGAACCCGTTCAGCCCGAACAGCAACTGGCCTCAGCAACCACCCGGCAATCATCGGACTCGCTTACACCTGATTCGATAGCGGCTTATCGGCCTGCCTTTGGCGACGCCAACACCGTTCGTCAATTTCCCTATACCAACGCCAATCAACACAATACGGCACTCCGGTTAACCCGTGTGCTTTACAACGGTCGGCCTATTCGCAACTATCTGTATAGCGATCAGGGCCGTTTGGCCGAACGAACGGATTATTATACCGATGGAACGCATATCTATAAAAAATTCACGTATAGTTATGAAGCTGGTAAACCGACTAAAATTGTCTCAGAGATCAATAAGGAGGTTAATACCTTGACGAGCTATCCACGGAACAACGATCTGCGGCCCAGCACCGTAACCACACTGGCCGATAGTGCTGGCTGGATTCAAAAAACAACCGCTATCGAGTTTCTGGACGGGTATCAGAAGCCCGGCACAACGGTATCTCGTTTGGGATTTAGTACGACTGGCCTGCTGATCTGGGATGAAAAAACGGACCAGAAGGGTATACTGAGTCAATACACGCTCTACCGTCGCGATGAATCGGGCAATGTTATCCTTCGACGAATGGGGCTGCTTAACAACCGATGGGAAGCGGTTCGCTATAATTATGACCAAAACCCAAATCCGTTTCGCACCACTGGCGATATTCAACCACTCGACTTTGGCGATCTGAATGGCCTTGATTTGGTAGCGGTTAATAACATCGTTACAGCTACTTCTACAAACTCCGAAGGGAGTCGTATACAATGGCAGTATGTCTATACCTATCGTTCGGATGGGTACCCATCTCGTGTCGCTATCTACCGAGATGAACGCCAGGTCAGTACAGTAGAGTTTGTGTATAACCAGTAAACCCCTATTCACCCTGTACCAATTTGGGTTACCTGCCCCCTTGTAAGCAACATTTTGTAACAAGGATAGTATCCAGGAATTAACGGACAGCCCTACGGTCAAATCGGTGGGGTTACAGGCCAGGTAATTTTGAAAGTCCGCTCTCAAAATTACCTGGCCACTTCTTGTTCTATCCCAGCGTTGAACAACCGCTTACCAACACAGTTTACGGCAAGGCGAACGCCACGTACCGATCCCCCGATTTCGTTTTAAGTTTGCCACCCCCGCAGGCAATCACCACATATTGCTTGCCATTAACGGCATAGGTACTGGGCGAAGCATACCCGGCGGCAGGCAGTTTGGCCCGCCAGAGTTCACGGCCCGTTTTGCGGTCGAAAGCCCGAATTAGTTCGTCGCGCGAGGAGGCAATGAAGAGTAACCCGCCCGCCGTTACGGCCGGAGCCCCGTAGTTGTCGGTGCCCGTCGGGGGCACGCCCTTCGCCACTAATTCAGGGTACTCGCCCAGCGGGACCTGCCAACGGTGTTCCCCCGTATTCATGTCAATCGCTGTTAACGTGCCCCAGGGTGGGCGGCTTACGGGATACCCGGCCTGGTCGTACCAGCGAGTAAATCCGGTATGATGGTAGGGTGATGTATTCAGATTTTCCTTACTGGCGACAGAGGTTGTTTTGCCGAACAGAAAATCCACGATGGCTTTGCGTTCGGCTTCCTTCAGATGGGTAAAGGCAGGCATCATGCCCTGGCCTTTGGCCAGAACCTGAGCCACCGACGTCTCATTGCGTTTTTGGAAAATTCGAATCAGGGCCGGATAGCTCCCGTCGTGGCTACCCTCGCGGTCCTGACCGTGGCAGGAGGCACAATGTGTTTGGTAGAGCTGGCTACCGGTGCGGTCAACGGCCATGGTTGACACCGTACTGGCAGGAGTTGGAACCAGCCCCATAGTGACCGGAATTTGCTTGGCCGGAACATACATAATGCCAGCTTCGTCTACCGCAGCCCCGCCCCACTGCGCACCCCCATCGGTGCCGGGGAAAAACACGGTTCGGTTAGGGCTCAGAGGAAGAGGCATAAACTCTTTTCCCGATTGCCAGCGCCGGAGTTGGGCTACGATCGTATCACGGTCGGTAACAAAGTCGTTAATATCGCTTTCCGAAAACGATTGCCGGGTAAATGGTGCGGGTTTGAGGGGGATCGGCTGAGTAGGCCAGGCTCTTTCTCCCGGAACGGTAGACGCGGGCATGGGTCTTTCCTCAATCGGAAACAGCGGTTTACCTGTAACCCGGTCGAACACAAACAGGAAGCCTTGTTTGGATAACACCGAAACGGCATCCACCTTTTTGCCGTCGTGAACAACGGTGAATAGATTAGGCGGAGCCGGAATATCGCGATCCCAGATGTCGTGATGGACCGTCTGAAAATGCCAGAGTCGCTTGCCCGTAGCCGCGTCGAGGGCAATCAGGCTGTTGCCGAATAGGTTCTGGCCGGGCCGGGTGCTGCCGTACAGATCGAAGGCCGCCGTTCCTGTGGGTACGTAGACGATACCACGCTGTCGGTCGATGGCCATACCCATCCAGTTGTTAGCGCCACCAAAGTTGCGGTAGCCGTCTTTCGGCCAGGTATTAGCTCCATATTCGCCAGGGTGCGGGATGGTGTGGAACGTCCAGACAATCCGCCCTGTACGAAGGTCGTAGGCACGCACATCGCCGGGCAAGGCAGGGGCAATCTCCGACACCCGGTGACCCATGATAAGCAGATTTTTATACACTACGCCCGGTGTGTTGCTCACCACGTACTCGTCAGCTCCGGGGCGGGCAAGACCTTCTTTTAAGTTAATCTTTCCACCTTTGCCAAAACTGGTAACTGGTTTTCCGGTTCGGGCGTCAAGGGCATAGAGCAGCGAGCCGTAAGCAAAGAAAATCCGGGCCTGCTTTCCATCGGTCCAGTATGTAACACCCCGGCTGTTCATGGCGAAGGTATCGTCCGTAAAATTCGTTTTCCAAAGCTGTCTCCCAGTAGCGGCCTCCAGAGCAAAGGCCTGCGAGCCTGCCGAAACTCCGTACAGTACACCATTGATGATGAGCGGATTGCACTGAATCTGGGTGTTGTTTTTGAGTGTATCGACTCCGCCCGATGCGTATTCCCAGGCGACCTGTAACCTGGCCACATTGCCGGGATTTAGCTGGGTAAGCGGTGAAAAATGGTTGCGATCGGGCCCACCATTGTATTCAGGCCAGTCGGTTGTAGGCGGTTTTTCGGTCAGGCTGAGTAGACTAACGGACAGCAGGAAGGCCAGGCAGGAGAAGCGTTTCATGAGTCGATTTAGGAAAGTATGAATGAGCCCATACTGACCAAAAGCCAGAGTAATCTTTCGGCGTATGTGGCTTATTAGCAGCAAAACTCAGTCGGCCTTACTTTTTACTGACTTCGCTGCCTACCGTTTCTCCGTTTTCTATGTTAAGCCCTATGTAGTTTAGGGTCATTCATCAAGAAAGCCTCCCTGGATACCAGAGAGGCTTTTTACAATTCCAACCTACGAGGCAGTCTCTTACTTGACTTAACTATCAATACTCGTATAGATAATACGCGTATTGGCTACAACAGGACTATTTATAGTCAGCATTTTAGTTAAAATAGACGAGGTTGCACTGTTTACATCGTCCCCGTCAGGATTTTAACGTCCAGAATAGCCAACTGGTAGTTCAACTGAGCGGACAGCAGATCGACCTGTGCTTTAGCCAGATTCGACTGAGCGGTTAACAGATCAGTTTTAAGGTTTAGTCCGGCCACCTGCCGATCCTGCTGAATTTTCAACTCTTCGCTCCGGTACCGAGCCGCTTTCTGCGCTACATCGATCAAAGCTCTGGCCTGACTGATTTTCCGGTATGCCTTTTCCAGATCGCTGCTCACCTGTTCCTGCGTGTTCAGTAGGTTTTCCTGCGCCTGCTGCCAGATCAGGTTACGCTGAGTCATTACCTGCTTGTTGGCTACCAGATCCTGTAAATTCCATTTCAGGTTTACGCCCACATAGGGGTTGTTGACCGGAAAAATCAGGTTGCCTTTCTGATAGGTGTAGCCCGCAAGAACGCCCAGATCAGGCCGATAGCTTTGCTGAGCCGCCTTGATACCCAGTTGCGCCTTTTGCTGATTCAGCGATGCGAGCTGTATGTCTACGTTATTTCGCAAGGCCGACAGTTCCACCGAATCCAGCGCAGGTACAGCAGCTGGCACTAAATCAATACCCGCCAACGCCAGCGAATCGGCTTTAATGCCCGTCAGACGCTTCAGGTCGGTTTCGTAATCGTCGCGCTGAATGGCGAGTTTAAGCAAGTTCTGCTCTTCGTCGGCCATGTTGGCCTGTAGGCCAGCCTTGCTCACGTCGATGGTTTTTCCTGACTGCAACGCACTTTCCACGTCGTACAATTTCAGTTTCGCCACATCGAGTTTGGTTCTGGCTTCAATCTGTTGCTGCTGGTTGATCAGCATGCCGTAATATAGTCGCTCAACAGCCTGTCGAATTTGCAGGGCTACTTTACGCTGCTCCTGCTCCGACATCTGAATATCAGTCTGGTCGATAGCCAGACCCGTTTTCACCTTACCCAACTGGGTAATGGGCTGGTAGGCGGTTAGACCCGCATTGAACGTATGGTGCTGCCCTAAGGCAAAGGTTTTGGTCTCATTGGGAAGCGGCACCTGTGTTGTCTGGCTCAGCGGAAGAACCCCAAACGAGCCCTGATCAATCACCAGCGAACCGATATTGGCGTTGTACTGATACGTGGAGTTGAGCGTTACCGATGGGTATTTCTTTACGTCGTCTTCTTTGAGTTTCGCCTGTTTCTCGGCTACCTGAAGCTTACGAATGGCCAGTCCCCGGTTGTTCTGTAAGGCCAGATCAATTGCCCGTTGCAGGCTAACCGATTCCGGTTGCTGGGCGCGGACCTGATTTGCCGTCAGCATCCCCACGATGCTGAGGTTGATATATAACTTTAACTTAGACTTCATGACTAACAGGTTGATTTTGAACGGCAAGGATGTCTTTTTTATCAGCGGGCCTGATCCAGGAGATGTAGAGTACCGGTACCGTTAGCAGGGCCATCACCATTGACCAGAGCACACCCACGGCAATCACACTGGCCAGCGGACTCCACATCGGAGACCCCGACAGAATCATCGGCAACACCCCAATAGCCGCAGCCGATGCCGTCAGAAAAATAGGCCGCAACCGCCGTTTGCCCGACTCAATGGCCGCCGTCCGAATATCCATGCCGTGGTGCATCAGTTCGTTGGTATGGTCGACCAGAATGATGGCGTTTCGCACAACAATCCCCGACAGACTGACCAATCCGACAAAGGCCGTAAATCCGAAGTTGTTGCCCGTGATGTAGAGCCCGAATAAAGCCCCGAACAAACTGAGCGGAATGGTTAGCATTACAATGGCAGCTTCTTTCAGGTTGCGGAACTGGAACAACAGGATAAAGAAAATCAGGACCAGGCTAATCACCAGTACTGTAATCATCTGGTTGAATGTTTCCTGTTTGTTGGCAAACTCGCCCCCATATTCGATCCGGTAACCAGCGGGCAGTTGAAGCGTATCGATGGCTGGGCGGATGGTTTTCAGCAACTCAGCAGGCAGTACGCCATGACTCGTTTCGCTCTGCACGGTCAGGGTACGGACTCCGTTGCGGTGCATGATGCGGCCGGTCTGCCATTTCGGTACCAGATCGGCAATCTGCCGGAGCGGCACCCGGCCATCGGTAATTGGCGACGACAGGTAGGTATTCCCCAGATCGTCGGTGGTTTCCCGGTTTTGCTTATCCAGCCGAAACACGACATCGATGGCGTTGTTGCCTTCGTAGAGTGTGGTGATCGGTGCCCCGCTGAAGCCCGTGTAGATCATCTGCGAAATGCTGGAGGTCGTGAACCCAAGTCGATTCGCTTCGTCTTTCAACTGGATGCTGATGCCGTAGTAATCTTCCTGAAAATCATTCCGAACCAGGGCGCTACCGGGCGCTTTTTTAACGATGTTTTCAACTTCCTGCCCAATGCTTTTTAGCCGGTTAATGTCGTCACCAATGATC
Source organism: Spirosoma aerolatum (assembly GCF_002056795.1). Lineage (NCBI taxonomy): Bacteria > Pseudomonadati > Bacteroidota > Cytophagia > Cytophagales > Cytophagaceae > Spirosoma > Spirosoma aerolatum. The sequence goes on along the minus strand of NZ_CP020104.1, from coordinate 869,940 downwards.
CGTACTTCAACCGGAGCCTTCAGTGGCTGGCCCTGTTGCAACAACTTAATCTGCGGGCGTCCTTCCGGGATAATTGATCCAACTTTTTCCTGCAATTCGTCCGATAGGGTTTCGGTCGTATGTTCGTCGGTGGTATTGACCAGAATCTGCGCATAGTTGCTGACGGGCACTTCCGGCGAAAAATTGTAATAGAAACGCGGGGCGCTGGTTCCGACGAAGGTGGCAAAGGAGGTCACGCGCTTATCCTCTCGAACCAGTTTTTCGACCTTTCGGATAGCCGCTTCGGTTTTGTCCAGACTGGTACTGGTTGGCATCCAGAGTTCGACCACAAACTGATTCCGCTCGGCAGCCGGGAAGAATTTCTGACGCACCCCACCCGTATAGAGCAGCCCGGCAAACACAATGGTAATCAGGCTCAGGCCAATGGTTAGTTTAGGATGGCGAATGGCCCAGTCGAGCGCTGCGTTATAGCCATTCTGCATCCGGTCGAGCAGGGAGGTTTTCTTTGGACCAGCCTCCGCGTTCGGATCGTGTAACCCTTTCTTGATGAACACATAACACAATAATGGCGTCAACACCATGGCGACAATGAACGACGAAGCCAGAGCAATAGCAACCGTCCAGGGCAGCGCATTGATGAATTCCCCCACCGAACCGGTCAGCAGAATCATGGGCATAAACGAAGCAATGATCGTTACAGTAGCAGCCAGTACCGGCACCACCAGATCGCTCGCACTTCGCCAGGCAGCCGTCCAGCGGTCAACACCCGCGTCCAGCAGTTCGACGTAGTTGTCGGCAATCACAATCGCATCATCGACCACCATCCCCAACACCACGATCAGAGCAGCCAGCGATACCTGGTGCAGCTCGATACCAAAGGCATGCATGAGCGCAAAGGTCACCGCTACCGTTACCGGGATGGCCATAGCCGCGACCGAAGCAATACGGAAAGGCAACAGCAGCACCACCACTATGACCACCGAGAAAATAGCCAGAAAGAACTCATCGATGAAGTGCGAGACGTTGTTATTGACTACCTGCGGCTGGTTGACGATGGTGGTCAGTTTCACATCGGCAGGAAACAGTTTTGTCGTTTCGGCAATCTTCTTATCGACAGCCTTCCCAAAATCGACAATGTTGTTGCCCTCGTGCATCTGCACGGTCAGGATCACCGATTTGTGACCGTTGACGGTAATCTTGCTGGTTGGCTCGGCATAATCACGCTGAATGGTGGCAATATCGCCCAGCCGCACGAGCGCACCCGATTTCGACGCTCCAACAATCTGGTTGGCAATCTCATTTTCTTTCGTGAAATAGCCACTGGTGTAAAGCGGAGCTTTCTGGGTTTCGGTATCAATCGCCCCCGTAGCGCCAATGGAATTCTGCGACTGCAACAGTTTGACTACTTGCTGAATATCAACGCCATACTGGGCCAGTTTTTCAGAATTCGACGAAACCAAAATCTGTTCCTGCTGATCGCCAACCCGTTTAATTTTCGAAACGGCCGGAATCGTCCGAAGGTTGTCTTCGAGTTTCTGAGCGTATTGCTTCAACTGCGAGAAACTAGCCTGATCGCTTTCGATCCCAATCACCAGGGCTTCGGTATCGCCAAAATCGGAGTTGACGATAGGCCCTCGAACACCCTGCGGCAGTTCCAGACTTTTCACAACCAGCAGTTGGTGGCGCAATTTGCTCCAGAACACATCTGGATTTTTGACTTTCTCTCCCAGTTCGACATTCACCACCACCGCACCGTCGCGAGTGGTCGAGTAGGTTTTATCCTTGCGGACTTCCTCAAACTGAAACAGGTACTGCTCCAGCTTTTTGGTCACCTGGTCTTCGACCTGTGCGGAGTTGGCACCCGGATAAAAGGCCAGCACCAAGCCCTGACGGACCGTAATCTTGGGGTCTTCGCGACGGGGCATGGTCAGGAGTGAGTACACACCCAGCGCAAATACCAGCAGTAACACCGACAGAGTAACCTGTCTATATTTTAAAGAAGCTTGGACGAAATTCATGGCGTCGATTAATTAGAAAGGCTGACAGAAGAACCATCGGTAAGCTTTTGCTGACCACCCGTTACCACGATTTCCTGCGGAGATAGCCCGGCAGTCACTTCGATCTTATTCTTTACCAACTGACCAACACTAACATTCCGGCGGAACGCTTTTTGCTGTCCCTTGTCGACGACATAGACATAACTCTGGTTATCCGTATCGTGCAGGATGGCCTCGGCAGGCAGCAACAGTCGATCAACTGGCTGATTGGATGCCAGCGTGATCTCGGCGATCATACCGGGCCGAATCAGCCCGTTCGGATTGGGCAGTTCGATTTTTACGGTAAAGGCCCGCGATGTTACATCAGCCACTGAACCCACTTCTTTAACCTTACCCGTAAATGTCTGACCTACCGACGATACCAGCACCCGAGCCGACTGGCCAATTTTAATCGTGTGCAGTTCACTTTCGGGTATATAGGCATTTACGTTGACCTTACTGATGTCCGACACCACAAATAAGGGCGTACCCACTCCTGTAATCTCACCGACCTCCGCCATTTTTTTCAGCATTACCCCGCTGATGGGCGCGTATAGTTTTGTATCCGATAGATTCTTGGTCTGTAGTTTCTGCTGCACTTTAGCCTGCTGGAGTCCAAAATTCACTTTAGCGAAGTCGGCATCGCTCAGGCTGTTACGGTCATGCATGATTTTCAGACGGTTATACTCGTCGCCCACCTGAGCCACCTGCACATCCGACAATTCTTTGGCAATACCGTAGTTAGTCGGGTCGAGGCTGGCCAGTAACTGGCCTTTACGAACGGGCTGTCCTTCGTCGGCCGCGATAAAATTCAATTTTCCGGCTACCATGAAACCGAGCCGGACAGTGCGGCTCCCTTCGATATTACCACTGATGGATGTTGTGCGGTTAATCGGTTGTTTGGTAACCTGTTCGGTAATAACAGGAATAGCTACCTCCTTTACATCTGTAGTCTTCTCCTTTGTCTGACAACCACTTAAGACGAACAGGGTCATCAGCGCGACGTAGGGTTTACTGCTTTTCATAGCAATTAGTTAGTGAATTATGATGGTGCAAAATTGTCCGATGAAAAGCGGCTTTCTTTTCATCTATCTTAAAAAATGAAGGTGTGGGGTATCTTTCTTTATTCCTAAAACCAGCGTAAATCCAGGCTGGTATCTACAAAACTCTCCTGCCCTGATCTACTGACCACAACCTGACCAGGCATAGGGGACTCGGAAAAGATTTGGGCGTTGGCTAATGATCGACCTGTTGTGCGGTTTATGCACCAGCCAAAAGAGCAACTGAGCCGGAATCGCCTGAAAATCGCCCGCTCATCACGCTTAAAATCAGAAAACTAACCAAAAGGTAAGAATGTTATCGTTGTGCACGTATAACGCTCAGTGTTTGCTGGGTAATGCCCAGATAAGATGCGATATGCCCCAGGGGAGCCTGTTGCAGAATGGACGGATACTGGGCAAGCAGGTTATTGTACCGTTCCTGCGCTGACTGAAATTGTAAAGCGCTCAATCGGTCGGAAAACGTCTTCAGTGTCTCGATCAGCACCGTCCGCATCAGTTTTTCCAGGTTATGGTGCTGGTCGATGATCTTTTCCAGATCACTATAGTTGATGGATCGGACAACAGACTTTTCGAGCAGTTCAAGCCCATAGGGAGAAGGCCGTCCATAGAAAACGGTCTCGATGCCTACCGAGAACGAGTTCATCAGAAAGAAATGGTGGGTGATGTCCTTGCCGTCGTGCCGGATGTAGTAGGCTCTGGCAAGGCCCTGTTCAAAGAAGTAAACTTTCTGCGATACGTTGTCGGGCGGCAGGAGCTTATGCCGCTTTGGAAATACCTCCCGCGCAAAGGCGCTGTCCAGTTCATACTCCAGTTTGGGGGAGATATCGACAAGCTGTTTGAGGTATGCAGTCAGTTCCATGCGGATTCGTTTACGGCCGAAAATTAGGGCTTTCGGCGGCATCAACCAATCGCACAGCTCGAATCCCGAACGGTAGCCGGTTTGCAACGGTCTGTTTGAGAACGCTTCCGGCAACGATTGCGTAAAAAGTCACAAACGTTTCTTTGCAAAATCTAATACAACACTCTATTCTTGGCTGATATTTTCCCAACCTGTTTTTGCCTTTTTATGCCTCGAACCGGCTTACTTCTTATCGTGATTTTCGCGCTGCCTTCTCTGGCCAATGCGCAGACCTTCATGGCGTTATGGCCTACAGGCAAAATGCCCAATTCGAAAGGGCTGGTACTAACCGATAGCATAGCAAACGAACGGGTCTACCGGGTAGGTACACCCGGTTTTTACGTGTTTTTACCATCGGTACAGGAAAACAAAGGGGCGGCTGTTATCATTTGTCCGGGCGGTGGCTACGAACGATTGGCCTACATGATTAGTGGCTGGCAACTGGCCAAATGGTTCAATACGCTGGGCATTAGCGCTTTTGTCCTGAATTACCGCCTACCCACCTCTCCTGATCTGAAACAACGGGAACTGGGGCCGCTTCAGGATGCTCAGCGAGCCATGAAGGTGATTCGTGCCCATGCGGCTCAATGGGGCATCAAACCCGATAAGGTAGGCATTATGGGAACATCGGCGGGCGGGCATCTGGCCGCTCACCTGGCCACCGCCACGACCGATGTTTCAACCATAAATGACTCGATCAATAGGCAGGCTTTTCGGCCTGATTTCACCATTCTGATTTCGCCCGTTATTACGATGGGGCAATATGCTCATGCCGGTAGTCGCAAAAATCTGCTGGGGCCCAATCCTTCTGCCGAACTACTGAAAACCTATTCACTGGAAAACGCCGTTACCTCTGCCACACCGCCTTGCTTTCTGGTACACGCTTTTAACGACACTGGGGTCGACCAACGGAACAGTCTGCTTTTTTACCAGGCGCTGGTCGACAGGAAAATTCAGTCCAGTCTACACATATTTCCACAGGGTGCCCATGCCATTGCACTCCGTAACAATCCGGGCTCCACGCAGGCCTGGGTTTCGCTGTGTGAAAGCTGGTTGCTGGAGATGGGAATTATTCCAGCCAATAAATAACCTTTTTCGATATACGTCTAAACAAACAGAAAGAATGACCTCTATCGTCTGGCAACGACTTCTTTGGTTCATGAGTGCTATCAGTCTGCTGACGTCTACAGCCTGGGCACAACTTGGCCCGACAGGTGGCCGGGACACCTCGTTTACAGTCCGAAAATCCTACCTTCAGGAAAAGAAGCACCATCCCGACATTACACTGGCCGATTCAACCCTACCTGCTGACGTGCTTGTACAGCGAAACATTGCTTACAGCACACCTGTAGCAGGCCGGAGATTAGTACTGGATGTATATGCTCCCAAACTCTCTGCCACGAAAGCGCTGCCCGCCATTCTGATGGTCCATGGTGGCGGCTGGCGGTCGGGCGATCGATCGCATAATAACACGCTGGCCGGGCACCTGGCGGCAAAAGGATTTATCGCTATTCCGGTTGAGTATCGCCTGTCGACCGAAGCACTCTATCCAGCCGCGGTTCATGATTTGAAAGCCGCCATCCGCTGGATGCGGGCCAACGCGCGTACGTACCACATCGATCCGAAACGAATTGCCATACTAGGGTTTTCGGCGGGTGGACAACTGGCAGCACTGGTTGGCAGTACAAACGGGAATGCAGCCTTCGAAGGGTCAGGCGGGTATGCGACGTACTCGAGCGACGTGCAGGCCATTGTCGATATTGATGGCGTACTGGCGTTCATTCATCCAGAATCGGGAGAAGGCGACGACTCCAGATCGACGTCGGCAGCTACCTACTGGTTTGGCTATGGGAAGGCACAAAAGCCGGAGTTATGGCACGAAGCCTCTCCCCTTACTCACATTGACAACCATACACCGCCTATTCTTTTTCTGAATAGTTCTGTCGATCGTATGCACGGCGGCCGCGACGATCTGATTGCCAAACTAAAGCCATTCGGCACCTATTCGGAAGTACATACATTTGCCGGGGCTCCGCATACGTTCATGTTTTTCAATCCGTGGTTTACACCCACCGTAACGTACATAACTGATTTCCTGCCTAAAGTCTGGACGTTCTGAGTCGCGGACAAAGTACCCTTATCATGCAAACAGCCACCCACTTACCATGAAGCGGGTGGCTGTTTGGGGTATAATAAGGCTGATTAAGCCTGCTGGGCTACGGTAGACTCTTCGGCTACCTCGTCGGTATAGGCATCTACAGGTACACAGGCACAGACCAGATTCCGGTCGCCGTAAGCCGAATCGATCCGGCTGACACTCGGCCAGAATTTCCGGGCACGCACCTGCGGCAACGGATAAACGGCCTTCTCGCGGCTGTACGGGCGAGTCCACTCATCGCTTAAGGCAACCGTAGCCGTATGCGGAGCATGTTTCAGCACGTTGCTGGCCTTATCGGCATCCCCGCTTTCAATCTCGCGAATCTCGTTGCGAATGGCAATCATGGCTTCAGCGAATCGGTCAAGCTCGGCCTTCGATTCCGATTCGGTCGGCTCAATCATCAGCGTACCCGCCACCGGGAATGACACCGTCGGTGCGTGGAAACCGTAATCCATCAAACGCTTGGCAATGTCTTCTACCTCAACACCCGTTGCGGCTTTGAAAGGTCGGCAATCAATGATCATTTCGTGCGCACAACGGCCGTTCGTTCCAGTGTACAGCGTATCGTAATGACCCTGTAAACGAGCTTTGAGGTAGTTGGCATTTAGGATCGCCCGTTTCGTAGCGTTGGTTAAACCTTCACCGCCCATCATGGCAATGTAGGCATACGAAATAGTCAGAATACTGGCCGATCCATAAGGAGCTGCTGAAACAGCACCCGCTCCATGCGATTTCATACCCCGGCTATCGGCAACATGGCCTGGCAGGAAGGGTACCAACTGCGATGCAACACCAATGGGGCCCATACCCGGTCCACCGCCACCGTGCGGAATACAGAACGTTTTGTGCAGATTCAGGTGGCAAACGTCGGCGCCAATGGCAGCCGGTGAAGTCAGCCCAACCTGGGCGTTCATGTTGGCCCCATCCATATATACCTGCCCGCCATGCTGATGAATGATGGCACAAATCTCTTTGATGCTTTCCTCAAACACACCGTGCGTCGATGGATAGGTAACCATCAGACAGGATAGGTCATTGCTGTATTGCTCGGCCTTTGCTTTCAGATCAGCGACGTCGATATTTCCGCGATCATCACATTTCACAATGATTACTTTCATACCCGCCATCACCGCACTGGCCGGATTGGTTCCGTGTGCCGACTGCGGAATGAGGGCAATGTTCCGATGTAGGTCGCCCCGGCTTTCGTGATACGCCCGAATCACCATCAGTCCCGCGTATTCGCCCTGAGCACCCGAGTTCGGTTGCAGCGACATAGCCGCAAAGCCCGTGATTTCGCAAAGCCAGGCGTTCAGGTCGGCAAACAGTTGCTGATAACCTACCGTCTGATCTTTAGGCGCGAAAGGGTGAATTTTACCAAACTCTGGCCAGGTAACCGGAATCATCTCGGCCGTAGCATTGAGTTTCATGGTACAGCTACCCAGCGAAATCATCGAATGGACCAGCGAGAGGTCTTTCTCTTCCAGCGATTTCAGGTAGCGCAACATCTCATGTTCGGTATGGTGCGTATTGAACACAGGATGCGTTAGGAAATCGGACGTACGAATGAGCGATTCAGGCCAGGTAATTTCCAGGCTTTCCAGCACAACCTCCATATCCGCTTTTACCCCGAATACCGTCAACAGTTCCGTCAGGTCGTGCAGGGTTTTGGCCTCATCGAACGATACACTGACATGTTCTTCATCGGGTAAGTAACGCAGGTTGATCTGAGCCGCCTTTGCCGATTTTTTCAGCGATTCGACGTCATCGACCCGAACCGTTACGGTGTCAAAATAGTTTTCGGTACTGACTTCGTGGGCGCTCCAGCGCAGCGCCGTAGCAAACGCTTTGGTAAGGGCGTGTACATGCTCGGCAATGGCCCGAAGGCGGCTGGGGCCGTGGTAAACAGCATAGCTACTCGCCATAACGGCCAGTAGCACCTGTGCCGTACAGATATTGGACGTGGCTTTCTCCCGGCGAATATGCTGTTCGCGAGTCTGCAATGCCATCCGCAGAGCTGGTTTGCCCTCAGCATCCTGCGAAACCCCAATGATCCGACCGGGAATCTGCCGCTTGTAGGCGTCGCGGGTGGCAAAGAAGGCCGCATGCGGGCCACCATAACCCATAGGCACGCCAAACCGCTGCGAAGAACCGACCACAACATCGGCTCCCATTTCACCGGGCGACTTCAGCAAGGTCAGCGCCAGCAAATCAGCCGCAACAGCTGTTGTAATCCCTAATTCACGAGCAGCGGCAATCAGATCGGTGTAGTCGAACACTTCACCATCCGTAGCCGGATATTGCAGCAACAGGCCAAAAATATCGCCATTGGTCAGATCGACAGTCCGGTGGTCGCCAACGAGCACGTTAATATCCAGTGGCGTAGCGCGGGTCAGCACCACATCGATCGTCTGAGGGTGGCAACGCTCTGACACAAAAATAGTCGTTGCATTTTTGCGAGCCACCGGACGCAGCGCATACAGCATATGCATGGCCTCGGCTGCTGCGGTTCCTTCGTCGAGCAGCGATGCATTGGCCAGATCCATTCCCGTCAGATCCGAGATAACCGTCTGAAAATTCAGCAGGGCTTCGAGCCTTCCCTGCGATATCTCGGCCTGATAGGGTGTGTAGGCTGTGTACCAGGCTGGATTTTCCAGAATATTGCGAAGAATGACGTTCGGAGTAATGGTGTCGTAATACCCCGTACCAATATACGATTTGAATACCTTATTCTGACCGGCCAGTTTTTTAAAATCGGCCAGAAACTGCATTTCTGACTTTGGCTGCGGTAGATTGAGTGGTTTTTCGAGCCGAATGGCTTCCGGCACGGTTTGGTCAATGAGCTGGTCGATGGAGTCTACGCCTACTGCTTTGAGCATGTCGGCCTGAGCCGTTTCGGTCTGACCGTGGTGACGGTCTTCAAATATGTCTGTCTGCTGAAGAGTTAACCTCATTGAAGGATGGCTTCTGTTATGTCTATCGCAAATTTACATCAATAAGGGCAGAAAAGCCGTATGGTTGAGTCAATTGTGTTGAGGACTGTGCAAACCGGCCGTTTGTCTAATCGACGGTAATACGTTATACTTACAGCTCAACTTCCGATGAATATGCTCGATGGCAACGTTTACGGCCAACCTTTTCTCGCTGCTCCTATCCCGATTATTCTCTCAACCCTCTGTATATAACGCGCGGTCTGCTTCTGGTTCTGCTGCATCTCAGCCAACGAACGGGGTTGCTGGTACAACGCCCCTGACCGCTGTTCATCTTGCTCAGTACAGTGTTCTCATTATACTACTGGCTATTCCGGTCGTTCTCTATTACATCACCATTTACCAGAATGCATACAACTTTCCGTACGAGGACGATTTAAACAGTGCGCTTTCGTTCATTGCCGATTATCAGTTTGGCGGGTTGAGTTTCTGGGAAAAACTGAAACTTATTTTTTCGCAGTATAACGAACACCGAATCGTTTTCGACCGACTTGTTTTTCTGCTCGACTATGCTCTGGTCGGCCAATTAAATTTTACTCATCTGATCTTTATTGGCAACCTCGCTCCTTTGCTCATCAGCTACCTGTTTGTGAAGGTGGTATTTCGGGGAGTACCACTGAATCAGAAACTTCTTTTTTTGCTGCCTGTTGCCTATTCGCTTTTCTCGTTTCAATACTGGGAATTATCGACCTGGAGCATGGCGGCTTTACAGAATCTGTATGTGATCCCGTTTGCCCTGTTTAGCCTGTATAGTCTGTGCAAACCCGGCCGGAACGCCTTTCTGCTGGCAGCCGGAGCGGCCATACTCGCCACCTTTACCAGTGGCAATGGGATGTTCACGTTCATTGCCGGAGTGGGTATACTCCTCCTGTTGCAATCGTATCAAAAGCTAGGGGTATGGCTACTCATTACGGCAATTACCATTGGGTCCTATTTTATTGGGTATATCCGGCCACCTTACCACCCCGATATTGTCGATTCGCTGTTCAACCATACAGGACGGGCCATCAGTTATTTCTTCACACTCATTGGATCGATGCTGGGGCCAGGCCGGCCGAAAATAGCGTTAGCGTTCGGGGGAATATCGGTTTTGATTACCCTGGGGTTGTTGGGTTATTTATGGTTCCAGAAGAAACTGACTACTTATTTACCGTTAGTTGGCTGGATTGCCTTTCTCTACCTGACCTGCCTGTCGCTGATGGCATCCCGTTCGGGCATGGGTGTCGAGCAGGCCTTTACCCCCCGATATGGCATTATCGCCGTTATGCTGTTTGCGACCCAGGCTATACTGGCTATCGAAGCGGTAACTCATCACTACGCCCGGTTGGCTATGCTGGGCTTGTTTCTGCTGGTCAGCGTATTTTTTTATGTATCGGGTAATAATCAGGGCAATCGCCGTCGCCTTGCTGACCGCACCCTGCAAATGAAATACAACAGTGCCATTTACAACGAAAAACCCGCGATGGTGTCGTTGCATTGGGGCAACCCGGAAACAGCCAACGTTATTTTCAGGGATGTTACCAAAAAAGGAATTTATCAGGTCCCGGGCCTCACCTTCAGCGATTTAAAAAGCCCACAGCTCCCCTGCGATGCCACAAAGCTGGTTGCGTCTCACACGATCACCTATGAAGTAAAACCGTATCTATCTGGCGATTTCCTGGTCATTTACCGGGCGTGGGCACAGCTCAAAAAGGATGCACCACGCGATCTGTCCGTTCAGCTTATCGCCCGGTCCGAAACGAGTTGCTTTGCGTTTGCTACCTACAAGCATACCTGGGATGATGTGGTCGATCATACCTTAGGCGGCCACTATACGCAGCCCGGGTTTTCGTGTGTGCTGGATAAAAAAGACCTTAAGCCCGGCCATTACGACCTCTGGCTTTACCTGACAAGTGGCGCGACCAGTGCGTATGAACCCATTCATCTGACACTTGATGTTTGAGTAGAGGAGTTACGGATGCAGTAACCGTTAAAAGGCAATCGTATGGCCGAATTATATACCCATCTTGTATGAACAGGCGCGTTGTTGTCCAGCTAAAAGGCGGCCTAGGAAATCAACTCTTTCAGTATGCACTGGGGAGGAGACTTTCGCTGCAACGGGAGGCCGAACTCCTGTTCGATTGTTCGGTTCTAACAAATCGCGTCCCGGTTTCCAAGTTTACTTTCCGGTCGTTCGATCTGGATGTTTTTCCAATAGCCGGTCGGGTAGCGACCCCAGCCGATCTACCTCTTTTTCCATCATCTTCATCGATTCGGTCGCCCTGGCCCCATCTGGTCCAACTGGGCCGTCTGTGGTGGCAAGGCTATTCGTATATGTACGAGCGGGGGTTTACGTATAACCCGAAGGTGCTACGCCAACAGGCCGACAAAATTTACCTGAATGGGTACTGGCAGTCGTACCGATATTTTGATGAGATAGCCGCTACCCTCCGCTCTGATTGCTCATTTTCAGCCCCTTTACCTGATTCAGCAGCCGGATTGGCAACCCGGATCAGAGCTAATAACTCAATCTGTCTGCACATCCGACGGACCGACTTTCTTCAGGTATCCCTGCACCAGGTCCACAACACCGATTATGTTAGTCGGGCCATCGCTGAAATGGCTGAACGCGTGGTCGATCCGTACTTTTTCGTATTCTCCGATGATATTGCCTGGTGTCAGGCGAATTTGACGCTACCTTATCCGGTGATCTTTGTACCCAGCGAACTGGCGGGGCCTAAGAATAGTCTGCATTTCCGGCTTATGACCTATTGCAAGCATTTTATTACAGCCAACAGTACCTTCAGTTGGTGGGCGGCCTGGCTTTCCGAATCCGACGATGAAAAAATCGTGATCACACCTAACCAATGGTTTAGCGATTCGCGGTCTATCGACGATTTGATTCCAGCTGACTGGATCCGACTGTAGACGCCTTTAATGTATCGACTTTATGGAATCAGTCCCCCGTATTTCTGTTGTGATGCCCGTTCATAATGGCGAGAAGTTCCTGGCCGAAGCCATCGAAAGTATTCTGGCCCAAACGATTCCCGATTTTGAACTGCTGGTCATAAACGATGGGTCAACCGATTCATCTGCGGCTGTTATCGAGCGATTCATGGTGCAGGACGAGCGTATCCGACTGATTACGAATCCGGTGGCGCTGGGTTTTGGTGGAGAAAAAGCCTGTAATGTCGCGTACCGACTAGCGCGTGGGCAGTACATTGCCAAACTCGATGCTGACGACGTTGCCCACCCCGAACGCCTGGCAAAACAACTGGCTTTTCTGGAATCGAATCCGACTATTTTTTTGGTAGGTAGCTGGCTGACCATTATCGATACGCATGGAAAAACCGTTGGCCAGCGCCGATACCCCACCGAGCCCGATGTTATTTATCAGCAGTTTTACTACCAGAACTGCATCGGCCACCCGTCGATTATGTTCCGAAACCACATCCTTTCCGACGATTTCTATACGCTTCGGTTTGCGGCCTTAAACGATTACTACAGCCATTTCCTGCATCTGACCCAAGGGCTACGCATGGCGAACCTGCCAGAATATCTGGTTCAGTATCGGGTACACAACAGCAATACGACATTCTCGGCCATCAAACGACAATGGGCTGTTAATATGGACATTAAGCGTAGTTTTATTGACGATTTTGGCTACCGGCCACCACGGCATCACCGGATAGCCATGTCGTTGATCACCTTTATTGTCGACCATGCGCCAGCCCGCTGGCTCGATATACTGCTCCAACTGCGCTCCCGCTATAACTGGTGATGTACCTTATGCTTTCTTTCTGAAAATACACTCATAATTCAGGGTAAATTCTTTCCGACGATCCAGAAAATCCAGCAATAGAAATAATAGGCCTATCGAGAAATTGAACGGATAAAAAACCAGAGCACCCAGTGCCGTTCCGTAAGGGCTTCCTAAATGGTGTTTGAACAGCGTTGGAATCGACCAGGCCAAAAAATGCCCTATCACAATAAACCGCCCACCCTGGGGTTTTATCTCCAGTACATCGAACCCATACTCTGCCGCATAAGCCTTCATGGCAAATTGCGTAAATCGATGATAATCGTGAGGCACTTCGTGTTCTTCCCACGTTTGGGGAGCTGTCAGAAACAGGAGTCCACCTGGTTTCAGAATTCGGCTCATTTCGGCAATAACACGTTCTGGATAGCGAACGTGTTCGAGCATCTGATTGCTTAGTACAAAATCATAGGAGGCATCCTCAAAAGGCATATCATCGGCCGAACAGATGTAATCGATACCAGCCGAATAAGCATGATGGTCGGTGGTTCCGCACCAGTCTGTGCTGACATAGCGGGCGTGGCTAAAATACGGTTTATACTGACATTCACCTGCGCCTACATCGACAATACTTGCTCCGGCAGGAACCAGTTTAGCCACTCGCTGAATATAGCGCCGAAGCGACCATACGTTATACCCCAAAACGGGGTTCTGAAAAAGAATTCGCTGTAACAGAGCTGTTACATTCATGAGATTACGAACTTTGAATGATGTACAGAAGTACTAAATAAAACTACTTTTGGCAGGAACTTTGCAGACACCTACAAAAATGCAGCCATTTATCGCCATGTTTAAGCCTTTTTGGGACAGAGTAGTCGTTTTTTTTAAAGTACCGTTTATTTACCAGAACTACTGGGATGCCTACGCTGACTATTTTCGGCTGGTAAAAAATAAGCAGGTCATCTATACGCTCCGTTCTGGCGAAAAATTTCTGGCCCGGGCTGGCAAGTTCGACATTGCCATGCTTACCGAAGTATTAGGCTTCAACGTGTACGAAAAAGCGGAAGACGATATCGTGATTCGGCCCGACGATGTGGTGTATGATGTAGGAGCCTTCATTGGCGATTTTGCCATCTATGCCTCCAGCCGCGCCAAGAAGGTGTACTCCTTCGAACCCAGCCAGACGAATTTTAGCCTGCTGGAGAAGAATATAGAATTGAATCGCCGGCGAAACGTGATTGCGGTTGATAAAGGCGTCAACGGAACCGCCGTGACCATCGATCTGCTGGTACCTGATCTGGCCGAGCACTCAAACACCATCGACCCATCGCTGCTGGAAGGCCGGAACCTGTCCTATCAAACCCAGACGATTGATTGCCTGGGCATAAACGACATCCTCGATGACCCCATGTTTCTTTTCCCGACGTTTGCCAAGCTGGATTGCGAGGGGGCAGAGTTCAGTATTATTGATGAGATGAGCGTAGATGTTCTGAAAAAAATACGTTGCCTCATCATCGAATACCACCTGACAGCTCAGACGCCCGACGAAATGGCCAAATACAAGCGGATGGTCGATAAACTATCCGACATCTACTCCATTTCGTCGACGCCGGTTGTTAAATCCGCTACGCAGGATATTGGCCTGCTCTACTGCCGCAACAAATCAATCGATTAACGGGCCACTTCGGAAGGTTGTGTCAGCTGTTCGATCAGTGTCTGATACTGACCGATAATAGTAGCCCAGTTGTAGGTTTTCCGGACAGCCTCCAGCCCCTGATGGGCTAGTTCGCTGCGTTTTGCATCGTCTTGGAGCAATTCCGTCAATGACTGACGCAGCTCAGCCGGAGAACGATAGGTGATTCCACCCGGAAACTCACTGATCCCGGCTACATCCAGCGCAACAAAAGGAAGCCCAAAGGCCATCGCGTCGATTAGCATCAGGGGTTGCACATCCACCTGCGAGGCTGTGGCAAACAGGACCGCTTCCCGATAGGCGGCCGCCACCTGATCGCGGCTGATGGCGGTCAGCAGATAGACCGTTTTATTCAGTAAGTTTCCTGCCTGCTTTTCGAGCTGCTTGCTGTATTCGCTGCTATAACTTCCAATAAAGACCAGGGCCGTATCTGTTGGCTGTGTATCCAGAAAAGCGGCTAGTAAATCATGCTGGCCTTTAGTCGGATAATAATTCGACACACATAAAATCACACGCCGGGGAGCGATCTGATACGTTTCCCGGAAGGTTTTGCCCGCTGGCAAAGGTGTATTCTGTAGACTCGGCCCGTTTGGGATAACTGTATAGTCCTGAATGCCCTGCTGCTGGGCCAGGTAGTGATCGTAGAACCGAATTTTATCAACCTTCTGCGTCAGAAAAACCCGATGGTCGAATTGGGACAGTTTTTTTCGGAAGGAAAATCCATACGGCTGAAAAACCAGCCAGCGCAGATAGCCACTCAGGCCGGGCGGACGCCAGGTAAACGACAGGCCGTGACTTACCACAACCGTTTTGGCCCGTATCTGAGGTAACACGTCAACCGCTAATTCGAGCGGCCAGGACTCCCAGGCATGAAAGAAAATAACGTCACCATCAAATTCGGTCAGGAATTGGCGATAGGCTTCGATTTCGCCCCGAAACGGGCGTACCCACACGCCATTGCCCGATACAGCAAACTCATGAATGCGAAACATGGGCCATTGTTCATGAACCCGGTTTGCCTGTCGGCTGGTCGCTATTTCGATTTCGTACCCAGCCTTATGCAGGCCCAGTGCGTGCTGATAGGCGACAAACGAAACACCATTCTCTTCGGGTGGGAAGGTAAAACTGGCAATCAGAACTTTCATGGCATCAGTTTAGCTTTTTGCCATCGCGCAGAGCTTCTTTGCGAATGATATTTGTAAGCGTTTCGTCGAGTCGAAGGATTCGGCGATACATCGAAATCAGCGCAAAAATGATGACCAGAAACAGTAAATAAAAAATCAGATCGACCCCACGCCCTACCCCTACCAGCAACGCCAGATAAACGGTAAGACTCGGATACACAATAAAGACGACGGCGGCCGTCAGCCCTAGCATAAACAGAACCCGCAAATACAGCCGATCCTTAAATACGCGAAGGGAAGCAATGAACAGCAGCCCCAGCAGAACGATCAGCAGGAGCTGAATGGGGGTAAGCAAACCGACAGCGTTCATGAGCGTAAGTAACGATTGACAAACAGATCGAACAGAATATTCAGCGAATTCGTCCAGGACTGACCTTTGGCTTTGCTGTAGTCGGTATAGGTAATATGCGTACTCATTTCGACGACGTTCAATTTGTGTCGATAAATTTCAGCCAGGATTTCAGTAGCATGCGCCATCCGATTTTCCTTCAAGCGAATCAGGCCCAGGCTCCGCCGGTTCATCACCCGGAATCCGTTATGAGCATCCGTTAGCCAAAGTCCCGTAATGATGCCATTGATCAGCGTCGCTACTTTCAGAATCACCTGTTTAAACGCGGGCACCGACACGCGATCTTCACGAAGCAGAAACCGGGATCCCAGCACGACATCCAGTTTTCGACGCTCCAGTTCGTCGATAAACCGAGGTATATCGTTCGGATTATGCTGACCATCGGCGTCGAAGTGGACCACAATATCGGCTCCCTGCTGATAAGCAAAGGTCATTCCGGTCTGTAACGCGGCCCCCTGTCCTAGGTTGACCGTGTGCCGCAAATAATAAATGGGCAACCCGGCTACTACCTGGCTCGTATTATCAGTCGACGCATCATCGATCAGAACAATTTCGTAAGGGCCCTTCAACGAGGCTATCGTTTTTCGAATTACGTTGGCCTCATTGTAGGAAGGGATCAGGATAAATACGCGCTTAGAAGTCATTGCGTTTGTAGATCTCAAGAGTACCCAGCTTGGTAATCTGCGTCATACAACGGATTTCGGCAGGCTGGGGAGCATGATCGAATACAAAATATTTTGCGTTAAGCTGCTTCAGCTTAGGCGAGCACGGGTCCATTGCCACCGTATAGGCATCCTGATACGGGTTGAAAATGATGACCGAATCGCGCCCGTCGACGTATGAACTATATACCACATGGGCGAATCGATTATAGACCGAATCGCGCTTCGCTTTGGGGTCCAGCACACGCATGGTTTTGAAATCCGGCATGTACTTCATCCCACTTAACTGGTTGGCTCCGGTGGCCGTAACCATATACGTAATATACTGACTGCCAAACACAGCCCAGCGTGCTTTGGGGTCCTGCTTCCGTATCTCATTAACGGTTTTATACAGAACATGGTCAGTAATGGGCGACAAACCAATAGCAAACGGGTTAATTTTCAGACTTGGCAACGTATACAATACCACGGCTCCCACTACGACCAGCTCTTTCCCTTTAAACGTAAACGCGGGCGTAAGTAAGAGATTAAGTGCCATGAAAAATACCGTTGGCAAAAACAACTGGTGCGCTTTGTAATACCCTCCCGAATCACTAACATTCAGCCAGGCCGCGTAAATCATGAATCCAACCGCCCAAACCATCAAAATCGTTTTGACAGCCCCTGGAATAGCCGCATTCTGTTGTGCCCTCCGATGAATATAAGCCATATACAGCACGGCCAGCACGACATTGGCAATACCGAATGGAACCTGCGTACGACGGGTCGGGCTCACATTGAGCAGCGTTGCTTTCGCCAGAAATTCCGGGAATCCCATTTCAATCCAGATATAGAGTACCAGAATATAAACCAGCAGCAGCAAGATGGTAGGGTTTATTTTCTTTTCTGTGTAGAAAAAGGCTGCTGCACAGGCTGCAATAACCGGGGTGAAGGTGATAAAATGGGAGAGTTCACAAATATTCATCCACGAAGCCGGGAAATGCTGATCGTCCAGCAACCAGCCCGAGAAATACTCTGAAAACCAGTTGGCAACGAAACCCGTACCGCCACTCTCACTCCGTCGTCCGGGATAGGCTGTATTTGATAAAATATCGATGGTTGGCTTGGCTTCGTTATAATAGAAGTACAGGAACAGGCCTACGCCTGCCAGAGCCACCGCAAACGTAATCAGTTTAGGCCACAGGTTCCCAAACAATCGCTCAGGCTGATAATAACGCCACACAAACCCAATCAGCAGCACAATGAGCATGTAGCCAAAAGGTACCTGATAGGGTGGGTACAGGAACAGCGCAAACGCCAGCAGTGCCCAGCCAAATAGTATTCCATTGATCGCTAAAGTCCTGATTGATTGGGCGTAGAAGATATACAGTGAGCTGATCAGAATCAGTAGTCCGCTATACATCCAGCCCAAATTCACAAACGACCACCAGGCAACTCCCGGCGACAAAACAAGCCAGACAGCCCCCGCAGCCGACAACCAGAACTGGTTACGGGTCAGGGCCAGAAAAGCCAGGAACCAGGTGATCAGCCCCGCAAAAATGAAGAAATTCCATCGCCAGGCATACCCCCTTTCCACATCGAATAAATGAAACCCCCAGTTTTCGGGCCGAATCAGGGTGATGTAATGATGAGTTGGAATACTGGTCACTAAGGGTGGTTTTTCGCCACCGAGCGATTGGTTCTGCAACGGAAAATCGTTGTTCACCTGCGACAACAGCATGGGGGTGGCCCCCGCCCAGTCGTCCATTCGAATCTGCCGGGGCGTCCCAGAAATCAATCCACGCTTGGCATCCGAACCATCGGGTAATACTTGATTCCAGATAGCAATGGATGAATAATTAATTTTCGCTAAGGTCAGCAATAAAAACAAGCCAACGCTAATGCCTAGAAACAATTTTACCCGCTTATCGAATCGGATGATTTCAAACGGGCGATCTTCTTCCGCAACAACAACGGGCTTAGGTGTGGCAACGGGTGGTGTACTGACTGAGGTAACTGGCTGTGACTTAGTAGACTGGCCGGCTATAGGGGCAGGATTGGGTCCTTTCCTTTTCTTCGACATGAGCTTGGTTACTGAAATAGTTTATGGGCTTGGATTGGTATTTGCTAACGCCTTACCAAACTTACTAATACCGTGCCAAATTTTACACCTCCTCAGATTGTCTTTCTGAAAATAACTAATTTGCCTGCATGAATACATCGCTTATCAGGCAAGTGCTTCCCATTGCCCTGGCTATTGGCTTACTGTGGTATGTACTAAAAGATGTGCCTTTGGTCGAACTGGCTTCTCAATTCAAACAGGCCGATTACAGATGGCTAGCCGTGGTGAGCTTGTGTATTGGTCTTTATCACCTGACCCGCGCTGCCCGATGGCAACTTACCTTACAGGCAATGGGTTACCGTCCTTCGCTGTTTCGTACTACAGTTGCGCTGCTAGCTGGCACAATGGCCAGCATGATCATTCCCGGAGCCGGTGAGCTTACGCGTTGCGGCACACTACAGCGAACAGACGGGGTGCCCATAACTAAGGGACTAGGCTCTGTGGTAGGCGAGCGGGTTATTGACCTACTCATGCTGGGCGTACTAGTCGGTCTGACATTTTTTATTGAACTGAAGCGAGTTGGACAATTTCTTACAGATTTGCTCAATCCAATACTGACCCGCATCACCTCAGGAGGCCAATCCGAGATTGTCCTTATTGGCTTTGCAGGAATCTGTCTGCTGGGAGCGGCACTTGCTTATTGGCTATTTCGCCAGCAAGCCTTCCGACAAAATCCGTTCGTAAAACGAATAGCTACCATTGTGCTCAATATAGGCCAGGGCATCATTGCTATTAAAAACCTGAAAAGCCCCGGTTTATTTGTCGGGTTGACCCTTGCCAATTATGTACTTGCTTTTCTAAGTACCTATTTCCTACTCCTTGCCTCAGTTGAAACAGTCGACCTCCCTCCAGCATCAGCTCTGACTATCCTGACGGTCAGCTCGTTAGGAGGATTAGCTGTACCAACACAGGGTGGCTTGGGAACCTACCATTTTTTGGTTAGCCGGGTGCTGGTTTTGTATGGTATGACGTTGACCAAAGGGGTTGTTGTCGCCACGTTCCTACATGCAGTTCAGATGGGTTTTTCATTAGTATTAAGCAGTCTGAGTTTTCTGATTATTCCTATTCTGCTTACCCACCGCCCTCCGAAAGAAGCGGAGAGTCTTGTGAAGTGACGATCAGCAAAACGGCCTGAAATCTTTCCATGATTGCATCGTACATTCGTAGCTAAAAAATACCCGATCAAATTAACTGGATTACATGACCTCTCATCAACTTACCCTGGCAGCTGGTCTGATTTTGCTGCCTGGCCTTTGTTTGGCCCAGGAAAAATTCGCCAATACGATTACGGCTGCTGATCTCGAAAAAAATCTTCGCGTGCTAGCGGCCGACGATATGGAAGGGCGCGAAACAGGCACGCGTGGGCAGCGGAAAGCCGCCGAATACATTGCCAGCCAGTTTGCCGCAGAAGGCCTTAAGCCAATTGTAAAAACCGAAGATGGCAAAATGGGCTATCAGCAACCCTTTACGCTGTACCGAAAAACGTGGGGCGACTTTTATGTGAACGCGGGTGGCAAACGCTTTGAAAACCAGAAAGATTTTATCCCCAATGGGCTGCTTTACCTGCCCAGCGAAACTACTTACGAAACCATTTTTGTCGGCTACGGCATTGGCGAGTCTAGTTACGACGATTATGCCGGACGCAACGTTTCGGGCAAAGCTGTGGTGATGCTGGACGATGAGCCGAAAACGGCCGACGGTAAGAAACTGATTAGTGGCTCGTCCGAATCGTCTAAATGGGGTGGTGCAAATGGCTGGCGAGCTAAAAGTTTGCTGGCCAAAGACAAAGGAGCTGCTCAGGTGTTTATCGTTTCGACCGATTCGCCCGAAGCGTTCAAACAACTTATGGCGCAACGGGGTGCTATGCAGGGTCGTATGAATCGGCTAATGCTGAAACCAGGAGCCGAAAATGTAAGCTCCGTTGGCGTTTTTCTGATTACGACCGATATGGCGTCGGCGTTGCTCAACACAACTACAGCTACGCTCAATCAAACGACTGAACAACTGGCCCAGGCAGCCAAGCCTGTTGCGTCCTCGCTCGCCGGAACGATTCGTATGAAAGCCGACCGCGTAGAAGAAAAAACGCAGTCGTCGAATGTGCTGGGCTTCCTGGAAGGGACTGACAAAAAAGACGAAGTACTTGTGGTTTCTTCTCATTATGACCACATTGGCATCAGCCCTGATGGACAGATCAACAACGGTGCCAACGACGATGGATCGGGTACGGTATCGGTGCTGGAGATTGCTCAGGCATTTGCCAAAGCCAAAACCGCTGGAAAAGGTCCTCGTCGGTCAATTCTATTCCTGACAGTTTCGGGCGAAGAAAAAGGCTTGTTAGGTTCGCAATACTATGCCGATATGAGCCCGGTATTACCCCTTGATAAGACTGTTGCGGATCTGAACATCGATATGGTAGGTCGGGTCGATGATCTGCATGAGGGAAAATCGTCGAATTATATCTACGTGATTGGCTCCGACAAACTTTCGTCAGACCTGCACAAGATCAGCGAAGAGACCAACAAGAAGTACATCGGCATGGAACTCGATTATAAATACAACGATCCGCAGGACCCCCAGCGTATTTATTATCGTTCTGACCACTACAACTTCGCCAAACACCAGATTCCCATTATTTTCTATTTCAACGGTTTGCACCCTGACTACCATAAACCGACCGACGACATCGAAAAGATTGATTTCAAGCTAGCCGAAAAATCGGCCCGGCTGGTTTTTTACACCGCCTGGGACATCGCCAACCGCGACCAGCGACTCGTCGTAGACAGCAATAAACAATAAGCACTCAATCCAAAAGAAAAAGCGCCAGCCTATGCCCTGCCAGATGCAGGTATAGGCTGGCGCTTTCTGGTTATTCATTCTCAGCGTTAAAGCTTCTTAATTTCTTCATTGGCGTAGCAAAACGAAATATCTTTCCTGCATGCTACGCCTTCGTGTTCTACTGATCCTGTACAGACAATTATGCCCGCTAACAATAGCTGTCTCGGTACTGATGTGGCTTGTGGCCGGATACCCTACCCTTAAGTCGGACCAATTTCTATCCTTCGTCACTAAATTTTTCTGGTTACGAGGTCTATCTCAACTCTTAATCTGGTACTTGTTTCGGTTAACGAATCGAAAAGGATTTGTCTTTTATCATCACTTTGGTTTATCCGAAATCCAGTTAGCGAGTGGCGTTTATATCATTGACATTTTACTCGTTGCTCTATGCGTATGTCTGGCAAGTCTCATTCTTCAGTAACCACATTAGAAGTCGATGGCGTCTGGCTAGAGTACGCTAATCACCGTATCCTACAGAACGTCTATCTGCGTGTCGACAAAGGGCAGTTAGTGGGATTGCTGGGTCGTAATGGTTGTGGGAAATCGTCGCTGCTGGAGATCATTTATGGGATCAGGGCTTCGCAAAACAGTTCCGTTCGTATTGATGGTACCTATATGGGTAAACTGTACCAGCACCGAGGCATACTGGCTTATTTACCTCAAAAGCAATTTGTTCCAGGCCATTTGACCGCCCGGCAAGCCTTCCATCTTTATCAATCTGACCAAACAGAAGCGCGTACTTACTTTCCTGAATTGACCGGGTTGTTATCCTACCGATTTGAGGACCTTTCGAGTGGTCAACAACGTCTAGTAGAAATCATCATGGTACTTTCCTGCCCAGCGCCCTTGCTCATTCTCGACGAACCGTTTTCAAACGTGATGCCTTTGCATGTCGAAACGCTAAAGACCTGGCTTATTGACCTAAAAACCCGCAAGGGCATTCTGATGACAGACCATTCTTATCAGGACGTATTAGCAATCAGTGATCGACTATACCTTTTAAACATGAACGGCCGCACCATTCCGCTTGATCACCCTATACAACAACTAAGGGACTTCGGCTATATACGCTAGGGCTTTCTGCGCTATTCGTGTCAACACAGGATCATTGCTTGATAATCGATGGCCCAATCTTAATGTAAGACTGGGCTTCTGGAGAAAACCCGTAATTTGTTTAGCAAAAGCTCTGATTTTCAGTGACGTGTCGGCCTTAGTATGTACCATTACCACTAAAACTCAACGAATCGATAAACGAGCCGAGAACGTCGACAAATACCCTCTACAAAGGTGCATTTCCGTAGACTACAATCGCCCGATAGCACTCAGAATCGGTACATCAACTGCGCCTGCAAACTCAATGAGTACGCATGATAGTAGTCATAACCCGAATGCGATTCCAGATTATATTGAATTGTAGGCTGCGCGATCAAGGCCATGTGCTCCGTAAGATTATACAAGACGCCTACCCCTACCAAGGGAGTAACCACGACAGGTTTGCCAATTTTTACGGCTGTATATTCTCCATTACCCGTTAAATCAACATAGCTCTTCCCTCTAAAGCTGAATGTAGTTCCGAGTGAAATATACGGTGAGAGTCGTTTGGTCAATACCTGATAATTAATCAGCAAAGGGGTACTATAGAAATTCGAAAATGGATGATTGTATGTATACCGGATCGTATAGGGGGTTCCATCCTGCACAACGTCTGTTTTACTAGTAGCAACATGGGAAGCCCAGATACCTGTCGTTATAGACCATTTGGGCGAGAAGGCATACCGGGCCGAAACACCCAATGAGTAGCTTAGTCCATTGGACTCAATAACGAACTCTGATACTGGTGGTGGCTGATTAAGCCCTCCTCCGAGCGTTATTTTTGAATCACTATGCGTATATATAGGTGCCAGATGGACCGACAAGGCCCATTTGCTTTGGGCAAAAGCAGGCGCTACGCCCACCATGAACAGTAAAAAAGTCAGTGTTTTCATATGGTTGATACAGAAGTTGTGAAAGAACCTGTTTAAATGGATGCTGCACAAGCATTTCCGCTATATACATAAAGGCATAATCATTTATTTTTTAACGCAACATATGGCCGGCCGGAACGTCTGCCATAGCCTCTGACCAGCTAGACTTAATTTTACTATCCAATGTGCGACTATACATTGGAGCCCAATACATGGCAGAAAGACGCGTTCTGACCGGGCGATTGATCGCATATTGAACCCATCCCCCATTAAAATCAGTGACTACGAAAAGCTCTTTTTCATACGATCGCCAGATAGTCCCATATCCATCAACAAACCCCCAAACGGAATCTTTTGCAATTAACCTTCTCCGGGAATGACGGTAACGAACAATAAGGTATTTACTTAAGACACCTCTCGACTCTATGGCTGTAATGGAATTCAGCGTATCCGTCAGCGTTGTTGCATCCGGTGTTTGACGGATATCCTGGCTCCGAAAGAGTAACCTCCACTGCGCCTGAATAGGCTGACTAACCAAACAGCTAAAAACCAGTAATAGAACGTATATTGACTTCATAGATACCTGACTGATGCTAACGCATAGTAAGTAAATATCGAACTCAACTCAACAGATCAGATTAACAGTCAATTAATTATATCGAACAGAAGGTTTTCTATGCTCATTCATCTGTCTCGGTACCGGCTGCACCTATCCACTGCTCGACAACCCTAGAGGGACGGGTAATCATCAGCTAAAAAAACTCTAGCTGGGGTTCCCTTTTAGTTTATAAACCAGAGCCACTACAAACAGGAGCAGCGCAGTGAAGCCTAGAGCCATAGAAAGGGAAAAATGGTAGGCAATGAAACCCAGTAAAGCAGGTCCCGCTAAGAGACCCGTATAACCGATGGTCGTGATAGCGGGGAGACTTACGGTTGGTGAAATGCCGGGTAATCGGCCAGCCGCACTGAAGAATATCGGTACAATATTGGCGACCCCCAAACCCAACAGGACAAAACCCACCAACCCTCCCCAAACCCAGGGGCTGAGAATAGCAATTAACAAACCAACAGCCCCCACCAGACTGCCCCCTACAACCACCGTTTTACTATTCAGACGCAGCACCAGTTTATCGCCCACTAACCGCATCAGGGCCATAGCAATCGAAAAGGATGCGTAGCCCACGCCGGCAAGCTCTACGTTTATTCCTTTGACATCCCGCAGAAAGATGGCACTCCAGTCAAGAATTGAGCCTTCGGCTAAAAAAACAGCGAAGCACAGGAATCCCAGGAATAATACGCTGCCATGCAACCAACTGACCGATCGCTTACCTTCGGCCGGCTCCTCAGTCGTCGTAGAAAAGTCATCCATAATCTGTCGTTCAGTATCGGCAGGAAATAAATTCTTGTACTGGGTTAACGTAATCAGTATCATCAACAAGGCAATACAGATGATCGCATACATGGGATTGAGACCCAGCTTAATCAATACGCCCAGGCCTAGGGAACCGAAAAGGCCACCTACACTGAACAGACCGTGTAAAGATGACATGATCGGTTTGCCATATAGGTTCTGCACCTGTACGCCGTGGGTATTCATAGCCACGTCGATTGTGCCAATGGAAGCCCCGAATATGAACAGCGTTATGGCCATACTCGGTATGGAGGAAAGGATTAACAGCAATGGAAGGCTAAGTGCCATTACCAATGCAGCACAAGCCATAACAAGCCGACTCCCCAAACGGCTCACCAGCCAGCCGGACGTCGGCATCATCAGCATAGAACCAGCCCCCAACAGTAACAAAAACAAACCCAGACTGGCATCATTTAACCCTAACCGATCTTTGGCAAAGGGAACCATGGGTGCCCAACTAGCCATGCCCAGACCACAGACTAAAAATATCAACTGAGTCGCTCTTCGGGCTCTTATTACACCTTCAGTTGGTATTCGTTGAGTTACAATCATTGTATCGTTCGTTTTTAACAGCAACTGCTTCTGAAATACGTTCAGAAGCAGTTATAGAGACTATCTGTAAGAAGCTCTGGTCTGGTAAGTTATAATGTAGCCGCTGGTTTCATCGTCGTCCTTTAAGTATAAAAAAAGCCATCTTACAGCAATATCCCTTTGTAGGCCAACCCATTACAACCTAATTTGCGGACTCATATCAATTCGGAACAAGTTTCCCCTGGGCATCTTCCACATGTGGGCGGTTCAGATCGAGCCCATCCAACACCAGTACCCCCTGAATGGACGATTGTTGCTTAGCGTCCTGCTTCCACGACCAGACCAGTTTACCAGCCGGGGTGTATTCCAGAATCTGCGTACCACTACCGCCATGATCGGGCCCGTGCCCCTGCCAGTTCGCGACTACCCAGTTACCATTTTTCAGAATCTGAAAGCCAGCGAAAAAATGTGGATTTACGATGGGTGGGCCGCCGACACTATCCACAAACGCCCCTTTCCTGTCGAATCGCTGAAAATTGGCCGAATACCCACCACTCACCAACGTTTGTCCATTACCCAATCGCTGGGCCTGCCAGGCATGTTGAGCTTTGTCCTGTTTGGTCAGTTGAGCCTGCCACACAATAGAGCCGTCGGGTTTACCTTCAAATACGCGGTCGTTGGACGTAATCAGAAAATTTCCATCGACCGTTTCGCGGATCAGCCGAACATAATTGAAGTCGGGGTAATTGATCGTTCGTTGAACCGTCTGCGTAGCATCCAGTTCGAGCAGAACGATTCCTTTTTTACCCTGCCAGTTCAATCCAACGAGCATCACATGGCCATTGCGTAAACGCCGGGCGGCAATGGTGCCATCGTACGTGGTGAGCTCAGCCACTTTATTACCTGTTTTGATGTCGCGCTCTTCATAGCCTTTGCCCGTGCCCAGCATTACCCGCCCCTGCCCGATCAGTTGCAGATCCCTTCCCGCCGGAACCGACACGTAATAATTTCGTTCGGGATGTGCCAGATCAATGTAATTCAGTTTGGAGCGGCCTTCATCGCGCAACAGCATCTGTCGGGCTGGATAACTACCCGAAGAAGGCTGTGCCAATGCATTCAAAACGGATAGGCAAAAGGCAAAAAAGATGCTGATCATTATTTGTCTGCTCATGAGAAGGTCACTGGTTTGCACTCGAATACGCTAATTAAGCGCTTATCACCTAAAAGTTACTGCCACCCGGCACCGGCTCAACCCGGAACCAGTCGAAATCGGCATACCCTGAGTCGTTACTCTGGCTCGTTCGAGTACAGAAAATGCCCATTTTGGCACCAATCCAGCGGCCTACTTCTGCCTGAAAAGGATCTCCTGCTTTCGTAAAGCTCTTCCCATCAAGACTGTAACTGAACTGGCATGTTGCGCCATCCGTTACTGCAACCCGGAAATAAACGGGTGTATGCTGATTAATACGTGAGAGAACGGTCTCCTCTTCAGGTTTCCCCTCTGATGCCTTTTTACAAACGCCATAGACAAGTCCCAGCCCATCTTTACTACTTCGCAACACCAGGTTGGCATAACTCTGCCCCATGATAATCAGCCCGGTTCGTTCGTTTTCCAGCTTCGGGTTGGGTTTGAAGGTCAGCTTTGTCGTCACCATAAACCGTTCAGCCGGAAATTTCTGAAGCAACAGATTCGGGACATCCCAGTTGTTTTTCGTTTCGTCTGGCACTTTATACGAGTAGAGCCGCAGAAATCCCTGATTGCTCGTCGTGTGCCATGTTCCTTTCGGATTCGCCTGCCACTGCCATTGCCTTCCTAACCTGGTAGCATTAAACTCATCTGACTCGGGTGGCGTAACAATCGGATACCCCTTGCCTACGGCCGGTTTTTTATAGGTTAGAACGGGTTCGCCTTTCCCATCGCCGTCGGCATCGACACCAATGACTGGCCAGTCGGCAACCCACTTCATCGGTTGAAGGTGAACAACCCGGCCATAGGCTTCCTTATCCTGAAAATGCAGAAACCAGTCCTCGCCCGGTTTACCGTTGATCGGTTTGGTATCGACCCACGCACCCTGATGCGGACCGTTAATCGGACTTTTCCCCTGATCCATAACCACCTTCCGCTCATAAGGTCCGTAGATAGCCTTCGACCGTAGCACCAGCTGCCAGCCAGTTGGTACCCCACCCGCCGGAGCAAAGATGTAGTAATAACCATTCCGTTTATACAGTTTCGGGCCTTCGATGGTTGGGTCGGTTTCGTGGCCGTCGTACACAATGACACCCTCGTCTATAACCCTGGTTCCTTCGTCATTCAGTTTCTTGATGGTAATAATGCTCTTGATACCCGCCCGGCTACCCGCCCAGCCATGTACCAGATACACTTGGCCGTTATCGTCCCAGAGTGGGCAGGGATCAATCAGTCCTTTGCCCCCCTCCACCAGTTCCGGCTCCGACCAGGGCCCTGCCGGATTAGTCGCTTTGGTGAGGTAGATACCAAAATCAGGATCGGGGTAGTAGATGTAAAATTCCCTGTTATGGTATCGAATAGCCGGAGCCCACACGCCATTGCCGTGCTGAGTTTTCTCGAAATGCGGAAATGGTGGCTGACGTTTTAGCGCATGGCCAATCAAGCTCCAGCTAACCAGATCCTTCGAATGCAGAATGGGCAAACCGGGAATAGCATCGAAGCTGGAAGCCACCATATAATAATCATCGCCCACCCGACAGGCATCCGGGTCCGAGTAATCGGCGTTCAGAACCGGGTTTTTATACATTCCATTTCCCAAATCCGATACCCAGACCTTCGATACGTAAGGTGTTTCGACGGCCGTCGGCTTTGGCGGTACCGGCTGAGCGCCAGCCGACAGGGCAACCAGTACCAGTAAGCTTAAGCTACTGGCTGACAAATAGTTCATACGATTAAATTGGATTGCGTTGTTCGGCCTTACTGGAGCCATTTCCATCGTTTGGCCCAGTCCAGCAAGATGTCGCTACGCCAGTTGAGTACAGTTTTCGCCCCTTGCTGCCGCCCATCAAAAAGGGCTGGGTCTTTCCGGTCAGTGAACCAGTTGGAACCTAACCGGAAATCGTCGGCTCCCTGTTTACCCGGCCAGGTATTGTTGACAACAAACGTTCCGGTTTGAGTAGCAAAGCCGGGAATGGCTGAGCTAATGGTATAGGTCAGCGTTTCAGCCTGTTTGGGAACGTACATAATCGCATAGTCGCCTTTCCCCAGGTAATAACCCGGCCATTTCTGCTCGCCAATCTGCGCCTGAACGGTCATCGTAAAACAGGCTGAATCGGCCGGCAGATTAACGTCAGGACCCTTAACATGGATTTCCATCACCGAATAAACTCCTACTGTATCGGTAAGGGTCGTGTTGCGGTTGAAAATCGTTCGGGGGCTATGGGTAAATGGTTCAAAACTCCCTCCCCAACTTTCCCGCGATGGATCGACCGGGTCGCCATCCATCACGTAAAGTAGCGAGGGCGTGTCGCCCATCTTAGGATTTCCCTTGTAGTAGTTCTTGAAATCTTTGCCCAGAAAACCAGCTTCACGGATATAATGGTCGTAGTAGTTACGCGTATTCAGGCTATCGGGCGAACCCGTATTCGAAAAGAATCCGTTATATGAGCCGTTCGCTTCGATAAACCATAACTTGGGGAAGTTTCGGGCAATGTACGCGTAGCTGTTGGCACTCCATTTTTTATTGGGGCCACCGATCCAGTATACCCGAATGCGACTTTGAATCGACGGATCATCATGCAGCGCCTGGGCCACATCTTCCAATCCGCCCCAAACCAGCACCCATAACGGTTGTTTGTCTGGTTTTTTCGCACATGTAATGATCCAGTCAGACCCCTCCGTAGCCGACGCATACCCTTTAAACGGTGACGCCCCATGCCGCCCCTGTTTGCAAACAGCCCGCAACGCATCAGGCGACGGATAGCCCTGATTGTGCTGACGAAGCTTGGGCAGGTCTTTCTCGTACAAGTCGATCATAGTCAGCAGATTCTGTTTGGTGCCGTTCCCGTACGAAGGCGACGACACAAGCCCTTCCGTTTTAAACCGATCGCTGTACATCAGAAAATGGGTCATAGACTGATTATCGTCCGGGTCAGTGCCTCCGATGTCCGTACTGATTAGGATACGCGGCTTAGTAGGCACCGGTTTCTGAGCCATCAGCGTCAGTGGTACCAGGGCCAGCCAGTAAATAAAAAGGACGTTTTTCATAGTCAGTTTCTGAATGGTATACCTGAATCCGTAAGGCTCCTACGGTGAAATTTCCGTTTTTTACTAAGGATTCCGGGTGGTAGGTAGCCAGGCGGCCGATTGTGCCGAAAAGATGTTGGCCAGTGTATACTGTTTGACCTGTTTGTCTGACAGGAGCTTCGACCATCCCGCTCGTTTTGCGGTGTTTCCACCGGGTCCAGTACTGCCATATTCAGCGTAGAAGACCGTCTTTTCATTGGCCGCATTGCCCCAGTTGTCCCAGCCTGCGGGCAAAATATGATCGCCCATATCAGTTCGAATGAAAATCGTTTTGGCACTGGGTCGCCAGGGACGGCCCAGATATACCTTTCGGGCAGATGGATCGGCAATTAGTTTGCAGTCGAAGAAAACAAAGCCATACGGCTGATAATCGGGTGTGGCGGCTGCGGTAATGAATGAATCGGACAGGCTTTTGATGGTGCAGGACTGAAAAACGGCGATCGATTTACCGAAAATAAAATCGGTGGTCCCTTCGATATAACAGTTTTCGTAATACTGTCGACTCCCTTCTGCAGCCGCGTACAACGTATCCTGATTACCTAGCAACACACAGTTTTTGCAGACAAACCGATCCGCATCGACATGCAGCGCTACGGCCTGCCCAACTCTACCGGCGGTGTTGCGAATGGTCAGATTTTCCAGAATAACATCGGGGGCATCGACCAGCACGGTATAGGAGGTGTAGGTATTGAACTTAGCGTTGCCCGTTGCGTCTTTGCCACCAGGATACGTCTTTCCCGAATAATCGTCGCCCGTGATGATGACCCCTTCTTTGCTTTCGCCAAGTATGTGAATATTGGGTTTCCAGGATGGAATAACGAGTTTTTCAGTGTACGTACCATTTTTAACGAACAGGGTAACACGCACCTGCATGTGATCGCGGAAACTATTAACGGCTTCCTGAATGGTCTTGTAATTTCCACTTCCATCCTGAGCAACAGTAAAGGTGATGGAGGTCGTAGGCGACAAGGTTGACTGACCTCTGGCAACCTGCGCGCAGGCTACCAGGCAAAAAAGCAGAAGCAGTTGTTTCATGTATAAGAAAATAGAACGTTTGGCAGGTTCAATACTCGCTGCTCTTCCACGATTGTCTATTTGGCTTTCTCCGGTTTTACAATACGGTCGGCAAGGTCGAGCTTTAACGACTTGATGTTTGCCAGAACAATTTCGGCCATACGACGGGCTCCCAGTTCGCTGAAATGGGTATTGTCTTCTTTGCCCTCGGGATAATTGGGGTGCTCGCCCGGTGCCAGCTGAAGAAACAAAAGTTTCGAATTTTCGACGCCAAACTGCTGGAGCAGTTGCTGGCTTTGGCTATCTAGATCAATCAAGGGTGTTTTGTTTTCTGCGGCAACTTTTCGTACTAGTTCAGCATAAAGGGTATGCGTACCTTCAATTTTTCCGGCTTCATCAAATTTCCGACGAGCCACAGGGGTAATCAGTACAGGCATGGCCTTCCTGGCTCGCGTTTCGGTAATAAATCGCAACAGGTTGGCCTGAAAATCGGCTTCGGTTGTATAGCTCTTCTTAGTAGGCACTTCGTCGTTATGCCCAAACTGAATGAAGACGTAATCGCCCTCTTTTAGCTGATCGGCAACGGGCTGCCACCGATTTTCTTCGATAAATGTCCGGGTACTCCGTCCGTTCTGGGCTCGGTTATCAACCGTGACAGTTTCATCGAAAAAATAGGCGAACGGCATCCCCCAGCCCGTTTCAGGATAGGCTTTCACCTGCTTGATCGACATGGTCGAATCGCCGATCAGGTAGACGGTAATTTTATTGGGTGGCGTAAAAGCGGAAAGGGCCAGAAGGCTACAGGTAGCTAAAAATCTCCTCAGGTTTTTCATGGTCCATTTAATAGACATTGGTTTTGCTGGGTGTCCGCAACTGTATCGCGGAGGAATCACGGCCAATTCCATGACGTTCACTTACTCGATATCAGTAAGAGATTCTTTTCCTGGGCACCTTTCTTGAATTCCGCTTTGGTCTGCGCTTTCGTTGTATCGGTGTTTCTGACTTCGATAGCCTGGCTTCGTTCGCCATTAATTGAAAATAGTAGGCTGGCTTTCAGATCGTACCGGATATTGTCGAAGGTCAGGTTGTTGCTGTTATCGACCAGGATAACCGGCTTCGTACTTTTGGTCATAAGCTGAACATCCTTGAACTTAATCCCACTCGCATCGATCAGTTCCACGCCTTTATCGGCCTGTAGCACCAGTTTTTCCATGATAATATTCTTAATCGGCATTTCGGGTAAACCACGAATAAAAACCCCCTTGCTGGCCCCGTTGCAGACTATGTTTTCAAACGTCATGTCCCGGAATATTGGCGTTCCTTCGTTGACCACCGGGCGCTCGTCACGCTCACCGTCGGTTGCAAACTTCACGAAATAATACATATCGAAGAAGATGGCTTCCTGCGCGATGTCTTTCATGAAAATATCTTTGGCATAGATATGCTCAACAACACCACCCCGACCACGTACCGACTTGAAACGCAGTCCTTTGTCAGTCCCCATAAATGTGCAGTTGTAGACGAAGATATTCCGCGCTCCGCCACTCATTTCGCTTCCGACCACAAATCCCCCATGACCATTATAAACGGTATTGTTTCGGATAATACCGTTTTCGGTCGGCATACCGCGTTTACGGCCTTCTTCATCTTTACCGGATTTGATGCAGATGGCATCATCGCCCACATCGAGCGTACAGCCTTCAATCAGGAAATTTTTGCAGGATTCGATGTCCATCCCATCACCATTATGGGCGTATTCAGGATTTTTGGTCGTTACGTTGCGGATGGTCAAATCCTGACACATAAGCGGATGCAGGCACCAGGCGGGTGAATTTTGAAACGTAACCCCGTCCAGTAATACCTTTTTACAACCCGTCAGCACCAGCAGGTTGGGCCGAAGAAAATCCTTCATATCGGCAAAATCCTGCGGGGTTTTACCGGGTGTCAGAAGCATGCTTTTGTTCTCGGTACTAGCCCGTTTGAACTGCTCGCTCGGGTACCAGGTTTTACCATCCTCTTTCAACACGCCCCCCGATTCCACTTTTTCTTTCCACTGCGGTTCGGTCAACTGACTTTTATGCACCGCCCGCCAGACATCGCCGTTTCCATCGACAATGCCCTGGCCCGTAATGGCCACATTCTCCAGATTAATCCCCGATATGGGCGACTGATTCCGGGCAGCCTTTTTACCTTCATACGTGCCTTCAACCAGTGCGTATTGGCTTTTATCGGTCGTAAACAGCAGGGTTGCCGACTTTTTCAGGTGCAGGTTGACATTGCTTTTCAGCTCAACAGGGCCAGTCATCCACAGACCAGCGGGCACCAGCACCACCCCGCCCCCTTTTTGGCTACACGCCAGAATAGCGGCATTGATGGCTTTGGTATTCAGCGTCACACCATCAGGTTTTGCTCCCTGCGTCAGAATCGAAATCGTGTCCTTACGAAACGTCGGCTGGGTTATTTTCGGCAAATTCGTCCAGCTATATGTCTGGGCTAACGCGGCAAATGGAGCCAGAGCTACGAGAATAACGCTGAGAAATCGGTGGCTTTTTTTCATGCTTTCAGGCTGTTTTTTGCTAGTAATAATCTAAGTTGTATGAAAATAGCTTGATGGGACACCAAGAAAAAAGACATAGCCAAGAGCAAGAGTACCTTTGAGGTGCGAAAACATCAGTAACCCGCTCTGACTATGTCTGAAAAAGTAGTGGCAATTTACTGCTTTCTAGATGATTTCTTTCTAGAAACCAATCACCCTAGATCGACCAAACCACAAGCTAAACCTAAAGTAACAGACAGCATTGTGTTGACTACCGCCATCATATCGGCTCGTTTCTTTGGGGGCAACCAAGCTTCAGCCATGCTCTATATGGCGGACAAGCAGGGTGTCCTTATGCTGGAAAAGTCGGCCTTTAATCGCCGGTTGCATCGACTCGCTCATACCTTGAGTGTCTTATTTTATTATTTGGCCGACTTCTTTAAAGCCTTGAATGTGAGCAGTCAGTATCTAATTGATTCATTTCCTGTATCGGTTTGCGATAATATTCGCATCAGCCGTTCACGGTTGGTCAAGGGGGAAGAGTATCGAGGCAAAATTGCTTCCAAACGACGGTTCTTCTTTGGGTATCGGGTGCAAGTAGTGACCACCAGTACTAAGCAGCCCGTGCAATTTTTTATTCTTCCGGGTTCGTACGCGGATATAACAGCTCTTCAGATGATGCATTTGCATTTGCCCGCAGGTAGCGAGGTGTTTGGTGATGCTGCCTACACCGACTACGAACAAGAGGAACTGTACGCTGATTGTGAACAGATTTCCTTACAGATTCAACGCAAGAGTAATAGTCATCGGGCTGACCCGATTTGGATAGCCGCTTACAAGAAGATGCGTCGTCAGGCAATCGAACAAGCTTTTAGTCAAGTCAAGTTGCGATTTCCTCAAAAGATTCATGCCGTTACCGAAGCGGGTTTCCTGATCAAGCTTGTCTTATTTCTACTTGCATACGCTCTAGAATCAAACTTGTATCATACAACTTAGATTAGTAATAGAACGCAGCTTGTTATGATCCTTATGATTTACACAGATCATGATAAATCATAAGGATCATAACAAGCTGCGTTCTATTGATAACCAGCATTTTGGGTAAATTCCGTTTTATTGGTTACTGCATCCAGCTGAGTTTGCGGGATTGGACGCACAACATGATAGTCCTGAAGATTGACAGCATTATCAGGGGCATCGAGCCGGACACGCTCCAGCAGTTTTCCCGTACGTTTCAGATCGAACCACCGAATCTGCTCACCCGCCAGTTCACGGGCCCGTTCATCCAGTATAAAATCGAGGGTCATCTGGGTGGAGGCTACCTGCATGGCAGCCGCTTTCCCCGATTTAGCCGCCCGTGTCCGCAGTACGTTTACATAATCGGCAGCCGCCTGTAAATTGCCCAGCTTCATTTGAGCTTCGGCCGCAATCAGGTATACTTCAGCCAGTCGGATCACAAACACATCCCGCGCACTTTGGGCTTCGTTCAGACTGGCCCGCGTAGGGTCCATAAATTTCGATAGTGTCGGGTAACGGAGGTTATCTTTTACGGTTCCGTTGGCGTTGTAAATCTTACTACGATCGTAGGTCTGGTATTTGCGGGTCGCTTCAAACGCATCGGGAATTTCTTTCCGGGTGCAGTATACCGCCGTATCGCCCAGGTTCATACCAGCCGGACGCGAGGTCGAATTGGCAAACCACACTTCCTGAAACGACCCTTCGTAGCGGGCATCGTTATCGCTGTAGAGGTCGAGCAGGTAACGGGTGGGCATGTATCGATTGAAAGGTCGTCCGTTGGTGATGTCACGCGTCATGCCGGGTCGGTCGTCGTACTTCATCAGAAACAGTAGGTGGCCATTGTTGCTACCCCGGCTGTGGCCGTAGGGATTAAAGGTTGAGTTTGCCAGATCGTTGAGGGCCAGGTTCGTCGAATAATCGACTACGTAAATGGCTTCCTTGGTTTTCAGATTGCTCATCTTCCAGAGATCGGCGTAATTGGTTTCCAGCTTGTAAGTATTGCTGGCAATAACAGCCTGCGCCATGTCCAGTGCTTCTTTGTTCATTCCTCTGGTCAGGTACATCCGCGCCAGAAACGCCTGGGCAGCACCTTTCGTCACTTTGCCATATTGAGGCTGGGTAACAGGCAGGTTGGCAACGGCAAATTTCAGGTCCTCGAAGATCTGGTTATAAAACGTTTCGATCGGAGTTCGATTGGCCGTCGATACAATGCCGTTTGTTTCTTCGGTGGTGAAGTGAACGCCACCCCAGGTTTCAACAATATGCCAGTAATAAAACGCCCGCAGGAACCGCAGTTCCCCCTCACGGATAGGCCGCAGCGTTGCCGACAGACCAGCCTTATCAATACGGGCGATACCGCCATTGCAGAGGTTAACAGCCGCATAAAATTCGCGCCATTCGTTCACCAGTGCGGCATTGCTCCCCTGTAAGTTCAGGTATTGCGTCAGATCACGGTACACTTCGCCCGATCCGCTGGTCCAGATATCGGTTCCGGTTTCGGCAATGTTGTACCTTTCTTCTTTACCGTACCACCAGCGCTGATAGGTGTAGGCGGCATTCACCAGGGTTTCAAACCCTTCGGGGGTCGTATATACGGTTTCGGCGGTCAGACCACTAGGATTGTATTCTTCCAGCACATCCTTACACGACACGAGCGTAAGCAGGGATAACACCAATAACCCCGTCTTTTTCAAAAAATAGGTATTCATGATCAATAGCAGCGTTAAGGGTTATAAACTGACGTTCAGGCCAAAAACATAGAGTTTAGTCATCGGGAAGTTTTCGGAGCCACCCCGCTCAGGGTCATAGTTCAGTTTAGTGAAGGTGAACAGGTTTTTACCCGTTGCATACAGCCGTACACTCCGAATAACCTTCGAGCGCAGGAAGCTGGTTGGCACATTGTAGCCCAGGGTAATATTTCGAATCCGGGCAAATGAGCCATCGACATAACCCAGGGTCGAGAGGTATTTGAGGCCCCCATTTTTATTCGGACGAGGGTATGCATTCGTCGGATTTTCGGGTGTCCAGTAATCCAGCCCGGCAGTGCTGTTGCCTACACCCTGCTGATCGAAACGAGCCGAACGGTCGGAGTTGATCATCTGACCAATGCGCGCGTACAGGAACACGTTCAGGTCGAAGCCTTTGAACTTGACGGTATTGTCGAAGCCACCACTCCATTTCGGACGGGGATTTCCCAGAATAATCCGGTCGTTGACCGCATCAATTTTCCCGTCGCCATTCTGATCTTTCACCTTAATTTCGCCGGGCAACTGCGTCGGTGAAATTTTGGCAGCAGCATCGACTTCCGAGGTTTGCCAGATACCCAGTTTCTGGTAATCGTAAAAGACATTAATGGGTTGGCCAATGAACCAGCCGTTGCCAATGTCGTTGCCTCCCGTCACCAGTTCCGTAATTTCTTCCTTGTTTTTGGTAAAGGTGACGTTGCTGGTCCAGCTAAAGTTGTTGGTACGAATGTTGGTACTTCCCAGCGCCACCTCAATACCCCGGTTACGGGTTTTGCCGATGTTCTGCTTCACGGTTGTTACGCCGGTCGTTGGCGGCAGGCCCCGGTCCAGCAGCAAAGCTTCGGTTCGGGTATCGTAATAGTCGATCGAGGTGTTGATGCGACCGTTCAACAAGCCAAAATCAAGACCGAGGTTTTTGGTATACGACAACTCCCAGCCCAGTTCTGCGTTACCCACATTTCGCGAAAAGGTGTAAGCAGGAGCGGCTATGTCATCATAGCCAAAAGCAATTCGGGTCAGCGTGGTCTGGGTAGCGTAGGGCCCCGACGGATCGTTACCGGCCACCCCATAGCTGGCCCGCAGTTTCAGATCGCTAAGCCCTTTTACGCCCTGCATGAACTTCTCTTCGATCACGCGCCACGCAAAAGCCGCCGATGGGAAGAACGTCCATTTATTGCCCGTAGCCAGTTTCGACGAACCATCTTCACGTGCGGTCAGTGTGAGCAGATACCGATCCCGAAACGCATAATTCAACCGACCAGCAAACGATACAAGGTTGTTTTTTGAATAGGCGGAGTTGATTTTGATCTCTTCTGTCGCACTGCCGAGCGAGTAGAACAACTGCGAGGGTAATAACTGATTCACGCCTGACGCCGACACATTATCCGACGAGTTGCCGATGTAGCTGGCGATTCCCGTAAACGTAAACGCGTGCTGGTCCAGTGTCCGCTGGTAGGTCACGACGTTTTCCCAGTTGATACTGCGGCTGTTGCTGGCATCGTAGGTCGCCAGCGATTTACCCGTCAGCGAACGATCAATGGATTTAGGCGACGAATAAGCGCCATTTCGAATCGAAGCCAGGTTCACGCCCAGCATACTCCGAACCGTCAGCCCTTTTAAGGGTGTCAGTTCTACATAGCCATTGGTCAGAATGCGAGTGGTCAGGATCGAGTTGTTGAACACATTGGGCTGCTCGTCCGACAGGGGGTTGGCCGTCTGTCCGTCGAGCATGATGTAGTTGAAATTCCCGTTGGCATCGTAGAGCGAACCGAGTGGGCTGATTTTGTTGGCCTGGTTCAATGGGTCACGACGCACACTCTGGTCGTAATAGGTAAGCTGCGTCGACAGGCCGATTTTCATCCAGTTATTGATGGTATAATCGACATTCAGGCGGCCCGTATACCGTTTGATTTCATCCAGCTTCAGAATGCCTTTTTCGTTGTAATAATCGACAGATACATACGATTTCAACTTATCGGTACCCGACCGGAAACCCACCTGGTAGTCCTGCTGTAAACCATTATGAATCAGCGCATCCTGATAATCGGTCCAGATACCATTCTGTAACGCATTGTACTCGGCTACGTTGGTGAAAATAGCGGCATCATCGGCCGGGCTTTTCCAGACACCAGCCGCCCGCCAGGCTTCCCGCTTGAAATCGCGGAAGGCGTTGATGTCCATTGCTTTCGGATACATGGTCACCTGCGAGATACCCGAATAGGCATTGAACGAGATATCGGGTTTTCCCAGCTTCCCTTTTTTGGTCGTGATCAGAATGACCCCGTTGGCTCCCCGCGATCCGTAAATGGCAATGGACGACGCATCTTTCAGTACATCCATCGTTTCAATGTCGTTGGCATTAATGTCTTCCAGGTTACTGTACTGAATCCCATCGACAATGATCAGGGGTGCGTTGTTGCCCCCAATTGATCGGTTACCCCGAATTCGGATGCTGACGCCAGCCCCCGCCTGACCACTGTTCCGGGTAATGTCGGCTCCGGCAATCTTACCCTGAGCCGCTTCCAGCACGTTGGCCGTTGGCACTTCTTTCAACTGCTCACTTTTAAGCTGAACCACCGAACCCGTCAGGTCTTTTTTCCGAACGGCACCGTAGCCAATAACCACCACCTCATCGAGCGAGCTAACGTCAGGCACCATCGACACATTGATTGTTGTTTGATTACCCACCACAACATCCTGGCTCTGGTAACCCACAAACGAAAACGTTAAGGTAGTGCCGTTGCCGTCGGGTACTGTGATGCGGTATTTACCGGTTGCATCCGTTGTAGCGCCACGGGTCGAGCCTTTCACTACCACGCTAACGCCCGGCAACGGTGCATTTTTTTCATCCGAAACCGTTCCAGCCACAGCATGTTCCATTGGGGCAACAGTTGGATTGATTACCTGCGTTTGGGCTTCATTTTCCGTATCCAGCACGATTTGCCCACCTACAAGCCGGTAGGTCAGTTTGAGCGGTTTGAGCAATTCGGTAAGCGTTTCGGTCAATGACCTGTCTTTTACCGAGATGGTCACCGGCTGATTGGGATTGACGGTTTTGGAGCTGTACACAAACCGGGCGGAGGTCTGACGCTCAATCTGGCTTAGTACCGTTCGCAGCCGTTGCCCTTCAACATTGAGCGTAACAGGCCGGGTCATCAACTCCTGCGCTTTCCCATCGAACGCCAGCGAAAAGCTCGTGCAGGCAATCATCAGGAAAAGCTGGGTAAGCGATAGTTTCATGAGCCTCAAAAATGGATGAGCACGTAGGCCGGTTGAGCAGCCTGTTGGTACGGGTACTCTTTTTTTCATACCTTTAAAGGGTTTGTTAAATGGAAATTTGACAACAACCTCCTGTGTACGGGGCATGATTCGCAGTCTGCCCGTTCAGGAGAAACATCGACGCTGGCGCATGTTAGCCGCATGGCCAGCGTCACTTTTTAAGTCAGGTGAAGGGTTGTTACATAGGCCTGTTCGATTTAATGGATAATGAAAAATGGACAATGGGTAATGCCTGCTGTTGTTAATCAACCCGTTACTCATTGCTCATTCTCCATTTTTCATTATCCATTGTTCATCTTACATTATTCATTACTCATTTTTCGCACCCTTTGCCGCTAATCAGGATTGTAGTTCCCTGTACCTTGTAGCTGGCCTTTAGGGCTGCACAGATAATATCCAGCTGGGTGTATAAAGGCTGATTGGTTAAATCGGCAGTGAGTGGGCAGTTGTTCTGCTGCTCATTTTCGACCTCGATGGCAATCCCATAGGCCTGTTGCAGCCGACCCAGCACCTCCGATAAGGGCGTATCGTCAAACTGAAACGAGATTTGTTTGGCTTCAACAGCCGGTTTCTGAATCAATACCGGTTTCTCGACCAGACCCGTCACGAAATGCTGTGCTTCGGCAAAGAACGTGGCGGCCTGATTTGGGGTGAGCACAACGCCGTTATCGTCTTTTTTCTTTGGGGATGTTTCTTCGTATACCGCCACCCGGCCCGTCACCACTTCCACACGCACCTGTTTGGTGATGGCCTGTGTGCGAATAAAAAAACTAGTGCCGAGTACTTTCGTAACGACGCTACCCGTATGCACAAAGAACGGTCGCAACGGCATCTTCTGAATATCGAAAAAAGCGTCGCCAGTCAGGTAAACCGTTCGATTGTCTGATGCAAATGTTTTGGGAAATCGTATGGAACTCCGGGCAGCTAAATGAACCTTGCTCCCATCGTCCAGGCGAACCAGTAGTGATTTCGATGTGGTGTTAGTCCGCTCTAGCCAATCCGTGCCAACCGACGTTTCCTGCGCCGTATTTGTCTCCAGACTCTGGAATGCCTGTCGGCCAATGAACCAGCCAACGAGTAGTAAAACAGCGGCTGCAATACCCACCCACCGATAGCGGGTTGTAGGCATGGCAACAATACGGGCGTCGTCGGCGGTTTCATCATCATGCATTTTTCGTTGCATCTGGCTCCAGAGCCGATCTTCCAGCTCTACCCAGTCCAGGTCTTGGCCCGACTCACCCGTTTCGGTTTCCAGCGAGCCATACCAGTGCTCAACAAAGGCTTTTTCTTCGGGTGTGCATTCTCCCCGCAAATACTTCTGTAAAAGTTGCCCGAACGATTTTCGGCTCATGGCCCTGTAGCAATGGTTTCCTTTATAGAGTCAACAAAAGGGCAAGCCAACCGCAATCGATCCAGTTATTTATCCAAAAGATACAATGATTATTAACTTTATGAGCAATTATTCTTGATATAATACTATACCCTTAGCCAATAATTCTAGTTATAGAATCATCAGTGAACAGGGGGATTGGAGTGTGAGGCTCTGATTATGATATTGGTTTTTAAGTGCCACGACCTAGGTACTCAAGCGTAACTTGTTTACCGTAGGCTACAAAGCTATTCCGGGTCATCTCTGGAAACGACAAAAAAATAGCCTAATGGAAATCCATTAGGCTACTCCTAGTGACTCAAATTTTAGCGCCGATTACGGTTTTCGCAGCATCAGAATCCCGTTAGCTGAAACAATTGTATGTATCGCCCGGCAGCGGTCGACACGTACCGATTATACACAATTTTATCCCCTTTATTGGACCAGACTACGGCATTAATCGGTCGTTGCTCGTCTGCTGACCGGGGCGTAAGACGACGGTAGTTTCCATTAGCCAGATCGGTCACGAAAATACTATTGTCAGCCGTGTAGGCAACCTGTTTCCCATCGGGGCTGAAGTTGAACGTTGTTTGTATCGAGAACGGCTGGTGCGTCAGTTGCCGAATCGGACCGCCATTGGGCGAAACACCAAAGATCTGAACCACCCCAGTAGCGTCTTTAGCCAGGAACCCAATGAGTGAGCCGTCGGGTAAGCTCCGTAACCAATGCCGGGGCCCTTCAACACCTTGTTCCGTGAATGTGATCCGGCGCTGGGTGACACCTGCGGGTGGATTAGGGCGGGTGGTTGCCGTACCCTCCAGTGGTTGGCCGGGTTTGGCTCTGGTCAGATCCTCCGGCAAATCGGCCACAAACACTTCCGTAACGATCTGATTGGCCCGATTCCGAACATTACCCTGAAAGGCTATGGCTCGCTTTTGCCAGCTACCATCGGCTTTACGGTATCCGGTACGGCCAATCCAGGTTTCATCGAACGCCCGCTCAATCTCGTCAGAACCCAACGTAGGCCGCTCGGTCACCTGCGTAATAATGGTAGCAAACCATTCCCCATCAAAACAATCCGCATCGTTCGAATCGTGGACCTTTACGGGATGCGCTGGACTTAAAACGCCTACCGTCCGAAGGTCTTTTACAGTTGGGTTCGTTTGAGAAAGTCGTTCCATGACTTCATCGTTATAGGTAAAGCTGATGCGCTGTCCGTCATCGCTCCACTGATGGGCGTGTGTGCCACCACGCAAAGCCCCCGGTACGAAAGGCGGGTTAAGGCATCGGCCATCCAGAAAGTGGGGCTTCTGAGGTTGCCTGACATCGACGAGCACACCCGTTCGCCGACTCATCGCATACGGATAGCGGGCATCAGCATTTCGGAGCCCATGCAGGAACAAAACCTTTGCTTCCGTAGGCGAAAACGTAACCGCGCCCGCTCCTGGGCCGTATTCGGTCTGATTGGTCGTTCGATACAACAGGCTGGTTTTTCCCGTGCGCACGTCGAATAGTTCAATAGAACTGGTTTGCCCTAAACCCGTGTCGATATTACGCGTATCATACACCATCCAGCGGTCGTCTGGCGAAAAAACCTGGTTATTATTCAGCGTATGACCTTTGGCATCGAAAGTCAGTTGCGTTTCAATTGGCATGGGTTGTTGTTCTCCAGCCAGCAAGAGCCCTAAAAAGGCCAGCCAGCCAGGTGTCAGATGGTGAAGCATGCAATGTTTCGCTCTAGTTTTCAGGCATCAACCCATATCCGCATAGTGTACATCGGGGTCGAAGCTTAGGCCAAACTGGTCCAGTACGTCTTTCGGAGGACCTGCCCACTGGTGGGGCGTATTTCCCATATAGCCGAGGTAAGCAATACCGGCCTTGCTGGTGAAGTACCCGGCGGCCGTCAGATTGCGCATACGCGAAAAGAACGATACGCCATGCATATGTTC
Organism: Spirosoma aerolatum; assembly: GCF_002056795.1. NCBI lineage: Bacteria > Pseudomonadati > Bacteroidota > Cytophagia > Cytophagales > Cytophagaceae > Spirosoma > Spirosoma aerolatum. The sequence continues at coordinate 827,152 of NZ_CP020104.1, read as the reverse complement.
GGGTTTGGCTTTGGCCGGATAGGCAATATCGTCCACTACAGCAATGCGCTGGGGCGCTGTACAATCCGTAAAAGCCTTTCCAAAACGCTGGCGACATTCGTGATCGAGCCAGCTCAATCCGCCCCGAACCGGGGTCTGCATATCGGGCTGATCTTTGAGCATAAACTCAATAAACTGGGGCACACCTACCTGAGAGGCACTTGGTGACCGGGCGTCGGCCGGTAGAATGATGTCGCACAGCAAGGTAACAGTAGCCAGTTCGTGGGCCGTCAGAAATTTGGCGGCTTGCAGGGCATTGTCCCGACGTTGCTCTTCGGGGGATTTTCCGTTTTTGAACTCCGTAATAGCTGCTTTTGGTACAGGGACTGTTGGAGAAGCCTCTGGGGTAGCAGCCGAAAAACTCAGGGTAGTCAGTGGAATCGATTTTAGAATATCCCGGCGGTTCATAGGGCTTTCTTTTTGATTTGGTCGATGATATAGTCCGAAGTACGCATGGATGAGGCCAGAATGGTCCAGGTCAGGTTTTTGTCGCCCTGCGAGGGGAACGCAGCCGCATCAACCACAAACAGATTTTTGACCTCATGGGCCTGCTGAAATGCATTGAGTGCGGACGTTTTGGGGTCGTTCCCCATCCGAATCGTACCTGCTTCGTGAATGATGCGGCCTGGAGCTTCCAGCCCATAATTTCGGTCGGCACCGGGGGCAGGGCTAACTCGCTGTCCACCCATCGCATGAAGAATTTCATCGAAGGTTTGCTGCATATGCCGGGCCTGTTTTATTTCATAATCCGACCATTTGTAGTTAAACCGTAAGGTAGGAATCCCATACTGGTCGACCCGGTTTGGATCGATTTCGCAGTAGTTACTTTCCATCGGTACAGGTTCGCCCCGGCCTGCCATCGAAACAAATGCGCCATAGTACCGAAGATAATCTTCCTTTAAACTAGCTCCATACCCACCGGCTTCTTTCTTCTTACCACTGGCGTCGGCCATACGTCCATTATAGGCTTCAATACCACCCATAAAACCAGCGTCGGGCATGCGCATACCGCCCCCGTATTCGATGTGGTACCCACGCGGGAAATCCAGCTTTTTGTTATCGAGCCACCAGGGGGTATAAATATGGCAGCTCTGGGCTCCATCTTCATTGTACCGCTTGCGGTTCATCAGGGCGGGTATGAAACCAGACATGGAAGCTCCCGTTGAGTCGTTCAGATACTTACCGACCACACCCGATCCATTGGCCAGCCCACGCTGAAAACGGGACGATTTTGAGTTTAGCAGGAGTCGGGCCGACTGACAGGTGCTGGCAGCCAGTATCACCATTTTCCCTTTTACGGTTCGTTCCTGCAAACTGGTCTTATCGATGTACGAGACCCCTGTGCACAGGCCGCTCTGTGGATCGGTCAATACCTCGCGGGCCATCGCATTGTTGATGAGGGTAAGCTTACCGGTTTTCAACGCTGGAATAACCAGTGCCGACGACGATGAAAAATCGGCATAGGCCGAACAGGCACGGCCACACTGGGCGCAATAAAAGCAGGTTCCCCGTTCCTGATTGATCGGCTTGGTCAGTACGGCCAAGCGGGACGGGAATACAGGTACCCCGATGCTACGAGCTGCCTTGGTAATCAGCATTTCGTGCAGACGAGGCTTGGGTGGCGGTAGAAAAAAGCCATCGGGTTCATTGGGCAATCCAACATTGGTACCAAACACACCGATGAGTTTATCGACCCGATCGTAGTAGGGTTTCATGTCGTCGTAACCAATCGGCCAGTCGGCACCAATCCCGGAAAGGCTGTAGCGCCGGAAATCGTCGGGGCCAAAACGCAGCGAAATACGCCCCCAGTGGTTGGTTCGTCCACCTAGCATCTGTGAGCGAAACCAGTGGAATTCGGTACCTGTTTCGGCAGAATAAGGCTCCCCATCGATTTGCCAGCCGCCCCAGGCAGCGTCGAAATCACCGAACGCCCGAACGGTACTCGCTCCTCTGCGTGGGGATTCGTACGGCCATTTAAGTTGCGTGATGTACTTCGGATCGGCCGGATCGAAATAGCCGCCTGCTTCCAGCAAACAGACATTGGCACCCGCTTTGGTGAGTTGGTAAGCCGCCATGCCCCCGCCAGCGCCAGAGCCGATGATAATAACATCATACATGGCTAATTCTTTACCATTCAGACTACAAGACATAAATACGTATGAGTTTTAATTTGGATAACCCTTGATAAGGCAACACTCAATCTGTTGTTCGACAACAAAACCCTGTCTGACTGCTATGTCCGGAACCGATAAAAAGTAGTAGCCGCCAAAGAAGCATTTTTGCAAAGCGGTAACGACAGTGTACGTTCAGGACAGTGTCCATTCACGAAGGCCTTTCCGTATACTACTGGCAGAGTGCCCAATCGTACCTCCCTCTTGCCAAAAAAATCGTTCATGGAACGACCCACGTCTTTTTTCCAGAATGGCTACTGCAAAGCAGAGGGGATCCTCCTACGACATACTGGGTGAGTCTCAATCAGGAGAGCGGAGTAGCGAAAGTGGGCTAATGAACTGACAACCAGGAAAGACATGCATACACCAGAGCAGGAAGATAATCCCGCAGGTAAACGCGTAGTGTCTTAATAGCCTGACTAAGATGGTACTCAACCGTTCGTTCGGGCACTTTCAGCCGGGAAGAAATTTCTTTGATAGACTGATGCTCCAGACGGTTAAGCCTGAAAATTTGCTGTGTCTTATGGGGCAGGTCGTTTAACTGTTTCTCAACCACACTCATCAACTCGTTCAGTTTGAGTTGTTCATCGGTAGTGTTGACAGCCTCTGAAGAAAAATCGACGACATAATCCGCATATTTTTCATGGATAATGGTCGCCTTAATATGGTTGATAATGGCATAGCGAACGGCAGTGAACAGATAGGCCTCTAAATGCTCGATTCGCAATGTACTCCGACGCTCCCATAGTTTGAGGAATATATCCTGAACGATCTCTTCCACGATTTCGACAGATTCTACTTTCCGCCGGGCAATGCTATACAGCTTTTTCCAGTAGCGCTGATATATAGTCCGAAAAGCCAGTTCATCGCCTGTTCGCAGATAAACCAGCAGCATTTCGTCCGGCAATGATTTGTAGTTCACAAGCGTACCTGGATTAAACGAGTTATAAGCGTACGGATTCGGCATTCATAAGCATTGGGCAACCGGATCCCCAAGCAAATTGTACTTTTAAGCGAAACAGGTAGTTTTGCCTGACAGCTCCTTCTTTGCTTTTGCTTATTAAATTTCCGTAAAGACTTCACTTTTCCAAGTATATAATTGACTTTTTCTATGCAATCGTTACCGGGAACGTTACCAGTCGACATAAAAAGTCCTATCTCTCGCTCTAAAGACGGAGCGAATATCTATAATCCACCAACCCTACGTGGTTTACCTTGAAAGGGCTTTATTATATTTTTTAAAGATCGACCAACTAGCTTAGCCCGTAAACCCTCTAAAGTGTCAGGCCTGTGGCTTCCAGGATGCAAACCGCCCCCATTGGCTGTGACTCAACCGAACAGCTCGTTTAAAATAACGTATCAGATTCCTTACCGCCGGGATGCAGGCCTGCTGAACCGTCCAGAGCGCAATCGCTCACGTAATATCCAGGTCAATTGCCCAATTGGCCCCAGCCAAAGTGGGCTACTGATCCACCACCACGACCAATCCAGAAAGCCGCTCAACTTCAAAACAAACAGACCTAAAAAGGCAGTGAATAAAACGGCGTAGGCTGTAATCGACAAGCGGACAGGTGGCCGTTCATCAGGGTTTCGCTGACGGAAAAAATGAACACTATCGGTAGACATATAGTTTATATAAAAACGAATACGGTAACTTATATAATCTACAACGTAATACCCTACATAAGGTTGTGGTGTTAGCCATAGTGAGGGCAAAAAACTATCTAACTGAGCATTATCCCGCAATGTATCTGGCTTCGATACACGGCTACTAGCTAGTTCCTTTTTTGAGCTTGCCAACCTGAACTAACCGTGTTTTTGTACTGAATGTTTTCAGACAGTTTATTTATTCAATCGAACTGGCCCGATATTTTTCTTTATTAGCTGGGGAAGTTCTGTATTTATTCACCCTCAATAGTGTAGAGTTTATTCCTCAAATCAATCTAGTTGGTTTTTAGACGACTAATTAAACAATTGAATTTATCAGCATATTTAAATGACTAATGGAAACCGTTAAGGTATTTTTTATTGAAAGATGACGGTCTATAGACTGACTAGCTAGTTACATTGAGGTTTTGGCAGATAAATTGTCGCTCTCCCGTGGTGTTACTTTTTCTGACTGGGTAACTCATCCAGCCCAGACCCTAAAAATCGTCTTTGATTTAACTTATGCGACAGCCACAAACCTTACTTCTTCTGGGTATAATCACATTAACCGTCATTGGTTTATTCGTGTACTGCGCTGCCCTAATTGACTGGATACAGGATTTTCGGACGGGCGTGTACACAAACGATTACGCCGAAGCGGTATTGGAAACAGCCGCTATTTTACTCTATACGATTGGAGGCTTTTTCTTTTTCAGACGGAAACTAGCTCACTAAGCGCCGAAATTCCCACTGAACAGTTTATTGGTTCGCATATCCTTTAACAAAAAGGAATGAATCACGCCAATGCCCGAAAACCGAATTTTAACCCCGTAGATTCGGCGCATGGATTTTGTATAAGCGGTTTCATATACTTTCCGGGCATTAATAAATAGCTGGGCTTTCCGGCCAACTACTTTCAGTTTCAGCGTTCCACCCAGGCGAAGGTCGGCTCCCAGAAAGCTTAGGTCATCACGATGCCCGTTTTTATATATATCGGATGCCTGTAAGTTGATCCAGTGAACACAACCAGGTTTCATGACATCGAACAAGTGCTGCGACGACTCCCCCCAAACCGTTAGGCCCACCTGTGAACAGCGTACCCCCGCCCGATCCTGCGATGTGGCGACACGCATGGTTAGTTCGAAGTTATCGCCATCAATTTCGGTAGGCTGGCTGTTAATAAATTCTACAAAAAATGTCCGGTTGGTGTCGATACCCGCATGGGCCGCGTCCTGAGCACTTACACTGAGCCGTTTAGTAACCAATAGATCGTTCAGATTGATGGGATAAACCCGACTCGTATCGTGCATCATGTTCGCCGTTGCGGTCCATCCTTTCGTCTGTACATATACCGTTGCCGAATCGACGTCGACACCACCGCGTTGTAAAACGGCAAAATAACGTCCCGGCCGTTCGTAGTAATGTGTGTACACGCTATCAATAGCATTCGTTATCTCTCGTTTTCCATCGCCATATAAAATGGTATACGATTCGTCTCCAGCGGACTTCTGACGTCGGAGTTCAAAAACGGCCGAATGGGGGTTTTCGCCCAGTGGATTCCGACAGATAAACGAAACCGCACCAGGACGTTCGGTGGCTGGCTGGATCAGAAAAATCACCACAGCCAGTAAAGCTATACCTACCAGCGCCAGCCAAAGCCACGTTCTGGCTGCTGGCTGGCGTCTGTTCAACACCGCTTCTTTCGGAAGAACCGGCAGTCGATTCGGCTCGTTTGTGGTAGGTTTAGGCTCGATCTGGCGTTCGGCCCATTCCTGAATCTGTACAAAATGCTCCCAGTCGAGATGGCCCAGGTAAATAGCCAGTGCATCGCGGGTCGCCTTTTGTGGATAATAGCGAGCGTCGGTCTTGATCTTGCCAAAGATTCGTTTCAGCGTATTGGGGCTTATTCGAACGCGGGTTTTTCGGAAAAGAACCTGGCTCAGGTTAATGTAATCGCTATTCATCCAGTTCTCCCGATCTGGTTTGCCAAACGCTTCGCTAACCCGCTGACAACAAACCTCTATCAAATAGAAGGCTTCGGTCTTACCCTGTTGTCCATTTTCCGTGACCATAGGCATTAATAATCTATCAATCAGGCGGTTATCTTGTTCATAATTTCGATCATCGAAATGGTTACGCTTCGCTTGCGTTCCTCGCAAAGTACAAAATTACCTTTGCATACTCGCATTTCAACCCGTCGGCCTGACGGAACGATTGGCATAAAAACTATAAATATCTGAATATTATGCGACAAAAACTTTTACTCTACTGCGTTGTTTTCTGGGGCTGGTTTTCGCCCCTGCTGGCGCAGCCAAACTCACCTTCTGGCCAAACAGACGACCGAACCGTTTCGGGCACTATTACCGACGAAAAAGGCAGTACCTTACCAGGTGTTAGCGTCATTCTCAAAGGCACCCAGCGCGGAACCGTTACGGATGGCAAAGGTACATTCCAACTGGCAGTTCCGGCCAAAGGAGCGGTGCTGGTCATCAGCTTTGTTGGTTATCTGGGTCAGGAAGTGGCCGTTGGAGGCCGAAGTACCATCAATATCCAACTGGCTCCCGATACGAAAGCGCTTGAGGAAGTGGTTGTGGTAGGCTACGGTACGCAACGAAAGATCGAAACCACGGGCGCTATTGCCTCCGTGAAAGCCGCCGATCTGTTGCAAACGCCCATAGCTAACGTAGCGCAGGGACTACAGGCACGCGTGGCAGGCGTCCAGATCACGCAGAATTCGGGAGCGCCGGGTGGCAATGTCAGTGTCAGGATTCGGGGAACGAACTCGATCAACGGGAGTTCGGAACCGTTGTACGTTATCGATGGGATTCAGATTTCCAACAGTGGTGGCATCACGGACGTTAGCCCGCTTTCGCAAATCAACCCAAACGACATTGAATCGATTGAAGTCCTGAAAGATGCCTCATCGACCGCCATTTATGGCGCACGGGCCGCCAATGGCGTGGTGCTGATTACGACCAAACGGGGAAAAGACGGGGCTACGCGCGTTAGCTACGATGGCTATGGTGGTGTACAACAGGTGAATAAAACACTCGATGTACTGAACGCCCAGCAGTTTGCACAGCTCGAAAATGAAGTCTACAAGCGGTCAATCTATGCTGACCCGTCTACGCTGGGACAGGGCACCAACTGGCAGGACCTGATTTTCCGAAAAGCGGCCATGCAAAGCCATCAGCTTTCGGTATCGGGCGGTAATCAGAAAACGCAACTGGCGCTCTCGCTGAACTATTTTAATCAGGACGGAATCATCAAAAACTCCAACTTTACCCGCTACTCGTTTCGCTCCAACATCGACCATCGGCTAAGCGACCGGGTGAAGATCGGCACCAGTTTATATTATGGTTATTCGGTCAACAAAGGGCTGAGTGTAGGTGGTACCGGCTCCGACGTCACCAGCAGCCGGGCCGGAGTGCTGGGCGCAGCCGTAGCGGCTCCCCCCACGCTGACGCCCTACCGGCCCGATGGTGGTGTATTTCCGTTTCAGGATCAGATGAATGGACAATACCAGGAGGTAACGAACCCCCTAAACTTTATTACGCCCATCAACCGGCAAACGACCCAACGGATTCTGGCCAATGTATACGTCGACTTTACACTGTTCAAAGGGTTTACGTACCGGCCTAGTTTCAACGCCGATCTGGGCAATAGCTTATCCGAATCTTACTCGCCCCTGTCGCTATTAAGTCAGTCACAGTTGGCATCGGGCGGAGGCAATGCCAGTAATGTAAGCGGCTATAGCCGTACACTGCTGCACGAAAGCATCTTTACCTACCGCACCCGAATTGCCGAACACCATTCCATCACGGCCACGGCAGTACTGGCTACACAAGCCAATGTCAATCAGAGCTATACGCAAACGGCATCGAATTTCCCGAACGACGTTACCGAGAATAATTCGGTTGGGCTGGCCGTAAATCAGCGTATTAGCAGCGACAAGAGCAAATCCCGGCTCGACTCGTATCTGGGACGCATCAACTATGGGTATAAAGACAAATATTTTCTGGATCTGACCGCCCGCGCCGATGGATCGAGCAAGTTTGGCGAGAACAATAAGTATGGATTTTTCCCGGCGGTAGCGGGTGCTTGGCGGATTATTGAAGAGCCGTTTATGAAGTCGGTTTCGGTGATTTCTGACCTGAAGGTGCGCGGAAGCTGGGGTATCACCGGAAACGCAGGCGCTATTGACCCCTACCAATCGCTGGCAACGGTCAGTGCGTCGGGACTAAACTATAATTACAACCACGTTCCGGTTACAGGCATCAATCCAAGCGCCATTCCGAACCCGGATCTGAAGTGGGAGCGCTCTACGCAGGTCGATATTGGGGTAGACATCAGCCTGTTCCGCAACCGTCTCTCACTGGTGGCCGACTACTACAACAAACGCACCGACAACCTACTGTTCCAGAAAGTATTACCGATGTCGTCGGGCTATACGGCATTGACAGGAAATTTTGGCTCGATCCAGAACAAGGGTCTGGAACTGGCCGTCAACGGGCGAATTCTCCCTGGAGGTAGCCGGGGGCTTCAATGGGATGCGTCGGCCAATATTACCTTCAACAAAAACGAGGTACTGGCCCTCGACGGAGTTATCGACGAGTTACCTCGCTCGGCCTTTGCTCTGCTCAAAGTCGGTTATCCGATGGGGCTTTACCGAACGTATATATTCGACGGCATCAGCCAGACTGGCGAAACGATTTTATCGGGTTACGACGGGCGCGTGGGCGGGCATAAACTCAAAGACCTCAATGGTGATGGTACCATCACAGCTGCCGATCAGGCCATTGTTGGCAATGCTCAGCCGAAGTATATTTTTGGATTCTCGTCGTCGCTTCGTTATCGCGGTTTCGATCTGAATCTGTTCGTGCAGGGTGTGCAGGGTAACAAGCTTATGAACCTGTTCCGCTATACCTTCGAAACGGCACTTGGCCAGCAAAATGTACTGGCGGGGCTCGTCAATCGCTGGTCGCCCACGAATCCGAGTAACGAATACGCCAGTGGTTTTCAGGGCGGTCGGCTACCCCTGTCGGATCGGTACGTAGAGGACGCGTCGTTTGTACGGCTGAAGAATATCTCATTAGGGTATACCCTTCCCAAGATCAAAGGCATCAGCCAGATACGGGTGTATGTCAGCGCGAATAATGCGCTTACGATCACCAAATACAGCGGTTTCGATCCCGAGGTCAACAACTTCGGAAATGCCACTACGCAGTTTATCGATAACGGTACATACCCCATTGCCCGGTCGTATCTGGGTGGACTACAGGTCACTTTTTAAAGAGCGAAAGAGTGAATGAGTGAACGAGCGAATGGCTGACGCTTTCACACTACTTCTATCACTCATTCACCTTTTCGCTCTTTCACTCTTTCACTCTTTTATCTCCCATGAAAAAAACACTCCTGCTGCTGATGGCGTTGTCGGGCCTGACGGTTTCGTGCAGCAAACTGGATGAGTCGGTGTATTCGTCCATTTTTACGACAAACTTTTATAAGACCGCGTCGGATGCCGAAGCTGGTATCGCGTCGGCTGCGGGCTCGCTCATCAATCTCTACGGTTTTCCGCTGGTGGCCGTTTCGGATTTTGCCGCCGACCAGGCTTACCCACGTGCAGTGGTTGGGCGAAATACCATTACGCTGTTTACCTACGATCCTTATTTTACCGCTCAGCGTAATTCGGGGCGTCATGAAACGGAAGGGCCGCAGGGCGTCTGGCGGTTCAGCTATAAAGGGATCGAAAATGCCAACTGGGTCATCGAAAAAGTCCCTAATATTCAGATGGATGCCCAGCGCCGAACCGAAATTGTAGCCGAGGCCTATGCCCTGCGCGGATTGTATCACTGGACACTGGCCAAAACCTTCAACGAAGTACCGATCAAAACCAAAGCCAGCACCAGCGAAGCCGAAGCCCTCGTTCCGAAAAGTCCAAAGGCAGACATTTACAAGCAGATTTACGCCGATCTGGATCAGGCCATTGCCGGGCTTCCCTCCTATTCGACTAATCTAGTAAAAGGTCGCCCATCGAAAGAAGCCATTCAGGGGCTGTATGCCAAAGTAGCGTTGTATAACGAAGACTGGGCGAAGGCGTTGCAACTGGCGCAGGCCACCATCAGTTCGGGCAAGTATTCGCTCATGCCAAACGTGCTGGACGTGTTCGATGTCGACAAAGAAGATGCCGCCCGTATTGAGAATATGTGGGCTGTGGAAGCCGACCGCGTAACCCCCAGCCGCTGGCTAACAGTGATGGGTATTGCTGGCCCTAAAAACAGCAGCGGCCCCGATTACGCCAAAGTCTCCTACGGCTCCTGGTTTGCCTATCAGGCCTTCTTTAACTCCTTCGACCCCAAAGACAAACGTCGTCAGTTGCTCGACACGACTTACCGCGATGTGTCGGGCGCGATTGTCCGCCAGAAAGATGTTACGCCCATCACACCCAAAGGGGTGCTGATCCGCAAATACCGCGATCCGAATTCGATTGGCGAAGCGAATAACTGCAACTTTCCGATCATTCGTCTGGCCGATGTGTACCTGATTGCCGCTGAAGCCGAAGCTCGTCAAAATGGTCCGACTGCGCTTGCTTATAGTTATATCAACACCATTCGTAAACGGGCCGGACTGAATGATCTGACGCCGGGGCTGAGCAAAGATGCGTTTATCGATGCGGTGCTTCAGGAACGTTCATGGGAGCTGTTTGCCGAAGCCGACCGTTGGTTCGACCTAACGCGCACCAATACCTTCCTGACGGTGATTCCTAAAGCGGTCAATGATGTATACCCAACGCGTACCCCACAGGCGAAACACCGCTACTATCCTATTCCGCTGGAAGAAATCCAGGCTAATCCAAAACTTACGCAAAGTCCCGGCTGGGAATAATTTTTTGACAGGATTTACAGCCGGACCACTCAAAATGAAAAAGGAACCTGTTTAAGCTTTTACTTCAAAAGCTTTTTGTCATCCCGACGCAGGAGGGATCTTCGGATAAGCTCATTAATAGTTAGTTGCCAAAGATCCCTCCTGCGTCGGGATGACAAAAACATCTCTTACTTCTCAATTGAGGAAAGATAAAAAACAGCATGACAAAAACGCTCAATTCGTAAACGTTTAAGCCTGTTCATCCTGTCAGAAGAACCATTAATGCAATGAAAAAATATATTCTTTCTGCCTATTTCGTCGGCTTGTTCTTTATGCAAAGCCAGGTATCCTTCGCGCAATCGAAACCATTGCCTTCTTACAGCGGCATTTATCCGCACCTGGCCATGTACAACAACGAAGGCGAATGTGGCACGGGTGCTGTGGTGCCCTGGGCCGGTAAACTCTGGGTCGTTACCTATGGTCCTCACCTACCGTTTGGCTCGTCGGACAAACTATACGAAATAACGTCGGACTTAAAACAGATTGTGCGACCCGAAAGCATTGGTGGTACACCCGCCAACCGCATGATTCATCCCGAAAGTAACCAGTTGTTCATTGGTCCTTATGCCATCGATAGCAAAGCACACGTACGGACAATTCCCTACAAAATTATGCAGGGACGCCACACCGGAAACGCTCGCCATCTGACCGACCCGAAAGGAAAAATCTATTACGGCACCATGGAGGAAGGGTTTTACGAAGTCGACGTGAATACCTTAACGCCTACCATGCTCTATGAAGACAACAACGTCAAAAACCCGAAGGTATCCGACGAGTCGAACAATCATCATTCGAACCTACTACCGGGTGCTCATGGTAAAGGCGTTTATTCGGGCCAGGGGGTTATGGTCTACTCCAACAACGGTGAACCGGGTCCCCAGGCATTGGTTCAATTCGATATTCCAGCCGGATCGCTTTCGGAATGGAACGGTAAAGACTGGACGGTTGTACGGCGAAATCAGTTTGTGGAAGTAACTGGCCCCGGTGGTATTTATGGCAATAAAAACCCGGAAACTGACCCCATCTGGGCCACGGGCTGGGATCATAAATCAGTCCTACTGGGCGTTCGGGAGAAGACAACGGGCTGGCACTTTTACCGACTCCCCAAAGCCAGTCATAGTTACGACGGTGCCCACGGCTGGAATACCGAATGGCCGCGCATCCGGGACATCGGCACCAATCAGCAACCCGACTATCTGATGACCATGCACGGTATGTTCTGGCGGTTTCCGGGTTCATTCACTGCGTCGAATGCGGTCGGCATTCGTCCCCGGTCGGCCTACCTGAAAGTGATTGGAGATTTCGCTCGCTGGAACAATCGATTGGTGTTTGGCTGCGACGATTCGGCTCAAAAAGAGTTTTTGAATAAGCGAAAAGCCAAAGGCAATATCGAAGGACCGGGCCAGTCGAATTCAAATCTGTGGTTTACGCCATTGAATTTGCCTGACCAACTTGGCCCCAATACCGCCGAAGGAGCCGTCTGGCAAAACGAAGCCGTTAACGCGAACGCCCCCTCTGAACCGTTTCTATTTGCGGGTTGGGGCAATCGGTCGGTGTGGTTACAGAACAAAAGTAACGCTGCGTTAACGATCACCTTTGAGGTCGATAAAGCCGGTAATGGCAGTTGGACTCCGCTGCAAACAACCACCGTCGGCGCCAACAATGCAGCCCACCTGGCTTTTGCCGCCAATACACCCGGCGAATGGATTCGGCTGAAATCCGATAAAAACGCGACACTGTCGGCCCAGTTTTTCTATGCCGCCAGCGACACCCGCAACGCAGCTATCAGCCCGATATTTACCGGATTAACGAACATCAACTCAGCCACAACTACGGGTGGATTACTGTATGGACTGGGCAAGAATCGGCGGGCACTCGGTCTGGCAGCTCGTTCTTACACAAACGGCCAACCCAGCAATATCGGGTATTACGAACTGAATGCGGCTATGCAGCTGGTTCGGAAAGATGACCCGGATATGCAGTCGTTTATCAACACTAAATTCGCGATTCCTCAAAAAGCCGTAACCATCGACGAAGCCAGCGTATTAGTCGTTGATGACAAAGGCCGTCGTTGGCGGCTCCCTTTAGGCAACAGTGCGTATACCGACCTGACCAATCAGGCAACCCTGCGCATTTGCCGGGAAGTAGCGACCGAACGCGACCTGTTCAACTGCCACGGCACGTTTTATGAACTTCCCGCCGAAAATGCCGACGGTTACGCCAAAATTCGACCCATTTCGTCGCATAACCTGCGCATCAATGACTACGCATCGTACCGGGGTCTACTTATTCTGACCGGAATTGATCGTTCATCGGTGGGTAAAAATGAGCACATTGTGGTATCGGACGATAAAAAGGCTGCTATTTGGGCGGGCGCTATCGACGATCTGTGGAAATTGGGGAAACCAATCGGTCACGGTGGCCCCTGGAAAAATACCAAAGTCACTGCCAATGAAGCCTCTGATCCATATCTGATTGGCTTCTACGATCAGCGGTCTTTGCAACTTTCGCACAAGGCGACATCGCCAGTTACGTTCACCATCGAAGCCGACCCAACAGGCAATGGTATCTGGATGAGCTATAAAACAATCACCGTTTCGCCCGATAAACCGATTAGCTACGAGTTTCCGAAAGACTTTCAGGCCCGCTGGATACGCTTCAAAACCGACAAAGCTTGTGAGGCTTCAGCGTTATTGGATTACAATTAGCGGTCTATTAGCCGCAGCAGAAAAAAATGTGGAAAATAAGCTCAATTCTGTTTCAGAGCACACAATAAAACGACAATAGCAGCGTTTTTAGGTTGTTCGTCGCTTCTCAAGCCCTGGTATTTCTCAATACCGGGGCTTTTTTGTTGATTTCTACAGGATCGATTAGTGAAGCGAAATCATCGCCATGCTTTGTGAAACCAAATCACCCATCGTCTGGCAGCGGAGAAAATCAGCGTGATGATAGTGATCCGCTAAGGATTGGCGGAGGCTAAGAACATTGCTTTCTGGCGCAATCTCATCCTGCCGCATCACTTCCATCAGGTCATGAAGTCGGACGGTTTCGGCTCGTATCCGACTGGCAATCAACGCCCGTTCTTCTATCTGATATTGCCGGACACTTTCGGGGGTCATGTAGCGTAATCCAAGCTCAATGATCGGTTGATTCTGTTTGTAATATTGGGGCATGTATACCGATTTACGTCCTTCGTACGATTGCTGATCGAAGTCGATGGCCCGGATGCGGTAGTAAACCTCATCAAAATCGGGGGTTATATCGACCACAAAATTGCTGGAATGCATGTCGCCCAACAGTCGGACAAAACATCGTTCGTTGAACTTGACGAACTCTTTACACAGCCGAATCGGATTCAGGGCGGGGTCGTGGAGCTGGTTATCGAAAAACATATCGCCCGGAATACCCGCAATATGTTCTTCTACCAGCGTTTGTCCGCTGGTTATGTAACTGATCCGATTGGGAGACAGAATATGCTCTAACTCAAGGCCATAAATACGCGACGCATCGGCCCGTTTGATATAAAAGTAATCGAAGTTATCGTTAACCAGATTCCGAATCCGAACGCGAAATGGTTTTGTGTTGCCGTACAGGCACAGATCGACCCGGTCGATGGTCAGGTGCCGGGTGATCGACAAATCGCCATCGGCTTTCAACAGTGCGTAGATTGCCTTCAGGGAGAGCTGCATTTCATCAGCTTCTGCACCCGCAAAGAAAACCGTTTCCCAGAGCGTATCGCGTTCACGTTTGTCGAACAGCGTAATCGAGCTGTTGTAGCGCAACAAATCTTCGTATTGAGTGGGCAGCGTCAGCTCGCGGTCGTACTGGAGCAAATACGATTGAAGTGGCTTGCGAATGGGGTAAATAAGTTTTTTTCTGGATATGACAGGCATAAGCAGGAAGCCAATGAAGACCGGAACAGGATAGGCCTAATCAGTCGGCTAGGCGGCCGAATATACCACAATCCGTTGGTTCAGCACGCTAGCATTTGTTTGCGATACTGGGCTGGTGACAGGCCCGTTTCCCGGCGAAATAATCGCATAAAATACGTCATGTTGTTGAACCCGCATGCCAGACTAATATCGGCCAGGCAACGATCCGTTGTCCGTAGCAATCGGGAAGCCAAGGCAATACGCTGTTGATTGATATAATCAATCGGTGTCAGGCCGAATGTTTGCTTGAAAGTCCGGTAAAAGTTAGGCTCACTCATGCAGGCTTCATCGGCCAGTTCCTTAATATGAAGATTTCGATGCAGGTTTCTGGCAATATACTGGGCTACATGCGCCAGTCGGTTGGTATTGATTTGCAACGTATCCGGGCTCAACAGCAGCGTACGCGCCTGCGTCTGCATCAGCCGGACCACCAGCTCCTGTAAGACCAGGTTGGCAAATACGTCTTTCGCCTTGTTGTTTTCGGTGAAAATATAAATCAGTCGGGCAATGAGCTGATGAATCGGCTCATCGTTGGTCAGGAAGAAATTCGTATGGCCAAACTGCCAGCCCTGTGGACTATCGATCAGCGGAACGCGCTCGTTGAGCAGATTCGTCACCTGGCGTATTTTGTCGGAGTCGATCGCCAGCGCCAGGCACTGGGTCGGGTTGTCGGTTTCGGCTTCAGGAAAATCAATCCGCATTGTTTCCAGACCCGGCACAATAACCGACTCACCAGGCAGGAAATCAAAGGAAGGTGTACCCGGCAAATGCATCACTTTTTTTCCCCGAATCATGCTGGCCAGAACCGGACTATTAAATGTCAGTTCAACTTTTTCGGCCACATGATGCGTCTCATAAATATTCAGTTCGGCCGTATCGATGGTGTAGGCGGTTCGGTTTTCGACCTCCTGTTCCAGACGACGGGCCTGCAAATGACGGGAAATATCCAGCGATGGAGCCTGTACGTTTTTCATGAAAATGATCGGGAATACCTAACGTATCCAATGCACATATATAACTATTCTATTCGCCGACAACGTGTTAGGCAACACAAAGTATAGCTTTTTTGTTGACAACCCCATTGGTTTTACCCTATTTTTTATAGGCATTAATGCAATTTAGCCATTTACCTGGGTTCTTTTTCCTGTACGTCAATCCAACTCTGGACGTTTCAGCAAAAGAAGTTTGGACGTTTCAGCAAAGCGAGCCGCTTGCACTCTGCGGAACTTTGTGCTGTTAACTAATAGCACTCATGGCAAAAATAGATAAACAGGAAATGGTACTGGTAACGGGTGGTACTGGCTTTGTTGGCATTCATTGTATGCTGCAATTACTCCAGAAAGGATACCGCGTAAAAACGACGGTCCGTTCACTAAAACGAAAAGAAGACGTAATGGGTATGCTCAGAAACGGTGGTATCACTAATTTCAGCCAGCTTACATTTGTCGAAGCCGATCTGACTCAGGATAGGAACTGGGACGAAGCGGTTGCGGGTTGTGACTATGTTCTTCACGTCGCTTCACCAATTAGTTTGAGCATCCCCAAAGACGAAAATGAGATGATTCGTCCGGCAGTAGAAGGTACGCTACGGGTGCTTCGGGCAGCTCGCAATGCAGGTGTGAAGCGGGTCGTGATGACATCCAACTTTGGCGCAATCGGCTACAGCCACACCGACACCTCCAAAGTGATTACCGAAGAAAGCTGGACCGACCCAAATGAACCCGGTCTATCGGCCTATAACAAATCGAAAGTGCTGGCCGAACGTGCTGCCTGGACGTTTATGGAAAACGAAGGCGGTAAATTGGAACTATCGGTTGTTAATCCGGTGGGTATTTTCGGTCCATCACTTGGCCCAGACCTGTCGAGCGGATTTGGATTGCTGAAGCGTGTGCTGGATGGTTCTATGAAACGCGTTCCAAACATGACGCTTAGCCTTGTAGATGTGCGGGATGTAGCCGACCTGCATATACGCGCCATGATCAATCCTGCTGCCAAAGGTCAGCGGTTTCTGGCGATTGCTGGAGAAACCATGACGCTACCCGAAATTGCCCAGTTCATGAACGATCGACTAGGCCACAAACTCAAACATATTTCTACCAAACGCCTTCCCGACTGGATCGTCCGTATAGCTGCCCTATTCAGCCCAACGGCTAAAAATCTAGTGCCGCTAATAAGTCGTTACCGAACCGCCAGCAACGAAAAAGCAAAGACGTGGCTTGGCTGGCAACCCCGAACCAATGAGGAAGCCCTGCTGGCAACAGCCGACAGTTTGATGCAGTTTGGCCATTTGTAATTTTTTCCGTCTAACTTGACTGTATGAACGTATCAGCCATTACGTCCTGCTACCTTGGTCCGCAGATTTCACCGGAGCAGTTTGTTTCGGAGCATTTCTTTCTGTATCTCATCAAAGGCACCATCGACTATTACGACGGAAGTAATCACCATCATCTGCAACCGGGCGAATGTTGCCTCGTTCGCAAAAATCATCTGGTGAAATATACCAAGCGCAAAGCTGATAACCAGTTCGAGAAAGTAGTTGTCGTATTTGATGAAGTGTTTCTGAAGGCATATCAGGCCAAACATCCCCTATCGTTTACGAATTACAATGGCCATGATGCGTATTTTCTTATTCAGCAAAATGAGTTGATACCGAATTTCCTACAATCGCTGAATCCCTATTATACGAACGAAGGAAAAATCAACCCGATGTTTGCCGACCTCAAACGAGAGGAATTACTGCTTATTCTGTTACAGTCCAATCCCGAGCTGGCGACGATTCTGTTTGATTTCAGTAGCCCGCAGAAAATAGATCTGGAGGCCTATATGAATCGCAATTTTCGATTCAATGTCAGCGTGGAGCGGTTTGCTTATTTAACAGGCCGGAGCCTGTCGGCTTTCAAACGGGATTTTGACAAGATTTTCCACGAAACCCCCAGTCGCTGGCTAGTACATAAACGACTTCAGGAAGCGTATTTCCTGATCGAGAAACAGGCGCAGAAACCATCTGATATTTACCTAGACCTGGGCTTCGAAGATCTTTCGCACTTTTCCTTTGCCTTCAAAAAGCGGTTCGGTGTAGCGCCTACCCAACTCGCAGAGCGCAGGCAACTGGCTAGCCCTTAAAGCAACTTGCTGATTAAGTGTGATCTCGTGAGGCTTCTCAAAACTAAATGGTTCGCCTAATTCGGTTTTGAGAAACCTCGCTGGGTTGGTTATTAGTAATGGCCCCACCGTGACCACAACATTACCAATTGCCTCAGAGATGTTTTTCGAAATACACAACATCGGCCTCCGGGTTGTAGTTGTACGGGGCTATTTCCGTGAAACCATACCGTAGGTACAGCTTTAGTGCAGGAGTTAACCGTCGCAGGCTGTCCAGTTTCATCCATTCATAGGCCAGATTTCGGGCAGTTGCCAGCGCTGTTTCCATCAACGCATCGGCCCATCCCTGTCCCCGGTAGCCCGGCTGGATATACATTCGTTTCAGCTCACAGGTTTTCTCGTCCAATTGTCGGAGCGCAGCACAACCCACCCTCCTATTGGCGTCCTCCAGAAGCCATAGCTCTCCTTTGGGTGGGCCATACATAGTTGGAAGAATTTGCAGCTCTTTATCGAAATTCTGAAACTGAAGATCAATGCCAAGTCCCTGGGCGTATTCCTTAAAAAGTGCCATAGCAGCCAAGTACTGCTCGGGTGTTCGGGCAACGGTAATCTGCATACGAATAAATAATAAGTCGTTTCTGACCTTGATAGACCACGGATTTTTATGATGCCGGTCCATTTGCGATAAAAGCAAAAGTAGTGCTATTGGGCTAATTCTTCGGACGATACCTTACCTTATACGACTCCGCGAAAAATTGATAGGATTGTTCAGTTTGACGATACAATTGCTCAACTCCTAATAGAATAATTCTCTCAAACTTTGTAACAAATCCTATTTATAACTTTTCTACGACTTATGGAAGTACAAGAAGCGCCCAGCAAAACCTTACCCCGGCCCGTATTTAAAACACAATACGAAAACTATATTGGCGGCAAATGGGTAGCCCCTGTTGATGGTGAATATTTTAACAACACGTCTCCTGTTGACGACAGCCTGATTGCTCGCGTTCCACGTTCAAAAGCAGCCGATATTGAACTGGCTCTGGATGCAGCTCATAAAGCATTCCCATCCTGGGCACGAACATCGGCCACCGAACGTAGCAATATGTTGTTGAAGATTGCCGATAAGATCGAACAGAATCTGGAATTTCTGGCTCGTGTTGAAACCGTTGAAAATGGCAAAGCGGTTCGCGAAACTCTGGCAGCCGACCTGCCCCTCTGCGTCGATCACTTTCGGTATTTCGCGGGGGTGATCCGGGCCGAGGAAGGCTCTGTAGCCGAACTGGATGCCGACACGGTTTCGATGATTATCAAAGAGCCTATCGGTGTAGTCGGTCAGATTATCCCCTGGAATTTCCCCTTACTGATGGCGACCTGGAAACTAGCTCCGGCGCTGGCGGCTGGCTGTTGCGTGGTGATGAAACCCGCCGAGCAAACCCCAACGTCCATTCTGGTGCTGATGGAGCTGATTGAAGGGCTGATTCCGCCGGGCGTCGTCAATATCGTCAACGGGTTCGGTCCGGAAGCGGGTAAGCCTCTGGCGCAAAGCAAGCGGGTAGCGAAAGTTGCCTTTACAGGTGAAACCACTACCGGCCGACTGATTATGCAGTATGCTTCGGAAAACCTGATTCCGGTCACGATGGAACTGGGTGGTAAATCGCCCAACATTTTCATGGAATCGGTGGCCGACGCTGATGATGAGTTCTTCGATAAATGTATCGAAGGGGCAGTGATGTTTGCCTTGAATCAGGGCGAAGTATGTACCTGCCCTTCACGGATGCTGGTTCACGAAAGAGTATATGACCGATTTATTGAGCGAGTTATCCAGCGGACCGAAGCCATCAAACTCGGCCACCCGCTTGATCCTGAAACCATGATGGGTGCCCAGGCCAGCAACGATCAGTTCGAGAAAATCCTCTCGTACATCGACATCGGCAAGCAGGAAGGTGCCGAAGTACTGACGGGTGGCGGTCCCGCCGGTCTAGTCGGCAATGGACTGGAATCGGGCTACTATATCAAGCCAACCATCTTCAAAGGCAATAACAAGATGCGTATTTTCCAGGAAGAAATTTTTGGCCCTGTGGTATCGGTAACGACCTTCAAAGATGCGAATGAGGCACTCTCGATTGCCAACGATACGCTATACGGACTGGGCGCCGGTTTCTGGTCGCGGGATGCGCATGAGTTGTACCAGATTCCCCGCCAGATTCAGGCAGGACGTGTGTGGGTCAACTGCTACCACCAGTATCCGGCTCACGCACCGTTCGGCGGGTATAAGAAGTCGGGCTTTGGCCGCGAGAATCACCACATGATGCTCAACCACTATCGCCAGACCAAAAACCTGCTGATTTCGTATAGCAAAAATAAATTAGGATTCTTTTAAGTAAAGAGGAAGGGAGTAGCGGGTGAAAGGAGTAGGGGAAACGAGTCTATCTCAATTCTCTTTACTCCTTTCTTTTTTTCTAACTGCTCTATATTATCTGGGGTCACCAATACGGACTGGCCGTTTGTTTTGCGTGAGTACATAGGGCACGCAGATGTCGGCCGGGCAGCCGCAGGTTGTTCTCAACAGAATTACCTGCACATCCGTGTAACAACCCGACGCATTGTAGACGCGGACGGTATAGACCTGATCAGAAGCCGGATTTACCAGCGTAGTTGCAATAACACCATTGGCCGGAATCACCTGGGGTGCGCCTGACAAGGAGGCAGCCGCATTGAACGTTGCGCCCAGCGAGTATTGATACGTTAGTCCAGCCTGGAACCCACTCAGCACAATCTGTCCATTGTTCTGGGCGACATTACCAATACAACTGGCAGGAGTAGCCGTTGCGACAAACGTAGGTAGCGAGTCTTCGACGACAATAAATGGGCAACAGCTGAAATTCGGGCATTGCCCTGAGCCTCCTCCAGCATCCACTGCCAGGCTATAACTACCCGGTCCGGTCACCTCCAGCGTATCGGTTGTCGCATTCGGAATAACCTGACCGTCTTTATACCACTGATACGATGTATGACCTGCGGGTGCCGTCAGAATAAACGCATAATCGTCTCCAGCACACATATGCACCGGAATAGACGTACAAATTCGGGCTGTATCACCGGGAATACTGGCCGTATTGTATAAAATACCCGTACTATCAGCTTTGGCCTGGATTGTCAGACTCAGGCTTTCGCTCGGACTAAGGGCAGCTATTGTCCAGATACTGATTGGCATTCCCTGTGTAAAAGTCGTCCCGGCGGGTGCCGATACCGAATTGGGTACATAGGTAAGTCCAATGGTAGCCGAATCGTGCACAGTTATATTCGTGGTTGGTAAGCTGCCCGTATTGGTCAGTACCAGCGTATACGTGAGGATTTCAGCAGGGTCGGCCTTCGATTTATCCACCCGCTTTTCCAGATCGAGCAAAGCACAGGTCGTTGGGGCTGTGTAGGTACTACTGGCGGGCGAACAATCGGTACTCGAATAGCTGGCCGTAATTGTGTGCGACCCACTACCTGTTGTTAAGCCACTTAGCGAATAGGCCACCGATGTTGTTCCGGCAGGTACGGTAATTGTTGTACTGACCGCGCCATCCGTTACCGTAAGCGTTCCGGTCGAAACGTTTGAAAAGCTAACTGTACCCGACACCATGTACCGATTTGTTGTTCCATCACAGGACGATGGCATTCCGGTTAAAGCCAGGGCGCAGGTCGCATAGGCCGCATCGAACGAAAAGTTATTCTGCCCAGCCTGCCCCAGCACGAACGCTAGGATACCCGCCGAATTAGGGTCTGAATCAATGTTATCTGCATTGGGTCCCGTAGCCATGTTTTGTCGGCTGCTGAGCATAACCGTGCTGAAGCTGGCCGGGAACGCTAACGAATAGGATCCTCCGGCCGTAAGTCCGGTCAAACTGTACACAAATCCAGGAGCGGGCGTTCCGGCAGCACTGGAGAAATAATACTCACCGGCCGAATTGGTCGTAACACTGACCGGCGACGAAAGCCCTGCACCGCGTAAAGTCACTTCGACCCCAGCCAGTGGCGGTTCGCCGGGGTCCTGGATTCCGTTGTCGTTTTTATCGTACCAGACCCGGTTGCCAATTTCGATTGGCGCGGGCTGGCAGGCTAGTTCCAGATCACCCAACCCATTTGCCTTCCCATAGCCAAAGGCATCTTCTTCATACAAAATGACGCCTGCTGCCGGATTTGGGTCGATGCCTGTTGGATTGCCGTCTTTAGCGCCCGTTGCGTTGATCAATCGCTTGATGCCACCTGTATTAAAAATTTCGGTGGGGTCGATGGCAGTCATAGCGACTTTGGCACTTCCCCCCAGTTGCGCCATACTCCCCTGCGAACTCAGGCCGTGGTTAGCGCCATTCTGCACCCGATCACCCCAATAATACTTACCTGTTCCTGGGCCTGCCGTAGTTGTTTGGGTTACCGACGTCGACGTTATGTCACTACACAAACTCCCATCATTTTCCAGGGTCCACAGGATATCCGTCGGACTGCATTTGCGGGCACGCAGGATTTCGCCGGGAGCAATCCCGCTGATCAGATCCGTATTGCTACCGGGCTTGTAATTTTTATAGCCCGTCTGATCGCCAAATCGGTCCCGAAGGCCAATCAACATATCGCCCGTTGTGGGTTCAAATTCAATATCCGTCAACCAGGCTTGTGGAAAGCTTACAACGCCTTCGTTTCGATCAGCCTGATAAATTGAAGTCCAGGGCCGCCAGAATTCACTCCGCGCCTGATTCGTTGGAGAATCAGGAAGCACATCGGCCCCGGAAGCACCTTTCTGGTAGGTTAACGGAAACGACAATACGGTTGTAAATGAAGCCGGAACGGCTGGATCAAGCGCATAAACTGTGGCACTTAAGCCATCGGTAGGCCCATAGGGAACAGTTGTCGTACCCAGATCTTCACGTGTACAAACCACTCCTACATAAACCTTACCTCGGTAAAATTTGACGGCAAATGGTCGATAGCTGCTTTCCGTTGTCGTACTGCTTGTCGTGCAGCCCGGATTCGGAATGGGTACCCCCGTGGCCGTTTTCGTTGCTACGTCAATCGAATACAACGTCCGGTTTTTCAGATTGACCACGTAAAGTGTTTTATCATCATCTGAAAGATCAATACCGCCCAAACTCGTTTTTCCGACCGCATCGAAGCCAATACTGTCATGGCTGGCCAGACTGGCCGTTGTCGTTGGCAAATCGTTGCCATGCGTTTCGGTAGTAGATGACACGGCAGTGCCGCCAATGGTCGTAAAGTTGAAAAACTCCGTTGTATTGCCACTGGTGGCCGATGTGGGAGAGGTTACATAAATCGCATTCGGGCCATTGGCCGAGAAGCCCACATGTCGTTTGGTAAACGAAGATGAATAAATCTGTCCGGTCGATTTATTGTAAGCAACTCCCCAGGTTGACCCCACTTCACCGATTGTTGCCAAATAGGTCATAGCCTTGGTATCGTCCTCAACCGTATAGGGCGTTCCTACCAAAGCTACTCTCTGTGTAACGGATGGGGCTCCTGCGGTAGGATCGGCCGCAATAAAACAGGTTGTTATGAGCAGGGGCGAAACCGATTGACAATACTCGGCCGGATAATTTACGCCCAGATTTACGTTCGTTGCTCCCCCATTCACAAACTGGACCGACGTTGCGCTGTTACCCCCTCGGGATGCTTCGTAATCGCCCGACTGTAGATTCGTGAACTCAACCCGATAAGCTCCTGAATTCCCCACAGCCAGCGTATAGTTACCTACAGTAGTCGTTACCGTACTACTAACTGTCGTTGCGATGGCTGCTCCCGATGGGTCGTAAGCGGTAACCGTTACACCCCCTACGCCCGGCTCTCCATAGGTATACGAAGTCGGATCAGAAATAGCTTCATACAGACCATTGCTATTAAAATCCCGGAAAACTGTCCCCGTAATAGTCTGTCCAACTAATGGCAATGTAATTGTTACCAATACAACACAAAGGGAAACACTAAAATGAATGTGTTTTATCGTAAAGTTGAGCATAGACGAAATACTTTATGAATCAGTACATAATATAGGCTAATAGATAGCTTAATTGAATACTATTTAATAAATATAGACTACAAATAGTAACCATTTGGTCAATCAGGTTCTAGCCAGAATTATGCCAAATGAATAATCGTGCCTATTACTATTTATTTATAGGAGAAGTAAATTAAGACTATTGTGATGCGGGTGTAAACCCGCGACTTTAACTGGCCAGCGCAGTTTACACCCGCATCACAGCATTGAAGGCTAACAGTCTGTGTTAGTTTAGGAAGTCGGCAGGAAGAGCTGCTTTTCGGCAGGGATGTTAAAAACACTTAAATGCCCTTACTCTTTACAACGCCAGCAGACTTAAACGTATCCCTTGTGGCAGATAAACTTCATTGATTATGAAACGGTATTTAGTTCTACTCTGTTTGGCACTGCCTCTACTTGGCCATGCGCAATCTCTCAAGCAACAGGACATACTCGGCAAAGGGCATTTCAATGCCGGAGTCAGTGTCGGGCAGGGCTACCGGGGAACCTATCCAACCACAACCTTTACATCGCCCCATATCCAGTATTTTATTACCAATGGCTGGTCGCTGGCTATTGAAGGCCGTTATGTATCTAGTAACATCTACCCTCAATCCGTCGATAAACCCGATTATAGATTATGGAGCGGGGGGGTATCGACGCGTTACTATTTTCTACGGGGGAAACGGCTCGCTACATTCGTTCATTTGGGCACCTACCACGGCCAGAGTACGCTACGGATGAAGTCCGACGCACCAGCTACCGAGTCTCGTGCCTGGCAAACCGAAGTGGGTCTGGGCGCCCATTACCGGGTAGCGAAGCGGTGGTCTGTTGAAGCGATGGTTGGTCGAAGTGGGTTGAAAAGCACGCCCACTAATTCTTATTTTCTCTTAACTCCCGACGATTTTAACCGGTGGCAGGTGAGTATTGGTATTAATTACCAACTTCGCTGATGTACGCTAAGGTACATCAGCGAAGATTGGGTCGACTGGAATAGAACAGGGGCACCTATCGTCCGAAATAGAGCTGAAAGCCAAAATTCAGTGAAAAGAACTTTGTATCGATGGCTGGAAAACTCTGTTGATTAGCCGGAATATTATCCAGAAAACCTGCTTCAACATGCTGAATCGTGTAGTTCAGTTCGGTATTCAGACCAATATTCCGGCTAATAAAGTAGGCCACCCCAGCATGCGGAGCGATAGCCGTGGAATAGCCCGTTGCTTTCGATTCACCATTCAGAAATGATCGGTAATAATTAACCGTACGATTATAACCATAAGCAGCACCCAGGTAAGGCTTCAAAGGCCCTTTACCAAAATAGTAATTAATAAACGGTGACAGTCCATAACTTAATTGGTAGCTCTTAAAATCGGGCGATTTAAGGTAGCTAGTCGAATAGCTAACGGGTATCCCCGTTCCGATTAGCAGATTGGTAGCCACAAAATGGCCCACCGTTGGCATAATAGTTCCCGAAAAGCTCTTTTGAGCGTACTGGCCCTCATTCTGATATCTGAGATTACCAATCTGGCTACCGATCTGCCAGCGCCCTTTGTCCGTTTGCGCCCATGTAGGCGAACAGCAGGTAAGAAGAAACAGGCTCGTAAATAGGTATGCTTTCATAACGAAACATGTTTTGTTTACAATATGATACTAAATAATACATTTTTGGTTGTAATTTGCTCGAATACAGGATTACAAGTGCCCATAAATCCATTAAACAGCATGCTATCATTTAACAATTTGGCGTATCTTGAATCATTAAACACACTCCATTATGAAAAACGCATCCCTAACTCCGAACCGATTTAACGCACGTTTGCTACAGGCAATTATTATTTTAGGGCTATCGAGCTGTAAAGAGGCCGAGGTATTTCGCCCCTTAGCCTATTATGATCTAATTGGTAGCTGGACTACCAACGGTTTTGTGTTTGAATCAGGCGGTCCTTTACCGAAAGCAGACCAACTAGCCTGGTTTAAGTATATGGAAGCATCCTCATTCACCTTTCAATCGGATAGCACGTATCTTAAACGCTCAAAGGATTCATTCGTGAATTCGACAACAGTTCTGGTGAAATTAGAAAAAGGTACGTTTAGCGTTTCCAATGGTATTCTCAAGCTATCGACTCGCGATACAATTACCGGAACAACCCGAAATACCTATTATCGATGTGATTTCACCCGGAAGCAGATCGGCAATTCCGAAATTCGAACAGTTTCGATGCATTCCACCAGAGATCTGCTGCTAAAATCACTAGCTGAACAAAATCAGACAACTGCCATGATTCAGCAGAACTTCCCTTACTTGCTCGACCGCAACCTGTTTACAATCAGCCAGGAACTTACTCGCTAATTCGCCAGAAAACCTACCTTTTGACTGTAAACTATCGACAGCGTTAGACGTTTTATCAGCTATCCCACTTCAGCCAGTCGCCCCTCACTAACCAAGGGTAAGCTCACGACGAACCAACCGGGTGTTTCTTCAATCAGCAAGCTCCCTTCGTTGAGGAGTTCGTAGCGTGTTGCCAGATTACTCAACCCTGCCCCAGCCGTTTCGACCCGGAGGTTTTTGCGCTGGAGTGTGTTGGCAACGTGCAGGCGCTGGTCGAGGGTCGTGTATATACGTATATGTAGGGGGTTATCAGGTAAGATGACATTATACCGTACGGCATTTTCAATTAGAACCTGCAGGGCTAACGGTGGAATGAGGCCGTGCTTCTCTACCAGATCAGCCGACAAATCCAGTACTAATCCATCCTGATAACGCGTTTGGAGCAGATGAAAATACGAGCGGATAAACGCAATCTCGTCGCTCAACGGAACCAGTTGCTGCTCGCTAGCCTGTAACAGATACCGAAAAACAGCCGTTAGCTCGCCCAGAAACGTATCGGCCTGCACCGGGTCATCGCCAATCAGCGACGAAAGTGAGTTTAAGCTATTGAACAGAAAATGCGGGTTAACCTGATGCTGTAACGACGCCAACTGGCTTTGCAACGACACTTTTTCCAGCGTACTGGTTTGTACCGTTTCGCGCTGCCATTGCTGCAAAATATACCAGCCCTCATAGATGGCGAAATAAATGAAATGGTAAAAAATCTGAATACCGATATTACGGCTCAACTCAATGGCGGTGGTGTAATAATTGAATGTACCTTCGATCAGAAAGCGCAAGAGGTGGCGAAATAGCCAGGCAAAACCAACCAGAACCGGCAATACAGCCAGCAACCACAGCAATCGCTGACGGGTGTTGTCCAGGCCGGGATAACGGTGCTGAATGGTTAAAACTACCCACCGGGCAAGCTGCCAGCAAACAATACCAGCCGTTACAGCAATGGTCACATTGACCAGCAACGCCCGCCATGTACTGGTAGCGTACAGATCGAATCGAAAAAACAGGCTCACGAACGCATAAAGTCCTATCGGACCGAACCACCGAAGCCAACGATCATTTAAGGATTTCATAGCGTTGTTTCCGGTTCCGATTGACCCACTACCAGTGGGAGAGTGATTACAAACAGGCCATTATCTTCCTGTATCGAAATAGCACGCTGCCCCAGCAACCGATATTTGGCCGCTATGTGCGCTAAACCTACTTTATTGGACAATACGGAGGTCGTTTTCCGTTGCAGATTGTTCTGCACAATCAGCGTATTACCCTGCGTCTGAATCGCAATAACCAGCGGTCGGGCTGGCAAAATAACATTATGCTTAACCGCATTTTCTACCAGCAGTTGCAGGGTCAACGGGGGTAACTTATGCTCAAGCACTTCATCATCGACCGATATAGTCAGCTCAACGCCAGCTCCGTAGCGCGTTTTTAGCAACTGAAAATACGACCGGATAAATTGTAGTTCCCGGTTTAATGAGGTAAGTTCCTGATCGTTCGCCCGCAGTAAATACCGATATACGCTACTCAACTCATCCACAAAGGTTTCGGCCTGACGCGGGCTCTCGTAAATCAGCATCGACAGTGAATTAAGACTATTGAACAAAAAATGCGGATTGATCTGACTTTTCAGGGTATCGAGCTGATGCCTTAGTTTCGCTTTCTTCAGTCGTTCGTTGTGTTCGTAGGCTTGCTGCCACTCGCGTAATACATAGCCTCCTTCGTAAATAATAAAGTAAACGAAGTGGTAAAATAACTGAATACCAATCGAATACGTATAGTTTGACAGCGTTTGGGTTAGGTATTGCAGATTATTGAAAGCCATATGGGCAAGCTGACGAATCAACCAGGCAAAATTGACCAGTACAGGTAGCAAAACCGCCATCCAAATCAGCCTGCGCCGGGTATTATCCAGGCCAGGATACCGTTTCTGCAAGCGCATTACGATCCACCTGGCCACATGCCAGCAGATATAACCAGCCGACAAAGCGATCAGGTCCGAACGAACCAGCGTATCCGTCGATCGCTCAAGATACCAATCGAGCCGAAAGAACAGCGTACCCACCAGAAACAGGACGAATGGGCCAATAAGTCGTAATTTTTTGTCAGTAAAGACGTTCACAGACGACGTTGAAGTATAATAGATGTTGTGTTATCAACGGAAAGAGCCCTATAACCAACCAAGCGTTGCAAGCCACTTTCCTAAACGTTGGTTGAATTCAACCGCTCCTGAACTCT
The DNA here is from genome assembly GCF_002056795.1 of Spirosoma aerolatum. Lineage (NCBI taxonomy): Bacteria > Pseudomonadati > Bacteroidota > Cytophagia > Cytophagales > Cytophagaceae > Spirosoma > Spirosoma aerolatum. Next base: position 798,682 of record NZ_CP020104.1, on the reverse strand, counting down.
AGGCAATACGGCTGTTGAAATTAAACGCCTTTTGGTAGATAGCCAAGAAAAAAGGTAGATTTAGAATTGTTTGACGGATGAACGGCTGCTCATCATCCGTAAGTCCCGCACTCGCCCGAGTCAAAACTCATTACTTGAACTTAAGTAATATGCAATTGCACCCTACAACGTTTATAGGTTATTCAGATACCGTACAAGAGAGGTTTGTTACTCAAATCGACTATCCAATACGTTATTTCTATAAATTCGAGGGTCGTAAGAGCCGGACCTATGAAAATTCTGCTGATTGAGGATGAAGTCAAAACGGTTCAGAGTATTAGACAGGGACTCGAAGAGCACCAGTGGGAAGTCGATGTAGCCTACGACGGTATCCTGGGCTTTCAACTGGCTACCCGGTCGCCTTATGCACTTATCATTTCCGATATTATTCTGCCCGGCATGAATGGTCTGGAGCTTTGCCGAAAGCTACGGGAAGCCAACGTGGCCACCCCGATTCTGATGCTGACCGCGCTGGGAACAACCGACGATAAAATTGTGGGACTTGACGCAGGAGCCGATGATTACCTGGTCAAACCGTTTGTATTTGGAGAACTTATGGCGCGGGTTCGGGCGCTTACCCGTCGAACGCATCATTCCATTCAGCCCAGCAATGTATTGAAAATTGCCGATCTTGAGCTGAATACCGATACCAAAACGGTAACCCGTGCAGGCCGTGAGATCTCGCTGACGGCCAAGGAGTTTCAGTTACTCGAATATTTCCTGCGCCATCAGGGACGGGTGATTTCTAAGGTGGAACTGGCCGAGCGGCTTTGGGATCTGACCTTCGATACGGGTACCAACGTCATTGAAGTATATATAAATTTTCTCCGCAAAAAGATCGATAAAGACTTCAATCCCAAATTGTTGCACACACAGATCGGTATGGGATATGTTGTAAAGCTCGTGTCGTGATGACCAATATTCGCACCCGACTTACGGTTCAATTTGCGCTACTGGTAACGGTCATTCTGCTGTTGTTTTCGCTCGGGGTTTATTTTTTCAGCAAACTCTACCTCGAAAAACGCTTTTTCCGACGACTTCAGGATCGGGCTATCACCACCACTACCCTCCTGTTCGACTTACAGCAAACGGATAGCACGGTACTCCGCGTGATTGATGCGGGGAATAAAGAGCCACTACTCAACGAAAACATTTCGATCTATAACGCTAAAACCAAACAAGTACTTTTTTCCAACAATCCGGCCAACACCCGATTTCACGAGCAGTTTATTCCGCAACTCGACTCGACCGCCCAAACGCTTTACCTGCGCCAGCACGAATATCAGGTAGTAGCCATTCACCTGGCCAAAGCCAACAGCAGTGATTGGGTGATTGTCAGTGGTATTGATCAGACGGGGCACGAAGCGCTGGACGATCTGAAAAAGATTCTGATTGTGATGGTTCTGGCAGCTCTCCTGCTTCTGGGAATTTCGGGCTGGTTTTTTGCCGACCGGGCGCTGGCTCCCATGTCGGGCATTGTGCAGCAGGTGAATACGATTTTTCCGGCCGATGTATCGAAACGGGTGGAACACCCTAACCGCTCCGACGAAATAGGCGTATTGGTAGCGACCTTCAATCAGCTACTCGACCGCATTGAGCAAGCCATCAACAAACAGAAGATGTTCATCGCCAATGTGTCGCACGAGTTAAAAAACCCGCTCACCAAAATCAATTCGCAGATTGACGTTGCCTTAATCCAGAAGCGAAATCCCGATGCCTATGAACGGACACTTCAGTCGCTTCAGGAGGATACCCGCCATCTGGCCCAACTGACCAATACCTTACTGGAACTAGCCAATACCTCCATGCGGGCCGATACCATGGCTGTAGAACCCGTTCGTATGGATGAACTGCTCTGGGAATCAAAAACTCAGTTGCAAAGCTGGCACGAGAACTACCACATCCAGCTTACTTTTTCCGACTTCCCGGATGAGGAAGAAGCGCTGATAACACAGGGAAATCGTGCCGCACTCAAAGTACTGCTGATGAATCTGCTGGATAACGCCTGCAAATTTTCGCCCGACAAAACGGCACAGGTAACCTTCCAGGCGAAGACGACCACAATCATCATCATTGTTTTTAACGAAGGCCCTCAAATACCGGAAACCGATCTCCCCTACATTTTCCAACCCTTCTTTCGCAGTAATGCCACGGCCCCATCGAGCAAAGGGCACGGGGTTGGTCTGGCCGTTGTGGCCCAGGTTGTCGAGATTCATAAGGGCACCATTTCTGTTAAATCGACGCAGGCGGGCACTACTTTTATCCTTACCCTCCCCAGTATCGCTCCATTTTAAGGTAATTTTAAACTCAGATTAAGTCCTGATTAAGTTCGGTATCGTTGCTTTGTAGCTCCCTATCTCTGAGGACGAGGGGGCTACAAAGCAACAAGTACCTATGGAAATCCAAACAGCAAATCATAAACAGGGCGTTCTGAACATGACCATTGGGGCACTGGTGGGCGTAATGGCGCTGCTGGCCTATTTATTTGTGGGCTCTCGCAACGAAACGCTGGAGGTTCAGAAACTGCTGACGGCCAAGGTGGAGCAATTTGCCTCTACCCAACAAAAGCTCGATTCCATTTCGTCGGTACTGGATAATAAGATCATCGAAGTCCGCAAGTTAGGTGGTAGCGTGAGTGAACTGGAGCGAATTAAGCGGCAACTGGAAAGCGATAAGAAAAAACTGAAGTACGACCTTTCGTTCTCCATTCAGCAATACAACCTGAAAATCAACGACTATAAAGCCTTCCTAGCTCAGAATGACGTTAACCTCCGCCAGCTAAAAACCGAAAATGGCACCTTGCTCAATCGGGCGCGAGTACTTGAAGAAGAAAAGCAAACGATCCTTACCGAAAATGAAGGGTTAAAGCACGAAAAAGCTGCCCTGACCCAAACAGTTGACGATTATTCCCTCCAGAATGCCGAATTAAAAAACAAAGTATCGCTGGCATCAGCCATGAAGGCGGTCAACGTAGAAGTGGCCGCTGTGGCAGCCAACGGCAAAGAGCGTCGGGGCGGTATGTACAAAGCGTCGCGTATCGACCGACTGAAGATCACCTTCATTATGCCGTCGAACCCAGTAGCTGTAAAGAACAACAAAGACATATACGCCCGGATTCTGGACGTCAACGGGGCCGTTGTTGGTGACAATGGTGGGGTTATATGGGCAGAGGGCCACGAAATCGGTTACAGCACCCGCCAAACGGTACTGTTTGAAAACAGCGACCAGCAGGTCGACATTCTGTTTCGGAGAGACGCGCCTTATAAACCAGGCCCTTATACGGTGGAGTTATATGCCGAAGGCTTCCGCATTGGCAGTGGCCGTTTCGATGTCAAATAATTGGCCTGTTTAGAGGCTCTTATAGCTAACTCAACGGTTAATCTATGGCAACTTTTCACAACCTGATACGATCTCTTTTGACGAGTATACAACCTTACTTGAAAACGCTGGGCAAGCTGGCAACTTATTTAGTGCATACATACCGCCAGTTTCCGATTGCCTATACAGCACTCGGTTATTTGTTTTTCAGCATGGCCTTCTGCTACTACCCGGTCGTCAATCATTGGCTGGGGGGCTTTGTCATGATGAGCCTGCCGCTCGCTATTCTGGGTGGTTTTATGGCCTGCATCTACCTGTTTCGAAAGCAACAAACCGCCGTAGCAATGGCTGGGATAATCTGGGTATTGTTCTCGTTTGTTGTGGTCAAACGATTGCTGGGCACCGACAGTGGCGATACCGATATGAGCCAGGCCCGTACCTTAAATGTACTGAGTTTCAACAGTGAAACGTTCCAGAATGGCGTCGATCTCTCTTCCCTAAAAGCCGATATTGCGTGTTTTCAGGAATATTCGCCCAATAGTCAGATCGAACGGCAATACACGGCAAAAATGGAAAAGCTTACCTGCTTCGATAAAGATCGTGAAATAGGTTTAGCGTTGTTTTCTCAGTATCCGATCGTTAATCAGTATGGTCATATCTGGGATCGGTCGAACGGTCCCGACATCAATGGGTTTCTGTGTGCCGATATTGCCTACGGTGCCGACACCATCCGGGTTGTCAACGTCCATTTATGGTCGATGGGGGTACGAACCAATCAGGCGGTCGATGCGCTGAAATCGGGGCACCTCATCCAGTTTGCTACATCGTTGATTGATACCTTCCAGAAATTGAAAGAAGGCTTTGAGCACCGGAACGAACAGTTCTTGGAAGTAGAATCGTACGTAGCGGGTAGCCGATACCCCGTTATTATTTGTGGCGACTTCAATGAAACGCCCATCGGGTATTCGTACGGCAAGCTTCGGCAAAACTTCAAAAACGCATTCGAAGAAGCCGGACAGGGGCTTGGCTTTACGCTAAACCGCCATCCGTACTGTGTCCGAATCGACCAGCAGTTCGTCAGCAGCGACTGGGCCATTAAAACCTGTCAAACCTTATCGGGCATTTCGTTTTCCGACCATTTTCCTGTACTGGCGCAGTATGTCTTGAAGAAGTCCCTGCATGCCCCCAACGAGTTACTGGCTCAGCAGAAATAATACACCAATTAGATATATGTCCCGTGGAAACGGGCGGCCGCTACCGTCATATCTTAAAGCCTACACATTACTCTTTCCGCAGCCGCTTGTACACGCGGATACCCATCATCAGAGCGATCATGAGGCCGAAAATCCCTAACAACCCCCACAGCATATTCAGGGCGTCTTTCAGGACCACCAGAAACACGATGGCGAAAAGAAACAGGGTCGATACTTCGTTCCAGACGCGAAGTTGTGTGGATGTATAGCGAAATACGCCACGCTGCTGCTGTCGATACAGAACATGACACAGTATGTGATAGACGTATAGGCCTGCCACCAGCACCAGTTTATAGATCAGCCAATCGGGCGTCGACCCATAGTTGTACCAGGTCGTGAGGCCCATAATCAGCGTGATAATTGCCGATGGCCAGGTAATAATAAACCAGAGCCGATTCTGCATCAGCAGCAATTGTTTTTGTACAGCGCTACGGCCCGGTTCGTCCAGTTGTTCCGATTCGGTGGCATAAATGAACAATCTGGGCATATAAAATAACCCGGCAAACCAGGTTACCACAAAGATGATGTGAAGCGCTTTGCTATAAAAGAACGTCATGGCCAACTATTGTTGCGGCAAATATACATCAATGCGCCTTAGCGAGGTTACTGCCAATTTAGTACCCCGCGACCATACCCTATCAAATTGTACACATTTTGGAACTATTAAACTGGCAGCCAAACAGATAAAGGGTTTACACGTTTTATTGACGGTCATAACCTGTTTACGACTCAGTCACTATGGAACGGAAGCCTATTATCGATCGAATCGAACATGAAGTGCAGGCGCTACAGGGCGATGCAACTAAAGATGTTAGCTATTCCAGTGAGCGCATATTCGCCAGCGAAGCCGAAGCGCAGGAAGCGTTTAAACTGTCAGTCAGTAAATTATTAAACATAAATGGATGGTCGGGTCTGTCCAGCCTCACTGCCGATTTTCAGCTTCACGATACCAACGGCCAGCCTAAGCTAAACGACCAGCCGCAAGTCGGGGACTATATCCGGGTAGCGTTGCCAGGCCCTATGCCCGAGAACTGGGTACATGTCCGTGATTTTATCAGCACTGAAAACCGAGTAGAGTTTACCGTAAACCCCAGCCACGACCCTCATGAATCGACAGAGCAGATCGAACATTTTTTCCATAAGGAAGCGCAGAGTACGTTCCGGGTTGAGCTAACGGGCAAAACGATTAGAGCGTCAGAAATTGGCCGCCAGGAAGGGATCAACAATCGACAACCCGAAGCGGGCAATCGCGCGGCTATCAATACAGTTATTGCTGAAACAGGCTGGTTGTTCTATCAGAAATTTCAGTGGAAACTGTTGACAGACTACCTGGTAGGACTTTGAGCGTATCCGGGTTCAGTTCCCTGAACCGTAGCCTTACTTCCTGACCTGTTTCACCTGAACACATTATCTTTTTTTCGTTCTGCCGAGTTAAGTCCTAAAAAACGAATACGTCATGAAAAACATGCAGGATTTAATGGAGCACACCATTCAGGATTTGTACTCCGCCGAAAACCAGATTCTTGAAGCACTGCCTCAACTGATTAGCAAGGCACAAAGTAGCCAGCTACGTCAGGCGTTCGAACAGCACCAGCGTCAAACCGAAAAACATGTTCAGCGCCTTGAGCAGGTGGCCAAACAGTTGGATATTGATCCCGATGGAGAAACCTGTATGGCTATGCAGGGACTTATTGAAGAAGCGCAGGATTTGCTGGACCAATTGGACGGTGACGAGATCACCGATGCGGCTCTTATCGGGGCTGCTCAGAAAGTGGAGCATTACGAAATCGCTTCTTACGGCACCGCCCGAACGCTGGCACAACAGGCAGGTCAGGACAAGATTGCTGATCTGCTCCAACAAACACTGGAGGAAGAAAAGCAAACCGACGAAAAGCTAACGGAAATAGCGACGACGAAGGCCAATCAAAAAGCGGTGAAGGCGTAGTAACTCGATTGGGTTATAGCTGGACTCGTCATAGAAGCTGTTTGAGGCAGGTTGTAAGAGCCTGTCTCAAACAGCTTCTATGACGTTCAGGATTAGGGAAAGAGTGGCGAGATTTTCAGTAGACTCAACGACTCGCATACTAGCTGGATCTTACGGAATAACGAAGCCAATCACCTTTTTTCTGTAGCCGCTCTGATTGCCTCTTTATGGTTTCGGGCTAGCAGGCATCATAGACTGGTAAGGTAGCGCACTGGTCGATTCAAAGTATAGCGTAACAAAAACAGATCAACTCAGTCGATCCGGCTGATTCCACTTTGTGCTTTTCATAGGATAGTTTTTTAATCTATTGAGTACTAAATTCCAACTACCTTTAGTGCTCTTTACCACAGAAAAGCCATGCAAAACCTGAAGATCGCAACAGCTCAATTCGAGAATGCCAGTGGCGATAAAGCGTATAATTTACAGGTCATCAGTAACCTATCGGCAAAGGCGGCTCAGCAGGGCGCTCAGGTCATTGCCTTCCACGAATGTTCAATTACTGGCTATACCTTTGCCCGACACCTATCGCGCGAGCAGATGCTCGACTTAGCTGAGTACATTCCCGATGGGGAGAGCATTCAGGCACTTACCCAGATTGCGAAGGCAAACGATATTGTTATTCTGGCAGGTCTATTTGAAAAAGATCAGCAGGATCAGCTGTTTAAAGCCTACGTCTGTGTCGATAAGAATGGCCTGGTTGCTAAATACCGAAAGCTGCATCCGTTTATCAACCCTCATGTCCTGCCCGGCGATTCGTACGTTGTCTTTGATTTGCTCGGTTGGAAATGCGGTATTCTGATCTGTTACGATAACAACATTGTCGAAAATGTACGAGCGACGGCTTTGCTCGGAGCCGACATTATTTTCATGCCTCACGTAACGATGTTAACTCCGTCTACCCGACCGGGTGCAGGTTTTGCCGACCCAGCTCTCTGGGCAAACCGGGCCAATGACCCAACCTCGCTCCGACTTGAATTCGACGGCATGAAAGGGCGGGCCTGGCTCATGAAGTGGCTTCCCGCCCGTGCCTACGACAATGGTATTTATGTGGTCTTCTCCAACCCCATCGGTATGGACGACGACCAGCTAAAAAATGGCTGTTCGATGATTATCGACCCTTTTGGCGACGTTATTGCCGAATGCCGTGAGTTAGGCAACGATGTGGTGGTAGCCAATTGTACACCCGAAAAATTACAGCAGGCAGGCGGCTATCGCTACCGCAAAGCCCGTCGCCCTGATTTATATAAAGCTATCCTGGGACAGGAGCACACACCGGAACAAAAAGTAGTCTGGTTAAATCCTGATGCAAACTAACTACAGATCAGACGCTTGAGCTAAAGAAGGGCATACCTCCGGATACCGTATTCCTAATCACAAAAGGTGGCTTAACCCGAATTCGAGCTAAGCCACCTTTTAAAATTGGTAGTAAAATCGGCTGTACACTATCCGGCAAATGACTCAACGCCTGTGTCTTTCCAACTTCTGGAAGAAGCTGATTCCAGCACTGCTTCGCAGACTTTCTGGGTTTCCAGCGCATCCAGGAAGGTAGGATGGCAGGGCTCGCCGGTTTCAAGGCTCTTCAGAAAATCGGCTACCTGATGGATGAAGCTGTGCTCATAACCAATCCCTAAACCGGGTACCCACCACTTGTTCATGTACGGTTGATCGCCATCCGTTACATGAATGGAGCGCCAGCCTCGCACAATTCCTTCATCGCCATGGTCGAAATACTCCAGCCGGTTCAGATCGTGCAAATCCCATCGAATGGAGGCATGTTCGCCATTGATTTCAAAGGTGTATAACGCCTTATGACCACGAGCGTACCGCGTCGATTCGAATAAGCCCAGCGAGCCATTGGCAAAATGGCAATGGAAAATACAGGCATCATCGATCCCCACGGGCTGCACTTTCCCGGTTAGGGCGTGCATCCGCTCCTTAACAAACGTCTCGGTCACGGCCGACACATCGGTGATGGCTCCATTGAGCCACATTGCCGTATCAATGCAGTGCGCCAGTAGATCGCCGGTTACGCCCGAGCCCGCAGCCTCCACGTCCATCCGCCAGGTACCTGCACCTCCCTGAGGCACATCGGCACTGATGGTCCAGTCTTGCAGGAAATTGGCCCGGTAATGGAAAATCTTACCCAGCTTGCCTGAATCCACCAGTTGTTTGGCCAGAGTAACGGCAGGCAATCGACGGTAATTATACCATACCGTGTTGGCAACCCCGGCCTGCTCAATGGCATCAACCATCTGCTGGGCTTCAGCTACCGTACGGGCCAGTGGCTTTTCGCAGAGTACCATCTTTCCAGCCGCTGCCGCTGCCAACGCAATTTCGGCATGGGAATCGTTGGGAGTACAGATATCCACGGCATCGATATCGTCGCGGGCAATGAGCGCTTTCCAGTCGGTTTCAATGGATTCGTAGCCCCATTGATCGGCAAATGCCTGGACTTTTTCGGCGTTACGGGAGCAAACGGCTTTTAAAACAGGCTTGTACGCTAACTCAGGGAAAAAGTGGCTGACCTGGCTATAGCCATTGGAATGGGTACGGCCCATAAAGCCAGTGCCAATCAAGCCAATGCGTAATTCTTTTTTGGTTGACATAAATGTTTAAAGGTTTTTAGGTAGAGACGCCAAGGGGGGCGTCTCCTGACCGGAAGGTTTATGCTTCGTACCAGCCGTGAGCCTGACGTACTTTGATCATCGTCGCCAGCACATCATTCCAGGTTTGTTGTTTGAGCATCACATCGTTAGGAAACATACAGCCGTCCCAGCAAATATGTCGGAAAGCTTTGGTCAACTCGCCATTTTCGTTGCGCAGCCAGTAACCAGCATCATGCACAATATCGAGTTTGCCGTTGGGGTCGAGCGCCTGGCAATGACGACCCGTTTTATCATGCGAACCCGAGCCAAACACCGTTCCATCGTTCTGAGCGACGTGAAAGTCGATTGTCCATGGGCGCAGCGCGGCTGTCACCTTCTTCAAAGCTTCGGACAGCGCTTCCCGGTCGCTCCAGTCAAAATCTGGGGGCAGAATACGGTCTTCAGGACTATTGTATCCCAGGGTATAGAGCAGCGTATGAGCCATGTCGGCCTGGAAACCCATGTTTGGCCGGTTCACCGCTACGAGTGTATCGACCATAGTTTTCCAGCTGTGCATACCGCCCCAGCAGATTTCTCCTTCGGCCGCCAGTTTCTCACCATAATCAGCTGCCACATCACAAGCCTGCTGGAAAGTCGACACAATGAGTTTGCTGTTGCCCACCGGGTCCACTGCCCAGTCGTGGGGCGAACTAGCGGAGTCGATGCGCACGACACCACTGGGTCGAACACCCAGTTCTGTTAAGCGCTGACCGATATGGCAGGACTTGCGCACCATTTCGACAAACTGGGCCCGTTGTTCCGGACTACCCATGGCTGGCCCTCCCCAGATGGGAGCCACCAGCGAGCCAATCTTAAGGTTATAGCCGCCCACTTTATCGGCCAGCCGCTTGATATCATCGTCGGATAGGTTGACATCAATGTGCTCAAATAAGGCCAGGTCGACCCCATCGAATTTAACCCCGTCGACTTCGGCATTGGCCGTCAACTGGAGCATGGTATCGAAGTCGATGACAGGCTCGGAGTCGGGGCCTTTGCCGACTACACCGGGCCACATAGCGTTGTGGAGCTTAGGATAGTTATTCTGGTTCATGGAAAGAGAACTGATTTAAGGTTTTAGGCAAAAAAATAACACAGAGATTCGTCGAAAACCTACAAAGATTCACAGAGAATTCAGAAAACTCCGTGTCTCTCCATCTTCTTTGTGGATCTCTGTGTTATTTTTTTATACTGCGCTTAGATCTAAATCGGGATTGGCCGGGCCAAAGTGTTTAAGCATCACAATGGGATCAGTTGAGGACGGGTTGACAATAGTCACTCCTTCCATAGCCGCCTGTTCACTCACAAAGAATTCGTCGTTTGTCAGTTGGCCATATCGGATCATGGTTGGGGTTTCAATGTCCCATACGCCCAGCTTCCCATGCCCCTGCATCATAATCAGCCCGTAGGCCGCACTGTCCTTGATGGTGACTGTCTGGCCAGGAAATACAGTGAGTTCTTTAGCGCTGAACGCTTCATTTTTATAACAAACCCATACTTCACGGTAGCCTTCAGCAGCCATTTCTTCTTCATCACGGACAGGCTTTGGACGCATGAAGCGGTTCGCCATCATTTGTGGGTCGGTATTCAGTTCCCAGTCGATGGCTTCCATGAGCTGGTCGTAATCACCAATCCGGTCTTTCGGCGTACCATTCCAGAGCAACTCTTCGGGTATGATGGCTTCGTTGACCAGCGACTGATACATAGCGAACACATCGGAGGCTTTCTGAGGCTCATAGGTACACAGGCTACCCGGCGCATGCAACAAGCCAGGTGGCACATCCCATCCCGTACCGGGTTCGAGCCGGTAAGCCGACGAATAATTGGTGATCTTGTTATCGCCCTTAGTGAAGTTCTTCAAACATTCTTTGATCTGCTCTTTGGTGGTACCGGGAGCGATACCAATGAAGGTGTAGGGGAAATCGCCCCCGTGGTTGTTCACTTGGGGAGGGAAATAATACGCTTCGGGTTTGCCCAACTGACCGATTAAGGCAGCCTGCTCATCGTTGTGGTGAAGGTGATGCGGCAGGGGACCCATGTTGTCGAAGAATTTGGAGTACATTGGCCAGCTTTGGTACTGATTCCAGAGCCGATCACCGATCAGTTCTCCTTTTAGTTCATCGACGGCGTCTTTGAGCAAAAACTGAACTTCCGTTCCATCTTCATCAGTGAAAACGATGTGGCTCAACCCTTCATTTTCGCCGGTCAGGGGGCCATTTTTGGCGGGAGTTGTGGAGGAGAACCAGCGTTCATCAATACCTCCCCGCTCACCGCCCAGCACATAGTAATCGTCGGGGTGGAGTTTGATACGTCGACCAGGTACGCAGAAGGATCGGGGTACCCAGGTAGGGGTTAGTCGCAGAACGCCCTTGCCTTGTTCCAATGCTTTTTTTGCTACACTAACTGCTGAGGTTGTTTCCATTAATAAATAAGCAATTGTTTTATTATACATAACCGGGTAGGGATTATCTCTACATGACCTATCCAAAACGGCTAGCCATCCCTACCCATTTCTATACACTTATAACTGTTTGATCATCAGATTCCGGTATTGGACTTTCATAGGCGGCCCTACGTGTACCTGAACCCCCAGCAATCCTTTGGTTTTGCGGTTAACGGTATCATCGTCTATTACTTCACTCATCAGCACATCATTGATATAGTGTTGTAAACGATTGCCTTTGATCACTAAATGGAATGTATTCCAATCTTCGCTTTTGATAAATGTTTTGAGTGAATCGGAGCTTCCCAACGAACCCGTAACCGTCATACCCGTCCAGGCATTACCTTTTACATTGGCCCGAATCGCTTCCGGCGTATTTTCTCCCGTATAGGGAGCAATGGTCGTCTTCTGTCCACGATAAGCCAGAGTGGTCCGTTTCCGCTCCTCATAGTTTTGGCCGGTATACCGTATTTTCCCGTCGATATCGGCCTGATAGCCTTTCAGGGCAAACGGAATATCAGGCAATCGATCACTGCGGTAATTGATACCTGAGTTCCCGGCTTCAGTAATTTTGAATTCCCCTTTCAGTTCAAAATCGGCAGGCTCGCCACCTTGCCAGATGATGAACGAATTTGTTTTCAGCGTTTTATCGGGTGTTATTTCTCCGGTCAGACAACCATCTTCAACCCGCCAGTAGTTTGGGTCGCCATCCCAGCCTTTCAGGCTCTTTCCATCGAAGATGGAGACAAAGCCATCTTTCTTTTTCTGCGCCAGGCAGGATGTATTGGTGCTGGCAATCCCGAAGACTGCTACAAAAAGCAGGATAGCGCTGAGATTTCTTTTTCTTACCATATCAAATTCAAGGTTATAGTCCTGAGATTTCAGACAGGAAGACGAGTCGCCTTCCTGTCTGCCTATTGTTATTTGCCCTTCGAGCCGCCCGCTTTGTATACATCACTGTCCTGCTTCCCGCCCGACTTCAGATAGGCGATCAGATCGGTTAACTCGCCCGGGTTCAGACTGTTGATTAGACCAGGCAACATAATTGAAACGGTCGAATTCTTCTTCGATACGACATCCTTTTTGGGTACTTTCCGAAGGAAATCTGGGGCAAATGGATTCTGCGAAATCGAATAGTTCACCTTATCCTCACTCACAAGCCGACCCAAGACCGACTGCCCGTTTTTCAGCGTGAAAATGGTTGATGCATATTGGTCTGAAATAGCCTTGTCGGGGTTGATGATGGCTTCTAGAATATCCTTGTTCGAGAAGCGGGTCCCTAATTGAGTCAGATCGGGGCCAATATCCCCTCCCTGACCACCCATCGAGTGACAACGGCTACACAAAACAGCGGAGTAGATTTTCCGGCCTCTATCGAAGTCGAGCGAAGCCACAAGGCCTGTATCAACTGCTGCCAGTGCATTATCTAGTTTCCACTGCCTTCCGGGGCCTTTGGGCGAATAGTCGCTGACAATGTCGTTACCCGACGTGGTCAACAAATCGGCACCCGATAGCTTGTTGTATTTGTCAAACTGATCTTTCGGCACATGAGCCAGTGCCAGTTTACGAGCTCTGTCGATAAAGCCGATATAACTCCGGCCACCCTGGAATTTGAACCCATTGGCAAACCAGGTAAAGTACTTATTCCGTAACTCTGGTGTCCAACCGGCATCGGCTCGACTTAGCATAACAGCATAGAAGGTCTGTTGGAGCGGTGGAACTTTCTCCAGCATTTTGGCAATATCCAGGCCATACTGTGGGTTTCGCAGGATCAGATCGGAAGAGGCTGTAGCGGTTTCGAGTCCAAGATCGTGGCTACCAGGTTCGTCCTTAATGTCCATCAAAGCCAGCGTTTTGTTCACTACACCTGGGGCATCGAGAGAAATAAGTACCCGGCTAAGCCCCCGGTTCATCAGGGCCGTTTTGGCAGGATAATGCGGATTCAGGTACGCAATAACACGATCTTTATCGGCCCCTTCGGGCATACCCATGCGCAGGCATATTAATTCAAAGGCACGGCATAAATCAAACTGCTGAGCTTCGGATAGTTGACCATAGTTGATCTTTAGCAACGCGTTAAGGAGCTTACTTTTTTGCGAAGCGTCGCCCTGTCTGGCCAATGCAACCGCTGACTGTATCAGTCGCTGTGGATCGGTTTCCGTAAATACTTTATCCTGCCACTGAGCCACAGGCTGGTGTTCAACCGCAATACGGGCCGCATACCGCACAAATCGGTCGGGGCTGTTCAGATTAGGCCAGGCCGCAGCAATAGCCGCTGGATTGGCACCATGATGGTACTGCTCCAGTTGAGTCCGAAGCTGATGCTCTTTTGTCAGAACGGGGGCCTTCGCCACAGGGGCTACCGATTCCGTTCCGGTATAGGTAATCCGGTAAAGGTCCGACTCTAAACGACGTCCACCCGTCAGGAAATACAACGCCCCATCTGGTCCGAACATACCGTCTGTGAGCGGCAGTGGCGAGCCCGAGATAAACTCTTCCCGTTCGGCTTCGTAAGTTGCCCCTTTCGGCTTCAGGTAAATCGAATAAATAATCCCGAAACTCCAGTCGAAGGCAAACAATGACTGACGATACCGTTGTGGGAACCGAGCATTATCACCATAAACCAGGTTCGTAGGCGACCCCTGTCCAATGTTCAATACAGGCGGCAGGTTGTCAGGGTTGCTGGGCAACCACTTGCCATTTCCCGTACGCCAGCCAAACTCAGCCCCGCTGGTAACGTGGCAAATACGAGTAGGACGATACCAGGGAAGGCCAAAATCCCATTCCATATCTGAATCATAGGCAAACATATCACCTGCTTCGTTGAACGCAATGTCAAAGGCATTTCTGAAGCCAGCCGCCATTAATTCCCACCGCTTTCCTTCCGGATCAACATTAGCAATCCAGCCACCGGGTGCCATCCGGTCGTTGGCATGGCCACGCGGGTCTTTTATCTGCGGAAACAGGTTATCTTCTTTCCAGTTAGAGGGCAAACGATAGGCATCCATTTGAGGAACATCGGTATGGTTCCCCGCAATCACATACAGTGATTTTTTATCAGGCGACAGCTTTATACTGTGCGGGCCGTGTTCGCCTTCGCCTTTCAGTGCTTTCAGCAAGGTTACGGTTTCGAACTGGTCGTCGCCATTGGTATCCTGAAGCCGGTACAAACCACTTCCTTTTCCGAAGTTTTTGTTCTCCCGGTTATTTACCATGACATAAAGGCTGTTGAACGCATAGAGTAAGCCCTGTGCATAACCCATACCGATGGTAGTATCGCCCGGCTGAACATTACCCACTTTAAGTTTCTCGATTTTGGGTTGCGACGAGCCTGAACCAATCGGCGGCAACTCCAATCGATACAAGGAGCCGTATTGATCGGAGGTAATCATCCGACCTTTGTCGTCGAACGTCATGGCGACCCACGATCCCATCTTATTCTCAGAAGGGCTGTATAAATGTTCGGCTTTGAAACCGGGCAATAGTTTCAGCTTATCGATTTTAGGGTTCTGTGGATCGACCGTTGTAGTGGCTGCTTCCTGCATGGTAATCCAGGATGTCCCAAGCAGGACAATCGCAGCAACCACCATGGCTAATTGGACAGGTCTGTACGTCAAAAACATAATTATATTGAGTAATTAAGTGTCAATACGTCAATTGTGTGGCTGTTATTTTGCGGATCACTGATGCGTCCCAGGCTTACAAAAGCACAGGCCGTTGAGGTTTTACCGCCCCTAATGGATGAATAAATACATGAAAAAGAAGCAGAGCCGATACGAATCTGCTTCTATATACTCCATTACCAACCTATATTAATGCTTGAAATCTGCCCAAATGGGCTACTATTCTTAAGGAGAAATTCACCACTCCTCCCACTCCCGACTGGAAGCAGGAGGAGTCGGCTATGTTAGAAATAAGGTGTCAATGCCGATTCAACCGCTGGCAGCGGATAATAATCGTCAAGATTCGTAAAGGCGTTGGGTGGCGGAACGGCTCCGGCTGGGAAGTAATAATCGGCCGGATTGGCTTTCACGCGAGCACCATAGGCCGTAATAATTTCTTTCACGCGGCCTGTCCGTGTCAAATCGAACCAGCGCTTGTTTTCGAAGGCCAGCTCAACGCGTCTTTCTTTGAAAATAGCTTCCCGCATATCGGCCTGCGATGAGGCTTTGGTAGCAGCCAGCCCCGCACGCGCCCGTACCTGGTTCAGATAGATAGCGGCATCGGCCGTCTTACCCTGCTCGTTAAGCGCTTCGGCCAGGAACAGCAACACTTCAGCATAGCGATAAACCGGCCAGTTCTGCCCCGTGTTGTTATGCAATGCATGGGTGCGAGCGTATTTTTTGATGTACGGATACACTTTATTCGCGCGCAGGCTGGTGCTCAACGTGACGGTTCCGATCGAAATATCTTTCCGTTTGTCGCCCGGTTCGTAAGCCGCGATCAGATCAGGCGTAGGAATATTATTGCTTTCCTGCGAGGTTGGCTGTGGGTTCGATGTTCCGGTGATGGGTGCAATTTCAGCAGCCGTTATCGGCGAAGGCAGGAATCGATAGATCTGGTTGCCGTTGTAGCCTGCCGACCCTTCCATATACTGGATTTCAAATACCGACTCAGGGTTATTCTTGTTCGTGTTGGTATAGGAAAACGCATCATTATAATCAGGCATCAGGCTATACCCGTCGTTGGTTACTACGTCTTTCATGAGCGTTTCAACCTGCGACCACTTTTTCTGTGTCAGGTACAAATTAGCCAGCAACGTTTTGGCCGCTCCCGATGTAACCCGGCCAGGTTCCTGGCTTTTTTTGTTTAGCAGGTTTTTACTCGCATCGGTCGCATCTTTTTCAATCTGTGCATAGAGCTGATCGGTTGTAGCCAGTTCGGCTGGTGCATCCTGGCGACCCGTAACGGGAGTTAAGTGCAGAGGGACTTTCCCGAATAAACGCACCAGATCGAAATAGGCAAACGCCCGTAGAAACTGAGCCTGGCCTTTCAGATTGTTTTTGACAGCATCGCTACTAAACGTAATTCCATCGATCAGACTCAGGATTTGGTTTGCCCGGGAAATGACCACGTAATTCAGTCGATACTGTACCAGCACGTTATCATTGGCGGTCACCTTGGCCCCCCCATCGCCCGTTCCGACAGGAATGGCAAAGTCGGCCACGTTTTCGGTTGCGTCTACGGCGCCATACAGCGTGTTACGTGCATAATAGGTATTGTCAGAGTGCATTTCCTCCAGCACCCAGGCCCGTTCGTTGTACATCTGCCGAAAAGGCACGTATGCGCCATTTACAGCCTGTACAAAATCAGCTTCTGTCTTGAAGAATGTAGCAGAGCTTAGGGCTGTTTCGGGTACTGCGGTCAGAAAGTCATCTTTGCAGCCAATCGATGCCAGGGTCAATAGCGCGACGGCGATATATTTTATTTTCATTGGAAACAAGGTTTTTAGGATTAGTCGCGGACTGTTTATTCTCCAGCGATGTAGTGAGTAGTGTTTTTAGAAATTCAGCGTTACCCCGGCTGTGTAGGTACGAGGAACGGGATAGTTCGAAAAATCAACACCCTGACTCAGGTTTCCGCCATCGCCATTTCCGGCACCATTTCCGCTCGTTTCCGGATTCGGTCCGCCCCAGTACTTCGTGAAGATGTACACTTGCTGACAGGATGCATATACCCGGGCCGATTTAAACAGTTTGTTCACAGCACCAATGTTGTAGCCCAGCGTTATGTTTTTGATCGTGAAAAACGACGCATCGGCCAGGAACTGCGTGCTGTTCCAGTCACGCTCGATACCGGTGTAGTTACCACCATTGTTGGTGGCTCCGAACTGGCCCGCGCCCTGTGTGATCACATTAGTAGCCACAGCCGCCCCGTTGACAATAGTATTCTGTACGCGGAAACGGTCTTTTACGCCTTCAACCATGTTGAATACGCCGTCCAGATTGGCCGTGCTATATAGGTGACGAACCCACAACTGATTTCCATAAGAGCCAGAACCCGTGATCGAGAAATCGAAGTTGCCGTATTTCAGATCGTTAGTAATCCCGTAGGTGAACTTGGGGAATGGGCTACCGATGATGGTCCGGTCGTCGGCATCGCCACCATAGGTAATAACGCCATCACCGTTCACATCTTTCATTTTGATCGTTCCGATTGCCGAACGTCCTGGGATAATCGGCGAATTTTTGAGGTCTTCTGCACTCGTATAATATCCCTGTTTAACCAGGCCGTAGAACTGGCCAAATGGCTGACCTACCTGCGTAATGTGGAATGTTCCATACACCCGGTCGATACCTGGCGCCAGCGATACAACCTGATTGCGGTTGAACGAAATGTTGGCGTTGGTGGTCCACTTCAGTTTACCCATCGTGTTTTTGGTCGTCAGCGAGAATTCGTGACCCCAGAATTTAATTTCGCCAATGTTATCGTTGAAGTTAGTGAAACCCGATTCCTGTGGCACCTGCACAGCATACAACAGATTAGTGGTCCGTTTGGTATAGAAATCATAGATAAACTGGATACGGTCGTTGAACAGACCCAGGTCAAGCCCCATGTCAAACTGCTTCGTCGTTTCCCAACCCAGGTTTGGGTTAGCCAGCGACGTAACCACTGCCCCCGTTGCTACGGTGCTACCAAACACGGCATTAGTCGTGTTGTTTACCAATGCATATTGGGTGTAGTTACCAATGTTGTTGTTACCAATCACTCCATAACTAGCCCGCAGCTTGGCAAATGAAACCTGTGGTACGGTTTTTAGGAAATCTTCATCCGACACAACCCAGCCTACCGAAGCCGACGGGAATGTACCCCAGCGGTTGTTCAAACCGAACCGAGACGACCCGTCCGCACGAATAGCCGCCGTAAACAGGTATTTACCTTTATAGTTATAGGTCAGCCGAGACAGGTACGACGTTAATGACCATTGGTTGGCACCGTTTTGCGAATTTGTCCGGTCAATGTTCAATGCGCCCTGAATAGTTGGCAGCCGGTCATCGGCATAGGTATTGGCCTGTACCTGTGTAAACTCCGACCGGAACTTCTGATTCGTGAAACCAGCCAGCAGTTCAAAGTTATGATCGTTAAAGCTCTTTGCGTATGTGGCTAGGTTCTCGTTGAGCCAGGACATGCTTTCCAGCCCCTGACGAATAGACACTGCCGTGGTCGGAATCGGCACGTTGATCGCACTTGTGGCCGTCGATGGGTTAAAGAAGAAGAATTTAGAATTCGTATATTCTATATTCATCGTGGATTTCAACGTCAGCCCCGTAATCGGCCGAAACTGAATATAGGCGTTTCCTAACAGGTTGGTGTTCTTCGTTTCGTTTACCAGTTCGTTAGCGGCCCGTACCCAGTTCGGATAGTTAAAGATGTTACCCGTGCTGCTCGGCAATGTATTGTACTTCGTGAGCTCCCCATTCGCATCATAAATCGGCATGATTGGCCAGGTATGCAGGGCGTTAAACAAAATCCCGGTGCCCCGATCACCGTCGGTACGGGGTGTATTATCAAACACATACGAAGGCGCTACATTGAACCCGATCGCAACCTTATTGGAGAGGTTATAGTTTGAGTTCATCCGCAGGGAGTACCGCTTGTATTTGTTATTGAGTACTACACCATCCTGATTGAAAATACCGGCAACCAGCGATGTATTCGATTTTTCGGTATTGTGCGAAATGCTCAGGTTATAGCTTTGAAGGGGTGCTACACGGAGTAAGGCATCATACCAGTCGTTGTTTTTCCCTTCATACTGCGATGGATTCTGGAAAATGTCGGGTACAGGCAGCAACTGATCTTCGTAGAATTCTTTCTTAAACTGGGCAAACTGTACAGCATTCAGCATTTTTACCCGACCTTTTACAGGAACTTTCTGTAAACCTGTGTAGGCGGTGAAGCTGATATTTGTCTGGCCAGGTTTACCTTTTTTCGTGGTAATAAGCACAACGCCATTGGCCGCCCGTGATCCATACAGGGACGTCGAAGCTGCATCTTTCAAAATCGAAAGGTCTTCGATTTCGTCGGGGTTCAACTGCGCGATATTCCCCGTTATCGGGAATCCGTCAATAACATACAAGGGATCGCTACCTGCCGACACCGAAACCTGCCCCCGAATCCGAATGCTGATTCCCTGTCCGGGCTTACCCGTTGCCTGATTGATCTGAACACCGGCCAGTCGGCCTTGTAACTTCTGCCCGATCTGCGAAACAGGTAAGTCTTTAATTTCCTGAGAGCTGATGGTCTGAACAGCGCCCGTAACTTCCTTCTTCAACTGACTACCATAACCCACCACTACAACTTCATTGAGAGTCTGATCGTCGGGCGTCAGGGCCACAGTCAGAGATGTCTGGCTCCCAACAAGCACTTCCTTTTTGGCATAGCCTACAAAGCTAAACACCAGTGTAGCGCGGGTATCAGGCACGGCAATCCGAAAGCTACCTGTGCCATCAGTTGTTGTTCCCTGGGTGGTCCCTTTTACAATTACACTAACGCCTGCCAACAAATCACCTTTCTCATCGGTCACCTTCCCCGAAATGGTTATATCCGCTGTTGGAGCGATTTCATAGGATAGGTCCGGTCTGGGAACGTGCAGCGCCAGCAACTGTCCTGCCATCAAATCACTTCGTTTCGACTCAGTTTGCTGCACCGTCTGAGCGAAGCCGGGGACCATTCCCGCTATCAAGCCCAGCGTAGCTAGTTGATAAATTTTTTTCATGGAGGTTTAGATCGAATAGGGTTACCAGAAATAGATATAGAAAAAACATAAGCGAATACTCAAATATTGATAAACATGGAGGGGTAACTTTCCTATACCTACCCAGTTTTGTCATTATTTGATTAAGATTTTAAGAATTTTCAATATATCGGGCGGTATTACTGCTTTTTAGTAAACACTTACTTTTACTGTACATCCCTAAAAGTAAGTTTACAAGT
Organism: Spirosoma aerolatum; assembly: GCF_002056795.1. Lineage (NCBI taxonomy): Bacteria > Pseudomonadati > Bacteroidota > Cytophagia > Cytophagales > Cytophagaceae > Spirosoma > Spirosoma aerolatum. Next base: position 778,069 of record NZ_CP020104.1, on the reverse strand, counting down.
GATGCTGTCTGGACATTTGACATCAGAGATGATCGATCACATAAAAATCAATGACTACTCGAATACCCCCAAATACCAGCAGATTTATAACTCAATCGTAGAAGGTATTGAAAATCGGGATATTCTACCGGGCGACAAACTACCGTCGATTCACGAGTTATGTGCTTCTTTCGACGTGTCGAAGGGCACCATTGAGCGAGCGTATGAATTACTGAAAGAGAAAGAGATTATTGGCGGTGTAAAAGGCAAGGGCTTTTACATTAACTATACACCAACGGGAAATAACCTAAAAATATTCCTGTTATTCAATAAGTTAAGCGCCCATAAAAAAATCATCTACGACTCCTTTGTCGAGATGCTGGGCGATACTGTAGCGATTGACTTCTTTATTTATAACAACGATTTTCGCTTATTCCGGGACTTAATTCAGCGTCAGGCTCATAATCATACGCATTATGTAATCATCGGCCACTTTTTCGACGGGGAAGAGAAGGCCGCTGAGCTGATCAATAGCTTACCTAAGCATAAACTGGTGATTCTCGACAAACTGCTCGACGGCATAACCGGCAACTATGCGGCTGTATTTCAGAACTTCGAAAAGGATCTCTATCAGGCGCTGATTGAAGCGTTGCCTCTGCTAAGGAAATACAGGACCATCAGTATTCTTGTGCCTTCCTACACCTATCACCCCAAAGCGATACTGAACGGTTTCTATAAATTCTGTTATGAGTATGGGTTTCAAACCAGGGTTATTCATGACATTCGGCAGGAACCTATCCTATCCCAGCAGGCCTATATCAATTTAATGGAGGAGGATTTGGTCGAACTGATCAAGAAAATAAAGCAGACGGCCTATGGCATCGGGCAGGAAGTAGGAATACTTTCCTATAATGACACACCCCTAAAAGAATTTCTGCTGGAAGGGATTACGGTGATTTCAACCGATTTTGCGCAGATGGGACGAACGGCCGCCCAACTGATTCTGAATGGCAGTCAGGAACATATTGAAAATCCCTTCCGCCTAATCGTACGAAAGTCACTATAGAACATTTACGGATGGAGCCAAAACTGGGTGCCTTTTTTGTCATGCTTCCTTCGTCAGCATGACAAAAAAGGCACCCAGTTTTGACGAAATTTGAAAAGTTCAAACAGATTCAGCACTTAATTAATGCCTATTGCTTATTAACTTATTTACGGCTTATATCCTTCGATTGCTCCCCGGACGTTGCCAAATTGTGCCAAAAGCGCTTCTGCTTTCTGACGATCAACGCCCAACTCGTCCATGACCATACGAGCGGCCCGGTCCTGCAACTTAATATTCGACAATTGCATATCAACCATTTTGTTGCCTTTTACCCGGCCCAGACGAATCATAACCGACGTCGAAAGCATGTTCAGGACCAATTTCTGGGCTGTTCCCGCTTTCATACGTGTGCTGCCCGTCACAAACTCGGGGCCTACCACTACTTCAACCGGATATTCGGCTGCTTTTGCCACTGCTGAGCCTTCATTACAGACTATACAACCAGTTAGCAAACCAGCTTTCCGGGCCTCCTCCAGGCCACCAATTACATAGGGGGTTCTACCTGAAGCCGCAATCCCGATAACAGTATCCAGCGAATCAGGATGATAGGGAGCCATGTCTTTCCAGGCTTGCTCAGGATCATCTTCAGCAAATTCTACGGCTTTCCGAATGGCTCCATCCCCTCCGGCAATTAGGCCAATAACTAAATCGTGTGGAACACCATAGGTTGGTGGACACTCCGACGCATCGACAATACCCAGTCGGCCACTGGTGCCCGCTCCGATATAAAAGAGCCGTCCGCCTTCTTTCATGCGTTTAGCCGTTTCGTCTACTAGTGCTTCAATCTGCGGAATAGCCTTCTCCACGGCCAGCGGAACCGTTTGATCTTCCTTGTTTATTGTAACGAGCAAGTCGTGAACCGACATCTGCTCCAGATGGTCGTAATAGGATGTGCTTTCTGTTGTCATACCTCAAAAGTAATACTCACGTATTTTAACCGACAAATAATCATTTTTTTCTTGCCTTTTCGAAAAACATAATTTTTCTTTACAGCGTTATTACACCAGCAGCGAAATTTCGCTAATTGTAAAATATGCTTACCGAATCAACTCCTACTGAACTGAATCGCTTTAGTCGTACCCTTACACAGGAAATTAGTAACCCAGCCGCCAAAGCCATGCTCTATGGTGTAGGCCTTACGGAAGACGACATGCAGAAGCCTCAGATTGGCATTGCCAGCACGGGCTACGAAGGCAACACCTGCAATATGCACCTAAACGGACTCTCGGTATATGTTAAGCAGGGAATCCAGGCGAATGGACTCGTTGGACTTATTTTCAATACAATCGGTGTATCGGATGGAATGACCAACGGCAACGACGGTATGCGGTACTCGCTACCCAGCCGCGACCTCATTGCCGATTCCATTGAATCGGTAGTAGCGGCTCAGTGGTACGACGGTGTGGTAACGGTAGTAGGTTGCGACAAAAATATGCCGGGTGCCGTCATGGCCATGGCCCGACTTGATCGGCCTGGTATTATGGTTTACGGTGGTACCATTCGCTCGGGCCATTATAAAGGTCAGAAACTGGATATTGTGTCGGCCTTCGAAGCACTAGGTAAAAAATACGCAGGCAACATTTCCGACGAAGATTACGAAGGCGTTATCAAAAACTCGATTCCGGGTGCCGGTGCCTGTGGCGGTATGTACACCGCCAATACCATGGCAAGCAGCATCGAAGCGATGGGCCTAAGTCTGCCATTTAGTAGCACCTATCCAGCTACTCACGAAGGCAAACAGGAAGAGTGTAAGAAAATCGGTGCTGCTATGCGGCTGTTACTCGAACGGAACATCACACCGAAAGAGATCATTACCCGCAAATCGCTCGAAAACGCTCTAACGATTGTAATGGCCCTGGGCGGTTCTACCAATGCCGTTCTGCATTACCTGGCTATTGCGCGGGCAGCCGATATTGAACTTACCCTCGACGAAATTCAGGCGATTAGCGACCGGACCCCTTTAATTGCCGATCTGAAGCCAAGTGGCAAGTATTATATGGAAGACATGCTCGCTATTGGGGGTGTTCCAGCCGTCATGAAATACTTATATCAGAACGGCTATATCCACGGCGATTGCCTGACTGTAACCGGAAAAACGGTAGCAGAAAACCTGGAAGAAGCCGCTGATCTGAATTTCGAAACGCAAAAGATTGTATTCCCGCTAAGTCAGCCCATTAAGCCAACCGGACATATTCAGATTTTACGCGGCAACCTCTCGCCAACGGGCGCAGTCGCGAAGATCACGGGTAAGGAAGGGCTGAAATTTGACGGAATAGCGAAAGTTTGCGAACACGAGGGCGAAGTCATTGAAGCGCTGTCGAAAGGCGAAATTCTACCCGGACAAGTGCTGGTGATTCGGAATGCAGGCCCTAAAGGTGGCCCTGGCATGAGCGAAATGCTGAAACCTACCTCGGCCATTATGGGAGCTGGTCTTGGCGATAAAGTAGCCCTGATTACTGATGGGCGCTTCTCAGGTGGCACACACGGGTTCGTTGTCGGTCACGTAACGCCCGAAGCCTACGAAGGTGGCCCGATTGCCCTTGTTAAAGATGGTGATCGTATTACCATCGATGCTACCACACGCGAAATCATTCTGCAGATCTCGGATGAAGAAATGGCGTATCGGAAGAGTGAATGGCAACAACCCGCTCCACGATTCACCAAAGGCGTCCTGGGCAAATACATTCGAAACGTAAAATCAGCCAGTGAGGGTTGCGTAACCGATGAAGCGTAGCTAACATCGTTCCCTCAGTAAATGGTAAAACGAATCAACACAACAAACTGAATACGACCTTAAAAACCGCTACAAGCATCATGGAAGCTATCGCCAACGTTATGCCGGAAGCCATTGAAACCGCCCCGGCTCCTACCTACATCAACGGTTCGCATGCCCTCATGCAGGCACTTGTGGCAGAGGGTGTCGACACCATTTTCGGTTATCCTGGCGGAGCCATCATGCCCGTTTATGATGCCTTATACGATTTTCAGGAGCGTATCAATCATATTCTGGTTCGTCATGAGCAGGGGGCTGGTCATGCTGCCGAAGGTTATGCCCGCGTAACGGGTCGGGCGGGGGTCTGTCTGGTAACTTCTGGCCCCGGAGCTACCAACCTGGTTACGGCCATTGCCGACGCCCTGATCGACTCAACCCCGATGGTTTGCATTGTTGGTCAGGTAGCCAAAAAGCTGCTGGGCACCGATGCCTTTCAGGAGGCCGACGTAATGGGGGTAACGATGCCCATAACCAAATGGAACTATCAGATTACCAATGCAGATGAAGTTCCCGAAGTTATGTCAAAGGCATTCTATATCGCCCAATCTGGTCGCCCCGGTCCTGTCCTGATCGACATTACCAAAAGTGCACAACTGGAGTTGATGACGAAGCCCTTTGCGTATGAGCGTTGCCAGAGTATCATTAGTTATAAGCCTCGTCGTGTGCCCAAGCACGAACAACTCGAAGCGGCTGCCAAACTAATCAACAGTGCAAAGAAGCCTTATATTCTGGTCGGCCACGGTGTTCAGATTGCCAAAGCCGAAGATGAGCTTCGGGAATTTGTTGAAAAAACAGGCATTCCAGTAGCGACTACGCTGCTTGGTCAGTCAACCATTTCCACCGATCACCCACTGTATGTAGGCTGGCTGGGTATGCATGGCAACTACGGCCCCAATGTGATGACCGATCAGGCCGATGTGATTATTGCTATCGGCATGCGTTTCGACGACCGCGTAACGGGCGATGCCAGCAAGTACATCAAGCAGGCGAAGGTTGTTCATATCGAAATCGATCCGGCCGAAATCGACAAAATTATTCGAGCCGATGCCCCGGTTGTTGGTGATGCTAAAGAGGCCCTGAAAGCGCTGATTCCGCTGGTCAATCCAAATGACCATACCGTCTGGCGAAACGAGTTCAGGAAGTATGATGCTATTGAGAATGAAACCATAACCGTACCTGAACTGACGAGCCAGACGGGTAAAATCAAAATGGCGGAAGTGATTGACCTGCTCTCCAAAAAAACGAAGGGTGAGTCAATTCTGGTCACCGATGTAGGGCAACATCAGATGATGGCTTCCCGCTATTATCAATTCCGTCGACCCAACAGCCTAGTCACATCGGGTGGTATGGGGACCATGGGTTTTGCCCTACCGGCCGCCTTCGGAGCGCAAGTCGGTGCTCCTGATCGCCAGGTGGTAGCGATCATCGGTGATGGCTGTTTCCAAATGACGCTGCAGGAACTAGGCACCATCGTCCAGAACAAGCAGCCCGTAAAAGCCATCATCCTGAACAACAACTTCCTGGGTATGGTCCGTCAGTGGCAGCAGTTGTTTCACGAGCGCCGGTATTCGTTTGTCGAGTTACAAAATCCTGATTTTGTAACCATTGCCAAAGGGTTCGGAATGGCTGGCCACACCTGTAACGAACGGGAAAGTTTATCCGACTCGCTCGATACCTTATTGAATTCCGATGGCCCTTATCTGCTGGAAGTTATCGTCGAAAAAGAAGAGAACGTATTCCCAATGGTGCCCGCAGGTGCCAGTGTCGCGCAAATCAGATTGAAATAACGTGGTGTCGGGTTCTCAAACCCGACACACTTAAAACCGTGTCGGGTTTGAGAACCCGACACCACAAACGATGACAACATACACCATCTGCATATTTACGGAAAACACCATCGGGCTGCTAAATCGCATCACGATCATTTTTACCCGTCGACGCATCAACATTGAAAGCCTGACCGTGTCGGAAACGGAGCGGAAAGGCGTATCGCGTTTTACAATAGTTATTAAGCATGAATCTCGCGAAGAGGTTGAAAAACTCGTCCGGCAGATTCGTAAAATCGTTGAAGTACTGGCCGTTTTCGGTTATCTCAACGATGAGATCGTGTACAATGAAATTGCGCTGTTTAAAGTGTCAACAGGTTTGGGCAGCAAACCCCTTGACGTTGAAACCATCAACCAGCAGTATAAAGCCTGGGTCGTTTACTGGGGCCTGGATTATGTAGTGATTGAAAAAACAGGAAACGATACCGAGATTTTCGACTTTTTCAATTACATCAAACGACACGAGATTCTGGAGTTTGTTCGCTCAGGTCGCGTAGCCGTCGGCAAAACCGAGAAAGGGCTCGTTGAGTACCTTCCCGAAGCCGACTGGGCGTATTATATGTAAACACAGTCATTCCGGCTCAGGCATGACACTAACCAAGTAGTAACCCCCAAATCAGAGTACAAAACCAATTAAACAATGGCAACGATTAATTTCGGAGGAGTTGAGGAGCAAGTAGTGACTCGCGAAGAGTTCCCGCTGGAAAAAGCCCGCGAGGTGCTGGCAAATGAAGTGATCGCCGTGATTGGCTATGGCGTACAAGGCCCAGGTCAGTCGCTCAACATGCGCGACAATGGTTTCAATGTAATTGTTGGTCAGCGGAAAGGCAAAACCTACGACAAAGCCGTAGCGGATGGCTGGGTTCCGGGCGAAACACTGTTTGAAATCGAAGAAGCCCTCGAAAAAGGCACCATCATCTGCTTCCTGCTTTCCGATGCTGCTCAGATCGAACTCTGGCCAACCGTAAAAAAATACCTGGTTCCTGGCAAATCACTGTATTTCTCGCACGGCTTCGGCGTAACTTATAAAGAGAAAACCGGCATCATTCCACCTGCCGACGTTGATGTATTCCTGGTTGCTCCGAAAGGATCGGGCACCTCGCTACGTCGTCTGTTTGTCGAAGGGAAAGGACTGAACTCGTCGTTTGCTGTCTATCAGGATGCATCGGGAAATGCTCGTACCAAAGCCATCGCTATGGGTATCGGCGTTGGATCAGGCTATCTGTTCGAAACCGATTTCTACAAAGAAGTAACCTCCGACCTAACCGGCGAACGTGGTACACTGATGGGCGCTATCCAGGGTATTTTTGCCGCTCAGTATGAAGTATTACGGGCCAACGGACACAGCCCTTCCGAAGCCTTCAACGAAACCGTAGAAGAACTGACCCAATCACTGATGCCGCTGGTAGCCGAAAACGGTATGGACTGGATGTACGCCAACTGCTCGACCACAGCCCAGCGCGGTGCCCTCGACTGGTGGAAACCTTTCCGCGACGCGACCAAACCCGTTTTCGAACAACTATACAACTCGGTAAAATCGCAGGAGCAGGCCGAAATCAGCATCACCCGCAATTCGCAGCCCGACTACCGCGAAAAACTCGAAGTAGAACTGGCCGAACTGCGTGAATCGGAAATGTGGCAGGCTGGTGCCGCCGTGCGTTCACTACGGCCAGAACGGAGCTAGAAGCTGGTCACTACCAGTGATTAAGTAGTCATGGATGGTCATTAATTGTCATTTGAGGTTGTTTTCGTTTCTTTACGAAGAATGCTTACTAATGACGACTAATGACCATTTAATGACTATTTTTTTATGGGAATAAATGATTTACACATCTATCAACTAGCTATGCAATGGGGAGAAGATCTGGCAGGCTGTTATTAGCTGGGATTTTTTCGCAAAAGATACGGTAGGTAAGCAGTTAGTACGCTCAGTCGATTCAGTAGCCGCGAACATTAGTGAGGGTTTTGGACGTTATCGATATAAAGGAAATATACATTTCTGCTATATAGCTCGTGGCTCTCCACTTGAAACCAGAACATGGATCGACAAAGCTAAACGAGTGGTCTAATCCCAGCAGAGGTCTATCTCTATATCGAGAAAGACATAAATACGCTAGGCATAAAGCTCAATACTTATATTCGGACACTTGGCCAAAACACATTTCCGTTGACAACAAGGCAGGCGAACCTGAACTAGCTTACCAGGTGAATTTGCCAGAAATCGACTGGGAAACAATCTTTTCATCAACGAATGACCACGAATGACCATTTAATGACCATCAATGACGGGTTAACTCCCGATCTTGACAATATTTACCTGGCAGCCAAACGGCTACAGGGCGTAGCTGTTCATACGCCTTTACAGGAAAATATTAACCTCTCCGACCGGTACGGTGCCAGCATCTACCTCAAACGCGAAGATTTGCAGGTCGTTCGCTCCTATAAAATTCGGGGTGCGTACAACAAGATGGCGAGTTTGCCAGCCGAAGCACTTGATAAAGGTGTTGTATGCGCCAGTGCGGGTAATCATGCGCAGGGCCTTGCCTATGCCTGCCGTAAAATGGCGGTTCGTGGCACCATCTTCATGCCAACCACAACGCCTAACCAGAAAATCAAGCAGGTGAAACTGTTTGGCAAGGAGTTCGTGGAAGTGGTTTTAGTAGGCGATACCTACGATGACGCGTTCTATGCCGCTATGGAATTTGTCAAAACCCACGACAGTACCTTTGTGCACCCGTTCGACGATGTGCTGGTGATGGAAGGGCAGGGAACCGTTGGGCTCGAAATCTTCAAAGACTCTAATGTTAAGATCGATTACCTGCTGATGGCTATCGGCGGGGGCGGTTTGGCAGCCGGAGTATCGACCGTATTCAAGCAATTAAGCCCGAAAACAAAGCTGATCGGTGTGGAACCGCTTGGATCGCCCTCGATGAAAGTGTCGATTGAAGAAGGGCATGTGATCGCCCTCGACAAGATCGACAAATTTGTGGACGGGGCCGCCGTTAAACGTCCTGGCGACATAACGTTCGAAGTCTGTCGCAAAAATTTGGACCGCGTTCTGCTGATTCCAGAAGGGAAAGTGTGTACGACCATCATGAAACTGTATGATGAAGACGCCATTGTTGCCGAACCTGCTGGTGCGCTGACGATTGCTGCCCTAGACATGATCAAAGACGAGATTCGGGGCAAAAACGTAGTTTGTCTGGTTAGTGGTGGAAACAATGATATTACCCGTACTGAAGAGATCAAAGAACGGTCGTTACTATACGAAGGGCTAAAACATTACTTTATCATTCGGTTTCCCCAACGTTCGGGTGCCTTCCGCGACTTCCTCAACGTACTTGGCCCTGAGGATGATATTACCCGGTTTGAGTACACCAAGAAAACCAACCGGGAAACCGGCCCAGCCGTGGTAGGTATCGAATTGAAACATCGCGAGGATTTTGAGCCACTTATTCAGCGGATGGAGGCCCAAAATATTGTGTACGAATACCTCAACGACCAGCCCGATTTGTTTCAGTTTTTAGTGTAGTTCCTTGCCTATGCTTCGCGTTCCTTCATCCATACTGCCCAATCAATTTCAGTCCCTGAACATCCAGCGCCCCGATGGGTCGGAAATGACCTTTGTGGCGTATCGGAGCGATGTCTATCCAGAACGGAACGAAGTATTTTTTGAAGAGCCTACTGTAATTGTCGTGCTGGAAGGCGAAAAGAAATTCAGCTCACCTACGCAGGAGTTGCACGTACGCAAAGGCGACATCTTGTTCTTCCAGCGGGGGTGCTACTCCATGAACGAATCCATCGACAACAGCTACCGGAGTCTGGTTTTTTTTGTCAACGAACGGCTTCTGAAAGAATTCGTCGGTCAGCATCTGACATTATTCCCAGCCGCTTCGGTTAATGTACCTGCCGACTTGATTCTGGCCTACTCCTCCTCCCCTGCCTTTACCACATTCATCGACTCACTTTTACCATATTTCGGGTCAAAAACACCTTTTTTGAATGAATTTCTGCGGCTCAAGTCGCAGGAGTTACTGCTGCATCTGCTGGAACTGGATACGAAAAGCTTGTTACGATCCATTCTGTGGCACATCTATCAGGGCCAAAAAACTGACCTGGACTACCTGATGGGAACCTATCTGCTCAAACCCCTGTCGATGAATGAACTGGCCCGGCTTTCGGGTCGAAGTCTCTCGGCGTTCAAGCGCGACTTTGAAGCTCATTTTGGCACTTCGCCAGGGCTATGGATTCGCAGGAAACGCCTTGAACATGCGCACTTCCTCCTCCGAAATACCACCCAGAATGTATCAGAAGTAAGCCTGGAAATTGGCTATGAGAGTGTGTCGCATTTTATTAAAGCCTACAAAAATCAATACGGTTTTACCCCAAAGCAAGCGCATCAAAACCCCGCTACGTTACCCCCACTCACTTTCTCGTCAAAAGCGGTACAAGCTATGTAGCCACTTATTCTAAAACGGCTCATACCGGGCATTCATGCTGCCACCCTACCTGGTCAACGAATTAAACAAAGCGAACGTATCCCTCCAGTCGCTGGAGGCTATCTTTCAGCATGTTTCTTTTTTGGATGTAAAAAATCAGACTCAGCTCATCTGCCCCGGCCAGATATGCGACCAAATCTATTTCGTTATGTCGGGGAGTTTTGTATGCCGTTACATTGATGAAGATCTTGAGATCGAAAAAACGATCAATTTCTTTATGGACGATTTTCACCCGTTTATGAGCTGCGTCGACAGCTTCTTTTCGGGCGAGAAAACCCGATGTGAGCTACGGGCCATCGCTCATTCGACTGTACTAACCCTGAACAAACATAAGCTGGAATCGCTGATTGATACTGATAGTAACCTGTTTAGGTTCTATCATTCGGTAGTCACAACCGCCTTGCAGGAGGAAAATGACTTCAAACTCAAAATCATTTCCTACACGTCGGAACAGCTTTACCAATACCTGATCAGCACCTTCCCCATAATTATCCAGCGTGTGCCCTCTCGTTTTATAGCCGAGTTTATGGGCATTTCGCCCGAATGGCTGAGCAAGTTAAAACACAAGTATAGAGATTAGTCAGAATAGTCTGTTTCTTTACGGCCAATGCATTTCTTGAATTAATTCAAGTGCTGCTCCTGATGCATTCCGGTAGGTTTGAGCCATCATTTTAACGTCTCGAACCAATGGCAAACGAATACCTTGGCTACCAGTCGTCCGACTATGCCACTACATTCGCTAAATTTTACGAGGAAACTTTCGTGCCCCTAGCCTCCTCGGCTCAGGAAGCCTTAACCCGTTCACCTTTAGCTCCTGAACAATTACCAGCCTTTTCAGCCGCTCGCTATCTGGAAACTGAAGGGTACATCGATTGTGAAAATGGGTATACCCAATACGACGATGGCAGTATTCACGTAGCCGTCTGCACCTATATGCCAAACGTAACTCCGCCAATGTGGGATTGGTGGTTTGGCTGGCATGGTTGTCAGGACAGCCGCTATAAGCTCTGGCACCCGAAAGCCCATGTGAGTGCTCGCTGGGACGATGGGAAAAATGACGTGGCCTACATTGGCCGCAATTCGATTATCAAGGAGTACATTGGCAATGAGTTGCAGGATGCGCTCATCCAGTTTAAATCGCCCACAGAATTCGGCTTTTCATTCGACAGCATCAATCATCCTGACCAAGCCGTTTACATCTGTGCTCGTCTGGGTCACCCTAGCCTTCCGGTCGATTACGGCTATCTGGTCCATCAGATTCGGGCAGTAGAGGGCGGTTCAGAAATGCGTTCCCGGTTCTGGGTAGGCGGTCACTATGTGAGCGTTCGGAAAACGGGAATACTGGCCGACCTGGCTTCGGATTTTATCCGCAAGGTCAGGTCATTACCCAAAAACTTTGCTCCCGACTTACTCCGGCATTGCTCCGAAGAGATGACGCACCTGGCGACTTTTCTTCCGGCACTCTACGCCGAACTCAATCAGGAACCCAATGAGTTGCAGGTAGCTGGTACGCTTACCCGACGCTCCGAACCGGGCTTCGACCAACTGGTTATGGGAACGTTATTCAACAAAATCGATCCGGGCAAGCGTCCTGATCTGGTTGTCGAGCCTAAAAGCGTACAGGATATCGTAGCCACATTAAAATACGCCCGGTCGGTGGGCAGAAAAGTTACGGTTTGTTCGGGCGGTCATAGTTTTAGTGCCAACCACCTGCGCGACAACAGTATACTGATCCTGATGAAGGCCTTCAACCAATATGCGATCGACGCCAATACGATGACCGCTAAAGCCGGACCGGGTGTGGGCGGTAGCGTACTGATGCAGGAACTGTACAAACACAACCTGTTTTTTCCGGCGGGCCACTGTAAAGGAGTTTGTATTGGCGGCTACTTGTTACAGGGCGGCTACGGCTGGAACGGCCGCAAACTGGGTATTGCCTGCCAAAGCGTAATTGGACTCGACATTATTACGGCCGATGGCGAACTGATTCATGCTAATGCCGAACAAAACGCTGACCTGTTCTGGGCAGCACGCGGATCGGGGCCCGGCTTTTTCGGCATCGTCATCTGCTTTCACCTGAAACTGTATCCGTTGCCCAAATACCGGGCCATAATTGCCCACGATTTTTCAGCGAAGCATCTGGAAGACGTATACAGTTGGGCGTATGAAGTGGGGCCGGGCATTCCGAAAGCGGTAGAGTTTCAGATGATTATGAGTAACAATATGCTCAGTCTACTGGGACCAGGCATCGAAGCCATTGCCCCCATCTTTGCCGATACCGAGGACGAATACGAAGAAGCGATGGCCTTTATGAAAAACAGCCCGATAAAAAGCAAAGCGATTATTGCTACCCCAGCCTTCAATCCGGGGATCGATATGCTGTATAAAACGACCATGACGCATTATCCCGAAAATTGCTACTGGGGTGTGGATAACATGTGGACACATGCCCCGCTCGATGACTTGATGCCGTTTATCAAAGAGATTGCGAGAACATTGCCGCCAGCGCCATCGCATTTTCTGTGGCTCAACTGGCATCCAGGTAGCCTCTCGACCGATATGGCGTACTCCAACGAAGACAATACGTATCTGGCTTTGTACGGCAACTGGAAGAATGCCGATGAGACCGCGAAATACGGCGATTGGGCAGCAACTATGATGCGGCAAATGGCTCACCTATCGACCGGCATCCAACTGGCCGACGAAGGATTACACAAACGGACAGCCCCGTTTTTATCGGATAGTCACCTCAAAAAATTACAGGAAATCAGGGCTCAACGCGATCCAAACAGCCTTTTCTATGAATGGCACAGCCGCCCGGCTATACAATAACCGATCAGTTCCAACCTCCCTAACGTATCATTTAACTCTTAAAAAGTAATTCAATGAAACAAGCTATTTTTATTTTCAGTCTGCTGCTTGGCATGACCGGCAGTTTATTCGCCCAAAAAGCAACCGATAACTTTGCCGGGACTTACAAAACCGACGATGATGGCGCTCTTATTGCCGTCAGCAAAACCAGCAATGGATTTGTGGGTATTGATCCGGCTAAACGAGTCGTTCTAAAAGATATAAAATTTATCGATGGGCTGTGGAAAGGAACCGTTTACAACCCCAAAAAAGATATAACTGCCGACTGCGAACTGTATCTGGTTGGGAATAAGCTGAAAATAGTAGCACACAAGAGTATTCTTAGTAAAACCGTTTATTGGGAAAGGCAATGACGTAGCCGTAGAATTTATACGTGTTTGTTTCGACAAGGAGCCGGATCGATATAGCTTTTTCAGCCATCAACCCATCATGAACTAAAAACGCTACTTATTGAGCGGATAACGAGATAGACCATTCATTGGTATTTATCAATTTTGTAGCAGAGAAGTACACGAATTTATTTACTGACCGCTTTGCTATGAGCACCCCAAAAACGCTGTTCGATAAAGTCTGGGACGCACACGTTGTCCGGCATGTCGAAGATGGCCCCGATGTATTGTTTATCGACCGCCACTTTATTCACGAAGTTACCAGCCCCGTAGCGTTTCTAGGTCTCGAAGGCCGGGGCGCTTCGGTGCTGTTTTCCGGACGCACCTTCGCTACCGCCGACCACAATACACCAACCCTAAACCAGCACCTGCCCGTTGCCGACCCACTTTCGGCCAATCAGCTTGCGGCACTGGAGCGTAACGCAACCAAATACGGCATTTCGCACTGGGGATTAGGCCACGAGAAAAATGGTATAGTACACGTGGTTGGTCCTGAAAATGGCATCACGCTTCCCGGCATGACCATCGTTTGTGGCGACTCGCATACATCTACGCACGGCGCGTTCGGAGCCATCGCATTCGGTATCGGCACATCGGAAGTTGAAATGGTACTGGCCTCGCAGTGTATCATGCAGCCCAAACCAAAGAAAATGCGGATCAGCGTGAACGGTACGCTCAGCAAAGGGGTATTACCGAAAGACGTTATCCTGTACATCATCTCGCAAATTTCGGCTAGTGGCGCTACGGGCTATTTTGTCGAATACGCCGGTGATGTATTTGAGAATATGAGCATGGAAGGCCGCATGACGGTCTGCAACATGAGTATTGAAATGGGGGCTCGTGGGGGTATGATTGCACCCGACCAGAAAACCCTCGATTACCTGAATGGCCGCGAATTGGCCCCTAAAGGCGAAGCCTGGGATAAGCTTGTTCCGTACTGGGAATCGCTCAAAACCGATGAAGGTGCCAACTTCGATATCGACCTCACCTTCGATGCCGCTACTATTGAACCTCAGATTACATACGGTACCAATCCAGGCTTAGGTACGGGCGTTACGCATCAGATTCCAGTAGCCGAAGCCGTTAAAGACGGCGCTGCCAGCTACAAAAAGTCGTTACAGTACATGGGCTTCTCCGAAAATGAATCCATGATTGGCAAACCCATCGATTTCGTATTCCTCGGAAGCTGTACCAACGGCCGAATCGAAGATTTTCGGGCATTTGCTTCTATCGTAAAAGGTCGGAAGAAAGCCGATAACGTAACGGCCTGGTTAGTGCCTGGTTCGCACATCGTTGAAAAGCAGATTAAAGACGAAGGTATCCTGGATATCCTGACCAACGCTGGTTTCCAGCTCCGTCAACCGGGTTGTTCGGCCTGCTTAGCCATGAATGAAGATAAGATTCCAGCAGGCAAATACGCCGTTTCGACCTCCAACCGCAACTTCGAAGGTCGGCAGGGGCCTGGTGCCAGAACACTCCTCGCTAGCCCGCTCGTAGCTGCCGCTGCAGCCGTAACCGGCAAAGTGACCGATCCAAGAGAGTTTCTAAATTGATTTTTTGAACCGCTAAGACGCGAAGACGCAAAGAAACTTATTGTTAGCATCTCCGACAAATCTTCGCGCCCTCGCGTCTTAGCGGTTCAAAAACAATGGATAAAAACCAGTATGAAGCAATCGCCCGGCAAATATTTTTTGCTTCCCTTGAAGTTCACAAGATTATGGGTCCTGGGTTGCTTGAATCGGTTTACGAACTATGTCTGTTAAAAGAATTGTCTTTACGAGGTCTTTTAGCTGAGTGTCAAATACCTATTCCGTTAGTATTCAAAGGGTATGAATTATCGAAAGAATACCGAATAGATATTCTGGTTGAAGACCAAATAATTCTTGAGTTAAAAGCAGTTGAATCGATTTTACCTATCCATGAAGCGCAGATGATTTCCTATTTGAAACTAGCCAATAAAAAGCTGGGATTCCTTATCAATTTCAATGTGCCAATGCTAAAAGATGGCTTCCGTCGATTTGTGAATAACTACTAAAAATTTTAAATGAACCGCGAAGGTGCAAAGACACAAAAAAAAATCCTCGCGTCTTTGCGGTTTAAAATAAAACAAATGGCTTACGACAAATTCACTATACTCCGCAGTACGGCCGTTCCAATGCCGATTGAGAACGTTGATACGGATCAGATCATCCCGGCTCGCTTCCTGAAAGCTACCGAGCGTAAAGGGTTCGGCGATAACCTCTTCCGCGACTGGCGGTACAATAACGACGATACGCCTAAACCCGATTTTGTACTGAATAACCCTACCTATTCCGGTAAAATCCTGGTAGGTGGCAAAAACTTCGGTAGTGGTTCGAGCCGCGAACACGCTGCCTGGGCCATTTACGACTACGGTTTCCGTTGTGTGGTATCGAGCTTCTTTGCCGACATTTTCAAAAACAACTGCCTGAACATCGGTATATTACCCGTTACGGTCAGCCCCGAATTTGCCGACAAAATCTTTGCCGCTATCGAAGCCGATCCGAAAACCGAGCTGGAAGTTAATCTGCCCGAACAAACCATCACGCTGCTATCGACTGGCGAAAACGAAAGCTTTGCGATCAACGGCTACAAAAAGCACAATCTCACCAACGGCTACGACGACATCGACTACCTGCTTTCGATGAAGTCCGAAATCGAAACCTTCGCCGAAACGAGACCTTTTTAGTTTTGAATGACTGAATGATTGAATGATTGACTAGAAAAGCTTGCGCCAGCCTATTCAATCATTCAGTCATTCAGTCATTCAATCATTAACTATGAAACGTCGTTATATTGAAATCATGGACACGACACTGCGCGATGGTGAACAAACCAGCGGGGTGTCGTTTTCTGCGTCCGAAAAATTAGCTTTAGCTCAGTCGCTGTTGACAGAGGTTAAAGTTGACCGCGTTGAAGTAGCCTCAGCACGGGTATCAGCCGGAGAACTGGAAGCCGTTCAGCAGATTACCCGATGGGCGGCTGGAGCTGGCTTGCTTGATAAGATTGAAGTGCTAACGTTTGTTGATGGGCTAGCCTCGCTCGACTGGATGCGCGCTTCGGGCGCCAGGGTGATGAACCTGCTGACTAAAGGGTCGATGAATCACCTTACCCACCAGCTTAAGAAAACGCCTATTGAACACTTCAACGATATTCAGCAAGTTATCGAGCAGGCTCGGCAGTCGGGTCTGGAAGTCAATGTGTACCTGGAAGACTGGAGTAATGGTATGCGAAACTCGCCCGACTATGTACTTCAGTACCTGGATTTCCTGCAAACACAGCCCATTCGGCGTATTTTGCTTCCCGACACCTTAGGCGTGTTGACACCCGGCGAGACATTTGCTTTTGTCAGCCAACTCGTCAATCGGTATCCAGCACTTCATTTCGATTTTCACGCCCATAACGACTACGACCTTAGCATTGCCAATGTGATGGAAGCGATTCGGGCGGGAGCGCATGGCTTGCACCTGACCGTAAATGGCCTGGGTGAACGAGCCGGAAACGCTCCCATGGCAAGCGCCATTGCCGTTCTGCGCGATTTCATGCCCGATGTTCGAACGGGTGTGGTCGAAAAATCGCTGTATCAGGTTAGCAAGATCGTTGAAACCTTTTCGGGGCTTCGAATTCCCGACAATAAGCCTGTAGTTGGCGATAACGTATTTACCCAGACCGCCGGTATCCATGCCGACGGCGACAAGAAAAACAACCTGTATTTCAACACCTTACTCCCCGAACGTTTCGGCCGCAAACGAAGCTATGCCCTCGGTAAAACATCGGGGAAAGCAAACATTGAGAACAACCTCCGCGAGTTAGGTATCCAATTGTCGGAGAGCGATTTGAAGAAAGTAACCCAGCGGGTTATCGAACTGGGCGATTTGAAAGAGGTCGTTACACGTGAAGATTTGCCGTATGTTATTTCTGACGTACTGAACACCAACGCCATTGCCTCACGGGTCGAAATCCTCAACTATGTACTGACGCACTCAAAAGACCTCAAGCCATCGGCAACGTTGCGCGTGCGGATCGAGGACGAACAATTCGAGGAAAACGCCCAGGGCGATGGTCAGTACGATGCGTTTATGAACGCCCTGAAGAAGATTTACAGCAAAAAGAAGCTAACGCTCCCTTCCCTTACCGACTATGCCGTTCGGATTCCAATGGGTGGGCGTACTGATGCCCTCTGCGAAACCATTATAACCTGGAAATTTAAAAACCGTGAATTTAAGACACGTGGCCTCGATTCCGACCAAACGGTATCGGCCATTAAAGCCACGCAAAAAATGCTGAATACGCTGGACTAATGCTGACCGTCAGATAAGGGCTACGTCCAAAATGACATTATTGCCAAATTCGTTTAATAAATTCGTGTTTTGGCTACTGAACACAAACTGTTATCACCTTTTATGAGTCAGGCAAAACAGACAGCAGAAAAAGTAGAATACAATGGGTCAGATAATCTGGCCATTATGAGTCATGCTGTCAATTACAACAGTGGGCTGTATAAATGGGTTGCCCGCGACATTCGTCCCGGCGAAGCTGTCCTGGATTTCGGCGCTGGCAATGGCGAATATGCCAACCGTTTTCCGATTGGTAGTGTTGATGCGGCCGAAATAGACCCCGACCTGTTGCCGCTGATCAAACAACCCGTTTACACCGATATTCGCCAACTTCCTAAAAAATACGACCTGATTTATACCATCAATGTACTCGAACACATTGAGCATCATGGCGAAATGGTAAAGGAGTTGTATGCGATACTTAAACCGGGCGGCCGAATTAAAGTCTTCGTACCGGCTCGTCAGGAAATTTTCAGCAATATGGACGAGCACGTTGGCCATTACCGCCGTTACGATAAAAAGCTGGTTCGCCAGATTCTCGAAGAGGCCGGTTTCCGAGTCACCGATTGCCGCTACTACGACTTTGCCGGTTATTTCATCTCGTTGATCTACAAATGGCTGGGCAAAGATGGCCGCATCACGAAGGAGTCGGTTGTCCTTTATGACCGTGTTATTTTTCCCGTAAGTCGCCTATTTGACAAACTAACCGTTGGCCAGATCATTGGTAAAAACGTCATTGCCGAGGCTGTACGGCCTTAATATTCCATTTCGAAAGTCAGTTAACCCCCAAACCAGTACGTTCACAGTTAATTTATACCCGTTAAAAGAGTATTGTGAAAAGCACCGATATACCGCTAGCGCTTTCACGCCTTCGCTCTTTCACTCTTTAATCAATGAAAAAACACATCCTTGTAGTCCCCGGTGATGGCATTGGGGCCGAAGTAACCACCGTTGGTAAGCAGGTTCTGGAAACAATCGCTCAGAAATTCGGGCATGAATTCACCTACGACGAAGCGTTGATCGGCCACGTTGCTATTGAAGCCACCGGCTCTCCGCTACCCGACGAAACCTTAACCAAAATGAAGGCCGCTGATGCCGTTCTGTTTGGTGCCGTAGGCCATCCTAAATACGATAACGATCCATCCGCCAAAGTTCGGCCCGAACAGGGATTGCTCAACATGCGTAAAGAGTTAGGGCTCTATGCCAATCTGCGCCCTATCAAGCTGTTTGATGAACTGCTGGATGCATCAAGCATTAAGCCCGAAATCCTGCGGGGGGCCGATATTCTGTTCTTTCGGGAATTAACAGGGGACGTTTATTTCGGAAAGCGCGAACGACTTGATGATGGAAACACAGCCTACGACACGATGATCTACAGTAAGTACGAAGTAGAGCGCATTGTTCGGAAAGCTTTTGAAGCTGCTCGCACCCGCAGCAAAAAGTTGTGCTCAGTCGATAAAGCCAATGTGCTCGAAAGCAGTCGTCTATGGCGAGAAGTTGTACAAGCCCTTGCTCCTGAATACCCAGACGTGACGGTTGAACACCAGTTTATCGACGCGGCTGCCATGCTACTTATCAAAGATCCCAAGCGGTTCGATGTGGTCGTAACAGGCAATTTATTTGGCGACATATTGACCGATGAAGCTAGCCAGATAGCTGGTTCGATGGGTATGCTGGCTTCGGCTTCAGTTGGCGATCTGACGGGTGTTTATGAGCCTATTCACGGATCAGCTCACGATATTACAGGTAAAGGTATAGCTAACCCGCTGGCGTCGATTCTTTCGGCAGCATTATTATTGGATATATCGTTTGGCCTGAAAGATGAAGCCCAGGCCATTATTAATGCCGTAGACGCCGTGCTGAAAGCAGGTTATCGCACACGGGATATTGCCAATAGCGACACGCCAGCGGATAAAATTCTGGGAACTGATGCTATGGGTGAGCAAATTCTGCAACAGTTAACGGCCTAAAAACGAGCCTTAACCGATTCATTAAAATTTTTGCTTAGAGCCTTGCAAAAATTTTAAAAAGGGCTATTTTTGTAGCGTATTTACGCAATCAGCGAAATTTCGCAAACTACAGATGGCTATGTTCTCTACCAACCGACTGCAAAACCTAATCGTTTTCTAAGAGCGGAGAGAAGGATATATTTTGCAAAAAAAGCCCTTCCTCCGCAGGAACGGGCTTTTTTTATCGTTAACGAGTCAATACTAATTCAATCAATATCGGACTATGAGCCAACGAGTTTATATTTTCGACACCACCTTGCGCGACGGCGAACAAGTGCCAGGTTGCCAGTTGACCACTGAAGAAAAAATCGTAGTTGCTAAGGAACTAGAACGGCTCGGTGTCGATATTATCGAAGCCGGCTTCCCGATTTCCAGTCCTGGCGACTTTCGGTCAGTTGTCGAGATTTCAAAAGCCGTAACAGAACCTACCATCTGTGCATTAAGCCGGGCCGTTAAAGGTGATATCGACGCGGCTGGAGAGGCACTTAAGTGGGCGAAACGAGGCCGAATTCATACAGGTATTGGCTCATCAGACATTCATATCCGAAATAAATTCAATAGCACCCGGGAGAAAATTCTGGAGCAAGCTGTAGCCGCTGTCAAGCACGCCAAAAGCTATGTGGAAGATGTTGAATTTTACGCCGAAGATGCAGGCCGGGCTGACCTAGCTTTCCTTGCCCAACTGACCGAGGCTGTTATTGGCGCAGGAGCAACAGTCGTTAATATACCCGATACAACAGGGTATTGCCTGCCTGACGAGTACGGAAAGAAGATTGCGTATATCTATGAGCACGTTTCTAACGTACATAAGGCTACCATTTCCATTCACTGTCATAACGATTTAGGATTGGCAACGGCTAATACGCTGGCTGGCGTTATGAATGGTGCTCGTCAGGTAGAAGTCACCATCAATGGAATTGGTGAGCGGGCTGGTAATACCTCGCTCGAAGAAGTCGTTATGGCCATAAAGGTCAAGAAAGAGCTTGGCTTATACACCAATATTGATTCAACTCGGCTATATCCGGTAAGTAACCTTGTATCACAAATGATGCGGATGCCCGTTCAGGCTAATAAAGCCATTGTTGGCCGGAATGCGTTTGCCCATTCATCAGGCATCCACCAGGATGGCTTCCTGAAACATTCTGAGAATTACGAAATCATGAACCCGCAGGATGTGGGGGTACCTAAGTCATCGATTGTACTGACCGCTCGTTCTGGTCGCCACGCCCTCAAGCATCGGCTTGAATTGCTTGGCTTCCGATATGATAAACCTACACTCGATGGTATTTACACCCGCTTCCTGGATATGGCTGATATTCGCAAAGAAGTAAATGATAAAGACCTTATGGAATTAGTTCGCTAATCAGGAAGCCCGTTTCGCAACGGGCTTCCTTTTTGCAAGAACAAAATGAGAAAAATAGCTGTTTCGCCAACAAAGAACATTAGTCCATTAACTTACTAATCAGTCTTATTATGGCTCGTCCAACGCCTGAACTTATTGATGCACTTCGCAAAACAGCGAACAATCTTAAAAATGGAGCGCCTTACCAATGGGGCCATATGGGCGGTTGCAACTGCGGAAACCTCGCTCAGGAACTGACCAAACTAACCAAAGATCAAATCCACAGATACGCCATGCAACGGTATGGTGACTGGAATGAGCAGGTCGAAGATTATTGTTCAACCAGTCAAATGCCTATTGATCTTCTAATTAGTGAAATGCTGGGCGCAGGCCTCACTCTTGAAGATTTAAAGCATTTGGAGCGCCTGGATGACCGACAGATCCTAGCTCAGCTTCCACCAGAAAAACGTTATTTAAAACACAACGTTCGGGATGACGTCGTTTCGTATATGAACGCCTGGGCAAACCTACTTGAAGAACAATTACTGGCAAAAATAACTTTGCCTACAATGCATCAAATCGAGTTTGCGTAACAGCACCAACTTTAGTGAAATACGTTGGCGAATTGTTTAAAAACAGCGAAGGCCTGTCCAGATGGACAGGCCTTGCAATTTCAAAGGTGGCACCTACCTACTCTCCCACTTGTGACAGCAGTACCATCGGCAGTACGGGGCTTAACGGCTCTGTTCGGGATGGAAAGAGGTGTTCACCCGCCTTAACAGCACCAACCTATTGACTCTTTATCAGCTTTTACACTGACCTATATATTCTAGATTGCCTTGTTTCAAAGACCCCACAGAAAGAGATATCAATCATCAACCTACCCACACAGCCTCACGCATTAAACACCACTCAGAACTTCACAAAGTAACATGCACACGCTGTTGGGGCCATTAGTACGGCTCAGCTTAACGCATCTCTACGCCTACACCTGCCGCCTATCAACGTCGTCGTCTACAACACCCCTACTAAGGAACACTCATCTTCAGGCCAGTTTCGCACTTAGATGCTTTCAGCGCTTATCTGATCCGTACGTAGCTACTCGGCCGTGCCTGCGGCCAAACAACCGACTCGCCAGCGGTACGTCCATCCCGGTCCTCTCGTACTAAGGACAGATCCCGGCAGTATTCCAACGCCCACCACAGATAGGGACCGAACTGTCTCACGACGTTCTGAACCCAGCTCGCGTGCCACTTTAATCGGCGAACAGCCGAACCCTTGGAACCTTCTCCAGCCCCAGGATGTGACGAGCCGACATCGAGGTGCCAAACCTCCCCGTCGATGTGAGCTCTTGGGGGAGATCAGCCTGTTATCCCCGGCGTACCTTTTATCCTTTGAGCGATGGCCCTTCCATGCGGAACCACCGGATCACTATACCCGACTTTCGTCCCAGATCGGCTTGTTGGCCTCACTGTCAAGCTGGCTTCTGCTATTGCACTCCCCTGCCGATTACCGTCCGGCATGAGCCAACCTTGGGAAACCTCCGTTACCCTTTCGGAGGTGACCACCCCAGTCAAACTACCCACCAAACAGGGTCCTCCTTCCCGGAGTTAGAACGCCAGTCAGCCAAGGGCGGTATTTCAAGGTTGGATCCACGACGCCTGGCGACGCCCCTTCAACTCCTCCCGCCTATCCTACACATGCCTGACCGGCATTCACTGTTAAGCTGTAGTAAAGGTGCACGGGGTCTTTCCGTCCCGTGGCGGGTAAGCGGCATCTTCACCGCTACTACAATTTCACCGAACTCATGGTTGAGACAGTGCCCAGATCGTTACACCATTCGTGCAGGTCGGAACTTACCCGACAAGGAATTTCGCTACCTTAGGACCGTTATAGTTACGGCCGCCGTTTACTGGGGCTT